>NZ_KB235896.1:1313402-2513402 GCF_000332135.1 Anabaena sp. PCC 7108
GACTCAATCGTCAGGGAATACGCCTTAGAGTGCAACTTAATCCCCTCATCCATCGCTTCCTTAGCCTGACGTTCCCCCCTAGAGAGAATCACCCACCGCTTCTTCCTACCCATCGCCTGAGATGCAAAGCAGCTATCAACAACCTCCAAAGTCGTTGTAAAAGTCTTGCCAGTTTGACGGGCAAACATCCCAATTTTGAATCGGTTCTTATCCTTCAACCACAACTTTTCATAATCGTATAAAGGTATTGCAGTCATAATTAAAACAGTCCGTAGACTTCCTCACGCACCCGCTTTAAAGTCTTTAAGTGCGGATTCTCATCTCCTTCACCCCCAGCCTTAATCGCTTCAGCCTCCAAAATCTTTAATTTCTCATCAATTTTCTTCCGCACTTCAGCCGAGTATTTCTTCACCGTCACACTAGAGCGGTTCAAATCCGCCACCATTCGCCCTAACTGAGGCAAAGACATCTCCCTGACATCAGACATCTCCATTAATGCCTGATAAGCCTTCATTTGCGTTAAGCGAGTGAGAGCATCCCCCAAGGCATTTTGATCATCTCCACAAGCATCTGCCAACGCTAAAGCCTGTTCGGTAGCTTCCTTCAATTCAGTTAATTGTGCCTCAAACTTTACGCCGTAACGATGGATTGATGATCGACTAATTTCATATCCCTTTTCCGCCAACGCATTAGCCAAATCCTGATATCCCGAAAATGCCTTATTAATCAAGCTGGCATTCAACCAAGCTCGAATATCTTCAGGTAACAGACTGATCGTTGACCTCTGAGGCATTGTTATCCTTTTCTTTTTTTAATAGATACCAAATATATCTTCGACTCAAATTAAATTCTTTTGCTAAAGCGTCAATAGTTCCAGACTGTCTTTTTTCAGCAATCTTTTGATTTCTGACGCTTTTTTCCATCGCTCTACATAGAGGGATGTATATAAAAGTACCCGCGAATTCTCGCACCAATAGTTCGATATGCTCATAAGCAAGGTAGGAGAGCTTGTGTCCCTCTTTTATGGATTTAGGGATGTAGAGCGCTGATCCGCCAAATTTCTCTACCAGGGAAAGAGTAGCATCTAGTCCAATTAATTTATTTAAATCTTTAAGAGTTTTGGGCAAAACTTCAGAAATATCGCTGTTTTCCATTGTTAAAAAGTCAAATAATATCTATATATTAAAACATTTGTACTACTTAATAACAAAATCCCTGACAAATAGTGCCAGGGATTAATTAATAATATCCAAGTTAAAAAAAACAAGTGTAAATCAGGAGAGTGGCGAAATTAAAATTACATCACAAAAAGGTATTTTCCGCCCTCCATAATCTAATCGCACATACCCATCCCCGACCTCATAAATCTCTTCTAATCTAAAAAAACTTCGCAGGTCAATCGCTCTCGTTCAGTCTAGTAAATTCTCCAACAAGACATTCAATACACAAAATATCGCTGTACCAAAGCAACTGTCCATCCACCCTATCGCTAAACCTTACGCCTTTCTCCGTAGGCGCATAGGCATTATTAGCAACTCTTTCCTGAAACCCACACTTAACTAGAATCATCTGAACAAGGCCATTGTGCCAGTATGGAAATTTGGGATATCGCTGCTTGATAATTTCTGTAAGTTCCGCCACAGTCAGCAAAGCACCACTACGAGCGTAAAGCCTATTAACGGCCGATACTACATGAGTTGCAACCTGCAATTCTGGGTAGTAATGTGCAACCAACAGCAATTTAATATTCGTCGCCTCATGTTCTGGAGTTTTTGTCAAAAATGCGTCTAACAACTCCGAAATTTGCTGAATTGAAGGACTAACCGGACTATCGGTATGATAGATTTTCTTAGAAAAAATCTCATTTTCTATAAAATTTGCTAATTCCTGTTTAATTAAATTTTTCAGAGTATTAGAATCAGTAGCAGCTTTTTCTCTTGACCGCAATTTTTTCTCGCACTCGATAAAATATTGCCTAGTCTTATGTCCTGTCTCAGTCTGTGCCAATAAACAAAAATGCTTGAAAGCGTCGCACGTCATTTTGATTAAATCGCTAGAACGCCCGCATAGCTCCGATTCGGTAGATCGGCGGAATATCCCTTTCTCTATTTGATAATCCTGATCTTGCTTCAAAAAACTCTTTTTAGAGACAAGCTTTCTTTTCCCAGTAGCTTTATCGCAATACCCCGCAATCTTCCAAGCTACATCAAAATCAACAGGAAACTGCACACCCTCCTCTTCTTGTTTTAGCCACTGCTCAATCAATACCTGCAAATTTTCCTGATATTCAAAACTTAAACCTGTCATTGTTTTTCTATATGTGTAAATTCTTGCTTTAGATTTGCTAATAAATTAATCGTCAAAACTTACGCCAAAATCTACACCTAAAACTTCTTCAATCTTGCGAAGCGTTTCTTCTGGGAGGCTTTGTTGTTCCTTCTCAATTCGATACCAATTCATTTGAGATATACCAGCCGCTTCGCAAATCGCTTTTAAAGACCGAGGATCGGATTCTCTGGTCAATTTTATTTTTGCGCCTAATCCGGGAGTCTCAATTGACAGCGTTTTCGTTACTTTCATTGCTTATACACGCATCATTGCTTTTTTCTGTTTAGCTTTAGGCTTAACGCAGCAATTTTATATTAAATTATCACGTTATGAGTTGACAACCTATAACGTGATGAGTTAAGTTATGAACATAAAGAAAGCGATCGCACAAGCCTGGAAAACTTCAAGCGATCACTTTCTCTTCAACCCATTCATGAAAAAGGATTTCCTTTATTATGTCACAGCCTTGCGATGAACACGCAATGGCTCAAATTGAGCTATATGCACACCTTGAGCAGCAAGCGTCCGCAATCTCCCCAATTCCCCCAGAAATCGAAATAGATTCCATTGACGACCCCGACTTTGGCTCAATGTACCGCGTTTGGCACGGTATGCGCTTGCTCGGTACATTTTATCGCCGACTGGATGGCTTTTACATATCCCAGCCCGTCAATTCCAATCAAGTTCAGGAATGGGCAACAGATACGGAAGCTATTGAAGCGATTGTTACTGCCTAGAAATTCGTACTTAGGGGGTTAAAATGCTAGACCCCCCAAATTCATATCTCATTAAAACCATGAACAGTATAACAATTCAAACACACTTCTACAACGATCACGTCATAGATCAGTTAGCTCAAGAAGCCAGAATTGCTAAATTCAACATTCCCGCAGGTTACGTAAATGCCACTCAGATGTGCGATGCAAGCGAGAAACAATTCAATGATTATGCTCGTTTAAAAGGCACAAAGGCTTACTGGGAGGCGCTTTCGACAGAAACGGGAATTCCCGTTTCTGAACTTGTACTCGTAGTTAGGGGTGGAAACGATGAGCAAAGGCGATCGCAAGGAACATGGGTACACCCTGAAATTGCCATTGATTTAGCCCAATGGGTAAGTGTAGAATTCCGCATCTGGGCAAACAGAGAACTAAAGCGCGTTATAGAACAAAAAGCCCAAGACCAAATAGAAACACCACACAACCCACCCAAACAGATTGAATCAGAAACAATCACAATCACGCCTGAACTGCCAGATACAGCCTTAGAGTTAAAACTCAAATTTGAAAACCACGAAATTCGTTTCATGGGTACAGCCGAAGATCCTTGGTGGTCTGCCGCCGATATCTGCGCCATTTTGGAAATCAGCTTCGACCACCAAACCAAGAAACTGGATGACTACGAGAAACGGCTACACCCACTGCCCACCACGCGTGGTCGTCAAAAAATGCTTTGCGTCAACAAATCCGGTTTCTACTCCCTCATCCTGTCAAGCCGCAGTCCCCAAGCCAAGCGACTCAAAAAGTGGGTAGTGTCAGCTATCCCCTTCATCCGCGAAATCACCAATCGCCAACCGCACGAAGAAACATTCTCCTTCGTCAACAAAATCGACAAACATCAATCACAGGAAAAGTCCAAATTAACCGAACCACAAACAAGCGGAATCATACTCACCACGCCCTCAATCAAAGACATATCCGACTTATTTGATACCACCCTGAACGACATAGACCCCAAAATAGTCGCTCAAATCAAACTCAAAGCCATAGCCAGTTGTTACCCAGAACTAACAGCTGCAACTGAAATAGCCAACCGCATCCTAGAAGCCCCGGTTGAAAGCCAACTACTTAACCCAACACAGCTTGCACAGATGCTCAATACCCGCACCCTGTGTAACTCCTGGACAGCACAGAAGGTGAACACACTCCTGATAGAGCAAGGCTTTCAAGAGAAAAATCCTTACGGCAACAATCCCCCGTACATCCCCACAGAAAAAGGCAAGCCATACAGCCGCATCATCCTCACCACTGCCACCACCAGCAAAACCACAATTCAAAATCTACGCTGGTTTCAAAACATTTTAGACGCAACAGAAATCTAACTCAGGAGTGCATAACAATGAAAAATTTCCCACTGGTCAACTTACCCTTCCGCAAATTTAATGTAGGCGATCGCGTCCAAAGCCTCATAAAAGATACCAATAGCGACTACTTACTAGAAGGTACAATTTTCGGCTACCAATACCAGCATCAGCTATGGTCTGATTTACTCAACTCAGGTAACGATTTATTTCTTGATGGAACTGGCTGGATCTATGCAGTCCTCATTACCTACGAAGAACCGGACGATGAAACTGTACAGAACTATCCTCTCTTAACACACTTTCACGAAAAAGAACTAGAACTAATCCAAGGACTAGGGCATACTGAACTGCTACTAGATAAAACCGAAATCCGTACACTATTCGGCTGTTTCCCTGTAATTACAGAAGCCTTACTACATTCTTCCGTATTCCTAGTTGGCAAAAGTGAAGACAGTGAAATATTGATAGATTGCGGTAATAACGAAAACATTGCCAAGCAACTATGGGAAAAGCAGTCAACCATCAAAAACATCCTGCGAGCAATAAACCTATCAACCAAAGTAAACTTAAAACTTGACGGACAAATTCAGGCATTTTTGAACACATCCCTTGATTTGAGTTCCATCTCACCCCTCAAAATCCCCGTGATCATGCCAGAAAACCTCGAAATCATCAAACGCGCTCAAAAGCACCAGTCCTTACTGCAAGCCATCAGCGCCTCATCCGTAGCCGTCACCCTGCATGGCAGCAACGAAACCAACGGATTCATCTACCTTGACCTCTGCGTAGATATCCCAGAAAGATTGAACAAACCCAGAGAAGAACTCATCGGCTACCCATCTAGCATCGTAGACCCGCAAATTTCCGAACCGCGCATACATCACATCAAACGAGCATTAGCACATGGACAATGTGAAACCTACAGCTACACCTACGAAGATCACAAAAACGATTGCCTGTGGAAATTTAACGTCAGTGTCACCCCAGTATTTGGGACAGAAGAAGTAATTACCATCGTTCAGGATGCAGAAGCATGGCAAAAAGGCTTCTGGCTTAATAAACTCAACAGAAAAATCCGCTAACTTGAACAACAAAAACCAATAACTGTAAGGGGTTTAGCGGTGCTAAACCCCTTTTTTCGGTTCCGATTTTAGTTTCGACTTAGCTAATTTGCCCATAAACATCTAAAATCTCTTCACCAGATATAGAAACAACCTTTTCCATAACTTCCAAGCCTCCTTAAACTCTTCTAAATCCTCAAAATCATGAGGGTCTGGCGGTTCCTCACTACAATCAAAAAAGATAGTTAATTGCAACCCATCCCGTAAAAATGGCGGCGGTTCGCCAAAGTGTGCAGGGTTCCACCTATCGGCATCAGTGAGATCAAGAATTTCCTCATCAGTCATGATGCCAACGCCCTCACTTGCTCCTCAGAGACATCCAAGAACATCAACACACCCTTTCCATCTGGAGTTTTCATGTAATGAAGCATCCAAGATTTGTCATCAGCCAGAATCGATTTACCAGCTTTGATTTCCCGCCACAAACGGCAGAAATAATCACCATCACGCACCATTTCCGGTTGTCGTTCAATCCGAGCCATAGCCGCGTCAGCTTCAGCCAACTCCTCAGCCGACATCTGCGAATATTTCTTAGGTTGCAAAGCTTGAATCACGTCCGCTGCGGTTTTTAAAGCATACGTCCAACTTACGTCCAACTTACGTCCAACTTACGTCCAACTTACGTCCAACTTACGTCCAACTTACGTCCAACTTACGTCCAACTTACGTCCAACTTACGTCCAACTTACGTCCAACTTACGTCCAACTTACGTCCAACTTACGTCCAACTTACGTCCAACTTACGTCCAACTTACGAATCCTAAATCCCGAAAACACCTGCCTGTAAACAATTCCAGTGTTTTCTAACAACGTCCAACTTTAAACTTTCACAGTAGCATCCCGACACATAAACCTACTGTCCCGGTCAATTACCAGCAAGCATTCTACCCCCCAACCCCAGCATGGCAAACCAAACCCTTGAACAAGCCCTAGCCAGTCTTCCTGACAGCGCACAGGAACCTGTAATTAGCTCATTATTCATGCCTCACTTGTTCAAGGCACTCGGCTTCACCCCCACAGAAGTATTTCCTGAATACCGCACAGGTCATGGTAACGAAGCAGTAGACTTTGCCCTACGCCACAACCCAGATGACACAGATATATTTCTTCACACCAAAACCAACCCCAAAATATTAATTGAAATCAAAGGCAAAGATATAAACCTTGCCGAAAGTACAACCGAATATCACAAAACCGTCAAACAACTAAAAAAATATCTGCTTTCCCCAAACTGCAAAACCGTAGAATGGGGTATCATCACCAACTCATCCCATTTGCAACTATTCAGAAAACACGGTAAAGTCATTCATCCCGCCACGCAATGTCTAGAAATAGACACTAATAACATCACTAAAATCATCAAACAAATCAAACAGAAAATACACAGTCCAGCCACAGCCTTAACCGTCACCATCTACAACAACAAAGGTGGCGTAGGCAAAACCACAACCACCGTCAACCTAGCTGCAATCCTCACCTTGCAAGGTAAACGAGTATTAGCCGTAGACTTCGACCCCAACCAAAGAGACTTAACATCATCATTAAATATTAAACAAAATAAAGATACTTTATATTCACTTTTAGAAGATAAAAAAGACCTTATTTCTATCAAAAATGTACTCCAAACTTACTCAATGGAATTTAAACCTATAAAAAAGACCTTCAGTTTTGACGTAATACCTTGTGACACAGAATTAGGCAACAAAAGCGAACAAGAACTCATCAAACAACTCAAAATTCCCAGACTCAAACAAATATTAGACAAAGTAAAAACCAACTACGACTACATCCTTATAGACTCCTCACCCAACTGGAGATTTTTCAGCATCAGCGCCCTCACCGCCGCAGACGTAATATTAATCCCCACCAAACACAACAACATCTTCTCTCTAACCAACGCCGCCACAGCCATCAAACACTACATCCCAAAAATCCAACAACTCAAAAAAGACGGCACACCCATAGCTCTACCCATATTTTGGAACGGTGAAAAAACTACCACACCCGCCAAAGAAGCCGCCCATAAAGCCATAGACTACATCATCAAACAGTCCAAAGCAGATTCAGAAAACCCCTTTAACCTTCTCCCCTACTTCTACCCACACTACACATCAACCACGCGAAATCGTGAGATATTTGAAATCCCAGGCTACGCAAACATAGCTAACGCCACCTTTGCTCAAATACCATCCGTTTACAAAGATAAAACCGCCCACCAATACTATTTAGACCTAGCCAAAGAATATTTTTTAGATCGCTAAACCCCTGCAACATCAGCAGTGTAGGTTGGGTAGAGGAACGAAACCCAACACTCAATCCTGTGCATCCTTAAATCCTGGGCATCCTGATTCAGACAAAAGCTCAAAACTTTTGCACTCATCCTCCCAAAAACCATCATCTTCAGAAGGATGATTGCAAAACTCAATACCCCACCAAAATGAATGATCAAAAAACTTACATTTCCTACACATTGTCATCCTGTTAATCCTTAAATCCTGGACATCCTGATTCAGACAGCAGCATTCACCCCAGGCTGTGACTTCAAAAACTCCAGAAACTCTCTCAATTCATGCTCAGATAACATCACCCTTCCACGTTTCCCATAGGTGTTGAGCAAGTAATTCTGTCCCCGTGCAGCCGTCCAACCAAGCCTTTGCATATGAACATCTGTCTGCGCTATCAAATCAGACAGATCCACAATCCTACCTGGCTGAGTTGGCGAAATAACTGGTTTAGGTATTTCCATAATCCCCAAAACAGCCAATGCCCTAGCTCTAGCTATATCTTCAGCAACAGTAACTCGAACATCCATAGCCAAACCCGTCGCGCGAGCAACACCATCAACAATTACAGTTACTCGCACCACAAACTCAGTTTTAAAAATATGCGTAACTTCAGAGGTTAAACACCCGTTGGGGTACACACTTCGGAATTGGTCTAACATAATAATTCTTGCTCAATTAAAGTCACATATTTATATAAATCAAGGCATTTCCATAATCTATAAAAATGCCTTGTCCAACATTTGCAATTACAGCTTAAAACTATAGCAATAATACAAACGTACTAAAAATTCACATTAAAAATGCCCTCTTTAGGAGGGCAGATAATGTCAAAAGTACATCACCAAATCTACCAGAATTAGCCTAATTCACCGTCTAAAGCAGGCGGGGGAACTTCTACAGATGGCGAGGTTGCAGCAAGAGCGGTATCAATTAGATTTTGAAGTGCTTCATTACTCACCTCAAGAGCTTGGGCATTAGCCTCATCAACCGCCAAAAGTTCAGCAATCTTAGCCTCAGCCTCAGCCCTAAACGCAGAATCATCAGGCTTAGATTTAATCAAGTCAATGAGAACATAAGCTAATGATTCCAGCAAAGTGCCTAGCTTACTCAAAGCCCCAGAAGTCTTACTCATAGTTATAAATACTTAAAAAACGCAGTCAGAACTAAACAAAATATTTATAGCACACCTGTACTATAAATAGAACCCTGCAATTTCACACTATAGACACACATCCCCTTATAGAAATTAGATAGAAATTTAGATCAAATAAAACCTAAATCACCTAAAAATGATTCTTAACGACCAAAACAAATTGCTGCCATATCTATCTGCTGGACTATCATCAATGGTTTTAGCCGCAATCCTCCATATAGCAACAATCACCCAGTCCACATCCCAGGGGCAGGTCCGTGTAGAAGAAAATCTACGGCAACTCAATAAACAAGTCGAATCTATTCAAGAAAAAGTCGATTACGCTTTCTTTACAACCCAACAGAACAAAGAGTCCCTCGACAAAATGAAAAAGTGAGTAACCTACTAGCTCAAATCATCACCACCGAAGATCAAGTTAGAGAGCTAATGAAAACCGTTTGCGATCATGGAGACTACGAAAGCTGCCACCTTACCGAAAAAATCTGGGACTTATTAAATCAACTAAAACTACGAGAATTAACCCACCTACAATTAGACAACCCACACTAAACAGAAACCCAGCCAAGCAATAGCCTAACTGGGTTTCTAGCATAAATGACCTGATAAAAGAGCGATCGCATAGAGCCTTACTACGCTTTTTGCTAGAGAAATCGCCACAAGCCTTGCCCTGCAAGAATAAAAACTTACTACAAAATCAAAATCAAACCAAGTGGCGCGTTCACCAAACCATCTGCCGTTTTAGCGACACCGTCCACCAAACCATCTGTCGCAACCAACCCTAGCGCGGAATCCCTAGAACCCCCTCATCCCAACACTTCCCACCACATCCCAGCACTTCTCGCCATTCACCAATCCATCTGTCATCCTACACCGAAATTTTTATCCATGTTAATCGTTTTTGCCCCCTCAACACCTTGAGTTATTCATATCCTAGTTCTCTCGCTAGATAAAGAACTTCAGGAAGAAATCCTTTTTTATCTTTAGACCAAGGCAATGGACCTGCCAATTTCGATATTTTACTAGTTGATGGACGAAAAACCGGGGACTTTTGAAATCCTGGATTGTTTCCCCATTCAGTTCCATATGGACCCATGCACGCATAAGGAGATTGCTCGGTACGTAACATAGCTTGATAAGCTGACTCATTCCAACTTAAACCTAACCAATGACAAATTTTATCTAGGTATGCCTCAGGATTACTAATGATTTCTTCCCCGCGGATAAACATCTGTTGATGAGCTGGAATTGTATTCAGAAAGTCTAAAATTCTGGATTGACTTCTATACCAGTCATATTGAGGATCAATCACAGGGGGATAGACAGAATAGTCAAGAGAGTCAGCGACGGCTAGCTCCGCAACAGCTTGGGGCGCTTTCATCATTGATTTTCCTTGTTCTCGGGGATGACGAGTAATGTAGAGATAATAAGCGTCAGGGAAAGTTTTATTGATACGTTGTAGTGTTGTAATTTGTTTGGGGTATGCGGGACTTTTATCGATAATTCGTAGAGGAGCAACTTTATTACAGAGATCCCAATAGATATCTGCTGTGTTGTAATCAAGTCGTTGTCCAATCCAGCGGCGAGCCATTGCCACTGATTCTATAGTCTGCTCACCGCTGTAAAGTTGTGCGATTGTCCTCAACAATCCATGAAGTATGAACTGGCGCGCGCCCTGGCTCACATCTACCAGTTCTTGCAAAGTTTCTTTGACAAACAAATTTATTTCTGGTACTCCATAAGCTTCTGGATGCTGACCCAGCATGGCACAGACTAGTGAAGTAAAAGAGCGCGGAGATGCCAGTATAATTACAGGTTGAGGAAATGACATGATGTAACTACAACATATTTGGATATTAAGGCAACCAAGACCATATTTCTATTTGAATGAATCTAACTAATGGCCGAGTCAGTAGTACGAATAATGGTTTTCTACCAGCATCAATTTTGGCATAGCCAGACATTCCAGTTTTTAATGTCTGGGGAGAATTAGCTAGATCAATTATAACTTTGAAAACTCGATTAGTTTGGGTAAGATTACTTTGAATCGAAGAGTTAGGGTCAGTTTTGGAATCAGTTTCAACTTTAGTCGCAGGTTCTATAGAAACAACTTTCCCGGAGAAAGGATTATTGGGATATAACAGTAACTTGACTTCAGCTCGATCTCCAATCTCAATTTCACCGGCATCATATTCAGGAACTCGAATTTCGCCAAATAGCAGATTACTATCTTGGACAACGGCAAACTTTTCTCCTTGCTTCAAGTAAGTGCCAATTTTCTGATTGAGATACGAGTCTACTAAGTATCCATTGAAAGGCATCAATAACTGAGTGCTTTTCTTTTGAGCTTGTTGATATTCCAATTCCTTGCGTAACTGCTTTAATTCTGACTGAGATGCTTTCACTTCTTGGCGAGCTGCTTCAATATCTTCTTTACGAGAACCACTAAGTATTAGAGTTAGTTGCGCACGAGCTTGCTTGAGACTATCTTGCTTGGCTGCCAATGTTTGATACATTTCATCCACGTTCTTCTTCTTGAGTTCTATGGTTTGCCGTGCTTGTTCAATTTGAATTAGATCCACTTCATGTTTTTTCTTAGCATCTTCATAAAGCTCACGGCCTATACCGCCTTCTCGATACAATACTTTTAGCCGATCTGCTGAAGCACCACTATATTGAGCTTGGGCATTATCTTTTTGCAAGCCCTTCCTGGCGATTTCAACTTCATCAATGGCTGCTTTTAACTGAGCATTTACAGCAGAAACTTCATTTTGGATAATGCTTACTTGTGCTTCTACTACAGCAACTTCCTCATTTCTCGCACCTGCTACCAACTTACTAAGTTCAGCCTGTCGCTTGTCAATATTGGCTTGTTGTTCCTTGACTTTTTCTTGCAAGGTTTGAATTTTATTCTCAATATCCGTGGAAAGCATATTGGCAACAACTGTTCTCTTACCGATTCGTTGGCCATCACCACCGTTAAAAAAGACTTGAGTAATTTTGCCTTCAACAGGCGCTTGAATTTGTTCCTGGCTTGGCGGTATTAATTGCAGTTCTCCACCAGGTGAGTAGGAGAAAGGAAGACAAAGAATAATAGCTAAACAAACTAATACTGTTAGCTGAATCCAATTACTAGACAGAAAATTACTGACACTTTGGACAGCTTTATCTTTTGTAGATATTAGTTTCTCTGAGTTTGTAGAAGTTGAACTTGTAACCGTTTTTTTTCGGTTGAACCTTGTGACTTCTGGAATCACGAAAGCAAGCCAACGTATAAAGGCAACTATAACAAGAAATAAGACTATATAACTAGTCACTCTTCCTAAAATTCCTGGAAAGATACTTTCGAGTTTAGTTGAGATATCAGGGACAATAGATAAAACCAGATATCCCCAAACTAATATTAGTCCAGAAGCATAGGCTAATAATATCTGCTGCTTACGTTGAGAAATAGTAGTTGGCAAGGGTCTAAATTTCAACTTAGCTAGCAGAATGTAGAATGCTTCCTGGAATAAATGGGGAGGTAAATTATAATAGGTTATTACCCATTTGAATACATCAGATTGACGAAGTGGTAAAGCGATTAGCAAAAAGGAAACCAGCCCAACTTGGCCTATCATTGCTGACCAATAAGCCAACTGAGTACCTGTTCCTCGAAATCCATACCAGGCAATAATTCCTACAATAAATATAAATGCTCTTGCCGCAGGAGCTGAACAGTAAGACCAGAGCTTTACAGATCGAGATGTCTTTCTGAGACCGTATCTACTAATAAAAAAGCGAGGAAGGATGCCAAAATGAAGTCGGATACCAAGTTCTTTAACTTGTCCACCAAAATGGGCGAATACTGCTCCTGCTACTATGCGGCTAAAAATATTGACGCTAATGAGAGACAACAAAAAGGAACTGATATAATCAAGTTCTTTATCAATACTAGTAAGGTCATACAAGAATAGAGCTTGTTGCCGGAAGAAGAGTTGGAGTGCAACAAAGAATCCTGGAATCAGCAGCCACGTTAGTGCAACAAATAGGAGATTAAATGGCCGAGTGACAGCAGCCAAAAAATTAAAAGTAGGTTCTGGGTTATACAGTACGAAGCGTAGTTCTGTAAATTCATTGTCTTCATCCTCTACAGCAGCAGAGGATTTTGCTTCAGAGGCACTTTCTGTGATTGCTCCTCCCCGGTCGTTAGTGATAGTAGGAATCCGCTCTAATAAGCCAAGTCCATTAATCTGTTCAATAAAATTCCGTAGATCTTCTTCTGTAAGAACTTTACTAAAAGACTCACTAAATGAGGAAATAATTTGTTGAGAATCAGAAGAGCCATCCAATAGTCGACAAATAAAGAGTTCTTCCTCCCTAAGTAAAAAGGTTTCTCCAGATGTAGGGTTTTTAATAAAATAGGATTTTGCTTGATCTCCTACTTTTTGGGTTTCCGTAATGACAAGATCTGGACGGAAGCGAGTTTGGGTCGTTGTAGACATTGGTGTTAATAAGATTAAGCCTGGCTACTATGCAAAAAAATTAAGTAAAATAACCTGTTTAGGAGCATACCTTATCTTTCCTCATTTTCTGTCGAATCAGAATAATTTGAAAAGAAAGCTTCAGAAACTTTTGATTGATTTGCCAAAAATTCTTGCATTAGTTCAAAGTGGAGATCAACTACTGATAACTGTACATCCGGTGATAATGGTGTTGTTCTACCTGCCACTGATGTAAATGAAGAACCTGGCGAAACAATTTCTTCTGCAACTCTCTGGGTCGTGACTCTTGTTTCTGAAACTGGAGAAAAATTGTCTAAAGAGATGCTATTTAGAGCAGGAGAACTCAGAGTCATATTATTAGACTCATTTTCTGTTGGTAATTGCAACTGGTTCAATCCAGGTTCATCTAACTTGCTTCTTACCTTCTCAATCAATTCTGAACTCAAACTCATTCTAGGCATCAGAAGATCCAGAACAGGAGAACTTTTTGGTTTGACCGTTCCCACATTAGACGCATCCAAATCAACTGGTTCAGCGGTTCGGTATTGATACAGAGGTTTCCAGTCAAGTTTAGTGCCTTTAACGAACAGTTGGGCTAGTAACAATAATAATTGCTCAAGTCCTGATTTTCGCTGACTGTTGCTGGCGATCGCTAAGAATTCTCGCTTACGCAAAATATCTTCTACAAAAGAAGTGAGGTTGTTACTAGGTCCGACTTCGATGAAGGTACGAATTCCTTCTTCATAAAGCCGCTCAATCATCTCGCAAAATCTCACTCTAGTTGACCACTGTTTCGCTACTAATTCTCTAATTGCATTAGCCTCAGTTGGGAATGGGGCTACGCTGGCACAGCTATAAAGTGGTGTATGTGCAGTTCCAACGGGCAAATCCTCATAATAGCGCTCTAAAACATTACCCATTTCCAGAAACAGAGGGGTGTGATAGGCTCGGTCAAAGGGTAGCTCTTGATAAATTCCTCCCCAAGCTTTAACTTGTTGGGCAACTTCTGTAATGACTTCAGGCGCACCAAATAGTATTTTTTGATTAGGGCAATTATCCATTGCTAGAAACAGTTTTCCCTCAAATTTTTGCAATAGATTTTCTACAACTTGAGGATCTAGAGCGCCAACTGTTAACAAAACCCCTCGCGGAACTGTGTTTGCCGCTTCCAGTTCCTTATATATTTGATTAAGATTACGTTTGATCTTGATTTGGTCATCCAAGTTATCTGCTTGAATAGTCCCGCTGGCTGACAGTGCTGCATACTCGCCAGTACTGTGTCCTACCATAACATCAGGTTTGATACCAAATTGACTTAATAAATGGTAGAGAGCAATATCAGCCGTGAAAACGGTTTCAGTTGCTACATCAATGTTGTACAACCCCTGAGAAAGCATTTGTTTTTCCTCACCAGTCAGGCAAGTTGGTGGAGGAAATACAAACTGGCTGGGAAGCGTTTCCCAAAGTCCTGTGAATGTAGCATCTGAAATGTCAAACCAGCTACGAACGCTGGGAAAATACAAGCACAGGTCAGCTAACATATTGACATATTGAGATCCTTCTCCAGGAAATAGGAAGGCAGTTTTCCCCTCCTTAGAGTTAACAGTAGGTGTAGCGTAATAAACACCATTTCTGGTTTGCAGACGCTCACAGTCCGGTTTAGCAATCTTCTCTAGCGCCTGTTTGAGTTTTTTCTGTAAATCAGTAGCGTTCTCAGCAACAATTGCCAGTCGGTAAGTTCCAGCTTGTTGACTGGCAAGGGTAACAGCCAGACCTACTAGAGAAGGCAGAGGGTTAGCTTGCAAATATTGCTGTACTTGCCGACCCAGCGTCAATATATCTTGTTTATTTTCACCAGAGAAGATAAACAACTCATGGCTCCATTGTGAATGAAATTGTTTATCAGCAGTATTTGGACCTGTGTACTCCTCTAGAATCGCATGAGCATTGACACCACCAAAGCCAAAGGCACTAATACCTGCTCTCCGAGGCGATTCTTGATTGCCATGAATCCAGGGACGAGTTTGGGTATTGACGTAAAAGGGTGTTTCTTCTAGTCCCAAATCTGGGTTGACTTCATCACAAAGGGTAGGTGGCAGAATTTTATGGTGAAGAGCCAATGATAGTTTGATAAAGCCAGCAATCCCTGAAGCTGGAATACAGTGACCAATCATAGATTTTACTGAACCTAGCCCGCATTGAGGAAGCTTTCCTTGGCGCGAGCCAAAGATTTGGGTTAAAGTTTTAATCTCTGTTTTGTCACCGACAGGAATTCCAGTTCCATGTGCTTCTATTAAGTTAACAGTTGTCGGATCAATGCCTGCCTCAGAATAAGCTCGTTCTAAAGCTAACACTTCCCCTTCTAAACGAGGTGCTAATAAGCCTAATGCTTTACCATCGCTAGAAAGCCCTACTTGTTTCAGAACAGCATAGATTTGGTCTCTATCTCTTTCGGCATCAGTTAGTCGTTTCAGGACTAAAAATCCGCATCCCTCTCCCAATAACGTTCCAGCCGCCTCTTTATCAAAAGGACGAATTTTGGTACGAGACAGAGCATTTAGCTTACAGAAAAGCATATATATCTGGGGAGTCATGGATGCTTGAACTCCACCGACCAACATCATGTCAGACCGATTACTACGCAATTCTTTCATTGCCAGTTCTACTGCAATTAAAGAAGAGGAGCAAGCAGCATCAATCATGTAGCTGGGGCCTCTTAAATCAAGACGATTAGCAATCCGTCCAACTGCAATATTAGAGACCAAACCCGGTCCTGCTTCCGGAGGCAGGTCTGGTATGCTAGCTTTTAACTCCTGACGAATTTCATTGAGGGTTTCTTGATCTAGTGTCGGCAGCAGTTTTTGTAACAAATCTATAGTTTGATCAAGAATCGCTCCATGCTGCAGACCTGTTAGTGTTCCACGATTTGGAGTAGCCCCCCTCCCAAGAATGACCCCAGTTTTTTCTCGACCAAGAGGTTTATCAAGATAACCAGCGTGTTGTAAAGCATCCCTAGCAAGCTTTAGAGCTAAAAAATGGTCTGGTTCACTACCTGGGATGGAGGTTGGTGGTACGCCAAATTCAAGCGGATTGAATTCAGCCAGTCCACCTAGCAATCCAACTTTACGGGTATAAATACGGCTGAGTTCTGTAGAACTAGGATCGAAGTATGGAACAGCCCATTCGTCTGGCGCATCCTGAACATAATCTGCTTTGTTAAGAATGTTATGCCAGAAAACATCGACGTTTTGAGAACCAGCGAATAGACCTGACATCCCAATAATCGCAATGTCAGCTTGCTGTTGGTTACTACTGATCATTTCCCTTCCGTTTGGTTGATATGTTATTGATAGTTTTTCTTCTAAATTTGATACATCACTCTCTAGCTGTTAGGCGGTTGAGCGCTTTACTACAGGTATTTTCCATGTCCTCAAGCCGCAAATAAAGACGGTTGCTTGAGTCCATAAACATAGCATCAAAGACCATAGTAGTGAGATTAAAAAGCTTGACACGTAATTCTACGCGCAAATTACTCTTTAATGGTATCTCTCCATAGCGAATGATACGTTTAAATCGTGCAGGTAATCCCCCCATATCGCCATGGATGCGAGTCCATATTAATGCCATCTGTAAGGAAGCATCAATAAGACCTGGATCAAACAACCAGCTCTTATTAAGTTGAGAATTATTCAACCAAACAGCAGGTGCGCTTGTGTTAACTTTTGCTTCCATACCTTGTTCATTAAAACGGTCTATCGATGTCAGAAGTTGAAAAAGCGGTCCATGAAAGCAATAATTTTGGTAAGCAGTAGAAATGTTTAATCCCGTATTGATATTCAAAGAAGGAATCTCTATTTCCTTAACTTCTTCCAGTTGTGGACGAAGAACAAAAAAGGCACGGTAATGAGCTGCACCATCTGAATCTAAGATTTCTGCAGCTACTTGCAGAGTGTCTCCATCTGTATGAGTAGAGGCACGCGCTTGCAGTTTAATTTCATGCCCTTTCTCTGATTTAAGGACAATACCTCTTAATACTTTAAGGTCACGGACTTCGCTGACAATCCAATCTGGCCAAGCTGATTGAACAAATTCGGCCATGAGTTCCATCGCGCAGGCAGCAGCTAGTACTGGCTTACCATCAAGGCAATGGTCTTGAAGATATGGATGAGATGACAAAGAAATGGTCTGATTGAGACTAACAGTTCCATTAGGTTGAATGGTAGGAATAGTGGGGATAAAAGGAAACAACAATTGTGTTTGTGTTGTTTGTCTACTTGAATCCTGCTTTAGCTTGTCATCACCACCAGCCATTGTGCTTTCAGGTGCTTCCCCCTCAAAAAATCCTGTGATTAATTCTACTTGGTTATCGTTTCCATAAAGAAGTTCATTGATAAAGAATTGTTTTCCTGCTGCTGGAGGAATAGGAATCACCCCTCGCTCTCTAAATTGACGGTTTACTTCTTCAGAAGCCATTCCTGTCACGTCCCAAGGACCCCAATTGATTGACAAAACTTTAGTATTCGGCCACTCATAGTGCATCCACCAGGCAAAGCGATTGATGACCTCGTTAGCAGCTGCATAGTCACATTGCCCTCGATTGCCTGTCCGACCAGCAACTGAGGCAAAAATAACCATTAACTTCAGAGATTCAGGACAAAGATAACGACTGAGAATAAAGGTGCTATTGACTTTAGTATTGAAAACTTGTTCAAAAGACGCAGTTGTTTTATCAATAATCAGTTTGTCCTGAATAATACCAGCACCCTGGACAACAGCATCAATTCGTCCATAGCGCTCATATACTTGATCAATTAGAGCGCCAAACAAGCCAACATCGGTTACATCAACAGAGTAATATTCAACATTAGCTCCTGCTTCTTTAAAGAGATTTAAGTTATCACGAATAGCGCGATCGCGCTGCAATTGCTTAACCTGTTGTTCAATTTGTGCAGGTGTTGGTGTTTGACCTTCCTCTCTAGCTTGCTGTATTAGTAATCGGCGCAAAATACCTATATCTTCAATTCCTTGAATCAGAGATGGTTCTTCGATTGGCTTTGGAGATCGGCCTACCAGAATTAGTGTCATACCAGGAACTAGCATTGCACTAACAATCTCAGATGTAATCCCTCTAGATCCACCAATACAAAGCACAATCCAGTCTTGACTAGGAAGAGCTAAAGTGTCTTTTTCTAAGTTGGTTATTAAAGGAGATATTATCGCATCAAAAACTGTGCGTTGCCCTTGAGGATATCCAATTTCAACATCCTTGTTCTGGCTGATTAATTCTCCTACAAGACTGGTCGCAATATCAGCAGCGCCAGTGTCAGCCGCAAAATCAATTGATTTCGCCTTGACGGTTGGCCACTCAATCATCATGGTTTTCAGCAGTCCATTGCTACTACCGCTCAGAGGAAGACTTGGACCACAATGACTGCGGCGACCAAAATTTCCTCCCAACATAGAAGCAGCCAGGACTTGGCCTTGAGATTGTTTTAAGTCATTTGCACACAATTGTAATAAATGAAACAAGCTCTTAGACTGAGTATCTGCCAACTCACACCACTCTTGAAAATTTGTTGGCATTGGAATGTTTGTTAAGCCAGCAAGGTGAATGATTCCCACTACTGATCCGTGGGATTCTTTTAGTTGGGAAACAACTTGAGCTAAATTTTCTTTCTTGCCTAGGGTAGATGTAGTTAGAATTGCTGCTGTAATCCCGTATAACTGGAGTGCTTCTACAAGATGAGCAGCTACTCCCAATTGATCCTCGGTGATTAAGTGTAGCCCTGTTAAGGTTTTAGCCTCAGCTATATCAATGAGCGGTAGTGGTTTGTGTGTCGCTTCCATCACGTAGCGCGGGGAAGCTACCGCGCTATGGGCTTTCCCAAGCCACTTGTCTCCGGTTCTGGCTGATAACCATTATTGTTGACGTTTTTGAGAACAACATCAACCACCCCGTTGAGGCTCTTTGCTTGGGTCAATGTTTCCATCTGATTCTGTACAGTAGCAGCCAAAGGTGCCGGCAAGTGGTTGAGAAGTGTGCCAAAGATTTCAACTCGTTTAATGGAGTCAATTCCCAGTTCCGCTTCCATGTCTTGATCAAGCCCTAGCATCTCTTGAGGATAACCAGTGCGATCGCTCACTAGGTCTAGAAGAATTTGGATTAATTGTTCACGACTGGGGATATTAGATTCTGTACTTGTAGGTGCAGGAGCAATAACATTTGGTTTATGCTCTTGAATGATTGGTGCTTCTACTTGTTTTTGAACAGATTGAACCTGGTGGATAGGATTAGTTTCATTAGGCTTTGCAGTCATGGATGAATTCTGAACAAAGGTATCATTTGTAAATGACACTGAAGGCACCGCAGGAGTCGAATTTACTGGTACTTGATGATTTTGAATTTGAGGAACAGAGGGTGGTGCAGCTGTACTGTTAGTAGGTATGGAATTAACATAAACAAGCTGTCCCGATGTAACGCTGCTCAAAAACTGTTTCATGACTTCTTCTTGAAGCTTCAGAAACTCTCGCATTGTGTGTTGGTAAGCCTGATATGCCAAGAGAGAAGCTTCTTTTGAGTCAGGAGTTGGTTGAATGGATTGAATTTGTGACATTTTCGATAGTTTTGCTTGATTGGGTACTACTAAAGATGTTGAGTTGCCGTTAGCATCTGTTGAAAAACCATTTGTTTGGTTAGATGTCATATTAATAACTTTTTTATCATTGTTATTTCCAGTTTTATCCACAGATATTTTTGCTAATTCCTGTACAGTGTCTAAGTTTAAAGGAGATATGTTCCCTGTCACTCCTACTACTTCATTACTCTGCCTAACTGAGCCACCAGTAACAAACCAAGTATTTGGAGATAATTCTTTTTGACGACTTGTTTCCTGAAGCTTTGATATCTCAAGCTGTTGGCAATGACGCTGTTCATAGAGAGCCAATAAATTAATTTCGATTCCCTGACTAACTAAAATTCCTAAAGCATCTAATAATCCCTTCAATCCTCTACTTTTGCCATCAAGAGAAACAGCAGTATATTCTTTACCTGCCAAAGTTTGGTTAACAAGTCTAGTTAAAATCTGCTTTGGTCCTACTTCAATGAATGTACGCGCTCCTGCCTCATACATGGCATTGATTTCTGAAACAAACTCTACAGGATTGAGTAGATGTTTAGATAATTGTTGACGAATTTTGACTACATCAAATTCATAGGGAATAGCTGTGACATTGGAATATACTGGAATATTTGGAATGGAGATAGAAGCAGAAGTAATGGCTTCAGTTAGTGGCTTTTGGGCTGTGGCGATTAAGTGAGAATGAAATGCTCCAGATACAGGCAACATCCGCACGGTGATGTTATCAGATTTTAGTCGTTCTACAACTGCTTCAACTGATTTTGTTTTTCCTGAAATTACTGCTTGCAAAGGAGCATTGTGATTAGCAATAATAACGTCCTCAATTCCTTCCAAATAAGTTAGTAAATCCTCACGGGACAATTGAACAGCAGCCATAGTCCCGTCAGAAATATCACAGGCATTTGCCATCACTTGTCCACGTATTTCTGAGAGTTTTAGAAACTCTTCACGAGTTAAAACTCCAGCTGCATACAGGGCAGTATACTCTCCATAGCTGTGACCTGCTACTAGATCAGGTTTCAATCCTAGCTTAGTTATAAGCGCTAGGTAACCTGTTTCTATAGCACCAATAGCTGGCTGGGCAATATGTGTGTTTGTTAACTGATGTTTGGCATGAGTTTTCTCTGCTTCAGAGTAAGCACTGGGAGGATAAATATATTGACTAAGCAATTTCGGAAAAACCGACTGCATTTGCCGATCTGCAATTTCAATTGCTTCTGCCATTTCCGAGAAATAAAGCGCTATTTCTTTTGCCATTCCTGGATATTGGGCAACTTGTCCAGGGAACAGAAAAGCAATTTTGCTCTTATTTGTTTTTGAGGCTGGTTTAACAAATAAATTCAAATAGATGTTAGGTGGAAGAGAAATAACTTCCTTGTTTGTCAATGAAGCCAGAACTAAATTTAATGAATCAGTGAGTTGTGAGAAATTTTCCACTACCAAACAGAGACAGGTACTGTAGTTCTTCTGCTCTTGAGCTTGTTTGGTTAGTGTATAAGCTATGTCTCTGAGTTTTAGTTTTGCGCCATTTAACAAGTTCTGTTGTAGTGTTTTTAGAGCCTGAATCAATGTTTCACGGCTAGACTCTTTCCACACAAGAAGTTCCTGTGGCCAAGTGTTTGTGCCTCGTGGCAGATTCCTATATTCACCTTGATATTCTTCTAACACAGCATGAAAGTTGGTGCCACCAAAACCAAAGGCACTAATACCTGCTCGTCGAGGATAATGAGGATGACTTAACCACGGATGAGCTTCCTGTAATAAATAGACAGGACTGGTATCTTGCTGTAAATTCTCTAAAGGTTTTTCGACATTATTATGGGGTGGTAATACCTTGTAATGTAGAGATAAAGCGGCTTTGACTAGAGCTACGATGCCAGCGGAGCTTTTCGTATGACCGATCATGGTTTTGACAGAACCCAAAACACAAGATTTGGGAGATGCTTGATTGTCCTTCAGGACACTGATAACAGTTTCTAATTCTGTGCGATCGCCTGCAACAGTTCCGGTTCCATGAGCTTCATATAAGCCAAGAGTGCTGGGAGAGAACCCTGCTTTACGATAAGAGCGATGAAAGGCTCGTTTTTGTCCAGCACTAGCAGGGGCTGTCATGCTTAAGCCTTTTCCATCGCTAGAACTGGCTACACTTTTAATAACGGCATAGATTCTGTCACCATCTCTTTCCGCATCGGCCAGACGCTTGAGGATGACAACTGCTACTCCCTCACTAATTACAATGCCATCGGCAGATTGATCGAAACTCCGAGTAACTCCTCGTGGTGAAAGAGCTTGAGTCTTACTAAAGCAAAAATAAGCAAATGGAGATTGAACTGTATCTACTCCTCCAGCAATTGCGACGTTGCATCGTCCCTGCTCTAATTCTGATACAGCCAAATCTATAGCTGCAAGTGATGAAGCACAGGCAGCATCTACAGTGTAGTTGGCTCCACCAAAATCAAAGCGATTAGCAATTCGTCCGGCTGTGACATTAAAGAGAATTCCTGGAAATGACTCCTCAGTCCACTGTGGTAATCGCTCCCAAGCCTGGGCATCTGGTTTGTCAACCATGCGGGGAACTTCAGATCTTGTAGCATACTGCTGCCCTAAATCTGCCATCCCACCGCTGGCTCCTAAAATAACTGATGTATTTTCTCGATCAAAGTCAGCGTTCTCATAACCTGCATCTACCAAAGCTAGTCGAACTGTTTCTAAAGCTAATAGTTGCATTGGTTCAATTGACTTGAGTGATTTAGGCGGAATCCCAAAGCGGATGGGATTGAATGCTACATCATCTAAAAAACCACCCCATTTTGAGTAAACTTTGTCTTTGGCTCTGCGGTCTGCATCATAGTACAATCTCCAATCCCATCGATGAGAAGGAATTTCGGTAATAGCATTCACTTTGGAGATGATATTTTCCCAAAAAGTATCAGGATCTTGAGCCTTGGGAAGCAATGTTCCAATGCCGATGATGGCGATATCAGAAGGCTGAGGCTGAGAATCTTCTGATGTTTTGACAGATAAAATTTGCGGTGATTTTACTTGTAGCCACTCCACACCACCAGATGAAACTTCTTCATGCAAGTCTTTAACTGTGCAGATATCGTTTCTTAAGGTTGCGACTTGCCCAATCATGTACATACCATCTTTGAGTTGGGTGGATTCATCAACGTTGGTAATCCCCAACTGAGTTCGCCTCAAACCTTTAGCTGCTACACGTAATCTTCCTAGTGTTAAATCTTCCAGAGTATTCTTAATTTCCTCTGAGCTTTTACCAGCTAATAACATACTGAGTCTGGTTTTATAGAACTCCTCTGCAAAGGGAGTGACAGCGCATCGGGAGGCATGACCTGGACCTGTTTCTAGGTTAATAGTTTCTGTACAAGTTAAGGCTTGATTCTGGTACTCTTTGACGATAGCACCACAATCTACAGCTTCTTGCGTAAATAGATATGCACTTCCCATGAGAACGCCAATTTTCATTCCCCGTTCAGCTAAGGGAGCGGCCATAGCACTAATCATTGCTGCTGAACAAGCATCATGAATCCCTCCAGCAAACAGAATATGAATTTCCTGCTCTGTACCTGAAGGGACTTTTTCTAACAATACTTCTATAGCACTTTCCCATAAAACAAAACTACTCAGGGGACCAACGTGTCCGCCACACTCTCGCCCTTCAAATATTAAACGCTTGGCTCCTTGTGATAGATACAAACGTAAAAGGCCTGGGGTGGGAACATGAATATAAGTAGCAATTCCCTCTGCTTCTAACTTGGCTGCTTGATCAGGTCGTCCGCCAGCAATCAAGGCAAAAGAAGGTTTAACATTTCTCACAACTTCTAGTTGCTCCTCTCGTAAGGCATGAGGTACAAAACCTAAAATTCCTACGCCCCAAGAACGATGACCAAGTAGTACTTTAGTTTGTCGTAGCAATTTATCAACTTGCTCTTTTTGCATCAGTGCTAAGGCCAGCATTGGCAATGCACCTGCTTGAGAAACTGCATTAGCAAATTCACCAACATCACTCACCCGTGTCATCGGTCCCTGTACAATTGGGTATTGTGTCTGATGGGAAATAGCTAAAGGCGATTCAGGTCGTAAAGGTTGAAGTTTATTGCTTGTTTCTATGTGTTTTTCACTCTTCTTTAGTAATGCCTGAATAAATTTACCAATGGTTCGATAACGATCACGAATGCCTTCTGCCAAACCTATGGTTTGTCCAATTGGCCAAGCATTTACGCTAGGAGATCCCCAACCAATTAACTGGTCAGCTTCTATCTGCCATTCTGAGCTGTCCTTGCCTTCAATCTCGGCTTTTTCTGCCAGCTTTTTCAAATTTTGAGCAATAGGAAGACTGGGATGGTACAACACTCGAACCGGATTACCTAATCTTTCTCCATAAACAGTCGCTTCTTGCCCACCCAGGTTATGAAGATATTTCTGCCAGTCTTTCGGTAAAGGAGATTCGGGCATCAACCATAGCTGATCATCTAATACTACACCTGATGCTCCGGCTGCACGGCAGGCGGCTGCAGTATGAATACTGATACCACCTTGTATATAAATAGGGTTGCATTGTAGCTGCACTAATTTCTGAAGCAGGATAAATGCCGGGTCATTTCCACCCCATCCCCCGCTTTCGCTACCTTTAGCAATTAATCCATGAATCTGGGAAGATACAGTTTCTAGATCAGAGACTTGATTAACATTAGTTACCTCAAGTAATAGCTGACGAGACGGAGTCTGTGGAAGTGCTGCGATCGCTTTTTGTAAGTTATCAGGAGTCCAGCGGCATAAAATTAAGCAGTGAGGCTGCTGATTTAACAACTCTAGCAAAGGCTGAATCAATGGCAGTTGGTTCACTCTTAGGCGTAACCCCACTGATTTTTGCAAACCTACTGAATTTATCAATTGATGAAGAGTTTGAGTTGCTTTCTCTAAATCAAAATCATTACAAAATTCCAGGTCTAGAATACCTACACCACCTGCGCGCACTGTGGCAACAGCTATTCCAGGATGAGGCATTGTGATCGGGCTAATGGAAAAGCAGGTAAACATATTCATGTTGCTCTAGTGTCTAAAATCCTTAACTTCTTTTTGCAAGTAGTTCTCAAAACTCATTGCTTAACGTCGTGCTAAAGCTATTATCAGGTCTTTCTAGATTTCAGAAGTACTCTAATCTAAAGTTTTTCATGCATCTCATGATTGTGCTAATTGCTGATTAATCTACGCATACTCTTTTTTATACATGGTGTGCTATATGATTAACTATACTTCTATGAGACGTATTTCGTCACCATTGAGGTAGGAAATCTCGTAGAAGAAATTATGGCTATTTAAAGGTTACATTATATCATACAAGTAAAAATTATCACGTTAGCATTGACTCAACTCTACAGGTTTTAGACCCAAAGCAGGAATTAAAGCCTCGGAATCGTCTTTAATCCCCAGTGAGTTTCATCCTGATACATATATCTAATTTGCTTGCTGAATCCAAATTCATCTTGTATGAGATTAGCACGTCTTTATACAGAAGAAGGATAAACTATGATAAATTTATAACAATTTTATAACAATTTTATATTAGTGGTTTATGGTAAAAAACACGGCTACTTACTCAGTAAATGTGTGATTTTAGCTTAAATTTTCCGTATTTGGTGGTAAATCGAAATCCTGAGAGTTAAGAATTTCGTGTTTAACTACATAATTTATAGCAATCCGATTTGATTTATAGCAGGTGACAGTCTCAAAAGTCTTTTGGTGTCTAGGTTTGATCATCAGTTGGTGTCCTAACTGCTCTGTCTTGTTGGTATAGTTGAGATAGGGAACTCCTTACAGAGAAGAAGGATTTTAGCCAAATTGTATTTGATACAAAGATATTCAATGTTATGGCAAACTTGAGAACAACATCGTCAAAAGTAGGGATGATGTAGTAGATTTATCCACTAATACCAATTCTATGTAAAGCTGCGCCAAATTTATTTGGTCAGGACTTACGCAACTGGCACATTGGTAGGGTGTGGTTCGGCAAGCTCACCAACCACGTCAGATATCAACAATCTGTTTATTTGCAGGATTTATGCAGTAGTAAAGCACCCTACAACAGATTTTCGGTGTGACACTTGCGTAAGTCCTATTTATAAGGAAACAGTATAAATTGCAGGAGCTACAACAATTCTCAACAGCACTGTATCAATTTCAACCTGATCCAAGTTGAGAACTGGAGTTTTTCAAAAGGGAACAGGGAACTCTTAACAGGGAACTCTTAACAGGGAAGAGTATAAGATTTGGGAATAAAACCCAATTCTAAAAAAACTAAGGATTTCAAAGTAGACGTGGTTTCATTTTAATTAAGATGCTTACTAGACAATAAATATTAATTAAATATAAAAAAATATTTTTTGTAACTTGGGCTACAGTTTTTCCTATCTGGTAACGCTTCAATACAAAAACAACTTATTCTTATAAAATGAAAAACAACAGCATCTCAAGGATAAAGTAATGGGGATCACTACAAAGCTAGAAAATCACAAGTAAATTTATATATCTAAAGTGTGATGACAAACAGTATCAAAGTGACGATGATAAAAGCGAATATCAATTTTTTCTTTGTTAAAATTTGTTAAAAATCATTAGCCTAAATTAAGACGGAAATATTTCCTGATTAGGATTGCAGTTTTTTTCTAAAAATTTATTAAATCCAGGGGTTTTAAAATGCAAGTTTCACAAAAGATTCACTGCCCAAACTGCGGTAGTTCAGCTGAACGTCACTATATTGCTGAGAGTCAAGTCACGCGGACACAATGCCCAAATTGTGACTATTTAATGATAACTTGCACTCGCACTGGTAAAGTAATTGAGGCTTATGCCCCTGGTATTTACGCTAAAAGATAGGGGACTGGGGACTGGGAAAAATTAAGATATTACCTTCTTGCTTCTTACTCCTATTAGCTGTCACCTGTCACCTGTCACCTTTTCCTTGTTCTCAATTGTCCACAAGCCGCATCGGCTTCTAAACCGCGAGAATAACGAACACTAACAGCAGTATTTTGCTGCTGGAGAACGTTAACGAATGCTTGAATGCGATCGCGGTTTGGTCTTTTGTAGTCTACTTCTTGAATGGGATTGTAAGGAATCAAGTTGACATGACTTTGAAAACCTCGCAGACGTTTTGATAGTTCTAAAGCGTGTTCTGGTAAATCGTTCACCCCAGCTAAAAGAATGTATTCAAAAGTAACTCTGCGTCCAGTAATTTCTACATATTCTCGACATTCATCTAGTAAATCTTCTATGGGGTAGGGTTTAGCACTAGGGATAAGTTGTTCACGTAATGCTTGATTTGGTGCGTGGAGACTGACAGCTAAAGTGACTTGAAAATGGTGTTCAGCTAATTGACGAATGCGATCGCGGATGCCTACAGTAGAAACAGTCAGAAATCGCGCTCCTATACCCACATCTTGATTAATAGATTTGATTGCAGAGATGACATTTTGTGTATTCAGCAAGGGTTCACCCATGCCCATAAACACCACATTACTTACCCGTTCCTGAAAATCTTCTTGCACAGTCAAAACTTGATCAACGATTTCCGCACAGCTAAGATTACGCTTATAACCACCTTTACCAGTAGCGCAGAAATCACAAGCCATCGGACAACCGACTTGAGTAGAAACACAGACTGTTAAACGCTTACCGCTGGGAATACCAACGGTTTCCACAATTTCCCCATCTGCAAGCTTGAGTAAGTATTTGACTGTGTCATCGGGGGCAACGGAACGGTAATGTAGAGATGAGCGGCCAATGGGGATATCTGCAACTTGGGTGCGCCAATTTTTAGGAAAGACAGAAATATCAGCGAGCGATCGCACTCCCTGATTATAAATCCAATCATGCAATTGTTTTCCCCGATAAGCAGGTTGTCCCTGTTGCTGCACCCAAACAGTTAACTCCGCTACCGAAGCACCGAGGAGGGGGGGAATAAATTGAGATTTTGCGGAGTTGGGTGAATCTACCGGAGATACAAACGATGTAGCAGACATAAAAAATTCAGAATTAATGCTGGATCTCTATCCTACAGCTGCTATCTCAACTTGTCGTGGCTTTGAGATTTAAATTGATAGGAATTTCAATTAAAAATTCTGTTCCCTGTTCAGGTTCAGAGATACACTCTATCTTACCACCATGCTTGTCTACGACAATTTGATAACTAATTGACAATCCTAAACCCGTACCTTCACCAACAGGTTTCGTCGTGAAAAAAGGATCAAATATACGTTGCTTAACTTCAGAACTCATTCCCATACCATTATCTTTAATCGTAATTCTTACCCAATTTTTGTTACTGATTTGAGTATGAATAGTAATATGACTAGAATTACTTTTTCGGATTTCTGGTGATAAATTCTGCTCATATGTATGTAGTGCATCAATAGCATTACTAATAATATTCATAAATACCTGATTTAACTGAGAAGGATAACAAGTCACTAAAGGTAGTTGAGCATAATCTTTAATAACTATATTTGGTGAATATCCTAACTTATCTTTAAAACGAGGCTGTAAAAGCATTAATGTACTTTCAATACCTTCATGAATATCTACAGGCTTCATCTCAGATTCATCAAGTCGGGCAAAATTACGTAAGCCCAGAACAATCTTGCGAATCCGCTCTGATCCTAATTTCATAGAATCTAGAACTTTTGGCAAGTCTTGAATCAGAAAATTAAAATCAATATTTTCTTTATTCTCCTGAATACTTTTAGTAGGATTTGGATACTCTTGTTGGTAGATATTGAGTAAATTTATTAAAGCCTGAATATAGTTACTAGCGTGTTCAACATTTGCATAAATAAAATTTACGGGATTATTAATTTCATGGGCAATACCTGCAACCATTTGCCCCAAGCTAGACATTTTCTCGGTTTGAATAAGTTGGGATTGTGTTAACTTTAATTTATGCAATGTTTTTTCTAAAAAAAGATTTTTTTCATTTAACTCCTGAGTTCTATAAGCCACCTTTTCTTCTAATTTACTATATAATTGAGCATTCTCTAACGAAATAGCTGCTTGGGAAGATAGCAGCTTTAATACTTTTAACCTTTCGGGATTGAATGCACCTGTAATTAACTCATTTTCTAAATAAATAATACCGACAATTTTTCCATGACTAAGAATAGGACTACATAATATAGACTTGGGCTGATATTTTATAATATAAGGATCAGCAATGAAATTACCTGCCGCACTAGCATTATTAATTAATAAAAATTCTCGTGTATTATAGACATAATTAATAATACTTAAAGGTATATTTTGACTGTTATTAATAGGAATGGATTGCAACCCAATCCCCTGAGCATCAATAGATTGCGCTACCAGGATTAAATTTCCCTCTTGTTGCAAAATCAAAGTTGCTTTTTTTGCTCCTACATTTTCTATAATTACTTGCAAGAGAGTATGCAATAATTTATCTATCTCAATTTCCGAAGAAATAGCTAGAGATGCTTTAGTAACAGTTTCTAAGTCTAAAATAGCTGAAACACTTGTAATATTAGGCTCAGATATAATCTTGCTAATAAAAGCAGGTACTTCACTTTGGTGCAGTATGATTTTTTTCTGCTTGAGAATGGGATCTAGCAATTGAGGGTAGGATTTTTCTAAATCCTCAATTTTAGCTTTAGCACCCCAATTAACGTAACAGTAATAAGCATCTATTAAATATGTTTGAGCAATTTTTTCCTTACCCAAATTTATAAAAAATTGAGCAGCTAATTTATTAGCTAGTGCTTCTTCCTGAATATATCCAGTTTCCTTAGCTCCTTTAATGGCTTGTTCATAAAGTTCTACAGCTTGCCAATTATTCCCTAAAACTCTAGCTTTTTCAGCTTCCACTAAATCATACTTATGTTTAAAATTACAGGGGGCATAATTAGTCCAAATTTGCATCTGTTGCTGATTAGCTAAAACTTGTTGTAAATATTGTTTTTGGTCATTGATTGATTGGTGATGATATTCAGCTAAAAGAGCCAAAGAGTAGTAGTAAGTATGTTCACAGACAATAATTTGTCCTCTCACAGAGGCTGTATATTGTTTGCCTAAAACAGCACTATTAATAGCTTGCTTATTTTTTCCAAACAAGTAAAAGAGTATGGTCTCAGCTAGATAGAATGTGAAAAGACAATTATAATTTTTAGTCTCAAGCAATGATAAATATAATTGTTCATTGACAAAATCACCATTTAGTTGGTGTTGATTGTCAGTGAGTTCCATAAGATTAAATATCATTTGCTTCCAAATTTTTTGATTACTAATACTCCATTGTTGTTGAAGATTAATCATTAAAGCAATATGCTGATCTATGGATTGGGATATATCTATTAAATTCTCACCAGCAAGTACTAACTTAAATACATAATTAGCAGAACAGTAAGCAACATATTCTATTTCTCCCATTTCCAAACCGTAATAGATATTTTCTTGTAAAGGAAGAAGTAATTCTCGAAAATGCTGCTTCCAACATTTAATACCTCCATACCAAAAAAGTATGACTCTAAATCTGATATTGCCAGCGTTAAATTTATCAGACAAATTTAATGCTAATTCACCATAACGATATCCAGTATCTATCTCTAAAAAAGTACCGCATAGGAGGAAACCATAGAAAACATATCCGTAAGCCGAAGTGGAAGAGTTTCCATATTTAACAGATATATCTATCATAGTAAATATAATTGGCAGTAAGAATTCTGAATTCACAAAATAGGCTGCTGCAATCATACTCATTAATATCCGCATGACTGCCAGTTGATCAGGATCTGTCATGATTGGTAAATTGATTAAATCCTCAATGTTTATGATTTGTGGAGGTGATTTTTCTAAAATAACTCCAAACATTTGCAGTAAATTTAACCCTGTATCAATTGCTAATTGCATCTTTACTTGAGCCATATACATCTGCATTTGAGCTTCATAAACTCTGACTTGATCAAGTAGACTAATTGCATTTTGCTTGACTATTTCTACATAAATGCTAGATTGCTCAAAGTTAACGTTTAAATATTCTGCTTCTACGGCTTCTACATAAAGATTTAATGTCAATTGATATTGATGCTGCCAACTATCTGTAGGTAAAAATCCTAAACCCATATTCAAATATTTAACAGCAGCATCATAAGCTGTAGAAGATTTGGCTTTAGAACCAGCAATTAAATTAAGTTGAGCTAATTTATATTTTTCTGAATCAGTTGTAATTAAATCAATTCCAAAATTAAACTGATTTACGATAGTAAATATATGTTCTTCTAGTTCAACAGAATTTGTGTGTTGTAAAATGAGTTGACCAATTTTTAAGTGAATTGCTCGTTTATCTCTTTCAGGAATAAGATGATAAGCAGCTTGTTGAACTCTGTCATGTAGAAATTTGTATTTAATTATTACTTGTTCAGAGTTATTAATTTCTAAATCTGCGGTAGATACAGAAACATTATCTGTAAAGAACTTGTAGACTTGATTTTGTGGTAGAATAAGCCCTTCTTGTAAAGCTTGCCACAACTCTGCGGCTGTTTCTGCATGGGGTCTTCCATAGACTATAGATAAAGTATGTAAATCAAATTGGTTGCCAATACAAGCTGCTATTTTTAATATATTCTGTGTATTATTTGGTAATTTTTGTAACTGGATGGCTAAAAATTGCAGTACATCATTATATTGATGTAAAGCCTTAGCTTCATTAATATCACATTGCCAATAACCGAGATTAAAATTAAAACTAATTAACCCATCTTCATAAAGAGATTTTAGTAATTGGTTACTAAAAAATGGATTACCTTGTGCTTTTGTTAAAAGTAATTTAGTTAAAGTTATGGCTTCTGCCTGTGAGCAACCTAGAGTATCTGTAATCAAAAGATTAAGGTGAGATTTATCTAAAGGTCTCAGGGTAATTTGATTAACTACAGCTTGAGTTTTACGAATATTATCTAATGTGATGATGAAAGGATGTCCAGGGTAAACTTCATTATCTCGATATGCACCAATTAATAAAAGATATTGTACATCTGTTTCATTCATCAATAATTCTATTAACTTTAAAGAAGTAGCATCTGCCCATTGTAAATCATCCAAAAAAATCACCAAAGGATGTTCTTTAGCGGCAAATACTTTAATAAAATTACCAAATAGCAAATTAAAGCGATTTTGAGAAGCAATCCCTATCAGTTCTGGAACATTAGGTTGCTTACCAATAATATTTTCTAATTTAGGAATCACATCAATTATTACTTTTGCTTGCTCCCCTAAAGCTAATAAAATCTTATCTTTCCATTGTTGTAGATTGGCTGCGCTTTCAGTTAATATTTGATTTAATAAGCTTTCTAATGATTCCAAAAACCCAGAGAAAGGAATATTACGTTGAAGTTGGTCATATTTACCAGAAATAAAATAAGCTTTGTTAAGAATAATAGGTTTATGAACTTCATTAATAACAGATGTTTTGCCAATTCCAGAAAAACCCCCAACTAGCATCAATTCCTTGGTGCCATTGCTAATTCTTTCAAAGGCATTTAATAATGTTGTAATTTCATTTTCTCTACCATAAATTTTTTCGGGAATCAGAAAGCGTTGTGATATATCACTGGTTCCTAATTGAAAATTAGAAATTTCTCCACTATTTAGTAACATCTGCTGACAAATTTCTAAATCATGTCTAATTCCTTTTGCAGTTTGATATCTGTTTTCAGGCATTTTTGCCATTAGCTTTGTAATGATATCTGCAATAATCTGAGGAATGTGAGGATTAATTTCTCTAGGATTTTTTGGTTGTTTTGCTAAATGGCAGTGTAGTAATTCTAAGGGATTATTACTATCAAAAGGTAAGTTGGCTGTGAGTAGTTGATAAAAGGTAACACCTAGAGAGTAAAAATCGGTACGGTAGTCTATGGCTCGATTCATTCTTCCTGTTTGTTCAGGTGACATATAAGCAAATGTCCCTTCCAATACATTCGGGCTTTTTATTTCGGCGTTTTCTTTAGGCAATAGACAGGAAATACTGAAATCTATTAGCTTAATTTGTTTATTTTCTGGATTAATAATAATATTTTTAGGCTTGATATCTTTATGAATAATATTTTGTTCATAAATAAAATCTAATGCTTTAGTAATTGGAATAGCAATAGTAAAAAAAAGCTCTAGGCTTAATGGTTGAGAATTAGCATATTCATGTAGAGATATTCCGCCAATATCTTCTATAATCAACGCATAACTATTAGCATAGGGTTCTAGTTTATAACATTTAATAATATTTGGATGTTCTATTTTTTGGGCAATGGCAAATTGATTTTTTAGCGAAATCAATTCGCACAATTGAGGATACTGTGCATTCAAGGTTTTGATAATGACAGGAGTCTGTGTCTTCTCTTGCTCACCACGATAAACAGTAGTTCTGGGACTAACATAAATAACTTCCGTAATCCGATAACCAGGAATAGTAATAGCAGAAATTTTGCTTTTGCTCATAAAGCTGGGTACAAATCAATTCCAAATCAAAAATTGTTAACTTAAACAATGGAAATTATGCTATTAATTTTACCTTCCTCTTGATTATTTAATGATGAGATGAACGAAATAAATGATTATGTTCAGGGTGGTATAAACGAGAGCGTCCATTTACTGCTAAGAGTGCAGGACTAATTATATAAAGTGTAGTCCGTAGCAATTGTTCTTGATGGGTACAGTTAGCCATTTCCGCAAGTGGGACAACCCGGATTTTTTCATCAGGCCAACCAACACGAAAACAAATGGCTACTTGGGTTTGTGGTGGATAATGTTCTAGTAGTTTAGCTTGTGCCTCAGCAACATGACGCGCACTTAGATATAAACAGATACTAGCCTGATGTGCTGCTAAAGTGGCTAATTCTTCTGTAGCGGGAACCTCTGTGCGGCCACTAATGCGGGTAAGGATAATAGTCTGTACCAACCCAGGGATAGTTAGTTCGATTTTCAGTTGAGCGGCTGCGGCTTGAAAGGCACTGATTCCAGGGATAACTTCAAAGGGGATATGATCTGCTGCTAAAAGCTGCATTTGCTCTTGTATGGCACTGTAGAGACTAGGATCACCAGAATGAAGACGAACCACAGATTTATGCGATCGCACCCTTTCAATCATAATCGGTAAAATCTCTTCTAAAGTCTTATTGGCAGTTTGAATGATCTCCGCATCTGAGCGACAAATATCTAAAATCTGTGCTGGTACTAAGGAATCAGCAAATAAAATTACATCAGCCCTGGCCAAGAGTTTGTGCGCTTTAACCGTTAATAAATCAGGATCTCCCGGTCCTGCACCCACAATATAGACAGCGGCTGCTAAGGAATTTAACTGAGCTTTATCACTCAAATTACGCATATATTCACTCATACACAACTATAAATTAATGTCGCTAAAAAATTCTTTTGGCATTTCTGCCGCAGCTTTCCGGATTCACCCCCTTGAGGTTGTAGAAAGAAATGGTAGATGCACCCTGGTTAAGCCCTAGAGAACACTCTGGGGCATTTTTTATGGGGATAGAGGATAGGTAATATCATGTCCCCAGGTCAGTCGTAATAATTAAGTATTCAACCAGATACAATATCACTCTTTGAGGGGGGAACTACATCGGGTAAAGAGCGTTTTAGCAAATAAAGCCAAGCTAAACCAATTATTCCGAAAATAATGCCACTTAAACTGACTATTTGGGCAATTCTCAGCGGACCTAGCATCAAGCTATCTGTGCGTAAGCCTTCTATCCAAAAGCGTCCTAAGCTATAAGCCACCCAGTAAACTAGAAATAGCGTCCCTAGCTTCAGCCGTGGGCGATTAGATAGAGTGCGAAAAAATAAAGTCAGCAGCAGGGCAAACACCATTAAATCCCACAAAGACTCATAGAGAAAGGTGGGATGGAAATATTCAAAATTAGCCAAGCTGAGGGGACGACGCTCTGGGGGAATATATAATTTCCAAGGTAAACTTGTGGGACCACCAAAAGCTTCAGAGTTGAAAAAATTTCCCCAACGTCCAATCGCTTGCCCTAAAATCAACGAAGGCGCTACCAAATCGGTTAATTGCCAGAAAGATATGTGTTTAAGTTTGGCAAAGATTAACGCCGCAGTTACACCACCGATAATCGCACCATGTATGGCAATACCTCCCTGCCAAATAGCAATTATTCGCTCTGGGTGTTGAGAGTATTCTGACCATTGAAACAAAACATAATATATCCTAGCTGCTGGAATAGCGCCAATTACCAGCCAAATGGACAAATCGCTGAGTAAATCTGGATTAACGTGACGACGCTTTGCTAAGTATTGGGAAAGACTCACACCAATTAACACAGCCGAGGCAATCAACAAGCCATACCAGCGGATAACTATTGGTCCTATTTTTACCAGAATCGGTCCGGGAGAAGTAAATTGAAACGCTAAGGGCAATGCCGAAAAATCCAGTTCCATGCAAAATTACCTTAAATATTTTGATGACGAGAGGATTTTAAAATCCTTATTCCCTTTCTAGTGTAGGATTACGTATCTTTTTCCTTTGCATCCTACTCTTTGAGACGTTTCGCTAATACAGTTCATTTAATCGGTATTCTTTTGGTGGGAACGAGGTAGGCGCGACCCACCCTAAAAATCATAAGCTGTAGTGATTTGAATTTCTACATTTTGGGAAGATGAAGATCAATCAATTCAAAATGCCAAAGCACTCCTACCAACTTCATTCTGGTTTTTAGCTTCTACTTGTAATGCTAGATTTAAGTAAGTTAAATTAGATTATGTCGATATAATCACCTAAAGTACATTGATGCATCTACGATTGTGATTGCGATTTATCCTGGTAGTTTTGATCCCATTACCTTGGGACACCTTGACATAATTCGGCGCAGTAGTCGGCTGTTTGAGCAGGTGATAGTCGCTGTATTGGGAAATCCTAACAAAATGCCACTGTTTACAGTGCAGCAAAGGTTAGCACAGATTCGCCTAACTACAAAACATTTACCAAATGTGGAAGTAGATAGCTTTAATGGTTTGACTGTCAACTATGCCAATTTGCGACAAGCACAAGTTTTAATCAGGGGTTTAAGAGCAGTTTCTGACTTTGAAATCGAGCTACAAATGGCGCACACTAATAAAACACTTTCGACTCAGATAGAGACGGTTTTTCTGGCCACCTCGAATGAGTATAGTTTTTTAAGTAGTAGTGTGGTAAAAGAGATTGCAAAGTTTGGTGGCTCTGTTGATCATCTTGTTCCTCCACACATTGCCCTGGATATATACCAATGCTACAACCAAAACTCTCCAGTCCTGAGTCCAATCACAACGGAAACAATCCTCTCCCCCAGGAGCATCCCAATGGACAACCAGGGGTAGATATTCAGCAGGAACTTAACCGTCTAGAGGATATGGTTCTCTCTAGTTTAAGAATTCCGCTGACGGGACGTACGCTCATAGATGAAGAAAAGCTCTTAGAACAGTTGGATTTTGTCCGTCTTTCCTTACCATCTGTGTTTCAGGAATCAGCAGAGTTACTCCAACAAAAGGAGGAAATCATGCTGGAAGCTGAGGAATATGGACAGCAGGTTGTGGAAGCTGCACAAGCTAAAAGAGCGCAAATTTTGGCGGAAAGCGATATTATCAGACAGGCCGAACGGGAGGCTGAACAATTGCGGCGCAAAGTCCAGCAGGAATGTGACGCAATGATGCAAGACACTGAGGCAGAAATTGACCGCAAACGGCGTGCTTGTATGCAAGAATTGGAAGAAATGCGCCAAAGTGCGATCGCACAAGCTCAAGAAATTGAAGATGGTGCTGATCAATATGCTGATAATGTCCTGGAAAATATCGAACAGGATCTTCAAGAAATGTTGCGAATTATTACTAATGGCAGGTTACAACTGCGTGGAGATATACCAAAGCAGCGTAATTCACCCAATCCTAAGAAGAGATAATCATTCGTAATTCATAATTGTGGGAAAGTTGAAAATCATCTTGATGCCTTACCTTTTTTGGTATTGCATCCAATTTTGATTACATTGATGATGATATATTTTAAACATTAAAATGTCAGAATCAAGATTTATAGGATTTAAGGATTTGCAGGAATTTTATTGTCTAAATCAGATACAGCATCAATTAATAATTTACTTTATTAATATCGGTGTGGGTAAAGTCATTACCTTTGAATAATAAAGGTTGATTTGTAGATTTTGCCAAAGCATAAGAAAAACAATCTCCCATATTCAGTTTTGCTGGATGACGACCCTTACCAAATTTCAAGAATGCTTCACTTGCTAATTGTGCCTGTTCTACACTGAAAGGTACGATAATTATAGACAATGCTGCAATTAATAAATTTAAATTTTCTACACCCTGCTGACCATGTTTAGTACCCAAAACTATTGATGCTTCAACATAACCTGGAGAAGAAAGTAAACAATCTTCGCTTTCGTTAATAAGTTACAGAAAAATCAGTTCTTCAGGTTCAGCATAAATAATTGCCATAATAGCAGAAGTATCAATAACCATTATTCTGGGATTCCAAACTCGTTATAACCAATAATTTCATCAGGAGTTCTGCTATCAAGAACTGGTAAACTTCTAATTTGATGACAAATACTACGAACAAGATTAATATCTATTTTGTTCTCTTTTCGATTTGGTAAGGAAATAGGATGAGCTTGATATAAAAGTTTTCCTGTTATTTCCACCCCGGCAAAATTTTGGGGCAGTTTCAGATATAAAAAACCATTTTCATCTACACGAGCATCAAAATTAATTTGTTGCATTGTCTTTTCTTCTCAATTTAATTACGGAATTTTCGATTTTAGCTCTCTTCAGATTGTAACATATTGTCTGAATCAGGATAACCAGGATTATAGGATTTACCTGAAGGGGAGACAAACAAGGCTGAAAGCAAGGCAATGTAAAGAATGTGACGATTTATGGTAAAAAAAGATAGGTCAAGTATTGTCAATAAGACCTATCTAATGAAAATGATACCAACATTCTATCAAAACCATCTCAGAAGTCAATTAAGTCTAGCAGAATACCTATTGTTAAAAATCCTGCTTCAGATTTTACAGTCAATTAAACAGGTAAGTCTAGAAAGTTTAGCGAATGCCTTACCAATACCCATAAAATTTGAAAGTAGACGCAGAAAAATACAAAGATTTTTATCATTGCCAAAATTAACAATAAAGAAGATATGGTTACCCATAATTGAAGTCTGGTTAGAGACATACCTTCAAGAGAAAGAAACAATATATCTAGTAATAGACCGGACTAAATGGTCATGTATAAATTTATTAATGATCAGCATGGTGTGGGAGAAACGAGCAATACCGATATATTTTGAATTATTGAAGCAAAAAGGAAATAGCAATCTCAAACAACAAACAGAAGCGTTGACCGAGATTTTAGCGATAGTAAAAAAATATAAAATATGTGTATTAGGAGATAGAGAATTCTGTTCTGTCAAATTAGCGAACTGGTTGAAGCAGCAAGGTTTAAGCTTTTGTTTAAGGTTAAGAAAGAATGAATTTGTCAAAAAAGAATCAGATATTTGGTTAGAGTTGAAAGATTTGGGATTAGCACCGGGATTATCGTTATTTTTGCCGGGAGTTAAAGTTACGAAACTTAGAGGTTTTGGATATTTTAATTTAGCCTGTAAATGGAAAAGGAAACTCCAGGGTATAGCACCAAAAGAAGGATGGTTTATTCTCACAGATTTACCAGAGTTAGGAGCAGCTATTACAGCTTATAAACAACGCTTTGATATTGAGGAAATGTTTAGAGATTTTAAAACAGGAGGTTATAATTTAGAAGATACGAAAGTCACGGGAGAACGGTTGATTTCACTAATTTTATTAATAGCTATTGCCTACACATCAGCCACAATTCAGGGACAACAAATTAAACGCAAGGGAGTACAAGAATATGTCGGAAGAGTTAAAGAAAACAGCCGTAGTACCAGACGACATAGCAGTTTTTATATTGGTCTATATGGTTATACTTGGATCAGTTTTATGGATAATTGTCAACCTTTAGTAGCCCAATTAATGAGACTTAATCCTAATAAGCGCAAGTATTATCAACAAGGTCTAAGAGCTATGAACCTTATACAGTCAGTCTTTTAGTTGATTTTGTCCCCCCTTCAGGTTGCAATTTATAAGATAAAATAATTTGTAATCAATAATGAGTCTTCACTACTTGTTATACCAAATATAAGTCTATTCACACCGCTTTAGCAACAAATTTTTTATGAAAAAACCATCCCTATTTAGATTTAAAAGTATTACCCATCGGTTAATATTTAGTTGTGTTGTCGCAGCAATCGCTATTTATGGAGTTTCCTATTGGCAAGCACGTAAACTGTTGCAAAAAAGTGTAGATGGTTGGTTGATTGATTTATCTCAGTCCCGGATTGACACTGTTGCAAATGAGATGGAAGGGAAACTGCAAGCCATTGAAAGAAGTATTCTACTGTCGATTTATGGTATTGAAAAATCTGCACAAAATGCCAATGCTGTTAATCAAAATGAACTGTTACCATTACTAAAAACCCTAGTCGAAAAACAGCCTCAAATTCAGGCAATTGCACTCATCAATGCCAGCAATATTGAAACTGGATGGTACTATGATCGACAGGGAAAATACACCAAACTTAATCCAGAAACAAGCAGAAATTGGCTTAACCGTTGCCAAATCAAGGACAATACCCCAACTTCATCGTTTTGGACACAACCCTATCCCCTAAATCATCCATCAGCTATCACTTATTGCGTTCCTTTATCTGCTAATAGTAATCCAGAAACTAGCCATTGGTTGGCGATTTCAGTGAATTTAGATTGGGTATCTTCTAATATGGCAGAAAAGTTAGCCCAGTCAAATCAATCTCATGGTCTAGAATTGGGCAATTATTTTGTGTTTTCACCATCAAATGCACAATGGATTGTCAAACCAGAAAATCTCCCATTGCTTCAGCAGTGGTTATCTCAGCAAAATAATACTTTAAATAACCTGCAACAAAATCGGGGATTGATTAATACCAGAACTAATTCCCAAGGCATTTTGGTGACGACAAAGGTGAACTCTACAAATTGGATTGTCGGCATCATATTTCCCGCTGCAAAGTTAGAGGAGTTTCAGCAGCAATACCTGTGGTTGATAATTATTTCTATGTCGAAAGATATGTTATTGATATGTGTGGTAATTGCCTTCATTTCTCAACTTACAATCCGTCCACTGCGTCAACTCAACAGCAGCACACAAGAAATGGCTAGAGGCAACTTAGATACCATTCTACCAACAGTTACTTCCGACGATGAAGTGGGGCGGTTAACCCAATCTTTTCGCCAAATGCGCGACTCTCTGCAACTCTATATCAGCAATCTGCAAGAGACAACTGCTGCTAAACAAAAACTAGAAAGCGAACTTTCTATTGCTGCCCAAATTCAGCGCACAATGGTTCCCAAGACTACTGTGGACAGTAGTTGCAATTCGCCATATCTGATATCTGCTTTATTGAAACCTGCGCGGATTGTGGGTGGTGATCTTTATGACTTTTTTCTTTTAGGAAGCGATCGCTTGTGCATAATTATTGGTGATGTCGCTGACAAAGGATTCCCAGCAGCATTACTGATGGCACGCACAGTCACCTTGATTCGCACTCTCACCAAACCCTTCAATACCCCTAGCGAAATCCTGCACACCGTTAATCAGGAACTATGTGCTGAAAATGAAGAATGTTTATTTGTTACCGTATTTTGTGGTGTGATTGATTTACGCAGTGGTAATTTTACTTACGCCAGTGGCGGTCATGATGCCCCTTTATTGATACATAATCGACAAGTTCAGTATTTAGATTTGGAAACTAGTTCACCCCTGGGGTTATATGAAGATTCCGTATTTGTAGAAAGTGAGTGTATACTAGCACCTAATGATTTAATCCTACTTTATACTGATGGCATCACAGAAGCGATGAACTGCGAGGGTGAGATATTTTCTGAGGAACGGTTAATTGAGATTATTACCTCTTATCCACCCACCAATCCAGCCCGTGCAGTACGCACAATTGTACATTTTTGCCAGCAGTTTGTGGGGGATGCACCGCAATCAGATGATATTACTTTGTTAGCTGTGCAGTATTTACCGTCAAGTCCTTTTTCTCAAGCAGTAAATGTTATGGAATGGAACCTGACTCTCAACAGCGAGTTAACCGAGTTGGAGGAAGTGAAACAAAAGTTAAGTGAGATTTTGCAAGCTGCTAGTCTGACTGTGGAATTGATTGAAGATGCCCAGTTAATTGTGGAAGAGGTTTTGGTCAATATTATTGAATATGGTTATGAGAATCGCAGCGACGGTTATATCGATTTGCGGATTGAAATCAATAATCAACAGTTGATGATGACTTTTAAAGATAGTGGTAAGCCTTTTAATCCTTTAACTGACATTGCCTCACCAGATATAATGATGGATGATGAAGAGCGATCGCTAGGAGGATTTGGCTTTTTCTTGGTGCAAGAACTAGCAGAGCAAGTAGACTATGTTTATCTCCACGGTAAGAACATTTTGACAGTCCGGCAAGCGATCGCTCAATTAGCTTAGTACAGCTTTACATAACATCATGGCGAATTAACTATGAAAATTTAAACGCAGAGTGGCGCAGAGGTACACGCAGAGATACGCTGATAATCTGCTATGAATTAATGAAATATTATACTTAGAATCACCCAATTTTAGCTAAACTACAAATAAATACTTAATTGCAAAATAAAACCTATGGCATTGCAAATCTACGTAGAAAATACTGACTCTACCACCTTGTGTTTAGCTTTGGATGGTAAGCTTGATACGCTGACAGCTACTGATTTGGATACATCTATTCAAAAAAGCTTGACACCGAACATCCAGACTCTGATTTTAAATCTCCAGAACTTGAGTTTTATCTCCAGTGCTGGACTACGTGTGTTGGCCAAGGCGCGAAAAACTATGACATCAAGAAAAGGCAAAGTATTTTTCACCCATCCTACCCCTCAAGTTAAGAAAGTATTTGATATTGTCAAAGCTGTTCCTCTCTCTGAAGTGTTTGCCAATACTCAGGAGTTAGATGCCTACTTAACAGCTATGCAAGCTGATGTAGATGGGGAAAATGATTAAAAACCTCATTGAGCAAGCCAAATCTGTAAATGCTTTTCGCCACTCAGCTCCATTACTTCGAGAACAAATAGTAAGCCAAAGGCTGTAGACATAGCCTCTTGTATCTTTACTTGGTAATAACTAGTGAGTTCATTTGGAGGAAATAGAAGCCAATTCTCACCATCCTGACTAGACCAAAGCTGAAATCCATCCTCATTATTGGCTCCAAGATACAGATGTTGAGAATGAGCTACGAGGCACTGAAAAATAGCACCACTTCCCATGTCGAAACTTGGTCCAGTTCCTGATAGAGGAACTCTCAGACCATCAGGTGTACATCTGGGTATACCAGCAATTACATCCCAATCATTATTTGAATAGAGTCGAGTTAATTCAAAAGAATTTAAGTACCAATCTTGAGTAATAGATGCCACACCAGGTACTATGCCACTAACAAAATACAAATCACTGTTAAAAACAGTCATTGCATAAATTTTTTGATTATGAGCAAATCGATAAGCACCATTAGTAATAGCTAATTCCCAAGTATTTGTCTTCTCATCATTGTCTCTATATTTCCATATTTGGAACCCCATCTTTTTATTTAAAGTCGCAATAACTAGAGAATTATTGAAATCTATAAAACCATACAAATCTAGATTGTTTTTATCTTCAAATATTCTCTGAAGATCGATTTCTTGCCAAGTTCCTGAAATGAGAGATTCTCTCGTTAAAATACAAGATTGGCAATTTTTATTGGTAAGACCTTTAAAAGCTAAAGCATATAACTTTTGGCTGGTAGTAAGGAAATGATGAACATCAATAGCCTTTGAGGTTAGATCATTATTGTTAGTAAGAAGCTGATAGTTTTCGCCATCAACTGAATATAAAATTTTTGAACCTAGAGAAGAAATTACACTTAATGTTAGTATAGAATTGCTACCATTCTCTAGGTTTAAGGTACTCAATTTAACACTTAATTCACTTGAACCTATTTCAGAGTCTTTCTTCTCATCTTCTGCTGGCAATTGGATTACTGATAAATCAGTCTCATCCCTATTTAAAACCTCATAATATACTTCCGTCCATTTATTTAAATTAGGTTGATAACGCAGGACTTTAATGCACCATTTTTGCCTTTTATCATCGCTATAACCCATAGCAAAGTAAAGGCATTTCTGGAAAAGAGATATTGAACAAGAATACTGATTTAGTACACTTGGTAAATCGCTAGGAGTAATTTTAGTTAAGTATTCTACTCCGAGTGTCTGTATTGTTAATATGCTATTCTGCATTATTTGTCAGGATTTAGTGATAGCCCATTAAATTTGCTAGTCTAGTTATCTCTTCGATAATTTCTTCATCTGAGGCCAACTGTAATTCGCTTTCCTCCAAAATCTTTTTAAATTCATCTGAAAACCAGTCTAGTTTTTCTTTCTTAAAAAACGCCTCTAAAGATGGTTCCTTAACTCTACCACTACGCAAACTGGGACTTTGCATAAATTTAGGGTCGTTACCACCTCTAGCTGGATAGGGACCAACATAAGCATATGGAGAATTTTCCGGATGTTTCATAGCCTCAATTGCCTCTTTATCAGTCCTCAACCCCATCCACTCAGAAATTTGAGGCAAATACACATCTGGCTCTGATAAAACGTCTTCCCCTTTAATTCGCATTGTTTGGCCTGCTGGCAACGAATTAGTAAAGTTAATAATATTGCAATGGATCTGATACCAACCAATTAAGGTCTCAATCCGACTTTCATTTTGATTATCTAGACGAGCTCGCCTATCTTGAGAAAACTCTTGCATTGATTTCCTTGCCGACACTGGATGCCGAGTTAAATGCAGAAAATACGCTTGGGGATAAAAGGCATACGCTCGTTCTATGTATCCCGGTTTTGCCGATGTCGGAGGGCTTTTCTCTACGCCAATTTTGGGTTTTACCCCTTCAAGTAGATAATCAAGTAGTTGTTTAGTAGTCCAATCTCGTCTTTCATTCAGCCATGCTATAGCCCTAACAATACTTCCTGTTGTTTGTATACCATCATGAAGTTGTGCTAAGGTTCGCAAAACACCAGGAGAACCAGCATATCGTTTAGCTTTTTTGTACTCTAAATCAATTACTTCCTGAACAGTATCTCCAACAAATAAATGCAGTTCTGGAAAGCAATATAACTGAGGATGCTCACCAATAACACTAGAAACAACTGACGAAAATGAGCGAGGAGGAGATAGGATTATTAAGAGATCATGCATTGCAAAACAACTGGTAAATAAAAAATCTTACTTCTTCTATTCCTTGGTATTATCAAGTCATAGCCTACTTTAATAATAGGAAAATCAGCGCTAATTTGGAAGTAATTAATAACAAGTTCAAACTGATCAAAAATTCTGGATATAAATCTAGAAACTTGGAAAGTTTCCGAATTTGGTGTTTATTAAATTAGTATTTTGTTTGCAATTTTAGCATAACAAGTACCGAAGAGTCTTTTTCTGTTAATTCTTTTATTCATTATCCTCGCCAAGTTACAGAAGATAGTTGTGTCCTTATTTTACTTGATATTCAGTCATTAATTACTATCGCAGCTGGTTGTGGTTTTGACCTATCTATTTTCAGGTGGAAGATATGAGATGAGTAATTCGCGGAATATTTCCGCGAATTGATTCCCCTGCTCTCTATTTCTCAGACGCTTAACCACTCTTGATTCTTCTAACCCTTATCCTCGTGCCATTCGGCTATGGGGTTTATATAGCAACCACTTTAACTTCTTTTTCCCCTCCTCCAGCCCTATTTTATGTGGCTTCATCCTAAGATTCGTATAACTCCTGAAAAAATGGGCGAACCGTGAGCTGTTAATAGGAGATATTGGAGTTTTCAGCAGTCACTCTTGCAGTGCTATTATCAACTTCACTATTTTGCTTGAAAGAAGCAGATTCTAGCTAATCAGAACCGCTTTTTCTTAGATAGCCTAGCTCTTCTAAGGTTGTTATGACTTTTGACACGCTCTCTTCCAAGGTTTCTAAGTCGGTTCTACATTCTACTTCTGGATTTGTAGGAGGTTCATATGGATCGTCGATACCAGTAAAGTTTTTGATTTCACCTGCTCTTGCTCTTTTGTAAAGCCCTTTAACATCTCGTTTTTCACAAACATTAAGTGGAGCATTCACATATACTTCAATAAAATTTCCAATACGTTGGCGAACTTCATCACGAATAACTGTGTAAGGTGAAATTGCCGAAACGAGAACGATGACATGGTTCCGAGTTAAGAGTTGTGACACGAAGCCGATACGGCGGATATTTTCATCGCGGTCTTCTCTGCTAAATCCCAGTCCTTTTGTTAAATTCTCTCGTACAATATCCCCGTCTAAAATTTCTACTTTGCAACCACGGGAATGCAGTTCTTGTTCTAATGCCCGAGTAATGGTAGTTTTTCCTGCTCCGCTCAAACCAGTAAACCACACAGTTACACCAGGTTTCTGCTGCTGTGTAAAGTTAGTACTGATTTCAGATTCTAAACTGGTCATTGACTTAACCTCAAAATGTATTGACATTGGACTTCAGATAAAAAGACAATTGCCTCTGGTCTATCACTCTGCGAAAACAAAAATCGCAGGCAACTTTTAAAACTAGTTCGACTGGATTTGTGGCTTTATTGTCTAATTTTGTTAATTTCGGCGACGCAAAATAAATTTGGTTTTTCGTAACTGCCCAGGTACGAAGGTCAGGATAATTCTTATCAGGGAAGAAATACGGTAGTGTTCAAGCATTAGTCCAGAAGAAAAAGATCAAAAAATCGAGAAGTTAGAGTAAGAGAATCAAGCACTGGGTGAAAGTATAGCTAGAGAGGCGTTTAGGGTAAGATAGCAAAACAAGTTCCAAACCAGCGACAAGCGACTGACTCAAAGAATCAAGTAAAATACGGACAAAAAGTTTAAGAGAAAAAGGAAAGCGCCCATCAGGGGGATTAACTGGTCATTCAGGGTAGATATTAGAACAAATTTTACAACCAGATAATATTATAGTCCAACACCATGCTTATGTCATGGATGTGATATTTCGATTGTATTGACAAAAAAATCATCAACCGAAAAGTATTTGATACGCCAGCCCCAGGAATTATCTCACAGAACACAGAGTAGCAGTCAAATTCATTCGCCAATATTTGGTTCTTTTCTTTCCACTGCTTCCAAAAGTTAAGTTTTATTTGACTTTTCTCCTTAATCAGGATATGATATTATGTTTTTTAATTCTAAAATATGGGGGAATTGAGAACGATAGACACTGGATGCTTGATTGTACATTCACTGACTGATCTAGCTAAATTGCTGTATCATTATCACCTTGATTTCTAGTATTAGACATTGCAACAGTGTTAGGATATTGAGTATCGGTTTTAAGCTGTTGATCTGGAAGACTATAATTCTATTACATCAGCGCTCTTTTCATACCCCTTTTTTTTGGCGAAGGTATCGACTAAAATGACTCAATTTGTTCCTGGTATTGAGCGAGTATTCACGCCTGATATTAAACGAGTAGAAGTTGATATTTCTCCGCGAGGAGATATAAAGCAAGGCCAAGAGCTTGCTAAGGCTACTAAATTTGACGAGGCTTTAAAGGAATTTGATGCTGTACTGAAGGAAGATCCTACTTCCATAAAAGCCCACCTGTCAGCAGGAAATGTAAAGTATAAGCAAAAGCAGTACCAGGATGCAATTGCCCATTTTGAAGCAGCCATTAGGCTAGATCCTATTTCCACTAATGCTTACTTAAGAGCAGCCAGAGTTCATTTAGAACAAGGGGGAGTAGAGCAAGCCTTAGAACACTTTCAAAACGCTCTCAAACTTGATCCAAACTTGGCAATGGCTTATGTAGGTCTGGGACAAGTGTTGCTAAAGCAAGAAAATTTTAATGAAGCTGTACAACAACTTACTAAAGCTTTACGTATTAATCCACGATTGTTGGCAGCTCGGAAGAGACTAGCTCAAGCGTATGATCATCAGGAAAAGCATTCCGAGGCTGCTGCTCAATTAAAAGCTGTACTGAGAATCAAGCCTACTGATGCTAACGCTTATGCAGGAATGGGCAAAATATACTTTATACAGCAAAATTATAATGCAGCAAGGGAAGCTTTTAAGAAAGCAATTGCCTTAGAACCTGAATCATCATCTAACGCCCAACTGGGGCTAGCAGTATCTCTTATTGAAGAAGAAAAAATTGAAGAAGCTAGTGCAATTTTAGCAAAAGTTGCGCTTGATTCTTCTAAAAATGAAGAATGAATAAAAAACATTAAAGATACTAAATGCCATCATCCTACTGGGTAAAAACATTCCCGTAATATTTTAAAGTGGCAATGGTAAGTAGGACTGAACACCCCTGCTGTATGCAAAGCATCAGCGTCGTCGGGTACTTCAAACAGTGTTTACAATAGCCTAGTGATCAGTGTAAAGGGAAGTTTCATGCAACTCACAGCAATACAAGTCCAACACGTAGTTGTAGATATTATAGAAACAACTGTCCAGTCTTGGGATGGAGAATTAGATGAACCAATCAGCCCAGATACCTTATTAATCCAGGATCTTAACTTCGCTTCTATTGATTTCATCCAACTTATTGTGACGATTGAGGAGAAAATTGGCAAGAAGTTAGGCTTTCACGATCTACTTATGCCTAATGACAAGTACATAGATGAATTAAGCGTTGCTCAGTTGACTACTTTTATCGAAAGCAGGCTCAATTCAGATCAAGTCTTCGATCAACCAATTAATCTATCACAATCATCTATTGCTGTAGAAAGTAAACCAATTGCTAATGAACGCATTGATAAAACTAAATTAGAGCAGTTTAGACAACACATTCCCATACCAAAGAGATGGGAGGGAGAAGATACTCCCAAGAACAAAAAAGCAGTTTTCGTTCTTTCATCTCCTCGCTCTGGTTCAACATTACTTCGTATTATTTTGGCAGGTCATCCACAACTATTTGCTCCACCAGAATTGCACTTGCTTGATTACAATACACTTGATCAAAGAAAAGCTGCTCTGGCCAATAAACTTAATAGTCATTTGCTAGAAGGCACTATCCGAGCAATTATGCAGATCAAAAACTGTAATGCAGAAGAAGCGCGGAAGTTGATGGAAGCTTATGAAGAGCAGAATCTTCCGAGCAAATCTTTCTACGGAGTACTACAGGAATGGATAGGTGATAGAATACTTGTTGACAAAACTCCAACTTATCCTTTTCATCTGGATTTTCTAAACCGTGCTGAGAACCAATTTTCTGAGCCACTTTACATTCATCTAGTCAGACATCCCTATGGCATGATTAGATCCTTTGAGGATGCCAAGTTGGATCAACTAGTTTTGTTTATGAGGGAAAGCTCTTTCACTAGACAACAACTGGGAGAATTGCTCTGGTTAGTTTCCCAGCAAAATGTCTTAAAGTTTTTAGAAGGAATTCCTCAGCACCGTCAACTTCGTATTAGGTTTGAAGATTTGGTGGATACACCAGAGATCACAGTCCAACAAATCTGTAATTTCCTCAATATAGATTTTAATACGGATATGCTAAATCCTTACAAAGAGAAGGAACAGCGAATGACAGATGGAGTGGAGTTGGTATCAAGATTTAGTGGAGATTTAAAATTCCATCTTCACCAGAGAATTGAGCCTAATGCAGCTTATAGATGGAAACAATTTCATAATATTGACTTCCTTGGAGACATCACTTGGGATATAGCAGCATCATTTGGTTATAAGGAGTAACGATTGCCAGTTGCAAATTTGAATGACTTTGATTGTCACTACCTGCAATTAGAACAACAAGGTAGGAGCTTAGAGTTAAATAGCTCTGAAAACAACCTGATTATGGTGCATGGGTTAGCCACGAATTTAGCATTTTGGTATCACTTAGCCCATGCTTTTACTAACACCCATCGAGTCACTCTATTTGATCTGCGCGGGCATGGTAAGAGTTCTATGCCCAAGAGTAACTATACTCCCAAGCAACTAGCAGATGATCTTAAGGACTTGATGGATCATCTCAATATTAAGACTGCAAGCTTAGTGGGACATAGCTTTGGCGGCACAGTTCTTCTACACTTTCTGGCAGAGTACCCCAATTATGCAGATCGCATTATTTTGGCAGATGTGCGATCAAAGTTATTTCAGCCTTTGCAAATGCCTTGTAACTGGCCTCGTTGGTCTATCTTACAACCTGCGTTAAGGGCGGCAGGTATAGATTTGGATGAAAATGAACCAGAAGCAGGCTATAGGATTCTAACAGAGATTGCTAAATTACAGTTGCGGACACCTCGTGGACAACATATTCCTGAAAACCAGCTATTATCTAGCTTATTCCCCTTAGGAAATAGCACGCGCACTGCTTCTCAGTGGTTGAAACTGCTAGAAACTACCACTGCTTGGGAAGACTTGATCAAATCGGAAAGTCTGATAATCGATCAATTACAGCTAGTCAAACTACCAACTTTAGCTATCTATGGAGAGAATTCTTCTACCTTACAAACAGCCCATGGACTTCAAAAACTTTGGCCTCATTTGCACCTGGAAATAGTTGATGAGGCTGGACATTTCTTTCCTGTATCCCATCCTCAAAAATTTATAACATCAGTTCAAAAGTTTTTATCTTTAGGGACAGACAAGCCAAGTCAAACCTAGACGATGAAGGGTTTTCAGCATTCCCTTTATAAAAGTAGAACGCTAAAAGGAGTCACAATGCGTGTTTACAACCCAGAACCACATCCAGGTCTCCGTAGGAATCACTTCCGTAAAGTTTGTGAGAACGGCTTTGGCGATCGCTACAACGGGTATGCCTATTCAATGGCCTGGTTTAATAATCATCTTTATGTTGGTACTTCTCGTGCTAATTTGTGTCTTCTCAAGTTTGCCATGCCATTTGTCACAATGGATCATTGGCCTGTTGAATGCCCTCACCTCAACTACACACCAGAATTCGAGCATAAATGTGCGCGGGGTGAGATATGGCGCTTTAACCCTTTATTAGACCAATGGAATCGGGTTTATCAGTCTCCTTTCATGACAGATGATGAAGGTGTTGAGTTTAGCCGGGACTTAGGTTATCGAGGAATGACAGTATTTCAGGGGAAATCAAATTCCGCGCCAGCTCTCTATGTATCAACCTGGTCACGTTCTCGAGGATCAGGTCCTGACATTTTGTGTAGTGAAGATGGTCAGACATTTATAACTACGCCCAAACCTCGTTTTACGACTCAAGGAAGGGAGATAACAGTAACGGCTATACGTGTACTAGTTTCCTTCAAGGGTAAGCTATATACAGCCCCCGTTGGTGCTGCCAAGGGAAATGTCAATGCTTCTGGTCTTTCCCTGGTTTATGAGAGCGACGACCCAGCAACGGGAAACTGGCGCTGTGTGAATGAGCCTGGGTTTGGAGAGTTACCAGATGTGATGACCATTTATGAAATGGCTGTTTTGGGCGAATATCTGTATGTTGGCACTGCTGGCTTAAGTGGATTTCAAATTTGGCGCACAGATGCAGAAGGAGTTCCACCTTATCATTGGGAACAAGTAATTACTAATGGTGCTGAACGTGGTGGCCTAAACCAGGGATCTGCTAGTATGATTTCCTTTAAAGGCGCTCTTTATATTGGAACAGGAATTCAGAATGGTGGATATGATCATCGTAATAAAATAGGACCAGCTGCCTCGGAAATTATCCGACTGCACCCTGATGGTTCTTGGGATATTATCGTTGGTAGTGCTAGGAACGGTAAAAAACCCTTAAGTGGGCTGGGTCCTGGGTTTAATAACTACTTCTGCGGCTACCTGTGGAGAATGGGAATTCACCAAGGCTGGCTTTATGCAGGTACAATGGACTGGAGTCTGATTTTACGATACGTCAAGCTAGAAGAAAAACCAGTAAAGGTTGCTCGAATGATTGCGGCCTTGGGAGTGGAAGAGTTTATTAAGAATAATGGAGGAGCTTCTCTCTGGCGGACTTATGATGGAGAGAATTGGCTTCCTGTCACTCTCAATGGCTTTAAAAATCCTTATAACTATGGGATTCGCAACATTGTTTCTACACCTCATGGTCTTTTTATTGGCACAGCTAACCCATTTGGTCCTCGTGCTGCTATAAAAACGAGCAAAAAAGAGTGGGAGTGGAGTTATGTTGATAATCCAGATGGCGGACTCGAAGTCTGGCAAGGTATTTCTTAGAGGTTTTTATGGAACAATTTCCTGGTGGAAGAAAGAAGCGCTGGCGTGCCATTGTTAATGAGATGTTGGGTTTAGAGAAGGAATCTTCTCCAAATGCGGTTGGAAATCAGTCTATCCAAATGGACGAAGTCCTTCCCCAAGATACAGATATAGCGATAGATGATTGGTTGGAACCGCATTATGTTGTGCTTGATCAGTCTGTTACTCTTCGCAATAAGCTGGCTGTTTTCTTTCCCGGTTCTTTTGGGAAAGGAATGCGGCAGCAGCTAATTATTCGGGAATTGGCTCGCCTTGGCTATCACACCATCAATTTGAGCTACCCCAACTCCTGGACAGTTGGTAGTCTATGTCGGCATCACTCAGATCCAGACTGCTTAGAGAAAGTCCGGTTAGAAATTATCTCTGGTCGAGGTTGTTGTGATGTTCTAGAAGTTGGTCGGCCTAACTCAATCGAAAATCGGTTAGTTAAGTTGTTGGCATACTTAGACCTCAAATATCCACACCAAAAATGGAGCCAGTATTTACATGGGAATATTCCTAAGTGGGATCAGATTATCGTCACAGGCCATTCTCAAGGAGGAGGTCATGCAGCGTTACTGGGGAAACAACATTGTGTCGCACGAGTGGTGATGTTAGCCGCTCCAGCTGATTTTAGTTGGGTGCTAGGCGAATCTGCACCGTGGCTATCGGTTCCTGGACAAACACCATCAGAACGCTATTATGGCTTTGCTCATATAAAAGATGAAGGGTATGATCGGATTCAAAAGGCGTGGAAGTTATTGGGAATGACAGCCTATGGTTCTATTATAAATGTGGATGAACAGCAGTCACCTTATCATCATTCTCATTGCTTAATTACAGACATAAAACCTGATCGACCAGATAAGTATCACGGTAGTGTTGCTACAGACAGACCAACACCCAAATTTTCTGATGGAACACCTGTATTTAGAGAAGCTTGGCACTATCTCTTTAGCATCTAAAACTCACCAATTCAAATACTGAACTTCAAAAAATTCACAAACAAAAATGGAATGAAATATTAGGTAGATTAATGATTAATGATTAGAGTAAAAATAAATTTATATTCCTCAATTTGGATGGAAATAATCATAAATCTCCTGTGCTAAACGTGTTCCAATTCCCGATACTTAAGCGAGTTGTGTAGGTGTCGCTTGACGGATATAATCAACAGAACGAAAATGAGCTAAAAGCAACTTTTGACGATGATTGCCTAAAGTTTGCCATAATATAAAACCTCTTGATTTGGTATCAAATAGTATTTTGACTAATTTTTTATGGAAAAATTTAAACTCAAATTTGCTGATCTCTTTGCAGGTATTGGAGGTTTTAGATTAGGTTTTGAAAAAGCCGGGTATGACTGTGTATATTCATGTGAGATTAATGAAGCTTGCCAAAAAGTCTATTTTAATAATTTTGGAGAAATACCTGAAGACGATATCAGAAAAATTGATTTTAAAAATTTACCTTATTTCGATGTTTTAACGGCTGGTTTTCCTTGTCAACCTTTTAGTATTTGTGGCAGAAAAAAAGGCTTTCATGATACTAGAGGAACTTTATTTTTTCATATATGTGAAATCATTGAATATATCAAACCTCCTGTAATTATACTAGAAAATGTTAAGCATATATTGCATCATGATCAAGGTAAAACATTAGAAGTAATATTATATTCTTTGGAAGATATAGGTTATGTAGTTAACTACGATATCCTTAACTCTAAGGATTTTGGTTTACCACAAAATAGAGAAAGAGTAGTCTTTGTTGCCACAAAAGACAAAAAATTTGATTTTGGGCTTCTGAAGAAAACTTATCCATTTCCCAAGCTAAGAGAATTTTTGTGTAGTTCTGGAGAATTTGAATATTTAAACCCTCAAGAATACACAATGATAGATAATCCAAAACAACAACCATCTGGATTGATTTTTGTAGGATATCGTAATAAAAGTATTTGGAAAACAGGTGTGAGGCCAAATACAGAACATTTATCAAGGGTTCATCACCAGCCTAATAGAATCTATTCTATAGAAGGGGTACATCCAACAATACCTTCTCAAGAAACTTCAGGTAGATTTTTTATTTATATACCAGAAGAAAATGCAGTTCGTAAATTAACGCTGCGGGAGTGTTATGGAATTATGGGTTTTCCTGATAATTTCAAAACCCACAATAATTTAGCAGAATGTTATAAACAAATAGGTAATTCTGTATCTATACCAGTTATGTATGAACTTGCTAATCAAATCAAAGAACAGGTTTTTTCTGATATAAAAATGCAACCTGAAATAATCAATTTCAAGGCTGAATATCATCTACAATCACACATTTCATTATAAAGTCTAGTGTTTAACAATATGAATCATAAAGAAAAATTGTTGCAAATTTATAATGAATTACCAGAATTTGATATTACACAAGTTAAAATTCTACAGGAATATCAAGATTATGTTATTGAAATTGCCAAAAAATGCTTTGCAAGAAAAGCAGTTTATACGGTACTAATCACTCTTTTAGTACATAAAATTCTATATCCATCTCAGGATATTAGATATCATCAAGCTGAAATGCCAGGTGGGTTTTCAGGGAGAAATATAGACTATAAATATATAACTCCTACATTAACAGAGTTAGGTTTACCTGCAATGGCGGAAAGTGGTTGGTTAACTCGTTCTTTTGAACAACCTTATCCTTATACGTTAGATTATAACGGAAACATAAGTCCTAAACCTCTGAAAACGGCATTTTAAACATTATTGATTTTGTACAAACCCATCCTGAACAATCAGAAGATGTATTAAAACTACTCCTAAAATTTATCCAATCAGCTAAGGATGCTAACTTAGTTGAAATTATTAAATTAACCAATCCTGAAAAGTTAGATATAAAAAGTTTAGTCGATGCGTTAGAAGATCATTTTAATGATAACTATAGAACTAAGGGTGGCTCAAAATTACCTGTTATTGCCTTCTATGCTATTTATCAAATTTTAGTGAGAGAAATTTCTAGGTATAATTCATGCACACTTGGAAAATTAGGTAGTCATACAGCTTCAGACAGAACTTCTGAGACTGCTGGAGATATTGAAATTTTTGATGAAAATAATCATCTTGTTGAAGCTGTAGAAATAAAACATGGACAAGAAATAACTCTGCAAATTGTTTATCGTGCTAAAGAGAAAATTCTGAAATATAATCCTGGCAGATATTATATTTTTGCTTCAAAAGATGTTAAACAATCAGAAGCTGCTCAAATTAATGAAGTTATTAACAAAATCGCATTAGAACATGGATGTCAAGTAATTGTTAATGGAATTATCCCCACAATTAAATATTATTTAAGGTTAATTATGTCTATTACTGATTTTATTGAGCTTTATTCTAAATTAATTGAATTAGATACTGAACTTCAAAAAATCCACAAACAAAAATGGAATGAAATATTAGGTAGATTAATGATTGATGATTAAAGTAGAAATAAAGTTAAATTCCTCAATTTGGATGAAAATAATCATAAATCTCCTGTGCTAAACGTGTTCCAATTCCCGATACTTCAGCGAGTTGTGTAGGTGTCGCTTGACGGATATAATCAACAGAGCGAAAATGGGCTAAAAGCAACTTTTGACGATGATTTCCTAAACCGGGAATTTCATCTAAATGCGATCGCTTTAATTTATCACTTCTTTGCTGACGATGAAAACTCACAGCAAATCTATGGGCTTCATCTCGCAACCTTCGCAATAACTGTACTCCTGGTTGTTCTGCTTCTGTTTTCAAAGGTAACGATGAGTCTGGTAAAAAGATTTCTTCTCGTTTTTTCGCCAAACTCACAACTCGCAAATCTGCTAATAAATTCATTTCTTGCAAAATACCAACCACCGCAGATAACTGACCTTTACCGCCATCAATCATAATTAAATCAGGCCAGTCAGCATTCCCCACTCGTGATAATTGAGGATTTTCAATATATTTACGAAAACGTCTATTAATAACTTCCGCTAAACTCGCAAAATCATCTGAATGTCCGATAGTAATATCGGGATTTTTGATTTTGTAATGACGGTAATATTGTTTAGCCGGTAAACCATCAATAAACACAACTTGAGAAGCTACCGCATTAGAACCTTGAATATGAGAAATATCATAACCTTCAATACGATGAGGTAAATCTGGTAAATCAAGAATAGCAGCTAAATCTTCTAGAGATTGTTGATTAATTGCACCCAATTTTTGGCTTCTTTGTAATTCATATTGGGCGTTTTTTTCCACCATCTCTATTAATTCTGCCTTAGTTTGCCGCAAAGGAGCTAAAATTGTCACTTTTCTACCTTTGCGTTCAGTCAAAACATCTGCCAAAATTTCCCCATCTGGTAAATCATGTTGTACCAAAATTTCGCTAGGAATTTCTACACTTTCCGCAGTTTGGTAATGTTCTTCTAAAACTCGTTGTAAAATAGCTCCAGGTTCAGGATGAGCATCAGCCATAAATGCTAAACGTCCAACTAACTGACCTGCACGAATTTGGAATAATTGAATATGGGCGTGTTGGTCATCTGTAGCTAACGCCACCGCATCCCGTGATACAGTATCATCTGGTAAAGAAACTTTTTGCTGTGCATTTAGAGATTTTAAACCAGTAATTTGATCACGAATTCGGGCTGCATTTTCAAAATTCAATTCTTCCGCAGCAGTTTCCATTTGTGCTGTCAAAATATCAATTAGTTCCTGAGTTCTTCCTTGAAAAACCATCGCCACTTTTTGGACAATTTTTCCATATTCTGCGGGAGAAACTAATTTTTGACAGACACCAGGACAGCGACCAATATCATAATTTAAACAAGGACGGTCTTTAAATAGGGGTTGAGGTCTTTGTCTGAGGGGAAATATACGTTTACATAAATGGACAACTTCACGTAATAAACCAGAATCTGTATAAGGTCCGTAATATTTATCTTTGGCTTTACCTAATTGACGTTTACGGGTGATGAAAATACGCGGATATTCTTCTGACCAAGTAATGCAGAGATAGGGATATTTTTTATCATCTTTGAGTAGGACGTTAAAATATGGCTGGTGTTGTTTAATTAAATTTGCTTCCAGTGCTAAAGCTTCCACTTCGGTGTCGGTGACGATAAATTCAATCTCTGTCACCAGCTTCACCATTGTGTTGATGCGTTCCGTCTTGTTAGTGGAGTCACGGAAATAGGAACGAACACGCGATCGCAATTTACGAGATTTACCTATATAGATTATGCGATCGCTCCCATCCCGCATCAAATACACCCCCGGTTCTGGGGGAATTTCCCCAAGACGGTTTTCCAGTCTTTCGGGATTTTTAACTAATGGTAGTGTTTGAGCAGATAGAGTCACGGCTAAAGTTAGGTAATTTTACAAATATACCCCAACTCTATTTTAAGAAATATTTCTGGGAAATTGGCTAACCCAATGTAGAACGTCAAAGAATTGTTTGTACATAAAATTTGGGCGTTGCATAATTGCGGGATGATTTAAGAATCCGCATCAATATATAATCACCGCGTCAGTCTCAATCATCCCCTTATTCAGCAACGCCAAAATTTGTAGGGGTAAAGCGCATTACTCATAAGTATCAACTTAAGCTCAAACGGCTTTCATGTTAAGTTAACACCAATGAGCATTGCTAAACGCCTACTTGCTGATCAGAAATCAGTCGTAATTAAGCAGATACTTTTTTAAACTTGCGTTTTGCAACAAAGATACCAGCGACACCAAGAATACCAAAAATAGCAGAAGGTTCTGGTGTGGCTTTATATCCAGGTGTATTCCAGGTATAAATTGCATTGTAAGATACGCCGTCATCAGAGGCTGTAATTCCAGATGCAGTCGGGTTAAAACTGTAAGCATAGTGAGTTTGACCACCAGTTACAACCTTAGCAATTTCACTCGCTTGCAGTGGTCCTTCATATCCGTTTAAGGTAGTTTGTAAGTTAAATACATCTTTAAACGTCTTCAGTCCATCTAACTGTAATTGCAAGGCAGCTTTTGTAGCACCTGTAGCTAAATTAACCTGTGTTTGCAGTGATGTAATCTTTGCGTCAATGGCTGTAATGGTTAATGAACTTAAGGTTGTTCCTGTGGGGAAAAGTGTTTTCACTCCAGCATTCCACGCAGTATTCATTTGACTAGAAACTGTAGTCTTAAGTTTTTCCTTCACATCCAAGTGACCAACTAATTTCAGTTCCACACCGCCATTTTGACCGAATGCGAAATTACCAATGTTAGGATCTCCCATGCCTAATGTAGGAAAATAACCTGTAACTAATGTTTTGGTATTTGCTGAAAAACTATTCCATACGGACTGAAATGGTGTATATGTACTTAGTAAATCATTTAGCCATTGAGAACCAAAAGTATTCCAATCAGTAGCTGTAACACTGCTGACTGTAGCACTATATGCTCCTTGTGTAGCGGTAAAGCCAACGTTAGCAGTTGGGTTTTCGTCAGAATACCAAAGCTCGACGTTGGAGGTGACATCCCCATCAGTTAGAGCTTTGGTAGCTTTGTTGGTATCATTGGCAATAAAAACTCCATCTGACCCACCAGTGTAGGTTTTAATTTGACTGGGGTTGTTGTAACTAAAAGATACAGCTTGTGCTGGGTTAGCTGCAACTGCACCGAAACCAATAGCCATTGACGCACTAACTAACAATTTACCAAAAGTGTTTTTCATTTTTTTAGAGTTGTGTTTAATACTGTATCTAGGTTTGAGCCGAGTTAACAAATCACATTTATCAGTGTTTTATTAATAGGAGCGGAATAAAATATTACTGTTATTCCCGATTTAGTGGTTGAACACACAAGTCTATCTTACGAAGATATAGCAGTTTATTTGATAAAGGTAGTGTATTTTTTTAATAAAAAGATGAAGAATATTTCTAGCTATTTCTACGTTTAATTACTTAAATGAGCCAATTACGCGGAATGTGGGTTTGTAGAACAGTCGTTAGTAGTAGACTCTATGGTGATCCTATTTGAGTTATGAACATATAGCAGGTGACAGGTGACAGGTAACAGGTGACAGTCTGAAAAGTCTTTTCGTGTCTAGGTTTTATAATTAATTGGTGTCCTAACCGCCCTGTCCGTTGCTATATATTTTAAGTAGGTAAACAGAAAAATTTAAAGGTATTTGAAGAAAAGTAAATAGGGCTGAAACCCTCTTTCCCCCTGCTCCCTGCTCCCTGCTCCCTGCTCCCTGCTCCCTGCTCCCTGCCTTACCCCAACGACAATTTTTAATGCCCACCTACTTATGTTGAATGTTGGTTTACATCATGTCTGCCTAATCACTTATCAAAAAAAATTCTCCGTGTCCCCGCGTCTCACCAAACCTACAAGGTATTCACTGAGTACAAAAGTCAAATTAATTGCACTCAGTACTAAAGCTGAACCACTGCTGAATTAAGAAATTCAGCCATTCTCTCGACAGCAGTTTCTAACACTTTTGGTTCTTGTACCAACGCAAAGCGAACATAACCTTCACCAGCTTTCCCAAAACCAGCACCAGGGGAAACCGCAACACCAGTTTTTTCAACTAACTCTGTACAAAATCCAATTGAATTATTACTCCATTGTGTAGGTAATTTTGCCCAAATGTACATTGTGGCTACGGGTGTGGGGACTTTCCAACCAATGCGGTGTAAGGCATTAATGAAAGCATCTCGACGTTGACGGAATGTATCAACAGCAGCTTTTACACTTTCTTGATTTCCTGTGAGTGCAGCGATCGCACCATTCAAAATTCCTAAATACTGATTAAAATCAACGGCAGCTTTTACTTGTCTTAAAGCTTGAATTAGTTCTGCATTACCAATTGCATAACCAATACGGAAACCACCCATATTGTAAGACTTGGATAGGGTAAAAAATTCAATTGAGACACTTTTTTCTGGGTCAGCTTGCAAAATTGAAGGGACTAGGGATTTTGGATTTTGGATTTTGGATTTTGGATTGGGGGTTTCGTCTTCTGTGAAAACTAAATCCACGTAGGGAAAATCGTGAACTAGGACGATATTATGTTGTTGACAGAAGGATACAGCTTCTTGGAAAAAAGATAAAGGAGCGATCGCACTGGTAGGATTGTGAGGATAACTCAACACCATCAACCGCGACTGAGCCAAAACATGAGGGGGAATCTCGCTAAAAACTGGTAAAAAATTATTTTCTGCTGTTAGTGGCATTGTGTAAACTTGACCACTAGCTAAATAAACTCCTCCCATATGAGAAGGATAACCGGGATCTAATAATAGGGCAAAATCGCCAGGATTGAGAATTGCTAAAGGTAAATGGGCTGTTCCTTCCTGAGAACCAATCAAGGGTAAAACCTCAGTTTCTGGGTCAACTGGGACACCAAATTTTTGTTCATACCATTGGGCTGCGACTTGGCGAAATTCTTGAGTACCACGAAACAGCAAATAGCCGTGAGTACTGGGATCATTAAGAGATTTAGCGATCGCTTCAATCACATGATTCTCAGTTGGTAAATCCGAAGATCCCAAAGACAAATCAATTAATTCTTTTCCAGCAGCCACAGCCACAGCCTTGGCTCTGTCCATATCAGCAAATACATTAGATTGTAAGGGTTGTAAGCGTTTTGCAAATTTCATTTTAGTCATTAGTCATTGGTCATTGGTCATGAGTCAGTAGTCAAATACTATTCACGACTGACTCATGACTACTACAGCATGGCAGAATTAAAAATTAAAAATCAAAAATTAAAAAAGCAGATTAAACCAGCTTTTCATTAATTTCTAATGGTTGATTGACTTATGCCGTAGTCTACTAGTTACTATTTAAATGCTGATCTAGAAGACTGAGTAATTTCTCTTTACTAATCACTCCCTCAGTTGATTCTAATAGTTGATCTCCTTTCATTAGTCTGAGAGCGGGGACACCTTCCACCTGGAACTGTTTGACAGTTAGGGGATTAGGGTCGATTTCCATTTTCACGATTTTCAAGCGCTCGCTGTACTTAGTAGCAGCTAAGTTAATCACTGGTGACATCAATTGACAAGGACCACACCAGGAAGCCCAAAAGTAGACTAATACAGGCTGCTCGGCTTTCAACACTTCGGTTTCAAATTCGGCATCAGTGATAGTGATTACACCTTTATTCATAACAGTCTCCATTAGGCGGCATTGATCAAAGTTGACACACAGAATACTCTATCCTAAAAAGTGCTGAGTTCCGAGTGCTAAGTTGTTAGAAATCAGCATCTGGATTGTTGTTTCCTACTAACTAACGTCAGTGATTAGTACACGGCGACGAAATGAAAAATCAAAACTTACAACTTAAAAAATTAGATTAAACAAGCTTTTCAGGAATTTTTAATGGGTATTTGACTGCGTTGTGTACTTACAAAAGAAGGGAACAGGGAACAGTGAACAGTGAACAGTGAACAGGGAACAGGGAACAAATAAAAAACTAAAGTTTAAGAGTTTAAAGCTCTGTCAAAAAAAAGGATGTTTTTACAAGGAGAGTGACACGAAAAAAACAGTGTCATTATTTCAATCTCATGTTTTTAAACATGAGTTTTTTCTGTTAAGAGTTGCTTCCTGTTCCCTCTGAAAAATTGGTGGACTCAGAACTGCATCAAAATTAGCAGCAAATAGAGCCATCTCAGAGAATAAAATGCTGACTCAGAACGCATAGATAGACTGTCAAATAAAACAAATATCCCATCGCTTTGAAGATAGGGGAATGATTTTGCCGGGTGAAAAAAAGTCGTTTTGATGCGGTGAAATTGGATAATTTATGTTTTGGATTTATCTAAATACCAATTTGAAATCCCACAACTAATGGTGTGGGATTCACTCAAATGATGTTTCTGCAAAGCTTACATATTATCCAATTGTTTCTTAAGTTCTGCCAATTCAGCATCAACTGGTTCAATAGGTTTAGATTGACTTGTTGGTTGTGTTGGGGATGCCGTACTTGGTTGTTCTGGGGTGAGTAGTTTTGGCTCAGGGGCAGGTGCTAAGGATGCTTTTAAAGCTGCCAATTCATCATCCACATCACTACCAGATTCTAAACGAGCAAATTGGCTTTCTAAATCTGCACTTGCCAACTCTCCCATAGATTGGGCGCGGGCTTCCTGAATCATCACTTTTTCTTCCATGCGCTCAAAAGCAGACATGGCACTGCTGGTATTCATCCCACTAACCATGCTTTGAAGCTGCTCTTGGGCTTTGGCGGTAGTAATCCGGGCTTTGAGCATTTCTTTCTTGGTCTTAGCTTCTGAAATTTTGCTCTCTAGCTGGATTAAATTGCGTTTGAGGGTATCTACTTGAGTAACTTGTTGATCAAGACTGGTTTTGAGAGCAGTACTAGTTTCTGTATAGGTCTTTTTGCGCTCCAAAGCTTGGCGTGCTAGATTTTCATCACCTTTTTGGAGAGCTAGTTGGGCGTTGCGTTGCCATTTATTGATTTCATTTAGTCCATCATTATACTGTTTTTCAGTGCGTTTTTGAGCAGCGATCGCTTGAGCAACGCCCTGACGCAACTGTACCAAGTCTTCCTGCATTTCCAGGAGAGCTTGTTCTAGCATTTTTTCTGGGTCTTCGGCTTTGCTGATCAAATCGTTAACATTAGCACCAACTACTCGTTTAAGGCGATCAAATAATCCCATAACTTTTTTCCTTTTGAGGTTTACGCGCTTTGTTGGACAATTAGCTTTTTTACTGTTTAATAGCTACCTATTTCAATTTAATCTTTTCAGTTTAGCTTGGTATCCTCTCTCCATTCTGAATCATGATGCGGTGGATCAGCCACATTAACTCCCAAATTTACAACTCTGAACTTTTGGGTAACTCCTGCTGGTGCTTCAACAGCTGACTGGTTTCTGCTTCCGTATTGTTGACCTCACCTAAAATCTGAGTTTTCATGGCTGCCAGTTCAGTCTCAATGTTATTCATAGATTTCAACTTAGTAAATCTTGTTTCCAGATCGTCACTACTAAGTTGAGAAATTGCTTGAGATTGCGCTTCCATCTGTAAAACTTTTTCTTCCATTCGTTCCCATGCATTCAAACTTGTTGTAGCAGAAACTCCCTGAAGCATTTCCTGTAGTTTATACGATGCTTCGGCAGAACGAGCGCGAGCAATGTACATATCTTTTTTGGTTTTGATCTCAGCAATTTTCAATTCGAGCGATCGCATTTGCTGTTTTAGCTGCGTCACCACATCTTTTTGCTGATCTATTTGATTAAAAAGGGCTGTAGCCGTTTCTTGGTAAATTTGGCGTTTGGTGAGAGCTTCCCGTGCTAGATGTTCACTACCTTGTTGCAGTGCTAGTTGAGCGCGACGATACCATTCTTCGGCTTGGGATTGGGCTGATGTTGCTTGGCGTTCAGTGCGTTTTTGGGTAGCGATCGCACCAGCTACACCTTGCCTTAACTGCACTAAATTTTCCTGCATCTTTAGAAAGGTTTGCTCCAGAATTTTTTCTGGATCTTCTGCACCGCTGACCAGACTATTGAAATTAGCACGAATCACCCGCAGGATACGCTTCATCACTTCCATTTTGGCTTTGCTCCATTCACTTTGTGCCAGCTGCTAGAAAGCTCCCTCCATTGAAGAAGACACGGAGAAAGAGGGACACGGGGACACGGGGATAATCTCTCCGCGTCACCGCGTCTCCCACTCTCCGCGTCCTCTTTGGTCATTGCTGTACGCGGGCTTGAATTCCCTTGGCCTGTAGCTGCTGTAACCTCAGTTTTACTTCATCTTTGGTTTTCAAAGCACCAAGATAAATATACTTTTGGTTAGGAGATAAATAAGCATCTGGAACAACTTGCCGCGCCGTAGCTAAAGCACCAACTCCTTTATTATCAACTACTAGATAATAGAATCCATCGGCTGATGGTTTAATTTCTCCATTTGGAACTGGTAAGGTTGTCGGTTTCTGAATCTCCGGTGCTGGGGTGACAAGAGGAATTGCACTGAGCGGTGGAACTGGTTTTAGAGATGGTTTGGTAGCAATAGGTTTAGGTATGATTGCCGGAGTTGATTGCACTTTTGGTTGTAAAGCGACAACATCATTAGGATCTCTCACCTCTGGAAACTCACGAGCAGCTAAATTGGGATATTTAGGTATAGGAGTGATTTCTGGAACTGCTACGGATTGGTCACTATTAATTTCTTGAGAGTTTTGAGCAGATGGCAATGAACTAGTATGAAAAAATTTACCTATATTCAACTGTGGCCAAGTTTTGGGATTCAGGACTACATAGCCTAACATCAGACTGGCTAATAATAGCAGCAACATCGAAACAATACCTAAAGGTGACAGCAAACTGTCACTCCCAGAACTAGATTTCTTTGGTTCTGGGGGTTTTTCTTTAAGACTCCGCAGCAGTGCTTCACTAGATTCTAAATAGTCATCTGGGTGAGTGGGAGGATCTTCTGTAGGCAGGATATTTTCGCTTTCAGCAGCCTGAATTTTTGTAGTAACCATACTACTGCTGAGAGATTTTGGTGCGGATGGATTTGAGGTTTTGGCAGATGCAGAGGACATTTGGAGATGATTTAGCTCCGGGGTATCTTCTATTGGTAATGTTGGTTTTTCTGGAGAAATTGCGTTAGTGTTGACTTCGTCCACAGATGGCTGAGGGTTTCCCACTGTCGCAGTCATGCCTGGTAACTTTTGGGGTTGGTTATTGCTATAACTTTCTGTACTAAGTGGTTGCGGCTGCCTTAATATATTGCGTGTGCGTCGGTATCTGATTAACTCTTGATCTAGCTGCACTTCTAAACTAGCCAGTGATAAAGCTAGTACAGGCTTTAAGCCTTGTGTTGTAGACGAATGGGTGTTGGAATCGATGATGGGATTTTGACTCATGCCACTGTGCCTGAAATGAAGACTGCTGGATGAATTTTAGTTGATTTGAGAATTAAGCTAAATTTTTGCTCTGTTAAACAATGTCGTTGAAATCAGTTAATAGTATTTTAGGCATTCTGGAACAAGAAGCCAAATGGCAACAGCAACCGTTGCAAATTTTGCTCAAGTGTTGGGGGGAAGTTGTGGGTACTGTGGTTGCTGCCCAAACTCGTCCCTTATCAATCCAACGTGATGTCTTGTGGGTAGCAACTTCTAGCGCTGCTTGGGCGCAGAATTTGACTTTTGGACGCAGAAACATACTTTTGAAATTAAATCAAAAGCTACCTACGCCTTTGATAGATATACGGTTATCCACGGCTGAGTGGAAGCGATCGCCCATAACGCCAAAACCACAGACTGTTACACCACAAGAACATCCCAGTTATTTGGGTGGAAGAATTGATAATTTTGGGGTTAAATCCTCGGTTAACAATGCTAGTGCTGCTTTTGAGGATTGGGCTAGGATTAGGCAAGAGCGATCGCAAGGTTTACCCTTTTGTCCTCATTGTCAATGTCCTACCCCACCAGGTGAACTTCAACGCTGGGGTGTTTGTTCTCTTTGTGCTGCCAAGCTGTCTTCCGATAAGTAGGTTGGCGTTAAAAATTGTCGTTGGGATAAGGCAGGGGGCAGGGGGCAGGGGGCAGGGTGCAGGGGGAAAAAGAGTTTTAGCCTTATTTACTTTTCTTTACACAGTTTGGTTTTATTCTGCCCACCTGACTTGAAAATAAGACCCCACCCCTAACCCCTCCCCGCTGTTTCGTGGAGGGGAATAAGAAGTTTTTCATCCCTCCTGGTGTACGCAGTTCATGATGGCTACTTACCTTTTAGGATAAGTTCATCAGTAGGTGGGCGTGAATAATTCATTTTTATTCACATAGTTATGTTTATTTTTGCCTACTTACTTAGTATTTACTTGGTATTTGGGTATCTACTTAGTATTTGGCAACAGCTATCCCTATTCAAGAACACGGCATAATTGGAATAATTAAGGCTACATAAAGTAATTTCAGTCTGCCTAAAGGGTGAGTTTAAAATATTGATTAAATGTAAAAGTAGATGTTTAGTCTTGATCCCCAATTATTTTTTGTTTAAAGTTTGTATGTAGACACTCCTACAATCATTTACAAATATAACGAGATTCTAAAGACATCCTAAAGTTTATTTACATACAAAAATAGCTGGAACCCAGATAAAATAATCACTTGTCGGCTTTGATCCCCGTTTTGGAATAGAAGGAAAATATTAAGTGTGAAGGTTAGCCCTAAATGACACTAAAGATGAACCCAAATGAAACCTATTAAACGTTTAACATCTGCCTGTCGATATTGCCGTCATTACCAGCCAGAAGGTCGTCGCGGTGGAATGTGTCAACAGTTAGGCGCACTAGTACAAGCCAGTTGGAAAGCTTGTCCTTTAGCTATACCCGCTTTTGCGCCTTCCTGGGAAACTTTAGAAGATGCTTGGAGTTTACCAGTAGCACAACCACTTGCATCTGCTTCTCACACCCTAAATTCAGAAAATTCAGATATAAACAATCTTGAACTTCCTCCTGTGGAAGTAACAGCTAAGGTAATAGTCATTTAACCATCGTTCTTTACTGTAATAAATTTTTTTTTCAGGTAACATAATATTTGATTTTAAAATTCCGCTGCTATCACAGTTTATATCAACAAATCTCGCACCTTGTTATAAGGTGCGAGTTTAGAAATTTCTAAGGTAGCCAAGGAAAGTCCCGAAAATTCGGCGGACGTTTTTCTAAAAATGCTTGTTTTCCTTCTGCGCCTTCTTCTGTCATGTAATAGAGGAGGGTAGCGTTACCGGCAAGTTCTTGTAAACCAGCTTGTCCGTCACAGTCGGCGTTAAATGCTGATTTGAGACAACGAATAGCAATGGGGCTTTTTTCTAAAATTTCTTGCGCCCATTGTATACCTTCGGTTTCTAGTTGTTCTACAGGAACGACGGTATTAACTAAACCCATTTCTAAAGCTTGTTCAGCATTATATTGACGGCACAAAAACCATATTTCTCGTGCTTTTTTTTGTCCGACGATTCGGGCTAAATAACTTGCACCAAAACCACCATCAAAACTGCCAACTTTGGGGCCTGTTTGTCCAAAAATGGCGTTATCAGCAGCAATAGTTAAGTCACAGATTAAATGTAAAACATGACCGCCACCAATAGCATAGCCAGCAACTAAGGCAATAACTACTTTAGGCATAGAACGAATCAGACGTTGTAAATCCAAAACGTTTAAGCGGGGAATTCCTGCGTCATCTACATAACCTGCTTGTCCGCGTACACTTTGATCACCACCTGAACAGAAAGCGTATTTACCGTCTGTGTGGGGTCCAGCACCCGTAAATAGGACTACACCAATACTTGTATCTTCACGGGCATCCCAAAAGGCTTCGTATAGTTCAAATACAGTTTTAGGACGGAAAGCATTACGTTTATGAGGACGGTTGATGGTGATTTTAGCGATACCGTCGCTTTTTTGATAAATGATGTCTTCGTAGATTTTGACGGTTTTCCAGTCGATTTGCATGATTATACAGTGGGTTTCTGGTGCTTGAAAATTTTATCGCGGACTTGGGGTGATGCGATTCCTGCGGAGCGCTGAACGCTATCGCTATGGGATCTCCAGCCTTTACAATCTGGTAATTATCTCGCAGTGGTGTAATAAAAATGCGACGTGACACTATATTTTATAAGCTATTCAAGCAATTTCCGGGTTTATTGTTTGAATTGATAGACGAACCACCACCAGAAGCAAAGGACTACCAATTTGAATCCGTGGAGGTGAAAGAAACAGCTTTTCGGATTGATGGTGTGTTTCTACCACCTGATAATGCAGTTTCTAAAATAGTATTTTTTGCTGAGGTGCAGTTTCAGAAGGATGAAGACTTATATCACCGCTTTTTTTCTGAGTTGTTTTTGTTTCTCTATCGTCACTCTATTCGTTATGAAGACTGGTTTGGAGTGGTAATTTTTGGTTCTCGCAGTATGGAACCCTCCAACTCAATGATTCACAGGGGTTTGTTAGAAAATGGTCAAGTCCGACGGGTATATCTGGATGAGTTGGGAGATTTGCGACAACAACCTTTGGGTTTAGGTTTGATGTTGCTGACTACGATTCCTGAAGAAGAAGCTGTGGAATCAGCGCGGTTTTTGCTTGAACTTGCACAGCAACAATCGGAACAAGCGATAATAGATTTAGTAACGACGATTATCGTCTACAAGTTTTCTAACCTGAGTCGAGAGGAGATTGCAGCAATGTTAGGACTGAATCTGGAAGAACCACGGGCTATTCGGGACGCGAAGGAAGAAGGAATAGTAAAAGGAGAGCGATCTCTTGTCCTGCGGCAATTAAACCGACGATTAGGTACTATTCCTGATGCGCTTCTGTCTCAGATTCAGACTTTGTCGGTGGAACAGGTGGAAGCATTAGGTGAGGCTTTGCTAGATTTTTCTACTCTTGCAGATTTGGAAGGGTGGTTACAAGGTTAATCAGTAGACATCTCCAGAAAAAATGTAGAGCCGAGAATCCCTATCCATGGAACGTCTCTACAAATGACTCATTGTTCATTTGTAGAAAAATTTGATGCGATCTATCTAATATACTAGAAAATGTGATTTTTCAGCATTCAGTAAAATCCAACGTAATAATTAAATCCCAGTATCAAAACTAAACTTCCCTAAATTCTCCTTCCTCCACATAGCATCCCTTTTCCGATTTGTCTTAATTTCTAAAACCCTAATTCCTGTCTTTGGTAAAACCTTCAACCTTTCCTGCAAATCTTCCCAAGAATTAATTAACTCATGCTGCACATTATAAGTAGCGCATAACTGAGCAAAATCAATATTTTGGGGAGTGGCAAAAAATTCTTCAAAAGGTGGATCAAATTTGGCAACTGGTAACATCTCAAATATCCCGCCACCATTGTTATTAATTAAGATAATTATCAGATTCCCAATAAATTTATTTCTAATTAAAAAACCATTTGTATCATGTAACAAAGCTAAATCTCCTGTTAACATGACACTACTTTTTTGATGATGTGCTATTCCTAAAGCGGTGGAAAGTGTGCCATCAATTCCATTTGCACCTCGATTAAAATAAGGTTTAATTCTTAAATTATTTGGTTTCCAGAAAAATTCTACATCCCGCACTGGCATACTATTAGCAATAAATAATGGTGTTTCGGGTGGGAGAAATTGGGAAATTAACCAAGCCGCTTTACTTTCAATTAATTCCTCCATATTTTCCAAATTATCATCAATATTTTTTCTAACTTTTGCTTCTACATCACACCATTTTTGCAAATATTCTAAGTTCTTATTTCCTAGTTTCCAATTTTCCGTCTTTAAATACTCTATAGATGTCCTTAAATGTGTGGTTTTTCCATGCAAAGGATCTAAATTTTGATCGCAACTATCAATTATCCACCGTTGAGGTTTAGTCGCAATTAACCAATTACGCAATTCTTTACTTGTCGGCATTTCTCCAATTTGAATTACCATTTCTGGTGTTAATTCTTGAGCAAGTTGCGGATTACGTAAAATGATATCGTAGGTAGAAATTAAATAGGGATTTAAATCTGCGTAATTTCTAACTGGGGAAAGTCCTTCAGCTAAAACTGGCCATTGGAGAGATTGAGAAAGTTGTGCGATCGCTCTACAATATTCTTCAGGTGCTTTTGGTTGAGCTACACCAGCAATAATAATACCTTTTTGGTCATGGGTAATCGGTAATTGGTAATGGGTAATTGGTAATGGAGTCGAGACTATTCCTGAAAAGAAATCTTCAACATCTAAGGTAAAATTTATACCATCTGGAAGTGGTGCAAGCGGATCACGAAATGGTATATTTAAATGCACTGCTCCCCCGTCGGGAAATTGACAACGTTCCCAAGCATAAATTACCGTTTGTCTGAGATAACTTAACATTTCCATGTCAGCAACAGGTGTCGCTAACTCGGTTTGCCAATTGGGATAATTACCGTATAATTTTACTTGGTCGATAGTTTGTCCAGAATGACAATCTCGTAATTCTGCTGGTCTATCGGTGGTTAAAATTAATAAAGGTACACGACTTTCTCTAGCTTCAATTACCGCAGGGTAAAAATTTGCTCCTGCTGTTCCCGAAGTACAAACTAATACTACAGGTTTTCCCGTTGCTTTGGCTTGTCCTAATGCAAAAAAAGCCGCAGAACGTTCATCTAAAATCGGAATAGCTTCAATTTCCGGCGTTTGCTGGACAAATGCTAAAGTTAAGGGTGTAGAACGAGAACCAGGACAAATAACAGCACAATTTAAACCCAAGCGTTTGAGGGTTTCCGTTAACACATAAGACCAAAGTTGATTAAGATTATAAAAACTAAGTTGCATTTATTAAGTAATTGCTAATTAAGTAAATTTATCACCAGTCACCTATCATTAATTTATGGACTCTATTCATTTAACAGGAATTCGCTGCTACGGCTATACTGGGTTTTTACCAGAAGAACAGGTATTAGGACAATGGTTTGAGGTAGATGTCAAATTATGGTTGGATCTTTCTCGACCCGCTAAAACAGATAATATTGAAGATACAATAGATTATCGTCGCACAATTAGTTTAATTCAAAATTTAGTCAAAACCTCAAAATTTGCATTGGTAGAGAGATTAGCAGGTGCGATCGCAGATGGTATTTTAGAAGATAGCGGTGGTATTAATCAAGTACAAGTTATTCTCAGTAAACCTGCTGCACCCATACCTGACTTTAGTGGCAAAATTAGCATTGAGTTAACACGAAGCAAGTCTAATTAACTACCTTGTCATGGAAAAAACAGAAAAACAAAAAATGCTGGCAGGGGAGTTATATTTATCAGAAGACGCGGAATTAATTGCTGAAAGTCAGCGTGCTAGTCGTCTACTGCAAATCTACAACTCAACAATCGCAGAACAGCGACAGCAGCGACAGCAAATTTTACAACAATTGTTTGGGGAAATAGGAGAAAAAATCCACATTATTCCACCTTTCCACTGCGACTATGGTGGTAATATTTACGCTGGTAATAACTTATTTATAAATTATGGTTGTGTAATTTTAGATTGCAATACCGTTCATATTGGCGAAAATGTGTTAATGGCTCCTTACGTGCAGATTTACACAGCTTATCATCCCACAGACCCAGAAACTCGGCTAACAGGTAGAGAACTAGCCGCACCAATTAAAATTGGTAATAATGTCTGGATAGGTGGTGGTGTAATTATTTGTCCAGGTGTCACCATTGGTGATAATACTACCATTGGGGCAGGTAGTGTAGTCATTAAAGATATACCTGCAAATGTCGTCGCTGCGGGTAATCCTTGCCGCATTATTCGCCATTTATAGCAGTTAATGCTTCTAATTCTTCCTCCTGACTCCTCGATTCTATTCGATAAAAATCCCCCAGCGACCAACTGAGGGAAATTTCACAGAACGCGTACTGACAGCAATCTATCATTAATACTAGAGTACCATATTTTAGTAACTATGTACTAAGAATTTTTGCCAATTAAACCACTATTATGACCATTATCGTATTCGGCAGTATCAATATAGACTTAGTAGTCACAACACCGCGCTTACCAGTTCCCGGAGAAACACTAACGGGGAGAGATTTTTTGACAACACCGGGAGGTAAAGGTGCAAATCAAGCCGTAGCACTGGCAAAATTGGGAATTCCTACCCATATAGTAGGGCGTGTAGGTGGGGATACTTTCGGTGTAGAATTAATTGAAAATTTGCAATCATCAGGCGTAAAAACTGCAAATATCTTCATAGATAATAACATTAATTCGGGAGTTGCTATCATCACAGTTGAGGATAGTGGAGAAAATCAAATTATTATTATTCCCGGTGCAAATGGGCGTGTAAATGATGAAGATGTAAACAGATTATCCCATTTATTACCAGAAGCTACCGCAATACTTTTACAATTAGAAATTCCCATTAATACAGTAGTTGCTGCTGCCAAAGCGGCGAGAAATGCTAATATTAGCGTCATTCTCGATCCCGCACCGGCACAAACTCATTTTCCAGATGAACTTTACCCCTTAATTGATATTATCACACCCAATGAACTAGAAGCAGAAAGGTTGGTGGGTTTTCCTGTAAATGGAGAAGAAACAGCCGCAAAAGCCGCAGGTATTTTATTGCAACGAGGAGTAAAATGTGCAGTGATAAAATTGGGTGCAAAAGGCGTTTATTGTGCCAATGCTGAAGAAGCTTTCTTTACACCTGCTTTCCCAGTTCATGCAGTTGATACCGTTGCCGCAGGTGACGCTTTTAATGGTGGTTTAGCAGCAGCACTTTTTCAAAAATTGCCTTTACGAACAGCAGTAGTTTGGGGTGCAGCAGCAGGTGCTTTAGCAACAACAAACAGAGGCGCACAAGCATCACTTCCTGATAGGAAAACTTTTGACGCTTTTTTGCAAGACAAAGGCATTTTATGAAATATGTAGGACTTACGTAAACTTATGGAAAAACGTTCGCGGAGCGTGCCGTCAGGCATACCACAGAGGCACAGAGTTCACAGAGAAAAGAGGCTTTGAGAGATATTTTTCGTAAGTCCTGATATGTTTATTTACCAATATCCTCATTCCATAATTCTGGTTTTTCTTGAATAAATTCACTCATCATTTGTTCGCATTCATGCAAATTCAAATCTATTACTTCCACACCATGAGAAACCATAAATTCTTTTGCACCTGGAAAAGTTGTTGATTCGCCAGCAATTACTTTTTTAATGCCAAACTGTACTACAGCACCAGCACACAAATAGCATGGCATTAATGTTGAATATAATGTTGTCCCTCTGTAGCTGCCAATTCTGCCAGCATTGCGAAGACAATCAATTTCGGCATGGGTGACAGGATCACCATCTTGCACACGTTTGTTGTGTCCTCTGCCGAGAATTTTACCATCTTTGACTAGAATAGAACCAATGGGAATTCCTCCTTCTTGTCTACCTTGTTTTGCTTCTGTAATAGCAGCTTGCATAAATTCGTCCATTTGTAAATTCTCCTCAATATGAAAAAACAACTTGTGTTAATGGATCATGATGGCGGTGTAGATGATTATTTAGCAACTATGCTGTTATTGACAATGGAAGATATCGAACTTCTTGGTATTGTCGTTACTCCAGCAGATTGCTATATTCAATCGGCTGTTAGTGCAACTCGCAAAATTATAGATTTAATGAAATTCTCTCACATTTCGGTTGCAGAAAGTACAGTGCGCGGAATTAATCCTTTCCCTCGTCTTTATCGTCGTGATTCTATGATTGTTGATCATTTACCAATTCTCAATCAACAGGAAAATATCATCACGACTTTGGTTGCAGAAACAGGACAAGATTTTATGGTGCGGGTATTGCAAGAAGCGCCGGAACCTGTAACATTGATGATAACAGGACCTTTAACGACAATAGCAACTGCATTAGATCAAGCACCGGAAATTGAAACCAAAATTGAAAAGATTATTTGGATGGGTGGTGCATTAAATGTTCCTGGTAATGTAGAAAAAAGTATCGAATTAGGACAAGATGGTTCTGCGGAATGGAACGTTTATTGGGATGCAATTTCAGCCGCGCGGGTATGGAAAACCCAAATTGAAATTATTATGTGTCCTTTGGATTTAACTAACAATGTACCTGTCACATCAGAGTTAGTGCAGAAAATGGGGAAACAACGACATTATCCTATTTCTGATTTAGCTGGACAATGTTATGCTTTAGTTATTCCCCAAGATTATTACTTTTGGGATGTTCTAGCAACTGCTTATCTCGGACATCCAGAATTTTATCAATTGCAAGAATGGGAAACAGAAATTGTCACTAGTGGTGTGAGTCAAGGACGAACAAAAGTAGTCTCAGGTGGCAGAAAAATTTATGCTATGGATCAAGTAGATAAAAAAGCTTTTTACGATTATATTTTACAGCAGTGGGCGAGGTGAGTCAATCTCACCCGAACTTTATTGACAAAGTAGTTTTAAAAATTAGGAGAGTGATAGATTATTGCATCAAATCATCACTTGCAGATTCACCAGGATAAAAGTTTAAGTCAAAACCAGATTAACTTGAATTAATTATAACTCCCTTCTTCCTCTTTGCGCCTCTGCGCCTCTGCGTGAGAAAAAAATTAAAACGTCACCACACTACGAATAGACTCCCCCCTGTGCATCAAATCAAAAGCATCATTAATCCTTTCTATCGGCATCACATGAGTAATTAAATCATCAATATTAATCTTTCCATCCATATACCAATCTACTATTTTTGGTACATCAGTCCGCCCTCTTGCACCACCAAAAGCCGAACCTTTCCAAACCCTACCAGTCACCAATTGAAACGGACGAGTGCTGATTTCTTTTCCCGCACCAGCAACACCAATAATGACACTGACACCCCAACCTTTATGACAACATTCTAATGCTTGACGCATAACATTAACATTACCAATACATTCAAAAGAATAGTCAGCACCACCTTTTGTTAAATCTACCAAATAAGGAACTAAATCACCTGCAACTTCCTTGGGATTAACAAAATGTGTCATCCCAAACTTTTCAGCTAATTCGCGTTTATTGGGATTAATATCGACACCAATAATCATATTTGCGCCTACCATTCGCGCCCCTTGGATGACATTTAAACCAATACCACCCAAACCAAAAACTACCACATTTGCGCCTGGTTCTACTTTAGCTGTATAAATAACCGCACCAATACCTGTAGTTACACCACAACCGATATAACAAACTTTATCAAAAGGCGCATCTTCACGAATTTTAGCAACGGCGATTTCTGGCAAAACTGTATAATTAGCGAAAGTGGATGTACCCATATAATGGTGAATCATGTCACCACCGATACTAAAACGGCTAGTACCATCTGGCATTAAACCTCGTCCTTGTGTGCCGCGAATTGCTTGACAGAGATTCGTTTTGAAGCTTAAGCAATAATCACACTGACGACATTCAGGCGTGTATAAAGGAATTACATGATCTCCTGGTTTTACACTCTTGACATCAGCCCCCACTTCTACAAGTATACCAGCCCCTTCATGTCCTAAAATTGCCGGAAATAAACCTTCAGGATCATCACCAGAAAGGGTAAAAGCATCAGTATGACAAACCCCACTGGCTTTAATCTCAATTAATACTTCTCCAGCTTGTGGTGCTGCTAATTGTACGGTTTCAATCGTTAGGGGTTTACCTGCGCTGTAAGCTACTGCTGCTTTGACTTCCAAGATATAGTTCTCCGTATTTGTGAGGATTTACGTAATTTTATCTCACGCAGAGCCGCAGAGAGGAGATGAGTTTGGAAAGGTTTTGGAGAATATTTTCAATAATTGCTTGTCAAGTGATTCTCTATATAGTACATTAGTACCTATTACAAGAGAAATCCCCCACCTTCACAAGTGGGGCTTTATTATTTTTCAGAGTTCTGTAACTGCCAGATTTTGTTAAAATCGCATTCACTGGTTTAGATTGGTTAAAGGTATTGGCTGTTTTGGCAACTATAATAAACTTGGTATTAGCTGCTATCACCCAATCAACTATCCACTTTTGCGATTATTTAAGTCTGTAAAAAGCCTATGAAACCTGCCCTTACTAAAATTGGCGCTCAAATGTCTAACTTAACTGGCGTGAGAGCGATTATGAAAGATATTAACGAAACCCTCAGAGCAAGTAAGGGACAGGAATTATATAATTTGAGTGCTGGCAATCCGTTGATTTTACCAGAGGTAGAACAGTTATGGCGGGATTGCACCGCAGATTTATTAGCTAGTTCTGAATATGGTGAAGTTGTTTGTCGTTATGGTTCTAGTCAAGGTTATTCACCATTAATTGACGCAATTGTCAAGGATTTTAACCAGCGTTATGGGTTAAGTTTAACTGAGCGTAACATTTTAATCACTGCGGGTAGTCAAACTATCTATTTTTACGCAGCTAATGCTTTTGGTGGATATACTGAAAACGGCGGTTTAAAAGAAATAGTGTTGCCATTAAGTCCAGATTATACTGGTTATGGTGGTGTTTGTTTATTCCCAGAAGCCTTAGTTGCTTACAAGCCTACTTTAGATATTGATACAGCTGCACACAGATTTAAATATCGTCCTGATTTTAATCAACTTTCGATTACGGAAAATACTGGTTGTGTGATTTTCTCCCGTCCTTGTAATCCTACGGGTAATGTTTTAACTAATGATGAGGTGAACAAAATTACTGATTTAGCTGCACCTTATGATGTACCCGTGCTAATTGATTCAGCTTATGCACCTCCTTTCCCGGCGTTGAATTTTACAGAAATGACTCCGGTGTTTGGGGAAAATATTCTCCACTGTATGAGTTTATCAAAGGCGGGTTTGCCAGGAGAAAGAATTGGGGTAGCGATTGGTGATGAGAAGCTAATTCAAGTTTTAGAATGTTTCCAAACCAATGTGGGGATTCATTCTTCTCGATATGGTCAAGCGATCGCTGCTCGTGCGATAGAATCAGGTACATTAGCGAATATTGCTGAAAATGTAATTCGTCCTTTCTACCAGAAAAAGTTCGATGTGTTAGAAAGCACTTTGGAAGCAGCGATGCCTAAAAATTTACCTTGGTTTTTACATCGTGGTGAAGGAGCTATTTTTGGTTGGTTATGGTTGCAAGATTTACCTATGACTGATTGGGAATTTTACCAGGAATTAAAGAAGGTTGGTGTGATTGTTGTTCCTGGTAGTAGTTTCTTTCCTGGTTTAAAAGAAGAGTGGGAACACAAGCATCAATGTCTGCGAATTAGTTTAACTGGTAGTGATGAGGATATTACTATCGGTATGCAGCGTTTAGCTAAGGTTGCTGAACGAGTTTATCAAGTTGCGCCTGTGAGTGTGTAAGAGAAATGAACCGCGAAGACGCAAAGAACGCGAAGAAGAATGTAGGGGCGGGGTCTCCCCGCCCTCCTAAACCTAATCCTAAACCTCTTAACCCAGTCCCTAGTTCCCAGTCCCCAGTTCCCAATCTTGATGATTGGTTGGAAATTGGTAAAATTGTTTCACCTCAAGGTTTAGTTGGGGAGTTGCGGGTTTATCCTAATACTGACTTTCCAGAACGCTTTGAGGAACCGGGAACACGCTGGTTATTACGTCCAGGGGAAACAGAACTACAACAGGTAGAGTTATTAGATGGGCGGTATATTGAGAATAAGAATCTTTATGTGATTAAATTGAAGGGAGTAAGCGATCGCCATCAAGCTGAAAATATGCGTGATTGTCGATTTTTTGTCCCAATTAGCGATCGCCCACAATTAGACGAAGGTGAATATCATGTTTTAGACTTGATAGGATTGCAAGTCTTCATGCAGGAATCTGGTCAATTTGTGGGAACAGTGGTGGATTTATTACCTTCAGGTCATGATTTATTAGAAGTACAATTAGATCCAGCTTTTGCAACTAATAAAGAAGAACCAGCAACGGAAAAAGAACGAAAAAACGTTTTAATTCCTTTTGTTATGGAAATTGTTCCTGTTGTAGATTTAGAAACCCGTCGAGTTGAAATTACTCCTCCCCCCGGTTTGTTGTCAATTAATGATTAGATAATTGTAGGTTGGGTTGACACAAGGAAACCCAACATTTTTAGTTTTTCTGGTTGGTATTTTTGCAGAATATTTTTTTACAAACCACTCCAGACACAGAGAACACAGAGATTATTAGATAATTTGTTATGGAAGGTTTAGTATTCCTAAATAAAACAAAAATAGTCGGTTTTAACCGACTTTAGCTATTAGACTCTTAATTTATTCCCTGGCTTTTATGATTGCCTTTTATTCCCTGGCTTTTATGACTAAACTCCAACCTCTATAAATCCTTCTAAATTTCATCAGGATTAATACCTAACTCACGCAACCTTTGGGCTAATATTTCCGCTTTTCTTTTCGCTGCACTTGCTTCTTGTTCAGCAAAAATAGCCCTTTCTGTCGCAGCAGCAACTTCCTCTGTTGGTTCAGGAATTAATTCTCCTTCGAGAGTAAACCACCTTAGCCACAATTTAAAAACCCCTCGAAATGTACCTTCCCACAATCCTAAACTTAACCCTAATTCTGGCATTTCTAAACGATTTTCAATCAAATTCATCGGTTCATAATGACCACCAACTAAATGAAATGCGCGGAGTTCATTGGTATAGCGACTGAAAACAATATAATAAGGAATGCGTAAAATACGTTCATAAACTTCCCATTTTGTCGGAGGTTTATCTTTTTGACTTTCCTTATTACCTAAATCTTCATCTTCTGTACCCGGAGATAATAATTCAACTACTACAAAAGGATCTATTTTTTCTTGCCAAGTCACATAACTTAAACGTAAATCTTCACCTCTATATAACCTGGAAACTCCAACCACACCAAACCAATCTGGACGTTTATACCATAAAGGATGTTCAAGATCATAGTAAAGATTCAAATCAGCAGCACTATAAACAAGTTCTGGACTCCAGTTTAGAGGTTGAAAGGTTAGGTATAAAAGTAAAGGTTGTAAAAAATGAAATTCGTCTGGCAAACCTTTTTCCTCTGGATTTTCGCTAGGTAAATCATACATTGTCGGTAGGCTTTCCCAAGGGGGAAGGGGTGGTTCTGATTGAGAAATTAGAGGAGGGGAAAAGGTCATAAATAAATTAAAATAAATTTTGCTTTCTTAACTCATAGTTTAACAAATATTATGAACCATGAACAACAAGATCCTCGCTTTATTTAAAAAATGAGGATCTATGTTTATAATTACTTTCTAAATTTATGTTCTAAGAAAGCGATAATTTCCCCCCAAGCTGAAGTAGCAGCAACAGCATCATAACGATAACCATCATCTCTCATAAAAGTATGTTCCGCTTCATAACAGAAAAATTGATGAGGTGTTTTTGCTGTTTCCAAAGAATTAATTATAGTATGTCGGTCATTTTCAGAAATATGCGGATCTTGAGTTCCGAAAATTAACAACATTTCTCCTTTAATTTCCTCAAATCTGTGAATAGTATCCGCTACACCTTTACCTAATTTCCCGCTAGGAATACCTGTAGGATAACAAGAAACACAAGCTTTTATTTCATTTTCAAAAGCAGCGCGAAAAGCTAAATGTCCACCAATACAAAAACCCAAAGTACCGATTTTATCAGCAATAATTGAATTGTCATTTTTGAGAAAATCAATTACCGCGCGAGTATCAGCATCATATTCAGATATTAACGTGCGTCGTGCATCATCATTACCACGCATTCTCCCAAGATCATTAGGTTCAATTACAGAACCCACAGGTTCAATGCGGTGAAAAATTTCCGGTGCTGCGACAACATAACCAAATCCCGCTAAATAATTAACTAAGCGAATTATGGCATCACCTAATTGATAAATATCACTGTAAAAAACAATTCCTGGATATTTACCCTCTGGTTTAGGAGATGCGACATAAACCCGCATTAAACTATCATCTACTCTTAAGTCAATATTGCGTTTAACGATTTGCATTTTTCGTTTTTTGGTAATGTGTTAATTTGTAATTCTTCAGATTTAATAATAATCAGTAAGTTTTCCCAGAATACCTGTTTTTGTAAAGAATCTAGGGATCTCTGAGTTATGATATACAGAGACAGGGTTATAAAAGCAACATCTTATGATTGGTACTATCCTCCGTCAACGTTACAAGATTATCAAAGAACTAGTAATGATTTATTAAAGCAATTGGGGAGTTAAAATTAGGTCAAAATGTGGAATATTAATAATATAAAACACATAATTTTCAGGAGTCTCTAAATTAGTGTCTGAAAAAATCCATTCCAGATATGCGGATGGAACACCAGTTTATCAAAGTCAAAGACCTCCCAGATTTGGTGAACCTATAGCCGATCCTTTAGCACAAGCAGCCCATTCCAGATTAAGATGGGATCAATACCATCAAAGAATTTATCAAGCTAGAGAATTTGATACTAATGGTCAGCCAGTGCGAGATATTGACTTTACCAGTCCTACATATCCTAATGGTACACCCCGCCCTGATCATTTACCACCGCCTCATCAACATCTTTGGCTTGCTAATATAACAGGTGGTATTCCCAACCGTAGTAAACAACCACAACCTCTATGAATAACCTCCAGAGATCGGCTTTTACCCTAGTTATTCAACCAGAAGAAAAAATAGAAAATCGTGTTTATATCATCGTTGATTATCTAGCTAAAACATATCCTGAATCACAATGGCTGATTACTGAAATAGATGCTACAGGATTATTAGGAAATAGTTTAACATCTATTTTGAATAATCAAGAAAACATCTCTATTTCTGCTTCAGATTTTTTACAACTTTTGCTAGAAGAAGGACAAGTCATAGATTTAGAAGCGACTTTAGTTAAAAATACTCAAGGAATTATTACTGTATTTATCAGGGATGGTTATTCTGTAGATATTTTAGGTTTTACAGAATTATTACCTGTTAATGTTTTGAATGATTATATTGAAGTTGACACTAATTTATTTGACACTCAAGAAACAGAAACATCTCAACCTAAAATTAATGTTGTTTATCAAAAAATTGCTTAACGTCTAGCTATGCACATTATCAGCAAAATTGGAAACAAGACCCTTGGTACACCTAAAACATATCTAGAATTGATTACCTCCTTTACTCCTCGAAAAATTACATCAGAAGAAGAACTAGCTACAACTCAAAATATCATTGATTCTTTATTAGATCAAGAAAATTTAACTCCTGACGAACGAGATTATCTGCATTTATTAGGATTGGTAGTATCTGAATATGAAGAACATCATTATCCTGTGGCTGACATTTATGGAATCGAATTATTAAAAGTATTACTTGAAGAATTAAATTTAAAAACAAAAGCTTTAATGCCGATTTTTGAAGAAGAAACTATTTTATCTGAAGTTTTCAGTGGAAAACAACAAATGACTGTTAATCACATAGATAAACTGGCTAATTTCTTTCATGTTTCTCCTGCAATTTTTTTTAAAAATGTTTAAGCAGCAGGTTCTCCATGCTTTTAAAAATAAATTACACCAAAGTATCAAAACATCTCAACAAACTTCTCAATTTATTACTAACAAATGTTGGGTTACGCTGTCGCTAACCCAACCTACTTTTATTTTAAGAAAAAATAACTTTAAAATCATTTCCTCCTCTTTGCGTCTGGAGCGTGAGATAAAAAAAATATTTAACTTTGCACCAAAAAAATTAATCACAGGTAAGATGACACTGAGTCAGCAAATCAATACACTGACACCATTCGTGCAAATACCATTTTGGAGTTTAAAATGACCTTAGCAAGCACTCCACAAATAAAGCCATTATCAGACACAGAATTACAGAAAATTAACGCCTACTGGCGTGCAGCCAATTATCTCTCTGTCGGGCAAATATACCTCCTCGACAACCCCCTACTGAGAGAACCACTCAAACAAGAACACGTCAAACCGCGACTGTTAGGACATTGGGGAACTACACCAGGGCTAAACTTGATTTACGCCCACCTCAACCGAGTCATTAAAAAATACGACCTCAGCACAATTTACATAGCTGGCCCCGGACATGGTGGTCCCGGACTTGTCGCCAACACCTACCTAGAAGGAACTTATAGCGAATATTACCCCAACATCTCCCAAGATGCTGGAGGAATGCAGAAACTGTTTAAACAATTCTCCTTTCCTGGTGGTATTCCTAGCCACGTCGCCCCAGAAACCCCTGGTTCTATTCATGAAGGGGGAGAATTAGGTTATGCATTAGTTCACGCCTTTGGTGCTGCTTTTGATAACCCTGATTTAATCGTCGCTGCGGTTGTTGGAGACGGAGAAGCAGAAACCGGCGCATTAGCTACCAGTTGGCATTCTAACAAATTCCTCAACCCTGTTACTGATGGCGCAGTTCTACCAATTCTGCATTTAAATGGATACAAAATTGCCAATCCTACAGTATTAGCACGGATACCCCACGATGAACTAGAAAGCCTATTTATCGGCTATGGCTATAAACCTTACTTTGTCGAAGGTTGCGACCCGGCTGAAGTTCACCAAAAAATGGCAGCAACTTTAGATACCATCATTCAAGAAATTCAAGGTATCCAAAGAGAAGCGCGGGTACATGGTTTCAAAGAACGATCGCAATGGCCTATGATTATTTTGCGGACTCCTAAAGGTTGGACTGGTCCGAAAGAAGTTGACGGGAAGAAAACAGAAGATTATTGGCGATCGCACCAAGTCCCCTTTGGTGATATAGCTGGTAAACCGGAACATCTGCAACTTCTAGAAGATTGGATGAAGAGTTATAAGCCAGAAGAACTCTTTGATATTAACGGTACACTCATTCCTGAACTCGCAGAACTAGCGCCCCAAGGTCAACGTCGCATGGGTGATAATCCCCACGCAAACGGCGGTATTTTGCTGCGTGATTTGATTATGCCCGAATTTGAAGATTATGCTGTACCTGTTCCTTCTCCTGGTAAAGCGATCGCAGAAGCTACTAAAGTTAGTGGTAAATTCCTGCGGGATATCATGAAACTCAATGAGGAAAGCCGCAACTTCCGAGTTTTCGGTCCTGACGAAACCGCATCAAATCGTCTTGATCCAGTATTAGAAGTCACAAACCGTACTTGGGTAGCCCAAACTCTCCCGGAAGATGACCATTTATCACCCAATGGTCGAGTCATGGAAATGCTTAGTGAAACCAACTGTCAAGGATGGTTAGAAGGTTATCTTCTCACAGGTCGTCATGGTTTCTTTTCCTGTTATGAAGCATTTATTCATATCATTGATTCCATGTTCAATCAACACGCCAAATGGTTGAAAACAACTCGTGAAATTCCTTGGAGAAGACCAATTTCATCTTTAAATTATCTGCTAACTTCCCATGTTTGGCGACAAGACCACAACGGTTTCTCACACCAAGATCCTGGTTTTATTGATCATGTAATTAACAAAAAAGCCGAAATTGTCCGCGTCTATTTACCACCTGATGCGAATACTTTGCTATCAGTTACTGACCATTGTTTAAGAAGTCGTAATTATGTCAATGTTATTGTTGCCGGCAAACAACCAGCATTACAATATTTAGACATAAATTCGGCAATTAAACATTGCACAAAAGGCTTAGGAATTTGGGAATGGGCTAGTAACGACCAAAATAGTGAACCTGATGTAGTTATGGCTTGTGCTGGTGATATTCCCACCTTGGAAACTTTAGCAGCAGTGGATATTTTGCGTCAGCACTTCCCAGATTTAAAAGTGCGGGTTGTGAATGTTGTTGATTTAATGACACTACAGCCACAAAGTGAACATCCTCACGGTTTAAGCAGCAAAGATTTTGATATTATTTTCACAACTGATAAACCGATTATCTTTGCTTTTCATGGTTATCCTTGGTTAATTCATCGTCTCACTTATCGTCATACTAACCACAAAAATCTTCATGTCCGTGGTTATAAGGAAGAGGGAACAACAACGACACCTTTTGATATGGTGGTAATGAATGATTTAGATAGATTCCATTTAGTGATGGATGTGATAGACCGTGTACCCAAATTAGGTTCTAAAGCTGCTTATGTGAAGCAAAATTTACAAGATAAGTTGATTGAACATAAGCATTATATCGAGACTCACGGCGAAGATATGCCAGAAATCCGCGATTGGACTTGGCCTTATTAGACCCTAAAACTAACTGTTTCCAGAACCCCGACTTATTCAAGAAGTCGGGGTTCTAATTTCTGAGTTTTTTTGTTATATTAATCTTAGGTAGTTAGCCTTTGAGGTTAAGAGAAATGACACAGGAGTTAATAGACCTCAGAAATAGTATTTTAGCAGGACGTTATCAAGATGCGTTAGCTATTGTAGACGAGTTAGAGGGGATGAGTAAACAAGCAATTTTACGCAATATTCAATCATTTTTACGAGTGTTATTCATTCATTTGATTAAAATTCAAATAGAACAGCGTTTAACAAATTCATGGTTAGCATCTATTCGTAATTCCCTCATTCAAATTAAAAAGATCAATCTTAAAGAAAATAAAAAATCATATTACATTAATCAAGATGAATGGGATATTTATTTAGCAGAAGAGATGGAATTAGCAATAGGTGATGCCAGTTTAGAAGTTATGAATGGCAAATTTACCAGACAAAAACTTTCGCAAATCTTAGATAAACAACAGTTAATATTAACTACCACGGAATTAATTTACTTCACCTATAATTATCAAATCCGAGAATTACCAGATATTATAGATGAATATATAAGTAAATTACCTGGTGCTGAAGATTGACAATGAGGATAAAGGGAAAAATATGACACAGGAATTAATAGATCTTAGAAATAGCATTGTAGAAGGGCGTTATGCTGATGCTTTGGTGATTGTGGATGAGTTGGAGGGGATGAGTAAAAAGGCTATTTTACGACAAATTAAATCTTTTCTCAAGGTGTTATTAATACATTTGATTAAAAATCACATAGAACAACGTTTGACTAATTCCTGGGCTGCTTCTATTCGTAACTCATTAATAGAAATTCAAGATATTAATCTTAAGGAAAATAAAAAATCCTATTACATTAATCAAGATGAATGGGATAGTTGGTTAGACCAAGAAATTGAATTAGCGATAAGTGATGCTAGTTTAGAAGTTATGAATGGTATCTATAATGAATTTCAACTAGCAGAAATGGTAGATAAAAATCAGATAATTTCTACTGGCTTGAAATTTCTGGAATTGACATATTTACATTCGGAGAAAGAGTTACCAAAAGCTATTACAAATATCTTAATTCAATTACCTGGTGGTGAAGACTGGAAGTTAGGTAAAAGGTGAAAAAAGATGACTCAGGAATTAATCGACCTCAGAAATAGTATTTTGCAAGGACGTTATGCTGATGCTTTGGTGATTGTGGATGAGTTGGAGGGGATGAGTAAACAAGCTATTTTACGCAATATTGAATCGTTTTTAGTGAGATTAATAATTCATTTGATTAAAAATCAAATAGAACAGCGGTTAACTAATTCTTGGGCTGCATCAATTGAAAGTTCAATTCTAGAAATTAAGAAATTGAACTTGAAAGATAATAAAAAATCTTACTATCTTAATATCAATGAATGGCTGGAAATATTAGAAGATGCTATAGAGTCAGCAATTCGTCCTGCAAGTTTAGAAATAATGAATGGAAAATTTCAAAGACAACAAATTTCCCAAATGTTAAACAAACCACAATTAATATTAACTGCAACTGAGTTAATTAACTTGACTTATAATTATCCAATTAGAGAATTACCAAATATTATTGATGATTATTTAGGTGATTTACCTGGTGGTGAAGACTGGAAGTTAGGGAGAAGTTGAGAAAATAAATATGACTCAAGAATTAATCGACTGCTTTGGCTATTGTCGATGCTGATGGTGCTGAATGGATTTGGAAACGTATTCCTCCACTTTTAGAACGGTTGGGTTGCCCATCTGAAACCCACATTCCGCAGATGTGACTCAGATTATTAATAGTTTTGAAAAATTCCTAAATACCTGACAATCTTTTCACGTTCCTCTGTTAAATTACTCATTTTTATTCACTTCTTCTACCAATTCCATTTCGTCTATTATTCCCGCTACTATCCCTAAATGGTCTATATTTAGGATCTGCATGGCAACTTGAGGCTCTTTCATGTTTTTTCTCTTTCTCTACTTCACGCTTATTATTTTACAAATACAAAGCCTGAAATGATTATCAGATAATCATTTCAGGCTTTTTAATTTTACAATTCATAATTATTTAATCTGCTTCAATATCTGCGGAATGTGGGTTGTAATAAGTTCGTTATTAATGGTGGGTATTGTTGGGTTTATCTGCGTCAACCCAATATACAAACTACTACTTTTTAATACCTTTAATAAATGCTGTTCTCGCATCAATAATAGAAGGCATTAAAACACAACTCGCCAATAAATATATATCTAAATCTGGCAATAATTCACTTTGATTAATTTGCTCATAATTATCGTTTTTAAGATGATATAAATACAATTGATTATTTTCCCAAAACCAGACTTCAGTAATATTAAAACGTTTGTATTTTTCTAGTTTATCAATACTGCCACTGGTAATATTAACCTCAATTGCTAAATCTGGATTTTCCTTTTTTTCTCCGATGTAATAAGATTCATCAGGTTCAAAGGAAGCACTCTTTTCTTTTGCGCGACGAGTAGCACTACCTACTGGGATGAAGTTTATACCTTTTTCAAAAAAGTATAATGCTAAGAATATAGCAATTACACTTCTAATAATTTCGTGTTGTTCACCAAGTGTCATAAATTCGATGCACCCATCAAGATAAGTTATCCGCAAACGTCCTGGATCTGCGGTTAAGGTTTCTATTGTTTCAAATTCCTCCCAAGTGTAATAACTAGGTAGAAGAAATCGCTGTTCGGAAATTGTGGTGGTTTTGTTTAAGGTTTGGATAGTCATAGTAATTTTATGGTTATGACTTTAATCTTGATTATAGCTTATTGTCAAAGATCCCCGACTTCTTTTCAAGATTTTTCTATCATATCCATAATTAATCTTAGAAGTCGGGGATCTAAATCAGGTGAGGTGAATATTTTCAGGTGTATCTGTGATGGTTCTATTGTCTTCTCTTATTTACATGATAGTTGGTGATGGTTGGGTGAGATGATGTGAACAAATACAGGGTTTTTATAGACTAATCCACCATCATTTGATATAATGTAGAATAATGATCGCATGATGATAAAAGCAATGTCACAGGCAGGATTAAATCTATTTATTCCGATGGAGTTATTAATTAACTCCTTGAATGCGCTAAGTTTATCAGAAAAACGGCAAATTTCGCAGCTTCTTAATGAAGCTATTGCTGATGCTGAAGAGGAAAATTGGCAAAGAGATGAAGAGACTAAAAAAGAAATTCAATTAGTGCGTGATGAATATGCAAATGGTAATTACAGTGAATTTAGTAATATCAAAGAACAGTTGAAACAAGGAGCTATTACAAGAGCGGAACGTGATTTAGGATTAGTTGAAGAGTGGTTTAATTTGGAAGAAGCGTGTTAAGTAAAGGAAAAATTATCTATCCCCAACGTGGTGAAATCTACTTGGTTAATTTTGATCCCACTATCGGTTCAGAAATCAAAAAAACACGACCAGCTTTAATTTTACAAAATGACGTTTCTAATCAATATAGTCCTATAACTATTGTAGCTGCTCTTACTTCTCAGTTTACAGAACCCTTGTATCCTACTGAAGTGCTAATTAAAGTACCAGAAGGAGGTTTACAGGTTGATTCTGTTGCGCTTCTTAATCAAATTCGTTCTATTGATAAACAAAGATTAATTAAACGGTTGGGTGTTCTGGAATCAGTCACAATGGAACAAGTAGATAAAGCAATTCAGATTAGTCTAGGTTTAGTGAATTTAACATAGGTTATTATTTCCAGTTATACCACTACCAGGAACTTTTTTAAGGTGCAATCCAGTTTTCTAATTTTAGCTCAGAAATTCGGCTATAATGACGAGTGTTATTAGTTACTAAAATATGGTTTCTAGTTATTGCAACACTAGCAATTAATAAATCAAAATCTGCTACTGGTTGTCCTGTTTTTCTAAGTTCGGCTTTTAATTCTCCAAACTTTTTGACAGCGTTATTATCTAAATTTATAACTTCTATATCTTGAATAAATTTTTCTGCACGAGTTAAATTTTCTGCTACTTTTTGAGAATTGTAAGCACCAAAATACAGTTCAGCAACGGTGATGTTGCAAATATAAATTTGCTCCCATCCTATTTGTTGAATTTTGTCTCTGACGGAATTAACATTTTTAATCCAGTAGATGCAGGTGTCAGTATCTAATAAATAATTCATAAACTAATATTGTAGTTAGAAATAGTTCGGCTATCATAAATTTCTTTAACTATTTCTGCTGCTGTGCGTTCATCTTCCCAAGCACCATATTTTTCTATAAATGTGTCTAGTGGATGTGGTTTTGGTTTTTGGGTAGATGAGAAAGTTATCTCATTTTCTATGAGTTGATTTTCTGGTTGTGGATAGCGTTTTTTGAGTAATTGAATAAAATCAAGTAGTAAGATTTGGGCTTCTTCTGGTAAGTTGTCAATATCTTTAGATATTTCTGCAATTTTTATTACCATCATTAACTCCTCAATTGAGTAAATTTTTTCGGTATGATTCTATTATAAACTACACCCCAAAGATCCCCGACTTCTTTTCAAAATTTCTCTATCATATCCATAATTAATCTTAGAAGTCGGGGATCTGAATCAGGTGAGGTGAATGTTTCCATGTGTATCTGTGATGCTTCTATTGTCTTCTCTTATTTACATGATAGTTGGTAATGGTTGGGTAAGATAATGTGAACAGATACAGGGTTTTTGGGTTGTAATCAGTGCGTTATTAATGGTTGGTATTGTTGGGTTTCCTTGCGTCAACCCAACCTACTAACTTACTACTTCCTCATATTTCTAAATCCTCATCTAATATTGTTTCAATGTCTCTTGCACCATGAATAACTCGCAAAATATCAACTTCTAATTCAGTGATACGATAAAAAATCAGATATTTTCTAAATCCTTTAATTGATTGTTGTCGAATATCTGCTAAATTGGGATGAGGAAATTGACAGATTTTTCCCATAGCTGGAGTTTTAGCTAATTGTTTAAATGTTGTTTCTGCTGCTATTAAAAAGCGGTCGGAAACGTCTAAACTGTCTTCTGCTATGTAGGTAGCTAAATCTATCAAGTCGCGGATAACTTGAGGTCTTTTTTTAATTGCAAACATCATGGCTAATTTGCACTTTGACGTTTGTTAGTTTTTTCACGAACTGCTTGACGAATATCTTCCCAATCTTGAGCAGTCATTTCTGTTGCATTTCCTGAGTTTAATCCTTCTAAGAGCATGGTTTGTAGTCGTTCGTTTGCTCTTTGTTTTTGGTCTTGTCGCACTAATTCCCGAAAATATTCACTAACGCTGCTGTAACCACCTTGCGCTACCTGTTCTTCTATATAATCGCGCATGGTGTCAGGTAAGGAAATATTCATACTTTTCATAATGTGACTTCCTAAATCTACTTTTTTATATTATGGCAGGCTTTGTCATTTTCTGCCATTATAATCAAGATAAGTATTTATATTTAGTAGTTATAGTAGCCAAAGATCCCCGACTTCTTTTCAAGATTTTTCTATCATATCCATAATCAATCTTAGAAGTCGGGGATCTAAATCAGGTGAGGTGAATATTTCCAGGTGTATCTGTGATGGTTCTATTGTCTTCTCTTATTTACATGATAGTTGGTGATGGTTGGGTGAGATGATGTTAACAGATACAGGGTTTTTGGGTTGTAATTTAGTGTTATTAATAGTGGGTCTCGTTCCTTAACCTAACTTATGGAAATACTATTCCAGTAACATTTGCACTATTCGTGTAAGTATCAATACCAGGATTCGGTTCTACTCCCAATTTATTGTAAAATAGTTTAACAAACTTCAAGCTTGAATCAGCAGCCCATTGAGCGCAGCCATGTCCCAAACACCTGTCAGGAAAATAAGCATTTCCACCTTCAAGTAGAGGATTTTGAATAAATTTATTTGCTGATTCCAATGCGTGAAAATTCAGACCATTAAACTTTTTTGTTATTGGTATTGATTCAATGCTTGAGCTTCTTACAATCATTTGAGGCTTATAGTGCATTAGAACATTACGTATTTTAATCAATTCATTGATATCTTGATAAGGTGAACTATCTTGTTCTAATGCATCTTTTTCTGCTATGCTTAAAACCATTTGAAATTTCTCTAATGTACGTTTATTTTCAATCAAATTATAAGAAATTGCTTCTTTCGCACTTGGATTCTGAACATCAATTTTCCATAGTATTTTTATTTGTGATTTAGTATTATAATCGAGTTGTTTTGCATAGTATCCATTAGGAAATTCTACTATTTCTGCAAATAGCTCATTAATTGTTGCTTCCAGAAATGCCACGGAAGAAAAAATTGCTGACGTTACACACGCTCTATGTTGCTTAAAATATTTGTCCAATATAATAATTCTGTCTTGTGGCTGTCTTGTCGCACGTTCATTTTGATATACCTGTTCAATATGCTTACTCAAATTAGCAAAATAAAAAGCTGCATAAATGTGATATAGAGAGTAATAAACCCATTCATTTGATATGATACCAAATCCAAAACCAATACCAAAGTTAGCTTCTATAGCTGCTAATTTTTCATTGTTGTTATCTGAAGAAGTGTTTTCGGTTTCGCTACTCATTAGGTTTTAAGCTCCAAGTTTTATTCTGACTATAAAGCGAATGTATTACAAATGTAGAATAAACTTATATTTTTCACCCAAAATATAGTTTTACAGTTGCTCATGTCCTACAGTAAAAGATAATGTTTTTATAGTTTTAATAAATGACACTCCTCTAATTATGAGAAACGCGGATAAACGCAGATAAACGCAGATGGGTTTAGAAATTACGGACAACACGCTTTATCTCTACTTTGGGATTACCAAAATTAATTAATAGACATAGAGTAAGTCCAGAGGCTTTAAGATAATTCATACATTGGGCAAAATTCTTACTATCTAGTGCTGTTACTGCCTTTAACTCCACAATAATAGCATTCTCTACCAATAAATCAGCCCTATAGTTACCCACAACTATACCGTCGTACCAAACTTCCAGTATTTTTTGTTGCTCAACCAACAAAGAAGTTTTGCGTAACTCATGTACTAACGCATTTTCATAAACCGCCTCCAAAAAACCAACCCCCAAAGTATTACCCACCTTAAAAGAACACCCAATAACCTGCTCCGTAACCCTATTAAAATCTAATCTGCGTTCATCTGCGTTCATCTGCGTTTCCCTCCAATAAAAAATCAGCAAATGTACGCAACCAAACGCCAAATCATCCGCGTTTATTTGCGTACATCTGCGTTCTAATAATTAATGCACCAACTCAATAGCCCGCTTAGTCAACGCCTCCGCAGTCAAGCCATTAAACGCCATCAACTCACCCGCACTAGCCGTAGTTTCCCCACGCTTCCAGGCGAAAGAATCACGCTTAGAATTACTGCGTAACATGATAGGTTCTAACATCGCCGCAGCGCCACCTGTGATACCAATTAAGGCATCTCCACCAAACAATTGCTCAAAATCGGCATCACTTAAAAAACCGTTATCTGGTTCAGAACAAGTATCCCAAGCAGTATCATGAGGACGATATAAACGGCGAGGATTGATAATAGAAACAATCTTCACACCAATACCTTCAGTTTCTAAAAATGCCGCCGCTTCAAACACAGGAATTAAAGTCAAATCGCCAATTACAGCAAATACAACAGTCTTCCCACCAGCCACTTCATGTAATAACACCGCACCATCATTTAAGCCTTTTTCAGTTTGGGCAAAGGTGCTACGAATTGGCAAAGGAGACTTACTAGCAGTAATGACAATGCCCTTATTTTTTGTTTGCAAAGCCCAGTCATAACAGACTTGAATACTGTTAGCATCTGGGGGAAATAATGGGAAGACATTTCCTGTTCTCATCAAAGAAGCAAAATAAGCTTCAATTTCTGGTCTTTGGTGAGTCCAACCGTTGCGTCCTTGTTCTAAAGCCCCGGCTGTAAATAATGTAATTGTTGAGGGAGTTTGACGGCGTAATTCTGCCATTGCTTGGGTGACAGTTTGCCAAATTGGTAAACCATTGATGGCAAAAGATTCGTAAGAACACCACAAAGTTCTCGCCCCCATTAAGGATAAACCAGCCGCTAAACCAGCACAAGCATCTTCGCTCAAAGGTTCGTAAACTTGACCTCCTGGGGCTTGATGATAGGTATCATCTGTGGTGGGGTGAATGATTTTTAATGCCTCATTAATATTACCAATTCCTGAAGCGGCGTTACCATCGGCGTTAGTCACGAGGAAATTTTTATCCTTATTTCCGACTATTCCTACTAACCTTCCCATTGCCGTTGTTGCCACTTGGGGAACTGCCCCAACCTTATATTCTTCTAATGGTAATTCCCCTAAATCTGCTAAGGGTAATTCAAATTCTGTCACCACAGTTTTCGCAGCCGGACCACCTCCAGCCCGTTCGGCATTTGTCCGCACAATTTGCCATGCTGCGGCTGATAATGCCCGTTTTTGTAATGCGGTGACAATATGGGGCGCGTCTAATGTATCTTTAGGATAGAGGTTGTGTGATTTTGCCCCCAAGGCGTGAACCCCTGCCCCTTTGAGTTGTTTGATAATAAATACGGTCAATTTACCGCTAAGTGCTGAACGGGCGGCTTTATCCATGCCGACTAATACGGCTTTGGTAAATTCTAGGCGGTTGGCAAAGGAAAATGCGGTACTATCAACATATTCACCGGGTTGATTTTGGTCGTCAAAATCTTTAGCATTGACTAACACGACTTCGGCAAAACCGTTACCTTGCCAATAGGCGATCATCTCTGCGTTGGTTTTCAGAGATACCATGCTGTGGTGTTCTTGGCTGTAACCGTTCCACACCAACACGGGTAAGAAGTTGGTAACGGTGGGGTAAGCGGTGTTGAAATGTGCCATTGAACTCATGATATAGGGTTCACCCAGTCCCCCGTCTCCCACGGTAAAGGGGAAGAGTTTATCACGGTGCAACAGTGCAGCAGACATGGCAAAATGTTGTCCTTGTCCCAGGGGTCCAGCCGGTGCGAGAATACCGGGAATGTAGCCGGAAAGGTGTCCTAATAATCCATGCTTTTCTCGAAAGCGATCGCGCAATTGTTGTACAGTAGAAATGCCCATGTCTTCTAAGGAACGGTCTAAGAACATGGCACTATAAAAACCGGGGGCGTGGTGTCCCACTTCGGTGATAATGTTTTTATGTCCCAGCATGACCAAAGCTGCATAAGCTTCCGCTTGGCTGGCAAAACCGCCGGGATGTCCAGAAGCCTTACTACCAGTAATTTGTAGGGTTAGGTAGCGCAGGGCATCAGCCGCGAGTAGAGTTTGATATACTGCATTTGGATCTGTGGGGGAGGCGATCGCACTCTTGCCCGATTCTATCACGGGAGTTGCCCCATATTTTTCAAAATCTGGCAATGCTTCCCCAAAATATTGTATCCCTTCACAAAAATTCGGAACTGCGGAAGATGCCTTTGTCGTAATAGCTGTCATGCTGAGTACCTTAATAAAATCAGAATAAACTTGTAATGTTTGTTCAAGTTAATAAAGATTTTACATCTTTCAGGTTGTAATACCAATTTTCTATAAAGATGAAATAAATTATTTAGTGATTTAATTTGTGTCGTCAGCGTTCTTGCAAAACTTGGTATCACAATAATTCCACCTGAGTTTATAGAAATGCTAAAAAAGCCAGTTAATCTATAGCAATCATCAATAAATCCAATTTGAAAAATGATAACAAAAAATTATTATATAAAAAGGTATTTCCAATCTCAAATGCTCTAATTTATGAGATTAGATTTGTAAACTCATGAAGTTAACTGAAAAATCAATATCTCAACCTAAGTATTTATATACAAATAAGTATTGTAGGGTGCGTCAGATATTACAAATCTGTTTATTAATAGAATTTATGGAGTCTGACGCACCCTAAGTATCTTTTCATAAATCAAATATTATTCCTATACAAATAAGGGATTAGCATTACTAACCCCCTCAGTACAAATCTAATCAGAATTTTATGGAATAGATAGATATCCTCTAAAACCTCTTTTACATCCCTGATATTTGAGAACAAGAAATGATACTTACAAGTAATTAAACTACCAAGTAGATATTTAAATTGGAAAAATCAATTGTCAGAATTTTGTTGTTGTAAAAACCGAATGATGTAGTTGATAATTTATTTTCCCAATCAGGAAAAGCACTTAAATAAAAATCCTTTAAATTACTATTCCATAAAGGTATCAAACTATTACCTCCTACCGTAGACTCCATTTCTTCTAAAGCTAGTTTGCGAAAAAGTGTATTTACTTCCACGGAATGTGATTTATGATTCATGATTACAGCCCTTATCTTAATATTTGAATCAAGAAGTGAACGGTTATATAAATTGAATGAAGGTAAAAAAATCAAACAAAAATGCCCTGAGATGTTAGTTTTTACCTGTAAATAATCAATATCTGTCTAAGATCATGACATTAAAATGAATTGATCAAAATATATATTGACCGGGAAAAGTCTATAGTATTGACCTTGTTATCACTGAATCCACCACTCCCTTCACCTGGAATAGGAATCGTCGATGGCCTATTACTAGTAATAGTACTAGTAAAATCTCCAGTATTAGACGTTATAAAATAATTATTAATACCACCGAAACCACCTCCCGATACAGTCTCTGTCTCAGCTATAGATAGATCATAAAAAAGGATTTTTTGATCCTGACTATTTAAATTGGAAATTACTATTTTTTTCATTAAATTATTCTCCGGTTTGAGAGTTGACTTTACCTTTATATTTTTACATTACCAAATTATAAAGAATATGAATTTTCAATAAAGACAAAAGTTTTTAGACATTATTTTAGGACATTAATCAATATATTTTGTCTTTAAAAATAAGAAAAAATAAGGCAATGAAAGAGTGGAAAAATAGACAAAAAATAAACAAAAAATAAATTATTTTACAGATTATCTCAAGACATATTTACATGAATTTTGTCTATAATTCTAATAATTGTTCTAATTAATATTTTTTAGATGCCCAAATTAAAGATTATGTAAACATTCAACAAAATCCAAGTTTTATGCACATTAATTGAGGACATATTTCCATAAATTTTGTCCGATAATTGCACATTATCATAGCAGTTGTTGGCAAAGTTGTGAACCCCGTCTACATTAGGTTAGATGTAGTAATTAACTCACGGACGATTACAAGTTATAGGAGATACAAACTGTAAATTAAAAGTTTAAATTTAAATCAAATTAAAAATTAAATTAAAAATTAAATTAAAAATTAAATAAATCGGTTCCTAATTACATGAGGTGTATCATAGTTCGCTCCTCACTTGCGGGGTGAGTTAAAACATTATCTAATATCTTCCTTGTCAATGAGTATATTTTTCATATACTGCTATATAGTAAACATAAAATTTTGTGAAGCGAGGACTAGGAATGTACATAGTACAAATTGCCTCAGAATGCGCTCCTGTGATTAAAGCAGGAGGTTTAGGGGATGTTGTATATGGACTCAGCAGAGAATTAGAGAATCGAGGAAATACAGTCGAGCTAATTCTGCCTATGTACGATTGTATGCGCTATGATCATATTTGGGGGTTACATGATGCCTATCTGAACTTGTGGGTTCCCTGGTATGGTGCAGCGATTCACTGTTCTGTATACTGCGGTTGGGTACATGGTCGGGTTTGTTTCTTTATTCAACCCCACAGTGAAGACAACTTTTTTAATAGAGGTTGTTACTATGGTTGTGATGATGACAATATGCGCTTTGCATTCTTCAGCAAAGCAGCTTTAGAATTTCTGCTGCAAAGTAACAAAAGACCAGATATCATCCATTGTCATGACTGGCAAACCGGTTTAATTCCCGTCATGCTTTATGAAATTTACAAATATCATGGTATGGAATACCAACGAGTTTGTTACACCATTCACAACTTTAAACATCAAGGTATGGGTGGTGTGGAAACTCTAAAAGCAACCAATTTAAATCGACCAGATTATTACTTCCAATTGGATAAACTACGCGATAACTTTAACCCCTTTGCTTTAAACTTTATGAAAGGGGGGATTAATTACTCTAATGCAGTCACCACAGTTTCACCTAACCACGCAATAGAAGCTCAAACCAGTGATGTTGGTTGCGGTTTAGGTCATACATTGCATTTACAAAAAGATAAATTCACTGGAGTTATCAACGGAATTGATTATGATTTCTGGACTCCCGAAATTGACCGTTACATACCCCATCATTACAGCCGGAATGATTTTGAACAAAAAGCATATAACAAGAAAGCTTTACGAGAAAGGCTGATGCTAGGTCATGCTGATAAACCAATCGTGGCTTATATCGGTCGATTAGATAATCAAAAAGGTGTGCATCTTGTTCATCATGCTATTTATTATGCTTTGAGTAAAGGAGCGCAATTTGTCCTACTAGGTTCAGCCACAGAACCAGCAATCAATGCTCATTTTCAACATGAAAAACAATTTTTAAACAATAACCCAGATGTACATTTAGAACTAGGGTTTAATGAAGAATTATCTCACCTCATTTATGCTGGTGCAGACATGATTATTGTTCCTAGCAATTATGAACCATGTGGCTTAACTCAGATGATTGGGTTAAAATACGGTACTGTCCCGATTGTGCGTAGTGTTGGGGGACTAGTAAATACAGTCTTTGATAGAGATTATGACCAAAATCTACCGCCAGAAAAACGTAATGGTTATGTATTCTATCAAATGGATAACCACGCACTTGAATCAGCAATGGGACGGGCAATTGATTTGTGGTATCAGCATCCTCAACAGTTCCAGAAACTAGCTATTCAGGGTATGGACTATGACTACTCATGGAATGCACCTGGAACAGAATATTTAGATATCTATGATTGGATTAGACACAAGTGGTAAGTCATACCAATTCTATGTAAAGCTGTGCCAAATTTATTTGGTAGAGACGTTCCATGAGTAGGGATTCTCGGTTTTACTACAAAGGATAAATCGCATCTTCATCAAGAAACGGTATCAGTAGTTATCCTTGTTAATTAACACATCTTCAATTTTTCAGTTAACTTAGAAGAACATAGATTCACCGGTAAAGGCAGAGGGCAGGAGGCAGGAGGCAGAAGGAATGTCTCCTCTGCCCACGACTGAAAGGAGTAAGGGTATGAAGCCCCTCCCAAATCGAAAATTTGGGAGCTTCCGATTGGGAGGGGTCACAATCCCTTTCCAATTGGTTCCTTCTGCCCTCTGCCCTCTGCCTCCTGCCTTCTTGAAACCAAGCAAAAAAATTTTATGCCTCTACCAGCCGGTCCAAAAACTCCTGTCACCTTGCAAATGCTAAACTGGGTACTTAAGCCCATGCCCTACATGGAAGAATGTACCAAAACCTACGGTGACATTTTCACTCTCCAGCTGCAAAAAAGCTTACCTCCTATAGTTTTTATCCAAAGCCCCGAAGATATGCAGCAGGTTTTAAGCAATGATACGAAAGAATTAGAAGCCCCTGGAGAGTTGAATAGCGTTTTTGAATACTTACTAGGGAAGAGTTCGGTTATTTCACTCAGTGGTGCAGAACATCAAAGACAACGCCAGTTAATAATGCCTCCTTTGCATGGAGAAAGAATGCGGAATTATGCTGACTTAATCAGTGATTTAACTGTAAAAGCTATCAAAAAACAGCCGTTAAATCAGCCCTTCAATGCCCGAACAGTTACTCAAAATATTACCCTAAGTGTAATGATGCAAGCTGTTTTTGGACTTTATGAAGGAGAACGAGCTGAAAAATTACAAGATGTACTGTGTGAAATTTTAGAAGTAGGTAGTGCAGTTTGGAGAGTTGCTGTACTTTATTTTCCCGCTTTAAAAAATGTGATTGGTATCTCCCAACTTTGGGAAAAACAGCAACGTCAGCAAGATAAATCTGACCAACTTATTTATGAAGAAATTCAGGAACGACGAGAAAATCCTGACCCGTCGCGGACAGATATCCTTAGTTTACTCATGGCTGCCAGAGATGAAGCTGGTCAACCTATGAGTGATGTGGAACTCCGGGATGAATTAATGACTTTGTTAGTAGCAGGTCATGAAACTACAGCTACTGCGATCGCATGGGCTTTATACTGGATTCATAAACTACCAGAAGTCCGGCAAAAATTATTGCAAGAATTAGATAGTTTAGGCGACAATCCCGACTCCAGCACCATCTTTAAATTACCCTATCTCACTGCCGTCTGTAACGAAACCTTACGGATTTACCCAATCGGAATGTTGACTTTTCCTAGACGAGTAAAAACGTCCATTAATTTGTCTGGACATGAACTCGCACCAGGTACAGTCATTATGGGTTCAATTTATCTAACTCACAACCGAGAAGATATTTATCCCCACCCCAAACAATTTAACCCAGAACGCTTTTTAGAAAAACAATTTTCACCCTATGAATTTCTACCTTTTGGTGCAGGTGCTAGACGTTGTATTGGTTTAGCATTTGCTCAATTTGAAATGAAGTTAGTACTAGCTAAAATTCTGAGTGGTTGGGAATTAGAATTAGCTGATACTCGTGATATCAAACCAAAACGCCGTGGTTTAGTTACAGGTCCAGACCGTCCTATTCAAATGGTGGTCAAGAGTCAGCGTCAGGTGAAATCTAAGACTTTAGAAACCAGTGCTATTTCATGAGTACCGAGTACCGAGTAACTCCATAACTAAAGTTAAGTTAGGAGATTGAAAGAAGGAAGCATTATTCTCGTGCTTTGCATTTCAAAATCAAAATAAATATTGTTCCTTCTTCCATGAAGGAATTTAGGGGCTATAGACCTATTTGTGCTGAGTTCTAAGTAGGGATATCACTCATTACTCGTTACTCAGCACTATTTCGGTAATTAATTCTGGGAATTGAGGTTAATAACTTTATTAAGTAACAAGTTTTGTAGCGGAGTTTATCTGTCAAAATCTCCGTTACGAAACTCTATTACCAATTACCTATTACCTATTCCCAGCCCAGACAAATATGACAAGTATACTAACGAACATAATCAAATCTACCAATTGAATTATGTCTAACTGGAGATACTCTTCTTAGGAATCAGGGTATACATTATTAGCCAGTAGTAGAAAGTTAGGAAAATAATATTTTTATATGCCTGAACAACTAAAATTTGAAGAAAAATTATTATCTCAGGCAGCTAAAAACATAATATCTGAGGAGTTAAATGAAGTAGAACAAATAGATATAGAGATAAAAACTGATATTGGCAAATTATTTCATGGAGAGGTAAATCAAGTTGTTCTTGCTGGTCAAGGTTTGGTAGTTCAAGACAAAATTCGTGTCCAGGATTTAAAACTGCAAACAGATAGTATTTCTATCAATCCTTTAAGTGTGATTCTTGGTCAACTTAAACTCAATGAACCAGTAAATGCTAATATTCGCATTGTTCTCACGGAAGCAGATATTAACGATGCCTTAACTTCAGAAGTGATTTACAGCTGGGTAAGAAAATTTCACTTGAATGTAGACGGAGAAATTGTCAGCTTGGAACCGGAAGAAATGCAGGTATTTTTACCCGATGATGGCAAACTAGAATTTAAAGGTAAGGTATGGCTCAAAGAAAAGGATAATACTCATATCTTAGGTTATCATGCTACTGCTCATCCCCGAACTCAGACAAAACCTGCCTTGTTGGAGAGTTTTCGTTGCACTGAAGGAGAAGGAATAAGAGTGGAATTAATAACTGCTGCCATGCAAAAAGTTAAAGAAATAATCAATTTACCATACTTAGAGTGGGAAAATATGGTATTTTCTATCAAAGATATGGAAGTAAAAAAAGGTAGTTTAATCCTGATGGTCAAAGCCCACATAAAACAAATTCCCTCACAGGAAACCGTGCTTTCTCCTGATTAGGATTTACCCTAGTAAATATTAATTTTTATAAATAACAAATTCTGGAAATTTATAAAAATCTTCCTCACCTTGAAAACCTAGTTTATTTGCAAAGAAAAGTTATGGAAGAATATGATGTTATCATGATCGGTGCAGGACATAATGGTTTAGTCTGTGCCGCTTATTTACTTAAAGCTGGTTATAGTGTCCTACTACTAGAAAAGCGTCCTGTTCCTGGTGGTGCAGCCACAACAGAAGAATGTATTCCAGACCAAGCACCAGGTTTTAAATTTAACTTGTGTGCTATTGACCACGAATTTATTCATTTAGGTCCCGTTGTGGAAGAGTTAGAACTGACAAAATATGGTTTAGAATATCTAGAATGTGACCCAGTAGTTTTCTGTCCTCATCCCGATGGTAAATATTTTTTAGCTCATAAATCATTAGAAAAAACCTGTGCAGAAATTGCTCGTTACAATGAGCGTGATGCTAAAAAATATGCCGAATTTACAGATTACTGGCAACGGGCAATTAACGCCATGATTCCCATGTTTAATGCCCCACCCAAATCAATTATAGATATTTTTGGTAACTACAATATTCAGAAATTTAAAGATTTATTTTCTGTAGTTGGTTCTCCGTCCAAAAGTCTAGATTTTGTCCGCACTATGCTTAATAGTGCTGAGGATATTCTCAATGAATGGTTCGACGAAGAATTTTTGAAAGCACCGCTGTCTAGATTAGCATCAGAACTCGGTGCGCCACCTTCACAAAAAAACCTGGCAATTGGGGTGATGATGATGGCAATGCGTCATAATCCTGGTATGGCTAGACCTCGTGGTGGTACAGGTGCATTGGTGCAAGCATTGGTGAATTTAGTCACAAGTAAAGGTGGCGTAATTCTCACAGATCAACACGTTGAAAAAGTTTTAATTGATGATGCTAAAGCTGTGGGTGTACGAGTGGCTGGAGGTCAAGAATATCGGGCTAAATATGGGGTTATTTCTAATATTGATGCCCAACGTTTGTTTTTACAAATGACTGATAAAAGTGATATTGATGCAGTCGATTCTGAACTATGGGAAAGATTAGAACGCCGCATTGTTAATAATAATGAAACCATATTGAAAATAGATTTAGCTTTAGATGAACCCCTCCATTTTCCCTACCATGCCCACAAAGATGAATATCTAATTGGTTCCATCTTAATTGCCGATTCCATGCATCATGTAGAACAGGCTCATAGTAAATGTACATTAGGAGAAATTCCTGATTCTGACCCATCAATGTATGTAGTCATGCCTAGCGCCCTTGATCCTACTTTAGCACCTCCAGGTAAACATACTGTATGGATTGAATTTTTTGCTCCTTATCAAATTGCTGGTGCAGAAGGAACAGGTTTAAAAGGTACAGGTTGGACTGATGAATTAAAAAATCAAGTTGCAGACCGGGTAGTTGATAAATTAGCAAGTTATTCGCCAAATTTAAAAACATCAATTATTGCTAGACGGGTAGAAAGTCCCGCAGAATTAGGGGAAAGATTAGGTGCTTACAAGGGGAATTATTATCATATTGATATGACGATGGATCAAATGATATTTTTCCGACCTTTGCCAGAATTAGCCAACTATAAAACCCCTATTGATCATCTATTTTTAACTGGTGCAGGAACACATCCAGGTGGTTCAATTTCAGGTATGCCAGGACGCAATTGTGCGAGGGTATTTTTACAAACCAAGCATCCCATTAGTCAGACTTTAAAGGATGCAGGAAATTCCCTTAAATCTACCGTAGGTTCGGTGTTTGGGATTAGTTAGATATAACTGAATTTAGGCGGTGCTAAACAACATTATTAACGCACCTGATTTTGTTCTTCATCAGCAATTCCTACTTATTACCGATGACAAATAAGAGCAAAAGCTGATGAAATAAGCATCATGTTACCCATATGCAAGTCATGACAGACCAAGTTTTACAAGTTTTAATTATTGGCGGAAAAGGGCGGATTGGTAGCAGTGTTGCCCAAGATATAGCTACTCACACCCAGGCAGAAATTACTGTTACCGGGCGTTCTCCAGAGATGGGAAGAGGTGTTAGCTTTGATTTAGGTAAAAAATGCCATTTTTTGGAATTAGACTTGGCAAATACTGATAAGCTGCGGAATGCGATCGCACAATCTGATTTAGTCATTCATTGTGCTGGACCATTTCACCACCGAGATACTCAAGTTTTGGAAATATGTATTGAACAAGGTGTTAATTATCTAGATGTCAGTGATCATCGTTCCTACACTAATAAAGCGTTAATTTTATATAAAAAAGCCGTTGATGCGGGAGTAACAGCAATTATTAACACGGGGATTTTTCCCGGTATTTCTAATAGCTTAGTAAGGCAGGTGATTGAGCAATTTGATCAACCAGAAAAAATCCATTTAAGTTATTTAGTTTCGGGTTCAGGTGGTGCAGGAATTACCGTGATGCGAACCACATTTCTCGGTTTACAGCATCCTTTCACAGCTTGGATAAACGGTAACTGGGAAGAAATAAAACCTTATACTGACCGAGAAAATATTAACTTTCCACAACCCTATGGAGTTAGTGGCGTTTACTGGTTTGATATGCCAGAGACGATTACATTACCTGATTCTTTCCCCACCGTGAAAACTGTAATTACTAAATTTGGTTCTATTCCTGATTTTTATAATCATTTAACTTGGATAACTGCTCATATTTTTCCTAAGTGGTTGATGCAGCGTCATTACATGATTGAATTTTTGTCTCATGTTAGTCATAATATGACAAGTTTTACAAATATGTTTACTGGAATTGGGGTAGCAGTGCGGGCAGAAGTAACAGGTAAAAAAGATGGTAAAACAGTAGTCTATTCTGCAACTTTATTACATGAAAATACTGCTGTTGCCGCTGGTATTGGTACAGGTAGTATCGCTAAATTATTACTAGAAGGTAAACTCAAACACCCCGGAGTTTTACCTGTGGAAGCGGCATTACCAACAAATTTATTTACACAAATTATGGCAGAACGAAAAATTCAGATTCATTCCGATTGGGGATAAAAGTGATTTTTTGACTTTGAATCGGAAATTAGAAGTTATAAATCTTCGTTTATATTCCTAAAATGGATTCATTATTTACCAAAAGTTAGAGAAAACCTATTAAATAAGTTGAATGGAGTAACTTTAACAGATTCTATACTCGTAAATGGGAAAGAGTGAAGATTGCTGTTAGGGTTTAGTCCTGTAGGGTGGGCATTGCCCACCACAACTATAGCTATCAATGATACATAGCCTATACAAACTCTTCCAATTGTTCTAACTTTAACCAAATATTGGGAGTTGGCACTTTTCCAAACTTCACCAAAGCATAATCACCTTTGATATCTACCACTTCCCCCTGACTCTCAAATAAATAGGCAGGAAACCGAGAATCACTAGCTTTAGCTTCTAGACTATTTTCTAACTTTTCGCGGATAGCCCGCACCATATTTCCCTTTTTAACAGCCATGAGTTCCCCTCGTTCCAAAATAAACACTTTTACTCAAAATTTTATCTCGCTCTCAGACCTAAAGGCATAATTTCTTTCCTTAAACAAATAGAACCACCTACTCTGGTGGTAAGCGGTTGAGGAGAAAGTCTATATTTTTTATGTTAGATAGTTATTCCTTATCAAGTCCATGATAGCAAATCTAAAACCTGTTGTCAACCCTCCCCATACTCTATATTCTCGACTTTGATTAATTTTCAAATTCTTTTGTAACTTGCTGATTTTTCCATTTTTCCAGCAATTATTGGGCAAATCTAGCTAATAATTCCTCACGAGATGATTGTAGAAGCAAAGGAGTAAATTCTTCTCTAGTCATTGCAATCAGAAAGTCGATAATTGCTGCTAATTCTGAATCAACTTCCCCAAAACGTACTTGCATGATGCTTTCAATCATAGCGCGTCGTTCTCTTTCTAGACCTTCTTGTCGTCCTTCTTGTCGTCCTTCCTGGAGTCCTTCCTGGAGTCCTTGTTTTTTCAGTTCTTCTAATTGTTGTTGATACATTTCCGATAGTTTCATAATTAACTCCTGGTCATCTTTATCAATATCTTGCTCTTGACGTTGACGAGCCGATAAAACAGCAATCAGGTCATGTACTAATTGTATGATATGGGAAAGATTCGGGCTGTTTTTAGGTAGTGCTTCTAATTCTTCAACTGCTTGTCGTTGAACTTTCCCTTTACCTAATATCCTGAGAAACAGGGTTTCTGGTGTATTGGGGAGTTGGTGAATAGCAATAATGACGGTTTTTAAGCTCTCTCCCAAAAAATAAATGCCTTTACTCCAGTTTTCTTCATCAACTGTAGTATTAAAACTTGTTATAAGTTCCACTGAAGCCGTAGGAGAAAAAATCCACAATCTGGGTAATTCTGCTTCATTTATACGGGTATTGTTGCGGTTAGATTGACGCTCTATGTCCGCATGGATGTCAAATAATTTACCCATACAACTGCGAATTTCGCTTTTGGTGACGGCATTGCGGAATGGTTCAAATATAGCATAATTTGTCGCCATTCGTCCTAGTAGTCCGAGTATTTCTAGGCTTTGTGTAGGTTGAGGTGAAGGAATAAACAAAACGTCAATTTGTCTGATTTCTGCTGTGATATCTTTGCTGGTTTCTACTTGTCCATAAGGTGTTAATAATTCAGTCAGATATTGTTTCGCAAATTGATCATGTATAAAGCGAGTCATTCAAGTTTATTTAAAGACAGAAATATTAATTTTACACTCTTTGGATAAGATGTAGTGAAAACGAAAATGTAGGGGTTTAGCAATGCTAAACCCCCTCATTTCTGACATTGATCACAAAAATGACTAGAACGCCCACCTAATTTAATTCGCCCGATAACATTACTACAAACTTTACAAGGTTCCCCAGTGCGGTTATAAACCCATGCCTCACCGCCATAGTTGCCATTTACACCTTTGACATTGAGGAAATTACTAAAAGTTGTCCCACCTGCGGCTATACTTGCGGATAGAACTTGAATTATTGCTGTTCTTAAAAGTTCGATTTGTGGGCTTTGTAAATCTGCACAGAGAGTAGTTGGTAAAATCCCACTTTTAAACAAAGCCTCATCAGCATAAATATTACCTAATCCTGCAACTATCGACTGATCTAACAATGCAGTTTTAATCGGACGACGAGATTTTTGCAGCTTATTTGCTAAATACTCAACGGTGAACTCTGGTGAAAAAGGATCTACTGCCAGTTTTGCCAAACCTGTAATAATACTTTCTACAGCCACATTAGGGGGAACATACCAGATTTGCCCAAAGGTGCGTTGGTCAACAAAGCGTAATTCTTGTTCTTCCCCAAAAAATAATCTGACTCTGGTGTGTTTGTGTAAAGGTTCATCTCGCTTTAGCCAGAGTAATTGACCTGTCATTCGCAAATGCACACCTAGCCAGGTTGAAGAACGAGAAAGTTCAGCTAAAAGATACTTACCGCGACGATGCCAAGATATAATGGCGCTTCCTTGAATATTGGCTATAAATTCTTCAATAGAAAACGGGTAGGCGACAGTGCGTAGTAGCAGCACATCTCCCCCCGTAATAGTTTGATTTAGGGTTAATTGATTTAAACCCCGTCGGACTGTTTCAACTTCAGGCAGTTCAGGCATTTCTAAACTAAATGATTGCGGTACAAGCCCAGAGGGAAGCTTCCCGCAGGGTGTGCTGAGTTATGAGTAATGCCTCACGAAATAAATCGAGGACATGGAAACAGCATATTTAGTTTACTGCTTTTTCCCATTTCTATACTCAGGACTCAGCACCCAAAACTGTGCGACTGTTTACTTCTTCGCTGCTTTAGCTGCTGGAGGTGCAACTTCTAGTAATTCATCAACAGCAAAGTTATTGGTATTGATTCCAGAATAATTGACCTTATCAAACCGGACAATTACGGAGTACTTGATACCGCTTTGGTCTACAGTTGCCACAGTTCCTACATCTTGAAACCAGTAGGATTCGGGGCGGAGAACACGTACTTTAGAACCACGTTGAACCATGATTATTTTCCCTTTGAATTATCAATTGCCAATAAATTAGGGCTAATTGATTTCACTCTACAACCTGAAGGTCGTTGCTAGAGTGTTTGTTAAGTTATTTGTCACATTAGGGAACTCATAACCAGGAAGAGGAAACAGGAGGCAGGAAACAGGTTAATTTCCCATACTCTCCTTGTCCTGGACACAAAACAATATCAAACTGCACTTGACAAAGTACCTATAATAGAATAAGGTCGTTCGCAAACACTTCTTGCGAATAAATGCCCTATGCCTTACTCAAGACGAATACGCTACCCTCGTTACCTCTACCAATGCGTAGATCATTGTCTATATAAGTGATATCCAACCATCCTTGTTGTTGTTCACTTTTAATAGGAAAATCAAGTGCAGTGAATTTTTTTCCGGATTCAATTTGTTGGATAAAAGTTGCAGGTGACTTATAGTCAATGAGCTTTTGTAAACCAATAATAGAACGCTGGAATTTCACTTGGACTCGACGTTCTGAGACTGGTTCAAATTTAGCAGCTACGCTAACTAATCCTTCCAAAGAAGGTAGTCCATAAATTTCTGCTATGTTATAAACGCTAGTAGTTTCTACTCGAATAGATTGGTAAATTTGTCCAAGTTTGCAAAAGGGGAAACGATCCAAATTTAGTAAAGCCTTGCTGGTGGTGTAAAGTAGTCGCCAATCACCCTCTAGTAAGTGACTGGCTGCCAAAGGGCGCGGTGTAGGGTTAAAATCTTCCAAACTAGCGATCGCAGCTAGAATAGCCTGTTTTTGGGTTTCAGTTGCCAGCAAACCGCGATTTGTACCACTGATTGCATCCAGGACAGCAGATTTTGTGATCATTGTCTTTTACCTTAAAATATGCCTATGAAATCAGAATTAACAAGATATTAATGCTTTATGTATATAGCTATGCAATTCACCTCTGGAAGGGCTTACTGTTTACCATAGGTAACGAGATAATCTTTTTTGTTTAATTCGGATTTATCGATGAAAGAGTTGAATCATTAATTAAATTATCCCGTATCAAATGATAGACTTTTAATGTCTAGTTACATAAATCTCTTCGTGTCTTCGTTGATATGTTAAATTCGCCCCTACGTGAGGAACCCCGCAACCAGCGAGCTACTGTAATTCCCTTAAAGCAAGCATCCTCCATACTGGATTGGCTGCAATCTAGCTGTCGTCTCATAGAGCGTGGTGTTCACGAACCTAATTTTTTGGACGTAGAAGCAGTGATATCCGATTTTTTGGGTGGAGAAGACGGAATTGGCGATCTTGATGACGACGATGATATCAGCATAGGTGAGGATGAGCCTTAAGAGGCGTGGAGACTGAGTTTTATCAATAGTCTCTGTTTGTCGGTTTTTTTAAAGTGTGGAGTGAAGGACAATTTTCTGTGGACGCTAAACTATCTCCTGACCAAAGTTTGAATATTTCTGGAATTGGGCTGGCCTCTTTGTTGGCTCTATTACTCAGTACAGCAGCCTTGACTTTAGATTGGCTGGGGAATAGACTACCTTGGCAAGCTACATCACTAACCCTGCCTTTGTTGTTATGTGCTGTGGGTGCTGGGACTGTAGGAACATGGGTAGTACCGCTACTACAAGCACTGAAAACAGGGCAAATTATCCGAGAAGATGGACCCCAAGCCCATCTAAAAAAAGCTGGTACGCCAACTATGGGTGGTATCTTTTTTGTACCTGTAGCTGTGGTATTTGGCTGTGTATTGTCTAATTTTGCTCAAGACGTACTAGCTGTTTCGGCGTTAACACTTAGCTACGGTTTGATAGGCTGGATTGATGATTGGCAAATTTTGCGCCGTAGATCAAATAAAGGTATATCTCCAAAAATGAAACTGGCTTTGCAGATAATTTTTGCAGCTTGTTTTTGTGTGTGGATAATTTTTAACCAAGATTCTAGTATAACAAATATCGCCTTACCTTGGGTGAGTTTTACCCTACCTTTAGGATTTCTCTTTTGGCCTTTGGCTGGTTTTGTGTTAGTAGCAGAAAGTAATGCTACCAATTTAACTGATGGGATTGATGGGTTAGCAGGGGGAACAGTTGCGATCGCTATTTTCGCATTAGGCGCTGTCATTGCACCAACTTCTCCGGGATTAATGATTTTCTGTGCAGCTATGAGTGGTAGTTGCTTAGGATTTTTAGCGCATAATCGTAATCCAGCCCGTGTTTTTATGGGAGATACTGGTTCCTTAGCGCTGGGAGGTGCTTTAGCTGCTGTAGCACTGTTAAGTAACAGCTTAGTAGCTTTATTTATTCTCAGTGGTATCTTCTTTGTAGAAACCCTATCTGTAATGGCGCAAGTTAGTTATTACAAAGCCACCAAGGGTCCAGATGGTAAAGGTAAGCGCCTGTTCAAAATGGCTCCCTTACATCATCATTTAGAATTAACTGGCTGGTCAGAATTGCAAGTAGTTGGAGTCTTTTATATAATCGCCGCAATTTTGGCTGTAATTTGTATGACAAGCCTAAAATTCTAATTTTTGGTCTAATTCTTGGCCAGAATTAAGCGAAGACAATTAGCAACTCCCCAATTAGGGATGTTAGTAAAAAGCCTCTCTTCCCCATGGGGAGAGAGGCTTTCAATCTTTTATATTACCAAAAATACTTTTATTGCAGGTATAGCAACAGACAGGGCGGTTAGGACACCAACTGATGATAAAACCTAGACACCAAAAGACTTTTCAGACTGTCACCTGCCATAACAAGTAACAGGTTAAAATTTCAGCAATTACCATCACCAATGACTATGCAGTTACCTTTTCACTTTCTAAACGAGCCAATCTTTCGGACAAGAGTTTTTCCAAAGAAATCAAAGCCTTAGTGAAACCATCAATACCTTCTGAGAGTTTATCAGAAGCCATGCGGTCAGCATTGTGCATTTGATCAAAAGTAGCTTTATCAACAGAGATTTTCGCAATTGATAGATTTGCTACCTTCGCCGGATCGAGTTTACGGGGTAATTCGGCGACAGTATTTTGCAGTTCCGTTAACAAACCGGGAGAAATAGTCAGCAAATCGCAACCAGCAAGTTCAGTAATTTCACCAATATTGCGGAAACTAGCACCCATCACTTCAGTTTTATAACCAAACTTCTTATAGTAGTTATAAATTGTAGTCACAGATAATACACCTGGATCTTCCGCTGCGGGGTAGCTATCTCGGCCAGTATCTTTCTTGTACCAGTCAAGAATCCGACCAACGAAGGGAGAAATCAAAGTGATTCCAGCTTCAGCACAAGCGATTGCTTGATGCAGACCAAATAGTAAAGTTAAGTTACAGTGAATGCCTTCTTTTTCCAGAATTTCCCCAGCTTTGATACCTTGCCAAGTAGAAGCAATTTTAATCAAAACCCGTTCTTTAGAAATACCAGCAGCTTTATACTGAGCAATTAAATCACGTGCCTTAGCTACAGTAGCATCTGTATCATAAGATAACCGAGCATCTACTTCTGTAGACACGCGACCGGGAATAATTTGCAAAATCTTTAATCCAAAAGATACCGCCAAGCGGTCAAAAGCCAGAGATACCACCTGTGCTTGACTAGCACCAGCACCAGCATCTTTTTTAGCGTTGAGTAAAGTTTGATCAACAATATCCTGATATTCCGGCATTTGTGCAGCAGCGGTAATCAGTGAAGGATTGGTAGTAGCATCTTGAGGTTTAAACTGTTCAATTGATTGGATATCTCCGGTATCCGCTACCACAACGGTTACTGCCCGTAGTGCTTCTAGTAAGTTTTTAGGCATAACATACTCCAATGTCAGTGGTCAGAGAATAGGGAATAGGAAATAGGGAAGAGGGAACAATAATTTTTCCAATCACCAATTACCAATTACCCATTACCAATTACCTATTTTAGATGCGTCATGCCGTAATTGGCTGTCCAATAGAATGCACTTTAATTAAACTTGTTGTTCCTGATTGACCAACTGGGACACCAGAGGTAATCACAACCTTGTCTCCTTCTTGGACTAAACCACTTTCGACAACGGTATCTAGCACATTCACAAACATTTCTTCAGCATTGTGAACAGGTTGAATAAGTAAGGGTTCTACACCCCAAGATAAAGCTAATTGACGGTAAGCAGTACATTCAGAAGTAAGCGCAATAATCGGCGTGCTGGGACGATATTTAGAGACTAATTTGGCTGTACTTCCTGAGGAGGTATTACAGAGAATCGCTTTAGCACCAGTTTCATAAGCAATGCGACATACCGCTTGAGAAACTGATTCTGTGACTGTGAGACTACCTGCTGTCGGAGTCCAAGAATGTCTATTTCCCTCTTGTAGTGCTGTTTCTGTTTTTAAGGCGATATTGTGCATGGTTTGAACAGCAGCAATCGGATATTCGCCCATTGCAGTTTCTCCAGATAACATAACTGCATCTGTGCCATCTAAAATCGAGTTAGCAACGTCGGTAGCTTCAGCGCGAGTCGGGTCAGGAGCGCTAATCATCGACTCTAACATTTGAGTAGCTGTAATTACTGGTTTACCAGCTTGATTACAACGACGAGCAATTTCTTTTTGAATCAGAGGGACTTCATAAATTGGTACTTCCACCCCTAAATCACCACGAGCAATCATAATGCCGTCAGCAGCTTCCAGGATAGCATCTAGCTGTTCCACTGCTTCGGCCCGTTCGATTTTAGCAATGAGGCGAATTTTTGAGCCAGCCCCTTCAATCATGCGGCGGGCAGGTTCGAGGTCTTGAGGCGATCGCACAAAGGAAACCGCAACCCAGTCTACTCCTAATTGTATCCCAAATCGCAAATCCATTAAATCTTTTTCTGTAATTGAACTTACAGGTAAAGGAGTTGCGGGTAAATTTACACCTTTGTGAGAAGAAATCAAACCACCAATATTCACATGAGCGCGAATTCTATCAGCGTCACGAGTTGTAACGGTTAATTTTACCCTACCATCATTAATTAAAATCGGTTCACCACATCGCATCATTGCGAATAGAGTGGGTAGAGGCAAGGGTAACTCATGAATATTTTCACCCTTCTCATGTAAGAGAAATGTCACCTCAGTCCCAGCTTCTAACATCAATCCTTCCGGTGGTAATTTCCCCAACCGAATCTTTGGACCACACAAATCCTGCATAATCGCAATGGGCTTGTGTAAATCCTTACTAATCTGCCGCAAATGATGAAAAACCTGGGCATGATCTTCATAAGCGCCATGAGAAAAATTCAACCGCGCCATATTCATTCCCGCCCTTACCAAAGCTTCTAACTTCTCAGGTGAAGATGTAGCAGGTCCAATAGTACAAACAATTTTAGTGCGACGCATAAGTATGTAGGGAGTAACGGTAAAGTAGCACACCCCGTTAAGCCCTGGTTTGGTGATTGGTGATTGGTGATTGGTGATTGGTGATTGGTGATTGGGAAGAATGTTTTACCCATTACCCATTACCCATTACCCATTACCTATTACCCAATTACCTAAATCAATCCTTCTTTCTGTGCCATTGACAACATCAAATCAATGACGCGGTTGGAGTAACCCCATTCGTTGTCATACCAGGAGACAACCTTGAAGAAATTGGAATTAAGTTCAATTCCTGCACCTGCGTCGAAGATGCTAGAGTTAGTATCACCCTGAAAATCTGTAGATACTACCTCTTCATCTGTATAGCCTAAAACACCTGCTAACTCACCAGCAGATGCTTTTTTCATCGCCGCACAGATTTCTTTGTAAATAGTAGCTTTAGTAGTTTTGAAAGTTAAATCAACTACGGAGACATCAGGAGTAGGAACTCTAAAAGCCATACCAGTTAACTTACCTTTCAACTCTGGTAACACCAAAGCCACGGCTTTAGCCGCCCCTGTAGCGGAGGGAATAATATTTTGACCAGCACCTCGTCCACCGCGCCAATCTTTTTTGCTGGGGCCATCTACCGTGGGTTGGGTGGCTGTTGTAGCGTGAACTGTAGTCATTAACCCTTCAGCTAAACCGAAGTTATCATTAATGACTTTAGCAATAGGCGCTAAACAATTTGTAGTACAACTAGCATTCGAGACAATTAAGTCTTTTGCTGGGTCAAATAGGTGATGATTTACACCCATGACCATTGTTTTTACCTTTTCAGGTTCTTTTGTCGGTGCAGAAATTACAACCCGCTTTGCACCTGCTTTCAGGTGATTTTCAGCCCCAGCGTAATCGGTGAACAGTCCTGTAGATTCAACAACATAATCTACTCCCAATTTAGCCCAAGGCAATTCCGCTGGATTTCTTACCGACACACAAGGGATAAAATGACCATCAATAACCATTCCATCTTCTCTAGCTTCCACCTTACTTTTTAATCTACCGTGTGTAGAGTCGTACTTTAAAAGGTAAGCGAGATTATCAGGTGGAACTAAATCATTAATTCCTACAAATTCAATATTGGGGTTAGTAAGACCGGCACGTAACACAAGTCTACCAATGCGACCGAATCCATTAATACCAATTTTCAACTTCGTCAAAATTAAACCTCCTGTTTTTGGGACTGCAACCAAGGATGATTGGCCGGGTTAATTCTAATCTGACTTAGCTGATCGTTACAGTCACACAAGGCATAAAGCTGATTTAGCTGGCATATTTTAAGGTTTAGTTATTGGTCATTGGTTATTAGTGATCATTCGATACTCAGTTTAACTATCTAACGTAAGTTGCTAGTTAGGTAGATTGTCAGAATCAGGATGTCCAGGATTAAAGGATGAACAGGATGAAAACAGAGATTTTATCATCCATTACCTATTACCTATTAGCAGCCTCAACTAGATTAGGACTAAAGCTGCGTGTCACACTCAAAATCTGTTGTAGGGTGCATCAGATATCAATAATCTAGTTATTTGCAGGATTTATGCAGTCTGACGCACCCTACCAATGTGCCAGTTGCGTAAGTCCTGTAGATAACTAGCAACTTGAGTTATCTATAGTAAATATCTCACTTTTTACCTAATTTCCAAAGCCTCTGAGCAACTGTGTCCAATAAAATAAGCGATGTCTACGACGGGCTATTATCCCCAACAGGGACATCTAAGATACATTCTCTCATCTCTAGAAAATCCTCAGCTGTATCTGGGTTTGAACTTTCCCTCATTTTTCCCTCAACTGAGTTGTCGAGTGGGGGAAAAACGGGGGAAAATCTACTTAGGTCAGGTTGGTAGCCAGTTACCAAGTGCCGATAATCACATCACTTTCACGATTAGATTCCCGCTTCAGCCAGTTTTTTAACTGCAACACTAGCGCCAGCGTCAAAAGTCTGATATCATGAGTCCTAGTGTGGGTGAGTAGCTCAACGGTAGAGCAGTTGACTCTTAATCAATTGGTTGCGGGTTCGATTCCCTCCTCACCCACTAAATGTTTTAGACTAAATAAGAATATTCTATACTTAAACCCTAGGTTCATACATACCATTTTTTCGCTGTGACAGAAAATTGAGAGGGTTGATCGCTCCAAATACTAAAAAGTTTTTGATGATATTGAGTCAAAATTGCTTTTGCTATATCACAAGCTTGTGGCGAGATAAGAATACAAGGAAAAGCAATCAAGCAAACCAGGCTTGAGGAACGGTTGCCGTCAAGTGTAATATTTCGTTGCTACGATGGAATGTCTGCCCGGATGTCCTTATTAGTACAAAAGTTCTATATTAGATTAGGTACATAGAGTATCTAATCCCAACCCTACATTATGGCACGTGGCGAAACCCTTAGAAAACTCTTCAAAAGCTTCTCTCGCAATGAGAGAGAAGAGTTTTTGGCTGCGGCTAACGAACTAATTGAAGAAGAAAGAAATAAAAATCACATCCTGCTGGCTAGAGATTTGGAAAAGCTGCTGCACAATGGAAATGGATACACTAAACCCTTAGCTGCTAACCTAGCTCCCTGGAATCAATTTCCTGAACCACCTAAAGATAAGGATACTGGACTTGCCTTACTTGAGGTAAAGAAGTTCGATCTGACATGGGATCACATTGTCCTGAGTGAAAAAATTTTCGATATTCTGCAAGAAATTGTTCTCGAAAACCGTAAACAAGACATCCTTGCAGCCTATAACCTCAAGCCCAAAAATAAACTGCTCTTTTGTGGACCACCGGGTTGTGGTAAAACCCAAACCGCAAAAATTCTCTCTAGTGTTTTGAGTCTACCCCTTGTTTACGTCAACCTAACAGCCGTATTCTCTTCTTACTTAGGTGAAACAGCAACTAATCTTCAGAAAATTTTTACCTACATTGAACAAGGAGAATGGTTGGTTTTGTTCGATGAATTTGATGCGATCGCTCGTGATCGAGATAACTTAAATGAACATGGTGAAGTCAAACGTCTAGTCAATAGCTTGTTACAACTCATTGATAATGCAACCAATCAAAGTATATTTGTTGCAGCCACTAATCACGAGAAACTACTGGATAGTGCAGTTTGGCGACGATTTGATGAGGTGATTTTTTTTGATAATCCAACAGTTGAACTACGGACGGCTCTTTTAAGTCGTTATTTGTCTGGTATCCGTTATACTGTGATTAATCTATCTACTTTTGCAGAACAGCTAGAAAATGCTACAGGAGCAGATATAGAACGTATTTGTTCTGATGCAATTAAAGCTGTAATTCTACGGGGAGAGCGTACCTTGACTGCTGATGATTTAGAAGTTGCAATAGGACGTTTTTTAGAAAGGCAAAGTATAATAGCAAACTCAAAATAATCATCTACGTCAAATCCTCATGGTAAGTCAGTTTGAACACCTTAAATTGCCGAGAATAATTAATATCGAATTACCACGACGACGATCTCATGGTGGTGGAGGTAGTGGAAAACGTGCTGATTTCATTGAACATGGTAAGCATTTAAGTACTAGGACAGAATTAATTACACAATGTCATTGCGAATGGAACGCAGTGGAATGACGCAATCGCAAGGGCTGGGATTGCTTCGCTTCGCTCGCAATGACTGTAAATATTTTTGTCCAATTACTTATTAGATCAAATTTCTGGACTGACTGAGCCGAAACAGGAAAAAAGCAACCCTTTCCGTCTTGATCCAAAATTAATTTTTAAGATCAAACTGACTAAAAAAGGATCTATTGAAGATAAAGATTTGATTAGAACAGGATTAGATATTTTAGCAATTGAGCCTGATAAAGCTATAGTTGTCTTCTCGTCTGATCTAGAGTTAACAGAATTTAGGAGACGTTTAAAAAATTACAGTCAAATTATAGAAGGTAACAAATATGAATATTTAGGGGCAATTGATGATTTAGTCCCCCTTGAACGTGAAGATCGGATTGGTCGTTTGTTAGAGTTAAAGCCTGTACAACCAGGTGAACTTGCAGCTTTAGATTTGGAACTCTGGCACACAGGCGATCGCAAAGAAATGAAAGTGTCTTTAGAACATATCGCCGAAAGGTTAGAAGACTTTTCTAGCGATACCGCTCCTATGAGAATGAGTGATAGCTATGTTGGTGAATATCTGTGTATAGCTCGAATTAAAGTCACTCACGAAGTTTTAGAACTTTTACTAAAAGAAAAAATCGTCAAAGAAATTGATCGTCCTCCCCAACCTGCATTTGAGATAACTGCCGATTATAATTTACCAATTTCCAGTTTTCCTGAAGTTATTCCTCCACCTAAAAAGAATTGCGGCATTCTAGTTATAGATTCAGGTGTGCAAAGAGGTCATCCATTAATTGCTCCTGTACTGAATAAAGCTGATGTATTTCCAGATCCAGAACAGAAATTAATAAAAGGTGGTGCAAATGATGTAAATGGACACGGTACAAGTGTTTCTGGCATTGCTATCTATGGAGATGTTGAAAACGGTATTAAAAAACGGTCATTTGATCCAACAGTTTGGTTATTTTCTGCTCGTGTAACAGATGAAAATTGTCAGTATTATGAGGATCTTCTTTTAGAAACTCAACTAGATCAAGCTATTCATGCTTTTGTGGATCAGTATCCTAACTGCAAAGTAATTAATATCTCATTAGGAAATGCTGAACAAATTTATAGAGATGGGATGAAGCAGTTTCGATTAGCAGCAAAAATAGATGAAATTGCTTATCAATACCAAAAGGAAAACAAAAACATTATTTTTGTAATTTCAGCAGGAAATACTAACCCACCTCATGAAGAGGCTAAATCAGATGAGCAATTAATAACTGACTACCCAAATTATTTACTGAATCAGAATGCTCGAATTATTGATCCAGCAACTTCTGCGATCGCACTAACTGTAGGTTCTTTATCCTATGGACATGGTAGTATGACCGAACCTGCGGATGTGCGTCGTCAGGCGATCGCAAAATTACCAGGATATCCTTCTCCCTTTACCAGAACTGGTTTTGGAGTAGATGGAATGATTAAACCTGATGTTGTAGATTTTGGTGGAGATTTAGCATTAGACCTCAGTTATCGAGAAGGTTTAGATTTGCCTAAAGTTAGTCAATTAGGAGATAATGTTGCTGGGGTTTCTGTTGTTACTTTCTCCAAAAATTTCCAAAGTTCTTTATTTCACATCTGTAGTGGTACAAGTTTTGCTGCACCTCGTGTAGCAAACATTGCTGCTCAACTCTTTACAAAATATCCAAATGCCAGTTCTAACCTCATTCGAGCATTAATTGTTAACTCTGCGGTACTTCCCAAAGAAATTCCAGATGAATTTAGTAAGGGTACAGAATCTCAAAAAATTAAAAAGCAGCTACAAATCTATGGCTATGGACAGACTGATTTAGAACGTGCAATGTATTCTGCTGAAAACTATGTTGTTCTATCAGAAGATAATATTTTTATTCCAGTAGGCAAGTTTCATATTTATGAAATTCCCCAACTACCAGAGGAATTTTTTGATATAGAAGGTACTCGTACACTATCAGTTACCTTGGCATTTGATCCTCCAACTCGTCCAACTCGTGGCGATTCATATTTAGGGGTAACAATGGAATTTAATATTTTTAAAGGTATAGATAAGCAAAGTGTCATCAACGCTTATGTAGATGCAAGTAAAACAGATAAACCTGATGAATTTGCAGAAATATCAATCCAAAATTTGAATAAAAAACATCCAAACCGTAGTATCACTATTGATTTATCTCCAGGTTCTAATCTCCGTAAGAAAGGAACTGTACAAAGAGGACAAACACAACTAAAGTCAGGAGCTAAAAAATATAACAATTTACCTATGACTCTGGTGGTGAGTTGTAATCGTAAATGGGCAAATGCAGATGAAATTCCAATACAACGTTATGCTTTAGTCGTTAACATTAGTCATTCCGATCCTCAAGTTAATTTATATAATCGTCTGCAACTCAAGGTTGATGAGATTGATCTAAGAGAAAGAAACCGAGCAAGGGTTTAACTAATGATAGGGTGTGGAACTTACTGCCTCATCTTGGAATCAAGTTAGCGATCGCTCTGACCTCAAGTCCTGTAGCTCTATCCATGTATATACAAAATTACCCCTCCGAACCAAAGCCCTGACGAGCAAAGATTTCAATCATCTCGCTGCGGGTCAAATTATTTGCTTGGGCTAATTCATCCAATTTTGCCCAAGCGGTATCTGTCAGCCGGATAGAACGCAATTTTTTAGACTCATCACCATAATCAGCCTGAAATTTACCCCCTGCTGTACGCTTGCGTCTGGGTGATTTATGCCTTGTTCCTGAATACTTATTGCCATGTATATCTATTTTATTACTGGTAATTAAATTGACCAGATTATCAATCAAGCGATCGCGCTCCATTGGTAAAATATCCGCACCATGTAACATATACTGAATAATCGTAAAATACACCAAAGTCCCCAGAAAAATCCGTGCTGCTACCTGTGCATCTGGTAACTGTAATTCTGGATGGGTGGCAAAATACTGAGTAATTGCCTGTAACCCAGTTTTATCTAAATTACGGACAAAAATCTGTGCTAATGAGGGAAAACGCCCTGATTCAGCAATAACTAACCTGACAAAATTCAGTGATTCTTGGGAACAAGCAATGTTATCTAAAATCTTGTTGGCGATCCGACGCAAAACTATTTCTGGTTCTCCTGCGAGAAATTGCGGATCTTGAGGGTTATAAACAGCTAAATATTTCTGCTGTGCTAATCGTTCAATCAGTGCAGTAAATAACCCTTCCTTATCTTGAAAGTAGCTATATACAGTTGTTTTCGATACCCCAGCGGCTGCTGTCACCTTATCCATTGTTGTCGCAGCGTAGCCGTGCGCTAGAAATTCCTGCATTGCACCAGCCAAGATCGCATCAACTTTTTCTACTAACAGGAATCTTTCCACAGGACTTTCTTCGACTTCTTTGCTCTTTTTTCGCATATCAGCTACCGAGATTAATTATTTTTGCAGTAACTCTTGACAAGATTATAATGTACAGTCTAGTTTAGTTACAGGCAACTAAACTAATTAGTTTACCTCCCATCTTAAATAATAGGGGAAAACTTATGGTGCGTGATGTAACACCCAAAGATTCCGTATTTTTAAAACCTAGTTCCCGTCAGCTAATAATGCTGACAGCAGCTATAGCTATGACAATTTTGGGAATCAAAGGGTATAGATTTTCACAACTTCAACCAAAAACCGCTGCAATCCAAGCTACCCAAGTAACTACACCGCAAATTAAGACGGTGACAGCATTAGGGAGAATTGAACCCAAGGGAACAGTAATTAAACTTTCCGCACCGGCTTCTAGTCAAAGCAGCCGAGTAGAGAAACTTTTGGTCAAAGAAGGGGATAAAGTCAAAAATGGGCAGGTAATAGCCATTTTAGATAATCGTCCCCGTCTCCAAGCCGCTTACCAAGAAGCCCAAGCAGCAGTGAAAGTTGCCCAGGTAAACTTAGATAAAGTTCAAGAGGGCGCGAAAGTAGGAGAAATAAATGCACAAAAAGCTGAAATTGCCAGAATAGAAGCGCAAAAGCTCGGAGATGAAACCGGACAAAGGCAAGCAGTTTCGAGATTAGAAGCACAATGGCAAGGTGAGACAACTGCACAACAAGCAACAATTAATAGACTCCAAGCCGAACTCAAAAATGCTCAAGTAGAACTGCAACGCTATCAGCAACTTTACCAAGATGGGGCAATTTCTCAGTCATTATTTGATACCAAACGTCTCACCTTTGATACTATTACCCAACAATTGAGTGAAGCCAGAGCTAACCTCAATCGTATTGATAGCACGGGACGCAAGCAAATTAGCGAAGCCAAAACCGCGCTCACCCGAATTAATGCCACAGGTAGCAAACAAATTACCTCTGCCCAAGCCACCTTAAACCAAATAGCCGAAATCCGTCCGGTAGACGTAGCCGCAGCCAAAGCCGAAGTTGGCCGCACCATAGCCGCAGCCGAACAAGCAAAAGCAAATTTAGATCAAGCTTATGTGAAAGCACCTCAAGATGGTGTCATATTTGATATCTACACCCGTGCTGGTGAAGTAGTATCCAATGATGGCATCGTTGAAATTGGGCAAACCAAACAGATGTATGCAGTTGTAGAAGTTTACCAAAGTGATATCAAGAAAATTACTCCTCAGCAAAAAGTAAAAATGTCTACTAACTCTATTCCAGGGGAGTTACAAGGAACAGTAGATTGGGTTGGTTGGAAAGTACAACGGCAAAATGTGATCAATTCTGACCCTAGTGAAAATATTGATTCTAGAGTAGTAGAAGTTCATGTGCAGCTAGATGAGACATCAAGTGAGAAAGCAGCAAAATTTACCAATTTGCAAGTTAAGGCAGTAATTTCACTATGATAGGATTAATTCAAAAACTCCAAAGACGCACACCCCTGGGATGGTTGCAACTCAACCATAATAGAAGTCGCTTGTTAGTTGCTTTATCAGGTATTGCTTTTGCAGATGTACTGATTTTTATGCAGCTTGGCTTTCAAAATGCCTTGTATGACAGCAATACCACCTTAAACCGGGCTGTGCTTGCAGATATCGTTCTCATAAGTCCGCAAAGCCGGAATATGCAAAATATGTCCACTTTTTCCCGGAGAAGACTGTTTCAAGCTGCTGATGTCCAAGGTGTAAAATCAGCAGAACCCATGTATATCGGATTAGTTACCTGGAAAAATCCCCAAACACGACGCAAAACCACAGTCCAAGCAATAGCCTTTAATCCTGATCAACCTGCATTAAATATACCAGAAGTCAATGCCCAATTAGATAAAATTAAATTACCAGATAACTTTCTTTTTGATCGTGGTGCAAGAGGAGATTATGATCAAGTTTTTAGCCAAATAGACGCAGGTCAAAGTGTTTCCACAGAAATAGAAAAACGGACAATTAATATTAGTGGATTATTTAAATTAGGAGCTTCATTTGGTGCAGATGGAACGATAATTTCTAGTGACGAAAACTTTTTACGCATCTTTCCTAGAAGACAAGTAGGAAGTATCAATTTGGGCTTAATTTCCATTCAACCAGGATATGAAGTAGAACAGGTAGCAGCAGCCTTAAAATCACACCTGAAAGATAATGAAGATGTGAAAGTTTTCACTAAACAAGAATTTATTAAATTTGAAGAAGCATTTTGGAAAAAAGAAAGCCCCATCGGTTTTATTTTCACACTAGGTGTATCAATGGGATTTATTGTTGGTGTAATTATTGTTTACCAAGTTCTCTCCACAGATGTAAATGCCCATCTCAAAGAATACGCTACTTTTAAAGCAATGGGATATCAAAACTCATATTTATTAGGTGTAATTTTTGAAGAAGCAATAATTTTAGCAGCATTGGGTTTTATTCCCGGATTCATAGTACCTTTAGGAATTTATCAGTTAGCAAGAAACGCCACCAACTTACCGATATACATGACATTAACGAGAGCCTTAATAGTCCTAATTTTAACAATTATCATGTGTACAATTTCCGGGACAATAGCTACTAGTAAACTACAATCAGCAGATCCAGCAGATATGTTTTAAATTAGGGAATCGGAACAGAAAAATTGTAGGTTTGCTTAAGCCATAGCGTAACCAAAGATAAAGTTTACTCACATCTTGGTGAAAATGTTAGATTTCCTTAACTCAACCTACATAATTTTAAAATTAACGATTAATTATGCAAAACCTTAATTCTTCAGAACCAGTAATCTTTGTTCAAAATCTCGACCATTATTTCGGAACCGGACAACTCAAAAAACAAGTTTTATTTAATATAAATCTCACCATTAACACAGGTGAAATTATTATCATGACGGGACCATCTGGGTCAGGGAAAACCACTTTATTAACCTTGGCGGGTGGTTTACGATCCGCACAATCTGGAAGTTTAAAAATATTAGGTAAAGAACTATGTAAAGCTAATGCTAAACAACTAACCCAAGCGCGACGAAATAACGGTTATATCTTCCAAGCTCACAATTTACACGGTAGCCTAACTGCAATTCAAAATGTGAAAATGGGTTTAGAATTACATCCGAAAATATCAACCCAAGAAATGATCAATCGTTCCAAAGCAATGCTAGAAGAGGTGGGATTAGGAAATCGAATTGATTACTATCCAGATAGTTTATCAGGGGGACAAAAACAACGAGTTGCGATCGCACGCGCATTAGTCAGTCAACCGAAAATTATCCTAGCAGATGAACCTACAGCCGCACTGGATAAGCAATCGGGACGGGATGTGGTGGAATTAATGCAGAAATTAGCAAAAGAACATGGTTGTACAATTTTACTTGTTACCCATGATAATCGGATTTTAGATGTTGCTGACCGAATTATTTATATGGAAGATGGACATTTAATTAGAGATGGTGTCGGTGCTGTGACTGCGTAAAGGTGGAATTAAAATCTGGAAGAATTGGGTTAAGCAACAGCATAACCCAACCTACGTAAATATTGATTTTGCTGTCGCAAATAAACTGTATTAGCTGATCTTTCTTAATTAAAATCTTTCCACTCCTGAAAATTGCTGAATTGCAGCCTTTGCTCCTTCTCCACAAGTGCGAGGTGTGGGGAAAATTTTCCCAGGATTTGCTAAACCTTGAGGATTAAAAACTTGTCGTACCCATTGCATAGTTTCTAAATCAGCTTCACTAAACATATCTGGCATATAGCATTTTTTATCAGCACCAATACCATGTTCACCAGAAATACTACCACCTACTTTTACACATAATCTCAGAATTTCTCCGCCTAATTCTTCTACTTTTTCTAATGCGCCATGTACAGAATTATCAAATAAAATTAGTGGATGTAAATTACCATCTCCAGCATGAAAGACATTCGCAATTGGATAACCATATTTTTGACTTAAAGCCTCAATTTCCTTTAATACATAAGGTAGTTGAGTCCGAGGAATTACACCATCTTGCACATAATAATCAGGACTTAAATGTCCAGCAGCAGCAAAAGCGGCTTTTCTTCCTTTCCACAATTTTAATCTCGTTTCTGGATCACTAGCAGTCGTAATATTTCGAGACCCATTCTTTTTACAAATTTCAGCTACTCGCTTTTTATTGACCTCAACTTCTATATCTAATCCATCAATTTCTACTAACAGAATTGCAGTTGCATCACGAGGATAACAATTAGTAGCAACAACATCTTCTACAGCATTAATACTAATATTATCCATCATTTCCATACCACCAGGAATAATTCCCGCGCTGATAATATCTGAAACGGTTGCGGCTGCATCTTCAACGCTAGTAAAATCTGCTAAAAGCACACAAATTGATTCTGCACTTTTGAGAATTCGCAAAGTGATTTCTGTCGCAATTCCTAAAGTTCCTTCGGAACCAACAAATACACCAGTTAAATCATAACCTGGCATTTCGGGAATTTGTCCCCCGACATCAACAATAGAACCGTCAGGAAGCACAATTTTTAAACCCAAAACGTGGTTAGTGGTGACACCATATTTTAAACAATGTACTCCCCCTGAATTTTCGGCAATATTCCCACCAATTGAGCAGATAATCTGGCTAGAAGGATCAGGTGCATAGTAAAAACCAGCACCGCTAACGGCTTGTGTCACCCAGCTATTTATTACCCCAGGTTGAACTACAGCAAGCTGATTTTCTAAATCAATTTTGATGATTTGTCGCATTAAAGATGTGACAATTAAAACTGAATCTTCTGATGGTAAAGCCCCACCTGATAAACCTGTACCTGAACCCCTTGCAATGAACGGGACGGAGTGTTGATTACAAATTTTGACAACTTCGGCTACTTGTTCTGTGGTGCGGGGTAAAACCGCAACTGGGGGAGTTTGGCGATAGCTAGTTAAACCGTCACATTCGTAGGTGATAAGTTCTTCTCGGCGTTTTACTACTCCTTTTTCACCAAGGACAGTGATGAATTTTTTGATTATGGGTTTCCAGTCGATTTGTTTTTTTTCTTGGGTAAGCATAGTCTATTAATGGTAGATGTTTATTTTTACTTTAAGGCTATTTGTGTAGTTATGAAAGTGGTTTTTTTGATCACGCAGAGGTACAGTGGTGCGGAGAGGAGAAGGATTTTGATATAAGTATATTATCGGTAATAAAAAACTAACTCCACAATCTTCTCCCAGCTTTCCCATTTAATCTCTCATGGGTATCTGCTAATAAAGCCGGAATATCTAAATTTTCAGGACATTTAGGTAAACAATCACCGCATTCTGTACAACGATTTCCCTTCATTCCTGGAAACCAATGACCAGCATTTTCAAACATTCCATAACGATATTTTCCATAAGCATTCATGTCATAAGCTACTGCTAAATTTCTTAATCTTAAAACTTCAGGAATATTGATATTTTCAGGACAAGGTAAACAAGCATAACACTGACTACATTTATCAGTATTTAAAACTATATTTTGCTGATTTTCTAATTCTTCAAAAACAAGGTTTTCTGCTGAAGTTAACTCACCAACATGATCAGCAACTTCCAAAGGTACAATTAATTCTTCTGGAGTTGCAGCACCTACACTTAAAGTTGTAATGCGGTTGTCACTCAATAAAAATCTATAGTTTAATTCCAAAGGTGTAAATGGCTGACAGAGTTCTTTTAAAGTTGAAGGTGGTGTATAAAGTCTTCCTCCCTTATCAGCGGGAGAAATAATAAAAACACCCATATCTTTTTTTGCTGCTGCTTGAATAGCTGAAGCATTGTGTTGGAAAAAATAATAATAATGCAAATTAATAAATTCAAAAAAATCTGTATTAATAGCTGCCAGAATTATATCTAATGAAGCGTGGGTAGAAAAACCAACGTGTTTTACTCTGCCATCATTTACTGCTTCTTGTACAGCTTGCATACAGCCGTTTTTAGCTTGTACGCATTCTAAATGTTCTGGGGTATTTAAACCATGAATTCCCAAACAATCAAGATAATCTATATTTAAACGTTGTAATGATTCATCAATACACTGACGCATCGTCTCAGCATCGGGTGTGGGAGTAATTTTGGTAGTAATATACAGTTGATTTCTGGGTACTGACAAACCAGCTTTTATCGCTGCACCTAAATACTCCTCACTTTTACCGTAACCTCTAGCTGTTTCGATGTGATTAATTCCCAAAGATAAAGCTTTTTCAATAGTTTTTTGGGCAGTTTCTGCGTTAGCTAAATAACGCATTGTTCCCAAAGAAAAAACCGAGATGTGTAAATTAGTTTTCCCAAAACGTCGATATTGCATAAATCAGTTTGGATTTATGTTGTCAAGATTTTATATTTCATGAAATTGATTAAATTAGTAGGGGTTTAGCATTGCTAAACCCTTACATTGATAGCAACTTAAACACAAACAGACTTTTAACCCTGTCACCTCTTAACTGTCACCATTATCAAATCTTTTAATCAAATCTTCAGGACGAAGATTGGAAACAAATTCACGGAAAGCTTGCTGTTCAGCTTCGTCAGCATCTCTATCAACTGGGATAGAAGCATCAGCTACTACCTCTTCCATCACCCAAATAGGTGTATTTGTACGGAGGGCAATTGCGATCGCATCGCTAGGACGGGCATCAATTTCTTTTTTAACCTCCCCTTGCTGAACTATCAAAACTGCATAAAATGTATCCTTTTGCAAAGAATGAATAATGACCTTTTCTATAGTCATATTCCATGCTTCTAACATATTCACAATTAAGTCATGGGTTAAAGGTCTAGGAGGCTTTTGGTTTTCCAGCGCTCCCATAATTGCCCTAGCCTGTTCTTGACCGATATAAATTGGTAAAGCCCGACGATCTGAGCTATCTTTTAGAAGTACAATCGGGCTGCGGGTTATGGCATCTAATGCTATACCAGCGACTCTCATTTCAATCATTGGCTAACCCTCTAAAATCCTTTAAGCGCTTGAGTAGTCAGTTGTAAATAATACCCTTGGTTGGGTTTTTCTGGGACAGAAGTAAACATAGGGCTTTTATTCTCTATAATTGCTTCTATTAAACTCCGAACTTGTGGTGAATGCCAGAATAAATCAAATTGCTTTACCAAAACAAGAATCTTCTTACTCAAGTATGCCTTGAGATTGATGTTAATGTGTTAGTGTTAGTTTGTCCAAAAAAAATCTGAAAATTATATTTAAAGGTTTTATATTGTTTTCAGCATTAACAGTTCATTTCAGCCAAAATTAAGCAATAAATAGAATTAGTTTGGCAAAAAACCGTGTTCACAGGATTAATTCAAGGCTTAGGTACTATCAAACCCTTAGGGAAAAATTCTTGGCAGATTAGTTTCGTCAGCGAGTCTGAGACAATTATGCAGGATTTGACTTATGGTGACAGTGTGGCTGTAGATGGCGTATGTCTCACAGTAGAAGAAATTTTAAAAGATGGGTTTATTGCCACTGCTTCACCAGAAACCCTGCGGCGCACGACTTTAGGTAGAGAAGAAACTCAAGAAAAATATGTCAACTTAGAAACATCACTGCGAGTTGGCGGCAAAGTCGGTGGTCATTTTGTCATGGGTCATGTAGACGGAATTGGGAAATTAATTTCTTCAGAACAGACTGCTACTTCTTGGGAAATGACTTTTATGGCAACTCCTGCGATCGCTCGATACATTGTCCCCAAAGGTAGCATCGCTGTCAATGGCATCAGCCTCACGGTAGCCACTTATGAACCTGAACAGTCTCACTTTACTGTAGCAGTGATTCCCGTCACTTATGCCAAAACTAATCTCAACTATTTAGTTCCTGGCAGCTGGGTAAATCTCGAAGGAGATATTCTCGGTAAATACGTGGAAAAATTCCTATATCCTGGCAATCAACCCAATCAAGATGTAGATGAGGTTGGTTGTGATATGATTACACCCGCATTTTTAACAGAACACGGGTATTTGTAAACTGGGGCAGGGTGCAGGGTGCAGGGTGCAGGAGGCAGGAGGCAGGAGGCAGGAGGCAGGAGGCAGGAGGCAGGAGACAGGGAGAAAGAGGGTTTTAATCTACTTAATTGCTGATCAAATAAACTCTCCGCGTCCCCGCGTCCCACCGTCACCGCGTCTCCTACTCCTCGCGTCACCCCATCTCCCCATCAACCTATTGTGCAGAAGCTGTGCCTGTGCTTTGCGCCAAGTTACCGAGTCCAGATTGTAATTGTACACCTGGGTCAACAGCAACCCAACCATTTGCTGTCAAATGGCGGACTTCAAAATGGAGGTGAGGTCCTGTAGAGTTGCCAGTGCTACCAACTCGACCAATGACAGTTCCTGGTTCTACCCATTGACCGGGACGAACAAAGACTTCTGACATATGACCGTAGAGAGTTTGTTGAGCAGAACTATGATTAATAATTACTGCTAAACCATAACCACCAACCCAGTCAGCAGTTTCGATTTGACCTTTAGCCGCTGCCAAAACTGGTGTTCCCATTGGCGCACCCAAGTCTGTACCAGCGTGGAAACGTCTATCCCCTGTAATAGGGTGAACCCGCCAGCCAAACAAAGAAGTAATAGGCGCGGCTACAGATAGGGGAAACATCATTCCCCCACCACCACCACGATAAGCAACAGCACCACTATAAGGAATTTGTGGTAAGACTGATGCCAGCGAAAACTCATAAGACACATTGCTGGGGCGAGGTGCAATGTTACCCTCTGCCATTGGTGCAGGTAAACTACCAAAACTAGGCGCAATGGGAGTAGCACTCACGCTTGTAGTGCTGAATTCGCTTGGTTGAGGAATAAAACGATTGGAGCGATATGCAGTTTTTGTATGACTGCTACGACCAATGTGGGAATTACTCCAACTTCTGTTATTCACAGCACTAGCAACAGTCTCAACAGCATTTCGAGGTTCTGGGCTGTCCTTGGTTGCTATTTGCCGGACTGTTGGTGGTACTTTGTCTAAACTAGCGGTTTCACTTTTTCTCAGCCAAGTGGGTGCTGATTTTTTGAGAGAATCAGCTACACGGGGATTGTCAATTGCTTTTTTACCACAAGCACCACGAGCAATTTCTCGTGCTGAGAAAACCGCTCGACAGCCCCCAGCGTGTTCTGTGACTACTACAGAACTGGGTGCTTCATAGTTACTTGTAGCAGTACCGTTGTAATTTGTGGGGTCAATGAGGGTGTTATTGTAATCTTTTGTTTTCCTGGCGGTGGTACTAGCAGTTTCGTTTGAGTTATTTGCTGGTTTAACAAATTCTACGGCTTGATCGGGTGCTGAATTAGCAGAAGTTTGCGGTTTTTCAGCCTGTACTCTTTCTACTTTGGGTTTAGAAATTCTGACAGTAGCCTTAGGTTCAGAATTCTCTACTCTGGGTTTAGAAATTCTTACAGTAGGTTCAGGTTCAGAATTCTCTACTTTGGGTTGAGAAATTACGACAGGTTGTTTTGATTGGGAAACTTTTTCCCGGTTAAGTTTTGTTTTGAGTCTGGCTCGACGTGCCACAAAATCTGGCTGCGCTTCCATGTTTTCTGGTGCAACAGTAGCTTTTTTGACTGGTTCGGCAACCGCTGCGGGCTGGGAATTGTCATTAGTAGGAACAATGTTATCTACCGATGTTTCCATTTGAGCAGACACAAAACCACCACCAAGGAGGCTAATGCTGCTCAACCAGCAGAGACTTTGGGCTGGTAATGTGGATGCAAAGCGTTTCTTTTTTAAACCTTCTGTCTGCAAATTATGCAAGTGGTTATGGGCAGATTTATGGCGCTGAGTCATTTGTTCTCTCAGTTGTGAGTAATTAAGTTTAAAGAGATGATGTCAGTGGTTTGTCTTGCCCAAAGAGCTAAATTTTTAACAAACCTAAAAGTTAAACAGAAGATTTACAGTAACCTAAACTGATTGTACCGGGTGCGACGGAAATTTCTGGTGTTATTGATTCCTTCGTATCATATGTAGCCATTCTTAAACGGAGATTTCCTTGTGGTGTTACCCCAACTACAGTGCCTAAATTATTATTCACATACACCTGATCACCGATATTTGTCAGTAAATCAAGATAACGAGATAATAGTATGCCTATTCCTTCGTCACTTAGGCACTCTAGACCGGATTCTATTCCCAGCAAAACTCTGGAGGTGAGAATTTCCAGACTAGGAATTGGTTGTCTATTTTGGGACTTTTGCCACAATTCTAAATTGATGCCGGTTTGGGGTACTGGATTTACCCAGTTAATACCCACACCAATTACTGCTTGAGTTACTTGTCCTTTATAGACTTTGGTTTCCGTCAAAATGCCGCCTAGTTTGCGACCATCCAATACTAAATCATTCGGCCATTTTATGCCTACACTTACGCCACACTTTCGCAATTGGGCGGCAATTCCCCAAGCACTGGCTAAAGTTAGCTGATATCCATCTGCCGCTATTAGTTTAGAAGAAATCCCAACCGACAGATATAGTCCGCCAGTAGGAGATAGCCACTGACGACCCCATTGCCCTCTACCTGCGGTTTGTTGTGTGGCAATAACGACACATCCTGGTTTTTCTCCTTGGGCGAGTAATTCCCACAGAGTTTGATTAGTTGAGGATAAGCTGTCAAAAATATGTAGAGAATATGGTAAATCTGTATACTCACGCTCTGCTTTCAGAGTATTTACCAAAAGTTGCTGATCAAATTCCACCGCTGTTCCCCTAAATCCCGTTGTTCACGTTAGCATTGATTGGCGGTTTTAAATTTTTTGTTTAGGTTTGGTTAAAGATGCACACTTGGCACTGGCACAATTGGGAAGGTCTACCCTACCTGACTTGTAATCTATTAGAACTTTGGCCTCATGGTTTCTTTACGCAGCAGTTTTGGCCTCTTCCGCCACATGAGTTAACAAAAGTGCTGCAACCAGACGCTTTAGCTTATCGTTTACAACAAGTACATGGCAATACTGTCCTGACTCCCCAAGAAGTTGATATCCAGTTAAGTACAGGTGAAAATAACTTGGCTTTGGCAGATGGCTTAATCAGTGAGCAACCTTTACAAGCTGTTTGGGTGGCTTCTGCCGATTGTACACCGGTGCTGATTGGAGATGTGAAAATCGGACAGGTGGCAGCTTTACACGCTGGTTGGCGGGGTACGGCAGCAAAGATTGTCCCCCAAGCTATTCAGAGAATGCAATCCCAAGGCAGCAAACTAGAAGATTTGCGAATTGCCATGGGGCCTGCTATCGCCGGCGAAGTTTACCAAGTTGCAGTGGAAGTTGCCGCTGAAATTGGAAACACTATTATACCACATAATGATCCACAAAAAATTATTACTGCTTTACACAATTTACCTGATTCGCCTTTATTTGCAGATCCAGAACCAGGAAAGGTGCGTTTAGATGTGCGTCGGGTGAATGCTTTGCAGTTGGAGCAATTGGGAATTAGTGTAGAACAAATTGCGATCGCACCTTATTGTACTTTCCAAACTCCAGAGCATTTCTTTTCTTATCGACGGGAAAGGGAGAAAAAGGTGCAATGGTCAGGAATTGTGAGTGCAAGTAAATAACAAGCTAAAAAATCTCTAATTTGCACAGCATATTGAAATAAAACTCTTGTGGGACGGGCATCTTGCCTGTCCAAATATCTGCAATATAAATTATAAATGCACAAAAGCTTAATATCTATCCCCAAACAATTCCCATATTTAAAATAAACCCCGGTAAAATATCTTCACCTGATAATTCTTGAGGAAAGTCTAATATTTCCACTGGTTTACCAAGACGATAAATTTCCACTTGACGCATTTTCCGATTAATTAACCAACCTAATTTAACTCCGTAATCTAGAAAAAGCTGCATTAATTATTTCATGTTAATTATTTCATTATTATTACCAGTGCAAAATGGAAGAACCAAATTTAATCTCAGATGCAGCTAATATCCGACAGATATATCTTAACAAACCATTTCCGAAAGGTAATATTGCTATTATCGAAGTACGATTAGAAGATGGTAAAGCTTTTGGAATGGGTGCAACATCTAGAGCCAACAGTCCAGCACCTAAACCAGAACCTAAGTCAAAGGGAGGACAATTTGAACCTACTGTAGATTCCCACTCACGACGTACTACTCCTATGGATACTGATGCGGAATATAAGGTTTTATCAGCTATTGCAGAAACTTTAGAATTTATCTACAATAAGGATAATAACCGCGTTAGAGGGCAACTGTATCTTTACACAGAAAGAAAACCTTGTGAAAGTTGTCAACGCGTTATAAATCAGTTCGAGCAAAAATTTCCTGAAGTAACAATAAATATTTCTTGGACATATCCTTATCCTCCAAGTAGCAATTAACTATGACATTCATATTACATGAAGTTGAAAAGTCTCCTCTAATTTTAGCTAGTGAAATTCCTGATTCTTTACGTTTAGTCATAGAGAGAATTCAGGGATATTCTTATGCAGAATTATATGAAGAAAAAGATATTCAGGGAATAAGTTTAGAAAAATCTTTAAACACAGTATTTGATGCAATAGAAAAAGAAAAAGAAAAAAATAGTTTAGATATAAGTTATTGCTATTTTTTTATGGCTATAGTTATGGGAATCGCTGTGCAACCAACGATTAAAACTTATTTACCTCGTGAGACAATAACTGGTAAGATATTTCAGTATATTTTTCAAGATTGGATCTATCCTCAAAATAATTATCAGCAAAATTTAAACGTTTCATTTCGGGATTATCAGAATTATTTGGGACAATATCAAGCTCTTGATGAGGCTATTGATGTTTTTGAGAATATGCTGCAAGCACTGGAATCTGTGAAAACTAGAGAAGCCATATTAAATATTTTAGATGATTGCTTCCAGGGTTATGCTATTTTTCCAGGTTCGCAAGGTAGACGAGAACTTTTTGATTGGTGGTTATTAGATGTTGTTCCATCTGTTTTTTGTGGACGTTTACCTAAAAATATTCATACTTTAAAGGGAATTGATAAAGTGACTAAACATATTACTAAAATACGGAACTATTTTTGGAAAGTAGTCGAGAATAATCAGTCTCAAGGACATATAGATTTGGAAAAACAAAATTTGTTATTGAGTTTTCTGGCTAGATAGTTTTTGTTAATTTCTAAAATAAGAAGTAATATCTATCCCCAAACAATTTCCATATTTAAAATAAACCCCGGTAAAACATCTTCACCTGATAATTCTTGAGGAAATTCTAAGATTTCCACTGGTTTACCAAGACGATAAATTTCCACTTGACGCATTTTCAGATTAATTAACCAACCTAATCAGGGGAAACGCATCTTATCAATAAGGGCAATTTAATCTCAATAATGACCAAAATATTTGCATTAATGACCCCTTATTGACAATATTTTAGTCCATCACTATGACTCTGAAAAAATCAATCAAACGATAAATTGGGATTTATTGGTTTATACATTAAAACGATATTTTGTCAATAAAATTTAGATGCGTTTCCCCTGCCAACCTAATTTAACTCCGTTATTTATATATTCTTGCATTTTGGTTTGCGTTTCCTGCAAACTATCACTAGGTGACATTAATTCTAAAACAAAATCTGGGGCAATTGGTGAAAATTTTTCTTGTTCTTCTGGTGTAAGTGCATCCCATCTCTCTTTTTTTATCCAAGCAACATCAGGAGAACGATTTGCACCATTGGGAAGTTTAAAACAGGTAGAAGAATCGAAACAAACTCCTAGTTTAGTTTGACGATTCCAAATAGCAAAATCTGTTGAAATTTCAGCATTTTGATTTCCTGTTATTCCTCCTGTAGGTGATATTATCAATAATTTTCCGTCTGCATTGCGTTCAAATTTGACTTCAGGATTTTCTCGACAGAGTTGATAAAATTGGTTGTCGGTAAGTTGGATAATAGGGTTTAAGTTGACGGTGATAGCTGTCATAATAAATTTCCTTATGGATGATATCAACCTTAACTAAATTATAGAATAAATCTCATTTTAACGCTTCCTTCAACAAATCCCGATGCAAAAAAGCCGCATTTACCAAAGATTGAATTTTCGCATCTGACAAAGATTCACTCTTATTATAATAATCAATCCAAGTTTTACTAATTAAATCTACATCATCTGGTAAATCCTTTAAATCCCATCCAGGTATTTCTAAATCTTCCATTAAGCGATTTACTTTTGGGTCATAACTCAATGCAAAACAACGAGAACCTTCTGATGCTGCCATAATTAAACTATGTAGCCGCATTCCTATAGACATTTCCACACCGCGAAACACGCCTTTTAAAAGTTGCGGTTCTTCCAAACAGATAATTTTACTACCGTCTTTTAATTGAGTTTGAATTTTTTCAGCAATTCCTAAATCTTCGCTTTTTTGAAATGGCAATAATAAAATAAAAGCTTGAGTAGATTTTTGCAAATTAACTAAAGCAAGAGTTAAATTTGCTAACCGAGTTTCTGTAAGTTGGGGATGATTTCTTAAAGTAACCGCAATTCTGGGTTTTGGTAAATCTGCTAATTCCGGTACTGGCTTCGATTCCAACGCCCAAACCGGGTCTGGTGCAAGGATATGAGGTATACTCCAATCTGATAATAAACTAGAACTAGAGCGATCGCGCACACTCACTTTCGTACAACCTGCAAAATTCCTCTTGGCTAAAAACCGAGTTTGGGAACGCAACAGAGGACCAATTCCCTGTCCCCAAGCCACAGTTTTCAAACCCATGACTTGAGCTAAAGCCATCAATCCGCCATAATAAAAAGGGCTAATGGTGCTAGTCACATCTTGAATTAAACTCCCACCACCCCAAATAAAAACCTCACAAGAACGCAAAGCCTTGATTACCTGTAAAAACGCCATGCGGTTGTAACATTCCACACCATAACGTTGATGAGTTTCTTCAGGATTTCCAGAAAGCACCACAGGAGTGACATCAGATGGTAGCATTTGCAGAAGTGTCGCTAACAAAGCTTCATCACCACCATTACCCTTACCGTAATACCCAGACAATAAAACTCGCATTTTCCCCATTTTGGATTTTAGATTTTAGATTTTAAATTTTGTATTTTGAATTAATTATGCACGCACTTTCGATTCCTACCTGGATAATTCATATTTCTAGCGTCATTGAATGGATAGCCGCTATTTGGCTAATCTGGACTTATGGTGAACTTACCAAAAATCGTAGTTGGTGGGGATTATCTTTTGGTATGTTACCAGCTTTAATTAGTGCAATGTGTGCTTGCACTTGGCATTATTTCGACAATTCCGAATCATTAGAATGGTTAGTGACACTGCAAGCTACCATGACATTAGTTGGTAATTTTACCTTGTGGGCAGCAGCTTATCTAATTTGGCGTTCTACCAAGTCTGCAAACACAATTGAAGCACAATCTATCAAATCAGAACAATGATATCAAAAGAAACCCTATTTGCCCTCTCTCTATTTCCCTATTTGGGTTTCTTGTGGTTTATCAGCCGCAGTCCACAAATGCCACGTTTAGCCCTATATGGATTTTACGGCACATTGGTATTTGTTGCTGTCACCATTCCCGCCGGCATTTACGCCAAAGTCCATTATGGAGAACAATTAGCTAACATAGACTGGTTACATGGTAGCGCAGAAGTCTTTTTAACTCTCTCTAACATCTTACTAGTCTTAGGTTTTCGCCAAGCAGTACAGGAAATAGGGAATAGGGAACAGGGAACAGGTGACAGGTGACAGTTAAGAGAGAATAGGGAAGAGAAAATAATAATTTAGAAATCACCAATTACCAATTACCAATTACCAATTACCAATTACCAATTACCAATTACCAATTACCAATTATGGAAGTCATACCAGCAATTGATTTACTAAAAGGTCGCTGTGTGCGACTATATAAAGGAGACTACGAGCGATCGCAAGTATTCAGCGAAAATCCGGTTGAAGTTGCGAAAATGTGGGCAGACCAAGGCGCAACCAGATTACATTTAGTTGATTTAGATGGCGCGAAAGCTGGTAAAATCGTCAACCTAGCCGCAATTGAAGCCATTAGAAATAATCTTTCTATCCCCATTGAAGTTGGGGGAGGATTGCGCGATCGCTCAAGTGTGCAACAATTATTTAATCTGGGTGTAAATTGGGCAATTCTGGGAACTGTCGCCGTCGAACAACCGCAGCTAGTTCAAGAACTTTGTCAAGAATTTCCCCAACAAATTATCATAGGTATAGATGCCCGTAACGGCTTAGTTGCCACTCGCGGTTGGTTAGAAACATCAGCAGTATTAGCCACGCAACTCGCAGTACAAATGCAAGAATTAGGTGCAGCAGCCATAATTTACACCGATATCAATCGTGACGGTACGCTAGAAGGTCCAAATTTAGACGCATTACGAGAACTCGCAGCGGCAATTTCCATACCCGTAATTGCTTCTGGTGGTGTCAGTTCCGTCACCGATTTGTTAAGTTTATTAGCTTTAGAACCCCAAGGTGTAACAGGTGTGATAGTAGGAAAAGCTTTGTATACCGGCGATATTATTCTCAAAGAAGGATTAAAAGCAATTGGACCAGGAAGACTTCAAGATATTCCCCCCAATTTCGACTTTTCTAACTTCGCTTAATAAGTTTCTCCGTAAAGCTGCATCAATTTCTGGAATGATTGATATTCTGGGTGTAGCTAAAATCATCACCGATTATACAGTTAACTTTTATGTCTGATAAAAACGGCAATTCTAACCAAAATTCCAACCAAAACCAGACAAACAACAACACAAAAACTAAAAGAAGACAACCACCTCCAGGATTAGGAAAACCAAAAACAGAATAATTACAGAATTCAGAATTCCGTAGGGGTTTAGCAGTGCTAAACCCCTTTCTTAATTACTTAATCTATTTATTTTTTACTTGACTTTTTGCTTGTTCTAAAGCTATTTCTTTAATAGCCTGATAGGAATTGACATTTGCAGTTCCTTCAATTGCTTTAACTGCTAAATCCTGAACTTGCTTGAGTGCAGATTCTAGTTGTCTGGAAAGGTTCTCAAGTCGCGTTTGCTGATTAGTAATTGTCAATTCTAAAGATTGCAATCTTTGTTCATAAAAACGCTTTTGTCCTTCCACTTCTTTCCCATACAAATCTGCTTTTACTTTAGCCTGATAACCAGCAATACCTTTCCCTTCTTCCGTAGCTTTTTTAATCGCAGCTTCTTTCTCTTTCGGGAATACTTCTACCTTAGTTTTCAACTCTTCAAATTGTTTTTCTCGTTCAGAAATTTCCTTTTCCCGTTCAGTCCACTGTTTGTCTGTTTCTTGTTGCAGTTCTTCTAGTTGTTTAGATAAAATTTTCTGTTGTTGTTCATATTCATCATTCCCTAGTTTACGCTGGAGTTCTAAATTATATTTATACTCGGCCGCGTCCCTTTGTCTAGTTCTGTTAATATTTTCATTTCGTTCTTTAATTGTGCGTTGATATTCTTCCTGTTCTTTTGTCCAAGTATTCTTAAGTTCTAATATTTCTTGAGATAAAATTTCATAGCGTTGGCTATACTCTTCGTGATAAGCCTTTTCATTATCATCATAAGATGCAATTAAAGTCTCTAAAATATCTTCAGATACTTCTAAAGTATGCAATTGGGATAATTGCTGAATTTCATTTCTTACAGATTCACCAATTTCTGCCAACTTAGAAGCTTTTGTACTTAGCTGTTCTGACAATTCATTAGCAGCACTACCAAAACCTAGCTGTATTTTGGACAAGCTTTCAATAGTATTATTCATCTTTTGTTGAATGCTATTAATCTGAGTCATAACTATTTTAGGTTCTGTCTTTGGTTTTTCTTGGGGAACGGTTTGAGTTGATTTTTGTGCTTGTTCTAGTTCAGATTTCAGGGCGATTTTTTCTTTGGCTAATTCTTCATAAGCTTGAAGAATTTCCGCTTTAGTATTTTTCTCGTTCGGTTTTTTAGCTGCCATTATAAACTTCCTAAAAATTCAAAATTCACTAGATCAAAAATAATTAAATCTGCACAGACTTAATTTGTATTTATGGGAATTTTAGCCAAGCAAGATTTATTTACCATTAGAAGTATCAAAAGCCCGCATTGCTAAATCCTGAGCTTGTTTCAGTGCAGTTTGTAATTGAGCAGCGATACCTTCAATTTGCTCAGTTTGTTTAGTAATTGTTTCTTCCAGAGATTGAATTCTAAATTCATAACTCTGTTTAGTAGATTCCCATTCTTTTTCAAATAAATCAGCTTCAACTTTTGCTTTTTGGCTGGTGTCTTTAATAGCCTCTTCCCTAGCTTTCTTAATTGCTTCTTCCAGTTCAGTGGGAAATGCAGCTACTTTTTGTTGATATTCAAGAAATAGCGGTTGACGTTCAGTAATAATTTTTTCCCGTTCCGACCAGTCTTTATCTTTCTGTTGTGTATTTTCTTGGATTTGCAATTCTAATTTGCGTTTTCTCGCTTCATAAGCATCTGTATTGAGTTTGCGAGTTGTTTCTAATTTATATTGAAATTCCTCTTCTTCTTGTTGGCGTTCTTTAACTAATAATTCATTGTAATTTTGCAGTTTTTCTGCAAATTCAGTTTGCTCTTTTTGCCATTCTTTCCGCCTCAAAGAAACTTCTTTTTCTAATGCTTCTCGTTTATTCGCCGTATCTTGTTCTAAAACTTTTAATTTTTCTAGATGTTCTTGAGTAAAAACATCTAGAGTATCGGCTACAATTCTAATTTGCTGTAGTTCTTGTAGACGTTGCGTTTCAATTTCTATTGCGTGACTTAGTTCATCTAATTTAGCATTTTCTCTAGCTAATTTTTCAGCAAGTGCATTGACTATGCTGCCAAACTCTAACTGTAAATCAGCTAAACCTTTAACAATACTATCAACTGTATAAGTAGAAGCTGCTGTGAGAATTTCTTGGTTTTTTACCTTTTCTGCTTCTTCTTGTTTGGTGGCTATTTTGGATTCTAGTTTTTTTCTTTCAGCACGAATTTGTTCAAATGCTTGTACAAGTTGTTGTTTACCGTTTTTAATTGCACCTGTGGTCATATTTCAACTCCCTGGAATAGGTAATGATAATGATTGATTGAGTAGTAAGTAGGTAGGCGAAAATAAATCAAATTAAGTAAAGTAACAAATTCTGCAATTGGCTCGTAGTGTGGGCTTTAGCCCTACTTTGTATCGCCAAAGACGAGGCTTCGCTGTCCTCGTAACGTCTCGTTAGCAAAGCATCGACCACAGGAGATATAGAGGTCTAAAGACCTCACTACGAACCTTTAATTATTTACGTTACTCTTCTTAATATCATGCTCGGTAATCGCTTATTAAAAAAACTCTCCGCGCGGTTCTCTGATCATAAGTATTCAACCGGATACGATATCAGACATACCCTATGCAGACATAAGGTTAGCTTTTAAATGATCGCTTGGATTACAGTATAAATACTGAACCAAGAAAATATATACACACCTTGTAGTCAAGATTTGTTAAGTTCAAATTTCTTTGGTGAAACTAGGATAGTATTTTTGTACTAATTAATTTTACTCAAGCAATTTGCTCTTGTCAAGAAGAAATCCAAATCATTTAAAATAATATACAAAGTCGCTAAAAATACTTGGACGCAGGTAGTCAATGTGATTTATAATAAGTTCGGTTTGTTATATACAATACAATTTACCAAAGATAAATCCACAGTCAAAGAATTATCGATACAAGCATAATCTCAACATATTGTGTTATCAATGTATACCAGCGAATTAACGAAGTATTCTGCCAAAGCGGATATCGGACAAACCAGCCGCATTCTAGTCGTGGAAGATGAAGAACTGATCCGGGAAATGCTTGTTGTGGCCTTGGAGGAAGAAGGTTATGGGGTAATTGCTGCTGCTGATGGACGATCAGCCATAGAATATCTCAAAAGCTGCGAATCTAATTCTGGAGAATTGCCGTTTGATTTGGTACTTTTAGATTTAATGCTGCCACAAATTAACGGACTGGATATCTGCCGTCTGTTACGCCATCAAGGTAACTCAGTACCTATTTTGATGCTGAGTGCTAAGGGTAGTGAAACTGACCGTGTGCTGGGTTTAGAAGTAGGCGCAGATGACTATCTAACTAAACCATTTAGTATGCGGGAATTAGTCGCCCGGTGTCGCGCCCTGATTCGCCGTCAACGTTTAAGTATTGTTCCACAAGTTCCAGTACTCAAGCATAAAGATGTTAGCCTTAATCCCCAAGAATGTCGTGTACTGGTGCGTGGACAAGAGGTGAATCTTTCGCCTAAAGAATTTCGCTTGCTAGAATTGTTTATGAGTTATGCTCGGCGGGTATGGTCACGAGAGCAATTACTAGATCAGGTTTGGGGGCCTGATTTTGTTGGGGATAGCAAAACTGTAGATGTTCATATCCGGTGGTTACGAGAAAAGTTAGAGCAAGACCCCAGCCATCCAGAATATATTGTGACTGTGAGAGGTTTTGGCTATCGATTTGGCTAATCGCTGGCGATAGTTGCTAGTTTTTAGTAATTATACTGCAACTAATCAAATGCTTTTATTGGGATTTTTTCTGGGTTTAGCGGTCGGACTTGGGTTTTGGCTGTGGCAACAGGTTCAACTAAACGGCTATTTAGAACGTGTACTCCAACCGTTAACCTCCAATTCTCATAGAATAGAGTTGCCATTGCTGGGTCGTTTAAGACAGGAAATGTCAGTGGTGAAGCAACAGCAGCAAGATCTACAACTGTCTTTGCAAACCTATCAAGAATTGCTAGATTTTGCACCTCTGGGATATTTGCAAGTAGACGAAGAAAATCAGCTGCTGTGGTGCAATCAGCAAGCACGGGAAATGTTACATCTGCAAAGATGGCAAGCGGGACAGGTACGCTTGTTACTGGAGTTGGTAAGGTCTTATGAACTTGATCAGCTAATTGAGCAAACTCGTGATTGGCAAAAACCCCAAGTGAGAGAGTGGGTTTTTCATCCCTCTCGTGAAAATGCTACAGCTATGTCAGAGTTAAAATCTTTAGCTTTACAAGCATCCAGCTTGCCTTTACCGAAAGGACAAGTAGGAGTATTCTTAGAAAATCACCAACCGTTGCTAGATATGAATCAGCAGCGCGATCGCTCTTTTTCTGATTTAGCTCATGAACTGAGAACTCCCCTGACTTCCATTCGTCTGGTGGCAGAAACGCTTCAATCTCGCTTAGAACCGCCCTTAGACCGTTGGGTTAATCGCTTGATGCAGGAAGTTGATCGGATGATTAATTTGGTGCAAAGCTGGCTGGAACTGACGCAAATGGAAACAAACTCAACCATGCAATTGCATCTGGAAACAGTGGAAATGCGATCGCTGATTGCCTCGGTGTGGGAAACCCTCGAACCACTGGCCAAGCTTAATTCCCTCAATATGACTTATTCTGGTTCCGAAAATATCTGCATTCAGGCTGATAAATCACGGATGTATCAGGTATTGGTTAATTTATTGGATAACAGCATCAAATATAGCCCTCCTTTCACAACTATTCATATTGAAGTTAAATGTATAACAGCTAAGGAACTTTTTCCAGGCGATCGCAATTCTCAAATCTTGGAAATTAATATCATTGACTCCGGTGTGGGTTTTTCCCCTGAAGATTTACACCATGTATTTGAGCGCTTCTACCGGGGGGATAAAGCTAGATATCGTTCCCCACTGTCGGAAAGTAGTTCAACAACCGCTATTACTGGTAGTGGCTTAGGTTTAGCGATTGTCCGGCAAATAATCTTAGCTCATGGCGGTGACATTAAGGCGATGAATCATCCAGAAACAGGCGGAGCCTGGATGCAAATTCAACTCCCTGAGGTCATGGCAAACTCATCCACTCAAGACTATAGTTAAAAAAATATCTTCTATTTTGAGATTAAAAGTGTGAAAGCTGTTGTTCATAATCCCAAGCCAGAAAGACCACAGCCAGAACGCGCCATTAGGCGTTTAGAGCGTGATGTATTGCGTATGGGTGCTTTAGTCGAACAATCATTCCGTCTCAGTCACCAAGCCCTGTTTGCCCGTGACTTAACAGCCGCTGAGGAACTGCCCCGATTAGATAAGAAAATTGATCGCTTTTATAGACAAATAGAATCTGACTGTACATCGATTATGATATCCCAAGCACCTACTGCTCAAGAGTTGCGTTGTTTAAGTGCTTTTATGCAGTTAGTACGAGACTTGGAACGGATTGGGGATTACGCCAAAGATTTAGCCAAAATAGCAATCAAAAATTTTCCTTATCCTCCTCATGCTTCTCTACCAGAAATTGCCCTCATGTCTTACCATGCCCAGTCAATGTTAGCAACTAGCTTAGTAGCTTTGGCGGATTTGGATGAAGTGAGTGGGCTAAGGATCAAGTATTTGGATGATACTGTAGATAATGCTTATGACCAATTATACCAAATTCTCGCATACCAGCGAGATGTTCCAGGGGTGATTGAGCCAATTCTACTCTTAACTTTAGCAATTCGTTGTTTAGAACGCATGGCAGATCACGCTACTAATATTGGTCAACGAGTGGCATATATCGTCACTGGTCAACGTCATTAACAATCATCAGTGAACAGTTTGCAGTTATTATCTATCAGTCTGTTCACTGAAATCAACTTTTTACTGTTACTGAATTTTTTCATAATTGTATTAATAATAACATATAAATTGAACTAATAAGTTAACTAACATACATTTCACTAGAAGCTTACCTATTCTTAAACTTTCCCGATTAAAGTATCAAAATATGGCTTCAATCAGTTAAGGATTTTCCCTAGTGATTAATTCTTAGGATACCTCATTTCAATTTCTTAATTAATCCAACATTAAAATGACGTATTCTACAAATCACACCCTAAAATCTACTCTAAGCAAACCGTTAATCCAACATTTATTTACTCGTCGAGCAGTGATTCCAGTCCGAGAGGATGTACTGTGGCGTATTGACCGAGGAATAGTTCGCACCTTAACCTGGAGCGAAGAGGGATCATCTATTACGTTGGGTTACTGGGGCTTAGGAGATATAGTTGGCTATCCTTTGTCCAAAGTCAAACCTTACCAAATTGAATGTTTAACCAGTGTGGAAGCAAGCATTGTTCCTCCTCATCTTTGGTATCAAGATGTAGATGCTTTACTCTGCCATATCCAACAAGCCGAAGAGCTTTTAAGCATATTGCACCGAAAACCAACCTCACTAAAATTATGGCAATTTTTGGTGTGGTTAAGTGAAAAATTTGGTCGAGATTTAGAACAGGGTAAATTGATTGATTTGAATGTTACTCATCAGGATATATCGGAAGTTCTGAATACAACACGAGTCACAATCACACGTCTATTGCAGCAATTTGAAGAAGATGGAAAGATATTACGTCACAAACGTAGTATTGTGCTGAATTTACCTACTAAATTCACTAAGGTTTGAGTATTAAAGGTTAGCAGAGGGGGTTGTGCTAACTGCGAAAGATATTGTATAGTAATTACAGAAAATTTATGTGTAAATTCTCTGAATTAAAAAGAGATTTTATCATAACGTGGAGTTTGTTTAGGTGTGAGAGAGATTAAAAACATGACAAAACTATTTTGGAATGTTCTGAAGGTTAGTCCAGTTATTGCAGCTACTTTTCTGTCTGCAAACAGCGCTTTGGCTGCTGAAGTTGACGAACAAGCAACAAGCGTTGCTCAGTTATCCAAAGAAGCTAACAACATTGGTCAGGTAACATCTGTTTCTCAATTTTCCGACGTGCAACCCACAGACTGGGCGTTCCAAGCTTTACAGTCTTTAGTTGAACGCTACGGTTGTATTGCCGGTTATCCCAACGGTACATACCGTGGTAATCGAGCTTTGACTCGGTATGAATTTGCAGCTGGTTTGAATGCCTGCTTAGACCGAGTTAATGAACTGATCGCTACAGCGACAGCTGACATGATCAACAAGCAAGACTTGGCTACATTACAGCGCTTGCAAGAAGAATTTTCTGCTGAATTAGCAACTCTGCGTGGACGTGTAGACGCACTAGAAGCTCGTACCAGTGAGTTGGAAGCTAATCAATTCTCCACCACCACCAAGCTGAAAGGTGAAGCGATTTTTGCTGTAGAGCAAGCTTTTGGGGATAAAAAAGCTGATGGTAGTAATGACGATTTGGAAGCAAATACAACTTTCTCTAATCGAGTGCGGTTGAGTTTAGAAAGCAGCTTCATGGGTACAGACAAGTTGCAAGTTCGTTTGAATTCTGGAAATATTATTCAAAACGACGCTGTCACTGGCACAAGAATGACTCGTTTGGGCTTTGCAGGAGATACTGAAAACAACGTTGAGATTGATAAAGTAAACTACGCTTTCAATTTTGGTGAAAAAATACGTGTCAAAGTTGACGCTACTGGTGCTGAGTTATACGAGAATATTGATGTTTTCAACCCTGACTTTAAGAGCAGTGGTTCAGGCGCTCTTTCCCGTTATGGACGGTTTAGTCCCATCTATCGCCAAGGTTCAGGTGGTGCTGGTGTGACGGTGGAATTGAAGCCTAGCAGTGCATTTAGCTTGAGTGCCGCTTATTTAGCCCCAGTGGGTGCTAATGACCCCAGTGATAAAAACGGCATTTTCGATGGTAATAGCACCATTTTTGGTCAGTTAGCATTCAAGCCCAATAAAGCTTTCAACGTGGGTTTAACCTACGCTCGGACTTATCAACGGAGTGGAGAAGTAGACCTTTTTGGTAGCACTGGTAGTAGTACAGGAACTGTTAATGCCCGCAGACCATTTGGTAACGTTGCTACCACATCCGACAACTATGGTTTGCAAGCTGCCTTCAGTCCTAGTTCTAAATTGACTCTTGGCGGTTGGGTTGGTTACACCACCGCGCAAAGTGAAATTGATAATCGAGATGCAGACCTATTTTACTGGGCTGCTAACTTGGCTGTGAAAGACTTCGGTAGAGAAGGTAACACTTTAGGTCTGGTTTTCGGACAACCACCTAAAGTTACTGGTGGTAGTGGTATTACAAAAGAAGACGGCACTTCTTACCATATAGAAGGTCTGTACAAGATGAAGATTTCTGACAACATTCTGGTAACACCAGGCTTGTTGGTAATCCTCAATCCTGAACACAACGATAATAACGACACAATTTATGTTGGTACACTCCGTACCACCTTCAGTTTCTAAGATTGGTTTAGCTTAGAAAATCGCATCTACACAAACTAAGGTAAAATTAGGTTTTTCCTGTGTAGATGTGATTTTACCTTACCCTGACAAATGTAGAGATGTTGAAAAAACGTCTCTACATTGTTGTTTAAAGGCTCATTTTTGTTCAGACAAATTCGTTGGGGGGGTAGGGCGATCGCTACTCCAAGCCCACCAAGCACAACCACAATGACAATGGTAGAATTCTTGCCACTTGCGACGATGATCCGCTGTTGTTACAGGCGATCGCCTATTTAGCCAAACCTCTACAGCTTCTCGACTACTTGAGTGACATTTAGGACAGCAAAACTCATAGGCGTGAAATGCCTGATTTGTCCATTCTGGCGGAGTGGGAGCGAAAGCATCCATGTGAATTATATGTAAATAATAAAAGTCTAATCTTAGTAGTAATTTAAGATACATATACTATTATCCCTAATAATTAACATCATGGAGCCAAATATTGAAATTCGCCGTTTGTTAGATGTAATGCCTGCTTCTGGGCGGATGATGACGAAAATCGTCAGTAAAGTAGAGCAAAAAAAGGTCATAGATGCTGATTTTCCCTTACCCTGGAATCAGGAAAGACCGATATATATTAATTTCGATTTGTGGAGACGCTTGACGAAACCGCAACGAGATTTACTGCTATTGCATCAGGTTAGTTGGTTAACAGGAGTAAAGTGGCTGCAACCAGATATTTATCAAGGTGTGGTGTTAGCAGGGTTGTTAGGTGGAATAGTGGAAGCCACTCAGTCGGATTTGGTGGGTGTGGTGATAGCTGGAGGATTAAGTACTTTAGCTGCTGTTCGCATTTGGCGCAGTAACCAATCACAAGAATCACAGTTAAACGCTGATGTAGCCGCCATTCGTGTCGCCCAACGCCGGGGTTACTCAGAAACGGAAGCAGCACAGCATTTGTTAACCGCCATTGAGACAGTAGCCAAAATTGAAGGGCGTACTGGGTTAGATTTTAGCGAATTAATTCGTTGTCAAAACTTGAAATCAATAGCACTTTTGTCTCCAGTCGGTATACCTGAAGGGGAGATTGGTGATTGGTGATTGGTGATTGGTGATTGGGAGCATCCCAATTTTGCAAAAATATACGCAACTAACCCAAAAAACCTGTTTTACCTCTTACCTTCGCGCTCTTCGCGTCTTCGCGGTTCGTTTATTTTATGCTTTGTATTCAGTTGGAAGCTCAGATAAAAAATAAACTTACACATTTGGGATGCTCCCTGGTGATTGGTGATTGGTAAAGATTTTTAATAAAAAAAATTATTAATTTTGAATTGGAGGGAAACAACATTGACATTAGCACTGGGCATGATAGAAGTATACGGCGTTCCCGCAGCAGTGGAAGCAGCCGACGCAATGTGTAAAGCAGCCCGTATCACTTTTGTTGGTTATGAAAACACTGATTTAGGAAGAATTACAATATTGATTCGTGGTGATGTGGGTGAAGTGAATATGGCAGTAACTCAGGGACTAGAATCAGTTTTAAAAGTTAATGGTGGCGAGATACTTTCCCATCATATTATTCCTCGACCCCATAAAAATTTAGAATCTGTTTTACCAATTCATCAAAGTGCTAATATTCCTAGTTTCAATGCTGATATTCGTTTTCCTCCACCATTGAGTAATTAAAGTTTTTAACCTGAAAAATTAAAATAAATCAGCCCATTTTATGAATTACGAATTATCTCGAATGAATGCGGTACAATCGCCGATTATTCCCGTTGTTGGGGAATTAATTAAAAACTCTCCCGGTACAATTTCTCTCGGACAAGGTGTAGTTCACTATAGCCCTCCACCGGAAGCAATAGAAATTTTACCAAAGTTTCTGGCTGAAGCGAATAATCATGTTTACAAAGCAGTTGTAGGAATTCCCCAATTATTAAGCGAATTAACTACAAAATTATCAATATTTAACGGCATTGATATTAACAACGAAAATTGTATTGTTGTCACAGCCGGCAGCAATATGGGGTTTATGAATGCTATTTTAGCGATTACTTGTCCTGGTGACGAAATTATATTAAATATACCCTACTATTTTAATCATGAAATGGCGATTAAAATGGCGGGTTGTTGTCCTATATTAGTGGGAACAGATGAAAATTATCAATTACGTCCTGAAGCTATAGCCCAAGCTATTACAACCAAAACCCGCGCTATAGTCACCATTTCTCCTAATAATCCTACAGGTGTAGTTTATTCAGAAACAGCATTACATCAAGTTAATCAAATTTGTAGAGAAAATGGTATTTACCATATTAGTGATGAGGCTTATGAATATTTCACTTATGATGGAGTGAAGCACATTTCTCCTGGTACATTTTCGGGAAGTAGTGAATATACAATTTCCCTTTATAGCCTTTCTAAAGCTTATGGTTTTGCAAGTTGGCGTATTGGCTATATGGTGATTCCCCAACACCTGCTAAATGCTGTCAAAAAAGTGCAAGATACGATTTTGATTTGTCCTCCTGTGGTTTCCCAATATGCTGCGGTAGGGGCGTTACAGGCAAAAGAAGACTACTTAAGAGATAATATTAGAGCGATCGCACAAGTTCGCCAAGTAGTTTGGAATGAACTCAAGCAACTACAAGGATTTTGTACTATTACACCAGCAAATGGCGCATTCTATTTTTTCTTAAAAGTGCATACCCAAATGGATGCTTTTGAATTAGTGAAACAACTGATTCAAGAACATCAAGTAGCCGTTATCCCTGGGACAACATTTGGGATGGAAGATGGTTGTTATTTACGAGTTGCTTATGGTGCATTGCAACAAGAAACCGCAAAATCAGGGATAGAAAGATTAGTCAAGGGTTTGAAAAAAATCTTATCATCATCCTTTTCCAGGTGATTTGAAAAATCCTTTTTTTTACTCTGTGCCTTTGTGGTTGAGAGGTAATTTATCGAACCGCAGAGGCGCAGAGAACGCAGAGGAAAGAGGATAACCCCTTACCTATTGCTAATTTTTAAGATACAGCAGATTGCAAATCCATGAGGTACAGAATCAAAATTAAAACCTAGAAACCAAGCCAGTTTTACTCCTGGTTCCTGTACGGGCGAACGGCCGTTCGCCCCTCCTGACTCCTGAATTCTGCTGTAAGGAAGTTGATGTTAGATATCTAAATCCATCATATTCAGCTTAGAACCATAGGTTTCAATGAATTCCCGTCTCGGTGCGACGCGATCGCCCATTAAGATGGTAAAGATACGATCAGCTTCGGCTGCATCTTCAATTTCTACTCGTTTGAGGGTACGGGTTTCTGGGTTCATTGTAGTTGTCCAGAGTTGTTCTGGCATCATTTCCCCCAAACCTTTAAAACGCTGAATGGTATAGTTAGCATTGCTGGGAAGAGTAGCTAGGTGCTGTTGCAATTCCCGTTCGCTATAACAATACTGGTAATTTTTGCCCCGTTCTACTTTATACAGTGGAGGACAAGCAATATAGATGAAACCTTGTTCAATCAGCGCCCGTTGATATCGATAGAAGAAAGTTAACAACAGAGTACGGATGTGCGCCCCATCTACGTCAGCATCAGTCATTAATACTATATGATGATATCGTAATTGGGCGGGGTTGAATTCTTCACCTTTTACACCTAAACCGAGTGCAGTAATTAACGCTTGAATTTCGTTATTTTTATAGATTTTTGCATCGTCGGTTTTTTCGATATTCAGGATTTTACCACGCAGAGGGAGAATTGCTTGAGTTCGGCGATCTCGTCCTTGTTTAGCACTATTGTGGACGAATACGCCACAGGCTAATTGAAAGTTATGTGTTTCAGGGACTTCGATATCGTAAACGTCAACACGCTCTGTTAAAAGTTGAACTTTATCAACCCTCAAACTAGACAGTTCACCGTTTTCCCCTATAAGTCCAGCATGAGTACGTTTTTGCTTGAGTAAATGGGAAGATGTTAAATTTTTAGCTTGCTCATAATGGTCATCTTTACTTGGTATTCCTATTTCTATTCCTTTTGCTTTAAGTTCTCGATTTCCTGCAATTAAAAAGAGGTGATCTGGAGTACAGATAACACTTTCGCCATCGTTAAATATTACCTTCACAACGTCAGCATTCTCTTTGGTCATCCGGGGATTGATAATTTGTCCCGGTACCATTTCATCACCTTTCATAGTGAAGCATTCATGTTGTATGCCCTGCTCTCGTTCAGCAATAATTTGCTTAAAGGTAAGCGGTTCTCTATCAACTATGTTCACCAATGTATCACCATGAAAACAGCCACCCGCTGAATCGCCTTCAACTATGTATATTTCAGATTCAGCAGGATCACGGGAACTGCAATCTGCTAATTTACCTGGTAAAGGCGAAGATTCCAAAACCGATTTCCGCCGTACCAACTCCCGCGCGTGACGGGCGGCTTCAGCGGCTTTAAAGGCTTGAATAGCTTTATCTAAAATCGAATCAGCTATGGCTGGGTGAAATTCTAGATATTCTGTCAGGACTTCTCCCACAAAAGAATCGACAATACCGCGAACTTCTGTATTACCAAGTTTAGTTTTGGTTTGTCCTTCAAATTCAGGATCTGGGACTTTAACTGAAATGACTGCGGTTAAACCCTCGCGGACGTGTTCACCACTGAGGTTAGTTTCACCTTCTTTAATTTTATTCCGTTTGCGAGCGATCGCATTTAATGTCCGAGTGAGAACTGCTTTTAAACCTTCTAAGTGCGTACCACCATCAATTGTGCGAATATTATTAGCAAAACCTAGGACATTATCAGTATAAGCATCAGTACACCACTGTAACGAAACTTCCACCTGAACATTGTTTCGTTCCCCTTGGACATAGATAATTTCTTCATGTAGGGGCTGCTTCTCCCGGTTCATGTAGGCGATATACTCTTTGATACCGCCTTTATATTCGTAAGTTTCTATCCTCGGTGTTTCACTTTTGAGGAGTTCGAGACGATGATCAGTGAAAATAATTCTGACACCTGCATTCAGATACGCCAATTCTCGCAAGCGACCTGATAAAGTGATGTAATCAAATTCAATGCTGGTGGTAAAAATTTCCGTATCTGGCTTAAAAGTGATAGAAGTTCCAGTTCTAGCTTCTTTATAGGGCTTTGCTACCAATTCCGTAACGGGGAAACTCCGTTCATATCGCTGAGTATGAACCTTTTTATCTCGCCAAACTGTAACTTCCACAAACTCAGATAGGGCATTAACTACCGAAATCCCTACACCGTGTAAACCCCCAGAGACTTTGTAGCCACCACCGCCAAACTTACCCCCGGCGTGAAGGACGGTTAACACTGTTTCTAAAGCCGATTTCCCCGTTTTTGGGTGAAGATCGACAGGGATACCCCGACCATCATCTGTTACGGTTACGGAACCATCAGCATTGATATCTACCTCAACATGGGTGCAATGACCCGCTAAAGCCTCATCAACAGAGTTGTCCACCACTTCGTAAACTAAATGATGGAGTCCTCGCGGACCTGTAGTACCGATGTACATCCCTGGTCGTTTGCGGACGGCTTCCAGACCTTCCAGAACTTGAATCTGATCGGCACTGTAACTGCTCGTCATGAAAATTCTCCTGATGCTTGGGGTTGAACTTGCTAAAAGGCTGAAAAAGTCAAATCACCCCAAAATTATAACACAAAAGCCTTGCTGCCGTCTGTAGGGCAATTTAATGAGAAGTTTATATAGGGGATGGAACCCATAGGTGACAGGTAATAGGTGACAGGTGACAGAGGGAAGAGGAAAATAGGGGAAAGTAGCTAATGACTAATTTGACTAAATTAATTGTAATTTGTGGAGCGACAGCGACGGGGAAGTCGGGGTTGGCTTTGAGTTTAGCTAAAAGATTGGGTTCTGTAATTCTGAGTGCGGATTCTCGTCAAGTATACCGTGAGTTTGACATTGGCACAGCTAAACCAACGGTGGAAGAACAGAAATTAGTACCACATTATCTAATAGATATCTGTCAGCCAATTGAAACAATGACACTAGCAGATTACCAGGAACAAGCACAAGCTGTAATTGCTAATTTGGGAGTTTCTCCAGTTTTTTTGGTTGGTGGAACTGGGTTATATATACGTTCTATTGTTCAAGGAATGAAGATTCCCAGAGTTGCACCACAACCAGAATTGCGATCGCAATTAGAATCACTTGGCCAATATCAACTTTACCCGATGTTGCAACAAGTTGATCCAGTTGCAGCCCAAAAAATTCACGCTAACGATTTGGTGCGGACTTTAAGAGCATTAGAAGTATATTATGTTACTGGAATTCCTATCTCTGAACAACAAGGTGAGAATCCACCCAACTATCCGATTTTGCAAATTTGTTTAGATTGTGAAGCGGAAAAATTAGATATCAGAATTCGTAGACGCACTGAACAAATGATTGCAGATGGATTAGTCGGTGAAGTTGAATATTTATGTCAGAAATATGGCACTGATTTATCTTTATTGAATACTTTAGGATATCAAGAAATCAAGCAATATTTAGCTGGAGAAATTAACTTAGAAGAAGCTACAGATTTAATTGCTTTGCACACCCGACAATTTGCAAAACGTCAACGAACTTGGTTTAGACAATCTGCTAATATTGAATATTTTGATATGGATAATCCTGATTTATTAGAACAGGTTTTACAGCGAATAAATGATTTTATTATAAACCCATAATAAAATACAGCAGATTACAAGTGCGCTACTATATTTCTACTTCTTCAAAATGTTCAACAGTGGGAAATGGCTCATAAAAATGGTGGAGCAATTTCTTCCACTCTTGGTATTCAACTGAACCTCTAAAACCTACAGTATGCGCTTCCAGATTTTCCCATTTGACAAGTAATAAGTATTTACCTTTGACTTCTATACATTGATGGAGTTCATGGGAAAAATATCCATTCATTGCAGAAATAATACTAGAAGCCTTTTTGAAAGTAGATTCAAAATCCTTTTCTAGTCCAGGCTTAATATACAATATTACTGCCTCAAGAATCATAATATTTTCTCCTAAAGATTTTGAATTTTCCCTCTTATCATAGGAGAGATTTAGGGAGATTTTCTTAGACAGAAGTAGAAGTGTTGATAGTTGATTTGATTTTTCTAGAATTCAATAAAAATCGAAATTCAAATAAACAAACTTGGAGAAACTTTAAAATATTCTCCCAAAGCTTTAGCTTGTGCTTTACTAATGGAACGTTTACCGTTGACAACTTCTGAAATCACACCGCTGCTAGAACCAAGAATACGCACTAAGTCAGCTTGACGAATTCCGCTAGATTCCATCATATGTTGTAATATTTCATGAGGTGTAGACTTATCCATAGGATAATTTTCTTCCTCATAATCTTCAATTAGTCTGACAAGCAATTTGTCTAATTTTCGCTCTTCTGAAGTAAGATTTTTCTTAAAAGTTATAAATTCTACAACTTTTAAAAGACGTTCATACTCAGTTTCAGTTTCAATTACTTGAGGAGCGACTTCTGCTAGTAATTGACTATAACTTTTATTATCAAAAGTAATCATTATTTTTCCATTTGTGACTCTCATAACGACAATGATATTTTTACAAATTTGAATCACTATTATCCTTTCAAAACGAGAGTAAATTGTCAAGCCCCAATCACGACTAACGCAAAATCTCTCTTAAACTTCTTACCTTCGCGCTCTTCGCGTCTTCGCGGTTCATTTCTCTTGAATTCCCAAACCCTTGACACCCAACCGACATAAATGTATGATTTATATCGAATAGAAGGGGAGTAGCTGCTGGCGCGACATCAAAAGCCAGTACATTTGAATCAACATACTGGCGATGAGCCTGGTTCAGATGGCGAATAATAAAGTATTTGAAAGCGAGACCTTCACTGAGTTCACACCAAACGATTGTGTGAGCTTCAGTGAGGTCTTTATAATCTCATTAGAAGCTCCACACAGGTAAAAAATCCTTCAGGAGCTTGAGAGAGTGTTAACAGCATTTACCGCAGGTTTAGTTCTAATTACCATTTCCGAATTAGGTGATAAAACCTTTTTTATCGCTGTAATTTTGTCAATGCAGCACTCACGACGAGTAGTGTTCGTTGGTGTGACAGCTGCTTTAGCAGCAATGACAGTTTTATCAGTGATATTTGGGCAATTGCTGTCTGCTTTAACACAAGGCTCAAAAATTTATGTTCATTATGCGGAAATAGCTTTGTTTATTGCCTTTGGGTTGAAACTGCTCTATGATACTAAAAAAATGCCTGTTCACGCGGAAGAAGAAGTGATAGAAGAGGCAAAAGAAGCAGTAGAAAAGGCGCATTTAGACAGTCAGCAAAAAAGCATTTGGTCAATGTTACTGAAATCTTTCGTATTAACATTTATAGCAGAGTGGGGCGATCGCACACAAATAGCCACCATTGGACTAGCAGCCAGTAATAATCCCATTGGTGTAACAGCAGGAGCAATATTAGGACACGCAATTTGTGCAGCGATCGCAGTCATCGGTGGTAGATTAATAGCAGGTAAGATATCTGAACGACAAATCACCTTCATAGGCGGCTGTTTATTTATTCTCTTCGGTATCGTCGCCGCCATAGAAGGAAATTAGGTGAGAGAAGAAGCAGGGGGCAGGGAGCGGGGAGCAAAGGGTAAAATACGTAACCGCTCAATAATCCGGTATAAATCGTTCAATGACAAGGCTCAAATGGCGTAAAATCGTTCTCGAACAGGTAGTTCGCCCCCATTTATTGAGCGGTTAAGAAAATACCTCTCCCCTGCACCCCGCACCCTGCTCCCTTTCCTCTTCTCCCTCATGGACTGGATGTTGTTGCTGGTGATGGTGTAGTTTCTGGAGAAGAAGTAGGAGAAACTGCTGGGCTGGGAGTCAGTAATTCTGCTGCCTTGTTAATCTCGTCTTTATACTGAGCAGGAGCTAAAGCAGTGGCACTTGCAAACAAAGGTTTGGCCTCATCAACCTTACCCTGATCCTTTAGCAGCATAGCCTTTGCCAACACAGGACGAAAATCCTTAGCATCTTTCTTAATGGCTTGGTCGTATACAGAGATAGCTTGAGTATCGTTTTTCTGAAAAGCGTACACACTACCCAAAAGCACCTGTACAGCAACTACATCCACACTTCCAGGCTGAATTGTATTAGCTTGGGTAGAAGCAGATAAAGTATCTTGCAATAAGCCAATAGCAGCTTCAGGGCGTTTCTCACTGAGTTGGAGATTGACCATTCCTTGTAAAGCTTTGAGATCACCTGGTCTTGCTGCTAAAATCGAACGATAAGTTTGTGCTGCTCCTTCCTTATCGCCAATTTGCTGCTTGGCTTGTGCCAATAACACACCATACTCTGATTGTTGGGGATTTAATTTAGCCAGCTTTTCTAAAGGTTCAATTACCGCTTGAATATCAGCTGGTTTAACTTCACCTCTACCTTGTTGACTAAGTAATTGCAGCCTTGCTTCTAAAAGTCCCTTGAGTGCAGTTTGATTTTCTGGTTCTCGCTGCAAAACCGATTCATAACCCCGAACTTCATCAGCCAGTTTTGACTTTTGGTCAGATGAGGAAGGACTGCTAGGGGTGCTGGTAGTATTTTGGGCTACCGATTCAGAATCATTGAAAGCCGTAATTATGGGTAGAAGCGAAACCCCAATAAAAGCAACAACTGCCAGAATTAAGACGACCTGAACTATCCACCGATTGCGCGGTTGAGACACAATATTTTCCTCCTTCTGAATTTTAACGAGATTAACATTTACACAGATCGTAAAGTCAAAAATTTCTAAAACTTTGCGGAATACGGTCATTAGGCTGTGAATTTTATAACAAATAACTATTTACGCTGCTAAAGTAATTGATGACTTTAGGAGGAGCCTTCAGAATTGTAGCTATGCTATGCTTCCGAAACTAGTGTCAAGGCGCTAAATTACACATTTAGTCTCTAAATGCCAAATTTTGCGCCTTTCTGTTCGCTCTGGGCGTTCTAGAGTGGCTAAATTAAAAGGAAATATACTTTTATCAGCCGCACAAACGCTCTTTCCATTTGCTTTTGTAAAATCCCATAATTGGGATGTGTCTCCGCCGCAAGGAGTTTTTATGAATTCCGACCTGATGCCGTCTCCTGAATCCGCTAATACTACAGCCTCTAAAGAGGTTCTCACTGAAATCGAAACAGCCGCTAATGTGAAAACAGTAGCAGCCAAATCCTCTGAACCTGATAATTTATCTGTTAACCCTAGTGATGATAACTCAAATGGAAATTTAGCCCATCGGCAACAACCGATTCCACCTCCTAGCGAAGCAATGCAGTATCGAGCTATCGGATTAGTCCGGGGTCGCTACTTTGCCAGCAGTGAACAATTTACCCAAGGAACATTGCTCACTGTCGATGGTGTAGAACTCAATACCGTCCTATTAGGTCGGATTATGAGTTTGGTCAAAAATCATTTGGATCTGGAAACAGAACATCTGTGGGTAGTTTATCCCCGCACCAGACAAGAAAATGACACACTACACATCCAAATTGTCGGAGTTTGGGAACCAGAAAATCTGGCTAAACATTTCCTAGAAGAAGATCACCAAGATTTGGGTGCAGACGAGTTACAGACACCCGAAGAAAGTTCCAAATCCCCAAAACCCTCGCCAGAAATTCCTGATGGCTATTTTTCTGTACGTGGTGAGGTCGTTTACCAATCTTTTGACGACAAGAGTTTGGTAGTAAAAATTAAGCAAGCTCCGCGTAAACCAACTGATAAACCTAAGTATTTTAAGTTGAAACTGCGAGGTGTGTTAACAACCAAAGCGGTAGGCAAGTTTTGGGATTTCAAAGTCAAGCGAGAAGTGGACGTATTAATAGTAGAAAATGCGGAAGCGATCGCTGATTTGCCCAAAAAACGCAAACCACCATTCAGAAGCGCCCCTCGTGGTGGTGGTGGAAGAAGGCCATTCCCCCCAAGACGCAATGGAGAAGCTCTCCCACTTCCTATCAAAAAAACTAGCGGCGATCCATCTGCTGCGTCTTTTACACGACCAGAGGTGTCTAAACCTGTACCAAAAACGCCTCTTCCTAAGCCAGTGAAGCGGCCAAAACCAACCCAAGAGTAGGTCATGGGTAATAGGAATAGGAATGTTATTTACCTTTTTCCTCATTACTAATCCCCAAGATCAAAAATCTGTTCGGCGGTCTTGGGGTACAAAAGTACGATCCATGGGAATGGGAGAAACTGGTTCTGTGAGGGTAAATGTGCCTGCTTCAATCCACTGTTTTAACTCTAGAGCAACTTGTCTTGAGAGAAACATACTGGCTAAAGGAGCAACTCGCACAGCTTTACCCTCAATGGATATCCGTCCAGATTTGAGTTGAGCGTAACTGACTAAACCAAAGGTGGGACGGACACGACGAGGAATGGAAAAATCTACTATTGGCGCTACTAAATCTTGATCTTGTACAGCGCAACGTTCAATTACTCCTTCATTTAAAACGGGAAGTGGGACACCTACTCCCAACATTAAGGAAGGCCCGTAACTTTTGAAGTAACAACCTCGCACCCAGCGCGTATCCATTTGTTTAGCATCACCAATTAAGGCTAAAGTTGCTGAGGGTCCAATTGGTGTTCGATTAGCTAACCGCTTTTGTAAGGGGAAGTGCTGCGTACCTTCCCAAGCTACATAACCTATTCCACCACCTAAGAATATTCTTGTTCCAATCCCCACAAGTTGTAAATCTGGATCATTGAAAAGGGGGGAAATTGCACCAGGGTTTGAGTAAACTGCATTCCCTAAACGTGGTTGCAGGGGTCCGAGATAAGTATGAAGTGGGCGATCGCCTCCATTTACCCCTACAATAAAATTTTGATAAAGATTGCGTGGATTAAATAAATAAAACTGATTGATAGTTTCACGAGTAACTGTCGTCTCAAAAGTGGCTCTTGGGTAGCAATCGGTAACTTGTCCTAAGGCTCGTACTTGTACGGGTTTCCCTGCAATTAAATCTTGGATAACATGACCACCACCACGTTCTCGGAGTTCTTCTCCGTCCATTGTTTCCACCGCACAACTAGCACCTAAGTATAAATCTACAGCCCCAAAGCCGGGGTATACTGGTACGCCATCTAACCAGCAACGGCGAATTTTGATGGGTGGATCTGTGTGTCCGAGATTAATAATTGCACCGCTTGACTCCATTGGTTCAAAGGTGCCGGTGGTAATGACATCAACTTCTTTAGCAGCTTTGGTGACACCGATTTCTGTAACTCGTGCTTTTAATTCTTCAACCGTCCACACTACGGCGCGTTTATGGTTGATTTTTTCGTTAATTTCCGCAATGGTTCGCATTTTTTAAAAGTTTCGCTATATAGTTTATCAAAAAAGCGATGGCTGCTGTTGCGATCGCTTTCAGATATGCTATTTACAATTAATCTTCATCCTTTCCTATAACTTCTGCTTCCTGAATATCGTTGATATCAGCAGATTCAGAAACCATCACTAACTCAGTATCTTGTTGATGATTATGCCGCCACTCATCTAAAACATCTTTAACTAATACTTCTTGTACCCAAATTTTAGCAACAACAGTTAAAGGGAGTGCTAAAAATAATCCTAAAAAGCCAAAGAAAGTCACGAAAAATAATTGAGAAATTAAAGTTACTGCTGGCAATAAAGATACCTGATGTGCCATAACTATAGGAGTAATAAAATTACTCTCAGCTTGTTGAATGAAAAAGTAGAGAACTAAAACAGCAACAGATTTCCAAGGAGAATCTAAAAGAGCGATTGCTATTGCTGGAACTACACTCATAGTTGGTCCGAGATTAGGAATTAAATTCATAAATCCCGCCAAAACTCCCAGTGCCAAAGCTGCCTTTACACCCAATATTGACAAGCCCACCAAACTCATCAATCCTACTACGAGAACGGCAATAAAAGCCCCTGTCACCCATCCTTCTAATGCAGTTTCACACTGTTCTAAAATTCCCTGTACTCGTCGTCGATAAAATGAGGGAAACAGCCGGATAAATACTTTTATATAAGCATCAGGAGCAGCTAAAAACATTCCCGTCAAAACTAACACTAATAAAATATTGAGGACAATTACTAAAGATCCAGAAACAAAAGCAAACGAGTTTCCCAATACGCGATTGAACAAAGGTTGTGCTTCTGCAATTAATCCGTTAAGATCGGGGATGAAGGGTGCTAATTGATCAGGAATATGCGTTCTTTGTTCATCAATCCAATTATTAATAAGATTAAATCCTTGGGGAACTCGTAAGGTTAATTCTTGAAATTGTTGGGCAAATGGTGGCACAATTAGCCAGAAAAAGCCGATAACTCCAGCAAAAAAAATAGCTACTGATAAAACAACAGCAAGTCCACGTTTTATTCCTAGGCTTTGAAAAGTGCGTGCTAACCGATTTAAGGTAGTTGCTAAGACAACAGCCGCAAATATCAATAACAACACTTCACGCAATTGCCACAATATATATAAAGATATAACTAAGGCGATTAAACCGATCCATTGACCAAGTTTCACAAACTAACTCCCAAAGCTTGGTAAGACAAAATTTTCTAGCTATGCAGATAGGTTAGCTGATTTTAAGGGTTTATCATCAATATTTTTAGCTAATTTTGTTTTTGTGCAGGAATTCGTAAAAGTAGAGCAGTTATCATCATCATAGTAGGTAACAAAACCATAATTAGCGCATTAGTTGATGTTTCTGGAATTAAAAATGTCGGAGCTGCATACTTAATCAAAAATGATATTAAAGCGGAGAGTAGAAGTAGCTTAAGTAAGAAACCTAGTTGATTTTTCATCAAAGTACGGCAATACGCATTTTTTTGGTAGGGTATACACGAATTTAGTCTTTACTATCTTGTCTCTACAATAGAAAAAAGACACAAAACTTTACTTGTTTAGATTTTTTAGGAAGCATCCACAAAGTTAATTTCTGGAAAATAATGGAATAAACACATTCTATAGTTAGTTGGAAATTTCCAAAAGGCTAGATTTTAGGACTTACGCATTGACAGAAAACATCAAATATGAAGTATGCGTTTTGTGTCTCTTGTCAGGTGCGTCAGATATGGAAAATATGTTAATTATGCCAAATTGTCGAGTCTGACGCACCCTACTAATATGCTGTCCCAAAAGCCGACAATCAGAAATTATCGTTGATCCATATCATGTCCAATTTGTATAGTGCGTAAGTTATAGACTTAATGATGTGAGTTCCAAATTCATTCTATTTCTTCATTTCCATGATTTATCTACCAGTTTCATTACTGCTATTTCTGGCTTTATTACTGTTGCTGCCATTTATTTGGTTTGCTGTCGCAGTAGACGTGGTAGAAGTTGCGGTAGCCAAGTTGGGTTTTTCTCCTAACATTGCTTTTTTATTGTTGTTGCTAGTAATTATTACCAGCACAATCAATATTCCTATCTACCGATTAGAAGCTCCCATCCAATTAGCAGATGAATTTGCAGCATTGTGGTTAAAGGAATTTTGGGGGATTCCACTCAGAAAAGTGCCAACTTTTACCGTAATAGCTGTGAATGTCGGAGGTGGATTAATACCTGTGGCTTTGGCATTATACCAATTTTCTCAAGGAAATGCCTTGGCAATTCTGCTAGTTACTGCCATTGTGACTGTTATTAGTTACTTTTCGGCGCGGGTAGTACCGGGAATTGGGATTCAAATGAATCCATTGCTTGCTCCTTTGACTGCGGCTGTTTCCGCAATGTTAATAGCCTCACCTCATGCTGCACCAGTGGCTTTTGCAGGTGGTGTACTAGGTACTTTAATTGGTGCTGATTTGTTACATCTCAAAGACATTCAAGCCATGAGTGCGGGTGTATTGAGTATTGGGGGTGCTGGTGTATTTGATGGTATTGCTTTATGTGGACTATTTGCTTTGTTATTAAGTTGAAAATAGATGCCAGGTGACAGGAAAAACCGATGAAGAATTGCCCATTACCAATTACCAATTACTAATTACAAAATTTCATTGAGGTAAAAGAAAATGCCTGTAGAAACTAATAACAAGAACAAGATGAAACCACCTAAAATACAACAGTTTGGTGGTAGTTTTCTAATTTTACTGACTTTTTTGTTATTGCTAAATTTGATAGTTCCCAGTTTATTTGGGACTCGATTGCCGCAAGTTCCCTATAGTGATTTTATCGCTCAAGTACAAGCAGGTAAAGTAGATAAAGCAATTGTGGGGAGCGATCGCATTGAATATGCAATCAAAACCCAAACCCCCGAAGGTAAACCCATCGAACAGGTATTTAGAACTACACCTGTAGCCATTGATTTAGATTTACCGAAAATTCTCCGTGATAATAATGTCGAATTTGCAGCACCACCACCAGCGGAAAACGCTTGGATTGGTACTTTATTTAGTTGGGTTGCACCTCCATTAATTTTCTTCGGGATTTGGGCGTTTTTAATGAATCGTCAAGCTGGGGGACCCGCTGCACTGACGGTAGGTAAAAGCAAAGCGCGGATTTATTCTGAAGGTAGCACTGGGGTAAAATTCCTAGATGTGGCTGGTGTGGATGAAGCCAAAGCTGAATTAGAAGAAATCGTTGATTTCTTGAAAAATGCCACCAAATACACCAACTTAGGCGCAAAAATTCCCAAAGGTGTATTGTTAGTTGGACCGCCCGGAACTGGTAAAACATTACTAGCAAAAGCCATTGCTGGTGAAGCTGGTGTCCCTTTCTTCAGTATCTCCGGTTCTGAATTTATCGAATTATTCGTTGGTGTTGGTGCTGCGCGAGTCCGAGATTTATTTGAACAAGCAAAACAACAAGCACCTTGTATAGTCTTTATTGATGAATTAGACGCTTTAGGTAAATCTCGCGGTGGTCCTGGTGGTTTCGCTGGTGGTAACGACGAACGGGAACAAACCCTCAACCAGTTATTAACAGAAATGGATGGTTTTGACGCAAACACCGGTGTCATTATCATCGCTGCTACCAACCGTCCTGAAGTTCTCGATCCCGCTTTACGTCGTCCTGGTCGTTTTGATCGGCAAATTGTAGTCGATAGACCTGATAAAATCGGTCGGGAAGCTATTCTTAAAGTTCATGCTAGAAATGTCAAACTAGCGGAAGATGTGGATTTAGGAATTATTGCTGTTCGTACACCTGGTTTTGCTGGTGCAGATTTAGCTAACTTAGTTAATGAAGCCGCATTATTAGCAGCAAGAAATAACCGTCAAGCTGTACTGATGGCAGATTTTAATGAAGCCATTGAACGTTTAGTTGCTGGTTTAGAAAAACGTTCTCGTGTGTTAAATGAAATCGAGAAAAAGACCGTTGCTTATCACGAAGTTGGCCACGCTATCATTGGTGCATTAATGCCCGGTGCCGGTAAAGTTGAAAAAATTTCTGTTGTTCCTCGTGGTGTCGGTGCTTTGGGTTATACAATTCAAATGCCAGAAGAAGACCGTTTCTTAATGGTAGAAGATGAAATTCGTGGACGTATTGCCACTTTATTAGGTGGACGTTCTTCTGAAGAAATTGTATTTGGTAAAGTCTCTACTGGTGCTTCTGATGATATCCAAAAAGTCACTGATTTAGCAGAAAGGGCTATTACAATTTATGGCATGAGTAATAAACTCGGACCTGTAGCTTTTGAAAAAGTTCAACAGCAATTTATTGAAGGTTATGGAAATCCTCGCCGTACAATTAGTCCGCAAATGACGGCAGAAATTGACCGAGAAGTGAAGGAAATTGTTGATAACGCTCATCACATTGCTTTAAGTATTCTGCACAATAACCGCGATTTACTCGAAGAAATTTCTCAGGAATTGTTGGAGAAAGAAATTCTTGAAGGTAGTTATTTACGCGAAAAGCTAACTCAAGCAAAAGCACCAGATGAAATGGCTGAATGGTTGAGAACTGGAAAGTTAAATAGTGATCAACCTTTAATGCAAACGCTTTTGGTTTAGTATTGAATAAATGTAGGGGTTTAGCAATGCTAAACCCTTATTTTTTGGGATTTTAATTAATTTCAATTTAGGTTATTTATCAAATAGAAAGTTTTTAAAAACTACTTTAATACAAGATCCCCGACTTCTTTTTTCATGTTGTTCATAGATGATGAACTGATGAGAGAAGTCGGGGATCTGAGTTTGATTAATTCCAATCTAAAGCGATCGGTAAAGGTTTTCTCTATCAAGTCTGCTGTGATTGCTGGTTGTAGTTTCCATTAATTCCAATCTAAAGTGGAATCGAGGCTATTCTTCGCTCTGGTCGTACGAAAACCGTTTCCATTAATTCCAATCTAAAGTGATCGGTAAAGTTTCGCAGCGCCCGCTAATGCCCAGTTTCGGATGAATGTTTCCATTAATTCCAATCTAAAGTGATCGGTAAAGTTTTCTATTAAATTTTTGGAGATTTCAATCATGTCTTTACGTTTCCATTAATTCCAATCTAAAGTGATCGGTAAAGAGTTCGTCTAGGGAGCCTTACCCAGTAAAGGTTTCAGCCACCAAATCGACACACCTCTCAAATACAATGTACACATAGCCAAAAAAAACGTCAAGTACATAGCTCAAACCCTTATCTGGTAAGCAATCGACACACCTCAACGAAAAATATAGGGTTTCGGGGATTTGCCGAGGTGTGTCGATGACGATGATACAATTTTTGTCTATAAATCGCTGAAACTCATCACAGGTGGTAATTTCAGCCTTTGGATCACCAAAAATTTATCTCGTTATCTCGTTCCCAGTCTCTGACTGGGAATGCCATCATAGAGGCTCTGACTCTGATTTAATCGAAGGCAGAGCCTTATTAAATTCATTCCCATACAGAGTATGGGAACGAGAAAAAGTCAAAATTTTTTGTCTGAATCAGGATTTACAGGATTTGAGGATTTACAGGATTAAAAGTTACTAAATCTCTATAAAAGACGGGGTTTAGCATTGCTAAACCCCTACTGACTGACTGTTATATTGAAACTACACTGGCAGAAAAAGCAAAATCATTTGCTGTGAGACTGTTAGCGTTAATTCCTACTAACAAAGCGATTTCTGTTGTGCCGGTTTTGAGTAAGGTATCAGCACCCATTTGTTCTTTGATTACTTGACCAAAGTTAAGGATTTCCACACCACCAAAGCCGATTTTATCAACTCCAATTGTGAAATCTGTAACGGTATTTTTGGTTATTGGTAAACTACCATTAGCAACCCAAAACTGATCAATACCAGCACCACCAGTAAGTTTATTACCTCCTTCTTTTCCAGCAAAGAGGACATCATCACCTTCACCACCAGATAGAGAATCATTCTGGTTGGAGACTAAAACATCAATTCCTGAACCACCAAAAAGACGGTTATTGCTACCCTGACTAACTATTTTGTCGTCTCCAGAACCACCAAACAAGAATTGATGTGAACCTTCAATAACTGTTATTTCATCTGCGTCTGCTGCACCGAATATATTATTAGTTCCATCGGCTTCAGCTACAAATAGTTTATCTTCACCATTACCACCATTAACAATGGTATCGTGAGCGGGACCATCCACACCAACAGTAACATTATCATCACCATCTCCTGCGGAAACGGAAGAGTGACTATTTACTATGACAACATCATTACCATCACCTGCAAAGATGTCATTATCGGCGGTGGAATTGATTGTATCATCTCCGTCACCTGCTAATAATATTTGTCCTGGTTCAGGGTTGAGTTCTTCACCATTAGGAGTCCCGAAGATGAGTTTTCTGGATGGGTGATCATCATCCATAATTGTAATAACTTGTTCCCCTAGAATTTGAGAACTATCAGCAGCATCAGATAAGACTATTTTGAAAGTCTCATCAGCTTCAATCTGAGTATCTCCAAAAATAGGAACTTCAACAGTTTTGCTGGTTTCTCCTGGTGCAAAAGTTAGAGTTCCAGATGTGGAAATATAATCAGGTGCGGTACTAACAATTTGTCCCCGCAATTCTCCATTGGGATTGGTTGTGGTGTGGATGTTGAAATAGTAAGGAGTATCTGTACCTGTAGCGGCTGATTTTAGGCTTTCGATTTCTTCCGCAGTTAGCCCTTCGCTGGCTTCCCAAATGCCTGTGATGATGGTTTTACCATTTTCAACAGTAATTTGTTTATCATCATCTGCAAGAATGTCAAAATCTACCGGACCATTTACACCTCTAGCTGCATTGTGAATATGTGCCAAGATGACATCATCATCAGTTGTCGCTGTTTGATTATTAAAGTCTAATCCGGTGACTTCTAATCTATAACTAAACGTTGCGGCTTCTGTGTCAAGTTCTGCACTGGCCATACCAGAAGCGGTAGTTGTCACACCTGTGGGAACTTGTTGATTACCTTCTAAAATCGCTGCAAATACTTCTTTGGTGGGAACAAAAACAGGTGTTTCATTAATAATTTGTCCCCGCAATTCTCCATTAGGATTAGTTGTGGTGTGAATGTTGAAATAGTAAGGAGTATCTGTACCTGTAGTGGCTGATTTTAGGGTTTCAATTTCTTCAGGAGTTAAACCTTCGCTGGCTTCCCAAATTCCTGTGATGATGGTTTTACCATTTTCAACGGTGATTTGCTTATCGTCATCTGTGAGGATATCAAAATCTACGGGACCGTTTGCACCTCTAGCAGCATTGTGAATGTGTAACATTGTTACATCATCATCAGTTGTAGCTGTTTGATTATTAAAGTCTAATCCGGTGACTTCTAATCTATAACTAAACGTTGCGGCTTCTGTGTCAAGTTCTGCACTTGCTAAACCAGAAGCGGTGGTTGTCACACCTGTGGGAACTTGTTGATTACCTTCTAAAATCGCTGCAAATACTTCTTTGGTGGTATCGCTGACGGGAGTAGCGGTAATGGGGACAGTTTGATAGTTGACTGTGACAGACTCGGTGCTTGCTTCGTCTAGGAAAACTGTAAAAGCTTTGGTGTTAATCCCGCTGTTACCTTCAGATGTAGAAACGTTTATTCCTTGTATTTGCAGAGAGAAGATATCTGTAGCTGTCAAACCTTCTTTATCTGTAGCAATCACTTTTACATCTAGTTGACCTACATTTTCGTCTGTAGGAGTACCACTAAAGGTTTGAGTTATGGAGTTAAATTCTAACCAATCTGGTAAATCACTACCATCTGCTAAAGTAGCTGAATAAGTAATTAAATCAGGAATAATTCCATCATTGATCAATGTTTCTGCAAATCTTTGGGAAACTAATTGATGCAGTCTTGTAGTTGGGTGAACATCATCCCAAAACGCATACTCATCAGGATTAACATCACCCGTTGCACTAATCAGAGGTTCGGTGAGATTAGTAAAGTTGTAATCTTCAGGATTGGCTTGAACTGCATCATTCAAACCAAATATATCTACTACAGATATATCAATGTTGAGAGATGGTTCTAGATCATTGACTTCTTGACTTAAAGCATTTTTAAAGTCAATAGAAAATGCTCTACCATCCTCAGTATTATTGCTATTAATGTTTAAAGGTCTAGCACTTAAATCGGTTAAGTTAGCAACAACAATTTCTTTTGCCCCTAAAGTGCTTAATGTCGTAATTGCATTACCAATATTGGTAACAGATTGGACAGGATCAGCAGTAGGATTGGGAAAATCAAAATCATTAGAACCAGCCCAGATTACATATAGTGTATCTTCACCAACCGGAGTATTTGCATTTACAGTTTTAAATTGCTCAATTTGTGATAGTAGTCCTGGTATGATGATGGGGAATCCATCAATAACATTACTTACCCCTGTATTCGCTCCAGCAAAGGCAAAGTTTTTTACTGATTCATCGCTAAATTCTAACTTCTGAGACAGGTAATCTACCCAAAGTAGTCCATTAGAAAAACGCCCTTGGTAATAGGGTGGTAGGGGAAAAGTATTACCTGAAGCTTGATAGGCATTGCCTGTATCAGATAGACTATCACCAAAGATCACAAAGTTATCAAAGGGATTAATTGCATCTGGATCTGAGAAAATATTGTTAGAAATGCTAAAGTTAAAAACAGAATTTGCCTTAGCATTTTGGTCTGAAAGGGGATTATTAAGAATTGGTGATTGATTCATGGTAGATCCTGATTTTTTCCTAACTGTAAATATTCTGATTATCCTTTAATATCAAAATATTCTTTTTCGTACTCAAGTGATGTTTTTTAGTTAAAAGAGTAAATGGACATTTAACCAAAAAATAAGGATAGAGGTTTATCTATCCATCCTATACGAGTATAAAATTTATTCTAAAAATCTGCAACCCCAAAAAATTGATTGGGTGTGTTTAGGAATTTCTGAGCTTAACCAAAATTTAACCAGCTAAAAATTTCTGTGACTGTTAGTTCCAAGTCTATATCTGCCAGAATCGGTAATTTATCATCACTTTCATATAATTCCACTTTTTGACCAGGAAACACAGCTAATATACTTTCTTCCTCTGGATTCATCAACCATCCTAATTCTGTGCCATTGCGGGAACAATGCAATAATTTAGTTAGAACTTTTTTCTGTTGTTGATCTGGAGATAGGATTTCAATTACCCAGTCAGGATGAATTTCAAAGCGGTTGCTGATTTTCCCTGTTGTGGTTTTGGGGATTCTTTCCCAACGGAACACCGCTATATCAGGTACAATTGCATCACCTCCAAAAGTACAGCGTAGTTCTGGGAAAGCATACGCTATTTTTTGAATTTTGGCTTTAGCACTTATAACTTCAATTAAATTAGCCTGAAGTAAACTGTGTTCACCCTGTGGCATAGGTTTTTGTGTAATTTTTCCGTTAATAAATTCTGATGCTGGTTTAGTTTCTGGTAACTTGAGAAAATCATCTACTGTAATTTGGCGAGTTTTGGCTATAGTCATAATCATTAATCAAAAAGTATACACCAATTCTAAATCATTTTTGAATAATAAGAATAAGATCCCCGACTTCTCAAAGAAATCGGGGATCTAGTGATATGAGTAATATTAACTCCGTTGCCAGATTTTAATAGTTTTATCCAAACTACCACTGACTAACATTTCTCCAGATGCAGTAAATACTAAAGCTGTCACAGTGTTAGCATGACCTGAAAAAGTTCCTAATAATTCCCCCGTTTCCAAATGCCATAGTTTGATAGTTTTATCAGCACTGCCACTAGCTATAATTTGTTCATTAGGACTAAGAGAAACAGCAAAAACACCTTCTCGATGACTTTTGAGAGTGTGTATTAATTCCCCAGTAACTAAATTCCAAACCCTAATAGTTTTATCTTGACTACCGCTGACTAAATATTTAGCATTAGCACTAATTGCTAGAGAATTAACGATATGAGAATGACCCATTAAGGTATGTATTTGTTTAATTTCTTGCTGGTTTTTCTTATTTAGTGAAGATGTTAATCGCCAAACTTTAATTTTTCGATAGCTACCAGTAACCAAAATTTTACCATCTTGACTTAATACCATTGAATGGGCAGCCGTATCATCTAAACATAAGGTATTTTCTACTTGGCGATCGCGCAAACTCCAAAACAATATTTTTCTGTCATCTCCACCAGTCGCTAACATCTTGCCATCTGGTGTAAAGGCAACACAACGCACGTTACCATGATGGGTATGCAAGATATCAATTAAATCCAATGCCCCAGTGTGCCAAATTTTAATCGTCGAATCTGCACCAACACTAACTAAAGTTTGTCCATCTGTACTAAAATCTAAAGAATTAACTTCATCAACTACCCCAGAAATAGACCAAGGATATTCTGATAATGTCTCAATTAATTCACCTTTAGATAAATCCCATAATTTTGTTTCTCCACGACTTCCACTAGCTAAAATTGGTACAGATTGAATATAATTACACCCTACATTATTCACTCTTGAAGTTTTTAGAGAATAGGCTAAACAGTTAATTCCTTTATTGTGTCCTTTCAATGTTTGCCAGCATTCCCAGTCACCTATAATATCTTTTTGTGGATGTTCAGATGGTAAAGTTTCAATTACTTCTACCATCATTTTTTCATCAATTAGGGGCAGACTTTTATTCTGTCCACAAAGAGATTGTAAATACCAATTTAATCCCCCTGCATACAATAAATTACTGGGAGTAATGAACAATTTCGGTTCATGAAATTCTAGTTGGTTGCTGGGTAAAAAGCCAGTAATTACAGTTTGCTTATGGTATCCCAATTTGGTGGTTCCTGGATAGAACAAACATATAAAAATTAATGCTTGGTGCTTTTTAATATCTTCTTGATTGACTGACCAACGTATTTTGTCTTTCTTAATTCCATTAAAACTTTCTCCGTCAGTAACATGAATTTGAATGCTCTCTTTCGGGTTATTAGTCAACCAATAAGTAAATTTACTTTCACCACGTAAATTTCCTTCATCATCCAAAACCATGTTTTCTAAAGTGTCTTGTGGCACTTTTTTCACTAATTTACCCAAGCGTTCCGTAATTATCCGATCTACAATTTGTTCACGGACAAGATAATCTTCAGCTTGACGCTGAAAATATGTAGGAAAGGGAATTGTCCAATCCGGTGGTTCAGGATATTCTGGTGGGGTTGGTGGCGGGTTTTTGGCCAGAATTTCCGCTTGTTGGCGAGAACATTCCAGAATTTTGGTCAATGAATCGCCCCAAAACCCCATAATTTCACTGTGACAACCTTTGACTTGACCTTCTAAGAGAGATAGATCAGTTGTCTTTGGTTTTTTTACTCGTTGAAGGAAGTCAGCTTGTTGAGCTTTTAGTAAGCTAATCCAATCCATCTGCATGATAGCGGTACACTATTGCATATCGAGAGTAACTTATACCAATGCTATTATTCTAATTTATAACCGTTAGTTAAGGAGAAATTTAGTAATCTTAACAGTCTAAGAAAAGACCAACCAATTTTTATGTTTAGACTAAAATTCATCGGGATAATAATCAAATCTTTGATCAACTTATTAAGCATGATATGGAGATTTCGCTGATTTCCATAAATTCTAACTAATTTAGCAACCTAGTTACTGTTTCTAGAGAAACATTTATGGAGACAAATGAGGTGTATGATTTACAAATTAATCAATTTTTTATAGAAAAATGATTTCTAAAATTAAGCAAAGCAAGATATATTAATTATTTGTGTAACCAATGCATCTATCTGAGAAAATATCTATGTCAAGTACATCTTACATTTTTGTAGCTGGGGCTAGTCGCGGTGTTGGGCAAGAAATAGCCAAATATTTGACAGCACAAAAAATCCAGGTAAAAGCACTTCTGAGAACAGAATTATCTGCACAGGAACTAGAAGCTATCGGTGTTCATCCGGTTTTGGGAGATGCTTTGAATGCGGATGATGTTGAACGGGCAATTTTGGGAGATGAACCTGTCCGCGCTGTTATAAGTACTCTGGGTGGTTTACCTACAGATGATATAAAACCTGATTATATCGGCAATAAAAACCTGATTGATGCCGCAGTTAAAGCAGGAGTGCAAAAGTTTATTCTGGTAACTTCTATTGGTAGTGGTGATAGTGCAGTTTCTATGCCTCCCCAAGCATTAGCAACACTCAAACCACTTTTAATTCTCAAAGAACAAGCTGAACATTACTTGATTAATAGTGGACTGAATTATACGATTATTCGTCCCGGTGGTTTAAAGTCAGAACCAGCTACAGGGAATGCTATCTTAACTGCAGATCCACGTATTGTTGGCAGTATTCATCGTGCTGATGTTGCCCAATTAGTTTGTCGGTGTTTAAATTCTGATCAAGCTAATCATCAAGTATTGTCAGCATTAGACAAAAATATGATCTATCCCGGTTTACCAGAATTTGTAGAATTTAGTTTGGATTAATTTGTCCCTAGGGTGGGTAATACCCACCACAAATGTATATCTTTATTTCAGTACAGCTTGTTACAATAGTTGCATTTATAACTCAGCATTAAGCTTATAAAAATAATATTAACATTTAGAGTCAAAGTACGTAATAATGCTATTGGCATAGAAAAAAGCTGAACAGCGACCTCTCTACCAACCAACTGCTCATTGTCAGAAACAGGCAACAAATATCTTAACAACTGCTGATATATTCATATTTCGCTGTGGTAAAGACTACTGTTTTCCTTTTAACAATGCACTTTTAGCATCGAGAGAGCAAATTATCTAACATCTCCACTGACAAATTATTTCTCGACTGATTAAAATAACCTTGTATACAATAAGAACAGTTTGTCAAGTTGCATAAGGCTGAAATCTCAGCATTGCGCTAATGTGTTAATAAGGCAGAATTGAGATTTTACTCAATTCATCTGTCATCCTGCTGGTTATGCTACAACTTTAACTCCTAAGTTCGGGTCTTTAGCACACCATATACAAGGTTAAGCGCCTGTAAACAAGCGCGACCACTGATCTACTACTAAGATATCTACCGAGCAGTTAGCCCTGCTCCGTTCTGGTAAACTTGACTGCTGGCTCCAGGAAATGTAAACACGGGTGCATTAATCCTGCTGACTTTCAAGTTAGTATTCAATGTCCTGTTGCCAGAGAATTATTGTTGTACCTAATATCTAGAAGCTTTTAGAAGCAAGTGTGCCTACCTTTTAATTTAATGAGAATGCCACTGCAAAACCAAAAAGTTTTCGACAAGATTTAATGGTGTGACTACCGTTTTTAATGTCTTTTTGATAAAAGTGGCTTCACCTTTCTGAATGAGTTGGCGATTAACACACAAAAAGAGTGCAATTTCTGTGAAACAGGCTACAATCGGAACAGTCTTTACAGGTAAATCTGCCAGCGATCATACTCATTGGTCTAAAATGGCAAATTTTAGCTTAAAGTACTTCTGGTTTTAACCCAGTCAATCAGAAGTTGTGTACGACGGCGACAGCGACGAAATTTACTTTCCTAAATGCAAATCACATAAAAGTGATATTTGCCACTAAAGTAAAAAACTCTGCCTCATAGAGGGGCAATACTGCCGAAAATAGGCAATTAGCCAAAAGGCTATTTTCGGTAACTAAATTAGCTCGATTAAAAGAGCAGTAAACACATCTTGAGTAATTGATTCTGCAAGGAGCATGAGGAACGCGGCATGAACCAGGCTAACAACGTACTCGACAGCATTTATCAGCCTGACCTAGAAATGATAAATCCGCCTGAGATCGAAGAAGAACTCTTATTAATTGAGGATGAAGAGGACTTACTGCTTACCGATGACGGCGAAATTGATGATTTTTTAGAGCCTCAGTCTGATGAGGACGACGCAAAGTCTGGAAAAGCCGCTAAGTCGCGTCGTCGGACACAAACTAAGAAAAAGCATTACACCGAAGATTCAATTCGCCTTTATCTGCAAGAAATTGGTCGAATTCGGCTGTTGCGAGCGGATGAAGAAATTGAATTGGCACGGAAAATTGCCGATCTACTGGAATTAGAACGGGTAAGAGATCGACTGTACGAACAGTTAGAACGCGAACCTGAATTTAAAGAATGGGCAGAAGCTGTTGCACTACCATTACCTACCTTCCGTTATCGTCTACACGTTGGACGCAGGGCGAAAGATAAAATGGTGCAATCAAACTTGCGCCTGGTGGTTTCAATCGCCAAAAAATACATGAATCGTGGCTTATCCTTCCAAGATTTAATTCAGGAAGGTAGTCTGGGCTTGATTCGCGCTGCTGAGAAGTTTGACCACGAAAAAGGTTATAAGTTTTCTACCTACGCTACATGGTGGATTCGTCAGGCAATTACCAGAGCGATCGCTGATCAATCTCGCACTATCCGTCTACCGGTTCATCTCTACGAAACCATATCACGGATCAAGAAAACTACCAAACTGCTCTCTCAAGAAATGGGTCGCAAACCCACGGAAGAAGAAATTGCTACTCGCATGGAAATGACCATCGAGAAACTGCGGTTTATTGCGAAATCCGCCCAGTTACCAATTTCTTTAGAAACACCAATTGGTAAAGAAGAAGATTCTCGATTAGGGGATTTTATTGAATCTGACGGAGAAACACCAGAAGACCAAGTTTCTAAAAATCTGCTACGCGAAGACCTAGAAAAAGTACTCGACAGCCTTAGCCCCCGCGAAAGAGATGTTTTGAGACTACGCTATGGCTTAGATGACGGTCGGATGAAAACCCTTGAAGAAATTGGCCAGATTTTCAACGTTACCCGTGAAAGGATTCGTCAAATTGAGGCTAAGGCACTCCGCAAGCTACGCCATCCCAATCGTAACAGTGTTCTCAAGGAGTATATTCGGTAGTTATTAATCATTAGCTTGAAAACTATACCTAATAACTGAAGGCTAATAACCAACTAATAGAAAACCTGGTAGTTTTGATTAGCTACCAGGTTTTTTTATTTATGAAAAATTTTGTATCTTAGTTCTTACAGGATACCCCAAAAGTGCAGGAAGCCTTGACCAGAAACAACTTCGATCAAAGTAGCTGCTAAAAAGCCAATCATTGCCAAGCGACCATTCCAAATTTCTGCTTGTGGGGTGAATCCCCAACGCCAGCCGTTGCGATCTTCTGGTACGGAAGTAATAGTTTTTGTTGCGTTAGTCATGGTTCGCACTCCAAGATAGATTTACTAAGCTTTATTGCCTTATGTAAACTAATATAACAAATATTTTCAGCAATGCAACATTTATTGACTTATATTTATTGTGATTGAGTTATATACGTAGTTTTTATTAAGCCATCTTATGTAAGTAAATTACTTCAAAAGTTGACTGGATAATCTTGTTTTCACCTAATTTGCTTTGTTAATATGTATTAATTATTACACTCTACTCATAAATAAACCTTCTTCATCTATATCTATAGATAGATATTTGCAGTCAAATAGGCATCTCTCAAAGCCTGTTGTGACTGGAGATGAAATTTACAACTCATGAGGATTTGCCCAATGAAAAAGATGATCATTGCCTTCTTAATGATGCTGTCTTTATTCTTCTCCCTAGGACAAGAACAAGCATTAGCCGAAGAATGTATCACAACAATGAACCAGGGTTCGGCTACCGTACCTCTTGGTCTTTATGAACAATCGTGCGCTACATTGGGTTTTTCAAGTGGCTCAATCACAAAAGATGTCAAATACAACTGCTGTGGGCAATCTGCCACTATCCGCATCAACGGAAATGACTGGCAAAATCTGATTGGTCAAGGAAAGCTTGATGGACTCAGATATGAAAAGTTTGACAAAGACAACACAACTTACACTTTGACCTTTAGAAAAGTTGTAGGTACTACACCTGAAAGTATCGCCGGTGAAGATTTCTTCAAATAAGCCAGAGGAGCAACTATTTTTAAACTTGATTTTTTAGGGACACAATGTTGTGTCCCTAGTTTTTTGACTCACATTCGCACTTCCACGACTGAGATAATTTTCTCATCACGATTGATTTGCAAGATATTCTCACCTTTAGCATCTCTATCTAAAAGTGGCACTGTATCTACAGGAATTCTCACCACGCGCTCTTTATTCGTCAACAGAGCTACTTCTGTACCTGGGATAGCGCGTACCATAGCCGCTAGGTTATCAGTTTTGTTGTTAAATTTCAGCATTTGGATACCTAAATCGCCACGATTAGCAGCCCTTAAGTTACTTGCAGGCATTCGTTTGGCATATCCTTCTTGAGTAACTAGCAATAACTGGTCATCTTTAGCGACAGTTACACAACCCACCATTTGCTGATTTTTCAACAGCCGGAATGCTTGTAAACCCATTGCGGCACGTCCCATTACAGGCAATTGTTCATCATTAACTGCAAACCGCAACAAGCGCCCACCGGAACTAGCTAAAATTAGATGATCTCCTGTTCTGGTGAACTGGGTAAAAGATAATTCATCATCATCTTTCAGCTTCAAAATCGTAATTCCGCGCCGAGTCAGGTTGGTGAATTCTTCCAGAGACAGACGCTTAATTCGCCCTTGTTTGGTGAGGAGAATCATCTCAGTTGTCGCTGGTGTTTCTGGCAGTATAAAGCGACTAACAACAGCTTCTACATTACCTTGTGCCGTACTTGTGAGCATGGTAATCAGTGGTGTTCCGCGTGGAGAACGTCCAGTTGTAGCGGGAATTTCTCCCACTTTCACAGGGTAGACTTTACCACCACTATTGAGGATCAACAAATCTTTGTCAGTGTCAGTTGACTCGGTGTGAATAATGAAGTCGTTCTCATGCAAACCATTTTCCGCTTTTGGCTTTTTCCCAGTCGGGGAAATGCGACGCACATAACCACGCTGGGTAAATTCTAGAACTGCTGGTTCTGGTGGTTGTTCCGATTTGGGATTTGGGATTGTGGATTGTGGATTGTCCTGTGTTTCTGTTTTTCCCTTTTCTGGTTTGATTGGGGTTTCGCTGGGCGCTAAAATTTTTGTCCGTCGAGAATCACTATATTTGCGCTTGAGACTTCGCAAATCCTTTTTCAAAGCTTTCAATAATTCCCGTCTATCATCCAGCAATCTCCGCAATGAGGTAATTTGCTCGTTCAGTTGGTCAAATTCCTGCTGCAAATTTTGCTGTTCTAAACTAGTGAGACGGCGTAATGGCATGGACAAAATGGCATCCGCTTGTACCTCGCTTAAATCTAGTCGGCTACAAAGGTTCAATTTGGCTGTACTACCATCAGCAGCTTGCCTTAAAATTGCAATTACATCATCGAGGTGAGACAACGCTTTCAGTAAACCGGCGACAATCTGCACTCTATTTTCGGCTTTACCTAACTCATAACTGTAGCGACGATTGAGAGTATGTTCTCGGAAATTCAAAAATTCCTGCAACAGTTGACGTAAACTTAACTGTCGAGGTTGTCCATTTACCAAGCCCAAAAGAATTGCGCCAAAGGTAGTTTGTAAAGCGGTTTGGTGATACAAGTGTTGGAGGACTTCTTGAGGGTTGGTATCGCGTTTGAGTTCAATGACTACTCGCATCCCTTCGCGATCGCTCTCATCCCGCAAATCAGAAATTCCTAGTAAGCGCCCTTGATTGACCAAATCTGCTACTTTTTCAATCCAACCCGCCTTATTCACCTGATAAGGTAATTCAGTAATAATAATTGCAGTTCGCCGCTTGCTGCCTCTAGTTGCCGGAATCTCCTCCAAGGTAGCCACACCCCGCAACAATATCCCACCTTTTCCTGTGGTGTATGCTTCCCGAATTCCCGTACTAGCAACTATTTCTCCCCCTGTAGGAAAGTCAGGCCCCGGAATTAGCTCAAATAACTTTTCATCCGTTAAGTCTGGGTTATCAATTAAAGCAATTAAGCCATCGACTATTTCCCCTAAATTGTGCGGGGGAATATTTGTCGCCATCCCTACAGCAATACCAGAACAGCCATTAAGTAGTAAAAATGGTAACTGAGCAGGTAAAACAGTTGGTTCTTGCTGGGAATTATCAAAATTACCGCTAAATTCCACGGTTTCTTCGCCAATTTCCGTTAGCATTCCCTCATGGCCAATGGGTGCCAGACGCGTTTCTGTGTAACGCATTGCCGCTGGTGGGTCGTTATCCACGCTACCAAAATTACCATGTCCCGCCAGTAAGGGATAGCGGCTGGAAAATTCCTGTACTAGCCTTACCAAAGCATCATAAACTGCTTGATCACCGTGAGGATGGTACTTACCCAATACGTCTCCAACTACACGAGCGCATTTACGATAAGGTCTATCTGGTGTCAGCCCAAGTTCATGCATGGCGTACAAAATCCGTCGATGCACTGGTTTTAAGCCATCACGCACGTCTGGTAACGCTCGCCCAACTATCACACTCATGGCATATTCTAAGTAAGACCGTTGCATCTCGGTGTGCAGGGCTGTTGTGATGACCTGTCCCGTTGAGAGCAGGTTTAACTGTTTTGCCATGAGCTTTTTCCCTGAATTTTAACTACACAAAAGTCGCTGGAACTTAACACTTTAGAAACCACAGCATAACGGATCAAATGAGATTCATAATAAAATCTTGATCCTCATAGGATAAAAAACAGTAGTATTATCCTTGATATTGGGGATACACATTGATTACTAAATAAGGTAGCAGACATTATCTGCTGCTTAGGTCTTATACCAAATTGGGAGAGGTTGTCTTATTTCATCGCGTTGGAACAAGACAACTATCCATGTTCCCAATCCAAAATCCAAAATCCAAAATCCAAAATTTGTTTTAATCCTCCTTCACCCTTATAGTTTAAATTCTCATGAAAACTGTTTTAATTGTCGAAGATGATCTGATTAACGCTCGTGTTTTTTCTAAAATTTTGACCAAGCGTGGTGGATTGGGTGTGAAACATACAGAAAATGTGGAAGAAGTCATAAAAATTGCCCAAGCGGGAGAAGCTGACCTGATTTTAATGGATGTTTCACTCTCTCGCAGTGTTTACCAAGGTAAGTCTGTTGATGGTATCAAAATTACACAGATGTTAAAATCTGACCCGCAAACAGCCAACCTACCTATTATTTTGGTGACAGCACACGCTATGGAAGGTGATCGTGAGAACTTTCTCAAGCAAAGTGGTGCTGATGGCTACATATCTAAACCCGTGGTTGACCATCAACAATTTGTTGACCAGATTGTGGCACTTCTACCTACACAAGATTCTTGATAAATAATGGCTGATGACAGCAGCCTAAATATATAACTATTTTGGACTACTTCTGTTCTTCCTTAGTTTATATGTACTACAGATAGGTAAAGTTAGGCAAGTATTAATGGGTAACGGGTAATAGTACAACTAATTACCAATTACCAATTACCAATTAATAAACTTCCTATTTTGTCGGCTGTTGTGTTGGCTCTGCGGAGTCTTCCACTATTCCTAGACCTGCTTGAATGCTGGGTAATTCTAGGAAATTTTTTGTATCAGACAGTAGGCGTTCACCCCAAAGGTTTTGCTTAAGAAAATCTAAATCAGCATAGCGCTGATCGATACGGAGTGCCGCTACGCCCATTGCTAGTCCTTGTTGAGTATCGCCTTTAGTATATAAAGCCACAGCAAGTGCTAATAAAGGTTCTGCGGCTTGCTTATCAATAGCAACTGCCTCTTGCCATTGTTTAATTGCACCTTGAGCATCACCTTGTTCGTATTTGATTAAGCCAATATTATTAATGGCTGGCCAGAACTTTTTGTCTTGGGAGACAGCTTGATCAAATTGAGCGATCGCATCAGGCAACCGACCCAACATATAATAAGCATTACCCAAATCAAATAAACCTTCTGGGTCATTGGGTTTTAAGGTCAACCCCATTTGGTAATTGGCTATAGATGCCTGATAATTTTGTTTCTGGAAGTTAGCTGAACCCAAAGCAAATAGAATATCAGCATTTTTGGGATTGAGGGTTTGAGCTTTTTGTAAAGCAGCGATCGCTGCATCAAACTCTTTCATTTGCAAATGCAAACCACCCAAGAGCAACCAGACTTTATCATTTTCAGGAAGCAATTGAGTAGCCAACCGCGCTCGTGGCAAAGCCAAATCAATTTGCTGAAACTGTGCTAATTGAGCAGCTTCTTGAGCCAAGCTCAACCCCTGCTTCTCCAACTTGGCTGTATCAAGTTGCAGCGTATGAGGTATTAATGCCTGTGCGTGGACTGCTTTTGGCATATTCCACAAACTACAGACAACTAGAAGAGAAATCAAACGAAGGTGTTTTGGCACACTACCGCCTCTAAACCACAAATCAAAGAATCTTTCAGATAGCTTAGACGATATCTGCTCTGGACGAAAGGTAAATTTTACCGAACACAGTGCTGAGTAGTGAGTATTGTGTGCTGAGTAAGGATTATTGCTTTGCTTTTTGCCAAGCACTCACCACTCGTTACTGATTACTTTTTTAGTGACTTTGGTCATATGGGAGATATCGAGTAATTGTTCGATAATTGCTTTCATTAAGATCCGGTTTTTCAACTGTAAAGGTGGCGATAGCTCGACACGCCGTAGGCATCGCACAAAAAAATAGCAAGAGGTCTAATAAACTGGACATTTTCTCATTAAAAGCCTAGTAGGCTATGGAGTTCCAGCCATGAGAACTACTACACTACGGCGTAAGTTAAGTATTAGAAATTAATGAATTTTTAATTTTTAATTCCGAGAAAGCGGTTTCTTTTATACATAAAGTAAAAATGACAATTGATACATCTGATCCATCAAAACCTATAGATTCATCTTTATCACTTCCCGAACTCAAGAGAACAAAAGGCAGAAATCATTGGCTACCCTGGCTAATCTTCCTTGGTTTGATGGGTGGAGTTAGCTACCTAGCTTATTTCCAGTTTATAGTTATTCCTAGTCAACAAGCACAACGTCGTGTTGTTACCCGGCCTGTACAAAGACAAAGCTTATCCATCACAGTTGCTGCCAATGGCACAGTCAAGCCTGAGAGATCAATCAACCTCAGTCCTAAAAATTCAGGTATCCTCAAAAAACTGCTGGTTAAAGAAGGCGATATAGTCCAACAAGGACAGATTGTAGCTTACATGGATGATTCCAACCTGCAAGGGCAACTTACCTCTGCTAAAGGGCAAATAGCCCAAGCTGAGGCGAATCTACAAAAGTTGATCGCAGGTAATCGCCCTGAAGATATTGCTCAATCACAGGCACAACTGGATGAAGCTCTAGCAAATTTACGAAAAATAGAAGCAGGTAATCGTTCCCAAGATATTGCCCAAGCACAGGCACGTTTAAAAAGCGCTCAGGCTAATTTCAGTAAAGCTGAAGATGATTTTCGACGGAATCAACAACTTTTCAATTCAGGCGGAATTTCTTTGCAAACTGTTAACCAAAAATTAGCAGATCGTGATAGCGCCCAAGCTCAAGTAAATGAAGCCCAACAAGCACTAGCTTTACAAAAAGCAGGATCACGTCCAGAAGATATTCAACAAGCACGGGCTGTAGTCCAACAGAGACAGCAAGCACTGGCATTACAAAAAGCAGGAACACGTCCAGAAGATATTGACCAAGCTCGCGCTCAGATGATGTCGGCTCGTGGCTCTCTCCAAAATGTCCAATCCGACATCAATGACACAATAATTCGCGCTCCCTTTGAGGGTGTGGTGACGAAAAAATACGCTGATCCTGGTGCTTTCGTGACTCCCACAACTGCCAGTAGTTCTGTATCTTCTGCTACTTCTTCCTCTATTTTGTCTCTAGCTTCTACCAATGAAGTTGTCTGCAATTTAGCCGAAACCAATATTTCCAAAATCCAAATTGGTCAAGAAGTCACAATTAAAGCAGATGCCTACCCAGGAAAAACCTTTACAGGGAAAGTCAGTCAAATTGCTGCTCAAGCCATAGTTGAGCAAAATGTTACCAGTTTTGAAGTTAGAGTCTCACTCTCAGACCCTCAAAAATTACTCCGGTCTGGGATGAACGTGTCAGCAGATTTTCAAGTCGGTAAATTGGAAGATGTCTTAGTAGTACCAACAGCCTCGGTAGTACGCCGACAAAGGTCAACTGGTGTGTATGTAACGGGCGCGGACGGCAAACCTGTATTTACTCGCATTAAAACTGGTGTGACAGTAAATAATTTTACGGAAATCAAATCTGGATTAACAGGAGACGAGAAAGTATTGCTCAGTTTCCCTTCAGGTTCACGACCACAATCAACACCAAGAGGAGGAGTTTTTCCTGGTCTAGGAGGCGGTGGTGGTGGTGGCGGTCGTTCCAGACGCGGTGGTTCTTAGGAGTAATGAGTAATTAATCTCTAATCACCCCACTCTTACTAGTAGTCTGTCAAATAAATTTTGACGGATAAAGGAACGAACCGCGAAGACGCAAAGAGCGCGAAGGAAGAAGGAAGAAGGAAAATTTATTTAACCGTCGATTAGTTCTTGACAGACTACTAGATGCTTTTTCTACTCCAGTACTTACGCACAGATAAAGGAAAATCGTTCGCGCAGCGTGCCGTCAGGCATACCGCAGAGGAATAAGAGTTTAAGAGGTTTTTGCGTAAGTCCTATACTCACCACTCACTACTCGGTACTTGTAATTATGGCTAAAGCTTATTACGCAAATAAAGCGAAGAATACCCGCACCGTTCCATTGCTGGAAATATTTTTAATGGCGGTAGAGACACTGTGGAGTAACAAATTACGCACAGGATTAACGATGTTGGGGGTAATTATTGGCATTTCTTCAGTTATTGCCATTACTTCAATTGGTCAGGGAGTGCAAAAGGGAGTTGAGCAACAGATTCAAGCTTTGGGTACAGATGTGCTACAAATCTTTGCTGGTGCAGCCAGAAGTGGGAATGTGAGACAAGGATTAGGCTCTAGTAGTACCTTAACTTGGGAGGATGCCAAAGCGATCGCTACACAAGCACCATCAGCTGAACTTGTCTCTGCTTATCTACAACAGAATGCACAAGTTGTTTATGCAGGACAGAACACATCCACAACAATTATCGGCACAGATTTAAACTACCCAGAAGTCAGAAATACCCACCCTCAACAGGGGAGATATTTTACTCAAGAAGAGCTAGATAATGCTGCCCAATTTGCCATTATTGGACCGACAGTTCAACAAACACTGTTTACTCAAAGTAGTAATATCATCGGTGAAAAAATTCGCATTCAGGGAGAGGCTTATGAAGTGATTGGAGTGATGGAACCGAAAGGTTCTCAAGGAAGAACAGACCGAGATGACCAAATTTTCATCCCTCTAACTAGTATGTCCAAACGACTAGTTGGTAATAATGCTTTGGTAGGCGTTTCTGTAAATGGAATTTTAGTTAAATCTGCTAATCAAGAACAGTTGGAAGCTGCACAATTTCAAGTTACCAATCTCTTACGTCTGCGTCATAATATTTATCCACCACAAGCTGATGATTTCCGATTAACCAACCAAGCTGATATTGTTGATACTTTCACTGGTGTTGTGGGTTTATTTACAGTAATGATAGTAGCAATAGCTGGAATTTCTTTAGTTGTAGGCGGGATTGGTATTGCCAACATTATGTTAGTTTCTGTTGTAGAAAGAACGCGAGAAATCGGTATTAGAAAAGCAGTTGGAGCGACTAATTCAGCCATCCTCAATCAATTTCTAGCCGAAGCAATCGTCATTTCCATTTCTGGAGGAAGCATTGGTATTAGCAGTGGCATTATCATTGCTTTTATAGCAGCAACTATATTTAAATTTCCGTTTATTATTTCTTTTTTATCAATTATCGTCGGCTTCGCACTTTCACTGAGCGTTGGCTTAGTAGCTGGAGTAATTCCCGCCAGAAATGCGGCTAAATTAGATCCCATAAATGCCCTAAGAAGCGATTAAATTAAACCTCCGCGTACCTCTGCGCTAACCTTTGCGCTCCTCTGCGTTTAAAATTAACTCCTCAATGATATGACAACGATGATTTGGCTGGAATCTATTACTAAAACCTACCATTTAGGAGAAGTTGATGTTCCCATACTTAAAGGAATTGAACTATCAATTGAAGAAGGCGAATATGTCTCCATAATGGGTGCATCTGGCTCAGGTAAATCTACATTGATGAATATTTTAGGATGTTTAGATCGTCCCACGGGAGGAAATTATATTTTTGAAGGTAGAAACCTGACTACTTATGATGATGATGAATTGGCGTATATTCGCAATCAAAGAATAGGTTTTGTATTCCAACAGTTTAACCTTTTAGCACGTTCAACAGCTTTAGAAAATGTGATGTTACCGATGGTTTACGCTAATTTACCCAAGCCAAAACGCCGGATTAGGGCTTTGGAAGCTTTAGAAAGGGTTGGTTTAAGCGATCGCATTGCTAACCGTCCTAGTCAACTCTCTGGGGGTCAACAACAACGAGTTACGATCGCACGAGCTTTGGTTAACAAACCAGCATTAGTGTTAGCAGATGAACCCACAGGAGCTTTAGATACTGAAACTTCCTACGAGGTAATGAATTTACTCACAGAACTTAATCAGCAAGGAATCACAATTGTGATTGTTACTCACGAACCTGATATCGCTGCTCAAACACAAAGAATAATCCGAGTTCAAGATGGTTTAATTGTTAGTTAATTAGGAAAAATCATGTTATTTAAAGTGCATTCTACCTGGTTGGGAATAGCTTTCGCTCTGATGCCGACTTTAGCGATTGCCGCAACTCCGCCAATTTATAACCTCAATCCCAATCCTAATCCTTTACTATTTCCTACCCGTCCAGAGGAAGTTAAAATTCAAGAAAATGTGCCAATTACCTTATCACAAGCTTTAGAAATTGCACAACGGAATAATAACGAATTACAGGTAGTAAAATTAGAATTAGAACGGAGTCGTTCTGCATTAAAAGAAGCTCAAGCAGCTTTATTTCCTAATATTGGTGTTAATGGTCGCATTACTAATAATGGTGATGGGTTTATTAACAATTCATCTTCATCATCTAGCACTTCTTTTAATGGTCAAGCACAAATTAATTATGATCTTTATACATCTGGCAATCGACAAGCTAGTATTAGAGCGGCTGAGGAACAATTAAGAATAGATGAATTAGAGGTTGAAAACCGATTATTAGAAATTCGGTTAAATGTCACGACTGAATATTATGATTTGCAACAAGCAGATGAACAAGTCAGAATTAATCGATCATCTGTAGAAAATTCCCAAGCTAGTTTGCGAGATGCTCAAGCTCTACAATTGGCCGGAGTAGGTACAAAATTTGATGTTTTGCAAGCTCAAGTAACTTTAGCAAATTCTGTCCAAAATTTAACTAATGCAATTTCACAACAACAAATTGCTCGTCGTCAATTAGCAACTCGGTTAAGTTTGCCACAGTCAATTAATATCACTGCGGCAGATCCTGTAGAATTAGCTGGTCTTTGGCAACAACCACTAGAAGAAACTATTATTCAAGCTTTTCAAAACCGTCCAGAATTACAACAGTTTTTGGCACAACGTAATATTAGTGAGCAACAGCGACGACAGGCACTTTCACAACTAGGTCCACAAATTAGTGTAAATGCCAACTACAATTTATTAGACCGTTATAACGACAGTGTTAGCATTAGTGATGGCTATTCGCTAGGACTTCAAGCCAGTCTAAATCTGTTTGATGGGGGTGTAGCAAGAGCGCGTGCGGCTCAATCAAAAGCTAATATGGCGATCGCAGAAACTCAATTTTCTAATCAGCGTAATCAAATCCGCTTTGATGTTGAACAATACTATTTGCAGTTACAGTCCAATTTGGATAATGTGCAAACTTCGACTGTGGCTATAACTCAAGCCAAGGAAGCTCTAAGTATAGCAAGGTTAAGGTTTCAAGCAGGTGTTGGTACTCAAACTGAGGTAATTTCTGCTGAAAATGACCTGACTATATCTGAAGGTAATCGAGTCACCGCTATTTTAAATTACAATCGCGCTTTGGCTAATTTACAAAGAGCCAGTAAACAGAGAATAGGGAATTTACCTTAATTAAACACTACCTTTACAAATTTAAAAGGGTGAATAAACTCTTATTTTGGCAAAGTTATTGAGTTCTAATACAAAATTATTTATCGTATAATCTGACAAGTTAAAGTAAGTAGATACAAGTAAACCAAACTATGTAACAAAATATAAAACATTTACAACCTTTACTTTCTTAGAGCGTGTCTGCTTAGTCTTTATGCTTTACTTCGCTCTGTTAGCAATGACATAGTTATAAATTTTTTGCCTACTTACAAATGCACAAGTTGTTTGTACATTAAATTGGATTACCATATCTCAACATACTATATAAAAGTATAAAAATGCACTTATTTTATAAGTTAAAATTTAGTCCTTCCCAGTTAGTAAGCATGACAGTATTGCTGACATTACTATTATTTATTCCACAAGTTTGGCTAAATTGGCAAGCATTTTATAACTTCAATAATATTACTAAACAAGAATTTAATCTACAAAGAATAAGTGATAAAATTACTTATTTAGATGAAGTATTAACCATGTCAGCTAGAATGAATGCAGCTACAGGTAATACTTTTTGGGAAAAACGATATCGCCAATTTGAACCTAAACTTGATATTGCCATTAAAGAAGCTATTAAACTGGCTCCTGAAACATATAAAGATGAAAATGCCCAAAAAATTGATGTTGCTAATCAGCAGTTAGTCGCAATGGAATATCAATCTTTTGATTTAGTTAATAAAAATCAAAAACAGGCTGCACAGCAATTATTATCCAGCCCCAAATATGAAACTCAGAAACAGATTTATGCTGATGGTGTTGCTAAAAGAAACCAGAATATCTTACTTGGGTTGCAACTGAAAGTTGCTGAGTATCGCCAAAGAATGATTTGGGCTATTTTAGGCTCTACTATAAGTTTAACAATACTTATCCCAGTATGGCTTTTAGTATTACGTTTATTGCAAGAATATTTAAAAGCTAAAAAAAATGCTCAAGTTGCCTTACAAGAAACTAATTGTAAGTTAGAAATGCAAGTCACGGCTAGAACGGAAAGATTAAAACAGAAAAATATTCAATTAAAAAAGACACTACAAGAACTACAGCAGACTCAAGTACAACTGATTCAAACTGAAAAAATGTCTTCACTAGGTCAGTTAGTCGCTGGTGTTGCACATGAGATTAATAATCCTGTAAATTTCATTTATGGCAACTTGATATACGTTAAGGAATACACTCAAAATTTACTAACTTTGATTAAAGTATACCATCAAGAATATTCTCATGACAATCCGAAAATAAATATTTTGACTGAGGAGATAGATTTGAATTTCATTATTGATGATCTACCTAAAATATTATCCTCAATGACAGTTGGTGCTAACCGTATCCGTGAGATTGTCTTAAGTTTACGGAACTTTTCTCGTCTTGATGAAGCGGAAATGAAACCTGTTGATATTCATGAAGGAATTGATAGCACGCTGTTAATTTTGCAAGATATTCTTAAAGGTCAGCAGAAACAGCAGGAAATTGCAATTATTAAACAATATCAAAGTTTACCTCTTGTTGAATGTTATGCAGGAGGATTAAATCAGGTATTTATGAATATACTCATTAATGCTATTGATGCTTTACGCCAACAGGAAATAGATACTGATAAAAATATGAAACAACACTTCAGTTCTATTATTATCCATACTCAAGTCAAAGATAAAGACAACGTAAGTATCAGTATTAAAGATAATGGTACTGGAATCAGGGAAAAAGTTAAAAATAGATTATTTGAACCGTTCTTTACTACTAAACCTGTAGGTAAAGGTACTGGATTAGGATTATCTATTAGTTACCAGATTATAGTAGATAAACATAGGGGAAAGATAGAGTATATTTCTGAACCTGGAAAGGGAACAGAATTTTTGATTGAGATTCCTATTCAGCAAATAAAGCCAGCAAGTACATACACGAACAGGAATACCGACGCAATCACTACAAGGGAGTAAATAATCTTCTTCTTGACATTACCATCAACTTCCGTTAAATTAATAAGTGACTACATACTTATTTATGGCACGCACACCAAAAATCACCAATGAGCAAATTTTAGATGCAGCCCGTGAAATCTTTCTCGAACAAGGGTTTGGTGCTTCGACCTTAGATATTGCTCAAAAAGCAGGAATTTCCGAAGCATCGATTTTCAAGCGATTCTCAACCAAAGAAAAACTATTTTTTGCGTCAATGGGAATTTCTGAAAGACCTCCTTGGGTGCAAGAACTTGATTCTTTAGCTGGTCAAGGAAATCTTAGGCAAAATCTCATTAATTTGTGTCTACAAACCTTAGAATTTCATCGTCAAGTGATGCCACGATTGATGATGCTAAAAGCGTGCGGTAATCTACTTCCAGAAACCGCAAGTATGATCAAGTCAAAACCTATCCGCGAGGTTAAAATATTTACTAACTTCCTAGCGCAAGAAATAGAACAAGGACGGCTGCGCCCCAGTGACCCTAAGACTATTGCTATGATATTGCTAGGCTCACTCATGAACTATGTTTTCTTAGAACAAATGCAACCTGCAGAAGTGATAAAAACAGAAGAAGCTATATTTGTCGAGAATCTTGTCGATATTGTTTGGCAAGGAATTGCACCGATTGAGGATTAATTGCCCAACTGAACTAAAAATTTTTTGTGGGAAATTAATAAGTGATTACTTACATTTTATTGTTGTCACTTGTTGATTGGCAATTATATCTTTGTTTTATGTCTATCCCCAAAAACCATTCAAATTCACCCAATCAGATGATGGCTGATCTTATATTTAATTGTTAGTATAAAAGCAAAACTAACAATCAATAATCTATTGATTTTATTGGTGATTTCTATAAACAGTATTCTTCATTCTTGAGTTAAAAACTTTAACAACTTTCAACTTTAGTAAATAGTGCCAAATAATATGACTACTCACATAGAAATTCCGCTGATAGGTAAAAAAATCAAGTACCCATTTCGCTGGTTAATCGGGTTGATGGCATCTGGTATTTTGATAGTTGGTACAACTACGGCCTTACAAATAGCGAATCCAGAAAACCGTAAACAAGACATTACTAAACTTACTGTTCCAGTTACAGAAAAAAGTGTTACTGTGCGGATTACTGCTAGTGGGAAAGTGCAACCAGTACAAAGCGTGAATATTAGTCCCAAAAATCCGGGAATTATCACTGACTTGGATATTGAACAGGGAGAAAAAGTTCAGAAAGGGCAAATTATTGCTCTTATGGATAACTCCGAGATTAAGATGCGAATTCTCCAATTTGAAGCTAATTTAGAACAGGCAAAAGCACAATTGGCGGAGAGTCAAGCCGGGAGTCGTCCTGAAGAAATTGCTCAAGGAAAAGCTCGTTTAGCCCAAGCCGTAGCCCAGTTAGCGATCATTAGGGAGGGGAATCGTTCTCAGGAAATTGATCAAGCTAAAGCTGCTGTAGACTCAGCTAAAGCCCAAGTAGAACTAACCCAAGCCAGAGTTAGACGTTATCAAGGATTAGCAAAAGAAGGGGCGATTTCTCAAGATTCCCTAGAACAATATATCAGTGAAGATAAGAGAGCAAAAGCTAGTTTAGAAGAAGCTCAAAGAAGATTATCTTTGCAAAAAGTAGGTAGCCGTGAAGAAGATATTAAAAGACAAGAAGCAGTAGTTACCCAAGAACGGGAAGCACTGCGACAGATAGAAAATGGTAGTCGTCCCGAACAAATTGCTCAACTTAAAGCCTCTGTAGCGGCTGCTAGGGCGCAATTAAAGCAGCAGCAAGTCCAGTTGGCAGATACCGTAATTCGCGCTCCTTTTACAGGGATTGTTACCCAAAAATATGCGAATATAGGGGCTTTTGTGACACCAACAACCTCAGCTTCGACGAGTACATCAGCAACTTCTAGTTCAATTGTGGCTTTAGCAAGGGGTTTAGAAGTTTTAGCTCAAGTTCCTGAAGCTGATATTGGCAGAATTAAGCAGAGACAGCAGGTAGAAATTGTCGCTGATGCTTATCCAGATCAAGTTTTTAAAGGCCGTGTACGTTTGATTGCTCCTGAAGCTGTGGTAGAGCAGGGTGTGACATCTTTTCAGGTGCGGGTGGTAATTGATATTGGAGCAGATAAACTGCGTTCTGGTTTAAATGTGGATGTCACGTTTTTGGGCGATCGCATAAACGATGCTTTAACTTTACCAACTGTAGCAATTCTCACTGAAAATGGCAAAACTGGTGTACTCGTACCAGATGCAAATAATAAACCCCAATTTCAAGAAATCACAATTGGAACACAAATAAAAAACGAAACACAAGTTTTAGAGGGAGTAAAACAGGGTGATTTGATATTTGTGAACCCACCCAAAGACTACAAAATTCAAAAATATAAAGAAGAGAAAAACTAATGAACTTCCTAGAAAGTATGCAAATGGCAGCTAAAACTTTGCTCTCTAACAAGTTACGTAGCGCCCTGACAATGTTAGGAATTGTAATTGGTAATGGTTCAGTAATTGCGATGATTGGCATTGGAGAAGGAGGACAAAAATTTGTAGCCAATCAACTAAATTCCTTGGGACCAAATGTTTTATTTGTCATTCCCGGTAACGAAGAAACCGAGCGAATTGCTAGAGATGTAACCAGAACTTTAGTTTTAGAAGATGCTAATGCGATCGCTACTCAAGTACCAACCATAGCAGCTACTACAGCCGAATTGAATAGCAGACAGGTAATTACTTATAAAAATAGAAATACTGATGTCAATATTATAGGTACAACTCCCAGCTTTTTAAAAGTGCGTGATTTTGAAGTAGCCACAGGAAGATTTTTCACCGACATAGATATGAAGCGCAGTAATCAAGTTGTGGTTTTAGGTGCAAAATTGAAAGAAAAACTTTTTGGTAATACTAATCCCGTTAGTCAGCAGATACGCATCAAAAATGCCAGCTTTCAAGTAATTGGAGTACTAACAGCTAAAGGTTCAAACTTAGGTGTAAGTTATGATGATTCAGCATTAGTCCCAATTCTCACATCAGCAAATCGTTTGGTGGGAAGAACTTCTCCCTATGGACTAGAAGTAACTTATATTGTCGCTTCTGCTAAAGATGCAGATAGTGTAGATGCAGCAGAGTTTCAAATTACCAATTTACTACGACAACGCCACAAACTTGTCGGTGAAGATGACTTTACTATTCGTACACAAAAAGATGCTTTGCAAACAGTAGGTCAAATTTCCGGTGCGTTGACAACCATGTTAACTGCAATTGCTGGGATTTCACTATTTGTCGGTGGTATTGGTATTATGAATATTATGCTCGTTTCTGTTACCGAACGTACCCAAGAAATTGGCTTAAGAAAAGCAATTGGTGCTACCGAACAAGATATTTTACTTCAGTTCATTATTGAAGCAGTAATTGTTTCTCTAGTTGGCGGTTTAGTTGGAACTACAGTTGGTGTTGGTTGCATAATTTTAGTATCAGCCCTAACTCCTTTAGAAGCGAGTATTTCCGTTGTTTCTATTACGATGGCTGTTGGTATTTCCGGGGGAATTGGTTTGTTTTTTGGCGTAGTTCCTGCCCGTCGTGCTGCTCAACTTGACCCAATTGTGGCATTAAGAAGTGCGTAAATAATTAAAAATAGGACTTACGCATTGACAAAATTTATCAAACATGACTTGTGGATTTTATCTCTTCTATGGTGCGTCAGAGCCTATAATTTGCCCACAATTAACAAAATTTTGCCATCTGACGCACCCTACTAATATGCTGGACGGAAATAACTAATTTGGGTTGATACAGATCATGTTTAATTTGTATATTGCTTAAGTCCTAAAAAATTAAAAATTAAAGATTCAGAAAAAGTTTCATTCTTAGATTTCAGAATTCAGAATAAAAACTACTGTAACGCAAATTTTTGACAGTCACAATCTTATATTGTACAATAATATTGTACAAGTCTTAAAAAAAGATAATGTTAAGCAAAGAAACTACTTACTCTCAAGCCAGATTGAATTTAGCAAGTATTTTAGATCAGGTATGTGATCAACGGGAAATAATGGTAATTAAACGTCGTAATCAAAAAAATGTCGCGTTAATTGCAGAGGATGAACTTTCAAGTTTATTGGAGTGTGTTTACTTATTAAGATCGCCTGAAAATGCTAAACGTTTATTTCGTGCTTTAGAATGGTCTGAAACAGCAACGGAAACTCCTCAAACATTAGCAGAATTAAAAGAGGAGTTAGGAATTGACCCCTAAGAAAAAAAAGCAAGATGAGAATGAAGAAAAACAAGCATCTGGTTATATTCCTATTTTCAGTCCTGATTTTAAAGCAGATTTAGCTTGGTGGTATAGTCAAGATCCCAAAAAAGGCAATAAGATTTTGGATTTAGTAGCGGATATTCTTGATGGTAAACCATTTACAGGTTTAGGTAAACCAGAACCTCTTAAATATATTGCTGCTGATACTTGGTCACGACGCATTGATTTAGAACATCGTTTAGTTTATAAAGTCACCGAAAATAAAGTTTATTTTTTACAAGCTCTTTATCATTATGAATCAGACTAAAATCAAAATTAATCCATATCAACCTTTTTTTTGTTAATGTGTGCAATTAGTAGTTTAAAAAAAGGATATAATTATTGTGGCAAATACTCTGACTTTAACTGATTCAAACATTCCTAATTCAGCACCACCATCAGGAATTATTCAGCTTGATAACATCTTTAAAATATATGGTAGTGGTGAAACAGAAGTAAAAGCACTAAATGATATCAACTTAGTTATAGACAAAGGTGAATATTGTGCGATTATGGGACCTTCTGGTTCTGGTAAATCTACCGCGATGAATATTATCGGCTGTTTAGATCGTCCCAGTTCTGGACATTATTATTTAGACAATCTTGATGTAGCCCAAATCGGTGATACAGAATTGGCACATATTCGCAATAAAAAGCTAGGGTTTGTATTTCAACAATTCCATTTATTAAACCAATTGACAGCAATGGAAAATGTGATGCTGCCAATGGTGTATGCTGGTGTTAAGCCTGGGGAAAGAAAAGAACGGGCTACAGAAGCATTGATAAAAGTAGGTTTAGAAAAACGACTCAACAACAAACCTACCCAATTATCAGGGGGACAACAACAAAGAGTAGCGATCGCACGCGCTATTGTCAACCGTCCCGTTGTTCTCCTTGCTGACGAACCCACCGGCGCACTTGATTCCCGCACAACTCAAGAAGTTTTAGACATTTTTGGTGAATTAAATAGCAGTGGAATTACAGTTGTCATGGTGACGCATGAAACAGAAGTTGCGCGTCAAACTAAACGCATTGTTTGGTTTCGTGATGGTGAAGTGGTACATTCTCACCTGACACCAAGTGAGTTACATCAGCTTGTAGTTTCTTGATTAGAACATCAACAGTCAAATCGAAGGTATTAAAAAACCATCATGCTGCAAATTACCGACAGAACCACCATCCCTATTAGCGAAATCAGTATTAGTGCAATTCGTTCTCAAGGTGCAGGTGGTCAAAATGTTAATAAAGTTGCTACAGCAATTCATTTGCGCTTCGACATCAACGGCTCTTCTCTATCACCGCTTTACAAAGAACGTCTACTCAATTTGGGAGATCAACGCATCACCAAAGATGGAATAATTGTTATTAAAGCCCAGCAACATCGGACTCAAGAACAGAATAAAGAAGACGCTCTTGAACGTCTCCAAACTTTAATCAAAAGCGTCACCGTCATCTCCCCAAAACGCAAGCCCACGAAACCCACGCGCAGCGCTAAAAATAAACGCATTGACAGCAAAACAAAACACGGCGAAATTAAAGCCCTACGACGCAACATCACAGAATGAGTACCACAACTAATACATCTCAGGTAAAGTAATACATTTTCACCTCAACCCAGTTGATTTAAATTAACTCATACCATTTATTTATTGTTGTAAAGACGTTCCATGGAACGTCTCTACGGTATTTATTTGCTGCTTTTTAATTCCTAACTCAAAATTCAAAATTCTGAATTCAGAATTTTGAATTTTGAATTTTGAATTTTGAATTTTGAATTTTGAATTAATTACAAACTCGATGTTTTTCCTGTTTCTGCTTGCGTCGCAATTGGTTTAACATCGCTATAACCCATCTCACCAGCAATTGTCCGCAAAATAGAAATTTGCTCTTGAAATTCTAGTTCTTCAATTTGAGCAAGTAAATCATTAATTTCCTCAGTTGATTCATAATTATCTGGCATTCCTACCACTGTATCCCCCATAGCTTCTGCCCAAACATACCAAATGAACAACTGGTTATTTTCTTTTAATGCCCCATAAGCACGAGAATAGACTGTATCCTTACAGTTAACTATATCCCGCATAATTTCTAGTTGTTCCTCATCCGATAATTGCAAATAGTCTCCTACCAACATGGGAGCTAATTCTGGTTCAGCTGCTGAGGGAGCCGCTGGAGTAACAGTATCACCCATTTTTTCATAAACAAAATATAGCCAAGCTAATTTTGCATCGGTATCTAAAGTATTAAACGCTTCGACTAAATTTTGAGTTGACTGGCTCTGAGCTTGATCAGAAATAGTTTTATTGTAACTCGCGGTCATAATTAATCCTCAGCCTAATTTAACAGTTAAGACTTATAGGATTATCAGACATTTATAATTATGATCTACCTCCAAGAGAAGGATGTTTATTAAATAGCTAAACTTGATATTATCTATCTTGCAATAGATAGTAATATCTATCTTGTGTAAAAAGATTTTAGTAAATTATTTTGATAGACTTGCCCCAGCAATGTAAATCTTAATTAAGGTTTTAATTATGTCTGATAAAGTGCAGCCTAATCCCAGTGAAGCTCCCACCCATGATGCACAATTAGCTGCCGAACAAATAGCTAGTGGTGAAAAAAAAGTACCAAAGGTAAATTTTGAAGCTGATTATGCAGCCGCACAGCAATTCAGTGTCAGCGAAATTGATCGCACAGGTGAAGGAAAAATTGCTGCTGAAGCTGTTACTGCACCTAAATATGAAATCCCTGATCAAGAAGAGACAAAAACTGAAACACAGTCCACAGGTAATCCTGATGATTATGTAGAGATGGCTGATAAAATTGGTGCTTCTAGGATTGAGGCTGTCACAAGTGTTAGTGATGATTTAGTACAACAAGCTTTGCAAAAGGGTGAAGCCGCTAAGGAGTAATTCCAATTAGTTAACATCAACATCAAATACTCATTTTTTGTCCAAGTTCAATCTTTAATTAGGTTGAGCTTTTAACTAATTCTGGGGTCTAAATCTCAATTATAAAACTTAATTACGAATTATTTTTTATCACTTCTAATAATTTGCTTGGATGATCAATTAAAAAATCCGGCTTTTGCTGTAATAATACTTCGGCTGAATTAAATCCCCAAGTCACAGCAATCACCTTGATATTTGCTTTTTTTGAAGCTTCAATATCTCTGGTTTCATCCCCTACATAAATTACTGATTGAGGTTTGATCTGCCTCTGTCTCAATACATTATTAATTATTGTGGTTTTGCCAAAAATCGTCACTCCTGAATGGATAAATTCAAAAAGATAACCTAATTCATGACAATTTAGAAATTCGGTAACATTCTCTTGTGAATTAGATGTAATAATTCCCAGCCGAAAATCTTGATTTTTTAGTTCTATTAGCGCTTCTTTAATTCCAGGTATAGGCTGGAAATCTTTGATTTTATCCTTTAATTCTGATTTAACTTTTTTAAGTAAAAAAGGAATTTTAAACAGCGAAATACCTGAATATTTAATAATTTCTCTAGAGGTTAAATTCCTTAAAAGAGCAAGTTCATTAGGAGTGATTTGTACATAACCGAACTCTAAAGCTAAACGATTAGCAAGAGTTACAAGTGCGTCAACTGTATCAGCAATTGTTCCGTCAAAATCAAATATTATTACTTTCTGAGTCATTCTTTAGCCTAGATGCATCAAGATTAGCACGAGCATTCCGTCGTAACATTTCAGGTTTAATCCGTCGTAAGGCTGATGCTGTAAATTGTCTATCCCACTCCTGATCTGAGATTTGCGCTAATTCTACCAGCTTAGGTGCTAAATTCCCAGCATAAGGACGAAAATCTGTGACATCACTAACTTGAGCAAAACGCTGATTCCAAGGACATACATCCTGACATATATCACAACCTGCTACCCATCCCTGTAAATGAGGTGTCAGGTTTTCTGGCAATGTTTCTGCTCTGTTTTCAATGGTATGATAAGCGATGCAGCGATTGGCATCTACTACAAATGGTTCGGTAATTGCACCAGTAGGACAAGCCTCGATACAACGGGTACAAGTTCCACAATGTTGTGTAGCTGGGCGATTCCTACGGAGCGCTTCGCTATCGCTCTCTAATTCTATATTAGTGAATATTTCTCCCAAAAATACCCAAGAGCCATACTCTCGCGTAATTAAATTCCCATTTTTAGCAATCCAACCAATCCCGGCTTTTTGCGCCCAAACTTTATCTTGCACTGGGCCTGTATCTGCGTAATATCTAGCTTTTATACCTTCACCTAATGATTCTAACCAGGTAGCTAATTGCTTGAGTTTCTTGTGCAACACCTTATGATAGTCCCGTCCCCAGCCATAACGGGAAATTTTGGCGTATTCTTCACCTTCTGGACGTTGATCGGGAGTGTAATAATTTAGAGCCACACACACAAGCGATCGCACTTCTGGCATGACTAAACGAATATCTTGGCGCTTGGGGTTAGCCATCCATTCCATATCAGCATGATAACCAAGTTCCATCCAAGCTTGCAGTCTTTGTACTTCTTTTGCATCTATCTCATTTACAGATGCAATACCAACTAGATGAAAACCTAACTCCCTGGCTTTTTCTTTCACCACACTGCTGCTGGTTGAGGCACAATCATTCATTTTTCTGATTCCGAATTCTGCCAGTAGGTTGATGTTAACTATACATTATAAATTTAATATATTTATCTTTATTAAATTTTGTTCATAAAACTATATGTAAATATTAATGTTAAATTATTAAGAAATAATGCACAATAGTTTTCAAGAGGTCAAGCAACCCAGAGTGATGCAAACCTCCCACTAGTTAACAGCTGACTTAGTTAATAAATTGTGGTGACAATATGACATTCACTTCTGACACAGCTTCAACCCGCTTTTCTGGCGGTTTTAAATACGGTATCCAATCTGGAGATGCTGTAGCTGCAACCACTGCTGTATTCAAAGCCCTCAGCGTGGATGACCAACTAGCTGTACTTTGGTATGCGTACACAGAAATGGGACGTTCCATCACTCCAGCCGCAACAGGTGCAGCCCGTTTGCAAATGGCTGAAGGTCTTTTAAATCAAATCAAACAGATGTCCCATCCAGAGCAGTTAGAAGTAATGCGGGACTTAGCTGCTCAAAGAAATACACCAGTTTCTCGTGCTTACGGTATTTTCAGTGTCAATACAAAATTAGCTTTCTGGTACGAGTTATCAGAATTAATGGTCAAAGGTTTTGTTATTCCTGTACCAGCAGGTTATCAAATCTCTCGTGATGGCGCACAAGTGTTAGAAACACTTAAGGAATTAGATTTTGGTCAACAAATCACAGTACTACGGAAAGTAGTTGCAGACATGGGTGTTGATCCTCTGGCTGACTAAGCAAGTTTAAAAAATTCGTAATTTTGCGGTTTTAATTACCCCTTTTCCATACCTAATTTTTTTACAAGGGTCTAAATCAATAACTGTAAGCCTTTAGCCTCCCATAAGGCTTTACTTTCGGAAATTACGAATTATTTTGGGCGTTGCTCCCATTGCGGGATGATTTGAGAATCTGCATCAATATATAATCACCGCGTCTGGAGTGTCCCCGCGTCCCCGCGTCAGCCTCAATCATCCCCTTATTCAGCAACGCCTTATTTTGATATCCTTCCAACCTCAATGTCTGAATGAATAGTTCTCAGGTACTTCTCTGGGGACTATTCTTTATTAAAAATCCCCAATCCCATAAAACGGCTATGACATCTGCTGAATTTTCGCTATCAACAGAATTTAAGATTGAAGGAATTACCGAAACCAGTATCCTACGTTATTTTTCCACGTTAAACGCTGGAGACTTTACAGCTACTGCTGCGTTATTTGCTGAAGATGGTGTGATGCACCCACCATTTGAACCTGGTATTGTGGGAAGAAATGCGATCGCTGCATACTTACAACAAGAAGCCCAAGATATCCAAGCTGAACCCCATCAAGGAATTAGCGAAAACTTACCAGACAACTATATCCAAATCCAAGTCACAGGAAAAGCACAAACTTCTTGGTGCGGTGTCAATGTTCTCTGGCTATTTATCCTGAACCAACAAGGAGAAATTTTAGAAACTCAAATCAAACTCCTAGCTTCTGGGAAAGAGTTACTTTCTTTGCGTCCACCTAACAAAGAATATACACTTACTTCAGAAATTGTCTAACCTTTAGTAGCAATAGTTTGCTCTAAAGAACGCAATAACAATTTTCTTCCTAACTCAACATCTGATGGCGAACATTGCCAATCTGGGTGTGCGGTCATTAACAGACTATCTAAAGTCTCTTGATCAAAAAGATGCCATACAGGAGCATCATTAATTCTACTTTCTAGAGCATAGCAGTTAGGAGAAACACAGCGAATCATGCATCGACTGGAAATTCTTGCCAAACTCATCATCTCCCCAGGTTGTAGAGAGCGAAATTTACGAATCACTTCTTTGAACTCATCAAAAGAAGACACGATTAACCCAGGAAGAGCCATTGTAACCTTTTTCTCTCCATTCACTGCAATCCAGTAATGACGACTGGGATCAATGCCTTCTAACCAAGGTGATTCATCATCAAGACGATAGCGAGGGGACAAACAAAATAAAGGTTGCATAGTTTAAATTTAGTATTAATTTCCAGATGATTTCCATTACCTGAAATTGGGTTTCAAGTACATAGAAACTCACCCTTTAAGTAAATTATTTAGTAAATAATACTAATAAAGCAAATAAATTTAGCAAAAGTTATTAACTTACTTAATAATTCTTAATTTATTTATTAAATATACACAAATAAAATTATCAGAAATTAATCGGATAAATCAATTAATTTTCAGCATTTCACCTAACTTTGATAGCAAAGGGGAATCATACACCCTGGCGAAAACACATAAATTTTGAGCTAATTTTGAGCTAATTTTGAGCTAATTTTGGGATAGTTGCTTCTAACTTGAGACAGTTAGCACCATCAACTTGCAACTTGTACTCCACTTTATCCATTAGGCGATTCATAATCAGCCACCCATAACCACCTTCTTGCTTCTCCGTAGGATTGGGAGCAAAATAAGTAGACAAATCAAAGCCTTCACCGTAGTCCCAAACTTCGATGGATAACTCACTATCTTTTAGTTCCAAGCGCAGTAAAACTGGTAAATTCGGCTTGTCTTTATGGGCATGACGTACTACGTTGGAGTATGCTTCCACTAACGCCAGCCGCAAACGAACTGATTGCTCTGACCAATCCACTGATTCACCTAGTTGGATTTTTAAGCATCCCAGCAACCAAGTTTCGACGATGTTTACAAAACTCAAATCGCTTGGTACGTGAAGCTCACTTTTCATAATTTATAGAACCTCCAGAGAAAGTATAGTTTGGTCATCTTCTTGCACATGATTGTTTGCTTGGATATGAGTTATTAAGTGTTTAAGAGACAGAGGTTTGGGTTGCTTTTGTATAAGTAGCCACAGTCCTTCTTGATTTAACATAGAACGGTTAGTTGTGCCGGAGCCATGATTTACTTCTATACTAGAATCTGTTTTATTTAATACTCTTGATTCCGTAATTCCGTCACTAGCGAGTAGTAATGTGTCCCCCGAAGCAAGTATCAATCGTCCCGACTGCGCCTGCCATTTCGGTAAAATTCCCAAAGGTACACTGCGGTTTTTGAGGTACTCAGGTTGAGTGACTAAATTTGCTTGACGTGACCATAGTAGAGGATAGATGTGACCAGCATTAGCATAGACAAGTTCCTTGGTAGCAGGGGTGTAAGATGCAATCACAAGAGTAATAAAATAATTGTTACTGATTAAGTCATCAGCAAGAGCGTAGTTGAGATTTTGCATGACCACATTCGGCTCGGCTGGTGATTCTTGAGATAATTCCCGACGCAATAAAGAAATAGCGCTGGCCATGAATAAAGCCGCTGGGACACCTTTACCGGAAACATCACCTACGGCTATCCATAAGTCACCTTTAGGGTGAACAAACACTTCAAAAAAATCTCCTCCCACTTCTCGTGCGGGGTAGCAGCAGGCTTGTACCTTTACACCTTCAAGATCAGGTAAAGTTTGGCGAAGCAGGTTGTTTTGGATTTGGCGTGCTACTTGTAATTCAACCCGGATTTGCTCTTGTTTTTCTTGCAGGCTTTGGTAGAGTTTGGCTTGGGATAGAGCTAAAGCAGCTTGTTCTGCCACACCTGTAATTAGTTGAATATCTTCTTCTTGCCAAGGATGCTCACTTTGCCATTGATAAAGGCACAAAACCGCTAGTAAGTTGTGCTGGTAGGTAAATGGTACAACTAAATAGTGAAAAGGATGTCCATTGTGTGTGCCTTGAGTTAATTGATAATGCTGGGTTTGTAGAACTGCTTCGGTTAAATGAAAGGGGTCGAAGGGTAGATTAATAACTGGGGATTGAGGATCTTGATAGGAAAACAGGTGTTGTGTCAGTTGATCATCCTCTACTAGTTTCAGTAAACAACTGGTAGCGGCAAATGTTTGTCCAATAGTGACAACAATATTTTGCAAAATACTGTCATAGTCTAAAGATTCCCTAATTGTCGTGGTGACAGCGTTAAATAAAGATTCACGTCTGAGAGCATGACGCAATTCTTTTGTCCGCTTTTTTACCAGACAATATGTATCACGGGCTTGCTCAACTAATGCCTTTAGCTGCTCAGGTTTCCAAGGTTTAGTGATGTATTTAAATACCTGACCCGAGTTAATTGCATCCACTAAATCTTCGACATCAGTAAAACCAGTTAGTAAAATCCGAATAGTATCAGGAAAGCTTTCTACAGTCCGACTGAAAAATTCTGTACCATTCATCTCTGGCATTCTTTGGTCAGAGATAATCACCGCCATTTCCCCGACTTGCTCTAAGATTGCTAAGGCATCATAGGCATTATCTGCTCTGTATACTTTGAAGTCTCGCCAAAAGGTGCGGTAGAGTAGGTCTAAGTTATCTGGCTCGTCATCTACCACCATGAGCTTGAGCTTTTCTACCTCTGGTTCAGTCATATTTGACTATAATTTTCAGTTCGTTCTTATGGCAAGATAATACCAAGTTTAGATCACTTGATCATCAACTAACCATCAAAAAGCATTCTTTTACATTTATTAAAAATTTAAACAGCCAAAAGGCTATTTCAAATCTATGATCTGCCTAAATTCAGAGAATTATAGAGATTTATTCCACTAATCCAGTACGTAAAGCGTGTACCGCTGCCTGGGTGCGATCATCAGCACATAGCTTGTTAAGAATATTGCGAACGTGAGTTTTTACAGTGCCAATGGTGATGTAAAGTTTTTCTGCTATCACTGCATTGCTACAACCTTCTACTATTAATTGCAATACTTCTAATTCTCTTTCTGTGAGGGAGTTAGATTCAATAGGCTGTTGATGTTCGGCTGATTCTGAAGAATCTACAAAAGGTTGATGATCTGAGGATTTAGATGTTAGGCTAGGTGGATTTTGTTGAGCTTGTTGCAATACTATACGAGCGATCGCTGGATCAATCCAAGCATTGCCATCATAAGTTACTCGCACCGCTTCTAGTAAATTATCGAATTTGATATCCTTCATACAGTAAGAGTCTGCCCCTGCGGCAAAAGCCGCCAAAACAGCTTCTTTATTATCACGCAGTGTTAAAATCAACACTTTTGTCTCTAGATATTCACTTTTAATAATGGCTTTTAACTCTCTGGTTAGCTCAATTCCATCCTTATCTGGTAAACCGATATCGACAATCGCAATATCAGGTTGTAATTTTTTTAACATTTTTAGCCCTTCAACCGCATTGGCAGCTTCTCCTACAACTTCAATTTCATCTTTTTGTAGTAGTGCTGTCCGAATGCCCACACGAGTGAGATCATGATCTTCAATTAGCGCGATCCGAATTTTACTCATAGTCAACTTATATCAGTTATACTAAGTTTTACAATCTTTACACTTAGAAGGTGTGAGATTCTTCATTGACAGTCAATCTAACCATTTTACTCAACATCTCTGACCGTAGTGTAGCGGGAATTTTTGCCATTATGAATACTTTTATATCTATTCAAGTATGGCAATCATCTCAAATGTGTAAATTGACTCTCAGAATAGAATAGTGATTCTGAGGGAACTCTTAACAGAAAAAACTCATGTTTAAAAACATAAGATTGAAATAATGACACTGTTTCTGATCTATTTCCTGTTCCTTGTGTCCTTTTTTTTGGAAAAATCTTGGTAAAAAAACAGATATTTCAAGTTATCTTCAAATAACTACTCATAAACTAGATTTTTGAGTTTCAACAGCAATGAAGCAAAAACTAAGCGGATGTGTCCCATCTACCTGGGAAAAAATTTGATAAACTTAGCTTCAATATAATTTACTGTAGGTTTAATTAAGTAAAATTTATGTATAAATCACCTAGGGTATCTTCCGTATTAGGTTTACCAGTCCATGTCATGACAAATTATACAGACTGGTTGCTAGAATGCTTACAACAAGGCAGAGGAACTCATGTAGTTACTCTCAATGCAGAAATGACCATACAAGCCGAGCGAAACCAATCCCTAACACAGGTAATTCAAAAAGCTGACTTAGTGATTCCAGATGGAGCTGGAGTTGTTCTGTATTTGCAGTGGCTGTTAAGGCAAGAAGTACAACGTTGTCCGGGAATTGAACTAGCAGAAAAACTGTTACAAGAACTTGGTCAACAAAAAACTGCGCCTACAGTATTTTTCTATGGGGGAGCGCCAGGGGTAGCGGCCACAGCAGCAGAGTTGTGGCAGATGGAAGTTCCAAATCTAAGTATAGCAGGTACTTACTCAGGCTATCATTGTCCAGAAGAAGAAGAAGTATTACAACAAACTTTGACTCAGTTACAGCCACAAGTCATTTTTGTGGGTTTGGGAGTACCACGTCAAGAGTTGTGGATTGCCAAAAACCGACATTGGTGTCCTCAAGCAATTTGGATAGGGGTTGGTGGTAGTTTCGATATTTGGTCAGGTAAAAAAACTCGCGCTCCCCGATGGTTAGCTAATAACAATTTAGAATGGCTATATCGCTTGTATCAAGAGCCTTGGCGTTGGCGACGAATGTTGGCTTTGCCTGAGTTTGCACTAAAAGCCTGTGTTTATCGTGTAACTGTTAGGAGCGCTAATGGTGTTGAGTGCTAATTAGGAAAGAGTTGATTGGGAAACAACGGATAACTGATAAGCGATGCCAATGTTAAAAGCTCCAGAACAGACAAACACATCTGTTGATAACAAGGTACAAGATAGTCAACAACAGGGTAATCAAGCCCAGACAATGGTGGAATTACGCTCTGTAACTAAGACTTACACCACAGGCTATCATGCCCTGTTAGATGTGAGCCTAGAAATCAAAAAGGGAGAATTTCTTTTTATTACCGGCGCTAGTGGTTCTGGTAAATCGACTTTTTTAAAATTATTGTATGGACAGGAGTTACCTACACAAGGAGAGGTAATTGTTGATGATTTGAATGTAGCAAACTTGCAGGGCGATCGCTTGTCATTTTTGCGTCGTCGGATAGGTATTGTCTTCCAAGACTATAAACTCATTCCTCAGCGAACAGTAGCAGAAAATATCACTTTTGTACTGCAAGCTCAAGGCTATACTCGTAAAGAAATTCAACGACGCTTGGAACCAACTTTAAAATTAGTAGGTTTGTTGTCTAAAGCAGACCGCTTTCCTGATCAACTTTCTGGGGGTGAACAGCAGCGAGTAAGTATCGCTAGAGCAATAATTGCTACTCCACCTTTATTGCTGGCAGATGAACCAACAGGCAACCTTGATCCTGATAATTCATGGCAAGTAATGCAGATTCTGCAAAAGTTAAATACTTTTGGCGCGACGGTAATTGTGACTACTCATGATGAACAACTAGTCAGACGGTGTAATCATCCAGTTGTGCAGGTCAAAAATGGACGACTATATCGGAAATAGGCGTTGCTGAATAAGGGGATGATTGAGGCTGAGGCGGGGACGCGGGGACACGGGGAAGCGGGGACGTGGAGACGCGGTGACGCGGTGACGCGGTGACGCGGTGATTATAGATTGATGCAGATTCTCAAATCATCCCGCAATTATGCAACGCCCGGAAATAAAAATAAAAAATTAAGTTCAAGTAGCTTGGAGTCATCACTTTTATGAATGATGAATAATTTCCTGTTTAACTTTTGCAGATACAGGTACAAAAGGTTTGGCATTGCTGGATAGTAGAACTTGTAAACCTTCCAAGCTTTGTAAACTATTCAAAGCTGCTTCACGAATTACTGTTTCCTTCTCTTGACTTAATAGAAGTTGCAAGCATTGGATAACTTCTGACTTGACTGAAGTATCAACTTGCTTACGAGTGATAAATTTAGTGAGTTGACGCACGGCAATTAACCGTTTCAATGGGTCTGTTTCTATTAAGTTTTTCAATAACTGATCAAGACGATCTTGCTCTTGATTTGCTTGCAGGCTAAAGATTTGCCAAACCAATAAAATTAAAGTCAACAACGTTCCCAAACCTTGCACAATCATACCAGTGGCTATCCAATGACTTGGGGAATCAACCCAGATAGCAGCAGTCATATAAGTAATGAAAGTAGCAATACCGCCACTGGCAACTGCTAAAGCTAATCTAATATTAGTACTGTTTAAAAATCTCTGTGTTTGTAACCAACTTAGTTGCCAGTTCCATCTTGGTATGGAGTAAGCCAAGATCATGACCCCAATCCCAATTGTAAGTGCTAACAGCAATTTCCAGTTCCAAAACAGCATGGCCACGAAAATGGTGATAAAGGCAAGAATGCTGCCAGGTTCAGAAATACGCTGTAAAGTTTGCCGTTTTGGGCTTCCTATCTTGATCTCTGGAAGTCTGTTGATTAATTGTCGCCAAGAAGACGAAGCCTGAGCCACAGTTTTTTCCTACTTGATTACAAAATTGTGTCATGGATAAGTTTTACCTGATATGGTCATCCTCATCTCAGGTTAATTGTACTGTTTACTTTTAATTTTACTTTTTTTACTCAGCACTGTTTCGGTCAGAATGAAAAACAAAACTTAAATTCATCAAGGGTAAAGTGGCCGTCGAAACAGCAGAAGTTAACTCTGGTGATATTATTGATCGTGACGGATAGTGGCTGATTTGGGAGTATCCCGGAGTCAGAATTGACAAGATTAGCTGTAGGTAAAACTGATTGAGTCAGTAAGTTATCATCTTGGTCGTAAGCGGAAAGCACTAACCGTTGGGAACTAATCACTAAAGAACTAACTAAGTTGACAGGACGTAAGAAAGTAGCTTCTAAAAATGCACTTTGGGGAGATCCCATTAAAACTTTTAGCCCTGAATGTCCAGAAAATAGTGGATTCGACGGCTCTATTGCTAATGAATTGTGAAAAATGACACCCAATTCCTGATATTGACAATCAACTGCTTCAAAAGGTTTCAGATTGTCCAAGTTTAAACAAATGCATCTAGAAGATATGGGTATTTGTTTAGCATCAATTTCCGCTGCTTCCAGTTCCTGCCAAGCTGAAGTAATAATTTGGTTTTGGACACCACTTCGGTGAGGCTGAAATTTATTGTTTTCAAGGGTTTGGACTTGATCTAATTGAAGAGTAGCCTGATTTATCATGACACCCTGCTTTACCGTTGTCTAGAGATTAATCACATCATTAAACATAAGACTTACGCATTGACAGAAAACATTAAATATAGGGTCTGGGTTTCAGTCTCTTGTCAGGTGCGTTAGATTTATAAACATAGAGTAGATATAAAATTCCGTAACTTCTGAATAAATAAGCGCTTATTCCTGCATAGACAAAGAGGCTCAATAATTGATTTAGGTCAGCTTTGCGACTATCTTTAATGCTCGAAATTGACCGTGATTTCTCTGATAGATTAACATAAAAATTTATGGGGAGCAGCGCGATTTTGTGAGGTGCGTAAATTTCAGGTGCTAAATCACCTATTTAGGGGTGCGATCGCGGCAGAAAATGTGTTTTTATTGAGAATTAGGCAATTTAATTGAGAATTAAAACCCGATCTAACAAAATCGCATCGCTCCCAAATTTATGTTGGTCTTTATTTAGCTGTAATTCTCAGTACGTTTAAAAAGCTTTATTTTATAATAGTTTCAGTATGATTTTTGGGAATGATAGAGAAAACCACACTAAATCTTTATCAACTGTTTAAGGATTTTACATTTACAGAATCTAAACCATAGTCGGAAATTATCGGGAGTTGATACGCAATAAAGCAACGACAATTTTTAACATCAGTCTACTTAGTTTAAACAACAAAACATACATATGTTACAACCACTGGGATTTGAGCAGCGCTCGATTAATACCTCACTAGGTAAGATGGTATACTATACTGCTAGTGGCTTGCCTTGGCAGGATAAAAGTGAAAAAACTGACAAGGAAACTTTAGTATTTTTACATGGCTTTGGTGGTGGGTCTTCTGCTTATGAGTGGTCGAAGGTGTATCCGGCTTTTGCAGCTGAATATCGGGTGATTGCACCAGATTTAATCGGTTGGGGTAAATCTGATCATCCACAACGCAGTTACAAAGTTGATGATTATTTGACGACGATTCGGGAGTTTATTGAACAGACCTGTACAAGTCCAGTCACAGCGATCGCATCTTCTTTGACGGCAGCGTTTATAATTCGGGTAGCGATCGCTGATCCTGATTTATTTAAGTCGTTAATTCTAGTCAGTCCTGCTGGTATTTCCGACTTTGGACAAGACTACTCCCGCAGCTTTTTTGCCCAATTGGTCAGCGTTCCCCTAGTTGACAGATTTGTGTATAGTAAGGGAATTGCCACAGATGCAGGTATTCGCACCTTTTTAGAACAGCGACAATTTGCTCAAGCTAATCGAGTTTATCAAGAGATTGTGGAAGCTTATTTACAATCTGCACAAGCTCCAAATGCCGAGTATGCAGCTTTGTCCTTTGTCCGGGGAGATTTATGCTTTGATTTATCTCTTTATGTTCAACAGTTGACAACTCCCACGGCTATGATGTGGGGACAAAAATCGCAATTTACTGCTCCTGAAGTTGGTCGTCGCTTGGCGGAAATTAATCCCCAAGCTATTCGCTTTTTTCAAGTTTTAGAAAATGTAGGATTAACACCGCAATTAGAATTACCTGCGGTGACAATTGGATTAATTCGCCGATATTTAACTTTGCTAAAGGGTAATTAAGGATTGGGGTGATGAGGATGTTATCACCCAATTACAAAAGAAGGGAACAGGGAACAGGGAACAGGGAACAGGGAACAGGGAACAAATAAAAAACTAAAGTTTAAGAGTTTAAAGCTCAGTCAAAAAAAAGGATGTTTTTACAAGGAGAGTGACACGAAAAAAACAGTGTCATTATTTCAATCTCACGTTTTTAAACATGAGTTTTTTCTGTTCCCTGTTTCCTCTGAAGAATTACTCATCACCCATTACCAAAATGCTATTTATCTTTTAGGCGAATATCAATGACGGAAGCGTTGAAATTATAGTTAAAACCTTCTAATTCAAAAGGCATTCCGATTTTTACTTTATTATTACCTAAAACTGGACCGCTGTCGGTAACTTGAGCTTGGCCTGCTAAAGTCAAAAGAAAATCTGTACTAAAATTATTTGATCTTGGGTCTGGTAATTCTTTGACAGAACCGTCTGGTTGGGGAACAGAAATTGTTCTAGGTAGTTCTTGAATTGATTTTATTCCAATTTGACCATAGGGTTGATTACGAATAATTACACTTGTTTTACCACCTTTGGTAAATCCTTGTTTAAATAACTGCTCAGGATCACGGATATTTAAACCACGAACCACTAAATCTACCTCCATTGGTACTGTTTTTTTACCGACTTGAGCAACAGAGCCAGAGGTTCCGGGAAATATAAAGATGCCAAATATAACTAGCAAAATTACCAGCCCAGCACCTAAATCGAGTAAGTTGATTTTGCCGAATAAGCGACCTTTTGAATCTAAAATAGCCATAATGAAGTTGTGTCAGTGATTGTAAGAGCAAGGTTTTGGCGGAAAGTGGCAATTTTCTCTATTTGGTAATAACTTAAAGCTGCTTGGTGTTGGGGTCATGGGTCAGTCTATCATTTACTGGGACAGTTCCCAGCAATGGCAGCCGAAAGCCAACTAAGTTGCAGTTGAGAATTTCTGATTTTTAATCATAGCTCAGACTTTGAGGGTTTTCCGCGTGGTAATCTTGGAGTCGATATAGTAGTTGAGATTAAGGGTATTAAGTTGAGAATGCAACTCCAGTAGCTATAAATACGTCCCCTATTTTAAGTTCTCACGCAACTCTATTTTCTGAAGATTATGATTAACTGGAATGGATTTTTAAGAAATTACCGTCTATGGCAGCGCCGCTGGTTGTATCCGTTGATTTCGCTAAGTGTTGCTATTAGTCTGTGCTTGAGTACATCCCTTCCTAGTCAAGCGATAGATATCTGGCAGATTATACGCAAGGCTACGGAAATAGCACCGCAAGTAACGCAGGTAATTCAACTGTCTAATTTATCAATTAGGGACGAAGTTGAGCTTGGTAAGCAGATGAATGATGAATTGCAGCAGGAAGTTAGACTTTCTCGCAATCAACAGCTTAATCGCTATGTAGATCAAGTTGGTAGACGTTTAGCCGCTCATAGCGACCGCGCTAATATTCCTTATACTTTTCAAGTGGTTGAAGATGAAGCTGTTAACGCATTTGCTACTGTGGGTGGCTTCGTTTATGTGAATACGGGATTATTAAAAGTGGCAGATAATGAAGCGGAACTAGCTAGTGTCATCGGTCATGAAATGGGACACATTGAAGGTAAGCATTTGGTCAACCAGATGCAACAAAGAGCGATCGCTAGTGGTGTAGCTACAGTAACAGGTTTAGATCGAAGTCAAGCTATAGGTATTGGTGTCGATTTAGCTCTAAATCGTCCACGTAGTCGTCAAGATGAATATGATGCTGATCGAAGAGGATTAATTACCTTAACACGCACTGGTTATTCTCAATTAGCGATGGTTTCGTTTATGAAAAAACTACAGGGAAAGAGTTCGGTTCCCACGTTTTTGAGTACACACCCTGGAGCCAGCGATCGCGTATTAGCTCTCCAACGTCAAATTAATAGCCAACCAAGCAAGGGAAATTATGGCTTGGATAATACAACTTATAAAGCTAATATCCGAGCCTTTTTACCGTAGAAACACTGCCTTGGTTAGTTAAAAAATACCCCCATATTGTCATTGCTCTCAACCTAAACTTTCATCTTAGGCTCGTTGCTTATGACGATTACTAACTTTAACTTTCTTTGGCTCAACTATACTTACTGCTTTTTCCAAAGGTAGAGTCCGAACGCAGTGGTTAAAAACATTGGCTTGATAAACCAATTTATTGGTAATGTCTAGCCCGGTTAACCAACCACTGCGAGGATGATAAGCACCGGTATCAATGTCTAACCAGCCTTGTCCTTGTGCTAATTGCCCAGGAGCCACCCCTGGTAGACTGAAGGTGATAGTGTGTCCGACAATAATTAATTTGTCCTGAAAGTAAGGCTGTTGAAGGCTGTGAAATTCATCACGTATCCAGCAAAGATCATCTGCTGTCTGTTCTGATACAGATTTATCGGGATCTACACCTGCATGAGTTAACCAAACATCTCCCAAATCAAGATAGATAGGTAAACTTTCAAACCAATCAATATGATCTTGGGGAATTTGGGCGGTTTGATAACTAGCAATAGTTGCTTGTCCACCACTATACAGCCATGCGTGCATTGTTTGATTAGAACTAGATTTGTTACCAACCACGCTCAGTAACATTTGTTCATGATTACCTAGTAGACAAGAATAGTTATTCTCTTTAACAAAATTTACTACTTGTGCGCTTTGGGGTCCACGATCAATTAAGTCCCCCAAAAAATACACTTCATCTGTTGATGTAACTGCTATTTCCGCCAACAGAGTCATTAAACCTTGATAGTAACCATGTACGTCCCCAATAATAATTCTTCGTGGACTAATTTCGCTCATCGGCTCTTGTCTTGAATAAATTTACTAGATACTTTTACTACAGTCTTATTTGTCTAACTTTCTTATGACTAAGTTACTAAATACCTGATACCTGATGAATTACATAACTGAATTTTAAACAAATATCTTCAGTGACTTAATCAGTGACTTAAGTAAAATCTTATCAGATATAACATACCTATTGTAAATGTAAATCCAGTATAGCTTAAAATATAGATGATATTTATCTACCTTGTTGGGAGCAGCACAATGTCTGATCAGTTTTCTCCAGAAATTAGCGATCGCATCTGCAAACACATGAATGAGGATCATGCTAATGCTGTTGTTATCTACGCACAGGCTTTTGGGAATGTAAAAAATGCTACGGTAGCCCAGATGCTCTCAATTGATGCTGAGGGTATGAATTTAAGCGCAGAGGTAAATGGAGAAACAGTACCAGTTCGCGTCCAGTTTGATCATATTTTAGCAGATGCGGAAGATGCTCATCAAACCTTGATTGCAATGGTGAAACAAGCACGGGTGAAGTAGTATTGAGTGCTGAGTGCTGAGTGCTGAGTGCTGAGTGCTGAGTGCTGAGTATTGAGTATTGAGTGCTGAGTGCTGAGTGCTGAGTGATGAGTGATGAGTGATGAGTGATGAGTGATGAGTGATGAGTGATGAGTGATGAGTATTGAGTGCTGAGTATTGAGTATTGAGTGCTGAGTATTGAGTATTGAGTATTGAGTAGAAACAGCCTCACATAATTTTCTAGTTTTTGTTGGATTATTTGGAGCATTAACAACTAAATTGTTAAGTGATATTACAAACCTTGGCAAAATATTGAGAAATTGACCGCTAGTCAAACATGGCTCTAAGGTAGAACCTATAGGATAAAATTGAGGCAAATAAGATGAATAAGAATAATATTCAAAACTATCGGTTTGTCTGCACCTTGACTTTTGGTGATATTTACGGTCAAATCATTGTTTGGTTAATCACAATTACTATCAGTTTAGCATCGGCTTTGGCGCTGATGGGTGCGAGAAGACCAGTGTATGCTTTAGCTACAGTCGGATTAGTAGTTTTTCTGACACTGCCTTTCTTGCTGTTTGCCTTTGTGACGACATTGTTAAATCATATTGAATTAACTGCTATAGAACCGGGGACAAAAATGGAACCTATACCAGGTAATATTTCTCAGCAACAACCTGTACAAGCAACTAGTTGAGAAATGGGTAATTGGGTAATGGCAATAAACTAATAACTTAAGATAACATCCCTGTCTAGAGGCAGGGTATTTTTTTGCAATTGGGGGTTGATTATGTTACAGCATGATGTAATTATTGTTGGTGGTGGTTTGGCGGGATGTCGGGCTGCGCTAGAAATTGCCCGCACTGACCCTAGTTTAAATGTGGCGGTAGTTGCCAAAACCCATCCGATTCGTTCTCACTCCGTTGCTGCTCAAGGTGGTATGGCAGCATCTTTGCAAAATGTTGACCCAGAAGATAGTTGGGAAGCACACGCTTTTGATACTGTCAAGGGTTCCGATTATTTGGCAGACCAAGATGCTGTAGCTATTCTCACCCAAGAAGCGCCCAATGTGGTAATTGATTTAGAACACATGGGAGTTTTGTTCTCGCGTCTTCCTGATGGTAAAATTGCTCAACGGGCTTTTGGTGGACATTCCCACAACCGCACTTGTTACGCTGCTGATAAAACTGGTCATGCAATTCTGCACGAATTGGTGAATAATTTACGGCGTTATGGTGTGCAGATTTACGAAGAATGGTATGTAATGCGCCTGATTTTAGAAGATGGACAGGCAAAAGGTTTGGTGATGTTTCACCTGTTAGATGGGCAAATTGAGGTGGTGCGGGCTAAGGGCGTGATGTTTGCGACGGGTGGATATGGTCGCGTTTATAACACTACATCTAATGATTATGCTTCGACCGGTGACGGTTTAGCAATGACTGCGATCGCTGGTTTGCCTTTAGAAGATATGGAATTTGTGCAGTTTCATCCTACTGGTTTATATCCTGTAGGAGTGCTGATTTCCGAGGCTGTGCGGGGGGAAGGGGCGTATTTAATTAATGCTGAGGGCGATCGCTTTATGGCTAATTATGCGCCTAGTAGAATGGAATTAGCTCCTCGTGATATTACCTCAAGAGCGATCGCTTATGAAATTCGTGCCGGTCGTGGTGTCAATCTCGATGGTAGCTCAGGTGGACCCTTTGTTTACCTAGATTTGCGCCACATGGGTAAAGAAAAAATCATGAGTCGCGTTCCCTTCTGTTGGGAAGAAGCACACCGTTTAGTAGGTGTTGATGCTGTCACTCAACCGATGCCAGTCCGTCCCACAATTCATTATTGCATGGGTGGTATACCAGTTAACACCGATGGACAAGTCCGCAGCAGTGGAGATGGTTTAGTTGATGGCTTCTATGCTGCTGGAGAAACGTCTTGTGTTTCCGTTCATGGTGCCAATCGTCTCGGTAGTAATTCGCTGTTAGAATGTGTAGTTTATGGCAAGCGCACAGGGGCAAGTATAGCCAGATATGTGCAGAACCGCAAATTACCAAATGTAAATGAGCAACATTATATTACCGAAGCAAAACAACAAATTCAATCTTTACTAGAACAACCTGGAAAATATCGAATTAACCAAATTCGCCAAGAATTTCAAGACACAATGACGCAATATTGTGGAGTGTTTAGAACAGAAGAATTAATGCGAGAAGGTTTGCAGAAACTTGAAAAATTACAACAACAATATCCACTGATTTATTTAGATGATAAAGGAACTTGTTGGAACACGGAATTAGTAGAAGCTTTGGAATTGCAGAGTTTAATGGTAGTAGGACAGACAATTTTAGCATCAGCTTTAAATCGTCAAGAAAGTCGCGGCGCACATTTCCGGGAAGATTTCCCAAATAGAGATGATAGTCAATTTCTGCAACACACAATGGCTTATTATTCACCAGCGGGAATTGATATTCAATATCGTCCGGTAATGATTAATATGTTTGAACCAAAGGAGAGAAAGTATTAACTCTAGTTACTAGTTATTCATTTGCGGAGATTTTATAGTTTTTAGGGTGCGTCGGACAAGATTAGGACTAAAGCTGCGTGTCACACCAAAAATCTATTGTAGGGTGTGGTTCGGCAAGCTCACCAACCACGTCAGATATCAAAAATCCTATTGTTGGTACTTGGGCTGCTAATGCGTTGTTGCGGTGGATAGGTCAGATTGATGTTGCGGTAAGTGCGCCAGTTGCGTTAGTTGATGCGGTTAAGAGTGGAGTTATTGCTTCTTATGAGGAGTTTAAGTCTGTCGCATTGGATGTTTATGACAAGTTGAATAACGATTACAACCTAGATGATTTAGTACCTATCTATCGCATTAGAAGAGAAATAGGTGAACGAGTTAGCCGTGAAAAATTCAATAAATGGCTAGTAGAAATGCAAGCTGATGACATTTTGCAGCTAATTGCCGGAGAAATACCAGACTTTACCTCTGATAAACGCGAAGATTCAATTTCTATACCTGGTACACAACTACGTTCTTACGCTAAACGCTTGAGTTAATCAAATTATCCCCGCAGTTTCTAGTTCCTCGCACCATACGAAATCACCATGACAGATACCCCTATTTCTCCCATAGAAGCCGTTAATGCTGTAATTAATAGTCATAATCCATTTATTAACGCTGGGATTGTTAAAGAACAGGATGTTTGGGGAAAAGGAGTCCCCGACGTACCGACATTAAACGCCCATGCTTCTAATCAAGTTTTTAAAGCCATTGAATTTGTTCGCAAAAGTCAATCTAGTCAAGATAAAGTAACTTCAATTGCTATTACTGCACAGCAGGGAGTTGGTAAAACTCATCTTTTGAGTCGCATTCGTCATGAACTAGAAAAAGTGGGTGGTGCTTTATTTGTTTATGCCAGTGCTAATAACTATACAGACTTAAATTTAGTTAAATACCAATTCCAGCAAACTTTGGCAGATAGTCTCAGTAAAACTGGTAGCCAAAAAGTCATGCAATGGCAAGAAGTTGCCGCAGCTATGGCCAACGAAGGTAGAGAAAATGCTACTACTCCAGCAGAGTTAGTCAAAAGATTTGACAATGCGTATAAAAAAAATAAAAACTTAATGAATACTCTGCAAAGACAGGTTATTAAAAATAAATCTGATGCAGATCCTTATATTATTCGCGCTATTCTGTGGACACTTTCAGAAACGCAATCGCCTTTTGCCATTAAATGGCTATCTGGTGAAGAATTAGCTCAATTGAATGCTGATGAGTTGGGATTACCTAATCCTAGTAAAACTAATCAAGATAGAGAAAGTGAGGCTCTTAAAAATATTCAACAAGTTTTGAATCTAGTTAGTTTTTACAACTCAATTGTTATTTGTTTTGATGAAATAGATGTTAAGAATAACTCTACTGAAGATGGGTTTCCAACAGAAAGTGTAATTGCTAATTTCGTGAAAATTCTCCATGATACTTTAGAAAATTCAGACCTCAGCCAAGGTGTAGTGATTCTGACGGTAATGTTACCAGAAACATGGAGAGATAAAGTAAATTCTCTTCAAGGTGGTACACCTGATAGAATTTCTAAATTTACACAACGAAAACCGATAGATTTAAAACCTGTTAGTGCCGATTATATGGTACAATTAGCAACTGTCTGGTTACGAGAATATTATAGTTCAAAAAACTTAATTCCTCCTCATCCACTTTACCCATTTGAAGAAAGTCATCTGAGAGAATACGGTAAGAATAAACCAACTGTTAGAGAAGCTTTACGATGGTGTGCTGATAATTTTAAAGTTGAAGAAGAGCAACTACCTGGTGATCCATTTGAAAGGTTTGAATTAGCATTCACAAGGGAAAATGAAGCAAAAATTGAAGAATATATAGAAGATAGTTCTCTCATAGCTGAAGCTCTATATTTTGGATTTAATACTTTAAAAGGACAGACTTTAGAAGGAGTAATGATTGAAGAACTTACAAATGATATCAAGCCCAAAGCACACAATAAAAATTTTATCAACTTCAAAGTTATTGGTAATGAAAATGGTAAAGAAGTGAAAATTGGTGTAGCAGTTATCCAAGATTCTCAATCTACATTAAATGCAGGTTTAAGACGGTTAAATGACTATCATACTTTTGATTTAACTCGTGGTTGTTTAGTGCGTTCTAAATCCAAAATAAAACAAATGCAAAAAAAATCAGCAACATATAGGTTGTTTGATGAATTGATTTTACAAAGAGGAGGAGAAAATGTAGATGTAATAGAAGATCAAATTCGCCCACTTGTAGCCATATTAGCTATTTATCAAAAGCGACAAAATTATAAACTAACAGAAGAACAGATTTTAGATTTTATTTCTAAGAATAAGATTACATTTGATAATCTGTTATTAAGAGAAATTTTAAGTGATCCATCTGGTAATATGCCTGACGTTGACGATGGTAATTTTGGAGGATTATTTGATGATGAAGATGATAATATTCCTGACGTTGATGATGATGGTGGTTTAGGTGATTTATATGGTTAATTAATTATGAATAAATCTGTTTCAATTTATAATGCCTTATGCCTACCTGTTCATGATGTTGAGGCTTTAATACAAGGGCAAATTATTGCCGCGATACCTCGTAAATTGCTGAATACTGGGCAAACATTTGCTCTTTATCCTGTTGATATTTCTACAATAGAAATTGAGAAATATTACCGTACAAGTTTTTTACCTAATGTTCAAACTGCTATCAAACAAGTTAATACTGATAAAGTATTAATTAAAGCATGGGCTAAATGTGAACTTTGCGAAATTCTAGATAAAACAACACCATTAGATATTTTATCTCAATTAACAATCTGGAATTTAGAAACTTTGGAAGCAATGATACAGAAACATCAAAATATTTTTCTGGCTTATTTGCGCGTTTATCATTTATCTCAACCTTTGGAAATTCCAGCTATTCCAAATATTCAAGATAAGTTAGGTAAATTTGCACCTTTACCGAATAATATTTCTGCTTCTGAAGATAAACCCGTATTAAGTGATCAAGTATTTATTCGACGCAAACGTCAATTAGAAAACCTAGAACCTCCTTTACATCCTGAATTAGAAGAATTGCAAAGTGCATTGTTAAAAATAGCTAATAATAACCCATCAGCACAGCAATTAGAAAATGAAATTAAAATCTTTTTAGGTTGGAGTAATGCACCAAATACAAATACATCTGATTTAGCTTGGATAAAAACAATTACAACATTAGGAGATAGAAGCATAGAATTTGAAGAGAAAAAAAGTAATTATCAAGCGGGTACAGACTTTGAAAACATCTCCCGTCAAAGCCTTGATTTCTTAGGATTTCAAGTTGAAAATGCTTATAAAGGAGGTGCAGGAGGTTTAGACTTATATTGTTCACAACCTTATCCTTTAGTATGTGAATGTAAAGCAGGTAGAAGTATTCCAGATCGTGCAGTAGAAGAATTAGATAGAATTGGAAAAAGACATCTGCAAGAAAATTATCTGCAAGCAGTAAGGTTAATTATTGGACCAGGAGAACACACTAGACAACTCAAAAAATCTCTCGAAAAATCTGCGAAAATATCTAAAACCAGTATTATTAAAGCTATGACATTACAAAAATTAGTAGAACTGAAAGCAAAATATCCAGGTGCGATAAACTTAATTGAATTAAAAAAATACTTAGAACCCGGTCAAATAGATGATAAAATTAACGAATATATTGATAAAATAGAAAAAGAGATAAAATTGCGATCGCATATTATTCAAGCAGTAAAAGAAATCCCTAAATCAACAAATCAAAATTCTGTAACAGTCATAGAAATTCGTAGTCACTATAACGCCATCAATAAATCAACTTTAACAGATGAAATAGTACATGATTTATTAATAGAACTATCATCACCATTAACAGGATACTTAGGAAGAGAAAAAGGAAACGACTGGAAAACAGATAAATTCTATTATTTGCGCGACTTAGCAATAAATTAAAAATAACTCTTCTCTCTGTGTTCTCTGTGTCTCTGTGGTTCGTTTATCCAATCATCCCAAAGTCAAAACACCCGCTGGAAAATTCACCACCAAAGGGAAAAACTCCAACCACTCCGAACCCAATAAAATCTCCGTTAATTCATCTCCAACATAAACAGGAATTTCATACTCTTGGTTATCCAAAATTACCTTACCTGAGTAAAGTTCAAAAGTTTTTAATCCCTGTGCTGTTACCAATTCATCATCACTTACAAATTGCCAGTTAAGTCCATTTAAATCTTGTTTATTAATAGCCAAAAAGCCTGTGAAACCAGTATCAAATAAAGCATCCACAGGCAGATTTAAGCCATCAGCAGTAATTAATTCAATCTCAAAAAATAGTTGTTTTCCATTCCCAAAATAACCCTCAATCATATTCTGCCAACTGCCCCAATTTCATTTAACCTAAACATACAATGTACAGCATGAGGGTGTTGATCCCGTGCTTTTTGACTAGCAACTTCTTTATCCTCATCAATGAAATAATCACCGCTATCTGGTTCTACAGCAATATACCAGTTATAATGTTCTTTCATTAACTCAGGACGGACACGCTCAAAAATTGCCCGACAGCGTTTATGAAAAGCATCTCTTTCCGCTTCCCGTTTAGCTAACTCTTCCGGTGATAAAGTCAGTTCAGGAAAAATTCTGCCTCTTCTTCTTGGTTGTTGTGATGTTAATTGTGTCATAGTTTTTCACTCAATCAATTATTCAAACTAAGATAATTGTAACATATTATATTTTGTTGTAAGAATTCAAGTGAGGCGATAAGATCCCCGACTTCTTTTGTTTATTGTGTCCATAAATGATAAATTGATCTTAGAAGTCGGGGATCTGGGTATGAACGATTGCTATTTTGCGTGAGATTAAAAAAGTTAAATCCCCGACTTCTTAAAGAAATCGAGGATCTAATTAATTAACGAAGAGAATATTATTAACCGAGAGAAACAGTTAAACTACCTGGTTTAGCTAAATCACCAGTTAATACCACACCGCGATTATTAGCATGGAGATGACGGAGAATTTTGTAAATTGCTTCAACTTCATTAGCAACGCCGGCTTTATCAGCAATCTCAGAAAGAGAAAGTGCTTTCTTTTCTGTTTGCAAAACAGTCATTACTTTTTGTTGTAAATCGAGAATGACAGCGGCGGCTTTTTTACCAGCTTCCACACCTGGTTGGTGATAAGCATTGACATTTACTAAACTGGCATATAAACCTACAGCCCGTTCATACAATGCAATTAACGCGCCAACTGTGCGAGCATTAACTTGAGGAATAGTCACTGTAATAGAATCGCGGTTATTTTCATACAGTGCTTGACGAGTTCCTAACAAGAAACCAGCTAAATAATCACCAGCAGTCACACCAGGATCAATTTCTGGAGATGCACCTTGACGGTCTTCTAAAACCTCAATCAAGGTTGCAAAGAAATTGGGTACACCTTCCCGCAATTGTTGTACATAAGCGTGTTGGTCAGTAGAACCTTTGTTACCATAAACAGCAATACCTTGATATACAGTTTTACCGTCTAAGTCTTTTTCCTTACCCAAAGATTCCATGACCAGTTGTTGCAAATAGCGGCTAAATAATAACAAGCTGTCTTTATAAGGTAAGACAACCATATCTTTTTCGCCTTTGCCATTTCCAGAGAAATACCAAGCCAACGCTAATAAAGCCGCTGGGTTATTTTTAATATTAGCGACGCGAGTAGCGTCATCCATTTCCTTTGCACCATCCAGCATGGCACGAATATCAATGCCTTGTAATGCCGCAGGAACTAGCCCTACAGCAGACATTTCCGAGGTACGTCCACCCACCCAGTCATACATGGCAAACCGGGCTAACCAGTTTTCAGATTTGGCGACTTTATCCAAGTTGCTATCTGGTCCAGTTACAGCAACTGCATATTTAGCAAAGTCTAAATTTTTAGCTGTGTATGCTTTTTTCACCTCAATCATGCCGTTGCGGGGTTCGGGAGTACCCCCAGATTTAGAAATGACTAATACTAAAGTGCTGGCTAAATTGTCGATGTAGGAGAGAACCCGATCAATACCTGTGGGATCGGTATTGTCGATAAAATGAATCTTCAGCGGTGGAAAATCGGGTGCGAGGGCTTCAGCGACAAATTCTGGACCCAAAGCAGAACCACCAATACCGATAGAAATGATATCTGTGAAGCGGCTTTCTTTCGGGGGATGAACTGCCCCAGTGTGTACCTGGTCTGCAAAAGCCTCAATTTGTTCCAGGGTTTGGACTATTTCTTGTGTCAGTTCTGGAGTTGGTGCTAAATCGGGATTCCGCAACCAGTAGTGTCCTACCATGCGGTTTTCATCAGGATTGGCGATCGCACCTTTTTCTAGTTTTGCCATATCAGCAAAAGCTTTGTCAAACTTCGGCTGCAACGATTTCACAAAGGCATCATCGAACCGCATCCGGCTAATATCTAGATACAGTCCCAATCCCTCGTGGAAATATAACCAATCTTGGTATCGTTGCCAAAGTGCCTTAGCATCCATAAGAGGGAAATCTCAAATATATTGGTCAAACACCAGTTTAATGTATGGTTCTAGCCATCCCTGCTTTGTCTTATACAGTTTACATTTAGTAGCCAACGGGAAACGGGGAACGGGTAACAACTAGAAGGTGATTTATAATTCGTAATTCGTAATTCGTAATTCGTAATTCGTAATTCCTCCGCATCTCCCCATCTCCGCGTCTCCGAGTCTCCGCATCTCCCCATCTCCGCGTCTCCGTGTCTCCCCATCCCCGCGTCCCCGCGTCTCCGTGTCCCCGCGTCTCCCCATCCCCCCATCTCCGCGTCTCTCCATCCCCGCGTCCCCGCGTCTCCCCATCCCCGCGTCCCCGCATCTCCCTATCTCCCTGTCTCCAGCTTAAACATCTGGCATCGGGACGACACGTAAAAATTTGACTAGTTCACCCCTGATTTCTATGCCAATCAGATAATTATCTATGGTAAAGCGATAAAAAATACCTTGTTCATCAAGTTTTCGCAATTCTGGTAGTCCATGCAAATTCCACTTGTGTGCAGCACACTCAACAAATACAAAATCATACACCCGTTCATAAGCAACAGGTTCTAAACTTTTCAGGTCTACTAGAAAAGACCTAGCATAGCGGACTTCCAGATTCACTCTTACTCACCAAATCTTTTTGCTAACTTTTGTGTCTAAACTTAGAGGAACATTAATAATCGTATCGCCTCCTCATGGGTTAATATGTCCCACGGCTGCTGCAATGACTTAACTTGTTCCATAGTTTTAAGCATATAAGAGTCAAAATGTATGGCTTGGACTAATTCCCAAGCTATATATAAATCCTCATCAGCTAATTGCTCAATCAGATGATGCATTCTAATCCGTAGTAAATTCATAAAATTTAATGAAGATCAACACTCTGTCTAAATAAAAATACTTTTTCCACCAGAATAGCAATGATTTACAGCAATCTCCGACAATACCCAAGGTACACTACAATCTATTCGCCTGCATGGGAGACGCAAAGACGCTCTTGCGCGGAAAAAATGACCAATCACCAATCACCAATCACCAATCACCAATGACTAAATTATGATTGAATATCTGATTTTTTTGTCTATTTCTACCGCAACCTTTGCGCTGTTTGGACTAGGGCTTAATTTGCAGTGGGGCTTTACAGGGTTAATTAACTTCGGTCATATTGCTTTTATGACTTTGGGGGCATACACCACGGTCTTATTAAGTTTAAAAGGTGTACCCTTATTATTTTCAGCGATCGCAGGAACAATGGTGGCCGCTTTGTTAGGTTTAGTCATTGGTTTTGCCACTTTGCGGTTACGGGAAGATTATTTATCAATTGTCACAATTGGGACAGGAGAACTGATTCGTTTGGTTGTGAATAATCAGGAGTTACCTGTGGGTGATACTTGGGTAGCAGGGACGTTTGGTATCCAAAGTTATGCCATACCCTGGAATGCAACTCCCAGTTTATTTGTGCGACTGGTAATGATTGGAGTTCTTACCCTGTTAGGAATTGTCACTATTTTTTATTTAGGGCGTTGGGTAAAATCTGCAAAAATATCCTTAAGTAACGATGTAGCTAAAACTAACAGTAGCAAACAAGAATTTTTATCCCGTTTAGCAGTGGGTATAATCCTAGGATTGTTGACACTAGCAATTTATGTTTCTGGTGTGACTGGACTTTATAACTACAACCCGAAAGCGGGTTTGATGCTGTTAGCGTTGTTGGTATTGGCTTTTGTATTTTGGCGGTTAGAAATTTTAGTGCGATCGCCTTGGGGTAGAATTCTTAAAGCTATCCGTGAAGATGAAGAAATTCCCAAAGCACTAGGGAAAAATGTCTTTTGGTATAAACTACAATCATTAATGTTAGGCGGTGCGATCGCAGGTATCGCTGGTGCTTTCTTCGCTTGGCAACTTAGCGCCATCTACCCCGATAACTTTCAACCCCAACTCACCTTTGATGCTTGGATTATGGTGATTTTAGGCGGTTCTGGTAACAATATTGGCACAATATTGGGCGCAGTGATTTATTTTGCTTATGATGCCCTGACTAGAGAATTTTTACCAAAAATCGTCCCCTTAGATGTAGAACGCATTGGCGCTTTTCGTGTCATGTTTATCGGTCTAATTCTGATGATACTCATGATTTGGCGACCTCAAGGTATCTTAGGGAAAAAGGAAGAACTTACTCTTGGTAAATAATTGGTAACAGACAACCAGTGAACAAATAATTTCTTCAGAGGTTAACTTAATGGCTTATGGCGATTTCAAATTGCAGGAAATAGTTAAGAAATTCAGTTTAACCATTAATGAAAAAACTGATTTATTTGCTGATACACCAGAAATAGAATCTAGTGAGGTTTTAGCTGCGGTGCTAAAAACTACGGTTCCTTTGGCATTAGCAATTAACACTGAAAAAGCTCGCTCTGAAATGATAATTGCTCCTATTTTAATTGAAATCAAAAATAAATTCTCAGAAAAAATTAGTTTATTCTCAGGTGTTGATTTTAATGTAGAACCAGAGCAAGGGTTGAATGGTATTTGTGATTTTTTAATTAGTAAATCCTCAGAACAACTCTTTATTACTACTCCGGTGATCACAATAGTTGAAGCAAAAAATGAAAATATAAAACTGGGCTTAGGTCAATGTGTTGCCGAGATGATAGCAGCACAATTATTTAATCAAAAGGAAGGAAATTATATAGATTCGATTTATGGTGTTGTCACTACAGGCAATATGTGGAAATTTTTGCAGCTACAAGAACAATTGATTTACATTGATTTCAGTGAATATTACATTAAAGATATCAATAAAATATTAGGTATCTTATCCAAATTCATTGGTTAATAAAAACATAAAAAATTTAGCGAACGTACAGTCATGATGGTAAATAACCAACTTCCTCTATTAGCAGCTACAGGACTTTGTAAAAGTTTTGATGGTATCCAAGCCGTTAAAGCAGCAAATATCGAAGTTATCAAAGGCAGCATTACTGGTTTAATTGGTCCAAATGGTGCTGGAAAAACTACTTTATTTAATTTACTCTCCAATTTTATCCATCCTGATCAAGGAAGAGTAATTTTTGATGGTGAACCCATTCACAACTTGCAACCATACAAAATCGCCCAGCAAGGGTTAATTCGTACTTTTCAAGTAGCGCGGACTCTTTCGCGGTTATCGGTGTTAGAAAATATGCTGTTAGCAGCGCAAAAACAAACCGGTGAAAATTTTTGGCAAGCACAATTTCAACCTCACGTTGTCGTTCAAGAAGAAAGACAGCTAAAGGAACGAGCGATGTTTTTATTAGAGTCTGTGGGGTTAGAAAAAAAAGCCAATGATTACGCTGGTTGTTTGTCTGGGGGACAACGGAAACTGCTGGAAATGGGCAGGGCTTTGATGACTAATCCTAAGTTAATTTTGTTAGATGAACCAGCAGCAGGGGTAAATCCTCGATTAATTGATGATATCTGCGATCGCATTCTCAAGTGGAATAGGGAAGACGGTCTAACTTTTTTAATTATTGAGCATAATATGGATGTAATTATGTCATTATGCGATCGCGTTTGGGTGTTAGCAGAAGGGCAAAATTTAGCTGTCGGTACTCCCGCAGAAATTCAAAAAGATGCCAAAGTTTTAGAAGCTTATTTGGGACAATAATTAATTATTGAGCATAATATGGATGTAATTATGTCATTATGCGTTCGCCTCTGGCGCGGCGTAGCCCATCGCGTTTGGGTATTGGCTGAAGGGCAAAATTTAGCTGTCGGTACTCCCGCAGAAATTCAAAAAGATGCCAAAGTTTTAGAAGCTTATTTGGGACAATAAAGTTATATTAGATATGCCCAAGAAAATTAGAGAACTGAAAAATTTATTACTTCAATTAGGGTTTACTTGTCGCCCCCTCAAGGTAGTCACACTAACTGGTATCATCCCTTGTTATCTGGGAGAGTTACTATATCAGGTAATGATGGAAAAGATGCTAAAGAATACCAAGAAAAAGACGTTAATAATGCAATCAAAAGAATAGAAGAAATCAAAAAAGCTCAACAGGAAGAACAGAATGAATAATCATTACACGATAATTATTCAATGGTCAGAAGAAGACAAATGTTTTGTAGTCAGTCTTCCTGAATGGGGAGAGTTTTGTCATACTCATGGAGACACTTATGAGGAAGCTTTAAAAAATGCTCAGGAAGTGTTAGAAATGCTGATTTCATCTTATTTAGAAGATGGACAACCTTTACCAGAACCGCAAATATTAGGAAAGTCATTAAAAGCGGCTTAATAGAGACAGGCATATGGGGATATGGAGACTGAGAATAAGGTAATTCTCCCCCTGTCTCCCCTTTCTCACCTGACTCCTGCTTCCTGGAGATTTCAGCTAAATTGCTCCCCTGCGTCTAAGTTAAATAACATTTGCAGAGTCTGCATACAATTTCGTCTAGCTTCCACATCTTGCTGTGCGCGTAACTGCACCATTGGGTCATGTAAAATTTTATTAACAATCCCTCTGGTTAAAGCCTCTATCACTTCTTGATGCTTCTCACCAAATTCTGAACCTAAACGAGACAAAGCTTTTTCTAGTTCTTGTTCACGGATAGTTTCGATTTTATTTCGCAGAGAACTAATTGTCGATACAGTTTCTAAACTACGCCACCAGACATCAAAAGCTTCCACTTCTTCATCTAGAAGTTTTTCGGCTTCCTGTGCCATTTTCCGACGGCTTTCGTAATTTTGCGCCACAACAGCCTTCAAATCATCGACATTAAAAGCTTGCACATTAGCTAAGTCATTCACATCTGCATCAACGTTACGTGGTACAGAAATATCAAAAAGCATCAACCTTTGGCTAGGTTCTAAAACCATTTCCAACTTAGCACGATCTAGAATTGGCTCGGTTGCAGAAGTGCTAGTAAAGACAATATCACTTGCGGCAACCACGGTCATCATTTCTGGAAGCAAATGGATTTCGATTGGTTGTTCTGGGAACAACTTTGCCAGTTCTTCAGGACGTTGACGGGAACGATTAACAATACTAATTTGGGTTGCACCTTTAGAAATGAGGTGTTGTACCAATAATCGGGACATTTTCCCAGCACCGAGAATACAGATACGGTAAGTAGATAAATTTTCTACTTTCATCTGGGCTAATTCTACAGCCGCCGAACTAATCGAAACAGCACCAGTACCAATGCTGGTTTCAGTACGAACCCGCTTACCTGCTGTCAAAGCTTGTTTAAATAAGCGATTTAAAATTGTTTTTATACCGTTGTATTGCTGTCCCAGTTTGTGAGTATTTTTCACCTGAGCCAGAATTTGACCTTCACCAAGAACAAGACTATCTAACCCAGCGGAAACCCTCATCATATGAGTCACTGCATCATTATGCAGCAACATAAACAGGTGCTGTCGTAGAGAGACAACAGGTAATTTACTATATTCCGACAGAAACTGAGTAACTTCCTGAAGACCTTGGGTAATTTCACTGCTAACAATGTAAATTTCCAAACGGTTACAGGTGCTGAGAATAGCGACTTCATCAATATGAGGATAACTGAGAAGATGCGCGATCGCACTTTCGGTTTGAGGTTCGGGAATACTCAGCTTTTCTCTAACTTCTACAGGGGCTGTTTTATGGCTTAACCCCACCACTGCAATATTCATTTTTTAAATTGGTAATGGGTAATGGGTAATTGGTAATGGGTAATTGGTAATGGGTAATGGGTAATGGGTAATGGGTAATGGGTAATGGGTAATTGGTAATAGTTTTTTCTCTTCCCCAATCACCAATCACCAATCACCTATCACCTATCACCAGTTTCTAACGAAGTTGAATAACCTGGGGTTCGTTAACCAAGTGAACTGTATCCACAAATCGAGCCGTTTTGGATTGGCTAGAAATAACCAAGCTTTGGGTTCTAATTCCACCGTGGAAGAAGCGTACACCATCCATGAGAGTTCCAGGAGTGATACCGCAACCAGCGAATAGCACTGTTTCACCAGAAGCTAATTCATCAGCGTTATAAACCTTGTCTCCATCAGTAATACCCATTTCGTTTAAACGGGCAAGATTACCTTCTCTGCTTTCGCCAATCAAACCTGTTTGGACTACAGCTGGGTCATAAATCAATTGTCCTTGGAAGTGTCCACCCAAGCAACGTAAAGCAGCAGCAGAAATCACACCTTCAGGTGCAGCACCGATACCCATCAAAGCATGAATATTAGTACCAGCAAAAGCGCAACAAATAGCAGCAGAAACGTCACCATCGCTGATGAGTCTAACTCTTGCTCCAGCGGTGCGAATTTCTTGAATTAGGTCTTTGTGACGAGGACGATCCATCACTACTACTACCAATTCTTCAACGGCACGGTTTAAGGACTCAGAAAGGATTTTGAGGTTTTCTGTCGCAGACTTGTTGATATCAACTTTACCTTTTGCTGCTGGTGGTGCAGCGAGTTTCTTCATGTAGAAGTCAGGAGCAGCAAATAAGCCGCCTTTTTCGGAAATTGCCAAAACCGCCATTGAGCCATTTTGACCGTAAGCAACCAGGTTAGTACCTTCACAAGGGTCAACAGCAATGTCAATTTCTACAAGTTCATCAGGGTTACAGAAATTTTTGGCATCTGGTTGGGTACAGATACCAACTTCTTCCCCAATGTAGAGCATAGGAGCTTCGTCACGCTCGCCTTCACCGATAACGATGCGACCACGCATATGGATTTTGTTCATCCGTTCGCGCATAGCTTCCACTGCTACTTGGTCAGCAATGTTCTTTTCACCTTTACCCATCCACTTCGAGGAAGCGATCGCTGCTTGCTCTACTACTTCAATAATCTCTAGCCCAAGTGTATTTTCCACAGTGTCTACCCTTTCAATTGCTTGTTTTAGCGTCTTTTTATCGGCTATTTCAGTTTTCAAGTCTACCAAAGTGCGGATACAGATGGAAAAAAGTCTTGTGGAAAGCCTGTGTTAAGTTTTGCGACCAAGTCGCGGTTAGAGGTTTTGTTGATACTCTTGTATTAGTGAGGTGTAATCCCAATTTTCGGGTAAATCAACCAAATTTTTTGGTCTCACTCTCCAAACAAATAAAGAGTGTAGCCTAAAGATATGAAAGCTGTTGTGAAGTCAACAAACCATAACATCATCCAGGTAAATTGATATTAAAACCAACCATTAATACTATGTTCAACTTTATCAACTCCCTTTTAGGTCGCCATCCAGAACGTATTCAAGCCAATGTAGAAATCTACACTTGGCAAACCTGCCCTTACTGTATCCGTGCCAAGCTGCTGCTATGGTGGAAAGGCGTTAAATTCACCGAATACAAAATTGACGGTGACGAAACAGCCAGAACAAACATGGCAGAACGCGCCAATGGCCGCCGCAGCGTCCCCCAGATTTTCATTAATAACCAACACATAGGCGGTTGTGATGACCTGTATGCAATGGATACAAAAGGTCAACTCGATCCGTTATTAGTTCAGGTGACAAGTAACTGAAGTAGGGGCGTATTGCAATACGCCCTTACAGGAGCAATACGCCCCTACAGTAGCAATACGCCCCTACAGGAGCAATATCCCCCTACTCTCTGCTTCCCATCTCCCCAATCTCCATGCTTGACCACCCAGAATATCTAAAACATACAAAATGGATGAATCATGCCCTAGAACTAGCACAGATAGCAGGTGAGGCGAGTGAAGTTCCCGTAGGTGCGGTGATTATTGACCCAGATGGCAAATTAATCGCCGAAGGGGAAAATCGTAAAGAACGGGACAAAGACCCCACAGCACACGCAGAAATTATCGCTATTCGGGCAGCTGCCAAAAACTTGCAAAGTTGGCGTTTGCATCAATGTATTCTTTATGTAACTTTAGAACCTTGCCCCATGTGTGCCGGTGCGATCGCTCATGCACGTTTGGCAACAATTATCTATGGAGTAGACGATACCAAAACTGGCGCAATTCGTACTGTTATCAACATCCCTGATAGCCAAGCTTCTAATCACCGTCTACAAGTGCTAGGAGGTATTCTAGAATCAGCCTGTCGTCAGCAATTGCAGAGTTGGTTTGCTACTAAACGGCGACCGAAAAATTAACAGACAAAGGTAAAACTGTCCAGATCGGAATACACAAGTTACTCAAGAAAATCTACGGTGGACATAATTCAGTTTGCGTCACATTTTACCCGCTAACTAGCCGCCACCGTCATGATGGAAATTTACTCTGATTCTCACACCTCTCAATCTCAATTAACAAATACACCTGTAAAGTCTCAGGTTGTTTCTAGGACTTCACAGGTTTCTCCTTGGTTAACTCCCCTTGCGTATTTTTTGGGACGCAACTTAGTTTTACCCTTGTTTTTTGGTAACATCAATATCATTGGGATCGAAAATATCCCCACAAATGGACCGATTATTCTTGCACCTACTCACCGTTCTCGCTGGGATTCATTATTGTTACCTTACGCTACTGGTCGTTGTGTCACCGGTCGAGATATGCGATTTATGGTGACAAGCAGTGAGTGTCAAGGGTTACAAGGCTGGTTTGTGCTAAGAATGGGAGGTTTCCCCGTCGATACTCAAAGTCCGGCGATCGCAACTCTCCGTCATGCAGTAGAGTTAATGGCAGAGGGCGAAATGTTAGTTATTTTTCCTGAAGGCGGCATTTATCGTGATCACAAAGTTCAAACTTTAAAGTCGGGAACCGCACGTTTGGCTTTAAGTGCTGAATCTCTTCACCCAGGCTTAGGAGTAAAAATAATACCCGTTGGCATCAACTACAGTCAACCTTATCCCAATTGGGGTACAGATGTGAATCTGCATATCGGTGAACCCATTCAAGTCACAGATTACATGAATGGGAATTTAAAAAAAGGTGCTAAACATCTCACGACAGATTTAACAAATAAGTTACAACAATTAACCTATCAACAATCAGAAATCTCCTCTAGAAACTTTGCTGAAATAACCAATTCTTAATTAGATAGGACTTACGCACTATACTAAAATTAGTTATTTCCGGCATATTAGTAGGGTGCGTCAGATGGCAGAATTTTGTTAATTGTGGGTAAATTATCGGGTCTGACGCACCATAGAAGAGATAAAATCCACAACTCATATTTGATGAACTTTGTCAATGCGTAAGTTCTATTAGAGGTTGTTTGAAAAGTCTAAATTATTACAGCCCTGGCGACTAGAAGTCGCACGCCACTTGCTTTAAGTCGGCGAAGCCGCCCAACGCAGTGGCTTGGCTATACAAACTAAACCCGCCTGCGCGGGTTAAAAATCCCATCTTTTTATTAGACCAGGTCGGTGGACTTTGCCTGTGTAGTAGCGAATTATATTCGCCCAAAACTTTTAAAACATCCTCTTAGATATCTTCAAAAAAGAATATACAGATGTTGCATGATATCAAGGGGTTTTTAATCTTGCCTCTTGAACACATAATAAATTACTGCTAATACCCGATTACCAATTCCCAACTGTTAAGTTTGCCTACATCTTGGGGTGAATAATCAATAACTTGTAATTGCCAATTTCCTTTAGCTGCTAAGGAAAGTAATTGTTTAAGAACGGGATGAGATCGGACTGTATAGGTATTTTGTAACTGAGTCCGTCTACCTAAAATCCGACTCTGTAATAAAACTTGTTGATTATTGGGAGCAATCAGATAAACTTCCAAATCCCCTAAAAAATCATGAGTAATATTCACCGTCACCTGAATATCTGCAATGATGAGATTTTGATTAACAGCGATCGCACTCCTAATTCCTCGGTTATCATCATCAGGAATTATAACTTGGGCTTTATTCTCCCCCCGCACTTCTTTACTAACACTGGGTACTACTTGACGCAACTGTTGCGCTGCACGGACAGCTTTAGCCGCATTAACCTTACCATAGCCAAACCAAATGCAATGACCATTAGTATCATAACTACCCCCACGTAAACCTAATTGTGGATCTGCTTCAGTATCAACAATTTTATCCGTAGTTTCTTGCAAAATGCGGTTAACTTGTTGAGCAGTCAAATCAGGATTAGCTGACAAAATCAACGCCGCTACTCCTGCCACTATGGGAGTTGCACTAGAAGTACCGCCAAAATTTTTGGTAAAGTTACCAGGATCATAACCCGCAGCACCCAATTGGTCTGTCGTGAAAATTCCCAACCCAGAAATAGAAGTAGTGATTGTTGGTTGTGTGTAAACAAAACCCATTTCCTGAAACCACATCCCCGGTGGTGCATTATTACTAGGCGCACACACAGAAATATTTGCGCCCCAATTACTATAAGCAGCTTTTTTATTCAAACTCGTAGAAGCTGACACCGCAATCACATCTGGATGAATAGCAAAACCACTTAACCAACGCGTCTTACCTTGTAAAATATTCTTCGGCCAATTTTGCTCATCTACACTACCATCAACTGGGCGATTCGCATTACCAGCCGCAAACACAATTACACATCCCTTCCCATTCCGCCCCCTAGTTGCAGCGCGGGTAATAGCCGCTCTTTGGCGCAAAGACAGAGGAAAATAAACAGCAGACGCTCCCCAGCTACAGGAAATTACACTAGCACCCTGATCAATAGCCCAATTAAATATATCCTCAATAGCTTGATCATCTAAAAATCCTGTCGTGCGAATCGGCATTAATGCACAACCAGGCGCAACCCCGACAATTCCCGCACCATTTTCTTCAGCCACAGCTATCCCCGCACAAGCAGTACCATGACTAGTTTCTTTTTCCCCAGGTAAAGGTAAAAAATCATTTTCCTTCAAATCTCTGGGAGCAACAACTTTACCCATACCTTGAAAATCTGGGTGATTCAAATCAAAAGAATCATCCACCACCGCCACAACTACAGAACGGATACCGCGAGTGATATCCCAAGCTTGTTCTACAGCAATATGAGAACCCACCCCCAACTGATTACCACCATTATGATTGAGATACCATTGCTGGGAATACAGGGAATCACTAGGTTTATAATGTGGTTCCTGTTGGATAAATATATTTGGTTCAGCAGCTAAAACTTCTGGGAGTCTTTGCAACTGATTGGTAATTTTGATCGGGTTTTCTGTGGCTTGTTTGCTGACTAGAAAGACAAAGGTGTTGGGTATCCCCAATACTGTTTGATCTTGTATTAAGTGAAATGTGGTAGCAACAACATTGATTTTGGCCGCGTCAACCCAAGTCGCAAATTGAATTGTAATTTGGTCACTCAGATAAACGTAAGTTCCGGGATTATCCCTAAATTTGTATACATGACTGGCAAAAGCCACATTTTCATCAGCCCGTGCTTGAGACATGGCTGTCTCTAACTGGGCAGGTTGAATACTGAATAGTTCTAGATTGGCACTAGGTATACTACGCTGCCAAACACCCCAACTAACCTGAGATAATTGCTCACGAGGAAAGTCAGCACTGGGACGAATGGTGAAGCCAGACAAAGCTTTTTCTAGAATTAACTCTTCTCCACCGCGTTGTAAGGTCACTTCCAGGCTAACTGCGGGTAAACCTGTGGGTTGAGAATCCAAGGAATCACTCATAGAAAATATTTTTAGTTAATTTGTAGGGGGACTGGGAACTCTATTAAACCGATTTCCAGTCTAAATCAGAGAAACTGATTGTGCAGTTTTGCTGTATCTGAGACACAAACAGAGTTAAGATACCCGAAGTTTCCATACATTTTCTATAGACTTGTTGCACTAATTGACCCCATGAACCTTGCTGCTGCTTCCTTAATTCGGTTCACTTCTCTCTCTCTGATTATCGTGATGAGCTTGCTATCACCTGTTCATGCTCAGGTAATTCAGCAACCGGGTAATAACAACCAAGCCCAACCTATTGATCCTAATGATCCCAACACCCTCCGTCCAACTAGCAAAAACAACAGTGTCTTAAGCATTGAAGGGGGACAGCGGCTTTTAAAAGAGTCAGACGAGGCCGTTTCTGCTCAAAAATATGACGTAGCTGCTAAAAAACTCCAGGAAGCACGTCAAGTTTTTAATCAACTATCTAATTTTTATCAGGATCTCAACTCTAGCTTTTCGGGAATTGATATCAGAGTATCCGATTCCCAGCGCAAAAACGCCCTAGAGAGCGCCCAACTGCGAGATGATGCCACCTATCGTCTCGCACTAGTTCATCGGGCGCTAAATCAGCCAGAATTAGCAATTCCTTTGTTAATTCAAATTATTAAAAGCCAAAATCCCACACGTGAATTAGGCAAGAAGGCTTATCAACAGTTATTGGAATTGGGTTTTGTTGATGTAGCTTATCCTCGACAAGGAACTAAGTAATTCAAAATAATTCCTTCGGTACACTTCAGAGATACAAAATTGGGGAAAAGGTTATTGGTGATCACTTATTCTCCCCATTTCCCATCTCCCTCAGGCATTTCTTCCATATCTGTTAATAATAGAGAAGTAAGTTTTTTTCAGGAATGGCGATGATTACTCCGCAGCAGGTTGAGGCAATGATTAAGGCGGAACTGCCAGATGCTCAAGTTCAGGTACAGGACTTGACTGGTGGTGGTGATCACTATCAGGTGACAGTAGTTTCATCGCAGTTTGCAGGTAAAGGACTGGTACAACAACACCAGTTAGTTTATGGCGCGTTGCAGCAAGCTATGTCAACTGAAGCGATTCATGCGTTAGCTCTCAAAACAGCTACTCCCCAAGCTTGACCAAATAATTACTAATTTGTAATTAAATGTGTACAAGCTCTCACAGATTTTAACTAGGTTCGCATCGCTGGCGATCACTACTATTATCAATTACGAATTACATTGACCGTGCCAATTTTGCCAACAAAGGAAACAAAAAACCATGACCCCAGAAGTTAAAGAGAAAATTGATAACTTGGTACAAGAAAACAAGATTATGGTTTTTATGAAGGGAAACAAGTTGATGCCTCAATGTGGTTTCTCCAACAATGTAGTCCAGATTCTCAATACCTTGGGAGTTCCTTTTGAGACAGTTGACGTTCTCTCCGACCAAGATATTCGTCAGGGTATTAAAGAATATTCCAACTGGCCGACAATTCCCCAAGTATATATTAATGGTGAATTTGTTGGTGGTTCTGATATTTTGATTACACTGTATCAAACTGGTGAATTGCAGCAAAAGGTAGAAGTTGCTCTAGCTTCTTAATATCTTCCTCAGATTTTTAACAGTTTTATTGCCCTTGAAAAATTGGCATATATCCATTTTCAGGGGCTTTTTTGTGGATTTGGGTAGGAAAAAATAACATTCTTTTTAGCCATCACCTGCTTAATATGACAGCGAACTACAATTTCTGGTAGTTCTTTTTCAATATCAATCGGAGTACCTCTTTTAGCAATTGCTTTAATTTCCTGGAGAATCTTAGCTACTAACTCTTTGTTTTCAGCTAATTCTTCTCTACCAATTTGCTTCATCGCCAGTTGCACAGCAGTATATCCTGATTGTATTCCCAATGCCAAGCTACTTTTTTTTCCGAGAATCTGTGGATTTAAACTTTGATACAGCATTTCATCTTTAGCTACAGCTTTAACATGAACACCTGCATAATGTATGAATGTATTTTTACCTGTTATTGGTCGATGAGGAGCAATTGGGATATGAGAATTTTCACTCACAAAATTATATAAATCCTGTAAATGGCTTAGTTGCCAATGATTTTCTTCCTCACTCATTTCTCTTAAATTTATCAGTAATTCTCCTAAATCCACAATACCTGCTCTTTCTCCTAGTCCCATTACACTCACGTCAATAATATCAATCCCTGCTCTATATGCATCTAATGCATTTGCTAACGCTAAACCTTTATCATTATGGCAATGAATTTCTATTTCTGGATGTAAATCCTGTTTCTTTAGTTCTGCTTTTAGAGTTTTTACATAATTATAAATACTGCGTTGAGGATCAAAAGGATTAGTATAGCCAGTTGTATCAGCTATACTAATTATATTTACTCCGGCTTTAACTGCTGCACTTGCTGCTGCAATCACATTTTCTATAGGTGAGCGCACTGTATCTTCTGGTGTATACCTAATCAATAAATCATTTTGCTGCTCTCTTGCAAAACGGATCACTTCCACAATTTTCTCAATGGCTGCTTCTAAACTAATGTTGTAATCTTGGTACAACCGCTTTTTGGAAACACTAAAAAAGATTCCTAAAAAATCCACTCCACAATCTAGCGCTTTTTGGACATTGTCTATTTTACAAAGTGAATGAGCGCCTATTTTTGCCTTTAGACCAGCTTGAGAAATTCGACTAATAGCTAAAGCAATATCGCTATCAACTGCTGGATTACCTACTTCAATAATATCAATTCCTATCTGGTCTAAGAACTGAGCAATTACCAATTTTTTTTCAGGAGAAAAATAAACTCCTGGAGTTTGTTCTCCTTCTCTAAGAGTAGAATCAAGAATTTTAATCATAGCTACTATAGGAATCCGGTTTGATTTATGAAAAAACTAAGTATTGTAGGGTGCGTTAAGATGAAATCGGTAACGCACCGTTATTCCAGGCTTGGTGGGTTACGTTACCACTAACGCACCCTACGTATATGTTCAAAAATCAAATAGTAGTCCTATATCGATTTAAGGCGTTGCATAATTGCGGGATGATTTGAGAAACTGCGTCAATATATAATCACCGCGTCTCCCTGTCTCCGCGTCCCCGCGTCAGCCTCAATCATCCCCTTATTCAGCAACGCCCGATTTAGCTGCACAACAGCTTACTCTGCTTTCAGAGACTGCTAATGGAATCTCTATTAATTGCCGTTGCATTTTGCAAAGACAAGTCAAAATTCCCCTCAATCGCGTAATACTGAGGGGATGTTCTTGAGGAATACAATATTTACAAAATTTCATAGCACTGCACCCCGTTGACCAACGCAGAAATTATGTTACAGTTACCTGCGGTAATCTACAAGTTGCTACTGATAACACTGTTGGTGTTTAGTAGTAGCCGTGTTGTCTTTCTGGTTCTGGTTGTGTCATGGCAAAGTTTGATGCATCGTACAAATAGCGGCTAGCTTCTTCTTCTAGGCGATGAATCAGGTAAGGCTCAATGGCGTTACTTTGCCTCAGCGCTGCTAGATATCCATCCAAATACATCCGCATATCATCCATACGATAACCGCGATTCCATAGCTCGACGAAGGCGTCAGTAAGTCTTTGGTAATAACGGATGGTTTGTGTGTCTTGGAGCATAACTGCTGTGTTTATCTCTTGGGAATGAGAATTGTAAATGATCTACGCTCAAAAGTGAAGTATGACTTCTTTCTTAAGTATTAACTTAAAGTTAATATTTTGACGTTGGGTGAGACCCCTCAGCAGCTAAAAATGTAATTACATCCTATTCTAAAAAAGCTAAAATATGGTAACTTGATCAACTATTTTTATGATTTTACCTGTCTACAGACTTATTTTATACTTTGTAGTTACGGTTTATAATAACTACAAAATAGTATTCCCAGCCTTGATCTAACAGACATTTCCAGTTAAGTACACTTGTTTTCTAGATTGCTTTTCCACTAACTAGTAAAAAGTCTTCCAAAAAATTAGACCAAAATTAGAAAAAATTCTAATTTGGCTATAGACAATGGGAAAATTAAATTTATTGCAAGGTTTTATAGGAGTAAATGTAAAGATTCTAGCAGTTGAGGTAACAAAGGCTACAAAACCTTGTGCTTGAGATTGTTAATTTGAAAGTCATCGACGCTAAGGGGTCTTGCCACTGTGGGTTCGGTTTGTATTGAAATCGTTGAGGGGAATCCCCATCTGAGGTCGTTGCTTGGTTGGCACTTGCAACAACTGGAATACCGAGTACATCAAGCCGCCAGCATTTATCAAGCAAGGGAAGTGTTTTTAAGTCATCAACCGACTCTAGTCATTCTAGATGCGGATTTGCCAGATGGCGATGGGATCGAGTTTTGTCGTTGGTTAAATCGTCAGCAACAGCCTCTGATTTTAATGCTTTCTGCCCGTAACAATGAAGCTGATATTGTTTCTGGTTTAAAAGCAGGAGCAGATGACTACTTGAGCAAACCTTTCGGAATGCAAGAGTTTTTGGCTAGGGTAGAGGCACTGATTCGTCGTAACCGTACACCCACTGCACCAGCTTACTTGGATTATGGCAGTTTGCAAATCGATTTGGTACAGCGCCGTGTCCGGTTTCAAGGGGAGTTTATCGATTTAACACCCCAAGAATTTAGTTTGCTGTATGTTTTGGCGCAAGCTGGTGGAGTACCTTTGAGTAGATCGGAATTACTGCGTCGTGCTTGGCCTGACGCTATTGATAATCCCCGTACCATTGATACTCACGTTTTATCACTGCGGAAAAAGGTGGAACTTGATCCGCGTCAACCCAGCTTAATCCAAACTATCCGCAATGTGGGATACCGATTTAACATAGAAACTTTGAATGCTAATGTTCCGCAATCACAAACAAAGTTAGCTAAAGAAAGATTCAGTAATCCACGTTCTACCCTGGCTACTCAAATTTCTTAGTGGAGATTGGGGACTGGGAAGAAGAAGATGGGGAGACACGGGGACACGGGGACACGGGGACACGGGGACGCGGAGAAAATGACCAAAAACCAATGACCAATGACCAATGACCAATGACCAATGACCAATGACCAATTACCAATGACCAATTACCAATGACCAATTACCAATGACCAATTACCACTCCTCAGATGCTTGAATTTCAGCTTCTATCAAGCTGGCTTTTAAGTCTTCCCAGTTGATTTCAGCGGTTGGTTGATTTGCCAATAATTGACCTTGCTGGAGATGTAATAACCGGGTGCTAAATTCTTGGGCTAGGTCAAATTGGTGATTTACCATCAAAATCGCGGTTGTAGGGGGTTGAGGTAGTTGGCTGATGATGTTGATCATCCGGGAAGCCTGACCAGGGTCTAAGGCGCTCGTAGGTTCGTCTAAAAGCAAGATTTTGGGTTGGATGACTAAGGTACGAGCGATCGCAACTAACTGTCTTTGTCCGGTGGAAAGTTGTACTTCGGTTCGTCCTAGCCATTCATTAGGAATTTGCAGCTGTTCTTGCCAATAACTAACTCGTTCCTGAATTTTCTGTTTGGACAAGCCGCGCAGAACTAAAGGATAAGCTAAGGCTTCCCGAACTGTCATCCCCAACAACTTAAATTCTTGCTGTAAAAGCGTCACTTCTTGTCGCAGCTGAATAATCGGAATGTGGCGATATTCTTGATTCTCTAGATAAATTTTACCGCTACTAGGTTCAATTAAGCGGTTAATGAGGCGTAATAAGGAAGTTTTGCCAGCACCAGCAGTACCAACAATGGTAATGCGATCGCCTGAAAACACCTCAAAGGAAATATCCTCTAAAATTGGATATCCTGGCAAATTTCTCTGCACCTGACTTTTCAGCTTTGTAAACAGATTAACTTGCTCTAGCCTAAGTACGGTTTTTGCAGTCAAATTATCCAAGTTTTCTAAAAAAATGTTGGCAAAATATTCAATAAATCAACCAGTTTTTGACACTCTCCGGTCTAAAGACACGGGGATTCTACATTCACCGTCAAAACTTGCTCAACCAGGTTTACACCCTTACGGGTGATGCCTCCGGCACGCTGACGCGAACGCCAGTCGCTCATGGGGGAAACCCCCAAGACCGCGCTGGCTCACCAAGCAGAGTAGTGGTTTCAACTCCTGTAGCGTTAATTTGGGGATGCCCTCCCCTATTTTTTGCTAGATTAAGAATATTTATGGCCGCGTTTGTATCTCTATGCAATTCACATCCACAACTACATTTATGGGTACGAGTTGATAGAGATTTTTTGACAATCCCGCCGCAATCAGAACATTTCTGTGAAGAGTAATGTGGTGCTACAGCTATAGCAACTTTGTCAAATTTAACAGCAAAATACTCTATCCATTGCTTAAACAAATACCAACTAGCATCACTAATTGATTTTGCTAAACAATGATTTTTTACCATGTTTGAAACACGTAAATCTATGCGCTTCGCGCACGCTTCGCGAACATAGGCTACTAAGTCGTTAGACTTGCATACGTTACGCGCTAGTTTCTTAGCGTGTTCAATCCATTGCCTACTTACTTTTAAGTGTTTTTTGGCATAAAGTTTTCTAGCTTTTCTTCTACCGCTAGAACCTTTTGCTTTTTTGTAAATCCGTCTTTGAGAATGCTTGATTGATTTTTCAGCCTTTCTCAAAAACTGAGGATTAGGTTCTTGATGCCCATTTGAATCTGTGTAAAACGACTCAATCCCCACATCTAGCCCAATTTCTTCATCTGTTTTTGGTTGAATATCTACAACATCAATACCAACACAAAACTGTGCATAATATCCATCTGCACGCCGGATTAAACGCACTCGTTTAATATCTTTAAGTTCGGAGAATTGAATATCCCATTTACCTAATAACTTGAGTTCACCAATACCTTTCTTGTCAGTAAAAGTAATACGTCGCTTGGTTTTGTGTAATTTCCATCCTGATGTTTTATATTCAACAGAACGACAATCTTTTTGAAACTTTGGAAACCCCCTTTTCCCAGATTTTTTAGATTGACAATTTTCGTAAAACCTTGATATAGCAGACCAACCCCGTTCTGCTGCTGATTGTACTGCCATTGAGTTTAACTCGGCAGCAAAAGGAAAACATGAGCGTAGTTCTGTTGAATACTTATTCAGGGCAAACTTATCAATTTTTAGCTCACGTGGTGCATCCATCCAATATCTGAGCGCTTTATTGCGAATGAATTGGGTGGTACGAATTGCATCGTCTATGGCGTTGTATTGATGTTGTTTACCTTTAACTTTGTATTCTAGGACTAGCATTGATTTAACTTTGAACAATCAACTTGATTTGGTTTTGACAATCGTTAATTATACAACATATACAAAATGTCAATGCAGGATAAAGGAAAGCTTTTAGCCTTCCTCCCTTGTCTCAAGCACAGCTGTGTCCTCCTGAGTCGGACGCACCTTCAAGGGTTTTCGGCATTTTCCTTATAAAAGTTGCTGGCATCATTAAAAAAAACTAGGCAGATTTATTACCAGGGGTAAAGCCCATTGCTAAACCCCAACTAAATAACTACTTCGGAGTTGCTGAGAAAGTCTTTTTGTGGAGGTAGGTGACTCTTAACAGGTGACAGTTTCCAGAGTTAAATGGGAACGATTTTCCCTTTGAGTAGGAATTAAATGCAAGGTTTTTAAGTTCCCACCTCATCAAAGCTTGCACCTTTTTTCCTGTTTACTCAGTCTCAATCCTTCAATTTTTCTGGTTGTTGGTTTTATATGGCTAAGTAGGTAGACACTAAAAAACCAAAGTATGCAACGAAATGTAAATTTGCCCAAAAACCTCTTCCCTTCTGCCTCCTGCCCTCTGCCTCCTGCCTTGTCTCAACGATAAATATTTATGCCCACCTACTTAACGCCACGCTACGCTATCAGCAACCCCTACTTCAGTTATCAGACTTCTACTTGAAGTACCAGAAATCCTCTCAGACTAAATGGGGTTATCTCTAGGATTCACCAATTTCAGCAACTTTTGCTTGATTTGTGAGTCGAAAACTTCCCATTTGATTTTGGCATAAGTAGAATTTTCGTTTCCTCCAGATAAGAAACCCATGGGAATTTCAAAGCCACCAGCACCAGTGCGTCCACCACCAAAAAACCGCCCAGCACTATCCTGTCCAAAGGCTTCTTTGATAAATTCATCGGGGTCTAAGGTAAGTTTTGTGGTTCTTAGGGAACCTATGACTACTTCTAGTTCGTCATCTTCATCATGAACTATCCCGTACACTACAGCTGTGTGGACGTTTTCTTCTGTCACTAGAAAATCAGCGGCTTGGGGAATTGCATCTCTATCGTCATAGCGTAAATAACCAACCCCGGCTATGGAAAAGTTATTTTGGACAATGCGGTTTTTGAGCGATCGCTCGATCACATCCATCACCCGCTTGGAACGATTTGCCTGTAAAATGGCATTCAGCAACTGAGCGTCATAAAATCGACTCAGATAAGCAGCAGCCATAAAGTCTTCTTCTTGCGCTTGCATTAACCGATTCGTATCAGAACGCAAGCCATGCATCAAAGCAGTTGCACATTTAACGTGCTGGCTAATACTGCTATCTAATTTTAGTATCCCCGCTTGTAAATACTGGGTAAAAATAGTTGCAGTTGCTCGCACGTAAGGACGGACATCGAAAAACTCGGCTTTAAGCTCTCCTTGTAAACTATGATGATCAACTAGTACTACTAGCGGAATTCCTGCCTGTTGTACTGCTGGTAACAGTTGTGACGTAGTTCCCTGGTTATCAATTAAGACAAAACCTTGATAAGATGACAAATCTTTAGTTTTCAGGTTTTGCATTGTCCAGCGTTGAGCCGGTAAGGTCGTCAACTTAACTAAAGCTATGTTCTCTTGGTGGCTTAAAGTCCCAGCATAAATAATTTCACACTTGATGTCGTATTGTTGAGCAATTAACTGGTAAGCCCAAGCACATGAAAGCGCGTCAGGATCAGGAAAATCTTGTAAAATTACTAACTGACGCTCATGACGATGTCCAAGAAGAGTTTTTTGCAACTCTTCTGATTTCTGAACAGCCAGCGAATTGCCACGTGGAGCTAAATATATCCCTACATCACCATTCGATGACGGTGATAAGGAAGGACGGGTCAGTAGTGGAAGTTCAATTGATTCTTTATCTATTTCAATTTCCTCCCCATTCTGATCTGTAGTCAGTGACAAATTCTCAAATTGAGTAAGTGAAGAATTCAAGTACATAAGGAATTTGGTTGTCAGCGTGGTGGCTTGTGTATGTCTTCCGAGATACTTTAATCAATGCATCACTGGATTAGCCACACATTATGATCTTGGCAGAAATTTACCATCTTGGCACTGAATAGAGTTTGGAAACCATTCAGCAAATTTGGTTTAAAGGCTGATTGGGACTTTGATATTTATCTTAATTGTGGTAATATTACTTTCTATTATCTCACACCAATTTAGAATTTTATAGTTTCTCAGTAAGTGTAAAAAATCTCAGATAGACTAATGCCTCTTCGCAGCTTGCCAAAGGCAGAAAAGAGTGTATCATTAGAGCTTATTTAGTTGCAGTAGAGAATTATTCTGAAGTTGACAACAATCACTTCTGGATTTAATTAGAATATATTGTCAAATTCTGATAATTTATCGTAACCATGATCAATACTCCATAAAATGGAGTAATATAGTTTGTCTGTACCTTGCCTAAACTTGGTCAAAAGGTTAATCCAGCTTTTAGGAATGTCGCCGACAAGCTGTCAATAAACAAACGCCAAGTTAAGTCCTCAAATTGTGGTATGGTATTTTGACCCAGTCAAAAGGTAACACCTACAGATGAAGACTTATTTCTCCTGATGTCTGAATTGATTATGTGTAATCTCAAAGTCCTATTACATATTTTTGCCACTCTTGGTGAAGTCCACTCTTCAGATGTTTTGTCACCTCGAAGTACAGACTGCTATGAGGTTGACGAGGTTGATGACGCAAGGGCATACGGGCTTCTTGAGGTGTACGGCAGCCTTTTTTGACGTTGCAGCGTACACAGGCGGTAACAATATTTTCCCATGTGTCACCTCCGCCACGCGATCGCGGCATTACATGATCTAAAGTCAACTCATCTCCTGTGTAGCCGCAGTATTGACAAGTATGACTGTCACGATGCAATATATTCCGGCGAGTCAGAGGAATTTCTTTATAAGGAACACGTACGTAGTGCCGTAACCGAATGACGGTTGGCAATGGAAAATCAGAGTAGATAAATTTACCGTTATGTTCTACGTGTTCGGCTTTGCCTTTAATCAACAAAACTATGGCACGTCGCCAACTCGTGATGTTGAGAGGTTCGTAGGAGGCGTTTAGGACTAAAACCTTCCCCATTGATATTAGCTCAAGGTATTAGTTTTAAATATTTTAACACAAATATACCCTCATTGGGAAATGAGAATAATTTATACTTTTTTTAGAGTATTTAGGGGTTGACTTTTAATTAGAAACTTGTTATCATATTATTGATAAGGAAGAACTATTTTATAAAAAATAAACCTGATCATAAGTAAGATAAGGTTTCAGAATTGCTAAATCCTAATAATTTAATCCTAATAATTTATAGAAACTCATAACTCAACACAATCTTGTATGAATTACCGGATCAGCGGTAAACTTTGCTGATTGATATTGATATGGCTGAGAAGGTTGCAAACCAGAATCATTAGATAGTCTGGAAGGCTTACAGTGGTGTGATAGGAGGGAAGTGCTATGTTAAGTCGCAAACAAACCCCTAGTTTTGCTGATCATCAGGAACGTGATACCTACGCTTGGTTTTCTCAACGTGCTTGGGTAGAAATTGATTTAGGGGCTTTATCCTATAATGTCAAGCAGTTAGTAAAATTTTTATCACCATGCACCCAGTTAATGGCAGTAGTAAAAGCTGATGCCTATGGGCATGGGGCGGTAACAGTGGCTAAAACAGTATTGGAAGCTGGTGCAAGTTGGTTGGGAGTAGCGACAGTTCCCGAAGGGATTCAATTGCGAGAAGGTGGCATAAAAGCGCCGATTCTGATTCTAGGGGCAATTAATACAAAAGAACAAATTCAGGCGATCGCTCATTGGCAACTTCAGCCGACATTATGCGGACCAAAACAAGCTTTAATATTTTCTAATACATTAGAAGCTATTAACTATAATTCTCCTATACCTGTACATATTAAATTAGACACGGGGATGTCAAGACTAGGCACAAACTGGCAAGAAGCCGCTGATTTTGTGCAGCTAGTACAAAGATTACCTCATTTGGATATTGCCAGCATTTATTCTCACCTCGCTACAGCAGATAATCCTGATGCTACAGTCATGGAAAAACAGCATCAACGATTTGAAGAAGCCATTGCACAGATCAAATCTAGAGGTATCAAAATCCCCAGTTTGCATTTAGCCAACTCAGCCGCTACCCTTGCAGATCCGAGATTGCACTATGACATGGTGCGTGCGGGTTTGGCTATTTATGGACTCTATCCTGCACCCCACCTACAAAATGAAATCAAACTGCAACCAGTTTTACAACTCAAAGCAAGAGTTACCTATGTAAAAAATATTGCTGAGGGAACGGGTGTTAGCTATGGTCATCATTTTATTGCTAACAGAGAAATGCGTCTGGCTGTAGTCGGTATTGGTTATGCAGATGGAGTTCCCCGCAGTCTTTCTGGACAAATGCAAGTTTTACTCCGTGGCCAACGTGTGCAGCAAATAGGTGCAATTACAATGGATCAAATTATGTTAGATGTGAGTTCTATTCCTGATGTGCAAGAGGGAGAAATAGTCACCTTACTGGGAGAACAGGGAAAAGAAAAAATCACAGCTGATGATTGGGCAGATCAATTAAATACCATTTCTTGGGAAATTCTCTGCGGTTTCAAGCATCGTTTACCTCGTGTAGCGATTATGTAAAATCACCAATTACCTATTGCCATCTATAATTTGCTATGCTATTATAAGTTACTGATGCGGATGTGGCGAAATTGGCAGACGCGCTAGATTTAGGTTCTAGTTCCGAAAGGAGTGAAGGTTCAAGTCCTTTCATCCGCATTTACAAATAAATAATTGTAAGTTAAGTCCAAGTTTCACTTATTTAAGTTCCTTGGACTTTCCTTATTTTCTATGCTCTGCCATGATAGCCGAACCGGCTGTCACTACTACGATTTGATCAGGATGAATTAACTCACGCGCTGCTTGATTAACTTCTGTTTGGGTAACTTTCTGGATTTTTTGGGCAAAAGAGCGCAGTTCTATTGGCTTTAGTCCATATACCTGATTCATCACAATTGTATCTGTTAATTCTTCTGGTTTTGCCAGGGAAATATTATAGTTACTAATTAAAGTGTGTTTAGCAGTTTCTACTTCTAGTTGAGTCACACCTTGCTGATGTAGTTGATTAAGGAGTTTACGAGTACTAGCGATCGCTTTATTAGTATCTTCTGGATTGGTTTGCATTTCAATCAAAAACGTCCCCACATTCCTTCCAGTCTGGAAGTTGCTGTAAATGCCGTAAGTCAAACCCAAGCGATCGCGCACTTCTGCTCCCAGTCTACTAGATAAAGTGTCACCTCCCAAAATTTGATTCAAGACTAAAGCTTGATAAAATCTAGCATCTTCCCGCTTAATACTTGTATAACCCATATAAGTTACAGCTTGGGCTTTACCAGGAAGAACAGGGTTAATACGCATTCCCTGATCCTGAATTACCACTTGTGGATATTTTAATATTGGTGGGTTGCCACTAACTTGCCAATCACTAAACTGAGTTTTAATGAGCGATATCGCTGACTTATCAGTTCGCAGCTTATCGAAATCAAAATCTCCTACCAGTGCTAATATCGTCGTATCTGGGCGATAATGTTGAGACTTGAAAGCAATCACATCCTCACGTGTAATTTTCTGTAGACTTTCTTTAGTGGCAAAACTATGTAAAGGATGATTTGGTGGATAAATAGATTGTATAAATGTTCTGTTTGCAACTTCATCGGGATCATCCAATTCGATATCAACCTCACTTAAAGCTTGTTGACGAGTTAGTTCTAAATCCCCAGCATTAAATGTACTATTTTTAATCACATCAGCCAAAGTCTCCAGCAAAATCGGCAAATCTTCAGCTAAACTCTTACCCCGAATCAGCACACCTTGACGCTGCGTTGTAAAATCTAGACTTACACCCCTTGCTGCTAAAACTTTGGCAATATCTAAAGTATCTTTGGTTTTCGTGCCATTCATCAAGTTATCTGCTACCAAAGCCGCTAATCCAGCTTTGTCATGTGGATCAAATTCTTTCCCTGCTTTGATATAGCCACTCAAAGTCACCGTCGGACTACTTTGATCTGGTAATAATAATACCTGCAAACCGTTGACCAAAGTCAATTTATGTGGTATTGATTGAGTTGATGTATCAGTAGAAAAAGATACAGAAGGTAAATAGTTCCTCACCTCAGCAGCCGTCAGAGAAACTCCAGAAGTCAAATTTTCCTGAGTGGCTGGGGTATAATTTTGATGATTAACTGCTTTTGGAGACTTTTGTTCATCAGGCTCAAAAAATCCTACAGTTCGGGTTTCAGGTTTCAGATATTTGTCAATTACAGCTATAATATCCGCCGATTTTACCTTGCGGACGTTTTCTAAATAGCGTTCTGTATAACGATAATCACCAGATGTTAGCTCATCATTAGCCAACTGCATTGCTTGACTAGTGATATCCCGACTATTTAAAATTACAGATGCTATTAATTGAGTCTTAGCGTTTTCAACCTGTTCCGGTGTGACACTGGTTTTTGCTAAATTAGCAATTGCGCTTTTGATCACCTGATCAATTTTTGATAACTCCTGATTTGCAACAGTAGTCACCAAAACATGATACCAACCAGATTGCCGCAAAGTCACTAAACGAGCCGAAACATCAGTAGCTAAACCCGATTCCACCAATACTTTATACAAATAAGAATTTTTTCCCCCAGTCAAGACATAGTCTATTACACCCAGTCTAGGGATATCCGGGTGAGTTAAATCTGGAACTGGATAAATCAACTGTAACAGTTTTCCAGCGCCCGGTTCTCGCAAGATAATCGGAGATGAAGAGAAGTGGTGAGGAAGTGGAGAAGTAGAGAGGTGGGAAGACTTTTGACTTTTGGGAATTTTACCAAAAACCTCTTTTACCGTTTCCAAAGTTGGTTGAGTTTGAAAATCTCCCACAATCGTCAACACCGCGTGATCAGGATTGTAGAACTTTTGGTAATATTCCCGCACCTGTTCAATAGTTAATTTTTCCACATCAGCTTGAGTACCAGCAGTAGGGAAACCATAAGCATGATCAGGAAAAACAGACTGGATCACAGCACGTCTGATGCGATATGCTGGACTATTCTCATAACCTTGTAACTCAGAAATAACTACTCGCTTCTCACTTGCTAGTTGGTTGTTATCAAGCAGTAGGTTTTGCATTCTGTCAGCTTCTAGAACCAGCAGCGCCTTGAGTTTGTCTCGTTCCGCAGTATTGTAATATGCAGTTTGATCATAGCTAGTAAAAGCATTGGAGTCACTGCCTAAAGCACTAAATAATTGTCCAAATTGAACAGGACGATTTTTTGTACCTTTAAACATCATGTGTTCCAATTGGTGAGCAACACCATTGACTCCTGGTTCTTCGTTGCCTGAACCAACTTTATACCAAACTTGCACCGTTACGACTGGTGCATTATGTACTTCCTTTGTTAAGACAGTTAGACCATTTTCTAGTATTGTCTTCTGAATATTTTTTGCCAATGTGAGATTATTTGTCTTTTTACCTACGAAAATTTGCTGAGAATGTTCCCCATTGGTTTTAACTAATTTTTGGCTAATTGAAGAAGTATGCTGCAACAAAACCGCTGTAATTATCGATAATATGAACAATAACAGGGGAACACGATATCTATGAAAGACCGAAATAACAAACATATAGTTTTTAGATATAAGTAAATAAGACTACACCTTTTTACCTATACATCTGTGGTTTAAAGTTTCTGGAAAATTAGCGACTAAAAATCAAGAAAAAAATTCAGTTACTCCTTTCCCACAGTAATATTACATATCTTCTTCCTTCTTCCTTCTTTCTTCGCGTCCTATCCCTTCGGGACGCTTCGCGAACGCGTCTTTGCGGTTCATTACATCCGGATTCTTTTACTGAGAAGGCAGTAGGGGAGACGCGGTGAGGGGGAGATGCGGGAAAAATTACGAATTACCAAGCTTTGACAAAAAGCGGATCAACTCCAGAGGTAAACCATCAGCGTCAGCAATGAAAGCGACTTCCAAAATGCGATCGCCTATTTGCTGTTGTGTAGGTTCTAAAAGGATTTTCAAAGGCTGTAAATCACTTACCAAAGCCATTCGTGCCTTTAAATTTTCCAACCAGCCATGCAAATCTGGCGTAACCTCAGTTAAATCAAAGGAAAGATGATAATAGCCTACATAATGCTCATCTGCAAAAGCATCAGGGGCTGGTTTTGGCTGAGGAATTTGGATTAATTCAATGCGGCTATCCATTCCTTCCAGCCAACAAGCTAAAGTATAACCTGTAGTAAAGCGATCGCCAACTGTAAATCCTAACTGCTCATAAAAAGCGATCGCATGATGAATATTGCCAGTCCGAATAGAAACGTGGTGCATAATTCAGTAGTGAGTAGTGAGTAACGAGTGCTGAGTCATCTAAATTACCTTGCTAGAGTTATGAACCAAGTAATGCTCCTCGTATATACAAGTAGATGAAGACCTTTGACTAAGAGTAACTACTAATTATTATCATTCAGCACTCCACACTCGGCACTCAGCACTCAGTACTCTTTACTCAAACAGACGGAAATAAGGATAACGGACAGGAACACCTAGCTCTTTGTCCAAATCAAAATTAATCACTCCCCAGCAAGGTTCCTGAGCCGCATCTGGACCAAACTCTACTGGTAAGCCATACAAACGAGCAGAAGCTCCTTCTGGTTGTCCAGCACGCCAAGGACTACTGCGTTCCAAATAACCACTCATTAATTCCTCATAGCGTCGGGCAATAATCACCTTGGTAGCGCGATAGCCTTGGGTATAAAGCTTATCTAACGCTTCGTGAATCTCAAACCGAATACCATCAGGATGAGTATGTTGCCGATACCATTCACCATCCCATCTACGCCAATGACGACCCGACTGGAGATGAACCAACTCTTCAGTTTTTGGATCTGCTTCAAAAGCGCCATGACGCGTACATAGATATGTATCAGTCAAAGTCAGCGCGGGAATATTCTGACGGCAATGGGGACACTGTATTTCAGCGCCAAAAATTGGGTACTGCAAGCCTGGATTTATCATGAAGTGCATAATACAAACATAGTTTTCTCTTTACCAGCACCATTGGGTTTAATTTTACCCTTCGGCTCCCCTACTTTTAGTTACTTGCTCACTGCTCCACACGATCATGGGTTACTGCTTGAGCAAACTAGTACAATACGACCGAAATAAAACTACTATTAAAAATTCCTAAAAAGCTGGCGTAATCTGCTTTTTAATTATTAATTTTTAATTATTAATTTTTAATTCCGGGTAGAGGTACTAGTGGCTTCCTCAAAGTAGAGGGCAACCGGCTGTGATATCCTGGTTGTGCAGCCAGCCTTAAAAGTTGGAGTTTTTCCAGTGTTCCTGGGTACCATATCAACATTCTATCGTGTCTACTGTTTCCTATTGGACATCTCCCGATTTTTCTCAAGCTGCGTTTATCGCCAGTAACGCCGTTGTTATCGGCTCAGTCAGCATTGCAGCCCAGGTAAGCATTTGGTATGGAGCCGTTGTGAGGGGGGATGTAGAGCGCATTGAAATTGGCGAATGCACAAACATTCAAGATGGAGCCATTTTACATGGTGATCCTGGTTGTCCCACAATATTAGAAGATCATGTCACTGTCGGACATCGTGCTGTAGTACATTCTGCCCACATCGAGTCTGGGAGTTTAATTGGTATAGGCGCAATAATTTTAGGTGGAGTTAGAGTTGGTACAGGTAGCATCATTGGTGCTGGTGCAGTTGTCACTAAAGACATACCACCATTGTCGTTAGTTGTAGGCATCCCCGCTAAAATAGTCCGTCAACTCACAGACACCCAAGCTGCAGAACTCATCGAACACGCCGAAAAATACCATAAATTAGCCCTCGTTCATGCCGGTAAAGGGACTGATCTTGGTTTTAGTTAGGTGACTGGGAGATGGGGGGACGCGGGGACACGGGGACACGGGGACGCGGGGACGCGGAGACACGGAGACACGGAGACAATTAAGAATAATTTAATTACCTTTTCCCCAATCACCTTTTCCCCAATCACCTTTTCCCCAATCACCTTTTCCCCAATCACCTTTTCCCCAATCACCAATCACTAATGACTTAACTATTCTTTACACTAGAGGTTGGAAAAATACCCCACTTAAGCTAAAAATAAAAATTGAGAGATGTTGACAAAACTTTAAATTCTAATTAACAGAGGGCTTCTAAATATGGACATCGATACCCGTGTAGTAATTGTTTTAGCACCAGTAGTGATTGCTGCTAGTTGGGCTGTGTTTAATATCGGTGCTGCGGCTTTAAGACAAGTGCAAAACTTTTTAAACAAAGAAGCCTAATTAGCTAATCGGTAATGAAGGGAATAGGGAACAGGTGAGTCCAGCGCCTTGGGCGGGTTTCCCGACTTGTGGTGACTGGCTTATCCCTTACGGGAGTCGGAGGCATCATCCGAAGGGGAACAGAAAAAATATATACTTTGAAGAAGACACGGGGACACGGGGACACCCCATATCTAAAGCCAGGAATTCCAGCAAGGAATGTCTATTTTCTCCTCCACGACTCAAGTCGGGGGCTTGAAACCATTTGCGTCGAACGTCGGACACAGGCGACTCTCCGCCTCGCCGCGTCTCCCACTCTCCGCGTCCTCTTCAGTCACCTATTCCCAATTCCCAATGTCCGTGAATCCTGACTTTTTACTTCAACCCTTTCAACACTTTGGTGTCAATCTGGGACTATCCCGCATTGTCGAATTATTGGCAAATTTCGGAAATCCTCATCACCAAGTTCCTGTAATTCATGTGGCTGGAACTAACGGCAAAGGTTCTGTTTGTGCTTATCTTTCCTCAATACTTACTGAAGCTGGTTATCGCACAGGACGCTATACTTCCCCTCATTTAGTTGATTGGACAGAACGTATTTGTATTAACGAGCAGCCAATCGAACCAAGTGAGTTGTGCGAATTAATACTAAAAATTAGAGATGCTATTGACTCCGAGACAGAATCACCTACTCAGTTTGAAGTAATTACCGCAGCAGCTTGGTTATATTTTGCACAACAGAAAGTTGATATAGCGGTGATGGAAGTTGGTTTAGGTGGGCGTTTGGATGCAACTAATGTTTGTTCTCAGCCTTTGGTGACAGTAATTACTTCCATAAGTCGAGAACACTGGCAGCAACTAGGTCCCACTATTGCCGATATTGCCAGAGAAAAAGCTGGTATTATCAAACCTGGATGTCCTGTAGTAGTAGGTCAATTGCCAGCAGAGGCGGAAACAGTGGTGCGATTGCTTACTCTAGAATTACAATGCCCTATTTTTACCCCTCAACCTGCTAAGAATATTAACCCAGGATGGGCAGAATATCAAAGATTAGATGTAGATAAAATAGAAAACTCTCAATCTAAAATTAAATATCCATTACCGTTAAAGGGACAAATTCAATTACATAATTCAGCTTTAGCTTTAGCAGCTTTGGAAATATTGCAACAACAAGGTTGGGAAATTTCTGAAACAGCCATTATTAAGGGCATGGAAAAAACTAAATGGCCAGGCCGAATACAATGGACTACCTGGAAAGATCATAAACTATTAATTGATGGCGCACACAATCCAGCCGCAGCCGAAGTTTTACGTCATTATGTAGATAGTCTCAATACTCAAAATATAACTTGGGTAATAGGAATGCTGGCTACTAAAGATCATGCTGATATTTTTCAAGCACTTCTCAAAAGAGGAGATAAATTATATTTAGTACCAGTTCCCGATAGTAATTCCGCAAATCTTGATAATTTAACAAAATTAGCCCTGGAAACTTGCCCAAATTTAGGTTTTTGCAGCACCTATCCAGATGTATTCTCAGCTTTAGATGCTGCATTCACCTCTACAGATAACTTAGTAGTTTTATCCGGTTCTCTCTATTTACTTGGTCATTTTTTAGGGAATAGGGAATAGGGAACAGGGAACAGGGAACAGGGAATAGGGAACGGGGAACAGGGAATAGGGAACGGGGAACAGGGAACAGGGAACAGGGAACAGGGAATAGGGAACGGGGAATAGGGAACGGGGAACAGGGAACGGGGGAATTTTTCCAATTACGAATTACGAATTACGAATTACGAATTACGAATTACCGATTATCCCATTGTTGTGCTGCATCTTCTACAGCTTTATCCACCGTTTTTTCACCCAACATTGCAGCTTGGAGATTTTCATAAATTGTCTTTTGCAAGAGTTTGAAATCTTTGATTTTCGGGGTTAAAACCTCAGCTTGTTGCATTTGTTGGGCGCTGATAATACGCCCTTTTTCCACAGTTGAGGCATTATTTGGAACTTCTTTAAAATAGCTGTCAGCAAGTGATTTAATTGTTGAAGGTAAAACATTAGCCGCTTTAGCAAAAGTTAGTTGATTTTCATCATTAGTAACAAACAAGGCAAACTTAACCGCTGCGTCAGGGTTTTTAGTGGCACGGGGAATGACTATATTCATGACAGCGACATTTTTCTTACCTGTATCACCAGTAATTTGGGGTGCTATGGCTGAAGCTTGAGCAATTTTTGGGGCATTATTAGATATTGTCTTCAGAAACTCAGGCCCAGAAGCTAAAAACGCAGTTTCCCCAGATTGGTATAAATCAATTGCATGACGGTGGCCTTGTGTCAATGATTCTTTAGGTAGTAATTTTTTCTTATACAAATCTACCCAATATTGAAAAGCAGCTTTTCCCTGTGGTGAATTAAAACCGGCTTTTCCTTCAGCATTAATTAAAGTAACTCCCATTTGCACAAATGATTCCAAGACTTCACCAGAATCTTGAGGAACAAAAGTGGCAAAAAATGCGTATTTACCCGTTTTATCTTGAATTTGTTGTGCTGCTTGCGCTATTTCTGCATAAGTTGCAGGTGGTTTCTTGATACCTGCTTGTTTTAATAAATCAGTGTTATAAATAGTTAACCTCGTTGTGAGGTACCAAGGAATCCCAAAAGTCTTACCATTAAGGCTACTAGCTTGCCAAATATTGGGCAAATAGGAGGAACGAACCTCTTTTGGGACTTTTGCATCCAAATCTAACCAAGCATTTCGTCCAGCAAGTTGGGAGGCAAAATCTGGATTAAGGTTGACAACATCTGGTGGCGTTTTTGCGGAGACAGCTGTTAAAATCTTGTTCTCCATTGCCGACCAAGGCACATCCACCCATTTTACTTTGATACTGGGGTTTTGCGATTCAAAAGTCGTAATTAGACTTTGGAAGTAATTTGTAAATTGAGGTTGGAGTTGCATAGTCCAAAACTCAATGGTTGCTGCTTCTGGAGTCGCTGGTTTTGTAGCTGTATTAACACTACTTGTGCTACAACTTACTACCCAACTGCTCAGTAAGCCAATTAATGCCCAAACCGTCATTTGTGAGAATTTTCGTAATTGAATCATCGTGGTAATATTTTTACGATTGAAAAGGGTGAAAAGCTGATGGAGAAATGTCGAGATTATAGGCTATATAGATTACTTAGTACTAAATTAGTTTTGAATAGGATTTAAATTTTTCATTTAGCAATGTAGCAGGTAAAACTGTGGTGAAAGTCTTAAATAGTTTCGGTAGTCTCAATAAAATCGGTAAAATCGGTAATCTCGGTAGTCTCTTTGGCAAATCTAATAAAGGAGTTGGTATCGAGCTTGCACCAGAACGCATGAACATAGTTCAGCTACGCAAGCAACGCCAAGGCTTAAAGATAGAGACGTTAACAACAGTTCCAGTACCAGAGGGAATAATTACCGACGGTCAAATTAACGATTCCCCAAGAATGGCGGAACTAATTCAGCAAGTAATGGCTGAAAGTAAAATCAAGGCTTCTCGCGTTGCTACTTGTGTACCAGGACGAGATGCTATTGTACGTGTTATCCCTGTGCCAGCAGAATTGGATAATAAAGAGTTACGGGAGATGGTACTCAACCATGAAGCAGCTTTGTATTTGCCCTACCCAAGAGAAGAAGCTGACGTAGATTATCAGAAACTTGGGTACTTTGTAGATGAGGATGGAATTGAAAAAGTACAAGTGCTGTTGGTTGCCACTCGTAAAGAAGTTACAGATACCTATGTTAATACATTTGCAGAAGCAGGATTAAAAATTGATGTTTTAGAAATTAACAGTTTTGCGCTCATTCGGACTATTCGTGACCAGTTGCGGCTGTTTGGACCCCAAGAAGCAGCAGTTTTAGTTGATATTGAATTTGACAGTACAGAAATCGCCATCATCATCAATGGTGTACCGCAATTTTCGCGCACTGTACCAATAGGAACATATCAACTACAATCGGCTCTATCAAGGGCAATGAATTTACCCACATCACGAGATATGGATATGTTGATGGGAATGACTATTCCAGCCAATTCTAATGATGCTGGAAGAACCGGGACTACTGGAGTTAATCCGGGAATGGGTCCCATGCTGAAAGTACTGGGAGAATTATCAGATGAACTGCGCCGTTCTATTGATTTTTACATTAATCAAAGTGAAGGTTTAGAAGTAGCGCAGATTTTACTAGCTGGAACAGGGGGGGGACTCCAACAGTTAGATGAGTTCTTTACCCAAAGGTTAGGTTTTCCCACAACCCAAATAGATCCTATCAGGGATTTAGCCTTAGAAGTAGAAGCAGAAAAATACCCATCAGTGCAACGCCCAGGTTTGGGAATAGTACTTGGTTTAGGAATGCGGGAGGTATAACAAAGTGTATAGTCTGGATATTAACTTTCTCAAAGACCGCTTACCTACTGAAATTAACTCAGAAAGAACTGTTAGACCACCAATGCAACTGGGAAATTTAATGCCAGTGTATTTGGGAATTGGAGTGGGTTTGTGTTTGCCGGCACTGGTGTTCTGTGGCTTATGGTTTTTGCAAATGGAAACTGGTAAGTTAGAGCAAAAAATAGGAAAACTAGATCAAGAAAATAAGGAACTAGATGGAAAAATAGCCAATATTAACAAAATCAAGGGTGAAACAAAAGGTATTCAAGTGCAAACACAAGCTTTAGTAACTGTGTTTGATCGGATTCGTCCTTGGTCAGCAATGTTACAGGATTTGCGCGATCGCATTCCCAAAAATGTCCAAATTGATAATATTAAGCAAATCGCTCCCGTTATCCAAGCTCAAACCACTCCAGGACAACCCCCTAGTAATCCAGCCGGAGGTATAGAAATTAATGGCTTTGCTCGCTCTTTTAGGGATGTTAACGACTTCGTACTGAGTTTAGGTCAGTCTAAGTTCATAAATGCCTCAGAAAGTAAAATTAGTACAGCAGAGTTAATCGATGCCCCTCCAGAAACAGGTGCTATTCAACCGGATAATCAATCTAATGAAAGTGGTGTAAAAATTAAACCAACTCAAGTGGTTAAATATACAATTAAGGCTGGTCTGAGTACCACACCTGCATCAGAACTAATTCGTGAGTTAGAACAAAAAGGCACAATCGGATTAGTGACTAGACTTCGTAGTATCCAAAAAACAGGAGTCATTGCCAAATGACACTTAGTGATGATTTAAGTTTTTCACAACACGCTAACGGATTCGATGATGCCCCATCATCTAACCCCGTTATTTTTGGCGTAACTTTAACAGCCCCAATCATTGGCGCAATAGTCGGAGGTATAGGGTTTCTTGCTGCTGGTTACATGATACTTAACATTGTCATGCCCGCTTGGGACACCTATCAGCAACAACAAACAAAAAGTAACGAACTGCAAGGACAAGTTGATCAAAAGAGACTTCAATCTCAACAAATTGACAAAGTACTAGCAGAATTAGCTCAGGCCAAGCTACAACAAGTTCAAGTTTTGGCTTTATTTGCTAACGAAAAAAGTTTGGCAACCTTGCTAATGGATACCAGTCGCTTGGTAGATTCTAGCAATGGTAAACTTACGGCTAATTCCGTCAGAGCGACACTGAAAAAGTTTGTACCATCAGGAGATCAACCACAAGTAATTATTGATGATAGCTTAGGAGCCGAAGTCAACAATAAGCTCAAACGCAGCACTATTAAAGTGGAAATTGAAGGCACTTTTGAACAAACGCAGTCTATTATGCGTAATGTTGAGCGGTTACAGCCTTTGTTGCTAGTCAAAAACTATGACTCAAAATTAGTTCCCCCAGAAGTAGATAACTCAGAGGGAAGAAACAAGATAGTGCAGACTGGCCCAGGAAAACTGGCAACTTCCTTTGATTTAGAGGCATTGATGCCATTAACTCAAGAGGAAGCAACAACAGCAACTGCGAATGCGAAGAAGTAGCAATTACAAAGTGCTAAGTGCTGATTTGTAGCTGGAATGTAAATTTTAATGTACGACAAGTTTAATTACAGATGGTTGGTTAAGTAACTACCATCTACGGCGTACATTCAGAACCAATGAAAAAAAGATTAGAGACTAGTGCGGTAAGATGGAATTCAAAATTCAAAAAGCTGATGATATAAGCTTTTCAAATATTTTGAATAGTAGCTTTATTTCCGCCAAGCTGCACTAGTAGACATACAAACAGGGTTTTATTTAATGTGAGGAATGAACTGTGAAACAGGTTCATGGTAATGTTTTAATATCAGGTACGGCAGCTTGTGTACTTTTAGCAACACAACCCGTGTTGGCACAAACGAGTAAAATTACTGCCGTGCAACTAAATCCCGCAGATGGGGGAATTAGTGTAATTTTAAAGACTTCTTCCGGTGACAGACCCCAGGTTTTTACCACAAAAAGAGACAAATCTTTAGTTGCAGACATCATCAATACGCAACTGCGTCTACCCCAAGGTAAGAGTTTTCGGCAAGAAAACCCCGCACCGGGAATTGCATCTGTAGAAGTTAATCAGTTAGATACCAATAGCGTACGGGTGACAGTAACTGGTAGCGACAATGTCCCGACTAGTCAGCCTTTAGTGCGAAAGGATGACAGCCTGACTCTAGGATTTACTCAATCCACAGACGCGACAGCAACACCCAGTACTAACAACACCACAGCATCAATACCAACAACCCCTGCTAATACTTCTGTAGAGTCTGGTAAAAAACCGGATGTGTTAGTGCCTAACCCAGAAGTATCTATTGACGGCCAACCTGCAAAATCAGCAGGTCCTAACCAACCTTATAACCAAGCTCCTCCTTTCCTACCCAGAGCAGTTGCTCCACCAGTAGGAGATATTACTCAAGCTAACATTGATACTTCTCCCAGCATTATTGATTTAGGTACTCAAGAACGGGTTCCACGTTTAGTGTTGCGAGAGGCACCAGTTAGGGAAGTTTTGTCACTGCTGGCTCGTGCAGCTGGTCTTAACTTAGCTTATGTAGGTAGCGAAGCAGCAGGAGGTCAATCGGCTGGGGGTCAGCAAGGTCAGTCTGGTGCGGCTACGAGTAGCAGTCAGACTATTTCCCTAGATATAGAAAATGAACCTGTTCAAGATGTATTTAATTACGTTTTGCGCTTGAGTGGTTTAGAAGCTAACCGTAGTGGACGCACGATTTTTGTTGGTACGAAACTGCCTAATTCCACCCGTGATAATGTGATGCGGAGTCTGCGACTAAATCAGGTATCAGTTGGAGTCGCTTTGAACTTTTTGGTAGGTTTGGGTGCAGAAAGTGCCGTCAGCCGTGAAAGACAAGTTACTAATGTCAATGCTGTACCTGTAGGGACTGGAGTTGCTCCCATTACCCAAACCCAGACAACTACAGAAACGAGAGTTGAAACTCAGCGTATTGACTATAAAGATTCAACACCTTTACTCAGGGGTTTACAGGCATTAGGAGACGAGCGCACCAATTCTGTTACTTTGATTGGTTCTCCTAAAATGGTGGAGATGGCAACAACTCAATTAACTCAACTTGATATCCGTCGTCGTCAAGTGGTAGTTAATGTCAAAATTATTGATGTGAACCTATCTGGAGAGCAACTTTATAACACCAGCTTTTCCTTTGGGGTTGGTAATAATTACTTCTCTGTTGATGGTGGTGCAGCCAGTCTAAATTTCGGTGGTTCCAGACCAGCCACTAGCACTGAAGCAAGAAACAGTATAACTAGTACACCTACTGCCGTTAATACACTTAGTGGCGCTAATATTTTTAATGACACAAGTGCATTAAATCCTCGTGCTGGCATACAAACTGACCCTACGAGACCAGGACTGACAGAATTTACCCCAGCCGTTCCAGGAACAACTACAACATCGGTTGTACCGATTACCATTGATCCTAATACTGGGCTGGGTACTCAGTTTGGTTTTCAAACTACGACAACCAGTGGAACTCCTGCTCAATATACATACGAGCTACCAACGTTGTACCAATTCCCCAAACGTCTTTTAGCTAGTTTGCAAGCTCAGGTTACAAGTGGCAATGCTAAAATTTTGACCGATCCAAGCTTAATTGTGCAAGAAGGTCAAACAGCTAATGTCAAACTTACTCAGGAAGTGGTAGGAAACATCAAGAACGAAATTACTCGTGGTGATGGTGCTACTACGCAAACTATCACAGCGGAGAAAACAGATGTGGGTTTGACCCTGGCTGTAAAAGTAGATCGCATTGACGATAACGGTTTTGTTTCCTTATCAGTTGCACCTGTAGTTAAAGCACCCCAAGCGCCAGCAGATATTAACGTTGGGACAGGCTCTCAAACCATCTTCTTGGTATCTGAACGCTCCCTAAATTCTGGAACAATTCGGCTGCGAGATGGTCAAACATTAATTCTTTCTGGTATTATTCAAGACCAGGATCGGACAAGTGTTACCAAGATTCCTATTTTGGGTGATATTCCCTTCATTGGTTCACTGTTTAGAAGAACAAACAGAAATAATGAACGCAGAGAGGTGATTGTGTTACTCACACCACAGGTAATGGATGATTCTGAGCGTTCCAGCTATGGTTATAACTACACTCCTAGTCCACAGGTGCGGCAAATCCTTGAGCGTCGTGGTTTGAAGCTTCCCGGTCGAGAGTAGGCTGTACAGATAGCCGGCTTATGCAAAAAAGTTGGGTATCACAGGTCATAAACACCTGCGATAAAGTAGAGACGTTCCATGGAACGTCTCTACAAGGGTTGTAGATAACGCATATTTAAATTCGGTGGATTGCTCTTTCAGCTTTTTTTCTCCAAAGCAATTCTCACTGCATTGTGAAACCGATCTTTGTCCATGCAAAATTTCCTGATTCGTAACCTTAAAACATTAGTACCATTTTAATTCTAAGGAAAAAAATAACTTTTATCCGTTAATTAACCCCAGTCTCCAACTCCCAGTCACAAGTCTCCAGTAAGTATTTATTCCTAAAAAGAGGGTGTTTCGAGTACAACAATGACCCAAAAAACACAAAAAATCCTGAAATCTATATAAATTAATGCTTTCATCTGTTCACTTCGGGCTACAACGCCTTAGAATGATTCATTGAAAAGTCGCGCCAATCAGATTTACAGAGATTTTGAGTGTAAATACTCTTAAGGAACGATTTTTGTAATTCTGCAAACAGAGATTTCCGTAAGGATGCAACATTGCATTCTCAAAGAATCTCCAGTAAACCTCAAGGAGTTTGATTATGAACAAAGGCGAATTAGTTGATGCAGTGGCAGAAAAGGCTAGTGTCACCAAAAAACAAGCTGATGCTGTTTTAAGTGCCGCCATAGAAACAATCATTGAAGCGGTTTCCTCTGGTGATAAAGTCACCTTGGTAGGATTTGGCTCTTTTGAATCACGGGAACGCAAAGCTCGTGAAGGCCGCAATCCCAAAACCAATGAAAAAATGGAAATCCCAGCTACTAAGGTTCCCGCCTTCTCTGCTGGGAAACTCTTTAGAGAAAGAGTAGCACCCCCAAAAGAGTAAGTTTTGTTCTAGGAAATCTTTTTTTGATGCGACAACAAGCACACGGGGGGAATTTAGCTTGGGCAGCAGCACTAGCTGGCTGTCCCCCTGATGCTATTGTGGATTTTTCTGCCAGCATCAGCCCGTTGGGACCGCCAAACAGCGTTATTGCTGCGATTGTGTCCCAATTTGGTAATCTTAGGCACTATCCAGACCCAGATTATAGAGAACTAAAACTAGCTCTGGGTCATTTCCATCAAATAGCTTCTGAGTGGATTCTGCCGGGCAATGGTTCCGCAGAATTACTCACTTTATTAGGTAGGGAATTAGCACAATTATCCGCAACAATGTTAATTACTCCAGCCTTTGGCGACTATTACCGCACCCTAGCGGCTTACAACGCTAAAGTCCTGGAGTTTCCGGTTGATTTGAACACAGAGAACAGGGAACAGGGACAAGAGGACACGGAGAAAGAGGGACGCGGAGAAAGAGTTGACTGTGAGAAGACAATCTCTCTTTCTCACAAGAAGAAATCAAAGTACCGAATAGATATCGGGATGAAAGAGTTGACTGTGAGAAGACAATCTCTCTTTCTCACCGCGTCTCCCCATCACCGCGTCACCGCGTCCTCTTCTTCCCCATCTCGCAATTGCGGTTTATTGCTGAATAACCCCCACAATCCTACGGGGATGTTATTTTCACGGGATTCTATTTTGCCTTATCTGGAAGAGTTTGCTTTGGTGGTGGTGGATGAGGCATTTATGGATTTTCTGCCCCCAGATGAAGAACAAAGCCTGATTGGGTTGGTGCAGGAATATGAGAATTTAGTAATATTACGATCGCTCACCAAATTTTACAGTCTCCCTGGGTTAAGACTAGGATATGCGATCGCTCACCCTCACCGTCTCGCTAAATGGCAATCATGGCGAGACCCCTGGCCTGTCAATACCCTAGCCGCCGCCGCCGCAATTGCAGCCCTCCAAGATACAGAATTTCAAGAACACACCTGGAAATGGCTACCACTCGCCCGAAATCAACTATTTCAAGGTCTAGCCTCAATTCCCGGATTACAACCCCTAGAAGGGGCTGTTAACTACTTGCTGGTAGAGTCTCAACAATCTACCTCCCAGCTACAAGCACAATTACTCCAGCAGTACCAGATTTTAATTCGAGATTGTCTTAGTTTTAAAGAATTGGGCGATCGCTATTTTCGAGTCGCTGTCCGTTCTAAATCAGATAACCAACGATTACTAACAGCTCTTAAATCAGTTTTGAGTGATGAGTCTTGAGAGATGGGGAGACGCGGGGAAAATTCACTGTTCACTGTTCACTGTTCACTGTTCACTGTCCCCTGTTACCAATGAAAATTGATTACGATATCGTCATTATTGGCGGTAGTGTTGCCGGATACCAAGCGGCCTTAGCTGCAACTCAGTTACAAGCTACAGTTGCTTTAGTACAACCTCAAGTCAACTATGACTTAAATTATCAATATGTACTCAGCGAACTAAGTAAGAGGGTGCAGCAGTCCTTTGATTTAGCAAATCTGGGAATTTTTGACCCGCAGGTAAATAGTCCTACAGTAGGATTACCAGCAAAATCACCACCTGCAATGTCTAATTTTGGCTCTTTCAAAGGCGTGAAAGAAGCGATATTGTATGCTCGTAGTGTGGCGAAAAATCTGTCACACATTAATTCTTTGGCTAATTTAGCAGCCCAAGGGGTAGATATGATCTTTGACAGTGGTCAATTTCAATCTTCTCCCCAATTAGGTTTTGCGGTTAAAGACCGAATTTTACGCGGACGGACATATTTGCTTGCTTGCGGTTCACGTCCAGCAATTCCAGAAATTGAAGGACTACAAGCCACTGGCTATCTAACCCTAGCTAATATTTGGCAGTCTTTAGATCAATCAAACCCCCCCAAAAATTGGGTAATTATTGGTGGTTTACCTCAAAGCATTGAAATTGCCCAAATTTTAGCAAGATTAGGTAGCAACGTTATTTTAATAGTTAAAAATCACCATATTCTGTCTGATATTGATCCAGAAATAGCCCAATTACTACTTGCACAGTTAGAAGTTGATGGTATACGTGTTATTACTCAAACAATAGTAACTCAAGTATTGCGAATTAAAGATAAAAAATGGGTTCAGGCTGGAGATAAAGCCATTGAAACTGATGAAATTTTAGTCGCAACGAGACAACAGCCAAATATAGAATCTCTGAATTTAGCAGCAGCAGGTGTGAAATTTTATCCCCACCGTTTGGTAGTCAATAAAAAACTACAAACCACCAATCACAGAATCTATGCTTGCGGTGATGTTATCGGTGGTTATGATATTGTGAATATTGCTAATTATGAAGCAAACATTGCCCTCAAAAATGCCCTATTTTTGCCTCAATTAGCAGTTAATTATCGGTCTATACCCTGGGGAATATCTTCTCAGCCGATTTTAACACAAGTGGGTTTAACAGAGATACAAGCTCAACGCCAATATGGTAAAAATAAAGTTTTAGTTTTTAAGCAATATTTTAAAACAGTAGCAGCAGCCCAAATCAGAGGGGAAATTACAGGTATTTGTAAATTAATTATCCGAGAAAATGGGGAAATTGTAGGATGTTCTATATTAGGAACCGAAGCAATTGAGTTGATTAATGTTATTTCGCTGGCCATATCACAAAATATTCAAGTTAAGCATTTAGCAAATTTGGCTTCTGTTTATCCCAGCTTCTCGGAAATATTTGTGGAAATAGCCAAGGAATGGGATAGAGAAAGACTTCATAAAAACCACACTTTACAAGAGTTTTTACAAAGCTTTTTCCATTTTCGCCGGAATTGGAATTTATAGTTTTTTTAATACCTCTACCTCTACAGGTAGCAAGTTTTGTGTTGAGGTTAAATCCCCATTACGAATTACGTTCGCGTAGCGTTTCCGATAGCTTGCGTGGCGTAGCCATAGGAAATATTACGAATTACGTTCGCGTAGCGTTTCCGATAGCTTGCGTGGCGTAGCCATAGGAAATATTACGAATTACGAGAATTACGAGAATTACGAATTACGAATTACGAATTACGAATTATTTAGTACGTTCTTTATGGCGATTCTGGGTTTTTTCTATTAAGGAAACACTACCAATACCTTGGAGAATTCCCCGCCCTATTAAACCTAATCCTCGTCCAATTACTTGGGTAAGAATGAAGACAAATCCACTACCTAAAAAGGATAAGATAGATTGTAAGCGGGGTGCAATAGCATCACGCAATTCTAGCAGTAATGTCACGATTAGGGGAATACCAGAAAGTTTTACTAACTCTTGTCTGCGAGGTGCATAAATTGACATTTTGGCAATACCACGAGGTGTAAATACAAATAATTCATATCGGCTTTCAAAAATTTCCTGGGCTTCAATCACATAATTATGCAAACGATATTTCCATGATAAGTTGTTTCTAAATCGTTCAATTTCTCTAGTAGAAATCATGTTACGATCATAAAAACCTTGTTTAATTGTTTCAATATCTGCTAAAAAATTTAATAATGGCTGCACTACAGCATTGGCTACCTGAATCAACAAATTCTCTAAAATTATTAATGCTTGGGAATTTGCTTGTTCACTACTTGCCGGATATGATGTATTATCGATAGACAAATCTGTTTGCCAGATTAGATAAGAAAATAACTCCACAATTAATGGAATTTTTTTGAGAATTTCTGTTTCTACTTCGGCTGCATTATCCAGGATAAAATTAGCTAACTCTATATTTTTTCCACTTATATTTATAGGTGAAAATTTCCCAAAAAAAATTTTAATTACTTCTTGCCACAAATTAAGTAATATTTTATCTTTTAAATCATGTATGAAATTAATTTTCACTTCTGCATTGCGTAAATCATCTAATTCTTGAGCTAATTTTTGCAGAATTATATATAGCAGTTCTCGTTTTTTTTCTTCCCGAAAAATGTCAATTTCTAAGGGCGTATCTGTAATATTTTGTAGAGGAAACTGAAGTTTAGTAACGCAGGATGAAAATACTGTAGATTGTAGCGCTCTGGGGCTGAGTAAAGGCGGTAAAAAAGTTGGTATCTGCTGCGAATTTAATAGACTAATAGCCGTACTTGGGTTGTTAGGTGCAGGTAGTGGTTGAGACGGCTGTATGGGGTGTTTTTCCTGTGGTGCAGATAATAAATGATTAACCAACCAACGAGCCGTCAATAATTCGCGTCTTTGTCCTGCGAGAATAGCTTTATCTAGTAGTGGTAGTCCGGGGGTTTTTAATTCTGCTGTGACTCTGGAGAGAGTGGTGTTAATGTAGTTGATTCCTGACAAACGGATATTATTTCTCAGAGTAGTAAAAGGCAAAGAGGATGAGAAAGATGTGACTATAGACCAATAGTAACCACCATTTGCTACTTCTTGCATAATGGGGACTAATTCAGAAATAGATATCCCTTTAGGACAATAACCATTGATACCAGTAGACTTAGCTGCTGATAGTAATTCTTGCGTAGAGATAACACTCAATAGTAATACGGGTATGTGCGGGTATAATGCCTTGAGTTGTCTACAAAATTGCAAACTGAGTTGCTGAGAGTCCTGAGAATAACCATTACCTAACTCTAAAACTATCAAATTTACTTCGTTAGGGTCTTGGGCTATAATTGCAGCTAAAATTTGCAAGGCGGCGATATCTGTTGGCACATCAGCTACTACTTGTACATGAGATATGCTTTCCAAAGCTACCCTTAAACCTAGACGGAAGATAGGATCTGGGTCTATTAGCAATAATCTTAACGAGCGATCGCGCATACTATGCTCAAATACAAATACACTTTTCTGTCCACCAGGAATCAGATGTGATTTTTAGCTGATTCAACCTGATTGTTATCTATGACTAATGCCCATGTCCTATGCTCAATAACTAATAATTAATGACTATCTTGATCTAATGGTGACTTACGATAGCCATAAAAATTAATGCTGTAGCCAGTAATCTTCACTCCTGTTTGTGCTTCAACTTGGTGGACAACCTCTGCGGATAATTCCACATGAACATCGAGGATTTGATTTGTATCTATACAGTTGACGTGGCTATGGGCATCACTAATATTACCGTATAAACGTCCATCACAATGTTCAATACACTCAATGATACCCTGAGTAGATAGGGCTTCTAAATTTTGATAAACAGACGTGTGTCCGATATCTTTGCCTTGTTGGTTTAAACGATCATAAATCTCTCTGGCAGAAAGATGTTCATTTGCTTGCCAAAGTAGTTCTAGAATAAAGCGACGCTGGCGGCTGACGCGCATACCCAGCACTTGACACTGTTCTAGAGCATCTTCTAAGGAACGAATTGGCTTTTTAGAAATAGCTGGTTTTTGCATATTTCAGTTTTTTAACTATTGGGATATTTCTCCCGTTCAATGTTGATTTATCGACCTAAGGATATTAGACTCGATTGTTTTGCTTATCCCTGTCTTATTGGTATTAAAGCATTTTAGTTTTTGCAGGTTATAGTAACTTTTTTGCTAATTTACATCTGCATTTCTATATTTTAGCTCTAAAACAAACTCATAACAACTTTAGCTTAAACTCTTGATTAATGTCCACGTGAGGATAGACGTATATTATTTACAAGTAGATACGGTAAATACCTCAAACCAAAATATAAAAAACTGATTAAGCTTGATTATGCGAAAATATTCATACAGTCTTTGCATAAGCTGTGTTTCAGAGATTGGGTTTTCTCCTCAAGCAACTCCGAAAACCCTTTGTTGGTGAGTATTTATTATTTGCAGATGACTATAAAGGCTGAAATCGGCTACAGATGCTCTAGCATCAATCCCGAAAAGCTGTTACTGTGGATTCTCGATTCTACTATTGAGCGATCAAAAAAGCGGCCAATCAGTCCATGACAATCACAATCACCCTCAATAACGACTCGATTAACAATCTAGATTTGTCACCTGCACTAACGGTGATTGAATCATTACTACAAGACAAAGCCATTACATCTAACGAACAGTTGTTGTCTTTTGAGATTAACTATACACGAGAACAAAATGATCCACGAGAACTTTCAGAAATTCCAGAAGTGCGCTTATGGTTTGTGCGGCTTGATGCTAAGTACCCTTGGCTACTATTTTTATTAGATTGGAAAGAGGGAGAATTAGCCCGTTACGCTGCTATGTTAGTACCCCATCAGTTCAATTCTAAAGAAGGCATACAGTACAACCCTGAAGCCTTAGAAATCTTTTTGATGCACAAAATCTTTATTTTAAGTGATTGGCTGAAAGGGCAAAGTATCCCCACCCAATTTCGGCTCAAATCCCTAGCACAAATTCTAGGTTATGAATTAGATGATGCTTTCTTTGAGATGATTGAAAAAAGTAATTAGATAGGCTAGATAGGCACAATTCTAGGACTTACGCACTGTACGAATCTGCCATGATGTGAATGAACGAAATTGCGTCGTTTTCGCCTTTGGGAATAACTTATTGAGTAAGGTGCGTCAGATAGAGAGAATCTGTTTTTTGTGAAAATATCGTGTCTGACGCACCCTACAAGAAATATAATTCATATTACATATTTGAGGAATCTTGTCAATGCGTAAGTCCTAAATTCAATATAAACTATGTGAACAAAAATTAACAGTACTACAGTACTTAGGACTTGCTGAGAAAGACAGGTGACAGGTGACAGGTGACAGGTGACAGGTGACAGGTGACAGGTGACAGGTGACAGGTGACAGGTGACAGGTGACAGGTGACAGGTGACAGGTGACAGGTGACAGGTGACAGGTGACAGGTGAGTAGTTTTTAGCAATAGCTCCAATTCAAAGAAAATTCAAAACTTTGAGATTTCCAAAAATTTCACTTTCACAAGTTATGAGTTATTTTTGAATTTTGAATTTTGAATTTTGAATTGGAGCAAATTAATGGTCAACCAACCCAGATTTTTTCTAACACGGTTGCAGGTGAAATATCTGCTGTTTTCCCAGTTAGGGATTGAATCGCCAGAAATTTATCACTTTTCGGTAATAACTGGACTGGATTAAGAGAACCCAGTAGAGCAATAGTATAGGTTTGAACAGCTACACTTAGTTGTAGTGGTGCGCCGTCAATAGAGATCATTAAACTCGCTCCACCAATGATGGCAGTTAACTTGCCAATATTATCGGGGGAAGTAACCTTGATATCTGGGCAAGATTCCAGAAGCGATGGTGATCGCCAAAATTTATCATCATTAGCCTCCTTAATCACCACCACTGGTAACTGTGGCTGTTTTTGTTGGCAATCTTTAATTATTTGCTGCCAACTGCTTACAGGGTAATTCGTATCTGAATTATCAGTTTGAGACCACTGGCCAGAACCACCATAAATCAGGATATAACCTGTTTCATATATCTCTAAGCGTTTTTGCTCCTGTTGCGACCATTCAATATCTGATTTGGGTACATTTACAGCTAACTCCGGTGCAGGTGTGTCAATTCCCAAAGGTTGTAATAGGTCATGGTACATCGCGGCCATATATTGGGATGTGTTCATCGATATCGAGTTAGTGAGAAAACCTGCACCCTTGCCTTGATAGCCAATACGTGCGGGAATTCCCGTTAACCAGAGAAACAAACTTACTAACCAGCTTTGTCCAATAGTAATGGCGACATCATATTCGCGATCGCGGATTGTGCCAACTAAGTTACCCCAATCTGCTAAACTATTACGGTCTTTGTAATCAAAGCTCAATACCTCGTGAACTGACTTGCTCACTCGGTAAGCAGCCTTTGACCGGGGTTCCACAATGACATCTATCTGAGCGTTTGGGTAATAACGCTTCAGGCCATCTAAAGTGGCAAAAAAGAGAATTTGGTTGCCAATTGAGCCAGGTACAAGGGCTACTACACGCATAATATTTATTGACGCTTATAGCTCCTTATTTTAAGGGAATATGGTTAATGGGTAATTGGTGATTGATGATTGGGTTATTCATCTCCTCATTTTCCTATCTTCCTAGTCCCTAGTTAAAAATTGAGGAAAGTTGTGTATTTATTAATTCCTGCCGCAGGTAGCGGCAAAAGAATGGGTTCTGACCGAAATAAACTATTATTACAAGTACGCTCACAACCGATTATTGCCTGGACTCTGCTGGCCGCAGAAGCTGCAAGTTGTATTAGTTGGATAGGAATTATTTCTCAACCTCATGATTGGGAAGACTTCAAAGCAATTGTGGCTGATTTGAAGCTGACTAAACCCATAGAATTCATTCCCGGTGGTTGTACTCGGCAAGAGTCAGTTTACAACGGCTTACAGGCACTACCAGCAGGTGCGAAACAAGTATTAATTCATGATGGCGCTCGTTGTTTAGCTACACCCGATTTATTCAATGCTTGTGCTGAAGCTATTCTTGATTGTCCTGGATTAATTGCTGCTGTATCTGTTAAGGATACGATTAAGGTTGTGGATAAAAGTGGCATAATTCAAAGTACACCCAACCGAGAACAACTTTGGGCGGCTCAAACTCCCCAAGGTTTTGATGTTCAGTTGTTGAAAAAATGCCATGCTGAGGGTGTGCTTCAGGGTTGGGAAGTCACAGATGATGCGGCTTTGTTTGAAAAATGTGGGATTGAAGTACGGATAGTACCAGGGGAGGAGACTAATTTAAAAGTTACCACTCCCCAAGATTTAGCGATCGCAGAATTTATTCTGAGCAATATCAACTAATGAACTACCGACGATAACTAACTCTAAAGTAAAAACCATCATCCTGAGCATTTGTACCGCGATCTTCTAAGTCAGTTAGAGGCAAAGCATAATCTAACCTTAGATCAAGTCCAGGATTCATTTGCCAGGATAGTCCTACTCCTAAACCAGCTAAAAACTTTTGTTTCTGAAGGATATTGGGATTATTCTCTACATTCCAGACATATCCTAAATCAAAAAATGGTCCAATTTGAAAAGACGGACTACCACTAGCATTTCTTTGTAGTATCAGGTTATCTTCCAACCTGAATCTGATTCCGTTGTCACCAGCACGGGCATTTTGCCGATAACCACGCACTGACTGACCACCACCAATTATAAATTGCTGTGAGGGTAATAAGCTATCAGGTGTTAATTGTATATCTGCTTGGGCAATCAAAAAATTGTTATCACTCAAGCGTTGCACTCGCTGTATTTGCCCGAACCAACTGAAAAACTGACCATCGGGTATGGGTGCAGAATTAGTAGTTGCATCTAATGCGTTCAGACCAAAACTAAATACAGATTGCAATGACCAAACACCTTGAACATCTCGCTGTATATAGTCTTGCCCAAATTTTACTACCCGCGTGCGGCTGTTGCCATTTTCGTCGGGACCAAAGCCAAAAGGTGTAGCGCCTGCAAAAGTAAAGGTTTGACCATTTTGAGCAGTAAAAGCTAATGATAAAGCAAATTCTCGACGGAGCGATCGCAGCAATGGTTGACGATAACTAATTTCATATAGCTGGGAATCTCCGTGAATATCAAGAGCTTTAAATTGTTCTTCAATGATATCGAAGTTTTGAATTCCTGCTCTTAGCTGTAAAGTTCCATCCATCGGATTGAGCGGTATTCGGTAGCTAAAATCAAAAATATCTGCCCCGCTCCGGGTTGTATGGTAATAAGAAGTGGAGAAAGTATCTCCTCTACCTGTAATATTTTGATAACTAAGATTAACACCCAATCTTTCTGAACCAATACTAGGTGGGGAATAGTTATCAACACTTAGTCCCACATTAAATGGTTGGGATTCGGTAACTTTTATAACTAAAATATTTTGACCGACTTCACTACCTGTACGCAAACTAGCTTCTACATTTGAGAAGAGTGGGTCAATTTTTAACAGTTTTAACTGGTCTTCCAGAGCGGTTGTGGAAAGAGGCTTACCAGCAACTAAAGCCACGCGCGATCGCACATAATCAGGATTAAGGCGTTTTGTGCCTTGAACTTCAATTTTCTCAATCCCACCCTCAATTACCTGAATTTGTACCACACTCTCAGTAATTGTTTGGTTGAGCAAAATTGCCCTCGAAGTAATGTAACCCCGATCCAGGTATAATTTAGTTATATCCTCAGCAACTTTCCTCAACTCTTCCAAACTCACAGTCCGCCCTTCAACGGACTTAGTAATCGAACTCAATTCCTCTGACGTAAAAATCGTACTCCCACTTACCTGAACTTTCTGCACCTGAACACTCTCAATCGTAGGTGTAGGTGTAGATGTGGTTTCTGGTGGAATATCTGGTTCCACAGGCGTTTCTGTGTCTGTTCGTAGAGGTTGTGGAGATTCTCCAGGTTGCACCAATTTATTTTCATTAGGATCACCTTCTGAATTTGGTAATTGTGCCAGTTCCTCTGTTGTTGATTCTAAAAATATTAGTGAATTTGGCAAATTTTCTGCATAACTTGGCAATGGAGAATTTAACAAAATTGCACCATAAACTACAATTATCTGCCCCACACTAAAACTTAAATTCCCACGCATATTACTCTCTCTTTCAAACTGAATAATTTTCAATAATCGACTTCTTGATTTCACAAACTCAGGACTCAATACTGTTCTGTTAAGAATATTCTTAGGTTGGCTTGAGCGATAGCGAAACCCAACATTTCGGGAGATTTATTGGGTTTCCTTACGTCAAATGCCATTCGCCACAAGCCGGGAAACCCGTCCAAGGCGATGGCTCCCCAACCTACGCAATTTTATTTTCAGGACTTACGCAAAATCATGAAGAAACGAACCGCAGAGGACGCAGAAGACACAGAGGAATAGGAGTTTGGGAGAGTTTTTGCGTAAGTCCTAATTTTTTTCGCTTAACCGACAAGTATTGACTCAGAACTTACTCAAAGGTAATAGATAATTGGTAATAAAATCCCAGACTTCATCCTCTTCATCCTTAAATCCTGGAAATCCTGATTCAGACAGTTTCCCTAACTAGCAACTTACGTTATTAGATTTAGTAAGACATCAACAATTCCTCAATTATTCTTCAACTTAAAACTCACACTTACCTTCTGGTATTACCAAGGATTACCAATCATAGTAAACGCTGCCCAGTAAAAAGGATGAGAGAGATCACCAACAATATTTTGGGTTAAATAACTTGCCAATTCAGGTGAGAGATCAATGCTATTATTCCCACTGATTAATTTATTACCTTCTATTCTGACTTGTCCTTTAATCATAGCTATCTGCGCTTGTCGTAGAGCTTCTGCTTTAATGGGAGCAGTTTTTAACTGTCCGTAAAACTCAGTTATTAATCCCAGAGTTCCAGCATCTGAAATATACCATAAACTAGCAACAGATGTTTTCACACCAGTGTTTACTGCTAATCCAGCAAAACCTAACTCCGCATTTTTATCATCTCCAATTGCTGATTTACAAGCACTTAAAACTAGTAATTGTACTTTTGGATTATTCCATCCTAATTGACGGACTTCATTAAAGTTCAGTTTACGATCATATAACTGGAGATATGACTGACGAGATTTCTCAGAAACAAAGTCTACGTGAGTTGCCAAATGAATTATTTCATAAGACTGGCGTTGTCTTTTCAGATTATTTAGAGTAAATTCTCTGTTAAGAAAAGATTTACCTGTCCATAGTTTTTGGACAATAGTGGAAAGCTCAACCGGAACTGCCTTTAAGGGAGACTGATTTTGGTTTTTGGCAAATTCACTAGCTCCCATTGCTAAGACTTGGGAGTTCTTGATACTAACGTAATTAGTATCAGTAAGGCTAAGACTGGGTAATATCCCCAAGCTGTACTTTTCAACCAAAAACTTTTTACCATCTTGGAGGGCAGCTAAGGGAATAGAACGTAAACCTGCATCCATCGAAAAAACGAGATTTGTCACCCCTTGCTTTTGCAATTCCTCTTCTAGAGGTTTAATCAGCCATTGATGTAGTTGCTGTGCAGAGGCTAAATACTTATTATTAGTAGCTTCTTGGGGAACAGAAATTTCACCATAAAAATTGCGAGCTATTTGTAAAACTTTCTGTCTAGTTGCGTCATCAACCTGTTTCTTGATGGGTTTACCTTCAGCAGTCACAAGGACTAAATATAGTAGATCTTTATCTTTTGTGGAGATATCGGCACTAGGAGAGAATCTTGCATAGATGACTGCGGGTTTAACACCTGTTGCTTCTTGAATTTTTCTGAGATCAGCTTGTATATCAGATAAGCTTTTAGTGGGAAAATCGTCCGTGATTTCTAGATATTGTTTAAATTCATTGGTAAAATTTTCCTCTATTTCTTGTATTAGAAAAGGATCAAATACAACCGGATTGTTATTATCAATAATGGGTAATTCAGTAGGTATTTCTGGTGGGATAAAGTCTTTGTTAGGATCAATAATATCAATTGAAGGATTTGTATTTGATTGAGTAATGATTTGAATAGTTCCTTGATTGTAACTATTGAGGAAAGATTGAATAGGTGAAATAACATTACTAGAACTACTAGAAATTGCTCCAGCAGTACCATTAATCGTACCATTACCTACAACAAAGGCTGTATTACCATTACCACCGTGACGAATAGTAACATTACCGCTATCTGCGCCACCTAAAGTTGAGATACTGGCATTAATGTTGTTGCTATCAAGAAATGTATCAATAGCGCGGAAAAATTGATTTGTTGTAATGTCAACATTCCCACCAATACCATTTTTACTTTGGGTATTGATAGCAGAAACTTCAATATCATTATTAGCATCTAGTTTGACTGCACCACCATTGTCAGTGTTAGAACTGGAATTTAACACTCCAGCTTTAATACTGTCCTTAGCTTCAATAGTGATTCCTGAACCATTGGTTGTGATATTTTCAGTCGTTACCGTTCCCGTATTACTTTTGAGGATGAAATTATCAGGAGTTGAACTGGGTGTAGGATTAGGAGTTGAACTAGGTGTGGGATTAGGAGTTGAACTGGGTGTGGGATTAGAAGTTGAAGTGGGTGTAGGATTTGGTGTGGGATTGGTAGAAATATCCTTTGTAGAAATATTACCTTTTGCCAGCAGAGTGATAGGATAGTTAGTTGTAATATTACCTGTTGCAGTGATTGAACCTGCATTGGAATTAAATACTTGGTTAATACCCGTGAGAGTGAGGGGACTACCAAAGTAGATATCGCCAATAGTAGTGATGTTACCTAAGATATTTGTGTTGGCGGCGCTGAGAATTTTGAGACTACTGAGTGGAGTTGTACCGCCAATAGCATCACCAAAATTAATGTTACCTGTACCCGCACGGAGAGTTAAATCGCCACTACCATCAATTGTGTTAGCAAAAGTAATATCAGCATTGCCAGAGTTTAAAGAAAAATTAGCACCATTTCCAAATAAGACTTTGGGCAACAAAGTGATAGGTTGATTATTGGTGGTGACATCTATGTCTTTATTGAGGATGATTGTGGCGACATCGGCATTCAGTAAAGAAGGATTATCTGTGGCTGTGATTTTAATATTGCTGTTAACAGTCAGATTTCCACCAGGAGAAGTAATTGTGATTGTATCTTGGAATAATTTGACAACATCACTAACTATATTAACAATACCATTACCATCATTGCGTCCAACCTTGATAAAATTAAAGCCATTTTTGAAGGACGTTAAATCAGATATAGTGAGGTCTAGAGTTGCTGTCCCGCTATCATCAGTACCACCCAAATTAATATTTTGATTAGAGGTGGATGGTTGCAAAACTAAGTTACCTGTGCCACTAACTGAATTAGCACCTCCTAGCAGGTTGATTTCTTTTCCAGAAAGAAAGATATCCTTTGAATGCAAAGAACCAGCATTGATAGTACCAGCACCAGATAGGGTAATTGAACCACTAGGGCTATTTCCAGAACGAGTATCAATATTTCCTACTTCTATACTTCCAGCGGGTAAACCCAAGGAACTGGTGGGAGTCGTGAAGGATGTTCCACCATTAGAACTAGGAAAATTTTCAGGAGTAATTGCAGCTAAACCCGCGCGTAAAATCAATGCACGAGTAGTGGTTAATGCCGTATAATCTGGATCTGAGCTAGGAATACTCCCACTTGTATCAGCCGAAGTAATTTTAATATTTCCACCTTTAATACTACCTGTCGCTTCTACCTTCAGCGCCGCACCTGTATAGTCTCCAAATATTACATCTCCATTAGCCCTGATAATAGGGTCAAACAGACTCTGAAAAGTTCCTGCACCACCGGAAAGGTTTTTAATAGCAAATTGTCCACCACTGTAAAAATGAGCATCTCCAGAAACTACACCATCACTTACTAAACTCAAATTCCCACCGCTAACAAATGGTGTTTGGGGATGATTCAAGGACAGAATATCAATATTCTGATTTCCCTGGATATAAAGATTTCCCCCGGCTTGGGCTAAAAAGGGATTGGTAATACCATCTCTTACCCTGATAGTGTCTTTAGCTAAGAGGTTTAAATCTCCAGTGGTTTGGAGTTGACTTTCAAATAAAGTTAAATTGTTAGCGGCTGATAAGGTAGCAGATTGGGCTGTAATATTTTTAGCAACTACATCCCCGGAATTTACAGTCAGTCCTGAACCTGTAAGTTCTACTTGTCCGTTGCTGTTCACTGTTAGACTGTCGGCATTACCGCCATTAATACCTGTTAACAAGTCTAATAGAGTGAGGGGAGTAGGAGATGTGTCTGATGGAGATTGAACTTCTAGACTGAGTATATGTCCGGTTTGACTGATGCGGAGGAGATTTTGACCAGGAACTGATGCAACTGTAATGTTACCACCTGGTGCTGATAAGTTGCCAGTGCTGACAACAGTACCACCGATTAAGTTTAAATTATTGCCAGTCCCAACTTTTAAATTGCCAAAATTAATGATACTACCTGGTTGGGAAGCAGAAAAACCAAAGGCGTTAGGAGTTCCTACTAAATTTGCATAGTCATTATTACCAATTGCATTAAATTTATTTGTACCGAACCAGATGCTATTAGCTGTGGTGGCGGTGAAGTCTCCTGGTATGTTTAATCTCGCATTAGCACCAAATACAATTCCAGATGGGTTGATTAAAAAGAGGTTGGAGTTACCACCAATGACTTGTAGTAGTCCGTTGATGATTGAAGGATCACCACCAATAACACGCCCTAAAATGTTGCGAATGTTGGGATTGGAGAGAAAGTTGGCTGTTTGGTTGGAGTCTAGTCCGAATTTTTGAAAGCTGTGAAAAAGATTGGCGTTATCTCTGGAAAGGTTTCCACCACTGATGTCTATTTGATTTCCGTGGGTGTTTACGACTGAACCGCCACCTGTGGCTGGGGTGATTTGGCCTGTGGCTGGTGCGATCGCACTCAAATTAGCTATGATGGCGATGCCTGTGGCGAGCGTTGGCGTAGCCTCTCGTAGAGAAGCTATCGCATTGGTAAGTAGAAATAAACCTATCTTTCCCACAAGAGAATCCATATAAATCCTTGGTATAGCTAAAACTTTCCCCCACAGAAGATATTACCAGATCACCAGTTATTATTCTGAGTAGGAGTAGGATTAGTATTTTGATTGGATACTGGTGGCTGAGTTACTGGTTGACTAGGTTGGCTGGGTGGGGATATTGTGTTATTGTCTGACTTTTGACTTCCAGCTTCGGACACAGCATCTTCTTCCTCAATCACATCTTCCTCAGTAATATTTATTGTTGGTGGTACTCTATTATTATTATTAACACCTCTGGTAGCAATTAGATTGTTAAATAACCCTGGCTCTGATGTATCCAATGTGATTCTAAATTGCTGAACCGCATTCGGTACTAATTTCAAAAAAGTCTGAATGGGAATCCCTAAATTAAATCCAGTTTTGAAGTAGCCAGCTTGTTTAGAAGCTTCATCTTTGTCCCCTCGTCCGTGAATACCTACAAGTCTTCCTGATACATCAAAAACGGGACCCCCACTCATACCGGCTCTAGTATTAGCTGTATAAGTGAGTGCATATCCATTGTCTACTGCTTCCTCTTTCTCGTCTTCAATTGAGTCTTCTTGATCTAAGCGACTGGAAATCTGGGAAGAGGTAAATTGAAAAGAGCGGACTTTAATTGCTAATGCTTTATTGGAAAATCCCGCAACATAAATCCCCGCCCCTTCTGTGGTATAATTGGAATCCCCAAGAGTCGCTACGGTAAAGTTGCGATTGCTGCGAAAGCGGACGATTGCTAAATCTACGCCAGGTAATCTCTGAATATCTTTTGTTGTCGAAATCGCAATTTTTTGGCGTTGTTTCCGCCCATCTTGAGCTATCGGTGTAGTAACTTGATATTCATCGTCGTTATACTGGACAACGTGATTCGCTGTCAAAACCACATAAACAAACTGTCCACCTTCTTTGTAGCGTCCAATAATTACCCCAGAACCAGGAGCATTAACAGTCGGCTTAATTAAAACTAAGGTTGATTTAGCTATCTTTGCTACTTCTGTTGGGATTAAAGCTTGTTTAGCAAAAGCTGGACTGGCTACCATAACTATTGCTGCACCGAGCAAGCAACCGGAGAAAGTATATTTATTTAACATGATATATTGGTAGTCCTTGATCTTCAAAAGGGAAGTTATGTTATATTCACCAGGGGCAAATTTTACCAAACTGAACGAACAGGTTTCTCTTTGGTGATTAAACTTGGTGTTAGATTTGGTGACTGTTCTAGGTCAATTACAGCAGAAGATGAGGAAGGAACTGTATATGGATATATACTGCCACTAGCAAATTGAGGGGCGTGTTGCAAAAATATTTGCATAGAAACAGCCCAACTAGATTCCTCAAACTTGGCTCGAATTTCGGAAACTGGAGTGGAACCGTCTTGAAAAATAAAGGGATTTCCCCAAAGAGGATATTTGTGTCTACCATTAATTGCTACCAGTTTACCACGCTGATTAATTACTGGTCCGCCACTCATGCCTTTGAGAATGTCATTACTATAACCAACTTGGTAGCCACCTTGGAAAGATTTAGGTAAGATGTAATCGACTTTTCCGACTGTGAATGACCAAGTTTTGGTTTGATTGGGAAATCCAGCAGCAAAAGTTTGATCACCAACAGCTAAAGGTGTGTTAGCAATTGAAGCGATCGCATAATTTTGATTACTCTTAAAAGTGACTAGTCCTAAATCATCGTCTTGAAAATTAATTGCTTTAATTGCTTGACCGTTATAAATTTTACCATCAAGTGTTTGGATTTGATAGTTAGTCCCTAATCTCAAAACATGAGCGTTAGTGACTACAGTATAAACTTGACCTTTTTTGCTTATAATCACACCCGTTCCCCAGCCTTGTCCGGCTATAATCTTCACGCTAATTGCGCGGGTAATCTCGCGCAGAGCATTTACTGATAAATCGCTATCAGATTGGTTGGTTTGGGAAACAATTATCGGTATTTGTTTGTCTTTTGAATAGACAACTTCGGCTGAAAGAATGCAATACAAAAAGGCAATCAAAGCAAATAAACTAACTCTTAAATATTTCATTTTCGTCCCATCTAAAAATATTTGACTAGTAAATCCTTCCCACTATAATTCTTAGTTCTGAGAAGGATTTCAGTCCATATTAGTAGAAGTTTTAGCTGGTTTCAAAAAAACTTCACTTTCACCAGCTACCACCTGGAGTTGGCTGGTTAGGTTGGGTTGTTTCACTAGGTTCTGGGTTCGCAGATGCTGTGGGTTCTGAGCTACCGAGGCTAGATAGCATTTTATTGACATCAATGTAAACTCGCTCAGAAGACTCTTGCACAACTGCACCAGCAGCACCAGCACGATTATCAAACAGGGTTTGCATTACTTCAGCGACATTCAGCCTGTTACGGCGACTCAAAGTGAACAAAACATTTCCCCCGTTGCAGGAACCGCCAGGAGATGCAGCACAGACTACTGGTAATCCATTGACAATCCCGGCAGTTATGTAATTTAACTGACCTGTACTCCTAAAGCTGTTAAATCTTCCTGATACTTCCAGACATCTCTGTCTTGGAGTGTATCCAGACGCAGAAAAAGCTTCTGAACGCCAACTGACAACCACGTTTCCATTAACAACAGTTGTGTAGTTATTTAAATTACAACTAAATGGTCCAGGAGTTTGAGCAGAACTAGGTTGGTTAAAAACTACGCCTACACTAGCAGCAACTACGAAGCTGCCAGTCAGAATGGACAAAGCTTGTCGAAACATTATTAATCTCCTAAAAGTTTTACACGCAATCATTTATGTAAGAGTATAAACAAAAAAAATAGGCGTGTATATAGTAGGAATGCTGAGAGTTCAAATCTTAATATAAAAATATTAGTTTTAAGACTGAACTTTATAATTCCAATTGTAAGTAAAGTTTTATAATTGAAATATTGACAATATTTATACAATATGTGATTTGAATTTCACCTCTTGTAGGGTGCGTCAGACCCGATAATTTGCCCACAATTAACAAAATTTGGTAATCTGATGCACCCTACTAATGTGTGAGGACTAATTTCAGGTGTGTCAGACCCGATAATTTGCCCACAATTAACAAAATTTGGCAATCTGACGCACCCTACTAAACTTCTTGTTCAAAATGCCTAAAAATATATCCATAGCCATCAAAATAGAAGCAATTCTTTATTTAAAGGGTAAACCCTTGTCCTTGAGTGAAATCGCCGAGTATGCTGGGTGCGATCGCGCCACAGCCGAAGAAGGTATAATTGAACTCATGGACGATTATGCCCGTAGAGATAGTGCTTTGGAAGTTGTAGAAACCCTAAATGCTTACAGTTTGCAAGTCCGGTCAGATTTTTATGATTTAGTACAGACTTTGATTCCTGTAGAATTAGGTGTAGGAGCTTTACGGACTTTAGCAGCGATCGCTCTTAATAGTCCCATGCTCCAAAGTGATTTAATTAACCTACGCGGTTCAGGTGCATATCAACACGTTCCCGAACTTGTAGAATTGGGTTTTGTTCGCAAACGTCGAGACGGCGATTCTCGTTCATACTCATTACAAATCACACCGAAATTTCACCAGTACTTTCAAATTGATCAACTCCCCCAAATATTCCCTACAACAGAGAACGAACAACAGCTAGAACTAGAGTTTTGACACTCTCAGGGCTAAAGCCGCTGAGATTCTGCGGACAGAGTAAACTTAGGTAGTACCCAAAGGTTAATTCTCGCTACGGTCGTCAAACACCGTCTACCCAGTAAGCTACTTTTCTTCACATACCTTTAAATTTTTCTGTTTACCTACTTAGTTATTTCTGTCACTCTGCATGAGTCCTTCAGAGGTGCAAAATAAGTTAACTTAGAATATGGAATAGATATTTTTTTGCAATAGATATCAACGAATTCACACTTAAGCTGCAAAGCGCCAGTAATTATTAATTCCCCATGAACATTTTCAGTAATCTGCTTTCTAAACCAGCCCAACCTAAACCAGCACCAAGACAACGGCGAGGAATTGAAATTAAATCGCCCCGTGAAATTGAGATTATGCGGCAATCAGCTAAAATTGTAGCAACCGTTCTCAAAGAAATTTCTGAACTAGTCAAGCCAGGAATGACTACGGCTGATTTGGATGCTCATGCAGAAAAACGTATCCGGGAAATGGGTGCAACACCTAGCTTTAAGGGATATCATGGTTTTCCCGCTTCAATCTGCTCTAGCATTAATAATGAAGTAGTTCATGGTATTCCTAGTCCCAAAAAATTTATCCGCCTGGGAGATGTCTTAAAAGTAGATACTGGCGCATATTATCAAGGTTTTCACGGAGATTCATGTATTACAATTGCTGTAGGTGATGTGACTCCAGAAGCGGCTAGACTGATTCGCGTCGCGGAAGAATCCCTCTTCAAAGGTATTGAACAGGTAAAAGCTGGTGTACATCTAGCTGAGATTGCTGGTGCAATTGAAGACCATGTAAAAGCTAATAAATTTTGTGTGGTAGAAGAATTTACTGGACATGGTGTTGGTCGAAATTTACACGAAGAACCCGCTGTATTTAATTACAGAACTCGTGACATACCTAATGTGAAGTTGCGTGCGGGAATGACTTTAGCAATTGAGCCAATTTTAAATGCTGGTTCAAGATTAACGCGAATTTTATCTGACAGGTGGACAGCTGTAACCGTGGATAATTCTCTATCTGCACAGTTTGAGCATACGGTGTTGGTGACAGATACAGGTTATGAGATTTTAACGGATAGATCACAACTTTAGATAAATCGAGAATGCGATCGCATTTTTGGCGAGTGCGATCGCTATTGTCATGGAGAGACCGAAAAAGTCTTGCTAATTCAGTAAAATCAGATAATTTGTTTTTTGGAATTATTTAAAATCAAAATAAGTGAATATAATGATATAGCGTTTCCTAGTCTAGTAAAGTACAAAATCATCTGCGTTTAATTATTAGAACTTGTACCTCACTTGAATGCTAATTGCTATACTATTAATAGTCATTATCAGCCACACAAATACCTTTACATTTAATACCGTTTGTAGCGGTACGTTGACAGTGAATACAGAGAACTTTTTCGGCTTTGGTTTCTTGATTTATCTTTTTAGTACTTGCCTGTAGCTGATCTTTTTCGTTCTGGAGTTTGATAGTCATCATATCTCGTCTCAATACTAATAAAGATACTTTTAAAACATATTATCAGAAAAAACAACATCTAGATGCCATTGATGGGATGGTTTAATAATTGTTAGGTTACTATTATTCACCATGAGGCTAGACATCAGCATCTAGAAATGATAACTTACTCAATATTAGCAGCAAAATCAAGCTGAAAAACCATAATTACCAAAGATGCAAAATTTATAACTTTTGATAGATGTATGAAAATTCCAATTAGAAAAAACAGTAATGAATGAAACTGACTTAGCTTTTACCCCTGCACTGGAGTTAGCACAATTAATTCGTCGTCGGGAATTGTCGCCTCTAGAGTTAGTAAAATTATATTTAGAACGGATTGAACGCTTAAATCCTCAACTAGGAAGTTATTTTACAGTAACAGCAGATTTAGCTATTGCTGATGCCAAAGCCAAAACAGAATTACTCACAACTACCTCAGAATTACCGCCATTTTTTGGTGTACCAATTTCTATCAAAGACTTAACATCTGTGGCTGGTATTACCTGTACGTATGGTAATCCAGCACTGTTAAATAATATAGCTAAACATGATGATGGGGTAGTAACAAAGATTAAAGAAGTTGGGTTTATTATTCTTGGGAAAACTGCGACTTCTGAATTAGGTTCTTTTCCTTACAGTGAAGCCACCGGATTTCCCCCAGCGAGGAATCCCTGGAATTTAGAATATACTCCTGGTGGTTCCAGTGGTGGTGCAGCCTCATCAGTTGCAGCAGGATTAAGTGCGATCGCTCAAGGTTCTGATGGTGGTGGTTCAATTCGTGGACCTGCGGCTTGTTGTGGTGTCGTGGGTATCAAACCAAGCAGAGGAAGAGTCACTAAAGCCCCTGTAGGCGATCGCTTAGGGGGAATCGCTGTTAATGGTCCAATCGCCCGCACAGTCGTTGATGCAGCGGCTATGTTAGACGTTATCTCTGGCTATGTTACAGGTGATCCTTATTGGTTGCCAGATCCTGAACCCTCATTTCTGGCTGCAACTCAACAAAAAACCGATCACTTAAAAATAGCCTTTAGTACAAGTATGCTTCCCTTTGGAGAAGCTGACGCTAACTGTAAACAAGGGGTATTAAAAACCGTCCAGTTGCTGTCACAATTTGGACATCAAATAGAGGAACAATGCCCAGATTTTAGCGGTTTAGTTGAACCATTTCAAATTGTCTGGCAAGCTGGAATAGCAGCATCTGGGCTTCCCGCAGAAGCATTGCAGCCAGTAAATCGCTGGTTATTAGCCAGAAGCAATTCTGTTGGTGAATATCTACAAGCACTTGCCCAGATGCAGATAGTTTCACGACAAATTATCGCGTTTTTCGATACTTTTGATGTGCTGGTGTTGCCAGTTTATTTGCATTCACCGATTCGCGTAGGAGAATGGGCAAATTTGAGTCCAGAAGAGACATTTGAAAATATTGTCAACTGGGTTGCCCCTTGTCCTATAGCCAATGCTACTGGATTACCAGCTATAGCTATTCCTGTTGGTTTTGATAGCAATGGTTTACCCTTGAGTGTGCAGTTAATGGGTAAACCTGCCGCTGAGTCTACTTTAATTAGTCTAGCAGCGCAATTAGAAGCCGCTAATCCTTGGATTCAACATCGGCCATTACTTTAGTCAAAATCAGGATTTAGGGGATTTTAAAGATTGTACAGAATTTTATTGGTATGACTGAATATTAAAAATCAGGATTTTTACCAATACTAAATCCTGTGAATCCTTTCATCTTACTAATCCTGATGCTGACGTTTATTTGACCAGTTTTTCTTGTTCCCTAGCATCAACAACTAAAACTAAACAAAGTGCAGCAACTGCTTTTTCCCATTCCTGACGGACTTTAACATCTTCCACACCATCAAATAAACCTACCAAACGAGGAACGGCTTGTTCTAAAGCTGCGTGTGGTACAGGACGATGTAATTCAACTAAATGATTGATACTTTCTTGATTATTGAGAAAACCAACTACCCATTTTGTTGTATGGTCTGGGCTGTCAGGAACACGCTGAACTCCTAACTCATTTTTTAGCCAGTCATAAAAAAGAGGTAAATGTTGAGATAAGACTGCACCAGCCGTAGGTAAGGTTTTTTTAAGTAAGTTAATATCTAAACTATTTAATTCTTGTTTCAGTGCTGGTGAGTTGATAACCTGATTCAAAGGAGTTGAGAGAATTGTTTCTATCTCAGACTCGGAAAAATCTAAATTTTGGGTGAAAGTTAAAATTAATGATTCCATTTCTTATACTCCAAATAATGATCTATGATAATTCGATATTGATTCAATTTTGATGACCAGAATTAGCTCTTTAACTGAGTCATTTTTTTTGTTATGTTCCTATCATACACTAAGTGGTGATAGGTGGGTGAAATGATGTAGAAAGCCAGCCTCAATAACTACTACTTTTTAATACCTGTAATAAATTCTGTTCTCGCATCAATAATGGAAGACATTAAAACACAACTCGCTAATAAATCTATATTTAAATCTGGCAATAATTCACTTTGATTAATTTGCTCATAATTATCATTTTTGAGATGATATAGAGACAATTGATTATTTTCCCAAAACCAGACTTCAGTAATATTAAATCTTTTGTATTTTTCAAGTTTATCAATACTACCACTGGTAATATTAACTTCAATTGCTAAATCTGGATTTGCTTTTGTCTTGGAAAGTTTGCTCAAGTCGGCAGAGCCGCCCACGCAACTTTCCGCTTTTTCTCCGATATAATAAGATTCATCAGGTTCAAAGGAAGCACTTTTTTCTTTTGCACGACGAGTAGCACTACCTACTGGGATAAAGTTTATCCCTTTTTCAAAGAGATATGCTTCTATCAAAATAGCGATAATTTTTTTGATATTTTCGTGTTGCTCACCAAGTGTCATAAATTCGATGCACCCATCAAGATAAGTTATCTGCAAACCTGCTGCATCTGCGGTTAAGGTTTCTATTATTTCAAATTCCTTCCAGGTGTAATAACCAGGTAGAAGAAATCGCTGTTCTGAAATTCCGGTGGTTTTGTCTAAGGTTTGGATAGTCATAGTAATTTTATGGTTATGACTTTAATATTAATTATAACTCATGGTCAGGTGATAATTCTCAGGTGGGGTGAATTTTTCTAGGTGTATGAGTTTTTAATTACCTCAAAACAGCAGATTTTCAAAAGGATAAGTTTGCTTCCAACGATAGGTGTTAAAATCACGCTGATCTACTGAAAAATGCGTCCATGTCCTAAATGTTCTGCTCTGCTAAAATTACTAGGGAAGCATCAGCTAAGTCCATTGGCAAATTAGCATATTTTTCCAATAATTGAATAATTCGCGGAGTATGGTGAGGTTCTAAATTAAAAACTGTAAATAATTCTTGTTCCAGACTATTTAAAAAAGTCACTTGAGCTTGAACTCCTTTGCGAGTTAGCAAAATATAACAGGTTTCTGTAACAACACACCATGTTGTAATTAAAGGTTCATTCTTTTGCCAATGAAAATTTAGCGCAGAGATTGGGGGTTACTGCCCAAAGTCTGATTACAGAACGGGAAAGCAAGAGCGAGAAGGAATTTCTGAGTTGGTCGAGGAATCGTGACCCAAGTGGGTTGGGGTGGAAATTTCAGCCTCAAGACGGATTATATTATCCAGTTAGGCAGTAGGTAAGTCAAACCAAATTAAAAAACAACTGACTAATTAAGTCGTGTTAACCGAACCAATATTAGTGTTAACCGAATTTTTTCGGGCTTAAATGATTGGTGTGGTAATCATCATTCAAGAAGTGATAAAAACCGAATTTACACTTTTTTGATTCTTCCTTAAGATAAAAATCAAAGAGTTGATGAAACACTCAAATCACTAACAAATAGAGGTATATCTATATGACACTGGTTCGTTACACCCCATGGAAAGAAATTAACACTCTAGAACGCAGCTTAAATCGCTTATTTGATGATTTAGTGCCAGCTACTTTGAAAGATTTAAATACTGTTACCAGAGTTCCTGCTGCTGAACTAACTGAAACTGATGATGCAGTTATTCTGAAACTAGAACTTCCTGGTATGGAAGCAAAATATTTGGATATTCAAGTCACAGAGGATGCGGTTTCTATCAGTGGAGAACGGAAGTCCACAACCGAATCAGAGCCTAACGGGAAAACCAGAAGTGAATTTTATTATGGTAAATTCCAGCGTGTAATTCCTCTACATGCACAGATTCAAAATACTAAAGTTACCGCTGAATATAAAGATGGTATTTTGAATCTGAATTTGCCCAAGATTGTTGAAGAAAAAAGCAAAGTTGTCAAAATAAATTTGGAGCAAAACTAAATTATAAAGCCGAAAAGTGGTCTGGGAAGCAGACGTTGAATAATTAGTTATGTCAGTGCGGTGACATATCATATAATTTAGCCTAGTTGTTTGATTCAACTGGGCTTTTTAGTAGAACCAGCAAACATTCCACCAATCCCGATAAGTAATTTATTCAAGCTTGTATGGTTCCAGTGATTACAGCTTCAGATTACAGGATTACAACTATTTTCGTCTAGGAACACTAATAAACTGCACTGCTTGACGCTTGGTTTCCTCACCCCGACGGTCATATCTAGCGGTTTGGTCAGTGGTGGCATGACCTACCAATTTCTGTACAGTCACAATATCAACACCGGAATCTAAAAGTTCTGAAATAAAGGTTCTGCGGAAATCATGTGCAGAAAAGTCACTAACCCCAGCTTCTTTACCGCGTTTTTCCAGAATTAACAAGACTGCCTGGGATGAAAGTTGTCGTAGAGTAACCACACCTGCTTTATTAATATGACAAAATAAAGACCCAGCTTCCCGTCCCCTCACTTTTAACCAGTCTTTCACCACCGTCACCGCCCCATCTGGTAAATAAGCAGTGCGGTCTTTACCACCTTTACCGTTGAGAATTTTGATGCTCCCAGACTTGAAAACCACATTCCGCAGATGTGACCAAGATAATTGATATTTTTGAAAAATCCCAGCCAGAAAAAATTATTGTAAGGATTCAGGTCTAAATTTGAGGGATTAAATAGCCAGGAAGCTTTATGACTTTCTTAAAGTGACGGCGTAAATGCCCTTGGCATTTCTGTTGAGCTTTAACTGGATAACCGTTATAGGCACTAAAGTCATCAGAACTGAGTGTAGAAATATAATAAAGTTGGGAAATTTACAAGACCAAAACCCTTATTTTTACGTTAGATTCAGACCCTCCTCATATTTTGTAAACTGTAGTAGCCATAATTTATAAGTATTGTTTACTGCTGTAGCTATTATATGACTAATCAGAGGGATAAAGAAACGAAAATGTATATTTATGTTGCTGATGTTGTTTCTGTTGTCTGGAATAAAGACAGAGCAGAGGTTTTAAAGCGATTGCGTGGTAAAAAATCCCGTCAAAAGCTAGTAGAGGAAATTGTGGCTCAAGGTGGTGAATGCTCCCACCAAAACCTGAAAAAATTAGAGTATGGCGAATCTGAAAGTGTTTCTATAAAAGTGTTAGATGCTATTTGCTCGGCTTTATAAATCTCTGTCAAGGATTTTCTTAGCACGGTGGAAGTGACTAAATAAAATTTTCTATAAAAATATTGCTTGTTGGCTACCAGAGTAACTAAACTATGATCTGAAATCAAAAAGCGATCGCCTTTTGTCAAACCCCATCAACGAGGTTATTCAGATGATGGTACAAGATGAATTTGATAATCAAACCTTGGCTCAATTAGAGTTTGAGGAGTACATTGAGCAGCTAGTTCAAGAAGGCAGGAGGCAGAGGGCAGAGGGCAGAAGGAACCAATTGGAAAGGGATTGTGACCCCTCCCAATCGGAAGCTCCCAAATTTTCGATTTGGGAGGGGCTTCATACCCTTACTCCTTTCAGTCGTGGGCAGAGGAGACATTCCTTCTGCCTCCTGCCTCCTGCCCTCTGCCTTTACCGGTGAAGAACTAAGTTTGGGCTATTGTGTCCAGTCTCGCCTACTCCTACCCACAAAAAATTCTCCTGTGGATGATTATTACATACACCCATAGGAGAATTTTTACAAATTTTTATTACCCTACAAATATCACTTATTCAACTGTCACAGACTTGGCTAAATTTCTGGGCTGATCTACATCCAAACCCCGTCGTGCGGCAATATGATAAGCTAACAATTGCAATGGAATAACTGTTAAAATAGGGGACAAAATTTCCTCCACATCAGAAACCGGAATTAAATCATTAAAGATTTCTGCCGCTTCCCCATCTTTAACAGAAGTCACGCCAATTAACCGGGAATCTCTAGCTTTAGCTTCTTGGGCATTAGAAATCACCTTTTCGTATACACTACCAGGAACAGCGATCGCAACAACTGGAACTTTAGCATCTAACAACGCAATTGGTCCATGTTTCATTTCTCCCGCTGGATAACCTTCGGCGTGAATATAGCTAATTTCCTTTAATTTCAAAGCCCCTTCTAAAGCAATAGGAAAATTAATTCCTCTCCCAATAAAGATAAAATCTTTCGTTTCTGAAAAATCATGTACCAAATGTTCAATATAACGTTCTTGAGTTTCTAAAATTGCTTCAATTTCCCCTGGTAACTGCCGTAAACCTGTGAGAATTTCCTCAAATCTTGGCGCACTAATCTCATGACGACGATAACCTAAATCTAACGCCAAAGCATAAAACGCCATTAATTGTGCCACAAAAGTCTTTGTCGCCGCCACACCAATTTCAATACCCCCATGAGTATTGATAATATTTGCAACCATATTACCCAAACTACTTTCTGGGCGGTTGGTAATTCCCAAAAGTCGCGCTTGATACTTAGCCTCTTTCCCTTGACGGCGTTCTTTTTCCATTGACAAAGCTGCCAAAGTATCAGCAGTTTCCCCTGACTGAGTTACCCCAATAGTAAGAGTATGAGCAGTTAGTGGTGATGGTGCATAACGAAATTCCGAAGCATATTGTACTTGTGTGGGAATTCCCGCTAATTGTTCTAATAAGTATTTACCCACTAACGCCGCGTGCCAACTTGTACCACAGGCAACAATTTGAATTTGTTCTAAATCTGCGTAAAATTCTGCTGGTAAACCCAAGTTCACCGGGGATTGATTTGTGATTTGGGCGTTGTCTTCTGTTGGGAAATAAGCCTCCAAACAATCCCGGACTACCCCCGGTTGCTCATAGATTTCCTTGAGCATAAAATGTTTGAATCCCTGTTTTTCCACCATGATGGGATTCCAGTTCAAGGTGCGGGGATGCTTCTTTAAACGATGCCCAGCAAAGTTGTATACTTCCACCCCTAAAGGAGTCAAACGAGCGATTTCGCCATTTTCTAGGGACAATACAGCGCGGGTATAGGGAACAATCGCCGGGGTATCAGAAGCACAGAAAAACTCACCTTGTCCGAAACCAATGACTAACGGTGCTTGTTGGCGAACTACAATCAATTCATCGGGGTAGTCAGCAGAAATAGCAGCGATCGCATAAGCCCCTTCTAATTTACTCACGGCTTCCCGCACCGCATCTAAAAACACCGAAGGAGAAGTAGGATTTTCAGAAGAATGCTTTAAACACTCAGCGATGAGATGGGGAATAACTTCTGTATCTGTTTCTGAGCGGAATTCATGTCCTAGCGCCTTTAGGTGTTCCCGCAACTCCCGATAATTTTCAATAATCCCATTCTGCACCACCGCTACCCGCAGCGCCGTATCCATATGTGGATGGGCGTTATGTTCTTCTGGTTTACCATGAGTTGCCCAGCGGGTGTGACCAATGCCAATTTGGGCAGGATTTTCGATTTGTTCGAGTTTAGAACGCAGGTTGAGTAATTTGCCCTTAGCCCGTACACAATTAACATCACCTTCCCAAATAGTGGCAATTCCGGCTGAGTCGTAACCTCTATATTCTAATTTTTCTAGTCCAGCTAGTAAAATATCTGTCGCTGCCTGAGTGCCTATATATCCAACTATTCCGCACATTGCTTCAACCACTCCGGTTTCAGGATGTTTACCAGTTAGCAGTTTCCAGTTGTCAGTTATCAGTTGATCTGGTTTAAATCTCTCACCATCAGCCTAATAACTGTTCAGGATTTACTGTTCACCGAATTTAATTAAGTATAGTTGTCAGCACAGATTGGTCATCGCCAAAATTCACGAACAGACTCACAAAGAGAGGGACGCACATACACTCCATGTCATCTTCGATGAGCAACTTTCTCTCTTCAAAAGGATTAATACAGCTTAATTACGTTAGCATAGCTTGCCGTAGGCACTATTACGAATTACGAATTACGTTAGCGTAGCTCTCCCGAAGGGAGCATTACGAATTATTTTAAGAGTGCTGAGTTCTGAGAGAAGAATCAAGAATGCTTTTAGGTGACTTGCTTCTGAATTCTTCCTGTTCTCAGACCTCAGCACTAATTTACTGAGTTTTTACAAATCCTCAGTATGCTAGACCCATGCTGCGAGTTGTTTCAGCGCCTAGATAAACTCGGATGCTTAAAAAGTCGGTGGGACAAGCAGTTTCACAACGTTTGCAACCTACACAGTCTTCTGTGCGGGGAGAAGCAGCAACTTGAGCAGCTTTACAGCCATCCCAAGGAACCATTTCTAGAACGTCAGTGGGGCAAGCGCGGACGCATTGGGTGCAGCCAATGCAGGTATCGTAGATTTTTACGGTATGAGACATTGAAAAAACTGCTCCTTTCGAGTGTTCTTCTCTGCGAAGGAATCATAATCAAGGCATAGTTTACCGCAGTCATTGATAGCCTGTAAGTAAAAGGCTACATAACTTTAAACAATGTAATAAGCTGCCTGAACAGTTTATCTGCCAAGATCGCCACTATTCAGCTTTAATCAGCAACATAGCCATCAAGTGTTTACCCGATAGATTCTCTCTCAGGAGCGCTGATTGTAAAGATGTGTAAATTTTAAGTCTTATTCTAGGGGTTATCTATAGTACTAATAGATGAGTAGCTAGACTAGGCTAAACTTTTGTCTGGTGATGACGAAATGTTAACTATTCCGCTATTATCTTCATATACGTGTATGTATCTAAATTATATCTTTATTAAATAAATTATTTACGCTTCAATTTATATTAAATAGCCCTATAAGAGCATAGAACCTCGATTTTTATCAAAATCACAAGTAACAACTTGACTCATAAATCCAAACCATACCAAGTTTATAGTTACGACAGCTAAGTAGGTGGGCGTTAAAAATTGTCGTTGGGGTAAGGCAGGGAGCAGGGGGAAAGAGGGTTTCAGCCCTATTTACTTTTCTTCACATACCTTTAAATTTTTCTGTTTACCTACTTAAAATCACCCAAAGTGTTGTCAAGTTTCCTAGACTTAGATTTACTGTTGCGGCTTGAGATTGATTGACAAAATCATTTATTTGATCAGATATAACATCTTTTAATTCATTTGTGTATGGTCAATTTACAGATTGTTTATCAAAATGTGATATCCGGGACTTTCAGTAGCAGCGATGGTGCTAAATACAGTACCGAAAGCGATCGCTAAAATCGAAATAAACTACGACATCAACAGCCTCTAAATATATTCATCTACAGTAGGCTATTGCGATATTATTTTTATAATGTAAATCACATAATATAAACTTATGATGGAACCAGACTCCTTACTAACAGAGGTAATTCTGACAAACCCACGTCAGTCTCTCGGTAGATTGCAACTTGATTGGACACCCCAACCAGGGAATTATCTTGATCTTGAAGGTAAAACCTATGCAGTTTTAGAACGTCGTCATAAGTATCAATTAAAAGCAGGACGCTACCGCTTACATAATGTAGCCATCTATGTACAATCTGCTAAACGACCAGATGAAAAAACCTTAATTGGCAGGCGTTGGGTAGTTGGTGATGCAACCTGTAGCTATAATGCTCATTCAGAAATCATTCGCTGTGCAGTCAACCCAGAAGGCCCTTGTAAATCCTGTCTGTTCTATGAAAATAGGGAACTCTTAACAGGGGGCTAAAGACTCTGGGACGGGGAAAAATTGAGAAATACCCCCGACTAAAACTGTTTTTAATTTTTAACTAATTTCAATCAGCCATCATTTCTCCCACCGTTAAGCGAGTACCATTAACAAAATCCCATCCAGATTGGGGACGTTTCCCTGTAAGCTGTACTTCTCTTAAAAGCAATAACCCTTCCCCAGTTTGTACAATTGCGCCGATGCCCTTAATAATACTCACTACTTGTCCAGGAACGCCGGATATACTTGACAAATTAGGTATTTTATGTATTTTATCTTGTAATTCAGGTGGTAACTCTTGAATATAAGCAGAATCGAGGGGAACAGTGGCTGTGATTTTTAGTGTTTGGTTACGAAAGGTAGTTATACAGTGAGGATAAAAACCTCTGATTTGATTGTGTAACTGGATAGCAGTCTTTGACCAGTCCAAATTATAGTCTTGCTTTTGAATCAAAGATGCATAAGTAGCTGCGGAATTATCTTGGGGAATAGGTCTAATTTCCTGACGTTCTAGCTTGAACAAGGTTTCTACCAACAAATCCGCACCAATTATCTCTAGCTGATCAGCTAAAATTTGGGCATTATCTAATAATTGAATAGGTATAGTTGCTTTTAAAAGCATATCTCCCGTATCCATGCCAGCATCCATTAACATCGTCGTAATCCCGGTTTTTTTCTCACCGTGATACAGACACCACTGAATTGGAGCCGCACCTCGATACTGAGGTAAAATCGAACCATGTACGTTGATGCAACCAAACTTGGGCATATTTAGGATTTTTTTAGACAAAATCTGTCCGTAGGCAACTACGACAAACACATCTGCTTCTAATTGTTGAAGTTGTTTTAAAGTTTCAACATCTTTTTTCACTTTCTCTGGTTGCCATACTGGGAGGTTGTGAGCAGTAGCAAGTATTTTTACTGGTGATGGTGTCAGTTTATTCCCTCGCTCTCGGCGTTTATCTGGCTGACTGACAACCGCTAAAACTTGAAATTCTGGGTGATTCAGTAATTTTTCAAGCGTGGGAACAGCAAACTGGGGAGTACCAAAAAATACGACTTTCATTTAGTTATGAGTTATTAGTGATTAGTTAATATTAAGTGCGTCATGAATCACTGACAACTGACTGCCCACAACTGACTAAATCCCAAGAGCGATGGAAAAGACCTACAGCAATTTTGCTTTTTGGACATTAAATTTTAGTTGTTTAATGGTAAAGTGTTTATTATTGGTGCAACAAAAATTTCCTTGATCGACTCAGCAATTTTGGCAAGTAAGTCAGCTAGGATTCGTTATCCATGTTGTTTACAAGCATCAAAATCTGGCTATCCCTGATGGATATTCATTTAGACATCTACATCATGCAGCTTATTTAACAAGTTAACAAATTCATATTGTTTGCATTTGCGTGATGCCTGCGGTGAGTGTATTCATCCGAGGGATAAATCTACACGTAGCTGATCCCATAAAAGCCATCGCCATATTTGCGACTTATGATTTTGGTTGGATGAACGTGATGTTTTTGCATCTGCTATTCAAGATTGTCAATTCAGAGGGAACAGGAAGCAACTCTTAACAGAAAAAACTCATGTTTAAAAACATGAGATTGAAATAATGACACTGTTTTTTGAGATGCGTAGCACGAAAAAAACATCCTTTTTTTTGACTGAGCTTTAAACTCTTAAACTTTAGTTTTTTATTTGTTCCCTGTTACCTGTTAAGAGTTCCCTTCTTTTGTAACAGTCCATCTTTAGATTTATCCGGGTCAGCGCTGTTATGGCAGCTTAATAAATTAGCAAACATAAGTTTGATTAGCTTTAGATAAAGCGGGTTTTAACAGTGTAGTTAAATTTAGTCGCCAGCTTTAGTAAACCAAAGACTCAGCTGATATTCTTTTTAGATTCATCTATACTTGGCTTCGGCTGATTATAGAAACTGTTCACATATATGATTACGTAGTAATTACTGAAGTTATCAATATCTCAGTAGTCAGCTACGGCATTGTACAGAAAAATTACAGAGTTTAAAGATTGTAAAGGTGTGAACGGTGATACTGAAACTTTTGTAAAGTGATGCAAAATTTGAAGAGATTATCTCGTTAGAGCCTGTAGTTTGTTGTTATACATATATTCATAGCTTTTTTCTGGCTGTATAGACATTGCTCCTCACATAGCAACCGCCCCACCCCCTAGAGAGTCCACTCATGCTTAAACCCTTTTTGCTGTCAGGATGGTTCCGCGTACAACCGTTTCTTAAGTACGTTGTTGTTGTGATACTAATTGCACCCTTTATAGGGGTATCTGTTCACTCTACCTCAGCGAAACAATCACAGGTAGCAAAAATTAATTCAGGACTTAAAAAATCAGATTTAATAACCCAGGAGCAGGTTGTTGCAAGGGAACCTAATTTACAAGCAGGTCGAGCCGACTTCTTGGGTGCAAAATTAGAACCTATGCTAGTAAACAAGCCTATCAGTGAGGAAAGGCAGCTATTACTAGCCGGTCAACTAGATTCTGGGGCTGGGAAAGAAAATCATCAGTCAACTAGTGATGTGGCTACTAGGGAGATATTAGAAGTAGTTAAAAAGACTAATTTAGCAAAAGTTCCTGTTAGTCAAGTTGATTTAATCCAAAAATTAAAAGATGCTAAGGTTCAAGCTTTACAGGGTGAAGGAGATTCTTTAGTACGCGAAACTCTGGGGACTGAGCCATTAACAACAAATAATATTACTTCTAGCATTAGAGAATCAAAGCCCTTCTTAATGAAAGAAATACCTGTAAATAGTCCGCCTAATGATTCTGATGCAATACCAGATGATCCCATGGGCAGTCCACATCCGATCCCCTGGAAATGGATTATGATGACTCAGGAAACTATTGGTGGAAAGGGGGGTTCTGGAGTGCGATACTATCGCAGTATTCCTGTGGTTTCTCCAGATGGCAGGTATGCTGTTTATAGCCGGGTGCAACTAGAAGTCAACCCAGAAATGTACAACAGCCGAGTCACTAGCTTGTTGTTTATAGAAGATAAGCAAACCAAGAGTTTACGAGTAATGGCTGCAACTTCTCAGCCTAGAGATCCGCTCTTAAAATCAAGGGGCGGAGCAGAAAAAATGGATAATGAAGGGAAAATAGGAGTATTAGTTCCGGTTAGCTGGTCAGAAAAAGGCGATCGCTTTTTAGCCCGGAAATTTGTAGGCATATTTAACACAGCTGATGTTACAGATCATGCATTAATTTGGGATCGGCAACAAAATCATACTCAAACTGTTGCGCCACCTCAAGGGGAAAATGAGCATGAAAAAATAGCAATATTGTTAGGTTGGAGTAAGAAACAACCTGATCATGCTTTATTCCGTTCGGGTGAATTAGGTGAAGAAAATTGGCCTTTGGTGCAAGTGTCTAGTGATGGTAAAAGTGTAAATGTTTCCACGGATGATGATCAACCCGTGACTTTTGGTGAAAGAGGTGGTCAAGTTTGGGCTGAACCACAAGTTGCGTCACGATAATTCGTAAATAATTAATAATATTAATTCCCGTTGTTGCTAAAGGTGATAATGGGAAATTTTTATTTTTAGGTTCAGTATCAGCGTTACCCAATAAAAACCCAATAAAATTTTTAAAATTTTTGGTCATGTGGGCTTTTCCATTGCTACGCAAAACTGACGCAAGCAAACCTACAGACTTTTTAGCCCTAGCAATTATAAATCATATCATGTCCGCCTAATCACTTATCAAAAAAAATTCTCCCCGTCTCCACGTCTCCGTGTCTTGAGCGTCAGTCTAAAGGATAATCTAAAGGATAAGTATATCTCTGACGAGACGCTACGCGAACAACTGGACATAATATGATTTAGGATGGCTACTTTTATGTATCGCTACCTGTTAATTCATCTGTACTTTCTTTCACCCGACGGATAGGTAAATTAGCAATCAAAGCCGTTGTACGTTGGTTGCTTTCTAAGGAAAATTCTAAACCATCTGTCTCAATTTCTACATAGCGACAGACGATAGCGAGGATTTCTTGGCGCATTTTCTCCAAGGTTTGGGGATCTAAGTCAGCGCGGTCGTGGGCTATAACTAATTGCAGACGGCGTTTAACTTGAGTGCGACTGGTATCAGGTGTACGAACAAACAGTTTTTCTAAAAGTTCAAGAATCATTGCGGCTTGGTTTAAGGCGGAGACTGGAAAATGAGTTAAACAATCTTTGTCCACAACAGTTTCCGCAAGCGGGAAAATATGTTGTCATTGGAGGAGTCAAGCTCAAGAAATTCAACAGTTTCCCCTTCTAATCTACGAGCAATGTTCTCAAAAGCTATGGCAGCTACAGAGGGAGTTTCTGATAATACTAAAGGTTCGCCACGGTTGGTAGAAACAATAACACGCTCATCATCAGGGATTACCCCGATTAGGGGAATAGCGAGAAGTTCCTGAACATCCTGCACAGACATCATATCATTTGCCCGGACCATTGCCGGTCGGATGCGGTTAATTATTAAATGAATCTTTTTCACTCCTTGTGCTTCTAGTAACCCCACTACTCGGTCTGCGTCCCGAACTGCGGAAATTTCTGGAGTGGTGACAATCAGAGCTTCTTTAGCTGGTGTAATGGCATTTTTAAAGCCCATTTCAATTCCTGCGGGGCTGTCGATAATTACATACTGGTATTTTTGGGACAGAGCATTTACCAGCAGTTTCATTTGTTCAGGTGTCACCGCATCTTTGGTACGATTTTGAGCAGCTGGCAAAAGTACAAGATTTGGTTGTCGCTTATCTTTCACCAAAGCTTGTTCTAGACGACACTCTCTCGCTAAGACTTCTACTGCTGTATAGACGATGCGGTTTTCTAGACCTAACAGCAAATCTAAATTTCTTAGACCAAAATCTGCATCAACCAAGGCAACTTGGCGACCTATTTTGGCCAAAGCCATACCCAGATTTGCGGAAACTGTGGTTTTACCCACTCCTCCTTTACCGGAGGTAATTACAATAATGCGAGTCATAATAGCAAGGGAACGATTAGGCTGTGTGGAAATAAGTAGGGGAGCGTAAATATTGATCTTGGTGAGCAGGCTGAAGGCAGGAAGCAGCGGGCAAGATTGAGTAGCTATTGATTAATCTTACTGAACTGACTGCGAGAAAAATCAATGGCTTTAGCAATGCGAATTCCTTCGGGTGTAATATGTGCCACTTCAGGAAAAAACTGGGTGAGTGATTTTTCTGGCGCTCTAGCTAAAGCATCGGCGATTCGCAATTGGGTTGGTTCCATTTGTAAAGCCATAATTAGACTTTGACGATTCCCCAGCGCTCCAGCGTGAGCAATTCCCCGTAGACGACCCCAGACTAGAATATCTCCATCTGCGACTACGATACCACCGGGATTGATATCTCCGAAGATAATTACCGTGCCGGGATGACGGATTTCTCCACCAGATCGTACAGTCATTTCTAGATAGAGAGCATCTGCTAGAGGTGTAGGAGTAGGTTGGGGATCAAAATTTAGGGATGTTTGGGGCTGAGTTTGTTCTACAGAATAACCTAATGTACAAGCTGCGATCGCTGTTTGCCTCCGACTAGTGGCCACTGATTTTAGCTGAAGTTGGACTTCTCTTAACGTTTCGGCCAGTTCTTGTAGTTGTCTACTATCTAATAAACGATCTTTTGCCACTAGATGTACTGGCGTATTAACTACCCGCAAGCGATCGCCAGCATTTAGCCGCTGCTTCATTTGTTCCCACATTTGCGACCAACTAAGTTCCGAAGCAGGTACTTGAGATTCAGTTGGCAAAATTAATAAAAGTCTTCCCTCCTCAGTTTTTAACTGGACTTGGATAAAATTATTTGCTTTCTGTTCTGGTAATGCTAACTCAATGCTGTTCAAATCCGTTAAGAGAGAATCAGATTCTACATCTGGTTGAGCAGTATTAGATTCTACATCAACAGCATGAGAATTTGTTTGTAAATGAAGGAGAACCGAATTTAACTCTGCATTGGGGATAATAGTATTATCTGCCTCTATTTCGGCAGTTTCAGCAATATTTACTTCTACATTAGCTGGCTTGGATATGGATTCTGCATCAGAAAATGAAGAACTTGACTCTGTTGTCAATTCCAAATCTTTTGGGAAATTAGTAGAATCAGAATTCATTGGTGATTGGGTACTCGATTTTGGATTTTGGATTTTGGTGAGTCAGCGCGGTCTTGGGGGTTTCCCCCATGAGCGACTGCGTTCGCCCTTGGCGTGCCGGAGGCATACCCGAAGGGATTTTGGATTGTATTTAATTAACTCCCATCTAAACTCTAAAATCTATCTCCGCGTCAGAGCATCTCTCCACCTTCCCATCTTCCTAATTACCCCATTCTTTTTGCAGTCAGTCTTTGATAACTTGTAGCCAAAGCATCAGCATTACCGACATTACCGGGAAATAACACCACTGGCAAGTTAGGAAACTGGAGATGATCAGATGGTGTGATTACCATTGAACAACCGGCTAAAATTTGACCAAGTAACCGGGCTGAAGTTAAAGCCAGTCCTGTACTCAAAACATCGTTGGAAGTAATACCACCCTTACTGATTAAAAATCCGATATCAGCTGGTAAACCTTTAACAATATCCATGAGTAAAGCCGAAACTGTAGCCCCAAAATCTAACCTGGTTTTGACATCTTTAAAAGATAATTCCTGACGGCTAGTGTAAACTACTGGTGTTTTACCAGCGTTATGTACTGCTTGGACATTTTCGAGAATCTCGGTTAGCAGTTTAGCAGATTCGTTGACTCCATCATCAAGTAAGCGTCCTACATTCACTTCTATTCCGACTGTCCCCTCTACCTGTAACAGCGATTCTAACTGTTGCGTTGTCTTTTTGACATGAGAACCCACTATCACTGCACCGGGTTTGCCACCACGCACGTATTCTGCCATATTTTCGGCGGCGATAGGTTGGGGGGGTAGGGCAGCTAAAGCTGTTAAAATGCTGGCAGCAGAACGGAATAAAAAGCGTTTTCCTTGACTTGCGGCTGTTAATACATCGAATGCAAAGGTGTTGAGGTCGGCTTGATTTTCTCCATCTACTACACCACACTGATTATCATGGAGTTGTAGCAAGCGTTCTAAACTACCAGCACGGATATCTGCAAGTAAAAATCTGGTGACAGTATCTTCTTTGATGCGTCCTTTGGTTTTTTCTTCTACGTACTTGGGAAGATAGCTGTAATTGTAACTAAATACGGAATCACGAGCAAATTCGGTTTCATGTACGGGAGTGGGAACACCATCAATAATTAAATAATGAATGCTGTCGCGGGTAATTCTTCCACCTTCAAAAAACGCAGGTACGAGAAAATGAGCATCAAAGGAACCGAGTTCTTCAGCAATGACATCGGTTTCTATGGGATAATGGCCGCGCAAAGTGGAGTCAGAACGACTAACTACGAGAAAATCGGCAATTTTTTCTGCTGCTAATGCGAGTTTGAGATTTTGACAAACTTCTCTGGTGACTGCTGCGGCTGATTCTGGGGTTAGGGAACGAGTATTGGTTAAAATAAAGAAAATCGGTGAATCGTCTTTTAAGCCCAAACGTAAGGTTTCCACATCCCACCGCATCAGCAATAAGCAACTGTGGACGGTTTGGGAACCGGTGGGATCATCATCAAGGACAATTATTTTGGGTTTGTTATTCATAAATATGTCAATGGTGGCAAATATCAAAAATATTCACTAACTTGTAAAGTTTGCAGATTGGCTAAATTATTTACTACTAAATCTTGGTTATTAGCAAACAGTTTTTTATTATCGCGCAAAATCTGTTCACTTTTTAAGGCGTGAAGCAAATCTTCTTTAATTACTTGCAGTGGGGATATTACTTTTTGTGTGTCGCTAATGTTACTTTGATCATTACCGGAGTAAAGGTGATTTAAGTAGGTATTTTATTCGGGTTTATTGTGATGATTGTAGTTGTATTCGGGAAGCCAGTTTTCATCTAAAATTTGTTCTAAAGAACCAATGGGTATAAGAAGAAATATGTCAATGGCAAGTTGAGAACGATCTGATGCTTCTTTTCTTGCATCTTGATAACATTCATCAAATATTTCTAAAATGTAAGGTTTTAAACTAGGACTATCTTTGAGTTCATCTTTTATCTGTGTACGAAATGTTCTAATTTCCCCTTTCCAATGTCCTTGATTACGTTCTCTTTCACTATCCCAATATTTGAGTTTTAGTAGATATTCAAGTAGGTTAGTTAATAAATTTTGAATTGTTCGTTTTTGACTTCTAGCTAAAGTTTCTAATTCTTCTAATAAATTCTCTAAATCAACAGCAGAAAATTGTCCTGTGCGAAGTTGGTTGATGGTTGTTCTCAGCCACAGGTAATAGTCTTGGTCGTATAAGGTTTGAGTTGTTGGTTCTGTTGATGTAACCATATACTGGCGAGGATTTTGCTATTTCTTTTATTTTAGCTTAATTTAGTTATGGGAAATAATGCAAGAATTTGGGATAAGTGATTTACAAGAAAGTTTATTAATTCCATTATGATGTATGAGCCATTTGAGATGTTTTACGAACTGATTTAATAGATGTTACTTTTGTTTTTGACATCTTCGTATTATCCCATTTTTCTACTGTAGGTCTATACAACCAATTATCTAATTTAGCATCATCAACATAACCTCTCAATTCAGGATCAGGCCAAATATGAAGACGATCCAAACAACCTACTTCTCTTGCTGCTTCTTCAATATCATTCCACTGTCGTTTGAAATATTCTGCCCATGCATTTCTAGTCATAATAGAAGTAGTAAATTCTAATCCCGCAGCTATCATTCGCTTGCCATTAGTTCCACGAGCATTAATAGGCTCCCAAAAGATGACTTCTGGGTTAAATTTCATTATTTCATACAAATGTTTTTTGAAATCATCTAAAGTCATGCTGGGAGGAGTAGGAGCGACTGCAACATACAATCTACACCCAGCTTCATAACCCTTGATTAAAGCTTTATAACGTTCAGAAGGCAAAGGTGCATTAGGTTCAATCTGGCGACTTAATTCATCATTTAAGTATGGTAAACTCATACCAACAATGATGTTAGGATGTTTGAGAATATCAAGGTCATTTACCCATAGAGGACTGCGAGTAAGAATTCTAACTCTTTTGTTATTTTGCAATAGAGCTTTAACAGCACCACGGGTAACATTAGCAGTTTGCTTGTTTTGATAAGGATCTGTACCAGAACAAAGAAGAACTACACCTTTACCTTCTGGTGTTTCGTGCCAAGTTGTCTTACGGCTTAGATTTTTTTCTAATTGCTCAGGTATTTCTTCACGAACAAAAAGGTATTGTCCCCAATCCATTTGAGGATCATTTACTCCCTGTTCTCTTAATTGCGCTTGTTTTGTACGAATTGCTGGAGTTGAAGGTACATAACAGAAGGTACAACCATGTAAACACCCTGATGCGATGTTAACTACATAATCACATAACCCTTTTTTATTAAGGGCGCTTTTTTGTAGAGGGTTTGCAATTTTTTCAGTGCCTTTGATGATGGACATAGTGTACTTCCAGCTATATATCGCAGAGTATAATAACCTGAGTTTTTACAAATCAGTTTTAAAAAACTTAGGTTGATTCAAAAAAGAAAGTTGATATTTTCTAGGTACTTTTATTATATCCGATTTTTTGTATTCTGATTGACTTCTACTTAGTAATTTACCATCCCTCCAAATTTCTATTTCTTTTTCATTAAAGTATTTACTTAAGTATTTATTGTATATTTTCTTGTTAGCTGGGTTTAAAGCCATAGTTCTTACTCTAATTTCTTGATAAGAAATACCATCAGGATTATTAAATATTAATTTCCCAACATCTTGATCTAGTTTATCAATACAAATTTCATAGGTATCTTTTGTAATATTTAATTCGAGTGAAAGTTGATTTTGATTATAAAAATCGGATGTTCTAAAGCCATATCCATATATTTCATAATGATATTGATAATCTAAATTATTCTCCAATTCAAAACAATCCTTTATTACTTCCAATGCTGTTAAATTCTGAGAAAGATGCAGCAAATAGTATAATACAATATTATCTCCTCTAGGAATAAGTGCAAAAGTAAATACATATTGTGACTGACCTTTTTCTATAAAAAGTTTCACAGTCTGGTCTCTTAAATAACACTGTTCTCCAATACTATTATCTTCTAGATTAGCAATTTCATAATAGTTATCTGCTTCAAGAATTTCTTGAAAACCTCTTTTCTGGCTTGTATATCTTTCACTCAAGAATCTTGTTATAAATCCAATCATGTAGGTATAAAGAATTTCCGAACCTTTAAGCTTGTTAATTTTTCTAATAGTTTTCATGGAAACATCTGTCCACCCAAACGGATCAAGTAAAAAGAAAGAATGTCCTTTACGAGATTCTACTGCAACAATGCAGGAATTTACTAAATTTTCAAATTCCCCATGTATGAATTCACATTGTTCTATTCTGTCACCGTACTCATGACTAAATTGATGTGGTCGTTCATCCACTAATTCTCCTAAACCTGCTTTTGGCATTGAATATGTTTTTAGGCAACTTAAATGATTTTTTTTATTATCTATAAAAATGAACTTGATATTTAAGGGTTCTGGGTAAATTCGTTTTGATTTTTTATGTGCTTCTCTTACAGCCTTGATGAGCCTGACAGGAGAACCTTCCCACTCGTTATTATTGTCTTTATCATTGTACATTCCACCACCACAAAAACCATCTATAAAAGTAAATGTAGTAACTCCACGCTTACCTTTTTTATAAAGTGTAATCACTAAGTTTTCAATGTATTGTTCAATAATAAGATGCTTGGCTTTAGTATGAGGATCTATTGGAGGAAGATAACTTCCATCAGCACTCCAGGTGGCTTGTGTTCCGCTCATGTTAAATAACTCCTAAAATTAAGATTTTTAGCTTTCTTACTAGTAACTTTATAACAAGTAAATTATTATACCATACAACTGATACACAAAAATTGATATTGTGCTACATAAAACTTTTATATAGAAGCGATATATAAGGATAAATAAATAAATAAATTCAATGTCAACCAATACGTTAATGGTAAAATTGTATTTTGATCTGTGCGATCGCTTATGCTAGAAAATCGCTTATCCTAGAAAATATATGAATTGCCTTATCTTCCTATTTAGGTCAGTCAACATGGATATCAGTGTAACTGTAAATGAAATAAAAGCCCTGAGTATTCCAGATAGAATCCGTATTGTACAAGAAATTTTGGAAAGTATAGCAGTAGAACAGGCTTATCTCGATTTAACAACAGCGCAAAAACGAGAACTTGATCGACGCATTACTGATTACGAAACAAATCCAGAGAATGTGATGACATAGGAGGAAATTAAAGCTTCAATTAGAGGAAAAGAATGAATTACGCTTTAGTCTTTCGTCGAGAAGTTGGTGAAGAACTAGATGAAGCGTATAATTGGTATCAAAATCTTTATTTTCCAATTTATGATAAACTATTAATTAACCCTTGTTATAACAATGAGGTATTCATGAAAAATATATTAACCAGCTTATCTTCTTCTCTCTACAACCAAGACTTTCATCTTTGGATAGAATCAACAATTGAAATATTACAACAAAAAAGATTTGCAGAATTAGATATAGAAAATCTAATTTCTGAAATAGGAAGTATGGGAAATAATGATAAGAAATCAATTAAAAGTAACTTGAGAATTTTGTTGATGCACCTTTTGAAATGGCAATATCAACCAGAAAAACGGACAAATAGCTGGCGTACAACCATTAAAGAACATCGTAACCGTTTAGAAGATGATTTCGCAGCTAGTCCGAGTTTAAAGAATTATTTTTTAGAAGTGTTTAATGAATGTTATCAAAAAGCGAGAGATTTAGCAGCATCAGAAACAGGTTTATCTATCTCTGTTTTTCCACTAGAATGTCCTTTTGATCCTAATTTAGTTCTCAAGTCTGATTTTTTTCCAGAATAATTTTAAAAGCCAAATACATAACTAATTGTACAGTATCTATCGGGCGGTGGTGTAGTTTGTAGAAGAGATAGCGCAATCGCTGTTCCTTGGATGCCCGTACCCCTACGGGGAAGCAAGCTACGCGTAGCGTCTCCTCAAGGAGAAGGGCTTTTGTTAGTTTGCTTATCCTAGAAAAGAAGACAAAAATCAATTATTTCTTAGTTTTTCGTCCAGAAGTTCGTGAAGAACTTAATAAAGTTATTTAAGCTTAACTGTCTTTAATTAGGAATAATCTTTTGTAATTTCATACTTATCTGTACATCAGGTTCCAAAAATTCATTAGCTTGAAGAATGTCATATAGATTTACATCTTCTTCTAACAAACAAGCATGACCGCTATCAGGTAATAATACTGTCTTAGTATTAGGTAAAATATCATCCAATCGTTCTACCTCACTGACAGAAGGTAAAAGACGATCACTTCCTCCAGCAATTAATAACACTTGTTGCGTTAGCCGTTGCAATTTTTCCTGATCAACATTAAACTCTCGCAATAACCATAACCGCCAGTTAATGGTTTCTGGTGGGACTGAACGCATAGCTTTTAGCAGTTCATGGCGATCGCTACTAGACATCCGTGCTAAAGATGCTAAAAACGGTAACAACCCTAATGCGCCAACATCATAAAACCATGATGGCACTAAGTCAGTTAGTTGAGATAATGAGTTTAGCCAAGGACGTAGTTGAAAAGCCGAAGCGGGATTAATTAAAATAATGCGCTTAAATAACTGTGGTGACTGGGTTGCTACTTTCATCGCCAAACAACCCCCAAATGACTCACCACAGAGGTAAACTGGTCGGTGGCAGCTTTTTTCTAATTCTGAGTGAATTAAGTCTAAAACGTTGTTTGTTAGCACATCCCAGGTAGTGAGGTCTTTTCTGGGGATCGCCAAGCATCGGACATCGAAGCCAAGTTCTAATCCAGCAGTTTGAGATCGCAACAATTGACCAGTTCCATCCATACCTGGTAAATAAACAAACAGCGGATACTCTGGTTGTAGTCGTTTCGGTGTCAGAAAACAAGGTTTAAGTTCAACGTGTACCATTTTACAAATAAGTGTGTCTTTATTTATTCACCTTGTTTAACTTTACCGTTTTACTCGCGCTGATGGTGAAAGACATAAACAAACCGAGAACATCACCAATCATCAACCTTTCCAGACAAAAATTAGCCAACTCTGAAATCCTGATTACAGAATTTAGTGCAGACTTCACGATTAGATATAAGTATGTGAAAGCGACAAAACCACCCTTCACACTTTCACTCAAGGTTGGTAATTGATGATTGGAAATAGGTATTTGGAAACGCTGTACTCTGTTTCCTTATTAATAACAAACTTGATGCTGCCATCTGGCAATTTTGCGGTGAAATGGTTCCGTAAGTTTGTTGAGGATAAATAAATCCCCATGAAGTTAATATTGAGGCAATTTTTACATTTATTTACTCTAACCTCAAGCAGCTTCAGAGAGAAATGTCTAAATTACAGATTCAACTATATTTTCTGAGTTGAGGTTAGTAAAGTTTCTATAAAGACAATTTATGACAATCATTAGCACAAACAGCTAACACCATGATTGTTAGCAAAAACCATCCCTAATGAGGCAATAAATTAGCTGGATTTATAGATATGACAAAACAATTCGTGAGTCGAGGAACTTTGCTAATATTAAATTGTAGTTTGAAAAAACCAGTTGCCATGTTATATAATTACGTGGTTTTACAGGCTTAACGAACAGAGAAAACAGTTTAATAATTTGTTTTTTTATTTTGCATGAATCTAGTGAATAAAACTGAAAAGACCTTTGTACTGACAACACCTCTATACTATGTAAATGATGTTCCTCATATTGGCAGTGCTTACACAACAATGGCTGCGGATGTCGTGGCAAGGTTTCAGCGCTTATTGGGACATCAAGTACTGTTAATTACGGGTACAGATGAACATGGACAAAAAATTCAGCGTTCAGCAGCTAGTTCTGGAAAAGCACCACAAGAATTTTGTGATGAAATAGTACCCAGTTTCCTGAACTTGTGGCAGGTTCTCAACATCCAATATGATCGCTTTAGTCGCACTACCGCTGCTAACCATCACGCAATTGTCAAAGAATTCTTCCAACGAGTTTGGGAAAATGGCGATATTTACCAAGGACAACAAAAAGGTTGGTACTGCGTATCCTGCGAAGAATTTAAAGAAGAACGGGAACTGCTAGAGGGCAAACGCTGCCCCATACATACTACCAAAGAAGTAGAGTGGCGGGACGAGCAGAACTACTTTTTTAAACTATCCAAATACCAAACCCAATTGGAAGAATTCTACCAGTCCAAACCAGATTTTATTCAACCAACAAGTAGACGGAATGAAGTTCTCAACTTTGTCAGTCAAGGTTTACAAGACTTTTCGATTTCGCGGGTAAATCTCGATTGGGGTTTTCCAGTACCAGTTGACTCCAAGCATACCCTTTATGTCTGGTTTGATGCGTTATTAGGTTATGTTACAGCATTGTTAGAAGCCGATACAGAACCAACTTTGGCCAATGCTTTAGAAAAATGGTGGCCAATCAATCTGCACTTAATTGGTAAAGATATATTGCGCTTTCATGCAGTTTACTGGCCAGCAATGCTGATATCAGCAGGTTTACCCTTACCAGAGCGAGTTTTTGGGCATGGATTTTTGACTAAAGATGGTCAAAAAATGGGGAAAACTCTAGGTAATACCCTAGATCCTGTAGCTTTAGTTCAACGTTATGGTAGCGACGCAGTTCGTTATTACTTCCTTAAGGAAATCGAATTTGGTAAGGATGGCGATTTTAATGAAGTTAGATTCATTAATGTTCTAAATGCAGATTTGGCAAATGATTTAGGTAATTTGTTAAATCGCACTTTAAACATGGTGAAGAAATATTGCGCTGGTAAAGTGCCGTCAATTGCTCCGTCAGCTATCCCGGCTGAAAAGTCTTTAAAAGCAATTGGCTTAGGTCTAGGAGAGAAGGTGAAACAAGCCTACGAGACACTAGCTTTCAATGAAGCCTGTCATGCTGTTCTGTCGCTGGTACAAGCCAGCAATAAGTTTATTGATGATCAAGCTCCTTGGACATTATATAAACAGGGAAAGCAGGAAGAAGTGGAAGCAGTGCTGTACACGGTTCTTGAATCAGTCAGACTAGCAGCTTATCTCCTTTCCCCGATTATTCCCAATATCAGCAGTGATATTTATCAGCAACTAGGCTGGGGAATAAACTTTAACGATCAAAAAGAAAGTTTAATGATTGCCCCTTTTACTACCCATGCAACATGGGGCGTATTATCTGAGCAACAACAGTTGGGTACACCTCAACCAGTTTTTAAGCGAATAGAAGCTTGAAAAAATGATTATTACTTTTCATTTTTGATTTAACCAAAAATTTGATCGGGGCTTGGTTAATTAGCCCCGGAAAAATATCATAAGCCACTCTAACAAGTATGTAAAAGTTAGTGATTTCTATCAAAAATAACAAGGATAAGAACTGAGGTATGAGAACAATGTTGAATAATTTGGAAAACGACTCTATATTCACGCCAGAACAGGTTTTAGAAAATCGTGGTCGTGTGGCTATATTTATTGATGGCTCCAATCTATTTTATGCGGCGCTGCAACTAGGGATCGAAATAGATTACACTAAGCTGCTGTGTCGTTTAACTGGGGGATCAAGGCTGTTGCGTGCCTTCTTTTATACGGGAGTAGACCGGACAAATGAGAAACAGCAGGGATTCTTGCTGTGGATGCGTCGCAACGGCTACCGAGTCATTGCTAAAGATTTGGTACAGCTGCCAGATGGCTCAAAAAAGGCTAACTTAGATGTAGAAATAGCTGTGGATATGATGGCGCTGGTCGATTCCTATGATACCGCAGTTTTAGTGAGCGGTGACGGCGATTTGGCTTACGCAGTAAATTCCGTCAGCTATCGTGGTGTAAGGGTTGAAGTGGTGAGTTTGCGGTCGATGACTAGTGATAGTTTAATTAATGTGAGCGATCGCTATATTGATTTAGAAGCCATCAAAGAAGATATTCAAAAAACACCGCGTCAAAGTTATCCATATCGACCTTTAGCTGGAATGGGTTTTTTGGATGACCATCGAGATAGTGAAGGACATTTAGAAATTCCAGAATAATGCAATATCAAGAAGGCAGGAAGAATGAGGGGAAAAATTCCGCAAAAAGCTGGGAAGCAGAGATTAAGAATCAAGGAGGACAATAAATATGGAGATATTAACTCCGGCTCTCCTTACTCTTTTTCACCCTGGCTTTTTTGTTCAAAACTTCTAGGTGGAAGTAAAACCAACTCCTCCTGCTTTTATTCATGGGATCATTGGCAATGTCCAGTTAATTGGTATTATCTACCTTTAACCTTATTTTTGGTCATTGGCTTATTTTCTTGTGGCAATCAATCACCTACTAAATCAAATACTGGGGATTCATCTCCACAAAAAGTAGATAGTAAGTTGACTTTCTTTGATGTTGCTTTAGAACAATTTGATGAAACAGGCAGACCAATTTGGAAAGTCAGAGCCAAACAAGCAAAATATACCAAAGAACAAGAAATAGGTGAAGCCGAAAATCCTGATGGTGAACTATATCAAGATGGTAAAGTAGTTTATAAAATTAAAGCTGATAAAGCGGACATCCAGCAAGATGGTAAACAACTCTTGCTCAAAGGCAAGATTATTGCTACAGATCCTGTAAATGGGATTGTTTTACAAGGAAATGAATTAGAATGGCGACCAAAAGAAGATTTATTAATTGTTCGTAATCAGCTAAATGGTACTCATAAACAATTGAAAGCTGTAGCACAGGAAGCAAAAGTTAAAACCCGTGAACAGCGTGTAGAATTTTCAGGAAAAGTGGTAGCTAATTCCACTGAACCACAATTGCAAATGCGAACTGAGCATTTAATTTGGCAAATCAAAACCGAAAAATTAATTAGCGATCGCACCATCGAAATTGACCGCTACAAAAATAATCAAATCACCGACCGTGGTCAAGGCAATGCCGCAGAAGTTAACTTAAAAACTAAAATTGCTACTATTCAACCCAAAGCCCAGATTCAGTTACTAGACCCACTTATGCAAATAACTAGTAACTCTATTACCTGGAATATAAGTCAAGAACTTGTCACCACAAATTCGCCCCTGCGCGTTTTTCACCAGACTGAAAATGTGACTGTGACTGGTAATCAAGGGAAAATGAAAATCCCACAAAAAATAATTAATTTAATCGGTAATGTCAATGCAGTAGGACAACGTCAGCAATCTTTAAAATCGAATACACTAACTTGGGATGTAGACAAAAAACTCCTAGAAGCCCAGGGGAATGTCGTTTATCGCCAAGTTGATCCAAAATTAACTTTCACAGGTGAAACAGCCGTCGGCAACCTGCAAACAGAAAATATTACCGTTAAAGGTGGAACTTCTAAAGGCAGAGTGCTAACGGAGATTATTCCCCAGGATGGAGGTTAGGAAGGGACGCGGGGACGCGGGGATGGGGAGACACAGGGACGCGGGGACGCGGGGATGGGGAGACACAGGGACGCGGGGACGCGGGGATGGAGAGACACGGAGACGCGGGGAAAATTAAGAATTACCTGTTCCCTGTTCCCTGTTACCTGTTCCCTATTTACGAATTACGAATTACGAATTTTTCAACAAGATTTCATTTCGGTTCCCTGCACCTAATTTTGGTAACGAATTCTCAGCTGAGTGAGGAGTCAGGGCATTAGGTATACCCGTAGATACTTGCAATTGTTTGACGAGATGTTGTAAAAGTTTATCTTGTTCAGTACGGAAACCGGATACATTACCACCACGATTAATAATCGCAAACCAGACTAAACCGCGATCGCGTGTAGGTAAAACTCCTGCTAAAGCACTCACATCATTAAGAGTTCCAGTTTTTATTACAGTCGCAATTGGTAAGTGTCGGCTGTGTAGTGTCCCTCGATGATCAAAACCAGACATGGGGAACAAGTCAGTCAAACTTAGCTGATGGGCTGATGCTTCCCTTTGTAGCGCCATGAACATAGCACAAACGGCTCTAGGGGAAATACGATTTTCGCGTCCTAGTCCAGAACCATTAATTAACTGAATTTCCGACTGTGGTACTTGAGCAAGATTAGCCGCCGTCGCTTTAACTACAGCTGCTCCACCCAAAGACTCAGCTAACATTTCTGCCATATCGTTATTACTGTAAACATTCATCTCCTTAATCAGTTGCTTTAAGGGTAAAGAGCGATGACGTACCAGTAAAGTTTGTTGGGGTTTGGGCTGTGCTTCTACTTTAACAGTACCAGCAATGACAACTTGGGGCTTGGGTGTTCCCTTAGGCATGATTGAGTATTGGTAAACCACAGAACGATTCCAAGTCTTGTGATTCAGGGCTTGCTTGAGCAATTGACCCGCCAAAAGGGGCTGACGTTGAAAATTCATGGCGAAATTGCCAATAATTACCAAATTGCCCTTTACTTGTTTAATACCGATTTTGTTGAGAGTATTACCCAGAGCGATCGCTTCTTCACCAACAAACATCGGATCATTACCGCCTGTAATCACCAAATCCCCCTGTACTACGCCATTAACTACCGGACCTGTGGCGCTGACCAAAGTATCAAATTGATGGTCTGGTCCCCAAGTTTTGAAACTAGCTAGTGAAGTAGCAATCTTAGTTAAAGAAGCTGCCGGTAAAGGTATAGTACCTTGGTGATTAGCCATCAGCATAGGACCTGACTGCAACCAAATTCCCTGATGTGACATGAGATCCTGGGCTATCAGTTTCGAGGTAATCAACTCTTTGAGATATTCCTGCACTGTCATAGCGCCTGCTGGATTGGGATCAGGAGCTATAACAAAGCCAGGGCTACTTTGCCAAGCCAATGCATCTAAAGCATCTAAAGGATTAAGCTTCACTCCAGCCATATCCAGCCAAAGGGAAACCAAACCTGAACCTAGTAATTCCAGCATATTTAATTCCTCTATCTTGTTTCAAATTTTTTATATTGTTTACTTTGCTGGGCGATCGCGCCTTTAAATTGGAGTTTTTTGCACTGGGAGTGCTTTTCAAGTAGAAAAGTAGTCAATAATGGACAGCTTAATATACAAGCTGTATTTATGCTAATCAGCAATAAATAAAGCTTATGCTGCGCGGTCTTTTAGAATCCAAAATCTAAAATCTAAAATCCCAAATCGTATCAACAAACTAGTGATAGTTTTCACCAGATGCATTTGTTTACCCTCTTTACCCTAATTAACTTCAGCCCGTTTTTTTAATTGAGTAGAGCTTACTTCCTTTCTGGGTGTGCTGCTTCCTCCTCCGAAGGAGTACCCATTTGATTAATGGCTGCAATCATCTGATACAACCGCCCCAAATCTCGCTGATTGAAGTATAAAATTAGGCGAGGTAGTTCAGATGTTTCATCTTGTCCTTCTTGAGGTAATATCTGACTTTTTTCAATTTTGCCTTTCACAAGAATGTCATTAAAATCAGTATTTAGTCGTTCTATCTCAGTTAGTGATAAATCTTGTCTGAGACGGATTACTAACTGATCACCAACATAGCGACTAGAGTGATAAACCTGGTAAAACTTAGTAATAGCATTACAAGCAACTTCCAGATTATCTGTAATGGTATATAAACTAGGATCATCGGGACTGACAAGCCCTGTTTTTACCAATTGCTGATCAATATATTTACTCCAAGAACGCCAGTAATCGCCACCAGGAGTATCTATTAAAACCAGAGGAACCGGACCAAATTTTCCCGTCTGGCTCAAGGTCATACATTCAAAAGCTTCATCTTGAGTACCAAACCCACCGGGAAATAAAGCCACAGCGTCACTTTCTTTAAGAAGAAACAGCTTGCGGGTAAAGAAATATTTGAAGTGAATCAGTTTTGGATCACCCTCAATAAAAGGGTTAGCCTGTTGCTCAAAAGGTAACTGAATATTTAAACCAAAAGAATTTTCTCGTCCAGCACCTTCTTGACCCGCTTGCATAATACCACCACCACCACCTGTCATGACCATGAATCCCAATTGAGAAACAGCGCGAGCAAATTGAAGTGCAATCTGGTACTCAGGAGTTTCTGGTGCTAAACGGGCGGAACCAAAAATAGTAATTTTGCGAACATGACGATAGCCATAAAAAAGCTGGAAACCGCCTTCCATGTCTGCTAGAGCCGCAGATAATATTTTCCAGTCAAGACGTTCAATTTCACTATCAGCCAGACGCATGATGGTAGCAAGTGCCTGCTGGATAAATTGCCGATGTTTTAAGGTCGGTAAACGATCTATTAATTCAGCCATATCGGCTTGGAGAGACTCTAAATAGTCAAACGACGCAGATGAGGTCATGAGCATAGCCATAATAATGGCATTATATTTTATCTAAATTTTGTGTGTAATTTGTCAGAAAAATACTAAAACCCGAATTTATCACCAGAGAAAAAATAATTCACGAAGAAGAATCTTTCTGTGACTCTGCGCCTCTACACAAGGCTAATTCATATTTTTACTCAGCAACAGCTAATTTTTTCCCATACTAAACTTGACTCTCTCGAGGATGCTGAATAGGACTGGTTGCAATCAACTTTCTACCGTAGCGAATAGCAATCCACCCTGTCACATACATAAACAAACCGTAAATTGCAGCGGGTATAGCCATATCAGGATTTTTGAGGATTCCGGCAGTAATTGCAAACGCTAGGGCGCTATTTTGAATGCCAACTTCAATGGTAATGCAGATTTGTTGAGGAGGATTAAGCTTGAACAGCTTGCTAGTATAAAATGCTGTCAAAGTTGAGATAGTGTTTAATAGCATCACACCGACTCCAACTTGGAGAATAAAGCCAGGAATACGGTTCCACTCACGAACGATGAGCATGAGAATAATCACCGCAAGTAAACCAACTGCTAGGCGGTTAGTCACTTTTTCCAGACGACGAGCAGGTTCTGGAAATATTTGTCGGATTACCATTCCCAAACCTATAGGCAGAATCGTGATCAGAAAAATTTGTACTATTGTTGCACCAATGGGTAGAGCCAGCGCGGCTGTTTCTCCAATGAAGTGTTGGTATGCTAGATTTCCGAACACCGGAATGGTAAATACTGTAATTAAACTACTAAAAGCTGTGAGAGTAACAGAGAGTGCAACATCACCTTTGGCGAGGAAGGTAAATATATTCGAGGATACCCCACCTGGACACAGTGCCACTATCATTAACCCCATAGCCATTGCAGGTTGCATAGGGACAATGTTAGCAATAACAAAACCAATTATAGGTAAAAAAACTAACTGACTAATCAAGCCAATTGAGACAGCTTTGGGATAGTTCTTTACACGTTGAAAATCTTTTGGTAAAAGAGATAAACCCATTCCTAACATAATGATGGCCAAGGCTATCGGTAAAACTACCGAACTCAAAAAGCTGACTTCCATAATTAATTTTGTATGAATTTCACAAAAATATAATATCAGACTCTTGAAAATGCCCAAATATCAAATATACAGGTTAAGGGAATCTGCAAGTACATATTCAGGCACATATTCAGGCACATATTCAGGCACATATTCAAGCACATAAAATATGGATGTATCTCGATCAGGAGACACATCCTAAGTAGCTTTCCAGCATCCCTAATTATTTGAAAAAAAGTTGTCTAGAGACGCAAAATTAGTGTCTCTAAAACTAGCTGATAAATATTTACCTAACACTAGAGAAAATGTTCAACTCAATAGTATTTCGTCAACAATTGAGTTTCAAAGATACTTCTCTAAAGTGCTAACTAATGTAGTTTTTGGCACAGCACCAACAACCATATCCACTTTTTGTCCTTCTTTAAAAATCATTAATGTAGGAATACTGCGGATACCATATGTACTAGCGACTTGAGGATTCTCATCAGTATTAACTTTGACTACCTTGAGTTGACCTTCATACTGTGATGCAATTTCCTCGACAACAGGAGCTACCATGCGGCAAGGTCCGCACCAGGGAGCCCAAAAGTCAACCAACACAGGAACATCACTGTCGAGTACGTCCTGCTTAAAACTAGAATCTGTAACTTGTGAGGCTGCTGACATTCCTAAAAACCTTTGGCTGTTATATTTATGAGTTTCGTGAAAATTCTACCATAGCAAAAACATCAGCTTGGGAGTGAAGGATGTATATTTGCAAAGAAGCTATGGAATTTATGCCTAAACATAAGGAACCGCCCGAACAGTAGTCCGGGCGGAGTGTGGTGTGAGGAGTGAACGGAAACATGCGTCTCCGCTATTTCTATTGTAGGCGACATATGGGATTTTTCCAGTGATTGTTGAGGGCGCTGGAAAAATTTTTTGGGGGCAGGGGGCAGGGGGCAGGGGGCAGTGGGCAGGAGGCAGGGGGCAGGGGGCAGGGGGCAGTAGGTAATTATTTCTCCGTGTCACCGCGTCACCGTGTCACCGCGTCACCGCGTCACCGCGTCACCGCGTCTCCCCATCTCCCCATTCCCCAGTAGCTTTACTTACCCATGCCTAATTGTTGGGCTTTTTGATAGACTTTGCCTTCGGTTAATAGGGAAGGAGCAATCACAACTTCAACTTGCTGCATTTCTTGAAGATTTTTGGCTCCTAATGTACCCATACTAGTTTTTAAGGCTCCGACAAGGTTATGAGTACCATCATCTAGTCCAGCGGGACCGGTGAGTATTTGCTCTAGAGTACCGGTAGTACCCACACGAATACGAGTACCACGAGGCAGAACTGGGCTGGGGGTGGCCATGCCCCAATGATAACCCCTTCCTGGGGCTTCAGCGGCTCTAGCAAAGGGAGAACCAATCATCACACCATCAGCACCGCAGGCTATACACTTACAAATGTCACCGCCTGTAATTAAACCACCATCAGCAATTACAGGGATATATTGACCAGTTTCCTGATAATAATCATCTCTGGCGGCAGCACAATCTGCGATCGCTGTTGCTTGCGGTACACCTACACCCAAGACCCCACGAGATGTACAAGCAGCACCGGGTCCAATTCCCACTAATACAGCCGCCGCACCAGCTTTCATCAAATCCAAGGTGACTTCATAGGTGACACAGTTGCCCAGTGCCACAGGAATGGGCATAGAACGGCAAAATTCAGCTAAATCCAGGGGGATGCTCGACTCTGGTGATAAGTGGGCTGTAGAAACTACTGTGGCTTGGATAAAAAATATATCCGCCCCAGCTTTTGCGACTACTTCACCAAATTTACTAGCACCGGCTGGAGTAGCACTCACTGCCGCAATACCACCTTGTTTTTTAATTTCCTGAATACGTTTTTCAATTAGTTCCGGCTTTATTGGTTCGGCATAGAGTTCTTGCATTAAGGCAACAAATTCCTCTTTACCCACGGAGGCAATCCGATCTAAAATCGGTTCAGGATCTGCATAGCGAGTTTGGATACCCTCTAAATTGATCACGCCTAAAGCGCCTAACTGGGACAAACGGACTGCCATATTGACATCGACAACACCATCCATTGCACTGGCAATAATAGGGATTTCTCGCTCAATATTGCCAATACGCCAGCTAGTATCTGCCAAACTCGGATCAAGTGTTCTGTTACCAGGGACTAGAGCAATTTCATCAATTCCATATGCTCTACGAGCTATTTTTCCCCGCCCAAGTTGAATTTCCACGCTTTCACTTTTCTCAAATCTGTTTAAGCTAGGGTATCAAATTGTGGGGATATTGGCAGGGATTTTTTCTAGGAGATAGGGCATGGGGTAACAAAAAATTTGTGTTTACTGAATTTAGAATTCAGGATTATCGTCTATTTTTAGCCTGAGGAGCGCCTGTATAGCCAGTCGCTACCCACAAAATAGCCCTAGCTCCATCACGGATGGATTTTTCAATAGGTTCTGGTGATTTTTCTGAAGGAACTGATACGGCTTGAAAATAAATACCCCGACTACCTAAAATAATTTCACCAATCACGCAAGCACGACGCATATGAAAGTCGGAAGTAATTAAATAAACTCTTTTAATTCCATGAGATTTCAAATCATCTACTAATGTGGTAAAATTAGTAACTGTATCTACAGCTTCATAGTCCAAGTGTAAACGTCGGGGATCAACTCCTGCTCTGGTAAATACTTGTTTAGTATATGTAGGTGGACTACCTCCAGTAATCCATATTGGTATATTGGGATGCTTACGAGCAAAATCTGCTGTAAATTTTTCCCTTTCTAAACGTCTAGTGGAACCACCCAAAACTAACATTGCTTGCGGTTGTACAAATTGGGTTTGTACTTCTTTATATCCCCACCATAGTAATAAAGGTAGGATAAAAGATATAAGTCGGAAAGATTTACCTGTAAACAGTAGCTTATTCAAGGCTCTATAAAGTAAGTCTGTGAAGACCAGGATTTTCTCTAAAAATTATAAAGTTATGCAGAGTAACAAGTTTAAGCAAATTATACCCAAATCAAGATTTGAGAAATTTTGATGTTGAGATGTATTAAACTACCCTATAAGCATACTATTGCTATCTTAGATGAATTATACTAACCCATACCCAAGATTCTATTATAGGGGTTGAAACCCATTTTATCGGATTATTTTAAGCTCAAAAAGGCAAACAGTATCAATTTGGTGAACTCATTAATATATTCATTTCACCTTCATACACAGATGTGAATTGTTACTAGGAGGGTTGTTAAAATTTTAGCCATTTTTAGCCATCTCATAACTGAAATGTTCATTCACTGTAAATTCTATCCGGATAAAATTTAGCTGAATATTAGCTGAATAATTTAATTTTCTCAACCCAATCAACAATTAAATCAGTTTTTGATCACAAAACAGTACTCAATTCTGCCAACAATATCTGATTTTGAAGTCAAAAACGGGACTGGTGCGACTTGAACGCACGACCTGACGCTTAGGAGGCGTCCGCTCTATCCAACTGAGCTACAACCCCAACTACGAAGCATTTACAATTATAGCAGTAGTTTTAGGAAGACTGCCAAATATTTTCCCAAGTCGCGCCACCTACTTCTAAACCACAAAGATGACTTTGTGCTTTGAGGATAATTTTAGATTTGCTTCCATTCAGTTCTCGCAATTCTAAATCTAGTTTCCCTTGCATTGTGTCTCGACAACAGTATGCTAACCCATTGGTTGTGGGTGCGCGTAGGGGTGTACCTGGTAAATCGGTAGTTCCTGTCAATTCAACCTCATAGTGAGAGTTTTTGGCTTGCATTTGCCATTTTCCCCAAGGATGAATTTCCCAGCTTACTTGTGAATTCCAGGGAACGAATTCATAAAATTTCCCTTGATAGTGTATACCAATCATGGCTACAGATTCCATCCACCACAATACACCACGTCTTCCGCCACCGGCAGTTAATGCTAAGTCTGGTTCCTCGTCAAAAGAATTACAATTAAGCCAAAACCATTTTTGAGGAAAAGCACCACCCCAATTTTTTTCTCCGTAAGCCGGGGCGTTGGTGAATTCATAGATTTTACCATTCCAGTCTATGAAACCGGTGGCTAAACCGTGAGCCATTAGAATTTGCCATCCCGGTTCAAATATCTGCGAAAATGATAACCAACCGGCGGTTGATTGCTGAATATTATTTTGATTGCCCCACGCATATACGGGTTTAATTTCATACTGCCAACGACAATAATTACCTGTTCCAGGATCTGTAATTATGCCTTGGTTTAAGGTAGCGGTGGCTTGATAGCCTTGTTGAATATGATGCTCAAATTCAGTCGGGATAAGGTAAAGGGGGGAAATTTGTAAATCCGTTTTTCCCCAATGACCTAAAGCTAAGACATCAGGACTCGCCCAAAATTTGTTGACATCAGGAAAAGTGCGACAGAGATATTCATCATTTATGCCCAGGATTTGGGCAGCACCGCCGCTGTAAGGCTGATTACCGATGGGATCTTCGATGGAGTACATAAAGGCAATAGTTTGCCTAATTTCGGGCAAGGTAACGCGATAATACCAGCCTTCAAAAAAGCGGCGACTACTTCCGTCCCAATGGTAGCCGCTGTGGGGTGTTTGGGTGAAGTCTGAGAAGTTTTTGGGAATGCTAATCATAAGTGTGAAGAGTAAAAAGATTTACCAATACTTAAGAAGTCTTTCAGAAATTATTGCGATACATTAATGAATTTCAACTTTAGTAAATATCGGCTACAGATAAAAAAACTCATGTTAGATTAAGAGCAAGGTACGAAAAGGTTAAAAGTGAAATACAAGCTTTTGAGTTAGAGCCTGTACCTCCCGCTCTAATGTCCTCGCAATTACTGTTAGGTTGTGGCTTCCTGTAAATGTGTTTTTGCCTTGATTTCATCTAGTTTTGATGGGAGGTTTTTAAACTCATAGCCAGAAGTGCCTGCCTAGTTAGAATAAAGGATACGCAATCCTGAGTAGTATATTGCGAATCGGGTTCACCTTAGTTGACGGATTATCTCATTTTATTAAATCATTGCTTGATAATGAAGCCGCTGTGAATTGCTGACGTGTATCTGTCGCAACTTGCAGCGGTTTCTGGTTTGATGGATTCTAATGATGAGAAGTCTCCTGGTGCAAGATATGAGATTAGAGCAAGTTGGTAGATTTTCCTTTCTCAATTCGGGTGTATGATATTATCTAGTTTGTAAGGTAATTATAGTCAGTTCTGGCGGACAAAATAACCTGCCGGGGAGATAAGTTCCTAAACCACGATTGACATATAGCTGATTTTTTCCTATTTTATGTAATCCTTGTGACCATTCCCAATGGTGGAGAATAGAATAATTTTTTCGTAGAAATGAGACTTTACGTCTAATTTTCATAGGTATTTTTCGCAATAGTTTTTTGTAATAAAGCACTGCTGGTCCCAAACCGGGAATAACGATTTGTCCACCGTGAGTATGACCAGATAATTGCAAATCTACGCGCCATTTTTGCAATGTTTCTGCTGTATCTGGGTTGTGGGATAGAACTATACGCGGTGTAGTAGGGTCTAGCTGATTCATGACTAGTGTAGGATTGAATTCCTGTGAGTAACGGTCTGCTAGTCCTACTAGTGGTAATTCTGTTCCTAATGGATAAGCAATTTCGTTCCAAAGGACATGAATACCAATGTTTGTCAGTGCTTTTGTAACTTCAGATTTTGAATTGGCATAGTATATATCATGGTTTCCTAATACAGCATAGATACCACAACGACTTTCCAGATGTTTAAGACTTTTTACTAGTTTGTGAATAGGTTCTGGTGTTGTAGTGATATAGTCGCCAGTTAAGAGAACTAAATCTGGTTGTTCTTGGTTACTGAGTGCGATCGCTCTTTCTAGCATTTTATCTGATAATCGCACACCATCGTAGTGAAAATCTGACATCTGCACCAGCTTTATACCTTGTAATGATGCAGGTAAACCCGCAATCTTAACCGTTAATTTCTCAATACTCAACGGTCCAGATAATAACCTGTGCATAAGGCGTTTAATAATTTTTAATAGTAGGGCTTATAGTCTAACGGAAATTAATTCGTTAATTTGTATCCATAGAGTAACTTTTTGGAAATTTCATGAAAGTTGTAGATTTTAGCGTATTTATACTTATTTAAGTTAAAGGGTACTTAAATTTTAGTTTGCTGTATACTGTATTACAGCATTTATTTTAATTCAAGATACCCAAAGTAGTTTATGCCATCATCTTTGCAGTCAGAATACATGAACTATGCAGAATTTGAGCAGCACGTAGCAAAACTTATTCACAAAGCTGGTTGGACAGTTGAAACTGCCAAACCTAACCAACCTGGACATGATTTAGTTGTTAAAAAAGGAAACTTAATTGGTGCTGTTCAGGTGAAATGGCTAAAAGGTAATGTAACAGCACCACAACTTTTAAAATTTGCCGATTATTTAGATTCTAACGAAGGTAAAAAATTTAATTTTGGTTGGTTTATAACTACAAAAGGTTTCGGTGGACCAGCATTAGCTTTAATTAGAAGCTGGGATAAAAATACTAAAATGCGCTGTGCAATTGCCTATGAAAATAAGATTGTAGGAGTTCATGGAGTTATAGAAATTGGAGGAACTGAAGACACAGAAGAAACCATAAAACTCGATCCTCCAAAAAAAGTTTATTTTGGAGTTTTTACCTGCAAAGGTGGAGTTGGTAAAACAACTGTAGCTGCACATTTAGCGGGAGCATTTGCTCTGCAAGGGTTTAATGTAGCACTTGTAGATTTAGATCCAGAACAAAATCTGCAAAAATTAGTAGGTGATGGTGTTTTTGTTCCCAATCCTAAAGGTGTTGGGACAACTATACAAGTTTTTGATGGTGAAGATTGGCATGAGGATGCAGCGCGTGATTGTAAAATAGTAATTTGTGATTGCTCACCTGCACTTGAACGAAATCCCAAAGAGCTAATTAATAAATTTGATTACTGTATCATACCAACAACTTTAAATCCGCTGGGAATTAATAAGCATGGAAAAGTTATTCAAGGAACTGTTGAAGAAATACGGAAAATTAACCAAACTGCTCATTTATTTGTCGTAGTTAATAATTTTAAAGATCCCAAATCTATCAAAAAAATGGATATCCTTAAAAGGACTTTTGCTGAGGCTTACAAACAAATTAGTAGAATTGATAAGAAATTTCATTGTATAGATCCAGAAAAAGTATGTATTCGCTCCAGTGATCAACTTTATTATTGGGGTATGCATATCCTGGAAAATCCAGATAATCCACGTAGTGAATTAGCATTTAATCTCATAGGTGGAAGATGCCATCCCCGTGAAGACTTTATCAACTTAGCAGATTACATTGAAACTAACGCTGGTATTGGGATACTCAGGGAAAAAGAGGATATTGAATTAAATTAGGTTTAGTTGCTGTCATCTAACACAACATCCCCGCTAAATTAAAAAATTCCCAAAAATTATTCCACAACCGCAGGTAGAGATGTTGATAAACTTTCTGCATTACTCAACTTTTCCCCTTGACCTTGGGAAGTGAAAACCTGTTTCAAAACCTGCATCAAGATGCGGGGATGGAAAAATGCAGTGGGTGGCTTTTGCATATGCATTATTTCTAAAAACAATTGATGAACTTCCGGGCTTTGGCTTTGCAGCATCAATACTTGTTCTAAATACTTCTGCATCAGTTTGTTGATTAAACTGGTTTCTCCTCCCTCTGTGGTAGACCAACGGAAATCCTCACCCGTAGCTATCGTCCAAGGTAAGTTAACTACTTTGTTGAATTGCTTTTGAAACTTGCGGGATAGACCAATTGAATTTCCTTGTTTACTTAAGCATTCATCCAGAGTTATAGCACCTAAAGCAGCGGTAGTCATACCTTGACCATAAACGGGATTGAAGCTACAGACAGCATCACCAACTACTAGAAAATTTTCTGGGAATCGAGACAGTTTTTCATAATGATGCAGACAGTTTTCTGTGCGTCTATAGGCGTAAATTGGTGAAAGGGGTTGAAGTTTTTTGATAGTTTCATAGATAATAGGTGATCGCAAACTACGCGCAAATTCCAAAAAACCTGCTTCATCCGTAGGTGGATAATCCCGACCCACACCGGCTAGTGTAATAATCAAGCGATTACCTTCGACTTGATAAATTACGCCCCCACGAGTACCAGGTGGTTGTGCTGTAATATTCACGCAATTCCAATCAGTTTGCAAATCAGCCGGAACCTGATACCAGCGGCTAGCGTAGCCTAAAAAAGCATTAACAACTGTTTCCTGGGGTGGTTCATAACCCATTGCTTGCAACCAATCAGGTGTGCGAGAATTTCTTCCAGTTGCATCCACCACTAAATCAGCAAATATCTCTACTTCCGGTTCGTTAGCAGTGCGTATCCGCACACCCGTCACACTAGCTTGATTGTTAAGTAAGCTAGTTACCTGTGTTGCTGACCGCCACTCTAGACGATCATTTGCAATTAAACGTTTACGGATAGTCAACTCCAGCAAATTGCGGCTACAGGTACGGGTAATTATTTGAGAACGAAAGCGGGAAACCCAACCACGAATACTCAACCACAGACAATCTGCTGTCCAGTCAATAGCTGGTGCGTCTGAAGCTGCTAATTCAGCGATGATACCAGGAAACAACTGTTCTATAATCTGCTGACCCCGCATTAGTAATGCATGAACATGAAGGTATTGAGGTACACCAGGGCGTTGTTTTGCTTGTTCGGCTGCTTCTTTAAGTTGATCCCGTTCTACAACTATTACACGGTCAAAATGCTTGGTCAGTACCTGAGCCGTTAGCATTCCCGCGATACTTCCTCCCATGACAACTGCGGTTGTTTCTGTCGCTATGCAACTATTGCTAGAGTTCATCTTGTAATTCACCTTTTTGGATACAAGTTTTACACAATTGCTTTGTTAATATAACAACAACAATAATAGCACTTTAAGGTTTCTCTCTCTCCCAAATTAAAATCTGTTGTCTCAGTTCTTCCATATCTAAATAATCATTCACAAAAGCTTTCCTTAAAAGTTCATGGGGAATAAATTTATCATATTTTTGCAGTTCTGGTGCTTCTGCATGACTAACTAAATGTTCTGCTGTAATTCTTTGTTCGCATAAAGAAGAAATTTCTGGATAAACAGACGAGAATTTATTCTTACCTAATTTCAAAGTCAAATAATAAGGATTTAGCCCACCAATACTATTGATTTCTAATGATTCTCGACAAAAAGAGTTAAGCAATCTTTCTAAAGTGCGGTAAGCAACAGTACCCATCCAAGGAAAGATGCAGCATTTATTTTTTTCCAAAAGTATAATGTTATGTTTATCTAATCCAGCATTTTGCGCTAATTTTCTAACTTCCTGCAAACGTAATTTAGCATTTTTTTGTAAATAGCTATATTCTGTATTTTCTAACAAAACCTGACGCATTCGTTGTAGAATTTTGGTATGAATATTACCGCTACTACCACGCCAATAAATACTAGCTTTACCCTCAGCTTGTTTAACAAAAATAGCCTTTTTTTTGAAGTCAACTTCTATAACTTCCCAACTTCTTCCAGCTAAGGCAAATTGATTACCAACAGGAGGTGGTATGACAATACCACCAATTTCCGTTGCCCCTTGTTTAACAACATATTCTTGATGATCAGCAAATACAGCATAAAACTGAAATTTATTAACTATTTTTTCTCCTAATAAACCAATAATTAATTTACCTTGTTCAGTTTTTTGAATGTGATTAATATCAATTAAATATCGTAGTAACAACTTATAATCATCCGTCGAAATATTTGCAAATGGGGATAAATTAAAAACTTCTTGGGCTAAAGCAGCAGGTGAAAGCTCCCCAGTTGCTTTTAAAATGCTCATTGTTTGATGATAAAGTAAACTTAAAGGATATTTAATTGGCTTGATTGGTTCTAGCCAACGCTCTTCTAAATAAAGTTGAATAATAGCGATACACTGTAAAAGTTGCCAAGGGATTTGTTCTGGTAAAGAAGTTTCTGATAATAGTTGTTTTTCTGAACAAACAAAACGCATATCCGCAAATTCACCTCTTCTACCACTTCTTCCTAATCTTTGTAAAAAACTAGCAACTGATAACGGTGATTCTAATTGTATTACTCTTTCTAATTCACCAATATCAATACCTAATTCTAGGGTTAAAGTTGCTGCTGTTACCGCAGGAGTATGAGGTTCACGCATAGCATTTTCAGCAGATTGTCGTAAAGTCGCAGAAATGCTCCCATGATGTACATGATATATATCTGGAAATCCTTCTTGTTTAGCTATTTGGCGTAGAGAAGAAATAATAGATTCTGTTTGGGTGCGGTTGTTAGCAAATATCAGACATTTACGAGATTTACTAAGATTGAAAATATATTGATCATATGCTGATTTTTCTAATTCTTTTTCAAAATAAAAATGCTCTATAGCTAATTTTATTTGGCGTTTTCCTGCTGCAATTTTTGGGGTAATTACTGCTTTATCTGTTCCTGAACTTAACCATGCTTCAGCCATTGAGTAATCACCCAGAGTTGCTGATAAACCAATACGACGAGGTTGTATTGTGGTAACTTTTGCTAAACGTTGTAGTTGACAAATAATTTGATAACCACGTTCTGAACCCATGAAAGCATGAATTTCATCAATAATGATAAAACGTAAATCAGCAAATAACCGGATTAGTTCATTATTTTTGTTAATTAATAAGCTTTCTAAAGATTCTGGTGTTATTTGTAGAATGCCTTGGGGATTTTTTAAAAGTTTATTTTTGCGACTTTGCCCTACGTCACCATGCCAAGAGTATACTGATATATCTGCGGCTTTTAATAAATCATTGAGACGTTCAAATTGATCATTAATTAAAGCTTTAATGGGACTAATATACAATGCGCCTATTGTAGTAGTTGGTTGTTCGTATAATAAAGTTAAAATCGGTAAAAATGCGGCTTCTGTTTTTCCCGCAGCGGTAGCCGCAGCAACTAGCAAATGAGCATCAGTTTCAAATATTACCTGACAAGCAGCAATTTGCACTGGTCGTAATTCTGTCCAATTGTGAAGATAAATATATTCTTGAATGAAGGGTGCAAGTCGGGAAAAAATGCTGTTACTCATACCAATTTTAAATTATTTTAAATTTTAGATAGAAGAATAATCCCAGGAATAACACCGAGTCTGATGCTAGTTGGCAGTTTAAGTAAGCTTACAGTAATCTAGTAACAAGGAGTAAACTTCTAAAAGTAACAAAGTTCAGAAGTTAGCAAAATGACAAATCAAGATTTAGGTGATTTTGCCAAAGAGACGCTCTTGGAACGCTACGAAGTGCAGCAGCAACTGGGTAAAAAAGCCGGACGAAGAACGCTGCTGACTCGTGATTTGCAAACCCAAGAACTAGTAGTAGTGAAACTACTTTCATTTAATGATGAATTTCAATGGCACGATTTGAAACTCTTTGAACGTGAAGCCGAAACTCTTCAAGCTATATCCCACCCAGCAATTCCCCGTTACCTAGATTACTTTGAGTTAGATACTCCTGACTACAAAGGATTTGCACTCGTACAAAGTTATATTCCCGCTGAATCTTTAGAAACACAACTGAAAGCAGGACGTAGTTTTAGTGAAGAAGAAGTCAAACAATTAGCGACAGCAATATTAGAAATTCTTAAATATTTACACGGTCGTCAACCACCTGTAATTCACCGCGATATCAAGCCTAGTAATATACTTTTAACCAATCGTTCTGGTAATAGTGTCGGTGAGGTTTATTTAGTAGATTTTGGCTCAGTGCAAACTATTGCTAGAACAAACAGCACAATGACTGTTGTTGGTAGTTATGGGTATATGCCACCTGAACAATTTAATGGTAAAGCTACTCCTGCTTCTGATCTTTATGGTTTGGGTGCAACTTTAATTTACTTAGTAACAGGTGAACATCCAGCCGATTTACCGCAACAAGATTTAGTAATTAAATTTGAAGCAGCAGCTAATATTAGTCCTGGTTTTAGCAGTTGGTTGCGGAAGATGACACAACCTATTTTGAGTAAAAGATTGGCTTCTGCTGAACAGGCTTTACACGCTTTAGAACTACCTAAAAATAAAACTCAAACTCCAGTCAAGATATCTAATTCAGTTTTAGTAAAACCTTTTGGAAGTAAGGTAAGTTTGCATAAAAATGCTGACTTTATGGAAATTGTTATCCCTCCATTGGGTGGATTTTCAAAAATTATTATGATGTTTTCCTGGTATTGTAAGGTGGTTTTACCGCTTTCATTTTTAATGCTTTTGCCAATCTTTAGAATCATTTCACCTCTGCTGATTCCAGTTAGTTTGTTAATATTATTTTTGGTCATATGTATGTGCTTTTTTGGAAATAAAATCCTGCATATAAATAGGACTAAAATTTTTTCATATTATGAATTGTTTGGAATTGAGCGACATCATCCACTTCCTAGTATGAAAAAAAATATTATTCGCTTAGAGATAACCCATACTTACGAAAACAATAGACCTCAGGCTTGTTTAATTATCTGGTCAGGAATGCTAAAATATAAAATTCATACTGGTGAAAATCATACTTTTGCTATCAGTACTTTAGAACTTGATTGGTTGGCGGAAGAGCTGAGTAATTGGCTAGAATTACCAATTACTAGAAACTAAGAAAATTCCTTGCTTACAAACTAAATTCAGATACATCTCCATCTATATTTTCACTATCACCAACAGTAGTAGGTTTAAAGTTAGAACCATGAACTAATTCAGTAAACTTAATTTCTGGGTTTTGATAAATAACATTTAACACACTAATAAAATCCCGAATAATTTCTCCTGGTGTGAGTAAAGCTTCTGCACCTAAACGACTAATAATTTCTTGGACAAATTCCTTTAATTCCCTATTTGTTAAGGTCTTTTCATAAGCAAAATTGAGGGCATGAATTTCTGTTAATCGTTGTAAAAGTGAGAAGATTTCTGTTTCAGTTAAAGGATTGAGTCGAATAACTGGACTCATATATTCTTGTACACCTGCTTGGGTAGAAAAACGACTTTCTTTTGTGCGTCTACGCCAAGCTTGGTCAGCAAAAAGTCCTCGATTTGGATCTTCTAAAAATTTAGTTGTTCCCCCAATAAAAATACCCAGATTTTCTGCTTTACATTGCATGGTGTCGTTGAACATTGCTAACAGTCTGTTGTAGTTCTTTTCACGAGTGACTGTCGTGGATATTTGATATAAATTGACGGCTTCATCTATTAAAATTAACATTCCTTTATAGCCTATTTCCGCTACAAATTTCGCTAAGAGTTTGATATAATCAAACCAGGTATCATCATCAATAATCACCCGTACTCCTAATGCGGCTTTAGCTTCAGTTTTGGTATTAAATTCTCCTCTCAACCAGCGTAAAGACGCATTTTTTAATTCATCATTATCTAAACGATAACTACGCCAATAAGCAATAATTACAGTACCAAAATCAAAGCCATGAACTAAGTCTTCAATATAGTGAACTACTTCCCGAATTTTCACTTCTACTTGCTCATCAAAACCTTCATCATTGGGATTTATGCCCTGTTCTTTAGCTACTTCTTGCTGAATTTTATTAATCCATCCTTCTAAAATAGAAATTAAAGCACCACCGTCAGGACGAGTTTTTGTAGCGAGACGACTCATCAATTCTCGATAAGTTGCTAAACCTTCATTGTTGCTTCCTGCTAGTTTGCGTCCAGTGGATAAATCAGCGTCAGCAACTACAAATCCTTGCTCCATAGCCCGGTTACGAATCATTTGCAGCATGAAGCTTTTACCGGAGCCGTAGTTACCAATGATAAACCGAAATGCGGCTACACCTTCGGCGATATCATTAAGATTATTTAATAGGCTATTAAGTTCTTTTTCTCGACCTACTGCTATGTGTTCAATTCCAACTCTGGGGACTACTCCTGCACCCAAGGAATTAATTAAAGCGGTGGAGATTTTTTTGGAAATTTTTGGTTTTGTCATGTAGTTGATTTTAGTTAATTTTTAAGGCTTCTGTAAATAGCCAGTATATAGTAGATGACAGTCTAAAAAGTCTTTTGGTGTCTAGGTTTTATAATCAGGATTAAATGTAAGATAAATGATCGTAGTGAGCGATTTATCGCTTTCTTGCCAGATTTTATCGGGCTAAAGCCCTTACTACTAACTTTTTTTATTCGGGTTTACTACTTTGAGAAAGTTATTTAATTGGATAAAACAAATTTAGTTGCTAGGTTTTTCATAGATTGCTATTACTTTTTTGACGTTGGGAATATGTTCTTGATAAATTTCTGGAATTTCTTCTGCTGTTTGTATAATCAGTTCCCCAATAGTATTATTAGCAATTTCATTTATGGAGTCAATTAATAAATTTGGCATGGTGATGTTGGCTTCAGCAATTTTTTTAATGGTAGGTTTGGGATTATCTTGCTCAACTATGGCTTTTAATACCTGGATTTCATATTCTGGCAGATTTTCCAGAAAATTAGTCCATTCTGTGGGTAAGTTATCTGAGGTGTTCAGTTCATAGTCTATGAGTGATATTGGTTCTAGTAATTGATCAAAAGGAAACAATTCAATATCGTCTTCTTCTGGATTTTCATATAAGTTTTCTTGATTGAGTGTTTCCATTTGTTGGAGTAGTTCCCAAACTTGACTTTGTAATAAGTCGCGTTCATTTTGTAACAATAGAACTTGATTTTGTAGTTGGTTGAGTTCAGCTTGTTGTGCTGTAGTTTGGTTCTGTAGAGAAATCAGACTATTGTCTAAATTTTCTTTATTCGTCTTTGTCTCGATAAGTAAGTTATTTCCTTGGACTATCTTCATTTCTAGTTCTTGAATTTCTATTCTTAGTTCATATAGTTTTTCTTCTAGTTGGGGTTTGAGTCTACCTAACAGAGTTAAACTACTTTCGATTTCCTGCTTTTCGGCTTGAAAGGCTTCAATTTGATTTTGGATCTGGGTTATTTCTGAACGTAAACCATGAGAATTCAATTCTAATCGGCGTTTTTCGGCTGCAAGATGAGAGCAGTCATTTTTCAATTCTTCTGTACTATTTTCCAAATCATGTACTTCAGTTGTTAAAATACTAATTTCTGATTCTAACTGCTTTTTTTGTCCGGCAAAATTGCCTAACTCTCGATGAAGACTATCTCTTTGATTACGACATTCTGCGATTTGATTTTGTAGCTGCTGAGATTCGCTGTAAAGTATACTGCGATGCTCTTCTATTTGTTTTATTTCTCTAGCAATACGAGATTTTAATCCTTCACGTTCTCTAATTATTCTATTTAGAGAACCTAAAATTAACATTTCATAATTCCTGCGTCGTTTATCAACAAATAAAGCGGCTGAATAGGTAGCTAATACAGTAATCATTCCTGTGATTAAGGCTTTAGTAAAATCCCAGTTGGGGACGAGACTTAGACCAAAACTGACACTAAAGGCTGCTATACCTAGAATTAAGCGATTACTGATGATTGCTGATTGCATCTTGCTTGTTTTTAGTGTATTGAAGTTTTCAGAATCATGTTTTACTAATGTCATTACTGCTCACATTTTATTAAATATATGGTTGGGTATGGTTGGGTATGGTTGAAAGTAAAAAACTTTGTGGTCAAGTTAGATATAAAGCCTATTTTTCTCCTTCCTGCTGCTGTATGTTTGCATAATATTGCTCTGTTAGGAGTTAAAAATTTCCGTCACTAGTGCAAGAAAGCAGAAGACCAAAATATTTACCATAAAAAGTTTTTACAGGTTTTTATTAATTAGTTATTTCTGTTAGCCTACACTAGTAAGTTGACTACAGGCTATTGTTATTTTCACCAAATACAGCTAACTCTGCTTTTAAGAAGTCTATAAATTGACGTGCTGTTCTGCCAGAACGTCCATTATGGCGAGTTGCCCATTGCAAAGCTTGGTATTCTAAATCTGAGGGAGTGATATTTATGCCTGTTTTTGCTGCTAAATGTTGGACAATTTGTAAATAAGTTTTTTGATCTGCGGCTTCAAAGGTTAGAGTGAGACCAAAGCGATCGCTAAATGACAGCTTTTCCTGCATTGTATCCCAAGCATGGACTTCCTCATGATCCTTGGGGGTAGGTCGATCACTAAAATACTCTCGAATCAAGTGACGACGGTTAGAAGTAGCATAAACAACTGTATTTTGGGGTCTAGCGGTTAAACTGCCTTCTAAAACTACTTTTAGGGCTTTAAAGGCATCATCATCCTCTTCAAAAGCAAGATCATCAACAAAAATAACAAATTTTTGGGGTACTCCCCGCAAATACTCGACAATTTTGGGTAAATCTTGGAGTTCTGATTTGGCAACTTCTATCAAGCGGAGGTTTCTGTGACGATATTCGTTTAACAAAGCTTTGATTAATGAAGATTTGCCAGAACCACGACTACCGTAAAGTAATACGTGCAGTGCGGACTCTCCTGATAATAAAAACTCTGTATTTTTTAACAAAGTATCTTTTTGCCACTCATAACCTACTAGTGTACTTAGCTTCACTGTATCAGCATAGCGAATACCCACAAACTCTCCGGCTTGCCAGCGAAAAGCACTGTATTCTGCAAATAAACCTGTTCCATATTGTTGATAATAAGCTGCTAAATCTTCTACGGCATCAGCCCAAGTTGTTAATTGCGGGAGAGAAGCCGGCAAACCTTGGTCAAACACTTTTTGAGGCTCTTGGTACCACACGACTGGGGAAACTGGCAAATGAGCGGCAATTTGCACCCACTCGCTTAAAATTGCACTGTTACATTCATAGAGACTTTGTAATATTTGTAAATCATTTTGGGTTGCTGCTACTAAAGCTGGGGGCAAGTCAGCAAATTTTCGCTGTTGAGCCAATTTGCTAAAGGGGTTATCAGCAATCAGAATTTGACTGATTAAGTATTCCTCCCAAGTTTGATTGCTGGCAGCTAAAGCTTGGAAATAGCTACCGTAAGCTTTGAGACAATCACGCCCATCTGCGTCAGTGTAACGTATTGCTTGTAACAGTTCCAGAAATGCGATCGCTACTTTGCCTTGGAGAACGGATTGGTAAAGTAAAAGAGAGGCAGCTTGACGCTGGAGGAATTGAACTTTGATATAAGACGAAGTGTGTGCCGTCGGCATTGCTTGATTATCCATCAATCAACTGTTATTTTCTACTGACCCTGAAAGTAAAATTCAAATCTACATAGGTTGTAATCATGAATTTAGGTATAGTTGCCGCTTTTGGCTACGGCATTTTATCGTTATTAGGTGGCATTATTGGCTACATTCAAGCTAAAAGTAAAGTTTCGTTATTAAGTGGTAGCATGAGCGGTTTGTTACTAATTTTTTCTGCCTACTGTCAACTTCAGGGACAAACCTGGGGTTTGACTGTAGCAGCTTTTATTACTGGTATTTTAATATTTTTCTTTGCGTTGCGACTAGCTAAAACACGTAAGTTCATGCCGGCAGGATTAATGATTATTTTGGGTATGCTGACATTGGCGGTAATAATTAATCAAATTTTTGTCTCTAAGTAGCCCCCTGATTCCATCTAGACTCCCCAACCCATAAAAAAAGTTTCTCTTACCTGCTTCTGTTTTGAAGTTTGTAACTGTGTTTCAATCACAATCAACATCCCTCTGAATATCAGTAATTATCTTAGTACTTTTGTTTTATCAGCGTGTAAAATTACTTTTATTACATATTACATAGTAGTGATAGTTGTAGCAGAACTTGCGATCACTAAAGTATAGGTGTAATATAGTGAACTTAATCTAGTTATCGTACACATGAGTTTTTTGTACTATATATTCTCAGTGTGTTTTTGCTCTATGGAGATTTCTAGCGGCGAAAGTACACCTTTACCTAGTTTATTTGTTGTGAAAAACCGTTACGAGTAAATGTGGTTACAGCACGGCAGCTATTATGCACCAAAGAAAATTGTTATGTCCGCTCACAAAAAGTCAACATCCTCAGTAGATAAATACTTCCGAGCCAATAACATTAACCACAAAAATAGATACAGTCGATTGTAAGTTGCAGGAGGTACAAACTAAAAATCAAAATATGGCTCTAGCGTAGCTACGCTATTAAATATCCAGCGGCTTTCTCTTTGAACTCCTGAATTCTGCTGTATGTAGCAGTCCTAAATGATTTGTGAGCCAATCTGCCCCTTGTTGCTTGTATCTACCAATCAGTTCACTAATTACAGAGGAGTGCTGTGTCCCAAATTTAGGATTTTTACTAGTGTAAAAATTCTATGTTATCTTGATTAAATTTTAAAGAAAAGATAAAGTATATTTTGCCATATTGGCAGGTTTTGCTAACACAAATGAGATATTAGTAGATCGTACAAATAGTTATTGATCTTCGTAGTTTTGTTGGTATCTCCCTAATCCTACTGGTGTTAAATCGACTTCGGCATAGATAATTCTCTAATCAATTTAAGAAACTAGGAAATAATAAATGTTATTATCACTGTCTTCTCAAAATGTTATCCAGTATCTGCAAAAGGTAGGGCTGCGTAGCGCAGAAGATGGCGCAAAATATGAATCCAAGTTACCGGAAAATAACCGAAAAAATCATAATTTATTGGTGACTTTGGCAAATAATCACAAACTGTTGGTGAAACAAGAACAACATATAAATTTGGATATTAGTCATCATGAATTTTTTAAAGAATGGCTATTTCACCAACTGTTACAGCAGTTTCCCATCCTTGGGAATATTTCTGAGATAACTTCATTAGTATTAAATTTTGATCAGGAAAATTCTATCCTCGTCCGTAGCTATTTAAGTGAATATACGGAATTAGAAACATTCTATCAAAATAACGGTATTTTCCCTATTGAAATTGCTATATCTATTGGTAATGCCTTAGCAGGTTTACATCGTACAACCTTCCAACAGCGAGAATATCGTGATTTTATGGCCACTGCACCCCAAGGACAGTTTCGCTATAATTTTTACAATCCGGCTCAAGGTATAAGCTCAATTAGTCCAGAGATTTTTGGCACAATTCCCACTGAAGCACTCAAGTTTCATGCTCTTTATCAGTGTTATGAAAGTCTAGAATCGGCAATTGCAGACTTGGCCTATGAATGGAATCCTTGTTGTTTGACTCACAACGATTTACAGTTGAACAATATTTTGGTTCATTCTCGTTGGGAACAGCTAGATAATTGCTTAGTAAGGCTGATTGATTGGGAAACTTGTACTTGGGGAGATCCAGCTTTTGATTTAGGAACTATACTAGCAAGTTATGTCAAAATTTGGCTTTCAAGTTTGATAGTAGATCCTACTCTAGAGTTAGAAGAATCTTTGCATTTAGCAATGATACCACTGGAAACTATTCAACCTTCAATCCTGGCTATCCTTCGTTCTTATCTGCATGGATTTCCCATGATTTTAGACTACAATCAAAACTTCCTTGTGCGTGTTATTCAATTTACAGGATTGGCACTGATTCATCAAATTCAAGAAATGATTGACAACCGTAAATATTTTGATAATACCAACTTGTGTATGCTCGAAGTTGCCAAAAGTTTACTAACTATGCCTGAACAAGCTGTGCTGACTATTTTTGGTGCTTCCGAGACAGAGATTCTGCAATCTGCAACTGGTAAAAAACTACCAAAACCAGCAAAAGAAACTCAACTAGTGCGGATTTATTACGAAAAAACTCGTCTGCGCGGTTGTTAGTATTATAAATTTTGAGGTGCAAATTAATTAATGCTAGATAGTTCTACAAATCAAATTCTAAATTCTTTGTTTGATATTGCTACTAATATCCAAATAGAGTCTAATTTTTGTATTCATCATCCCCATTATCAACCGTTTTCTTTGCCAACTACAGTAGCAAATAGATTTCAACAAAATTCGCCAGCTTTACAACAAAAATATCTAGCTTTACTACTACGTAATTTTCTCCATAGTATCTATTATAACGGTTCACTACAAACCACTTTAGAAGCCAACACTGGTAATATTAATTACTCAAAAATTCCAAATTTACAGCAAAATTCTAGTTTAGGTGTTGATTGGGATTTTTATGAGCAACTACATCAGAGTAATCACGGTACTGGTAACTATGACCCTGATTGGCAAGTGTTACGATTAGAACCTGATAGGAGTATAGCTGTAACTAAAGCTGGTTTGACATTGTATGTTGAGCCAGAATGCTATCTCAAATCTCGTAAAAAGTCTGCCAAGGTGGGTGATTCTATTGCTATATGGATGCCTAAAAATCGCTTACAAAATGGCTGTTATGTGGCGGTTAGCAATGTAGGCGAAGAACATCCAAATACGCCAAATGCTGATTTAGGAGTAGGGCGAATTTATTTTAATTTTACGCCATCTGGTGCGATCGCTCTCATGGACAGCCTCACAGAACAACTAAATAATACAGAAATTGCTTTTAGCTTTCAGGTTCTCTATAACCCCTCTGCATATGGGCGCTATGATGCAGGGGTACTCCATTTTGAACGACAAAATTATCCCATCATCCACAAAATTCTGCAAGCTGTTTATAAACAGCATCAAAGTCATTTTCAGCCAGAAATACCCTTATTTACCAAATTTTTAGCTCCCGGATTGAGTTTAGCAGAAGAACCAAGCCACAAATTTGCTGCACAGGAAAGTTTTGGACTAAACCGATGTCAAATTGTCGCTAATGCTTTGTTAGAAGCTTGGGAAAAAGGGAAAAATGCTATTGAAGAACGCATGCAAATTATTAACGAACACTTTGCACAGCATCTAATTGATGTACATCGTCCTTACCTCAATCCTGCTTCTGAAGATATATATCAACCCTTGAATTAAGAAAGATTGAAGTCCGAAAATCACTGCTAAATGTGAGTTTTTTAAATAAAAAATGCTGTATGTAAAGTACAATAAATTCCTATATAAGGCAATATGCCTACTTTTTTGTTTTGACTTGGGAATCTTGATTTTATGATTTTCAATTATCAGCGGGTTGTACGTTTTCAAGATACTGACGCAGCTGGAGTAGTTTATTTTGCGAATGTTTTGGGAATTTGCCATGAAGCTTATGAAGAATCATTAATATCTCTCGATATCAACTTAAAAACTTTTTTTACTAATCCATCTTTAGCTTTCCCGATTGTACATACTAATGTAGATTTTTTTAGCCCAATGTATTGTGGTGACAAGCTAATGATTAGATTATTACCTCAAAAAATTAGTGTGGATAAGTTTGAAATTAACTATGAAATCACGTTGAATAAGGTAATAGTTGCTAAAGCTATGACTCGTCATGTTTGTATTGATGTCAATAGCAGAATGAAGCAAGAGTTGCCTGATCATATCAGCAATTGGTTGGAAACTCATCGTAAAGACTTAGAGGGGGCTGAGAGAAGAAAGTTGCGGGAGGAAATTGTCTAATTTCTAATTGTAATTATTTGGTTTTCAGAAAATTCTCGGCAATTTCTTGAACTTGTTGACGGTTGATTTTACCTTGGGCATTTCGGGGTAAGTTTGGTAGGGGAATCCAATATTTAGGAATTTTGAATTTACTAACTTTTTTTTGAAGTTGGTTTTGAATTTCCAATGTAGAAGTATTCGAGTCTTTGGGTACATAAATTGCCGTTAATGCTTGTCCCCAATGTTTATCAGGTATGCCAATTATACAAATATCAATAATTAGGTTAGTTTTTCTAATCGCTGTTTCAACTTCTGCTGGATAAATGTTTTCACCACCTGTAATGATTTTGTCGCTGCTACGTCCGCTAATATGTAAATAGCCTTCTTCATCTAAAAAACCAATATCATCTACAGAAAAATTATCTTGATTTTCCCAAAGTTGTGGATAGTAACCTAAAGCCAGAGATTTGCTTTGAATATTTATATTACCTGTGAGATGATCAATTGTAACTTGGGCATGAGGTAAAATTTTTCCACTACTAATTATACCTTTGAGAAATTCATCTGGTTTAAGAGTGGCAATTTGAGAAGCGGTTTCTGTCATTCCATAGGTAGGTGATAGACGAATGTGATGAAATCGAGCTTTTTCTAACAGTTCATCCCATGCTGGCGCACCTCCTAAAAGTACTGTTTCAAATTGAGATAACCATTGAGTTGATTGGGGATTTTCTAGCAAGCGTTGTAATTGTGTGGGTACTAAAGATATAAAATAATCTGCATAATTAAGATTAGATTTTTGACAAAATTTAACTTCTTTAAATGTGCTAATAACTAAGTTACCGCCAGTGATAAAACTTCGCATAAATTGCATTAACCCACTAACATGATATAATGGTAATACACAAAAAGAATTAACTGTTTCTATTTGAAAATATTCTGTAAATCCTTGTACAGATGCCGTTAATGTTTCCCAAGTGTGAATTGCAAATTTAATCTTTCCCGATGAACCACCAGTAGGAATCATAATAGAATCGGTAATTGGTAATTGGTAATTGGTATTTGGTGATTGTACAAAATTATTATCCACTCCCCAAACTATATCTGGTTGGACTAAATTAAAAACTTGTTGCCATTCATCTTTTCCCCAGTCGGGATTACAGAGAAAAATTGGACATTTGGCAGCACAAGCGGCGATAAAGCTGGCTAAAAATCGCACTGGTTCCCGTTCAGCTAAAATAATTTTTGGTGCTGTTTTCTTCGATAATTGAGTTAATTCTAAATATAATTCATTTGCTATTTGCTGAAGTTCTTGGCTATCATCACCAATTAGCCAATGATGATTTTTGATTTTCTGTAAATAGTCTAGAGGTTTTTCCATAGACTTTGAGGAAAGGTTGAATCTGGTTGTGTAAAAAAGTGGTTAATACCAAAACCAACAGCACGATTATTTAGAGATAATTCTGCTGCTAATTGCAGTGCGGCTTCTCTAGCAATTGGGGTTTCAAATACAGATGAAAATACTGTATCAATATTATGTTGTTGGCAAAATTTTCTCAACCGAGATGGTGAACCAGCTATTCCCGGTTTAATCACAAAAATTCCTCGCCAACCTTGTTGATAATAGTGTTCGAGTTGTTGTAAAGTGGCGACAGATTCATCTAAAGCAATGGCTGTAGAATATGAATTACTCAATTCTAATACTTCTGCAAATTGATTCACAGCTAAAGGTTGTTCGATAAATTCTATTTTTGGTTGGAAATTATCGCAAGTTTGTAGCCATAATTTTGCTGATTTGTAGTTGAGTCCACCATTAGCATCTAAACGTAGTTTTGCCGAATCGGGTAAGTTTTGAATTAGTAAATTAAAGATTTCTAATTCTTGGGCAATATTATCTACCCCAATCTTCCATTTAAATGTTTTATATCCCTGTTCCCATAAACTTTGCCATTGATTTAAAGCGGCTTCTCCTGCTGATAATAAACCACTATAGGTGAGATTTTGAAGAGTGATAAATTCTGATGTTTCACCTAATCTTGATAAGGCTGATTCAAAAGCAAATTGACAAGCTGGTAAGTGATCTGGAATCGCCAAAATTATTTCTGATGTAATTTCTATTGGTAGTTGGTGACAAAAATCTAAAGCTTGTTCAATAGTTTCAGAACCAAACCAACTTATAGGGGAAATTTCTCCCCAACTAACTTTACCCTTAACATCAATTAGGCGAATAATTATGCTTTCGCGGATTTCCCAAATTCCATGATTTGTCACTACAGGACGAGTGAATTTGTGATTAATTGCACGCCAGGAAAATTGATAATTCATTACCCCAGCATAAATCCTACACCCAACAGCAAACAACTCCAGAAATGCACAGCGACAGCGATGAATTTACAGTTACTGACTTTGTCTGGTTGGTTGTGATTTTCTAAAACGTGGCGACATAATTTGAATGCAAAGGGTAAACTTACCCAACTTAACAGCGTCCAAACTGGAAAAATTCCTAATAAAACGAATAATAGATTAAAAGGATAGATACTAGCAGTGAACCAGACTAAGACTTTAGCACCTGTTTGAGTACCTAAGCGAACAATAGGAGATCGCTTTCCAGCCGCTATGTCATCTTTAACTTGGTGGAAGTGTGAGCAAAATAGAACTAAACTAGTAACAATGCCAACAATCACCGAAGCTGCTAAATTAGTGATTGACCAAGTTTGAGTTTGACTGTAGTATGCTGCTGACGTTCCCAAGGGGCCAAAGGCGAAAAAGCAGAGAATTTCCCCCAAACCCTGATATCCTAGACGAAAGGGAGGTCCCTGGTACATATAGCCCAAGCCGCAGCATAGCAGAATGATACCAATTACAGTTGGGTTTTGTTGTAGAAGTGCGATCGCTATTATCCCTAGCAAACCCGAACCTAAACATAAATTTCCTAGCCAAAACATTAACTGCTTGTTACCAGTCAAATTTACAAGGGAGTGATGTTTATTTTTATCAATACCTGTTTCTGCATCAAAAACATCATTACTGATATTTTCCCAAGCCAGAATTAAAATTGCCGCAGCAATAAATATTGAAAATATTGTCGGATTAAGAATCTTTGTTTCCGCAAATGCTACTGCTGAACCTACCCATATAGGCATAATAGCAACACTGTACATCGGCGGTTTGATTGCCGCCAGCCATAATTTATTCTTGGGTATAGAAATCTGATTTTGAGTCATCAGCTGTGATGAGTTAAATTGCTATAAATTTACTGCTCAGTTTAGATTTTATAATCTTGCGAGACATTTGACGCTGGTAAATTCCCAAAAAATGCTAATTTTGTGATTGCTGGTTAACCTGAAGATCATAAAACTTGGCTTTACATTTTGCAGCTAAAAATAGTATCAGTTCTGGGAAATCCCAAAACCCAGCAAGTCAGAGGCTGGTTAATGGTCACTGAATATGCTACCTATAGAAATACGACCATGACTTATTACGCTTTAGGAAGATAACTTAAAAAAAATTAACTTACACATCCATGACAATTTCACCATGTCGCAGCAGGTTCTTTGTAGATTATAAAGATTTGCATCAATTGCTGTTAGCAGTTCAGGAAAAGTGCTGCGAAAATAATACCCAGCAAATTGTGAGTATTTCTCTAGAGATTGACTTAATTGATCCTTTAGTTGTTTTAGATAAATTTTCCCAAGCAAATACCTTAAATTTTTACTTTGAAAACAAAAGTAAAGGTGAAGCAATTGCGGCAATTGATGCTATAGCAAAATTAGAGATTGGTGGGAAAGAGCGGTTTTATAAAGCTGAGGAATTTATTAGAAATTCTTTAAGTAAAGTAATTCATTTTGGGAATACTCGTCAACCCTTTACCGGAATTCATTTCTTCTGTTGCTTCAGTTTTTTTGAACAGCATCACCAACTGAATTATCCATTCCCTGCTGCTACTATTTTTCTACCACATTTGCAAGTAGCTATAAAAAATGAATGCTGCACCTTAGTCATAAATAGTATTATTAATTCTGATGCCAATATTCAAACAATATTACAAGAAATAAAAACCAAAATTGAAATTATCCAATCTTTAGAAGAAAATTACTCACTTCATAGTGATATCTTTCCTGTGAACTTACTCAAAAGAAATATTACCAATCCAGATAAATTCAAACATTCAGTATTATCGGTTTTAGGAAAAATCCAAGATAATCATTTAATAAAAATTGTTTTAGCGGATATTCTCGATGTCAGTTCAAGCAATGCTTTTAATTTATTCAAGTCATTAAATAATCTCCGACAACTCCATCCTAATTGTTATGTTTTTTCTACAAGTAATGGCAAAGGACAAAATTTTATTGGTGCTAGTCCAGAACGCTTAATTAGTATTCAAAATCGACAATTAATTACTGATGCTTTAGCAGGTTCTGCACCTAGAGGAAAAACGCCGACAGAAGATGCAGAAAATGCTGATAAATTAGTGAATAGCACCAAAGAAAAACATGAACATAAATTAGTACTTGATTTCATTACACAACGTTTATCTCAGCTAGGTTTGTTCCCCCAAATTCTATCACCACGTCTGCGACAATTATCTAATATCCAGCATTTATGGACACCCATTAGTGCTGTAGTTCCTGATAATGTTCACCCTCTGAAAATTGTCGCTCAATTACATCCTACACCAGCGGTGGCAGGTGCAGCTAGAGATATTGCTTGTGCAGAAATTCGCCGTTATGAAAGTTTTGAAAGAGGTTTATATGCAGCCCCTTTGGGTTGGGTGGATGGTTCGGGTAATTGTGAATTTATTGTGGGGATTCGTTCAGCGTTAATTGATGGCAATTGCGCTAGACTTTATGCAGGTGCTGGTATAGTCGCCGGTTCTAATCCTGATAAAGAATTTGCTGAGGTACAACTTAAATTGCAAGCATTATTAAAAGCCTTGGTTTAAATTGAGGATTTATGGATAATTATAAGCAGCAGATAATAGAACTTTTTAATTCTAGAACTGCCTATGATCAAGAAAAAGGTTCTCAGCATCCACGTGAAGCCAGTTTGTTACTTGAATCTGTACGAATTCAGCAAGGACAGAAAATCCTGGATATTGCCACGGGAACAGGTTTAGTTGCCATTCCCGCAGCTTTGAAAGTTGGTTCAGAAGGCTATGTAATTGGTGTAGATATGTCTCCTGGAATGCTAAATCAAGCCAGAGAAAAATTTGCAGTAGCAGGATTACAAAACATCGAATTTGTTGAAGCAGATGCAGAGTATCTAAATTTTAATGATGGTAGTTTTGATGTCATCTTTTGTTGTTCAGCAATTGTATATTTTACTGATATTCTTGCCAGTTTACAAAAGTGGCATCGCTTCCTAAAACCAGGAAGATTTGTTGCGTTTACTTGTCCTCCTGAAACTGCCTATATGGCATCTGTTTATGTGAATATCTGTACAAAATTTTTCGGCATACCCTTGACACATATTCTCGCACCACTTGGTAGTCCTGAAAAGTGTCATAACTTGCTAAAAAAGGCGGGTTTTAGAGATATTGAGATTAAAATTGAACCACGCGGAAGATATCGCAATTTCAGTAATCAGGAATTATCTAGTCAATTTTTAAATTTAATATTTAAAGGAAATCCACTGTTACTAGAAATATCACCAGAACAATTAAATCAGTTACAAGTTGAATACAAATCAGAAATAGAAAAACTAGTAACTGATCAAGGAGTTTGGGAAGATACTACAACCTTCTTTGTTAAAGCTAGAAAATAAATTGATTACATATTATTCCAAATCACGATGACGAAACGGTTTAGCATTTGCACCCGTGTAACTAGATACAATATGACCATCACCGGACATTTGATATTTATATGTTATCAAACCTTCTAAACCAACGGGTCCGCGAGGTGGCATTTGTTGAGTGCTAATTCCCACTTCTGCACCAAAACCATAACGGAAACCATCTGCAAAACGAGTTGAACAATTGTGATAAACTCCCGCTGCATTTACTAAAGCTTGGAATGTTTCTGCTGTTGTTATATCTTCGGTAATAATTGCTTCTGTGTGACGAGAACCATATTCGCTAATGTGAGTTATTGCTGCTTCTAAAGAATCAACAATTTTAATTGATAAAATTAAATCGCTGTATTCTGTTTTCCAGTCTGTTTCCGTTGCAGCCGCAATATTATCTAAAATTTGCAAAGTGGGTTGATCACCTCTTAATTCAACATTCTCTGTTTGTAAAGCTGCGGCAACTTTGGGGAGGAAGTCAGCAGCAATGCTGCTGTGAACTAATAAAGTTTCAATGGCATTACAACCTGATGGATATTGAGTTTTGGCATCAACAGTAATATTAATGGCTTTGACAATATCAGCCATTTTATCTACATAAAGATGACAAATTCCATCAGCATGACCTAATACTGGAATGCGAGTATTTTCCTGGACAAACCTGACAAAAGAATTAGAACCTCTGGGAATAATTAAATCTACATATTTATCTAATTGCAAAAGTTCTAAAATCTCTTCTCTGGTAGTTAGCAATTGCACGGCATCAGGGTTAACAGCAGTATGAGATAAACCTTGTTTAATGGCTTTAACTATGGCTTCACAAGAACGTAAAGCTTCTTTACCACCTTTGAGAATGACACCATTACCGGATTTTATTGCTAAAGAAACAATTTGAATAGCTGCTTCGGGACGGGCTTCAAAAATGATTCCTAAAACACCCAAAGGACAAGTAATGCGTTTGAGAATTAAGCCTGTGTCAATTTCCCGGTGAATTTGCACCTTACCAACAGGATCATCTAACTTACCAACATCTCGCACCCCAGCGATCGCATCTCTTAACTTATGTTCATCTAACTGCAACCGTTTATAAAGGGGTTTAGCGATTCCTGCGGCTGTCGCTGCTTGACAATCAGCCAGATTTGCTGTCAATATTTCCTCTCTAGCTGATTCTAAAGCCAGAGCGATCGCTTCAATCGCTTGATTTTTCTCCTTAGTCGAAAGAACTCCCAGCTTACTAGCAGCTTGACGAGTTTTTTGAGCAATCTGAATTAAAGAATAAATAACTGGTACAGTAGTCATGGTAAAAATAAATTTATTTACAGTAGTAGTCAGTTTAGCAGTGATAATTTCTTACAGCACTAAAACCTTTTTGGACTTCATTAACCTGAAATCCGCTGTATGATAGCAGTGTATCCAGTTTACCGGGGAGCATCCCAAATGTGTAAGTTTATTTTTTATCTGAGCTTCCAACTGAATACAAAGCATAAAATAAACGAACCGCGAAGACGCGAAGAGCGCGTTCGCGTAGCGTGCCGAAGGCATAGGTAAGAGGTAAAACAGGTTTTTTGGGTTAGTTGCGTATATTTTTGCAAAATTGGGATGATCCCGTTTACCGAAAGTGGGTGGATAAAAATTGATGATTGCTAGTTACTTTCCTTCTGCCCCAGTTCACATGATCTAATGACCAAGTTGAGTTTTTGCCTGTTGCCAGAGAGCATCTAACTCTTCTAAACTGTAATCTGAAAAAGGACGTTCAATAACGTTTTCCATTTTTTGTAAACGTTGGATAAATCGCTGACTTGTACCTTGCAAACCTGCACTGGGGTCAAGATTATGCCATCTCGCAACTTGAATAATTGCAAATAGCAAATCACCTAACTCTGATTCTTGTCTAGCCGGTGTTTCCTCAGCTAAAGCCTGTTGAAATTCCCCTAACTCTTCATGAAACTTGCCCCAAACCTCATCAACATTATTCCACTCAAAACCAACATTAGCAGCCTTTTGAGAAATCTTCATCGCTGCATTTAATGGCGGAAGACTGCGCCGATAACGACTAAGTTTATCACTAAGTTTTTGCGCTTCTGGAGTTTCTCCCTTTTCCGCTGCTTTGATAGTTTCCCAATTTTGGTGTACCTCATCCATACTTTGCACCTTGACATCACCAAAAACATGAGGATGACGACGAATCAACTTTTGAGAAATACCCTTAGCCACATCTTGCAGAGAAAAATCACCAGCTTCACTAGCAATTTGCGCCTGTAGCACCACCTGTAATAATAAATCACCTAACTCTTCAGCGATCGCACCTTTATCCCCAGTTTGAATCGCATCAACCACCTCATAAGCCTCCTCAATCACATAAGGCGTAAGACTTTCAGGCGTTTGTGCCAAATCCCAAAGACAACCTTCCGGCGATCGCAATTTCGCCACCACCTCAATTAACTCCTGCAAAGCCACCAAAGACTCATTACCTTCCATAAAACCTCCTCTTCCCTCTGCGTTTACCTTTGCGTACCTCTGCGTTTTTTAACCGCCTTTACACCCCGCGTCGGTTTACGCTTCTTAATTTTGCCATTAGGAAGTAACCCTTGAATCCCTTGTTTCTGAAAACGTTTATAAGCCGAACCAGTCCAATCGCTGAGAGAATGACTCATCGCCCCAATTTCAAAGCCAAGAAACAGAGCAAAAAATTCTCCATAATAGAGAGAGAGCGATCGCCCTACACCACTCCAAACCTCCCCCCAGTTCAAAGCGACATTACCCAACTTCGCCAAAACCACCAAAACTATCAGCCCCACAACCACCAGAAAACTCGTCAGATACACCACCCGCAAAGTCGTACCAATAATCGGTCCATGGGATAAAAAAGAGCGATGACGCAGACTCTTTTGATAAGGTAGCCAAATCCAACGCAAAAACCCCCATCGCTGAAACTGACGCGAGTAAATATCCAAATCGGGGCCAAACATCAGCCCTCCAAATATAAACCCTCCCGCCACCAACAACGTCATATTACTGCTGCGAGTGGAAATCAAAGTCACACCCGCCACAAATGGCAAAGACCAGATAGTAATGCGATCGTGCGTCTGACCAGAAGGCATATTCAGTCCTGAGTTCTTTTAGCTAGGCGTTTAGCCCTTACTGAGTAAGTATAGTTCTTAAAAGCATATACAAAAAAAAATTCCCAAAGACTTGCAAAATTCCAAATAGCTATGTTATATTAAACAAGTGAGAAAAACGGGCGGTTAGCTCAGTTGGTAGAGCGCCTGCCTTACAAGCAGGATGTCATCAGTTCGAGTCTGGTACTGCCCATTTAAAGCAAAAACAAAATTCTAAATATAGCAGTTTGCAATTAGTTTGTGAACTGCTAAATTTTTTATGGCAGTAAATTCGTTTCGTCTTGTCAAGACACAACTGCATTATTTAACATACTCTACAAATTCCTTTTATATATCGTTGCACCCGCTTTTGTTACATTTCCTCTGGAAACCAGCACAGGCGGACTCCGGGAAGCCACTTCGTATCTTGACTGTATATAGCCAAGACTTCCAGTCACCAGTAGTTCCATAACTGATAAGCAAGCCCCCATAACGCTATCTATTATTTTTTGTCAAGTTATATTGACAGTTCGTAATAAACTTGTTATATTTGTTTACATAAAGTAACAACCCAAAAGAAAAACATTATGTATACCACCATTAACGAAAACGGCATTCTCAATAACTACTCCACTGAGCCAAAACTTTACTACGCAGAATATCCTACTAAAAAGCAACAAAACCGCTACGTCTTTCAAGGTGTAGTTGCAGTTTTATTTGTTTCATCTATAGTTTTAATTGCGTTAGGAGTTAGTTAATATTTTAAATTTTTAGTATTAGTGTCTAAATCGTCATTCTTATTTCTCCTATAAACCTCGGTTAGTTTCGCCGGGGTTTTTTTATTGCTTAATTTTCTTTCATCCAATTCTCTGGTTTTTCAAAGAGTTAGGACTTACGCAAGTGTCATACTCAAAATCTGTTGTAGGGTGCTTTACTACTGCATAAATCCTGCAAATAACTAGATTATTGATATCTGACGCACCCTACCAATGTGGCAGTTGCGTAAGTCCTAGAGTATTTTTGAATGTAACGCGATCTGATGAAAGCAGCGTCCTCACAATTCAATTCATCCCACGCTCCTAAGAGTGAGACGTGGGGCTTCTTGCTGCTTATGCTAAAAAGGGAGAATAGCCTATAAATATCCTCCCCTGGTCTCCCTATTTCTAATTAACTCCCCGTAATTTCCGAGTATTATCAACTAAACTCTGAGCAAATTGATCAAAGCGTTGAGATACCTTTTCATCCAGCAACTTACCTTCAGAGTTAAAAGCTGCATAAGCTTGTCCGATAGCTATCTGTTCGGGAATCACCCAACCATGCACCCAACGAATAATTAACCGTAGGTCATTGAGGGCGTTACTATTAGACTGACCGCCTAAAATACTAATTAATCCTGTTACCTTCCCCGATAGTTCTTCAAAACTCATCAAATCTAGAGCATTTTTGATGACACCACTAACGCTGCCATGATATTCTGGTGTGGCCAAAATCAAGCCGTCTGCATTGCGAACGGTATCGCGCAACCGTTGTACATCTGGGTATTCTGAATAATCTTTACCACCATTGCAAAAAGGTAGCTGCATTTGCCGTAAATCGAGAATTTCGACTTCTGCACCTAAAGCGGCTACTCGTTGTACTGCTACTTGTAACCCTAGCTGGGTATAGGAGCCAGGTCTTAAACTACCACCAATACCAACAATTTTTACCATAGTTCACCCACCAAACTAGAATTTTTAAAAGCGTAGTCATTATGATTATGACTATTTTAGTGATTGATTGCGTAATATGTCAAATTTTAGTTTCAGGAGAAACTGGATATTATTAGGAATAATCCTAGTTAACCAGCTATATGAGTTCAGTAGTAAATACGTGGGAATGTTTTTGTCTGGAAGTTAGACTAGATAAGAAAACCGTAATTTCCAGTTATTGGAATTTCTGCTAGAAGAATAGGCATAAAACCAAATATCAGCTTATGCCAAAAGAGAAAGGGTAAATATTATGACAAATGTTGGAAAAAAGGCATTGAAAAAACAGCGCTCAACAAAAGGCATTGCTTGGACTGGAGCTTTAGTAGCCAGTATGATCATGTTGCCAGGATTTGTTGGTGGTTCTCCCGTTTTAGCACAAAAAGCAGCGGCTAATTCTTTAAGTTATGGAGAATTGCTGCAAAAAACAGAGCAAGGGGAAGTTAAAAGAGTAGAACTTGATGAAACTGAACAAATAGCTAGAGTTTATTTGGCAGATCGAAAATCAGATGAACCACCTATACCAGTAAGACTTTTAGATCAAAATTCTGAGTTAATTAACAAACTCAAAGAAAAAAATGTTGAGTTTGGTGAGGTTTCCTCTGCTAATAGTAGGGCTGCTGTCGGGCTGTTAATCAATCTGATGTGGATTTTACCATTAGTAGCTTTAATGCTTTTGTTCCTCCGTCGTTCTACTAATGCTTCTAACCAAGCCATGAATTTTGGTAAGTCCCGCGCTCGGTTCCAAATGGAAGCGAAAACAGGGGTAAAATTTGACGATGTAGCGGGGATTGAAGAAGCGAAAGAAGAACTACAAGAAGTTGTGACTTTCCTCAAACAGCCAGAAAAATTTACTGCTGTAGGTGCAAAAATTCCTAAAGGTGTTTTGTTAATTGGACCTCCTGGTACTGGTAAAACTCTACTAGCAAAAGCGATCGCTGGTGAAGCTGCTGTCCCATTCTTTAGTATTTCTGGTTCGGAATTTGTAGAAATGTTTGTGGGTGTGGGTGCTTCCCGTGTCCGCGACTTGTTCAAAAAAGCTAAAGATAACGCTCCTTGTATCATCTTTATTGATGAAATTGATGCTGTAGGTCGTCAACGGGGTGCAGGTATCGGTGGAGGTAATGATGAGAGAGAACAAACCTTAAATCAGCTATTAACGGAAATGGATGGTTTTGAAGGTAACACAGGTATTATTATTATTGCGGCTACCAACCGTCCTGATGTATTGGATTCAGCTTTATTACGTCCTGGTCGTTTTGACAGACAAGTAACTGTTGATGCACCTGATATTAAAGGACGCTTGGAGATATTAGAAGTTCATGCACGGAACAAGAAATTAGACAAGAGTGTATCCTTGGAAGCGATCGCACGTCGTACTCCTGGATTCACTGGCGCAGACTTAGCTAACCTCCTCAACGAAGCCGCAATTCTCACCGCGAGAAGACGCAAAGAAGCCATTACCATTCTAGAAATTGATGATGCAGTAGATCGGGTTGTCGCTGGAATGGAAGGAACAGCCTTAGTAGACAGCAAAAATAAACGCCTAATTGCTTACCATGAAGTGGGACACGCTTTGGTAGGTACGTTAGTTAAAGAGCATGATCCAGTACAAAAAGTTACCCTCATTCCCAGAGGACAAGCACTAGGTTTAACCTGGTTTACACCCAATGAAGAACAAGGACTAATTTCTCGTTCTCAAATCCTAGCGCGGATTATGGCTGCTTTAGGCGGTCGAGCTGCGGAGGACATCGTATTTGGTAAAGCTGAAGTGACGACAGGTGCAGGAAATGACCTACAACAAGTCACAAATATGGCTAGACAAATGGTAACAAGGTTTGGGATGTCTGATTTGGGTCCATTGTCTTTGGAAAGTCCAAATCAGGAAGTATTCTTGGGGCGTGACTGGGGGAATAAATCAGAATATTCTGAGGAAATTGCTGCTAAAATTGATGCTCAAGTTCGGGCAATTGTTAATACTAGCTACAACAAGACCAAAGAAATACTACAAGAAAACCGCATAGTTTTGGAGCGTTTAGTCGATTTATTAGCGGAAGAAGAAACCATCGATGGGGATTTGTTCCGCAAGATTGTAGAGGAAAATACCCAGACTCTGGTGACAGATCAAAAGTTAGCTGTGCCGCATTAGGTAATCATTAAGGGTCAATGGTCTAGTTTAATAGACTATTGACTCTTCTGATGAGTGAATAACTTTTTTATGAAGAAATTAAGCTAAAATTAGGCATTAAAGAATTAAATTGCGCCATGTTTGATATATTGCCTTTCCGCTTTGAGATAGATAAAATTGCGATTGCAGGAGCTTGTGTGTGGTCTTTGGCACTGTATATCGGTTTTGCCTCAACTAGGGAATGGGTAACAACGCAATTAGAAAGGTGGTTTAACTTTGCAGAACGCTTTCTCTACACTAGTCAATCAGAATTTGAAAAGACACGTAAAGCCAGAGAATCCCAAAATGCTTTTTACGCCTCACTCTTTAGTATTGTGCCTTTTATAGTATTTGGTGCTTTATGTAATTGGGGTTTAGAAATCAGTTTAGGTGAAAGTTGGGGCATTAGTACCGGCATACTTGCTTGTATGGGTACAGGTATTTATGATTTGGGACGCAGAGATGGGGAATCATCGGATTAGACATCTCCAGGGCGTTGCTGAATAAGGGAATGATTGAGGCTGACGCGGGGACGCGGGGACGAGGGGACGCGGGGAAGGGGAGACGCGGTGATTATATATTGATGCAGATTCTCAAATCATCCCGCAATTATGCAACGCCTAAAAATTTTCTACTTCTTCTTTTACCAAAGTAGCTAACTTTTGTGCTGCACCACTTTCACCCCTAACACTGCGAAGTTTATCTTGCATAGCTGCCAATTTTTGGGGATTTTCTAAAAAGTCTAACACCATTTCTCCAACTTCTGAGGGTTGGAGTTTACCCAAAAGTTCTGGTACTATTTCTTCTTGCGCCCAAATATTTGGCCATGCTAATAAACCTATGCGTTTGATAAAAAACCAATTAATCAATTTGGCAAAATTTGTACCCACTCCCGGTAAATTAGCTAACAACCCTGGTAAACCATCCCAAGAACGCATAGAATCCATTTGCTGAGTAGGTAATAAAACAATCATTGGCACACCTAAAGCACCAAGTTCAGCGGTATTTGCACCGACTGTAGTTAAGCAAATACTGCACTGAGATAATAATTGATATGCTGGATTTTCTTGCCACAATTCGACAGTTAATCCTGTTTCTGTCTTCAATATTGGGTTATCTTTTTCGGGAATAATTAAGGACGCATTATTAGCACCAAAAGTTTGCATAAAAGGGTTTTTTTGGGAATCTCCAAAACTTGCTAAAGTTTGTAAATTCAAAGTTGGTGCAACAGGAATAACAAACTTTGTTTGAGGTTTTTTTGTGTGGATATATTCAGCAATAGCTAAAGTTAACGGTACACCTTGGGTTAATTTTGCGGCTTTTGAACCTGGCAAAATCCCAATCATTTCCATTTCGGGTTGGGGATTTGGAAGTTGGGATTTTATCTGATTTTCTGCGGCTGCTTCTAACATTAAATCGCCCACAACGGCAAATTTATGAGCATATTTAGGAGAGACATTTTCTGCAACTTTCGCTTTCATGACTCCAAACCTATCTATGAAATTGTGCCAACGTGCTTCCCATTCTGCGTAAACTACGGTTTTATATGCTAATTTTTTACCAATAATAACGGGAAAAATTTGATCTCCACCGAGAAATACCACTACACCTTTATTTCTCCATTCCCAATTTTCGGCGGTTTTTCCCCATAATAAAAACTGCCAAAAATGCTGAGGTGCTTGAACTCTATCAACTTCTAAGTAAGATTTAGCTATAGCAGGTTCTTTACCACTAGCATGGGGACAAGGTGATAATATTACAGAAATTCTCACTTGTGAACGGTCATTTCCTAATTGTTCTCTCAGTGCTTTGACAACGGGACGTACCCAAGTTGTAACTTCCCCTGGACCATTGGAGAGAATGACAATATCTACTGGAGTCATTTAATGATTACCTATCAAATTCTAAATTGGATGTAGGCATATAGTATCTAAAGTTTTGTGACATAGTTAATCAAATTAATAACAAAATTAAATAACAATGTATCATAGTAATTAGTAGCGTAAATATTTAATGCTTTCCTTGCTGTTTTTAAAGGATATCAGGTCAGCTACGCCCTAATTTACTAATAGCAGAATGTGGAAGCTTTAACAAGTAAACCTAGTTGGGTAAGACTGATGTCTAAGGAAAAAAAAGGTAATAAAGAAGCTAAAAAGCCTAAAAAAGATGCCAAGGACAAAAAGGAGAAAAAAGACCCAAACAGATATGATGGTTTAAGTAAATAACTGTTACCAACAGTAAATTCAAAAGAATTCCTTGTACCGTACAAAATGGGCTTAAGGCTCTTAACTTCTAATAGATTAATGGAATTGTCCGTGTAGATAGATGGATAATTCCATTTGATTTTTTAAAGTAAATATTAAAATTTTAGCTATCTATTATTAGTGTATATTTATGATTTTATGATCATAACCAATTTTCTAAATTAACCCCTTCAATTCTTAATAAATCAGAATCCATTAGAAACTAGAATTAAATCGCGGACAATTGCTGTCGCTTGGTAGAAGTTCGCTAAGAGGCATATTAAACATCAGGTTTTGCTATCTAATTTGGATCATAGCATCTTCTTAAATCTAGCCACATTGAGTAGCTATTTAGATATGGTTTCCAAGCGATCGCTCTCCCAACTTATTCCTAAATTGCGATTCCTGCGGAGCGCTATCTCTTCGAGTCCCGTCAGGGATACGCTATTGCTCTCCCACACCTCCCAAAACAGCTATATCTTCCCTTGACAAAATATTTTCATTTAATTAACATTAAATTATCAAATAATTTATTGAAATTATGATGTTTAGCTTAAGCGATATTCACCCCTTATCAGAATTTCAGCGAGGAGCAAAGATGTTTCTGGATAAGTTAAAAGAAACTCAATCTCCCATTGTGCTAACTGTGAATGGTAAAGCTGCTGCTGTAGTTCAAGATGCAGAAAGTTATCAAAAACTTATTGATAGACTTGAATTACTGGAATCTGTTGCAAAGATACGTAAAAGTATAAATGAGTTTGAACAAGGTGAGGGTATGCCCTTAAATCAAGCATTTGCAGAATTTAAGGAAAAATATGGCATACCGGATTGAGATTTCACCTAGTGCTATTGCTGATATTGAGAGTATTTTCCTATGGATCAAAGAGGATTCGCAGGAAAGAGCTTTTCGTTGGGTGCGGGGATGTTATGAAATTATGCTGACGTTGGAAAATTTTCCCCAACGTTGTTCTTTAGCTATGGAAAGTCAGTATATGGAAATTGAAGTTCGACAACTTCTTTATCAAAAACAATTTTTAATTTTATTTACGGTTCAAAACATTGAGGAAGAGGAAGGAGTTGTATATATTCATCGTGTTCGTCATGGTTCTCAGCAGAAATTGGAAAATATACAGGATTTATTAGAAGGTGAGTGATAGAATTTGAGACTAGATAGCGATTCCTGCGGAGCGCTTCGCTATCGCACACAACCCCCTAATTTTAAACGACCGCACTCCCAACTTATTCCTAAACAGCGATCGCTCACAACTCCCCCAATTTTAAGCGATCGCACACCAACATCCCCAAACGCGATCGCTCTCCCGACCAATATCCTAAACAGCGATTCCTGCGGAGCGCAACGCTTACGCATTAACCCTCAACAGGTAATAAAATAATAGGAATATGTACTAGAAAGTTCTGAAAATCATTGTCAGTGGAGAGGATGCTGTAGCTGCGACGATGAGCAACTGCACAAATCAAAAAATCAGTATTTGAACCCTGAATGCCTTTACTGCGGCAGATATTGAAAAACTCGGCGGCAAGTTCGTAGTCTTCAGACATGAGTTCTAAATCAGGGAAAGCTCGGAGGTAATCTCGCAGACGGGTAAACTGTTCAAAATTGCGGATTCCAGAAAGAATTTCTTGACGAATTGCGCCTAGTAAGGCAACTTGGTCATCAGTGATTAAATTCTGCAATATTGTGACTGCTGGGGAAGAATCAGGTGGTGTTTTCCGACGTAGAGCCAGTGACCAAACGGAAGTATCAACAATAATGCTCATGCTTGATGACGTTGCTGCTTATAGTTATAGCCTTCGTCATACTCGATAGTCCCAAAAAGGTCTAATACTTTAAGCCGCTTACGACGTTGAATATATTCGCGCAGTGCTGTTTCTACTAAAGAATCAATGTTCACCTGATTGTCAAGTGCCAACGCCTCTTTTAGTAAGGCTTCGTTGATGTTGAGCGATGTAGTCACAATCAATTCTGATCCTAAAAATGACTAAATAAATGGTAGCGCACTCTAGGTGATTAATTTCATTCATCCTGCGATCGCAATTCCAACTTATACCTAAACAGCGATCGCTCATAACTACCCCAATTTTAAACGAACTGCTTGCAGCAGCGCTTCGCTATCGCATTCCCAACATCCCCAAATGCGATCGCTCTCTCTTCACATACCCAAACGCGATCGCACTCCCAACATCCCCAAACAACGATCGCCCATAACCCCATAATTTTAAGCGATCGCTCTCCCCAACATCCCCAAACAGCGATCGCATTCCCCATATCCCAAAGACCGATTCCTACGGAGCGGTTGCGCTATCGCACTCCCACACCCCCAACAAGCGATCGCTAATCGCAATTATGCTTAGACTGTTTGGATTTGCAAAAATTTAGCATCTTCTTCCTTATGCAAAACCTTATTGTTAGGAACTGATTTGCTTTTGACAACCACAAATATCAATGCTTCCTCAGAGTCAACAGATAGAATACGATGACGTTCATTTGGTTCAATCATCATTACAGTATTTGGTTCAAGAGCAAATGTCGTATCTTCGATCTTGATAGTTCCATATCCTTGTAAAACAACATAATATTCACAAAAATCTTGATGGGAGTGGTAAACTTCACCAGCAGGGACTTCTTGAAAATAGTGACAATAACCTACTTCAATGGGTGATTTATTCCAATGACCACAAAACCAGCGATTTCCTGTATTTTGGTAAACTTGCATAGGATTCATCAGCAATTTTAATTTTTTGAAATAAGCCCCAAGTAAGCTTAGTACGTACTTGAGGCTTTACTTTACTGGCTATAGGGTGCGCCAGTTTATCTATTCATGGTCATTTGACTAAACTCTTCTACTTTGGGTTTTTATCGAAGCAGATGGTATAGTTTCAAGTTATTCTTATCAGGATTTACCAAATCATCCCCAAATTCAAAACAAAACCCTTTAAAACATCTTCCCCCGAAACCGTAGCAGGAGAATCCAAAACCTCAACCTCTTTTCCTGGTCTATAAATCTCCACTTGACGAGATTTCCGATTAATTAATATACCCAAACGCACACCATTATCTATATATTCATTCATCTTTTCCTGTGTAGTCTTCAAACTATCACTAGGAGAAAGTAACTCAATTACAAAATCAGGACAAATAGGAGGAAACTTTTGTTTTTCTTCTTCAGTTAAAGCATCCCATCTTTCTAACTTAATCCAAGAAGCATCAGGAGAACGATCTGCACCATTTGGTAACTTAAAACAAGTAGAAGAATCAAAAGCGATGCCAGTACCATCAGCATCAGTCCAATTCATTAATTGTTGAGTGATTCTTCCATTACGATTTCCAGTTTCTCCTCCCGTTGGTGGCATAATTATTAACTCTCCATTTGCATTTCTTTCAAATCTCAATTCGCGGTTGTTTTGACATAGTTGAAAAAACTGCTCATCAGTCATTTCTATTAATGATTTCAAATTGACAGTTAAAGCATTCATTGTCATATCCTCATTGAATGTTTAGGGAAAAATTTTAACTATCTCATACCCTATTCTATATTATTAGCTATCAATTTGTAGCTTTATTTTGTCATAATGTCTGGTTTTATACTGTCAACCCAAACTATAAATTGTCCAGTTTGCTGAATATGTCTGTTATTATATAACTAATTAATCATTTAGTTGTGTAAACAAAATTTAAAACACAGGTGAGAGAATCTTCATTCTTTGTTAAGATTTATTAATAAATATGTTGTTTTCTATATCATTTTGTGTCAGATATAGGGCAAAATCCCCACAGAATGGGAGTTTTCTGATAAAAAACTCTTATTGCCGAAAATAATTGAAGTTGCAAACGGCCATATTCACCGTGACGAACTTCGAGAGAACACGCCTGAAAGGAGCTTATTTGAATGTTTACCCAAGTCAAGTCCACTATTAGACATATTGCACCTGACGATTTACGGGGACGTAAGTTAATCAAGGTTGTCTATGTCGTGCTAGAATCCCAATACCAAAGTGCATTATCACAAGCGGTACGGGAAATTAACGCTAATCATCCCAGCGTAGCGATTGAAATCAGTGGATACTTGATTGAAGAACTACGCAACTCTGAAAACTATGAGGAGTTGAAACGCGATATAGCCGATGCTCATATATTCATCGCTTCTCTAATTTTTATTGAAGACTTAGCACAAAAAGTAGTTGCCGCAGTTGAACCCCATCGTGATAACCTAGATGTGTCGGTTGTCTTTCCCTCCATGCCCGAAGTTATGCGCCTGAATAAAATGGGTAGCTTTTCTTTGGCGCAGTTAGGACAATCCAAGAGCGTCATCGCTAACTTCATGAAGAAGCGCAAAGAGAAATCTGGCGCTGGTTTCCAAGACGGAATGTTGAAGTTATTACGGACTCTCCCCCAAGTGCTGAAATTCCTCCCCATGGAAAAAGCACAAGACGCGAGAAACTTCATGCTCAGTTTTCAGTATTGGCTAGGTGGTTCAGCGGAAAATCTAGAAAACTTTTTACTGATGCTGGCTGACAAATACGTATTGAAAGGCGCAGAAAAAGAAAGCTTTGCCGCTGCTAAGTATGAAGCACCAGTTGTTTATCCCGATATGGGAATTTGGCATCCTTTAGCGCCAAATATGTTTGAAGATGTGCGAGAATATTTAAATTGGTATTCTGTCCGCAGGGATATTTCCCGCAATCTCAAAGATCCTCTTGCACCATGTGTAGGCTTGGTTTTACAAAGAACTCACCTAGTTACCGGCGATGATGCACATTATGTGGCAATTGTCCAGGAATTAGAATCATTAGGTGCAAAAGTTCTGCCTGTGTTTGCTGGTGGTTTGGATTTCTCTAAACCCATAGAAGCTTATTTCTATGAACCTACAACTAAATTACAATTGGTAGATGCGGTAGTTTCTTTAACTGGTTTCGCTTTGGTGGGTGGACCAGCTAGACAAGACCATCCGAAAGCTATTGAGGCACTAAAACGGTTAAATCGTCCCTACATGGTGGCGTTGCCGTTGGTCTTCCAAACCACCGAAGAATGGCTAGATAGCGATTTGGGGTTACATCCCATTCAAGTGGCTTTACAGATTGCTATACCTGAACTTGACGGGGCAATTGAGCCGATTATCTTATCAGGTAAAGATGGGGCAACAGGGAAAGCGATCGCCCTCCAAGATCGAGTGGAAATAGTGGCACAAAGAGCATTAAAATGGGCAAACCTCCGCAGCAAACCCAAATTAATCAAAAAAGTCGCCATCACCGTTTTTAGCTTCCCTCCCGACAAAGGTAACGTGGGAACAGCCGCATATTTAGACGTATTCGGTTCAATCCATGAAGTCATGAAAGGACTGAGAAACAACGGTTACGACGTGCAGGACATTCCCGAAACTCCCCAAGAGTTGCTAGAACAAGTCATCCACGACGCACAAGCACAATACAACAGTCCCGAACTCAACGTTGCTTACAAAATGTCTGTGCCAGAATATGAAGCACTGACACCCTACTCCCAACGCTTAGAAGAAAACTGGGGACCACCACCCGGAAACCTCAACAGCGACGGACAAAATCTGTTGATTTACGGGAAACAATTTGGTAATGTATTCATTGGAGTCCAGCCAACATTTGGTTATGAAGGCGACCCCATGCGGTTGTTATTCTCCCGTTCCGCAAGTCCGCACCACGGCTTTGCAGCTTACTACACCTATCTAGAACGGATTTGGGGCGCGGATGCTGTGTTACACTTTGGTACACATGGCTCTTTGGAATTCATGCCTGGTAAGCAGATGGGGATGTCCGGTGATTGTTACCCAGATCAACTAATTGGCTCAATTCCTAATCTGTATTATTACGCAGCCAATAACCCCAGTGAAGCCACAATTGCTAAACGTCGCAGTTACGCGGAAACAATTTCTTACCTAACACCACCTGCGGAAAATGCTGGTTTATACAAAGGTTTGAAGGAACTCAGCGAGTTAATTGCTTCTTACCAAACGTTGAAAGATACAGGACGCGGTGTTTCTATTGTCAATTCCATCATGGATAAATGCCGCATTGTCAACTTAGACAAGGATATTGAGTTACCAGAAACCGATTCTAAGGATATGTCCTCGGAAGAACGGGATAATATCGTTGGTAGCGTTTATCGTCGGTTGATGGAAATTGAATCGCGGTTGTTACCTTGTGGACTGCACGTAATTGGTAAACCTCCAACTGCCGAAGAAGCGATCGCAACTTTGGTCAACATTGCTAGTTTAGATCGGCAAGAGGAAGAACTGCAAGGTTTACCCGGAATTATCGCTAATAGTCTGGGACGCAACATTGAAGATATCTACAAAAACAACGATGCGGGGATTTTGGAGGATGTCCAACTACTCCAAGATATCACCCTAGCTACCCGTGCGGCTGTCACAGCTTTAGTCCAAGAACAAATTGACGCAGAAGGTAGAGTTTCCCTCGTTTCCAAGTTGAATTTCTTCAACATGGGTAAAAAAGAACCTTGGGTAGAATCTTTGCATCAATCAGGTTATCCCAAAGTTGACACCTCTGCATTGAAACCCCTGTTTGAATATTTGGAATTCTGCTTAAAACAAGTTTGTGCAGATAATGAACTCGGTGGACTTCTCCAAGGTTTAGCCGGTGAATACATCCTACCTGGCCCCGGTGGTGATCCAATCCGTAATCCTGACGTATTACCCACGGGTAAAAATATTCACGCCCTTGACCCCCAATCTATCCCCACTTCCGCCGCCGTCCAATCTGCGAAAATCGTCGTTGATAGGTTGTTAGAACGGAACAAGTCAGAAAATGAAGGTAACTGGCCAGAAACCATCGCCTGTGTCCTCTGGGGTACAGATAACATCAAAACCTACGGTGAATCCCTCGCCCAAATTATGTGGATGATTGGTGTGCGTCCAGTTCCCGATGCTTTGGGACGGGTGAACAAGTTGGAATTGATACCTTTAGAAGAGTTGGGTCGTCCCAGAATTGACGTTGTAATTAACTGTTCTGGTGTATTCCGCGACTTGTTCATTAACCAAATGAATTTGCTTGACCAAGGTGTGAAAATGGCTGCTGAAGCTGATGAACCTTTGGAAATGAACTTTGTCCGCAAGCACGCTTTGAAACAAGCTGAGGACATGGGCATAAATCTGCGTCAAGCTGCAACTCGCGTTTTCTCTAATGCTTCTGGTTCTTATTCTTCTAATATTAACCTTGCAGTTGAGAATAGCACTTGGGATAGTGAAGCTGAGTTACAGGAAATGTATTTGAAGCGCAAATCTTTCTCTTTCAATTCTGATAATCCTGGGGTTATGGATGAGTCACGGGAGATTTTTGAAACTACTTTGAAAACTGCTGATGCAACTTTCCAAAATCTGGATTCTTCGGAAATCAGTTTAACTGATGTTTCCCACTATTTTGACTCAGATCCGACTAAGTTAGTAGCAAGTCTGCGTGCGGATGGTAAGAAACCATCTTCTTACATTGCAGATACAACTACAGCGAATGCACAGGTCAGAACTTTATCAGAAACTGTGCGTTTAGATGCGCGGACGAAGTTATTAAATCCCAAATGGTATGAGGGGATGTTGTCTCACGGTTACGAAGGTGTGCGGGAACTTTCTAAACGGTTGGTAAATACAACTGGTTGGAGTGCGACTGCTGGTGCTGTGGATAATTGGATTTATGAGGACACGAATGAGACTTTCATCAAAGATGAGGAAATGCAAAAGCGTCTCATGAATCTCAATCCTCATTCTTTCCGCAAGATTGTTTCTACTTTGTTGGAAATGAATGGACGCGGTTATTGGGAAACAAGTGAGGAGAATTTAGACAGGTTGAGGGAGTTGTATCAGGAGGTGGAAAATCGGATTGAGGGAATTGAGTAAACATTCTCAGTCTAGATAACGCGTAGCAAGTTTAGGGACACGGATATCTGTGTTCCTATTTTTTATGTATTTATGATGACAAATTAATCACCCAGAGTAACCAACTGTGTTGAGATTATTATTTCAGTTGATCTCTTGACATGACATCATATTGTGATATCATGGTAATTAGGTCGTAACCAAATACAAGTTAAAGAAAGGTGTTAACAAAACAATGGAACGTTCTGTAAAGCTAGGTTCAACGCTTTTAAACTTAATATGTGATGTCAGTAGCTTCATTGAAAGGTTGCAACTTTCTTTAGCTTTGCTGGCTTATGAACCAGTCGTAACATCACCGGGGAGTAATGAATGGATCTCAATAATAAACAACAAAAGATTTTAGAATTAATTTTTACAACTCCTGTACCAGCAAACATTATTTGGCAAGATATTGAAAGTCTATTTACAGCTTTAGGTGCTTATATTAGTCAAGGTAGCGGTTCACGAGTAGGAGTTAAATTAAATGATGTTAGAGGTTATTTTCATAAACCACATCCTGAAAAAGAAACCGATAAAGGAGCGGTTAAATCAGTGAGAGAATTTTTGACAAATGCAGGAATTGAACCATAACTAGTTAGTTATTTTATAATTTATCCATATTGAAGATTTGGGGCAATCAAAAAAATTGCCTCAACCACAACAAAATCGAGTTAGGGTTATTAAAGTTATGTTGACTTACAAAGGATATACAGCATCAATTGAAGTAGATGTAGAAGCAGGAATACTTTTTGGTCGTGTTCTAGATATTAATGATGTTGTTACTTTTAAAGCTAAAACTGTCCAAGAAGCACGTCAAGAATTTGAAACTTCTATTGATGGCTATCTAGCTTTTTGTAAAGAATTAGGAGAAGAACCTGATAAACCTTTTTCTGGAAAATTACCATTTCGTACAACTCCAGAACATCATCGAAAAATTTTTATTGCAGCTAAAAAAGCTGGAAAAAGTATCAATGCTTGGATGGATGAAATGTTAATCAATGCTGCTGAAAAATCAGTCAAAGCATAGATTATTATATGGATAATATAACTTTGTATCTACCTCCATCAATTAAAATAACTCATGATAAATTCTTTGAAATGTGCCAAATCAAGGAATTAATTAAATTTGAACGTAATGCTGATGGTAGTCTGATATTAAAGCCTTTGTTGGGTGGCATATCTAGCAATATTAATGCTGGGTTAACTACTCAATTAGCAAATTGGAACGATGACAAATCACAAGGTGTAGTTTTTGGTTCTGATGTCGGTTTTGTTTTACCAAATGGTGCTATTCGTTCTCCTAGTGCTGCTTGGATAAAGTTACAAAGATGGAATAATTTAACTAATGAGGAAAAACAAAAGTTTCCTCCTATTTCTCCCGATTTTGTAATTGAGTTACTTTCTCCTAGTGATAGTTTGAAGACTACACAGGAAAAGATGAAGGAATATATAGATAATGGTGTGCGGTTAGGTATATTAATTAATCGTAAATCTCGTCAGGTGGAGATTTATAGATCAGGTAAGGAGGTTGAGGTTTTGGAATTTCCTGCTACGGTTTCGGGTGAAGATGTTTTAAATGGTTTTGTGTTAAATTTGGGGATGATTTGGTAAATGTATTGGGGTAGCAAATATATTTTAATTAGATTGTCAGTATCCATAATATGACGTATCGTAACGCGCTTACTTTGGAATATTAATGCTGGATTATTTAAATATAAAACCCTTTACTCATAACATAAATACTCAACTGTTAATATAAGTTCATCTATCCATTCAATTAATAAAGGCTGGCTTCTATTCAATGGTAATAAAAGCAAAATTTGTGATGGTTTTAATAGATTAGAAATACCGTATTGAGAAGCAATTTGCATAGCTGCATATTCAGTTTGTTGATTTCTATGAGCATAAAAATTTCTGAAAGTAGGCAAATTCTTAAAAACAGTTAGTCCTCCAGAAAAACCTGATTGAATTTGAGTAATATTTGAACACCCAATCTGATTGCATATATCCATGATAACTGTTGGATCGTGCCAAGTAGGTTCAAGTCGGCGATGCCAAATTCCAGCATTATTAGGAGTAGCATGACGTTTTTTATTTGGTGGAATAACCAAACCAATTGCATCATTAAAGTTAGCTATTGTTGTACTAATTGTGATTCTTCTACCACTCACTGTTTTAGCTGATAATACACAAGATAGATAAAAAGAACGAGAAAAATTACTCCACGTATTTAAGGTTTCTATAGTTATATAGGTTAAGAGAGTTTCAACCTCCCTGTTTGAAGAAATAGATAGAATATTAGTTGATAACTGCTCTAGCCTAGTTAATCTTTTAATAGCTGCTTTCTGGAGTTTTATCAGGTTTTTATGTGGTCTCATTATACAATCTGTGGTTCTAGAGCCTGACAAAAATATTTAAACCTTATTTCTCTATGTCCTTTGGTGGTAGTTGCCGAAGCTGCTTTAACAAAATCAGAATATTTGCTTTTATCTTCGATTGAGTTCTTATTTTCTAAAACCTCAGATAATTGACTCAGATTAAATAGTACAATATCATCTGTAAAGCCATGTTTTTTTTCAACACTTCTGACTTCCATTAACTTAGGATTTGGGTACAAATGATGTATGACTGATAATAACAAGGCATAAAAATTGTAAGATTTTACAATTGCAGTTCTATGTATTTCTTTCCATTTCAATATCCAATAAAAGGCATTATCTATCTGTTGATTAATTTCTACCGAGTTTGGAAAATCATCTTCGTATTCTCTATATAATTTATCCAAGCCTGAATTAGAGAATCTTTCTATACCATAAAAAAGTGTAGAAATAATATCAGATAAGAATTCTGCATCATCCATTCGACTTAGTTCTTTTTCAGAAAAAACACCAATACTCTTAAGTGTTTCTGCATATCTATTCGACAATTCTGTTATGAACCACTTAAAAGATCCTTGAGATATCGCATATCGTTTTTCTTGAGCATTTAAAGGAACAGTATAAGAATTCATGCGTTTAAAAGTCTGTCTGATCTCGTCGGGAGTAGCATTAACAAAACTATCTATACCTAATTGATAGTTTAGGAATTTGCTTTGATCTTCTTCTTCTAATTGTGAAAACTTACGACCTCTAAACTGGCTATTGCCGGATATTTTAAATTCATCATTATAAAATGATAATATAGTAGTGCTTCTTTGTTGTCCATCTACAATTTCTTTAGTTGTTTTTCTAGTTTTTAAATCCGTTACTTGGTATATATATAGTTTAGGAATAGGGAAACCTAAAATCAAAGTGTCAATAAAATAAGACTTAGCTGCTGGAGGCCAAATTTTTCCTGATCTTTGATAATTATGATTGACTATAATTTTTTTCTCTTTCATTTGTTGACAATATTCTGATATTGTCATATTGGTTATAATAACTTGCATTAATATTGACTCCTTAAAATATCAATAGTCTATATTATAAGATATTCTTAGCCTATTTTAAAAATAAGAAAGTATATTTTAGTGAAAATAACTGCTGTGTGGATCGCTGTTTGGGGGATGTGGGGAGTGCGATCGCGTTTGAGGATGTTGGGTATGCGATAGCGTAAGCGCTGACTTGTCAGTTCGCTGTTTTGGAGATGTTTGGAGTGCGATCGCTGTTTGAGAATGTGGGGAGGTGCGATCACTGTTAGAAGATATAGTAGGAGATGCTGGTGCAATTAATGATGTTATTCAGGCATAATAACAGGAATAACCTGATTTTTATATTGACGATAAATCCTAAAATCACTATCTAAAGTGAAAATACTACTTCCTCTAATTAATTCACTCATTCTTACTAAACAAGCATCAGCTAAAGACATGGAAATTGATATTGTTTCATTAATTGCTTAATTACTGTTACTTCTTCACTTAAATTAAAAGGTATTTTAATTACTTCTGCTTCCAATAAAGATAAAATAGCACTTTCTCCTCCATGAACATTTTGTAATAAAAAACAAGATTCCGCAATAACCGATTCACAAGTAAATAAAGGAGGGCGTGAATTTTTCCATTTTTCTACTGTCCATTCATGAAAATTATCACTTTTATCAATAAAAGCAACTAAAGGAGAAGTATCTATAATAATTTCTGATTTCATTATTTACCAAATCCTTGAAGATATCTTTTATTAGTAGATAAATCACCAATACCACTTTCTACAGATCCAGCCCATTCTTTAGCTAAATCATAAGCTGAAACTTCTTGATTGTCTTGTGATTTTGGTTTTTTACTGTGCATAAATTCCACAAAATCTAAGATAGTTTGTTGCTGTTCAATAGTTAGATTTCTAAATTTCTCTAACAGTGTATTTTCTTGAATTATAGGTTTATTAATTGCTTGAGACATAGTTTTTCTACAACAATTAAACAATTTTCATTAACATTATATCAATTTTTTAAACCTTCTACAACTTATTTGTGCGATCGCTGTTTTGGGATGTTGGGAGTGCGATCAGTTGTTGGGGGATGTATGGGGTGCGATCGCTTGTTGAGAATGTGGGGGATGAGCGATCGTTGTTTTTGGGGTGTGGAGATGCGATCGCTGTTTGGGGATGTGGGAATGCGATCGCTGTTTGGGGTTTGGAGGGTGTGCGATCGCTGTTTGGGGATGTGGGGATGCGATCGCTTTTGGGGATGTTGGGAGTGCGATCGCTTTTTGGGGGTGTGGAGGTGCGATCGCTGTTACTGAATACTTTCAATTAATTTAATATTATTTCTCAACCATTCATTAACTAAAATTTGCGCATCAATATTTTTCTCTTGAGCGATTTTTTTGAAAAAATTATCAACATCTGGTTCAAGGTAAATAGGATAATGAAAAGTTGCATCAGGATGATAAAATTTACCTTGTTCAGCTTGTGAAAAATCATATTCTGCTTTCATAGCTTTCTTCCTTGATAATACTGCTGTTCATTAAAAGTTGCTTTCCGTGCTGAAATAATACGAATCAAACACGAGTCTTCATCTGTTTGTTCAAAAGTATGAATAACAACCCTTAAAATACCCGTTTCATCTAAACCTATAGTAATCCATCTGTCTTCATAATCACTATGTTCTTCATCATATAAACTTAACTGATATTGATCACGAAAAACAGTTGATGCTAAACGAAAATTGATTTGATGTTTACGAATATTCTGTTTTTCTTTTGCTGGATTCCAATCAAAATTATAACGCAAATTTATAAATTACAAGAAATTAAATAAGTTGATATCATAATTATAACCATAATTTTATACTTTAACAGTGTTATCGGTAGTTTACCGTAGGTATCACTGTTTGGGGATGTTGGGGGTGCGATAGCGAAGCGCTCCATAGGAATCGCTTTTAGGATGTGTGGGAGTGCGATAGCGCAAGGGCTGACTTGTCAGTTCGCTGTTTGGGGATGTGGAGAGGTGCAATAGCGTATCCCTGACGGGACTCGAAGAGGTAGTGATCCGTAGGAATCGCTGTTATAAACTACCAAACAATAGCAACTAAACCCGACGCAGTTATATTTTGGTCGCACGTCAATAACTGCACAATTTCACCTTGACTGGCTAAAGCTAACGCAGTTGCCGCAATTTGTCTATCGTGCATTTCATTAATAGCAGATAAACTCATAGTCATTTCAATTACATCTTGATCAAGGGGATAAATTACCACACGAGGATCAGCTTCTACTGCTAAAATTACATCTTTAGGAGCAGGAATAGATGTTCTACCTCTTTCTACAATCCAAACAGCTTCAGCTAAAGTAGTCGCAGGAATAACTAACTGTGAATTAGGATCACAAAGGATAACTTTAGCATTTGCACCTAACTTTAAATTACCTTCAAGAAACCAGATTAAAGCATGAGTATCTAGGACATATTTCATAATTTATTATGACCAGTCTAAACTGTCCTCACTATCCCCATGAAATTCAGCAATTTCAAAATCTGCTTCTGTTGACTGGTTATTACCAGAAAACATACCAAACTTCATCATTTGATTTTTCTGCTGATTTTTTTGCGATTTTAAAAAAGTGACAATAACCAGACTTTCTGAAATATCAGATGGTAATTCTTTAAGTTCTACTTTACCATCTTTGTAAATTCCTTCAATTGCTTGCAACATAATTTTTACCATGAGCCAATTTAGCTGATGTTATTACTTTAACTATACACTATAGATAAGCGATCACTGTTTTGCAATAGGAGATTCAGAAATAGCTAATAAACGTTTAGAATTGCTGGAAAACTTTGAACTTTTATCAATAAACGAAACTGTTATAACTCTTGCAGAACAATTTATTCATAAAAGTAACCTACCTTCTAAAGCTGCCACAGATGCAATACATATTGCACTAGCTACAATTCACGGTATAGATTATCTGTTAACATGGAATTGTAAACATATTGCTAACGCACAAATTCAGAAAAAATTGGCTCAAGTTAGTTTAGACTTTGGCTATGAAATGCCAACTATTTGTACACCTTACGAATTAATGGAGCGATAAATTATGTGGGAAGATGAAATTGTAGAAGAAATTCATCACATTCGAGAAGCCTACGCTAAGTCCTTTAACTATGATTTGCGTGCAATATTTTTGGACTTGCAAAAAAAGCAAAACTCAAGCAGACATAAGGTTGTTACACTACAACCAAAACTGAAGTCTAACAAATTATTGGAAGGCACAAAATCATAAGTAAATGCAATAGCGAAGCTGACCGAAGGTATCGCTGTTTGGGTTTGGGAGGAAGTGCGATCGCGAAGCTGACCGAAGGTATCGCTTCCTGGTAATCTAATTATAGAATGAGCAATATAATAATAGATATGTATGTCTGCTAAAGATATTTTTCACGAAGTTGTCAAAACAGCTTTACAAAAAGATGGTTGGTAAGTTACTAATGACCCACTTACAATTAGTGTAGGAGGAGTTAATCTTTCTATTGATTTGGCCGCAGAAAAGCTGATAGCCGCAGAACGGGAAGGACAAAAAATTGCAGTCGAAGTCAAAAGTTTTTTACAAAAATCGTCTGCTATTTCCGAATTTCATACAGCATAGAGTTGGTATTAGTTCCAGATTAACACCCAAACTTCAGGTAGGAAGCAGAAGGTAATTCATAATTATTTTTTCTCCTCTGCTTCCCCTGTCACCTATAACCTAATGGTGATGATGATGGTGAGTTATCGCTAACTCCCGATTAACTACCATTTCTTCAGCTTGCATTAATTCTGCAATATGAGCATTTGCCCATTCAGCAGCAATATCTAAGAATTGCGGATTGTCATTTACACAAGCCATTTGTAAATAATCAACATCAGAATGCTGTTTCTCTAAATCATGGATAATGTGGTGAACATCCAAAAGAGTTTCATGGTTTTCTGTTGCAAAACCAATAGGCATAAAGACTATCACTTTTGCACCCAATTGAATTAGGTTTTTAGCAGCTTGGGTAGCAGTTGGCTGTGTCCATTCAATTAGGGGTGTATCGTGGTTGAGCCAACCCACAGAAATTAAAGGATAACGGTTAATTAACTCATTTCTGACTAATTCGTAAAGCGCTTGACTTTCATCAATTCCCGAAGTAAATCCCTTGGCTTTGTGGGGACAACCGTGATTCATCAGCACAATACCGATTTGGGAAGGTAAATAAGCTGCGGCTACGTCAGCATTAATTTTTTCTTCCACCAACTGCGCCATCAATTTGATATATCCTGGTTCATTGTAGAACGAAGGAATATAGCGCATAGCCTTAACCCAATGTTCTTCACCATCAGCTAATTCTACAAGAGCATTATTAACTTGCTCAATAGCAATACCACTGGTGAAAATGGAATCTACAACCAAAAGTGGATAAATCAAGATTTTGCTAAAGCCTTGATTTTTAATTTCTGCTAAAACTTGATTTGGCAAAAAAGGAGCGCAAAAGTTAAAAGCTTTGAAAACTTGAACACCACCACCCCATTTGTGTTGTAATTCGTGTTCAATACCAGCCCTTTGCTTTTCAAAGATGGCATTGTGTGGGGAGATAAAATCGTGGTGTGTGTGTCCCCATTCATGACGGTCAAATAAAGCTAGAAGCTTTGCTAAAGGGGGATAAATCCAAGTAGGAACAGGTGCGAATTTCGCAGTCAGTAGATTTAAAGCTTGTTCGTTATAATTGGCAAAATCTTCGTAGCTTTCGACTTCGCCATAACCCATGAGCAATACTGCTACGCGGTCTTGGTTAGGTAGATGCTCGTGAGTATGTTGCAGTTTTTCGGGGGTTGCAACCACAATTAAATCCTCAATATAACCAGAATGCAGAGAGTGTAAACAGGAATCACATCAAGCCTTTTAAATACTTATCATTAAGACAAACGCGGTGACGCGGTGAGTTTTTTTGATAAGCAATTAGCCGATCTTGACATAACTGTATAATTCCCTATACTCATTAATTATTATCCCTTCCAGGGGGATAGGATAGACATAAACATAAAAATATACATCTAAAGATATAGTTTTGCTATTTCTTTACATAGGAGCTTAAGTATTTAGCAATGTCTCCGCAGGAATATATGAGAGCAAATTTCAGTAAAATTTCTCATATGGGCAGAAATCACCATATACTTAAACTTATATCATGTCCGTCTAATCAGTTACCAAGAAAACTCTCCGCGTCTCCGCGTCAGTCTAAATGATAAGTATTCAACCGGACATGATATTACTAGCTGTCTTGTGGCTTCTGTCTTGTATAGCAACGGACAGGGCGGTTAGGACACCAACTGATTATAAAACCTAGACACCAAAAGACTCTTCAGACTGTCACCTGTCACCTGTCACCTGTCACCTGTCACCTGTCACCTGCTATAGTACTAATCTTCTAAATCAATTTCTGCCTCATCATCATCATGATCATAGGGGATATCATCGAGGTCTATGATCTCAGAAATTTCTTCTACCGCATTAAGCTGATCTGATTCTACTGGTTCACGCGCTATTAAGCGTCCAGTGGATTTTAGCCATTCCAAAAGCACAAATTCATTACTTGTACGAATTACAGTAGCTCGTTGGTTGCGAGGTTGTTCATGCAAAGGACCGTTAAGCATAAAAAAATTCTTTTTGAATTGGAAAAACTATCTTGACAAGCAAATACTCACTTTACTATAATACCAAACTCGTTTTATAGTATATTTCCCCAGCCTAGCCAGGGAACATATGACAACTAACTCGCTGCTAATATCTCCCAACCAATGTAAGGCAATTTTGCGGCTATTGCTTTCACCTGTTCTGCATTTGCGACTAACTGTCCGCAAGCGTCCCAAGTTCCCGAAATAAAGGTGCTTCTCGTTCCTTCACTAAGGACAACTGGGGCGGTAAAATCACCAATTTGTACTTGCAATTTTTCCAAATCTATGGTAGTGGATGCTTGGGGATTAGCGGTGACTAATTCTTGGAGTTGTTTGACTGTTTCGCTGGGTGCAGTTACGCATGGTATGCCCATTGCAACGCAGTTACCAAAGAAAATTTCGGCGAAGCTTTCACCAATCAGGGCTTTAATTCCCCATTTTGCTAGGGCTTGGGGTGCGTGTTCTCTTGATGAACCACAGCCAAAATTACGGTTAACTATGAGGATGTTTGCGCCTTGATATTGGTTTTGATCAAATGGGTGTTCACCATTTAAGGCTTTTCTGTCATCAACAAACACGCCTTCTCCTAAGCCGTCAAAGGTGATGGCTTTTAAGTAGCGGGCGGGTATAATTCTGTCGGTATCGATGTCGTTACCGATAAGGGGAACGGCGTTACCGGATATTTGTTTTACTTCACTTACCATGATGTTTTGGGAAGAAACGAACCGCGAAGGCGCGAAGAACACGAAGGAAGAAGAGAAGAGTTTGAGAGAGATTTTTCCTGTGGGAAGGGCTTTTAGCCTGTCCTAGTTTGGGCGGGCAAGATGCCCACCCCACACGAGTTTTTTCACTCCCCTCCTCGCTTGCGGGGGTTGGGGGTGGGGTTACAGCAAGTCGCGCACGTCGGCGATTTCGCCTTTTATGGCTGCTGTGGCTACCATTGCGGGACTCATGAGTAGGGTACGACCGGAGGATGATCCTTGTCTGCCTTTGAAGTTGCGGTTGGAGGAGGAGGCGCTGATTTGTCTTCCTTGGAGTTTGTCGGGGTTCATGGCTAAACACATGGAACATCCTGGTTCTCTCCACTCGAAGCCGGCTGCTTGGAAGATTTTATCTAGTCCTTCGGCTTCGGCTTCTTTTTTGACTCTTTCTGAACCGGGAACTACAAACGCTTTTATACCTTTAGCTACTTGGCGACCTTGGGCGATTTTGGCGGCTTCTCTTAAGTCGCTGATACGTCCGTTGGTGCAGCTTCCTATGAAGCAAACATCTATTTTTGTGCCTTGGATGGGTTGACCTGGATATAAGTCCATGTAGCGATATGCTTCTTCGGCGATGAAGCGGTCTTCTTCTAGGAGTTCGCCGGCTGTGGGTACTTTTTCATCTACGCCTATTCCTTGACCTGGTGTAATTCCCCATGTGACTGTGGGGGGAATATCTTCGGCATTAAATATTACAATATTGTCATATTCGGCATCAGCGTTACTACTTAGGGATTCCCACCAATTCACGGCTTTTTCCCAATGTGCACCTTTGGGAGCGAAGTCTCTATTTTGCAGATAGTCGTAGGTAATTTGGTCAGGGTTGACGTATCCACATCTTGCACCGCCTTCGATAGCCATGTTACAAACGGTCATCCGTTCTTCCATGTTCATCTGGGCAAAGGTTGTACCAGCAAATTCGTAAGCGTAGCCTACGCCACCTTTTACGCCGAGGGTACGGATGATATGTAATATTACGTCTTTGGCGTAAACTCCGGGTTTTAAATTACCGTTAACTTCGATTTTGCGAACTTTGAGTTTTGATAATGATAGGGTTTGGGAGGCGAGAACGTCTCTAACTTGGCTTGTACCGATACCAAATGCGATCGCTCCAAATGCACCATGACTTGATGTATGACTGTCTCCACAAGCAATGGTCATTCCCGGTTGGGTGAGTCCCAGTTCGGGGGCGATGACGTGTACTATACCTTGATTACCTGAACCAATATTGTAAAAAGTTATGTCATTTTCTTGACAACTCTTTTCTAATGCCTGAATCATTTCTTCGGCCATGCTATCCACGAAGGGACGGGCTTGGTTTTCTGTGGGGACGATATGATCAACTGTGGCTATTGTCCGTTGTGGGAATAATACTTTTAAATCCCGCTCCTTGAGCATAGCAAAGGCTTGGGGACTGGTAACTTCATGAATAAGATGTAGTCCAATAAATAGTTGTGTTAGTCCTGATGGAAGTGTCCCAACGGTGTGTAAGTCCCAAACTTTATCAAATAGGGTTCCCTTGCTCATACGTCAATCTATGTTAAAGGAGTCGGATTTTTTATGTTATCAGAAAATTGTCCGCTGTGGACAAAAAGCTAAAATAATTAATCTAGGACTTACGCACTGTACAAACTTCAGATGATATGTATGAACAAAATTGCCTAGTTTCAGGCTTTTGGAATAGCATATTAGTGCGGTGCGTCAGATAGAGACAATCTGTTAGATGCTCAATTATCGGGTCTGACGCACCCTACAAGAGATAAAATTCATAATCTATATTTGATAGATTTTGTCAATGCGTAAGTTCTATAATCTATGAATAATGAAAAATCTTTTTTTTCTGATGTGAAACTAATCTTTAATCGAGTCCCGTGGGTCTAAATCTCCGTCACAAAACTTAATTACGAATTACGAATTACGTTAGCGTAGCTCTCCCGAAGGGAGCATTACGAATTATTTAATCAATTCCTCCAACATTACCTGCAAATCCTTTGTCAAATCACTCACTCCTTTTCTCAACGCCTGTTTGTTATCCTGACAATTCTCCCATCTTTCACTGACAGCAATTGGCTCACCTACAGTAATCATCGCTTGTTTTAAACCTAAACTTGGTCTTCCTGGTAAAGTAGAATCTTTAATCCGAGACAACATATCAAACATTAATAATGCTGTTTCGGCAAATCTCTCCGCAGTTGGGTTTTCCTGAATATAATTAGCAGTTACAGCCACAAAACTTTCGGCTATTCTCATGTGTTGCATTCTTAAATCAGCTTCTTCTGCTACCCAATCAGCCAAGCCTCGTTTGAAAGGAGGTAAACTTTGAATATCCTCGATATCATCCCGATAAATATAATTCCAACCGGCTTCTTCTAAGCGCCGACATCTATCAATAAAATTACCCTGGGGCTGAATATTAAAATATTGTTCTGAAATTTGTAAAGCTGTATCCATTAAACGGTGTAATCTGGTAATTAACACTTCATTAACAGGGTTTTTTTCTTCAGTGATGATTTCCGGTAAATCTCGATGATAGAAACGGCGATAAAATTCTTCCATCTCGGAAATTAAATATTCAGCTAAACGCAAAAAACGTTGATATAGAATTTCTTCTTTTTTCTGTCCCGTTAGACTAATTTCCGCAACGGGTAAACCGCTATCAGTTTCTAATTTAGATAACAGCCAATCTATTTTTTCCCAAGGTGGATTAACGTAACTATATTTAATGGCAATAGGAATAATAAAAACTTTCTCTTCCCGGTTGGCTTTTTGTAAATCTTCCACACACCAAAAACCCAATTGTGCTACACCTGGTTCTAGAGGACTAACTATACCACTATGACCATTTGTACCGCCTTCTGGTGCAACAGCAATAGGCATTTTTGCATTAGCAAATAAATCCCGCGCCATTTGAATAGAGTTTCGGTCTACTCGTCTTCCCCTACGAACAGGTACACCCCCAAGTCCAGAGAATAACCATCCTAACCACTTTCCCGCCCATAATGTCATTCCCCGTTCATACATAAAATGACTATGTAGTGGATATTGTAGAGCAATTCCTTTTTGACGCGCCACTTTGGGAACAATGCGGGTAAGAAAATATAACATAGTTAGAGGATCTTCTACCTCTGGGTGACGAAATGCGATTAAAAAGCGGATTTTCCCGGCTTGAAATTCTTGGTATAATTTAGCTAAGACTTCAGCATTCTTGGCTTCAATATTGACAATACCCGCAGGTAGCCAAGGTCTAGTTCTCACCCGCAGCGCAAAGGGGACAAACCAAGAGGCAATTTTCACTATGAGGGGGTTATGGCGTTGGGGAATGAATTTGAGTGGTGGTTGAGTAGAATGAATTGATTTAGGCAAGTTGTTCTCCTGAATTTCTGGCTAAAAAAGTGAAAAAATAGCGATCGCTTGATTGCTCAATTCTGATAACTTAATTATATGAATACAACACCAGACAAAAAACAATTTGCACCAGCCACCCAGCGCAACCGAGAAGCCATTTTAGAGGTACTTTTACAAGTATTACCTGCCAATGGAACTGTTCTAGAAGTTGCCAGTGGTACAGGTGAACACGCTGTGTTTTTTGCACCTAGCCTCAAACCCCGACAATGGCTACCTTCTGACCCTAACCCCATATTACGCGATAGTATTACTGCTTGGGCAGAAGAATTCAAGAGTGATAATATTTCTCAACCTTTAGACATAGATGTAGAGTTACCAATTTGGCCAGTGGAGAAAGAAACATTACCTGAATTATCCATTGTCGCTATAGTTAACATTAACATGATTCATATTTCTCCTTGGTCAGCTTGTTTGGGACTCATGGCTGGTGCGGGACGGATTCTTCCCCCAGGTGGTATTCTTTATTTATATGGACCCTACAAACAAAACGGTAAACATACCGCACCGAGTAACGAGGCTTTTGACGAGTCTTTACAGCTGCAAAACCCAGAGTGGGGAGTGCGTAATTTAGAGGATGTTATCAAAGCAGCTAACTCGCAGAATTTAATTTTGCAGAAAACTTATCCAATGCCAGCAAATAACCTGTCAGTCGTGTTTCGTCATCATTAATGGAGGTTAGCGGACTCGAACCGCTGACATCCTGCTTGCAAAGCAGGCGCTCTACCAACTGAGCTAAACCCCCGTTTTCAGTTCAAAAGTCTTTTTAATAATGAAGAGGAAGCAATTTTAAACCTTGACAAGATATTATCCTAATATTCATTTTTTGTAAATAGATGCACCAAAAAAATATTGTAGTTGTAGCTGCACTGTATAAATTCATTAGTTTACCGAATTTTGCCGAAATGCAAGAACCCTTGCTATCTTTTTGTCAGGAACAAGGAATCAAAGGCACAATTTTACTAGCTCAAGAAGGGATTAATGGTACAATTGCCGGTTCCCGTCAAGCAATTGATGCAGTTCTTAACTTTCTCCGTAGTGATACTCGGTTCACAGATTTAGAACACAAAGAATCATACACAGAAACGCCACCTTTTGAAAGAATGAAAGTGCGGTTAAAACCGGAAATTGTGACTTTGGGAATACCGGAAATTGATCCCAATGAAAAAGTGGGAATTTATGTCAGTCCTCAAGAATGGAATGATTTGATTTCTAACCCAGAAGTCACAGTAATCGATACCCGGAACGATTATGAAGTCAGCATGGGTACATTCAAAAGGGCTGAAAATCCGCAAACCCAGATATTCCGAGAATTTCCAGAATATGTAAACGAACAACTTGACCCCAGCAAACATAAACAAGTGGCTTTATTTTGTACTGGTGGTATTCGTTGTGAAAAAGCCTCATCTTACCTACTTTCTCAAGGCTTCGAGAAAGTATATCACCTTAAAGGCGGCATTCTCAAATATTTAGCAGAAATCCCTGCCGAAGAAAGTTTATGGGAAGGAGAATGTTTTGTATTTGATGAACGAATCGCAGTCCGTCACGGATTAGAAGCAGGCAGTTATGAGTTATGCTTTTGCTGTGGACATCCCATTGCAGAAGAAGATAAAACCTCACCTAAATACGAAGAAGGAATTTCCTGTCCGCACTGTTTTGATAATTTAACCGAAGACAAAAGAAAGAGACAACAGCAAAAATGGAAACAGCATAGCCAGCATATCATATCCGATTGAATACTTGTGATTAGGAATGACGCGGGGACACAGAGACACGGTGAGTTTTTTTATCAGCAATTAGCCGGACATAATATAACTTCATCTTTGCGAACCTCTGCGCTAACCTCCGCGTACCTCTGCGTTTAATTCTTCATTCCTAAAGTCAAACCATCAGCGATAGGAACCAAACTCAGAGTAATTCGTGAGTCTTGATGTAACTTTTGATTCAAAAAGCGAATCTTATTAGTTTGATTATCTTGAACTTCGGAATCTGCGACTTTACCAGACCAGAGGACATTATCAATGGCAATTAGTCCACCGGGTCGAATTAATTGGAGCGATCGCTCATAATAGTTTTCATAGTTCCCCTTATCAGCATCAATAAACGCAAAATCAAAACTTTCTGCTTCACCAGATGCCAGCAATTTATCTAAAGTTTCCAAAGCTGGAGCGATATGTAAATCGATTTTATCAGCTACCCCGGCTCGTTGCCAATAACGCCGAGCAATACTAGTATATTCTTCACTGACATCACAGGCGACAATCTTACCATCAGCCGGTAAAGCCAAAGCTGTGATCAAGGAACTATAACCTGTAAATACACCTACTTCTAAAGTTTTTTTTGCGCCTATCAGTTTCACCAACAACGCCATAAATTGACCTTGTTCTGGGGAAATCTGCATCTGAGCCATTGGTAATTGTGAGGTTTCCTGACGCAGTTGAGTTAATACATCTGGTTCTCGCAGGGAAACAGACAGTAAATAATTATACAGATTTTTTTCTAAACCAATTGTTTGTTTTGTCATCATTCAAAAATATGCCTGTCGTACATAGCACAAACGGATTTTGACACAGATGCACAGATGATATCACCTTCGTTACTTGCCTGCCTACTCTACCCGGATTTCTCCTCAACTTCTTTTATGTAGAGATGTTGCAAAGATGATTTTGGGTGAATTTATTTGCAAATTCCCTTCTAAAATTAGTAAATTAATTAAAATTGTTCTCTGTAAACATTATTACGCAACTAGCTTGTGTTAAAGGGGGTAAAATGAGCCGTCCAATTATTCTTGGAATTGTTGGTGACAGCGCTGCTGGTAAAACGACACTGACTAGAGGAATTGCTCAGGTACTTGGACCGGAGAATGTTACCCTCATATGTACAGACGATTATCATCGTTACGATCGCACACAACGAGCCGAAATTGGCATTACAGCCCTTCATCCTGACTGTAACCATTTGGATATTATGCAGCAGCATTTATCGCTGTTACGTACAGGACAGCCGATTCTCAAGCCAGTTTACAGCCACAAAACTGGGACATTTGAGCCACCACAATACATTAAACCTAATAAATTCGTAATTATTGAAGGTTTACTGGGTTATTCTACCCGTGCAGCCCGTGATGCTTATGATGTAAAAGTATATCTTGCTCCTCCCGAACCAGTTCGCGCTGCTTGGAAAGTTAAGCGGGATACACAAAAACGTGGTTATACCCCAGAACAAGTATTAGCAGAACTAGAAAAACGTGAACCAGACTCACAACAGTATATCCGTCCCCAGCGTCAATGGTCGGATATTGTCGTCAGTTTCTATCCTACAAAAGAGGAAGAAAATGAAACCAATGGTCATTTAAATGTGCGTTTGGTGTTACGTCCTTCTATTCCCCATCCAGATTTTACCCAAATTACGGACTCCGGTAATGGTGATTCTCAATCAGCCGTTCGTTTGGGACTAGATAGAGATATGGGTAAACCAGTGGATGTCTTGGAAGTTGATGGTCACGCTACCTTAGAACAGGTGACTAATATAGAGCATATTATGTGTTCGGATATGCCTTATCTCAAGAATATATGCGATCGCGAAATTAATCCAGAACTAGGTAAAATCGCGGGTACAACCGGAGAAACACTACAAAGTTATCCCCTCGCACTTACACAGTTAATCATTACTTACCATATGCTCAAAGCTACGCAGATTTATCAATAAGCAAGCCCTAAGTAATACTGAGCAAAATTAAAGATTTTGCAAACAGGGATAATTGGTCAAGCAAATAAGAGATAAATAAATATAGCCCTACCCAATTATCCTTAATCTAAAATCCCCAATTGGTATGACTTATTGCCTCAGAATTGCCGACTTACCCGAAAATGAGCGTCCACGTGAGCGATTAATGACACATGGCGCAAAAATCTTAGCCACTGCTGAATTAATCGCTATTTTGCTAGGTACTGGACAAGGTCCGGGTAAACTTTCCGCAGTTGGCTTGGGGCAGTATATACTACAAGAGTTGGGCAAACATCAGCGTGACCCTTTAGCCGCTTTAAGGGAAGTTACCCCAGCTGAGTTGATGGCAATTCCCGGTGTGGGTCCCGCAAAAGCCACAACAATTCTCGCAGCAATTGAATTAGGCAAACGCGCTTTTTTATCGCGTCCCTCAGATGGAACAGTAATTGACAGTCCCCTTGCTGCGGCTGCAACGCTTAGTCAAGACTTGATGTGGCAAAATCAAGAACGTTTTGCGGTAGTGTTATTAGATGTGAAAAATAAGTTTTTAGGAACAAAGGTAATTACTATTGGAACTGCGACGGAAACTTTAGCTTCTCCCCGTGACATTTTTCGGGAAGTGATTCGTCATGGTGCAACGCGAACTATAGTAGCACATAATCACCCGTCTGGTAATTTAGAACCTAGTGAAGCTGATATAGAATTAACAAAGCAATTATTAGCAGGTGCAGAACTTTTAAGTATTCCCTTGTTAGACCATTTGATTTTAGGGAATGGTACGCATCAGAGTTTGCGAGAAACTACAACTCTCTGGGATGATTGTCCCCAGGGTGATTGATGATGAGGTGTTGCTGATTAACCAAGCAACACTATCATCGAACTTAAGCACAACAGCTTAGAAACGGGTATCCAAAATTATCTGAATGGTTATCCAAGATAAAATAATCTGAATAACCGCAGATTCTTTTTATAAGCCATACCATACAGTGCGATCGCGTCAGCGCTGACTTGTCAGTTCGCCTATATTGTCGGTTGAGTTGTACAATTATATTTGCAATGCACCATCATTATTTAATCCCAGGACTTACGCAACTGGCACATTGGTAGGGTGCGTCAGACTGCATAAATCCTGCAAATAAACAGATACTTGATATCTGACGCACCCTACAACAGATTTTTGGTGTGACACGCAGCTTTAGTCCTAAATCCTTCTAAATTACAAAAGGAGTAATTATGAGTACCGAAACAGCCTTATTAAAAATCGTAGAAAATCTACCCAATTCTCTCAAAATTGAACTTTTACATTATGCCGAATATTTAATCACTAAATCTTCAACACTTCAACAAGCAGAAGAAAAAAAGCAAGTCGAAGATGTAACCGTTAAAAAACCGTTGTCAGGTTCAATGAAAGGAACTTTTGTGTTACCTTTGGCAGAAGATTTTGATGATCCTTTAGAAGAATTTCAGGAATATATATAATGGATTCTGTGTTGATAGATACTCATGTTTTTATTTGGTTAGCAGAAGCTGATCCAACCTTGCCCAACTCTATAAAAGATATACTTGAAAATACAGATAATGTTTTTGTTAGTATTGCTAGTTTTTGGGAGATATCCATTAAATTGAAAATTGGTAAACTCTCTTTATATTCTGACTTTAATACTATCGAAGATAGTTTTGCCACAACAAGATTTAAGTTATTATCTATTACCTTAAAAGACACTATTCAACTGTATAATTTGCCTTTACATCATAAAGATCCATTTGATCGTATTTTGGTATCTCAAGCAATTAATAATTCCCTAGTTGTAGTGAGTCGTGATCAAACTCTTGATAGCTATTCCATTCAGCGTTTATGGATATGAATCAGAGCTATTGCTACCGAGCGCTTTGCTATTGTGCAAGCGCTGAACACCACAGCTATACTAGAAATGGTGGCAACTGGAAATTACACCAATGACAGAACAACCCAACACAGACTCATTGAAAACACCGACTGATGAAATTAAACCCAAGTCGGAAAATGATTCTTGGAAAAAACGCATTTCTGGTGTTGTCAACAAAACCACAGCCAGATTAATCCAACTCCTACCCGTAGACCAAGTAACACAGACTATAGGACAATGGTTTACTGTTAGTGATGCCCAAGTAGCTGAGATTTTAGAGACCATTCGCGCTGAATTACCCACTACAGAAGCGCTGCTGCTAGGAAAACCCCAAGCGGGTAAAAGCTCTATTGTCCGGGGTTTAACGGGAGTTTCGGCAGAAATTATCGGACAGGGTTTTCGTCCCCACACCCAAAATACCCAACGCTATGCTTATCCTTCCAGTGATTTGCCGTTGCTAGTTTTTACGGATACGGTGGGACTAGGAGATGTAAATCAAGATACAGCAACAATTATTCAAGAGTTAATTGGTGATTTACAAACAGAGGCTACAGGGGCTAGAGTCTTAATTCTGACTGTGAAAATTAATGATTTCGCAACTGATACCCTGCGACAAATAGCTCAAAAATTGCGTCAACAATATCCAAATATTCCCTGTTTGCTGGTGGTGACTTGCTTACATGAAATTTACCCACCCCAAACAGATGATCATCCCCATTATCCCCCAGATTTTATAGAATTAAACCGAGCATTTACCCAAATAAAAGAGAATTTTACAGGTTTATATAATAATGCAGTTTTAATTGATTTCACTTTAGAACATGATGGTTATCATCCTGTATTTTATGGTTTAGAAGGACTGCGAGATAATTTAGCTGAACTTTTACCTGAAGCCGAATCAAAAGCAATTTATCAATTATTAGATAAACAAGCAGGGGAGAAATTAGGTAATATTTATCGGGATGCAGGAAGACGTTATATTTTACCTTTTTCGATTATGGCAGCTACTTTAGCAGCAGTGCCTTTGCCTTTTGCAACCATGCCTGTTTTAACAGCTTTGCAAGTATCAATGGTGGGATTATTAGGTAAATTATATGGGCAAACCTTGACACCATCTCAAGCTGGGGGTATTGTGAGTGCCATTGCGGGTGGTTTTGTAGCTCAAGCCGTAGCCAGGGAGTTAATTAAATTTATTCCTGGTTTTGGCAGCGTAATTGCTGCATCCTGGGCAGCAGCTTATACATGGGCTTTAGGTGAAGGTGCTTGTGTTTATTTTGGTGATTTAATGGGTGGGAAAAAACCTGATCCCCAGAAGATTCAAGCCGTGATGCAAGATGCTTTTGAAGGTGCCAAGGAGCGATTTAAGGGGATTCATTAAGGGGGAACTGCGCCAGTCATAACATGATTTAGCAGATGAATCTAGTAGTCTATAAAATAAATTTTGAGGGATAAAGAAAGACGCAAAGAGCGCGTCAAGCCTTAGGCATAGCTTCGCTTACCGCGTTAGCATTGCGTAGCAAAGGAAGAAGGAAAATTGACAGATTTATACTCAAAACTGTTAGGAACTTTAACTTTACCTTTTAGTAATGAAAAAACTAAGTTCTAAGCCTCTGTTTACGGGGAGAGGTTTGGAGAGGGGTTCCATATTTGGTTAAACTATGAAACGTTTACAGTATATTTACCCTTCAATTAGTTCTTGACAGACTACTAGAGACGATATTGCATTACTCCCATACCCATGTCAAAATTAACAGGAAATGAAAATAATTATTTGCCCTGGAATCCATGAACCAGAATTAACTACAAGTTTTATTACAGGAGGGTTAAATCTAGAAAATGATAGTTCCATTCAACAAAATCTCGTAGATATACTGGTTTTTCCCGGAGAAGGAATTTTAGCTTTATCAGCATTTCATATTTTACAGTTTTTGCGCCTTCACTTCCAGGACAGTCAGTTAAAATCGCCTGTTATCTTCATTAGCTTTAGTGCTGGTGTAGTTGGTGCGATTATTGCTGCCACCAAATGGCAACTTTTGGGTGGTCATGTCAAAGCATTTATTGCCATAGATGGGTGGGGGATGCCATTATGGGGGGATTTCCCAATTCATCGTCTGAGTCATGATTACTTTACCCATTGGAGTTCTGCTATTTTAAGTAGTGGGCAAGATAACTTTTATGCTGATCCACCAGTTGAACATTTATGTATGTGGCGATCGCCCCAAACAGTACAAGGACAGTGGGTAGATCCATCAATAGCTCTATCCACAAATTCCTTAAGTGCCACTGAATTTTTGCATCTGCTGTTAAAACGCTATGATTAACATTTCTTCCATCTTCCTGAAGCAGAGGCTGGGGATACCAAAAAATAACTTCTTGGGGTTATTCTTTCTACAAATTGATTTACTGGGAGAAGTTTCTGGATTTAATCCCACTTCACCAACAGATGTAAGTATTGAAAAGTAAACCCACCGTGTTAATCCAAATAGTCCGGACAACAGAGTTACCAAACAGGAGTGAGAAATAGAGAAAATAAGGGTGACAATGGCAATAAACACAGTTAAATCACTGATATTTCTTCCATGCATCCCTGCTCCCATCTGCTTTTGATCCATCTACCCTAGTCAAAATTCCTAGATATAGTAAATGTTTCCCACTGAACCTACTGCTGTTAATCACGGCTTTGGCGCACTGCTAAAAAACAAGAGTTTTATGCTCCTGTGGATTGGCCAATTGGTTTCCCAGTTAGCAGATAAGGTATTTTTTGTCTTAATGATTGCCTTATTGAAACTTTACCTACCTGCTAATGATGTAGATAATAGCGGTCGGTTCTATTTGTACATGGCATTTACCGTACCAGCAATTTTGTTTGGCTCCGCAGGCGGTGTGATCGTTGACCGTGTGCCGAAAAAACTAATAATGGTAGGGTCAGATGCGGTGCGTGGCCTATTGATGCTATTTATTCCCTTCCTACCCAGGGAGTTTGCGATTCTGTTGTTCTTTACCTTTGCCATTTCCACCGTCACCCAGTTTTTTGCCCCAGCAGAACAAGCTGCTATTCCTTTGTTGGTAAAAAAAGAAGGTTTAATGGCTGCCAATGCCTTATTTAGTAGCACCATGATGGGAGCATTAATTGTTGGTAATGCTGTCGCTAGTCCAATGTTGGATTGGGTGGAAAGCTTGAATAAAGGTTTTGGGAAAGAACTAGTAGTGGGTACTTTATACCTTCTATCTGCCTTGATTATGATGCCAATTCATTTTCAAGACCGCAAACCCATTGAGGAAGAAACAGTGCCAATTAATCCTTGGGCTGAATTCTTACAAGGCTTGCGCTATCTCAAAAAAAATCGGCTGGTATGGAATGCCATGCTGCAAATTGTTACTTTATACTGCGTGTTTGCCGCTTTAATAGAGTTAGCGATTGGTATGGCAGCAAAGTTACACTTAGAAGCTAGGGACTTTAGCTTTTTCGTAGCCTCTGCCGGAGTTGGGATGGTAATAGGTGCGGCAATTCTCGGACACTTTGGTCATAAATTACATCACAAACCCTTACCTTTAATCGGGTTTTTAATTATGGCGATTTCCTTAGGGTTGTTCACTTTTATTGAAAACCTGCCTCTAGCACTGGGACTCTGTATTTTTCTGGGTGTCGGTGCAGCTTTCGTGAATGTACCAATGCAAACTTTAATTCAGCAAGAAACTCCACCAGAAATGCATGGTAAGGTATTTGGCTTTCAAAATCATGCCATCAATATTGCCCTCACCGCACCTTTGCTAATTACAACAAAGTTAGTTAATGCCTTTGGTTTATCAGCTGTATTGTTAGGAATGAGTCTGGTTGTCGCTGCTGTCGGTGTTTGGGCGTGGCAAAATACCCGGCGGGTATTGCAAGATGTGATTTAAAAAATGTAAGATGATAATTGATATTTATATCTGTACTTGATATCTGTACTTAATAAATAGAAATTATCTCAGCATTTGCTGGAATTTTTCCATTAAAATGAAATTATAAATACAGAATCTAGGGCTTAAGTTTAGTTATATTTTGAGGTTAACCGTGCGTTCACAAAGTGTCTCCGCAGGAGAATCGCCTTCTCAAATCAGTATCCCACAATCGACAAATAACCAGCAGTCTCCTATTTCGCCAGCTGTCACCCCTAAACGTGAATCTGGCGGTTTTGCATTGCTAGATAGTCTTGTCCGTCATGGGGTTGAGTATATTTTTGGTTATCCCGGTGGGGCAATTCTACCAATTTATGATGACCTATACAAAGTAGAAGAAACTGGCAGAATTAAACATATCCTCGTTAGACACGAACAAGGCGCTTCCCATGCAGCTGACGGCTACGCCCGTGCTACTGGTAAAGTGGGGATATGTTTTGGTACTTCTGGTCCAGGAGCAACGAATTTAGTTACAGGTATCGCTACAGCTTACATGGATTCTATTCCCATGATTGTGGTGACAGGACAAGTACCCAGGGCGGCTATTGGTACAGATGCTTTCCAAGAAACAGATATCTACGGCATCACTTTGCCCATTGTCAAACATTCTTATGTAGTCCGTGATCCCAAAGATATGGCGCGGATTGTGGCGGAAGCGTTCCACATTGCCAGTACTGGTAGACCGGGACCAGTTTTGATAGATGTTCCCAAAGACGTAGCTTTAGAAGCATTTGACTATGTTCCTGTAGAACCAGGTTCGATCAAGTTACCTGGTTATCGTCCCACTGTAAAGGGAAATCCCAGACAAATTAATGCGGCAATTCAGTTGATTCGAGAAAGTCGCCGTCCGTTGTTGTATGTTGGTGGAGGTGCGATCGCAGCTAATGCCCACGCAGAAGTCAAACAACTGGCAGAATTATTTAATATCCCCGTCACTACTACCTTAATGGGTATTGGTGCATTTGATGAACATCATCCCCTCTCCTTGGGAATGTTGGGAATGCACGGTACAGCTTACGCTAACTTTGCTGTGACAGATTGTGATTTGCTAATTTGCGTTGGTGCCAGATTTGATGACCGAGTGACAGGTAAGTTAGATGAATTCGCTTCCCATGCTAAAGTCATTCACATCGATATTGACCCGGCTGAAGTAGGTAAAAACCGCGTTCCCGAAGTTCCCATTGTCGGTGATGTCAAAAACGTTTTAACTGATTTATTACGTCGATGTCAAAACGCAACTAGCCAAACTCCACCTCACCAAAATCAAGAATGGTTAAACTTAATTAACCGTTGGAAACAAGATTATCCTTTGGTTGTACCTCATTATCCTGATAGCATTTCCCCCCAAGAGGTAATTGTCGAAGTTGGTCGTCAAGCACCCCACGCTTTCTACACCACAGATGTCGGACAACATCAAATGTGGGCAGCACAATTCCTTAAGAATGGACCCAGACGCTGGATTTCTAGTGCAGGTTTGGGAACAATGGGTTTTGGTGTTCCTGCGGCGATGGGTGTAAAAGTAGCGTTCCCTGATGAAGAAGTTATCTGTATCAGCGGTGATGCCAGTTTCCAAATGTGTTTACAGGAGTTGGGAACACTAGCACAGTATGGCATAAATGTCAAGACTGTGATTTTAAATAATGGTTGGCAGGGAATGGTGCGTCAATGGCAAGAAGCCTTCTATGGTGAGCGTTATTCTTGCTCAAATATGGAAGTAGGGATGCCAGACATTGAATTTTTGGCTAAAGCCTATGGTATCAAGGGCATGGTGATTAGTAACCGAGACGAGTTACAAGATAAAATTGCCGAAATGTTGGCACACAACGGACCAGTGATTGTCAATGTCAAAGTTACCAGAGATGAAAACTGCTATCCTATGGTTGCGCCTGGTAAGAATAACGCGCAAATGATTGGCTTGCCTAAGCAACAACCGAAAATTGCAGTTGAACCAGTTTATTGTAGCCACTGTAATACGGAAAACCTACCTAGTTACAATTTCTGTTCTGAGTGTGGAACCAAGTTGTAGTTAGATTTTTAAGGGTTATGAAAATGATTTTCGATAATGTCTAAACCCTTTTAGAGACGTTCCATGGAACGTCTCTACATTTAAATTCATGATTGGTTTCACCAACACCAGATATCCAGATATAAACCTCGCCCAAGTTGAAACCTATAGTTTTTTCTATAGCGAAAACTGAAGTTTTCAAGATGGATGGGGTATGGGATGAAATCCAATACTTGTCGGTTAAGCTAAAAACATTAAATCAGGTAGGTTGGGGAGCCATCGCCTTGGACGGGTTTCCCGGCTTGTGGCGAATGGCGTTTGACGTTAGGAAACCCAACATTTATGGACTTTTGTTGGGTTGCGCTGTCGCTTAACCCAACCTACAAAAACTCTTAACCGAACCGTATTGGGATGAAATCCATTAATTTATCTGTCTTTATCCGCGTTTATCTGCGTGCATCCGCGTTAAACTATTCTATGCAGCTTCATATTAATCTAGTATAACGCACCAACTCATTGATAATATCTGCATTTTGGAGATGTCTAATTGTTTTGCGCTATCTATCTGTCATAATCATTTTTTAAATTGGTATTAATATGATTGGCAGAAAAATTTCCATTAGCATGATTTTGCTATTTCTCGGTATCCAAGTTGGAGTTACCCAAAAAATAGCGCAAGCACAAAGCCTAGTTACACAACCAAACACTACAAAATCAACTTGTCCTGCTCAACTGCAATCATCTATAGATGCTATTATCAATATTCCTAAATTTAGTCGTGTCCGCTGGGGAATTTTAGTAAAACCCTTATCATCTGGGCAATCTCTTTACAATCGAGATGCGGAAAAATACTTTATTCCTGCTTCTAACGCCAAACTATTCACAACAGCAGCTGCATTACTGCAATTGGGAGCAAATTTTCGGATTCGTACCTCTGTTTATCAAGATGGTGATGGTATTTTGCGTGTCGTCGGTAGGGGAGATCCTAGCTTAAAAGATTCTCAACTAACAGTATTAGCAAAACAGTTATCGCAACAGGGTATTCAGCAAGTCAATCAGTTAATTGCTGATGATAGTTATTTTCAAGGAGAAGTTGTAAATTCTAGTTGGGAATGGGAAGATGTACAGGCTTATTATGGCGCACCAGTAAATAGTTTAATTTTAAATGAAAATGCTTCTGTCTTAACATTTTTGCCGCAAACTATAGGTAAGCCACTAAAACTTAATTGGGCTGAACCTACAGAAGCATATCGTTGGCGGATTGAAAATAATACTGTAACTACTCCAGAAAATGAACCAAGTTTTGTGGAAGTAAACCGTGATTTAAAAGGACAGATATTAAGAATTCAAGGACAATTAGCGGTAAATTCTCAACCAGAAATAACGGCTTTAGCTATTTTTAATCCAGTTGAAAATTTTTTAAGACATTTTCGGCAAAGTTTAGGAAGAGAAAAAATTGCTGTACAACAAACATCTAGCAGCAATGGCGGTAAGAATGATCAGGAAATAGCAGCAATTGAATCTGCACCTTTATCTGATTTGATGGTAGAGACAAATGTCAATAGTAATAATTTGTTTGCTGAAGCTTTACTCAGGGTATTAGGTAGTAAACAGGTATTAACAAAAAATCAAACTACTGCTGATGCAGGGCTAAAAGTTGTCAAGACTACTTTAACTGAATTGGGAATTGAGCCAACAAGTTATATTTTAGCAGATGGTTCTGGTTTATCGCGCAAAAATTTAATTAGTCCAGAAGCCTTCATACAACTTTTGCAGCTAATGGGTAAATCATCTCAATCTGAAGTTTTTCGTGCTTCTTTACCTGTTGCCGGCATTAGCGGAACTTTAAAAAATCGCTTTCGCAACACATTAGCCGAGGGAATTGTTCAAGCAAAAACAGGGACAATGACTGGTGTAGTTTCCTTATCTGGATATATTAATGCGCCTAATTATCAGCCTTTAGTTTTCAGTATTATGGTGAACCAATCTGAACAACCCGCAAGTGTTGTGAGGAAAGCTATGGATGAAATTATAATTTTATTATCGCAGTTACACCGTTGTTGATATAGCAGAATTTAGGAGTCATTTTAAACATGGAAAAGTTATCAACTAAATCCAGTGTTGTTGACGATCTTACGAATTACGAATTAACTTAAGCAATACTTCCCCGTTTTCTCGCTTCTTTGTAGGAAATTCCCACATTTTTGATCCCGGCTTTAATCATTTGTCGTTCCAAAAGGGCAAAGAAACGGGCTTTATCACCACCTCTGACTACTGCTTGATTATGTGCCTCCGCAATTGCCACAGGATAACCGTATCCTTTTTGCACTTGTGCCAACATTAATCCTAGGGCTTGGTCAAACATGATTGTATTTTCTGCTACCCAAGCTGGAATTTCAATCCGGGCAATTTCCGTACCGACATGAACGTAACAAAAATAAATAGTTTGGTCTTCGTATAATTCTAAAATTCGGTTATTACTACGCCATAGTGGGCCACGTTGTCCCGGTTGGAGTTGGGTTGTCCATAGGGTTGTATCTCGCAAAGAATCAAAGACTTTACATGGTACATATTCTAATTGGTTCGGGCAATGGCTGACACAATCGGGTACTGGGTGGGGACAAGCCAACAACCGTAAAAAGTTCATGGCTTCGATATTGCGAGAGGCGCTCAGATAACCCATAATAGGAATTTGGGCAGCCCGCATCTGTTGCCAAGCCTCTAAAATGGGGGGTAAAATGCGATCGCGTGCATCCATCGGTAACTGTTCTAAAAACCAGTATATTAACGAACCATCGACCATTGCTAAAGCCGGGGCTTCTGTTTTCGCAGCACAAGCAAGTTCTGCTAATACCGTAGTTTCCGAAGCTGTGCGACGATGACTCATCCATTCCTCAGTTCTAATTCCCCACTGACGCGACATATATAAATCTTCGGGGCGGTAAAATACCTCCGGTAAACTATCTAATAAAGGGTGACGATTTTGACCATAATGTAAAACGACTCTACCAATATTTAGCAAGTAACAATAAGCAATTTCGTGATGATTAGGTGCTATTTGTGAACCATCGGTAGCGATGACAGTATGAATTTTAGGCGGGACAGGGATAGTAATACAGGTTTCTAGGGGTTCAATTGGGGTAGCATTAGCAAAGAGAATGCGATCGCGCCATTTTTTCTGACGTGCAATTAATTCCTCTTGACACTCAACAGCTTTTTGTAAATGTTGCTGTGCTAACTCCAAACGCTGACGACTCGCAGCCACTTCTGAAGTTAAATGCTGGCTAAAACCTTGCATTTGTCCCGATATTTTTGTTAAATCAAGCATAGTGGCTAAGTGTAATTGTGTGAATAGATGTAATATAGTTTTCGGTTAAAGACATATCATTAGGGAATCATGGGGAGAGTTTTTTTGATAAGTCATTAATCGATATGATATATAATTAATAACTGTATGCTAATAATTGGTAAAATAGCGTAATGAAAAAATGGAAATTAACAATTGCAACTTTCATATTAGGAACTATATTATATAGCCCGAAAGTGAGTGCTAAAAATTTGTCAAATATTTCCGAATTCAGAATAAAATCATCACTGTTAGCACAAAATAATCTTAAAGAAGCTGTAGTCTATTTCCATCGGGGACTTAACCGTCATACATCGGGAGATTTTCAAGGGGCAATTGCAGAATATAGTCAAGCATTACGGTTACATCCTAATTTTCCTGAAGTTTACTATAAACGTGGTTTTTCTCGCCATAAATTGGGAGATTTAAAAGGAGCTATTCAAGATTACAACCGATCCATAAGCATGAATGCTAACTATTCTGGTGTCTATAATCATCGAGGAATTTCTCGTCATGATTTAGGAGATTTGAAAGGCGCTATTGAAGACTATAATCATGCATTACTTCTTAATCCTAATTTTCCTGAAGCTTACAAAAATAGAGGAATTACTCGCTATCATCTAGGTAATCAGCAGGGAGCAATTACCGATTTAAAGACAGCAGCAAACTTATTTCAACAGCAAAGAAGAATTACTAATTACCAAGAGGTTATTGAGCTAATTCAGAAGATAGATCCTAAGTGATTTAACTTTCACCTACGGTCTATAATTGTAGTGAATCCTTACGAAACTGAAGTAATTTCTAGCGATTATAAATGAGCCATGAACACCTATTTTATAGTAAGTAGAGTCAGGTAAATAATTAAAGGTTTGTAGTCAGGTCTTTAGACCTGAAAGTAGGGCTAAAGCCCTAAATATAGTAAGTAGAGTCAGGTCTTTAGACCTGAAAGTAGGGCTAAAGCCCTAACTACGAGCCAAGTTCAGAATTTTTTCTTATTGCATCTCTCCAGTCAATTACAACCAAGTTGAAAAATCGTGAGCAAAATGAGAAAGTGATATTAACTGAATGCGTGAATCATTTTTTCCGGCTTCCCTTTCTGGCTGAGTATTATAACCCCAATCTGCCAAGAAAAGTTTGACATGATCTAAGTCTGATTGCTGTTGGACTAATTGTAATGTTTTCAGCCTGTCTTCAACAAACCATAAACTCACAGGTTGAGTATTTGCTTTATCAATTAATTCTCGCAGAGTTTCATATTTTGGGCGTTTTACTTCCTTTCCAAAAATCGCATCTGCTGGTAAATCAAGTCCTTCTTTTTGTAATAACTGTTGAACAAAACGGCCTTCTTTAGTAGTAACTATATATAACTGAACCGCACTCGCAAGAGTGATTTTTAGTCTTTCTATCACACCAGGATAGAATCTATGCAGACTTAACCAACCATCTAAATCCGTCTGAATCCAATCATCCCGCAGATTATCCAATTTTGTAGAAACTTCTTTCGCTTCTAGGTTATCTGCTACCAAAATTTGTGGGGTGATACTTGCCCATTCTTGGAGAATTTTATCATCAGAGAATCCGTTAATCAAGGCTTTAATTAAAACAGGCATTTCCCAACCCGTTTCAATTACCGGACGTAAGCGATAGAATCTTAAGGCTAAATCATCTGGTGGTATGTCATTAACCGGCGACCAAATTTGACAGTAGGTACGCCATGCTACCTCAAAATATTCAATTAGTCCATCACAAACCACTCCATCAAAGTCTAAAGCTAAAATCGTAGGACTATTCGCTGTCATTGTTTTGAGGATGAAAACTACTATTTTCAGCTTACCGCACCTTCAGACATGGATATGTAACAATTACAGCAGCAGTCAGTAGTTAGCTGTCAGCAGTTATTGCAGGTGACACTTCTAAATGGGTTATAACCGCAGTTAAAAGTAGTATGACTGAAACTATGAAGAAGGTATACGTTTGTTTGTAAAGTTGCTTTTTTATATCTAGACGCAAATACGCAATTACGTTATGCTTGGAATTAAAGCGAAAATTAGTGTATCTATGAAGAAAACTCAGGTGATAAAAATAGCTCTAATTCCCATCTTAGCAATATCTACCCTTCTATCTATATCAAAAACAGCATTAGCCGACTACTTAAGAAGTGAAGGTTTTGGTGGTGAGTATCGTTATGAGTTATGGTCTAGTGATGATAGTAGTGATTACTACTTAAAAATTTGGGATAAGGATGAAGATACCCAAAAAAATAAGTACTATAAAACGAGAAGCTTTAAATCGAGTAGAGAAGCATTAATTTATTTTGATTGTAACTACGCTCGTAATAGCTCACCTGAATGTCCAAAACAATAAACTTAAACAGAAAAGATTAACCTCAGCGTACATCTGCGTTTAACAATCACCCCTCTCAGCAAAAGAGAGGGGTAATATCATGTCCGGTTAAAGACTTATCATTAGGGAACCGCGCTCAAGACACGGGGACGCGGAGAGTTTTTTTGATAAGCAATTAGCCGGACTTGATATAAAAATGGGATTGAGTTCAGATTCTTGGGAGTAATGCTTATCTTAATTAAACCAAGACAAACTGGTTAGTATCAGTCAAATTCAAACTGCTGGATTGAATACCATTGAGAACAGCTAGAGTTTGATTGTTGAAAACAATTGCGGTATCCGTACCAACTTGATTTAACTGGAGTGTAGATGTGGTGATGCCTAAACTGGCCGCACCGTTAATACCAATGACATCAATACCAACCTGAAAGTCAACAATGGTATTAGAAGTGTTTGCTAGTTCAGCATTGACAATCCAAAATTGGTCATTACCAACACCACCAGAAAGCAAGTTACCACCACCTTCTTGAACATAGAATTGGTCATTACCATCACCACCCAAGGCGCGATCATTGCTACCTAACCAAAAAGTGTCATTACCAACACCACCAGACATCCGGTTGCCACCATTGCCATCAGTAGCATCAAAGGTATCATTGCCATTACTACCAAAAACGCGATCTGCTTGCAGCAGCGCTTCGCTATCGCTTTGGCTGACATAGATAATATCGTTGCCACTACCAAGGTTAATGCGGTTATTTCGTGCTTGAGCAGAAGTATTTAGGTCTACTTCATCTTCACCAGCACCAGTAAAGACAATATTGTTTTGACCATCGAAATTACTACCAGGAGTAGCAATTAATTTATCATCTCCTGGAGTTCCTGTCACAAGAACAGGTGGAAGAGCAGCATCAAGACTAAAGCTGAGAATTGAGCGCACAGGGTTATCAGCAGAAGGTTCTGGGAAGGAATTGATTGGATAGGAATTCACCCCCTGCACATTCACATTCAAAGTTTTGCCATCAGCAGAAATATCAAAAACGGTGTAATTGAAAGTATCGGGAGAATAGAAATCAATTGGTTGTCTGAGAGTGTCAGCATTAAGATCACCTTCCCGCACCACATTTTTCAATCCTGGGAAATTAGGATCTAAACCAACTGGGTTGACATTCGCGGCAATTTGATCTGCTGCCAGTTGATCAGCTAAAGATTTGATATTCTCAAAACTGTGGTCAGTAATTTCATCAGGACCAGTTGCACCTATGGGACTATCCACAATCGCTAAGGCATTAGGTAGAATTCTAATACTGTTGGGATCATTGATATTATCTAAATAAGTTAATTCATTCACCCGATTTTGGTGATCATCAGTGGCTAAAAAGACCACATTTTTAATGCCATTGTCAGCAATAAACTTGAGTAAATCATTGCGTTCTGCTCTATAGCCACCAATCCATGACTTACCACTATCTTCACCAGAACCAATTGCCCCAATTTGATCAATAGGATCAGATACAGCGACAAATTTCCAAACCGTGCCGTTATTTTGGGCATCCAACAGAGTTTGTTTTAACCAAGCTAGTTGAGTAACTCCTAACAAAGTGCGATCAGGATTATCGGCGCGAGATCCAGTATCTTCTGCTCCATCAGCAGTCTTCAAGCGCACATCACGGTAAGAACGAGTATCTGTGTTTATATAAACAAGATTCTTACCCCACTCTTGGGCAAAGAAAAGTTGTTGAGTGCCATCGGTACGAGGATCATTAGGCGCGGAAATGATTTGTTCTCGAATTGGCTGATAATCAGAATAAGCCTGTACGAGAGTTTGAAATCCCACGGTATCGTTAATAAACGTACCTGTTGTATTTACATCATCGGCGGTATTACTGGAACCATTTCCAGAAGCGGGAGCTAAAGCACTAGGCGCACCACCATTCATCAATTGTTTATTGCCTAGCTCATGGTTATCTAGGAGAGTATAGTTACCTTGAGAAGCAAACATTGTGGCCAAACTAGAAAATCCACCTTCGGATACTGGCTGGATGTTTTCTAGATATTTGCGGTGGTAATCATCTAAAGCCTGGGTAGGGTCAGTAACAGGATTTGCAGCAGCAGGAGATCCAGTGCTGGCACTTTCGTAAATAGTGTCTCCCAAAAACCCAAAGAAGTCTAAATTGAGGCTGCTAAAGTTTTCGGTAGAAACATAAGGACGCATTTTCCCATCAGCGTCACCACTAAAACCAAAGCGGACAGCAACACTAGCATCGGCATCTGGGGCGGTTTTGAAAGTACCCACAGGACTGATATCACCTGTTTCACTGACAAAACGATAGTAGTATTGAGTGCCACTTTGTAAAGCTGTAGCATCTATTTTGATTGTGCCATCGTGATCAAGTCCGTCAGTTCTGGCGGAAACGTTGTAGGAATAAGCGACTGTCCCAAAGTTAGCATCAGTGGAAACTTGGGCAATTAGGGCTACATTCTCACTTTCCTGGGTATCAGGATCAAAGGTACGAGTCCAGAGAATTGCATCATTGGTAGTTGCATCACCCGCAGCCACCGCAGAAAAGTCCACGGGTTCATTAATAATCATCCCTGGTGAACCGATTTCATTGCCATCATTAGCGGCAACAAAACCACCATTAACACCGATCGCACTTAGTTTGGAAATATCAGTGTTATTCAATGCCGCCGCATTGTTGAAGGAAGAGAAAGGACTAAGGGATACTTTCCTTAACCCAACCTAAATAATTCTATTTTTTGAGCTTAACCGACAAGTATTGAGTCCTAGAGGAATTGATCAGAGATCCCTTTTTAATCGGAAATAAATGCTGAAAAGCTTCCCCATTTCAAGGTTTTCAAGATTTGGGTATTTATATGAATTACAGCTTCAAATAGCCAGAAAATATTTGCTTTCTTGACTACATAATCGCTCTTCTAGCATTTATTTTCGCACTTGCAAGGATCTCGAATCAATGCCAAAATAAATCTTACTCTGCACCCTCAATAGGTGCAAAACCTTGACGTTGGATGTTTTCTGTAATTGTCCTTGGTTCTAGGAATTGCAGTAAATAATCTGGTCCTCCTGCTTTTGAACCCACACCAGAAAGTTTAAAACCACCAAAGGGTTGACGGGAGACAATTGCCCCGGTTATATTCCGGTTAATGTATAAATTCCCAACTTCAAATTCTGCTTGCGCTTGTTCAATATGGGAAGGTGTACGAGAATAAAGTCCACCAGTTAAAGCGTAATTTGTGCCGTTAGCAACTTCTAAAGCTTCTGAAAAATCCTTGACTCTAATTACTGCTAACACGGGACCAAAGATTTCTTGTTGTGCAATTATTCCATTTGCAGGTACTTCGGAAAAAATTACAGGACCGATAAAATAACCTTGAGTTGGTGCGGGTAATTCTAACGCAACTTTTGCTTCTTCTTTGCCTTTTTGAATATACTCCAAAATGCGTGATTGCGAATTAGCATCAATTACCGGACCGACTTGGGTACTGGGTAATTCCGTTTCCCCAATATTCAAAGATTTTGTTGCTTCTACCAATCTTTCCACAAAAGCATCATAAATTGGTTCGAGAACGATTACCCGTGAACAAGCAGAACATTTTTGTCCACTATAACCAAAAGCAGATTGGACAACGCCGACAACAGCCTGGTCTAAATCAGCACTTTCATCAACAATGATCCCATTCTTACCTCCCATTTCCGCAATTACTTTCTTGAGATGTTTTTGACCTGGTTTCAAGATTGCTGCTTCTGCGTAAATTCTACACCCTACTTCTTGAGAACCAGTAAAAGCAATGACGTGAGTATCAGGATGATTGACCAAATAAGCGCCGACTTGCGAACCCTTACCAGGAACGTATTGAAAAACACCTTTTGGTATTCCTGCTTCTATTAAAATTTCTGTAAATTTAGCAGTAATGACAGAAGAAGTTTCCGCAGGTTTGAGTAAAGTACAATTTCCCGAAACCAAAGCAGCAACAGTCATTCCGCAAGCAATAGCCAAAGGAAAATTCCAGGGAGAAATGACAACAGCGATTCCTTTCGGCTGGTAAATATAACGATTGGTTTCCCCAACAACGTCATAAATTACACCTTTATCCAACCGTTCCATTTCTTCAGCGTAATAAAGACAAAAATCAATCGCTTCCGAAACTTCCGCGTCAGCTTCTTTAACAGGTTTACCAACTTCTAAAACTATCCAAGCTGAAAGTTCGGCGCGTCGTTCCTCCATCAACTTAGCAGCTTGACGCAAAATATCAGCACGTTGTTTAACTGGTGTTTTCTTCCAAGCGGGGAAAGCAGCTTTAGCAAATTTCATTGCTTCCTCAGCTTGTTCAATATTTAGAAGTCCGATTTTACCAACAACTTCACTAAAATTAGAAGGATTAAGAGAATCAACAAAAGTTGTAGTATTCACATATTCCCCATTCAGCAAAGGTAGATAGGTTTTACCAAGTTGTTGACGGACATTTTTAAAAGCTTGATTTGATTTTTTTCGTTTCTCCTCTTCCGCAAAATCTGTATCTGCTACTCCTAAGAACCCACCCTCAGTCCCCGCAAATGAAGGGGAAGTTGGAACTGAAATTGGGGGTGCTAGTAATTCTTCAACGGGACGATTTTCTAGATTTTGGCGTAAAAAAGAACTATTTGCGGTGTTTTCTAATAAACGTCGAATTAAATAAGCCATTCCGGGAAGAAGTTCACCGTAGGGACAATAAACCCGGACACGATAACCTTTATCTACTAAGGCTTTGGCTATTTTATCACCCATGCCGTAGAGGACTTGCATTTCAAACCGACGACGGGGGACATTGAGACTTTCAGCTATAGCGATCGCACGAGATTGCGATCGCACGTTATGACTACCTATGGCAGAATAGACATACTGATGATTTTCTAACAATATCTGCGTAATGGTTTCAAAATTGGCATCGGTGGCGACTTTATTATTATAAACTGGTTGTGGCCAATGCTTTTGGGCAGCTTTAATAGTTTCTTGATCCCAATACGCACCCTTAACTAAACGAATTGTCAGAGGATAACCCCGTTGTTTTAACCAAGCAATGATATCTTTAGCGTCTTGTTCACTGTCACGCAGATATGCTTGTATTGTCATTCCAATATCTGTGCGTTGACGGAATTCTTCTTCTAATAACAGCTTTTTGAGAATATTGAAAGTAATATCTTTGTAGGCGTATTGTTCCATATCAAAATGGACTGCTGCTCCCAATTCTTGCGCCCGACGTAGTAAAATTCTAATGCGATCGCTAACTCGTTGTTCACTACCTTCAGCATCCAAAGGATCAAACTGGGAATAAAATGCAGTTAACTTGACAGAAACCTGGACTTTCGGGATATTTTCGCCGTCAGCTTCATCAATAGCCGGAATTTTTCCCCAATTTTTTGATGCTTCCACCAATTGCTGCATCAATTCCAAGTATCTTTCTAAATAAGATTGAGCTTCTATTTCCGTAATTACCGCTTCACCGAGTAAGTCAATGGTGAAAGCCATTTTGTCTTTTCGCAGTCTCTCAACAGTTTTGATGACTTGCTTAATATTTTCCCCAGAAATATACTTATGTGCTAAAGTTTCTACAGCAGTTCCCACAGTTGTAGCTGCTACCTGTGCGGGCATAGAATCAGGGTTAGCAAAGTTTAAAATGCTTTTTAAAGCTGCGGGTAATTCTACGGACTCATCTCCCAAATATTCTTGCATATGGGAGGCAATTTCTGATTTACTATGTAAAGCAGGTAAAGTGTCAATAAACCGAAATAATTGGACACGTAAGCCAGGATTACTCATAGCCCAAGCGAGTAATTTATCATCCCAGCGCATTTGATCCCGTAAAGCCGACAAAAATGAGCGATTTTCCCCAGTAGCAGCGAGAACCTGTTTAGCAATTTCTTGGGTCTTCGCTTCGTAAGTGCTGTTTTGTACTTGTAATACCATAAATTTGTGAGTAGTTAGTTATCAGTCGTCAGTTCCCAAACGACATTTTTTTGAAGTAATGTTGAATGATGGTGTAAAAATAGATTACGGTGTTATTTCTAACTTAGTTAACGCCATTTTGTAAACTTTCCTAGTAGTTTTAAATGTGGTTGTATTGAATATCTGGAAAAACTGGGCTTTAGTATCTTTGGGGTTAGGTATAATTTGCTTGGGAGGTTGTACAAAAAAGCCTACAAATGCACAATTAGAAGTATGGCGTAAAGAAGCAAGCGATCGCAATGCGGAAATTCTAGCAGATAAAGCCAAAAAGAACCCGCAGCGTCAGTGGAATTTAGTTATTCAAGGTGAGACAGCAAATAGTAAATCCGAAACCTTAAGTTGGCCGGAGTTGCTTAAGTTAGCTACAACCAATATTAATACCATTGATGCAAATAACATTGTTAACCCAAATCAAATATTTAAATTTCAAGGAATATCTCTATCTACACTGCTAAAAAACTTTGGTATTCCAGCAGGAGTGACAGAAGTAACTTTTTTGTGCTACGACGCTTATCATGTCACCGTAAACATAGAAGACTTACTTACTTACCCAATAATTTTAGCACTGGCAAAAGATGACAAACCAATTCAACGTGTCCAAGGTGGTCCCATTTATTTGGTTTTTCCCTACACTAAGTATCCTCAAATCAAACAAAAGTACAATGAAGGATATTGGGCATTCTATGTTACTCATGTTATATTTGGAACTGAAAAAGCATTAGTACGCGTAGGTAATAGTCAACTCAATTTAGCTGATTTTGATAAATTACCACAAATTACTCTGAACCAAAATGTTGGTTATCGCGTCTGGTGGCCTAGTAGCAAAGTTAAACTACATGGTGTCAGAATACGGGATGTACTTTCTCTAGCTGGAATACAACCTCAAAGTTCTGTAGTTGTAACTGGGAAACCAGAGATTTACCGTAAAAGTTCTGACGCAATGAAATTAACATCCAAGGATATAAATGACTGTAATATCATTTTAGCAACTAGGTGGGGTGAAGATAAACAACCGATTTTAGCAAAAATGGGTGGCCCTGTGACTCTGGCTTTTGGTGATGATTGTCCAAGCAAAACTAAAAATCAACCCTGGGTAACTTTTGTAGAAGAGTTAACTCCACAACCATGAAAATGTTTACTTTTTGTTCTATTCGCACTCAAATCATGGCTTCTACCACCTTGCTGATTCTTGGTTTGATTGGTGCGATAGTTGCGGTTTGGGTAAAAAGTGAAAATACCCTCTACCGTCAAGAAAAGTTGAATGATGCTAAAAGTATTTCTAACATTCTCAGTTATACATATTCTAACGAATTATCAGAAGAAAATTGGAGTCAAATCCGCTTAAATATAGATTTGATCTTGCGAGAAAATGAAGATTTTGTTTATATACTCGTCTCCGATAACCGTCAAGACAATCAAATTGCTGCTACTTCTCCTAACGAATATCAAAATCAATATATTCCTGATATTGTACCCTTAGATGTCACTAATATAGCCTTAAACTCCTCAACAAAGACTCGTGTAACACCAACATTTATCCTCAAAGATATTTATTTTGCAGGTCAGTTGCGGGCTAAACGTGGTGAACCAATAATTGAAGTGGCTTCAGATATTCGCACACTAGCTGGTAAAAAACTAGGCGTTTTACGAATAGGCCTATCTCTAAAAAAGGTAGATCGTGCTGTTACTAATGCAGTCAATCAGGCTTTGATAGTTGGTTCTATAGGACTCGGTGTCGGTTGGTTATGTGCCTACATCCTCGCACGACAGTTAAGTGATCCTGTCCGACGTTTGCAGTCCAGTGTAGCCCAAATTGCTGGGGGTGATTTACAACATCGTGCAGATATTAATAATCGTATAAATGAAATTAGTGCATTGGCGAATTCTTTTAATGAAATGTCCGAAACATTGCAAATATCCTTTAGTAAATTACAAAAAACTCTAGACTCATTTGAGAAATTTGTACCAGATAAATTTGTCTCTGTCATTGCCCCCCAGGGCATAGAAAATATTCAAGTCGGTATGGCTTCAACACGAAGAATGACAATTTTATTTTGTGATATTCGAGGTTATACTTCTATGTCTGAAGCAATGGCACCTATAGAAATATTTGTCTTTTTGAATGATTATTTAGCTTGTATGGGAAAAGCCATAGATCAAGCAGGGGGATTTATTGATAAATATATAGGTGACGCTATTATGGCATTATTTGATGACGATGCTACAGACTGCGCCCTCAAGGCAGCAATTTTAATGCAACAGGCTTTAGATAAGTTTAATTATGAAAGATTGCAAAAAGGATTGCCAATCATTGCGACAGGAATTGGTATTCATCGCGGTACAGTAGTCATGGGTACAGTTGGTTTTACCTCCCGCATTGATTCTACAGTTATTGGTGACGCAGTTAACGTTGCTTCTCGCATTGAGGGATTAACAAAGCAATATAATTGCAACATTTTAATTACAGAATCAGTAGTCAATAGTTTACTTAATCCAGAATTATTTTCTCTGAGACTTGTAGATGCATCAGTGAAAGTCAAAGGCAAAGATACAGCAATATCTATCTATGAACTACAAGTTAGTTGATACTCACTATTAAAACTTTAAACTTTAAACTTTAAAATTCCATATTTTGTAAATTCAAGGGCTGTTAGATCATAGTTTTTTATTCAAATATTACATTTGAGAACTCGTATTATTAAATAGTAAAAGCGCTTCTCTACCCCATCTAACAAAAACCATCCATACCTTCCCCACCAAGAATCAAACCAAAAAATTCCACTAGGCAGATGGGCTTCTGGTGCTGTGATATCAAATATAAAATCGTCGTAGTACATCCATTTATTGTCTTTTCGCCAACCAACTTTATCACCAACAGCATCCCAAACTTCTCGGCGAAATTTTTTATTTCCTCGGAGACTTTGATAAGTACGTCTTTGCACAGAAAAACCAAAATGGCCATGACTATGCGTTACCCATAATTGATCAATAGTGCGGATATCTTGACAAGGAAAATTAGCAATATCTTTTTCACTCAACCAACCCTCATTTTCTTTTTTTGCTACCGCTAAAATAACTCGTGTTGTTTCTTCATCAGCTTCTTTCCACCTTTTTTCTGCAAGTAAATCACGTAGTCGCGTGTAGTCCATCCCAACTGCGGAAATTAGTTTTTTGTGTGCTTGTCCAGAGGGTAGAATATTAGCCAGACCTAGTAACTCTCGAAACTCAAATACTGACTGGGGACGATTTTGAGGTTCTAATGTCATACCTACAAGAATAGCATCATTGATGCGATCGCTAATTTGTGGGTTCAATTGCTTTGGAGCTAAAAAAGTAGTATCTTCATTCCTATATTCAGCTGGCATAGGTACTTCTTTTGTCAATAAAGTATATAAAGTAGCCGCTAAACCATAAACATCTGTATACGCACCAAAATTACCTCTTTTTTTATACTGTTCAATAGGCGCATAACCATCAGTTTTCTCATTCGTCATACTTCTGACTTGTCCGATTGTATATTCTCTTGCTAAACCAAAATCTATTAAAACTACTTCTGATTTACCCCGACGTAAAATAATATTACTAGGCTTAATATCTCGATGTAAAAATCCTTGGTGGTGAATATATTCTAAAGCTTGTCCAATTTGATCAATATATAGTAGTGCTTCTTCCTCTGATAAAGCCCCATTCTTTTCCAGATATTTAGCTAAATCTTCCCCATCAATATATTCCATGACTATGCACCAAAGTCCATCTTCTTGTATGACTTCATAGACTTTGACAATATGGGGATGACTGCACCTCGCTAACCGCACTGCTTCATTAACAAACTTCACCTGTTGCTGTTGAAAATCTTCTTTATTTTGTTGAATATAATTGAGAGTTTTAATCACAAATAATTTACCTGTATCCCTTTCTCGGACGCTATAAGTAACACCAAATCCTCCGCTACCCAGCATTTTTTGGACAATGAATTTACCATGATTCAGATATTGATTGAGTTGCCAAAGTTTCATTGATTTGTTCTTGACAATATAGATATGTTGAATATGTTTGAGAATTTTTATAAAAAATAATTCACCTTGAGACTGTTATTTGTAACTATTGATGATAACAAAACTACTAGGCACTAGTATTTTACTAGACATGATATTACACCTGACTCCTGAATTATCCTGTAATTATGCTTACAGAAAATCTGATCCTGATTTTATCTTCTCATTGGCAGCACACAATCCAAACCTTCGGTGTTGATGAATTAGCAGCATATCAAGTCTTCAATTATCTAGTTACAGCTTATTCTAACCCTAGTCGTCAATACCACAATCTGGAACACATTTATCACACCCTGGGTACTATTGATACTTTGCAAAGTTACGCCCAAGATTTGCCCTCTGTCCAACTTGCAGCTTGGTTTCATGATGTAGTGTATGACACTCAAGCTGAAGATAACGAAGAAAAAAGTGCTGAGTATGCGGTTGAAATGCTCAATAATTTAGGGATTATAGCTAGTAATATTACTAAGGTTAAAAGTCTGATTTTGAACACAAAAAATCACAAAGCCAATGATTTAGACAGTCAAGTTCTCATTGATGCAGATTTAGGGATTTTGGCGGCTGAACCAATAAATTATCAAAAATATGCTAAAGCTATTCGTCAAGAATACGCTTGGGTGTCAGAGTCAGAATATATCAAAGGTCGGCAACAGGTTTTAGAAAGATTTTTACAGCGCCAACGTATTTACTTTACACCCTTAATGTTTAAAGTGGCTGAACCATCAGCCCGGTTAAATATTCAGGTAGAAATTGATACCCTAATAAAAACTACTGGGTCTAGCTTTCACTTAACATAACGCCTAGTTAACAGAGAACCTGCAAACCCATCGTTATATCAACGCAAAAACTAGACCCAGTATGAAATTTTAGCAGACTATCAATTCTTAACGTCTACCACGATAAGGAACCGCATTCAGGTAATCAATGTCAAATGCAGATAGCTTTTGTGCGTAGTTACCCTTACCAGAGACTGACGCAGCCAAATCTGCAAATTTGCGAGGATCTCCTTCTGCCAATCGTTTTTCCTTGGCCTTGCGGGTGTAGTATTTCTCGACAGTAAAGCGCCAATCAGTTTGGACTGTACCTGCTGTTTCTTGGAAGTCTACACCGTAACGGGGAGTTACCAAGTTAAAGGGACGATCTACGAAACGCTTGCGTTGGTAAGGTACAGTATTTTCACCAAAGCTGCTACTGTACTCTTCACTGTCTAATAAAGCATCAACAAAACCGCCAAAACCCTTGTTACAAATGACGATTGACCAAGCAATTTCTTCTTTTTTGTTGTAAGCACAACGACCCAATAAACGCTTGAGAGTGATGTCTACCAAACGGTAGTTGTTGTTCACAGAAACAACTAAACGATAGAAAGCTTCGGATTTAGCTAAACCGCGAATAAAGTCACGAACTGACAAAGAACCATTTTTCAGCTGAGATTCTAAAGTAACTTGACGATTAAACTTGAGAATTTCATGTTCGCTGAAAACTTGGCGATAACTTGCCCAAATGATACTTTGGATGTCAGAGTAAGAACTCACATCTTCTATACGGTAGATATATGGAGTATCTTCATTGGTGTCAGCAGCGCCGAAGCTGCTAACACGGTGATTTTGACTGCTTGGTTTGTATTGAAGTAATGGCAGTGCCATGCTGCGTTATTCCTCTTATTAAGAAATTAAACTTTGAAAACTGAAAGAGGCTTGATAAATCAGATTCCTCATTCACTCTTGATCTATTTTCCCGCATTAGGTTACACACCTATTTCCGAGATTTAGCGCACTGGAAAATTAGCGCTGGGACTAACGGAAACCGGAATACCTTGGGGCTTGTTTTCCCTAGTGGTATCGGGAATTTTAATGTTCGCAGTGCTAACTGGTGTGTAGGTGACAGTTCTAATGCTGACGGAATTAGCCATTTTCAAGAAGTCTTGGATACTTCCTGCCTTGTAGCGTGCATCTTCTAGCTTGTCACGCCAGTAGTTAGCATAGCGGGGTGTGACCAAATTAAAAGGTCTATCTTTATAGCGTCGTCGTTGGTAGGGAATAATATTCTCGCCAAAGCTGCTTTGATATTCTTCAGAATCTAGTAAAGCATCAACAAAACCACCCCAACCAATAGTAGCAATTTTGATTGACCAAGCAATTTCTTCATCTTTATTGTAAGGCGCACGTCCTAACAACCGCTTCAGTCCAATTTCAACCAACCGATAGTTGGAGTTAGTCTGAATTACCAAACTTTGAAAAGCTTCAGACTTAGCTAAACCCCGGATAAAATCCCGGACAGTAATTGCTTTGTTTTTTACTTGGGATTCTAAATGAACTTGGCGGTAAAATTTGAGGATGACGTGTTCACTGAAAAGTTGCCGATAAGCTGCCCAAATTAATTCTTCTACTTCTCCACCAAAGGCATAGTCTTCGATGCGGTAAATTGTGGGTGTATCTTCGTTGGGAACTTCATAACCAGAAACACGCTGGTTTTGAGAACTGGGTTTATATTCTAGTAAAGGTATTGCCATATTTGTCTGTTGTTATTTGTCAGTTGTCAGTTGTCCGTTACTCTTACGAATCACCAATAACTAATTTTTGGCGTTAGCAGGGATGTAACGATAAGGTAAGGAAACTGCTACAGATTGAATGGTTGGTTGTGGTGTACCGATTTCGCGGGAAGTATCGGGAATTTCTAGGTTACTAACGAAAGATTGGGCGGTGGCTAAACTACGTTGGTAGTTGCATTCGTTGGTAATAATTGTCCCGGCCATAATGAAGAAGCTGGCAGGAATTGCCCGACGGATATCTGCTGTAGTCAGTTCTCCTGATGTGCGGATACTGTAGTAGGAACGGCCAGCCATACCGCGAATGTTTTGGGTATCGCGCCAGTTAGCACCATAACGGGGGTTAGCCAGGTTAAAGGGACGAGATCCGAAACGACGACGTTGGAAGGGGACAATGTCATCACCAAAGTTGTCTAAATACTCGTCTGATTCTAATAAAGCATCTATAAAACCGTGTAATCCTTTGGTAGCAATCACAATTGACCAAGCAATTTCTTCGTCTTTGTTGTAAGCAGCCCGGCCTAAGAACCGTTTTAAGGTGATGTCAACTAAGCGATAGTTAGAGTTTGTCTCTGCTACTTGAGTTCGGTAAACGTCTGATTTACCTAGACCCCGAATAAAGTCGCGCAGGGTGATAGCACGATTTCGTAGTTGTGATTCTAAAAAGTTTTGCCGATAGCTTGCTAAAATCAGGTGTTCACTGAAAATTTGTCGGTATGCAGCCCAGATGATGCTATCAATGTCTTTATCTGAGGTAGCTCGATCTAAACGATAACTGATTGGGGTATCTTCGTTAGCAACTTCATAACCTTCTACTCGCTGGTTTTGCGATTTGGGTGCATATTCTAGTAGTGGTATTGACATCTTTACTTTTACCTTGTTATATGGTATATAAATCTGTTTACTAAGCTAAGGCCAACTGAATGCGAGCGCAAACGGCTTTTTCAGTATCTTTAGTCAGCATTAATTGAAATTTAGCCGAAATAGGCGGTTTAAGTGCAGCTACTTTCGCTAAAGCCTGTAAACCCACAATGGCAGCATAACGAATTGACCAGTCTGTATCTTCGCAGATAAACAGAAGTGTTTCTAGGGCACGATTAATGGCTATTTCAGCTTCAGAAATATCTAACTTGTGCCATTGTAAGTTTCCTAGTCCCTTAGCAGCAGCCCGGCGGACACTGGGGGCAAAGTCCGTCAGTGTAGTAGAGACGAGGATGTCTAAAGCACGGGGATCTGCGATCGCGGCTATTGTCCGAATCGAATAAGCCCGTGCGCCATAGTTATAATCATCAATTTGGTCTAGCAATTGTGGTACTGCTATTTCTCCCCATTCTGTCAATGCTGTTGCTGCCACTATTGCTGCTTCTGGATTGTTATAACCAAAGACGGCAATTAAGGTGGGAATTGCCGATGGATCTTTGGCTAATGCCAGATTTTTAACCGCTGTCACCATTTGGGAGGGTGTTTCTGCTAGGGTGACAGCCCGAATTAGTTCATCCATTTTTCAGTTGTCAGTAGCAAAAACCTACTTTGTGGGCGGGAAAGAAAGCCCCTACAAGAGTGAATCCATCAAATCCATGACTCGGATAGCTTGTTCAGATATACCAAAAGTATCAGACTGTTCTGGCAGTTGATACTCTAGTAATCCTTTTAAAGCAATCAGTTTAAAGCTATTTTCCACTTGTGCTTGGGCGATCGCTTCTGCTGCTGCCAAATACCCAATTGCCCCCAAGTCACCCAAAACAACGCGGCGCATTTTTAAATCACCTGTTGCCAAAGTTTTCACTAATAACTCCCCATAAATAGAGTCTTGTGTGAGTTGGTACATGGCTCTGGCTGCGGAGCATTGCAATCGAGGAACTGAATGCTTGAGAAAAGGCTGAATAAGGGAAATAGCCTCAGTTGCACCCATAGCTCCCAAGGCTTCTAATACTGCTGTATAGGGCTGGGTAAGGTGGGGTAGTCCTGGAACTTGTATAGCTTGGTCAACTCCCCCATCTAGCAGTTTTATCAGGGCTGGTAATGCTCTTTTATCCCTAAGCATCGCTAAAGATTGGGCTGCTGCTTCGCGGACATAAAAATCAGGACATTCTAAACACCTAATCAAACCTGGTACGGCTTTTAAGTTACCTAATTTACCAAGCGCCCTTGCCGCATTACGCCGTAAGGGATAACCACCCAGTTCTGTTCTGTCGGCTTCATCCTCTAACGCCGCGATGAGTGCGTCTATGGCTTCTGGCTGACTGACTCGGAACTTACCCAACCACCAAGCAGCATAATAGCGGAGACTTAAATCTGATGATTGCAGGTTAGCAATAGCTATCTCTGGTGTGAGATTTGGTGCATTCTGAGCAGAATATTCTTCTCCACTGGTTTCTATCATTGCCAGGAAGTTAGTTTTCTTCTGCTACAGTCAAAGTTTCAATTTTGACGATTCTGCCACCTAAACGGCTAATCCGTTGCATTTCTTCATTCATCCGACTGTAGGGTACGGTGATAAATACGCTACCACTGCGGCGAATGTCGAATTTATTTTTGTCGGTTTCTTGGTTTTGCTTTAAGCCGACAACTTCGTAACGAAATACACGGCTTGCAGACGAAGAAACGCTACTAGCACCAAGTGTGGTTTGACCGAACATTACTTCTATATCTCCTATGATGAGTTTTGTCGGTGAACAGCACCGGATCTTACGTTGAAATTACGCTGACAATTTTGCCGCCCACTCGATGAATTTGCTGCATTTTGTCTAAAAGGCGCTCGTAAGGGACAATAAATACTGTGCTGCTACGACGAACGCTGGGGTATCCTGGATTGCGAATGCCTGTAACTTCAACTCGGTAAGTGCGATTTGATTCTCCTACAGCATTACCTAAGTTTTGTTTAGGAGCATCGTCTGTAGATACACGGAAACTCCAATTATCGTTACTGCCAGAGGGTCCAACAACTGAGGAAGTCTTATTACTAGCTAATTCCCGTGCTAAACGAGATTTATCACCTTCGACTTGAGCAGTATCGCTGTTGGCATAACCACGATATAAACGGAACATCCGAGTAAAACCGGCTGCACTTTGTCCTGCTTGAAAATCAAAACCGCGATAGTAAGGAACTACGTTGTCACCAAAGCTGTTTTGATATTCTTCTGAATCAATGTAGGAGTCAATTTCCGCGTCGTAACCTTGGTTAATATATAAGTCTAAGTGATAAGTCACTTCCGACTCACTATATGGTGCGCGACCCAACAAGTGTTTATAGTTGAGTTCAATTAACCGAGTTTGGAAACTGTTGTAGAAGAATTTAGTTTTGTAGAGTTCTGATTTAGCGACGCTGCGGACAAACTCCCGCACACTTAAATTACCATCGCGTAGAAGTGATTCTGCACCAATCAGGCGATCTGATGCCAATATATAATCATTTCCTAAAACTTGCCGATAAACGGCACGAATTACGGATTCGACTTCTTCGCGGCTGGCGTAGGGGCGCATTTCAACCCTGCGTGCGTCGCTAAAAGGCTCTGTTCCTAGTCTGGATGCTGCTGTTGTAATTGCCATATTTTCCCCTTTATTGTGCCGAATGTTGGCTGAATAAAGCTTGGTATTTAATCCAATTTGCTATTTACTTAGTTAAGGCTGGCAATGGGTAATTGGTAATAACTTCCTCTTCCCTGTCACCTCTTGCCTTACTAACAACTTAAAGTATCTTTCTGTACATAAAACTATGCCCGGAGCCAGATCCAATTGCTAGGTGAACCAGAGTGATCATGTAAGGTTTTAACGCCACTTAATTTTTCGCTGGATATTTTCCAACTAACACAGTGACTCCCCATGAATAACTGGTGAACCCCTCTAGGGGTGACTCCATCTAGCAATTACATCCCTCTCCGGGCATGACGCTATCTAGCTAAGGGCGTTGATTGCGTAGTCAATGTAGGTGTTAGCTTCGTTAGCAGCTTGACCACTCAAACCATGATTAGCTTTGATTGATTTCAACGCTTCTACGTACCAGCTAGGAGACAAGTCAAATGCGCCATTGACTTCAGCCAAACCAGCAATTAAGAACTCGTCTAAAGGACCTGTACCACCAGCAACTAGGCTATAGGTGATGATGCGTAGGTAGTGACCAACGTCACGAGCGCACTTGGATTTACCACGAGCATCAGATGCAAATTGATTGCCTGGTGTAGAGGTGGTGTAAGGGAATTTGCTGTATACAGCTTGGGTAGCACCATCAATTAGTTTTTGAGCGTTAGCTGTCAAACCACGAGCAGCTTCCATGCTGGCTGCTGCACGGACAAGACGACCATTAACTGCTTGTAATTCAGTATTGCTTAAAAAACGTCCTTGGGTATCAGCAGATGCGATTGCTTCGGTAATTGGTGTTTTCATTAGTGAAAATCTCCTAGATAGTTTCTTGCTTGTTTTGTATGGCTACGCCACGCAGGCTATGGGAAAAGCTCAATTTAATAAGTTCGAGCTAATTTGTCATGAATTGTTAGGCAACAGCAGCCGCAGCGCGGTCAAAGTAGCTTGCCAATTCAGAAACCAAAGAAGTGCAATCACCTTTGGTGATACCGTTAGGATCGTTAACGATAGCGATTGCTGCTTCTTTCATTTTGCCAACACCAACTGCTACGGAAGCACCAGGAGTACCCAAAGCTTGGTATGTTTCGCGCAAACCATTCAAGCAACGGTCATCAAGAACACTAGAGTCACCAGCAATTGCTGCGTAGGTAACATAGCGGAGGATGATTTCCATGTCGCGCAGACAAGCAGCATTGCGACGGTTGGTGTAAGCATTACCACCAGGAGCGATCAAGTTGGGTTGCTCTTCAAACAAAGCACGAGCTGCGTTGGTAACGATAGCTGAAGCGTTGCTGGTGATGCGGTTAACAACATCTAAACGCTTGCTGCCGGAAGCTACAACTGCGGATAAAGCATCTAGTTGTTCGGTGCTGAGGAATTCGCCTCTAGCGTCTGCTTGGGATACAACCTTGGAAAATACATCTAATGTCATGGACTCTAATCTCCTAAATTATTTAGTTGAGAGATGTCTAAATTAAAACTGCGGATGTTTTATGAATTTAGAAATGGCTGACAGCAAATTATAATTAAACGAACTCTCTACTTGTCTTCTCAATTCTTTGGTATCTTATACCAGAAATTATGAGAATCAGCAGTCATTTTATGAGAAACAACTAAATCTGGTGAGTTAGCGGCTTCGTTTAACTTTTATTTGTTGTCTAACCCCTTCAGATTAGTTTATACAATGCTATAGATCCTTTATTTATTACAAATTATGAATAAATAAGTTGGAGCAATAAGATAAGTCTCAAATCCTTGATAGACAAGGACTTTGGCTGATAAAAAGTAGATATTTCTGTTACAAAACTTTATAATTGCCAGGGATGAGCAGGAATTTCAGGGCTTTTAATATTATTTAAAGATTCCTTAAAACCCTTACCACAAGCTTATTTTACCGATTGTGACGAGGATTACAGTTTCAGAAGGTTTTGTTAAACAATGTAAATGTTATATTTCTAAATATTTTTATGAGCCTTTGTAATAGTCCTCCCAGGGGAGATGGGGAGGTAGTTGATCATCCCCAATTATCGGCGACGAAGAATGTCTAGCAAGGTGATCAATGATTGAGGAAGGGTTGCGGTTACTTCAATCCAATCTCCAGATACGGGATGCTGTAACCTGAGTCGCCAAGCGTGCAGGGCTTGACCAGGTAAATTTACCCCCACGGAACGACCAGAACCATAAACTGGATCACCGACAATAGGATGACCCATTTTGGCGCTGTGGACACGAATCTGATGAGTGCGTCCTGTTTCTAATTGAAAGTGGATTAACGTGTAGTTACCCAAACGTTCTCGAATTTGCCAATGAGTGATTGCGGATCTTCCCCCTTGTTCTATGGGGATAATTGCCATTTTTTTTCTGTCTTGGGGATGACGACCTATCGGTAAGTCAATAATGCCATTTTCGGTTTTTGGCGCACCGTAAACTACGCCCAAATATTCTCTTCTGGCGGTTTTTGCTTTTAGTTGTGCTTGGATGTGTTGATAAGCGATATCTGTTTTAGCAATTGCGATCGCTCCAGTAGTATCCTTATCCAATCGATGGACAATTCCTGGACGTTGAACGCCACCGATTCCCGGCAAATTTGGACAGTGCGCTAATAACGCATTCACCAAAGTACCATCTCGATGGCCTGGTGCAGGATGAACTACCAAGCCTGCGGGTTTGTTGAGAACAAGTAAGTGGTCGTCTTCATAGAGAATATCTAAAGGGATATCCTCTGCTACCAATTCCAAAGGTTGTGCTGCTGGAATTTCCAGAATTATGCGATCGCCTGCTTTAAGATGAATTTTTTTAGATGTGCAAACTTTTTCATTAAGTTGGATATGACCCTGTTCAATTAACTGTTGAATACGAGACCGGGATAGGTCTGGTAATTCTGCGGACAGGTAACGATCCAGACGTTCACTTTTTTCTTCGACTTGGAGATTAATTGCGGTCACAGTAGATTGACTTTAAACTGCTAGATTGATGATGACTTTACTGATTTTAACAAGGTCAGCAGTTCCAGATTGCACTGGATACTGATTTTAAATTTTTAGGATTGCTGAGTACTATTAATTTTACTTTTTTACTTAGCACTGTTTCTGTGAATTAGAAATACCCATCCTGGGGCTTTTTCATGTTTGATAACACCATAAACATCCTGATAGTGAATTCTCGAAGCTGAAAGGAATAAAACTACTACTGTATTAGCTGTAAATTTTCCTCTCACAAGATATAACAGGTAAGCTTTGTTCTAGATATATCTATATATAATTTATATCTTGACACAGTGGCAGAGATTTATAGCTAAGAGTAGAAGTAAAAAAGTTACAGCTTTTACCAAAATCAGCTTTCTTTAACTTACAGGTAAAACAGCTTACTACGAAATCATGCTTTTTTTCAAAGAATTTAATGAGATTTTGTCTAAAAATAGACAATAAATATATTCTCTTAATTGATTTTGTGTCATTTAATTCATATTATTGGCAAGGACGTAAACCCTTCTAGAATGGACTACCAGTGAAATTGAATCATCATAAAAGTTGGAGTTTTTTTATTAACTTCAAGTTTTCACAATAGTTTTAAAATACTTTTTTATTTCTCTGATAAATCTAGAGTAACCTAAAGTTTAGTAAGTCATGACTGAGCATCTACTATTTAGCTAAAAGTCGCTATTTTTTAGGTATTTCTTACGTAAATGAGACGGCACTGCCAACAAAGACTAAATAAGATAGTTCTGGAATCTTAAAGGCGTGATTTTTATCGCTTATGACCATTTTTCGTTCTGCAAACCCGCAAAAAGGCTGTGAGATGTTCATTCCCAGGCAAAAATTCGGAAGTTTAAATCAGTAAACAGAGAAAATTAAACAGTTATCAGGCTGATGCTAGGGAATAGAAAACCACCACCTTCTTTGTAGAAAAGTCGAACCCGTCATCAAACTGATAAAAAACTCCTATTCGATTTTTGGCTTGGCAAGTTTGGTGTGGGGTGTGGGGTGTTGGGTATTGTGTGATCTGGATCAGGACTTGCTATACTCACCCCAATGTAAACCGTTATCTTGATTTGGCAGTACGTCCACTTTAGACCGGTGTGAATCCCCAACGGGTGATTCACAAATTGTAGTTAAAAATTTTTATTTGATCTTAGAGCCGTGCTAATGAAAACGCTTCCTATTAGTAGATACAGATTTTTCCAAAAGCTACAACCCCTATCTCTGTTAAAAAAAATCACCAGTAAGTCTGTGACTGGTTGTCTACAAGTATTTAGCACTTCTGGGGCTTGGTCAATATATGTACAAGAGGGCAAGCTGATTTATGCTTGTTACTCAGAACAAATGTTTGAGCCGCTATATAGAAACTTGCAGCGGTTAAGTCAACAAGACTCTACTCTACCGAGAGAAATTAATGAGCAGTTACAGACAATCTTTGAAAGAGGTGTAGAAAATCAATCGATACCGAATCCAGATTATTTAGCTATTTGCTGGTTAGTTAACGAGAAATATCTTAGCTCTTTACAAGCCGCAATGCTAATTGAGCAATTATCCCTAGAATTTCTAGATTCATTTCTGAAAATAGAAGAAGGGAGTTATGAATTTATCCCTGAGAGTTTTCTGGATGATCTCCCCAAGTTTTGCCATTTGAACTTGCGCTTATTAGTTGAAAAGTGTGAAGCGGGTGTAAAAATTTCGCGGGAGCAGTTTTGGCAACATAATCAGTCCAAGACACGCACCGCAACAGAAATAAAATTACCCCCCATCAGTAATAGACAAGTCTCTGGGGACAGAAACAAGCAAAATTACTCACGACCTACTGACAAGCGAAACTACACCATTTTTTGTGTAGATGATAGTCCAATGGTTTTAAATGCCATTAGAGGTTTTTTAGATGAACAAATATTTTCTGTTATTGGTGTTACCGATTCTTTAAAAGCTTTAATGGAAATTTTCCGTGTCAAACCAGATATGATTTTGCTGGATGTGACAATGCCTAATTTAGATGGGTATGAAGTGTGTTCTTTATTAAGGAAACAGGCATCCTTTAGAAATACACCTGTGATTATGGTGACAGAGAAACCTAGTTTGATAGATAGAGCTAAAGCCAAACTGGTCAGAGCTTCCGGTTGCATGACTAAGCCTGTTAATCAAGGTGACTTACTAAAAATCATTTTTCAGCACATGGTTTAAAACCCTCACAGTCAAGATTGCACTGGACGACATTCAGCTAAAATGCTGTGCATCTTCACAACCGCTCCAATTACTGCGATCGCAGGGGCGCTAAAACCAGTCTCTTCTACTTGCTCAACAATTGTTCCTAATTCACCAATTAATTCTTCTTGTTCTGGACGAGTACCCCATCGGACCAAAGCAATCGCTGTCTCTACACTTAATCCAGCCAATGTTAACTGCTCCACGATATAAGGTAGATTGTGGATACCCATATAAATCACAATTGTTTCTGAACCTTGCGCGATCGCTTGCCAGTTAATTGCCGGTCGATATTTACCCGCAGACTCGTGACCCGTTACAAATGTCACTGATGAACTATACAGACGATGAGTCAAGGGAATACCAGCATAAGCTGCGGCCGCAATTCCGGCTGTGATCCCTGACACAACTTCCACAGCAATTCCGGCTGCTACCAATTCTGCCATTTCCTCGCCACCCCGCCCAAAGATAAAGGGATCGCCACCTTTCAAGCGCACGACAATGGCATGATCCTCAGCTTTTTCAATCAGCAGTTGACTAGTTTCTTCCTGCAACAGTGAATGTCTCCCCATCCGCTTACCTGCGTTAATTTGCTCGGCTTGGGGATTGATCATCTCCAGAATTTGGGGACTTACCAAGGCATCATAAATAACAACATCTGCACATTGCAACAGGGCTTTTCCTTTTAAAGTCATGAGTCCGGGATCACCAGGACCTGCACCGACTAAATAAACCTTACCCAAAAACTTTTTCCTCTTGTTTTGATAAATTGCAAATTAAATCAGCTAGTTCCGCACTTACTCCTAAAGGCTGAACTAATTGAAATGTCACCTCTGGAAATTGTAATTTTAGCGCTTCTACTGATTTAGCGATCGCATCGGTTATGCCTCCAGTAAATAAAAAGTATGGCAGAATCGCAATTTGTCTATAACCACCAGCGACTAATTCTTTCACTCTTGATTCTAAATTCGGCAGTACGGACCAATAAGCAGCTATTGCTCCCAAACTCGCCGCCATATTTTCTACAGGCTGTTGGGAACCAGAACGACGGCTACCATGAGATAACAAAATTGATGCCTCTACTTTGATGTTAGCTATTGTCGGTTTCAGCAATTTCTCTAAATTGGGATGACTGCCTAAATATGGTTTTAGGTCAATGATCATATCTTGACCCAGTTCCTTTTCTGCCAGTGCTATTTCTGCGGGAATATCGGTCATCACATGAACTCCCGGCAAAAGAAATAACGGTACAATTTTCAGGCAGTTGCACCCACAGTCCAAAGCACTTTCAGCGAAATCTAGAATCTGCTGGTGTAAAGGTTGCTCATTTACTTCTAATGTCGCTGTCCCTACTAAATTTTCACTACTTGGTAACTTCTGACTCACAAGCTGGGCAAGTTCCTGCATAGCAATGTCTGGACGTGGATCACGACTTCCGTGAGATACCAAAAGATAGGCAGAAGGCATAGGTGCAAATTTAGTACTGAATATTAAGCAAATTTTAACCTGGTTAAATGAGCAGCCATGAAAAAAGTTCCGAGCCACAACATTTATCCATCATTTTCCACAATTGCCCCAAGTAGAGATGCGATCGCTCCTTCAATCCGTTGCCATCCGCTGGGTGAACTGAAATCAATTCCTAAAAATGTGTCGTTGACTTTGGTGCGGAGAACTAGATAAACAATTCCCGCAATCAAAACCGCACTGATGGCAGGGATATCTTGATCTGGGGGGAAGGAATACTTTTGCTTCAGAAATTCCAAAGTTTCAATTGCAACCTGATCTCGCACTGTTGCCAACTCCTGGGTTAACTCATTACCTTCCAGCAATTCCCAGCGCATAATTTCTTGGGTAATGGGTCGTTCTTGCAAGTCAGACAGGAAGTGCGTTAGCAGCAAAACCATCGAGTCAGTCAGTGATTTATCATCAACGACTGTTTGATCTCCAATTAATTCTTCCACCGTAATCCAGTAGTTACCTTCCTGTCCAAAGGTTTTTAGCAATGAGGGCAAATTCTCAAAATATCGATAAATCAAAACCTTATCAACCCCCGCTTCACGAGCGATCGCATTCACCCCCAGTTGCTTAAAGCCTGATTCTGCCAAAAGTTTACCAACCGCAGATAGAATTCGTGCTTTCGTCTCTTCTTTATCTCGCGCCATAAATCATTCTCATCTACTTGTCACCAACTGGTGACTATGATACTATGTCACTGTTCGGTGACTTAAAAGACTGAAAATGCAAAAAATTACCTTTGAGTTAGAGGTGTATTCTTTCCACATCGATTTTATTGGTCATGTTAACAACATTGTTTATATTCAGTGGATGGAAATTGGACGAACAAAACTGCTAGAAGCCGTTGAGATGCCAACACATAAAATTTTTCAGCAAGGGTTTGCTCCGGTTTTAGTTCAAACCAACATTACCTACAAATTACCGCTTTATTTGGGCGAACGTGTACAAGCAGAAATGTGGATCTCGGAACTAAAAAATGCCTCCGCTATTATGCAGTTTTGTTTCTATAACGAACAAAAAATATTAGCAGCAGAAGGATGGCAAAAAGGATTATTTCTTGATAAAGAAACAATGCGCCCAAGGCGGTTAAGTCCAGAGGAACGTTCTTTATTCTTGCCTTATGTACATTCAAAGGTAGATGCTCAAGGCGCTAATTCTCTAGTTTCTGCGCCGTAAAAAAATGATGATTGTTTCTTGTCTTCACTCGAATTCAGCCAAATCAAGCATCATAAAATTAGTGTGTATTTAAATCTATTCAATTTCAGAAAATCTGATTATGAATCTTGAACTCAAACGTCAGCGGTTATTGAAAATTCTGCTAATTGCCAGCATAATTTTCACAAGTATTCACTTCACAGATAATTATCTTTTCATTAAGCAATATCCACAACCAGCCTGGATTACTGCCGCTTCAATTTATCAATCTTGGCTCATTTTGACAGTTATAGGAATTACTGGTTATTGGTTGTATAAATATCGAAAATATTGGCTTTCTTATAGCTGTTTGCTGGTCTACTCATTCACAGGTTTAGCAAGCCCAGGACATTATCTTTTTGGAACTATGTCCCAATTTTCAGCAAAGATGCATCTCTTGATCTTGACTGATGGGTTAACTGGTTTAGCGATATTAGGATTTATTTTCTGGTCAGCACTAATCCTCAAACAGTGGCAGCAAAAACCTAGCCCAAATCATGATATCTAATCTTAAATTAAGACTCTGAAAAATTACGAATTACCGAATAGCTTTGTGGTTAAAGCATTCATGTGTTTCCACAATTGAGTTCCACCAGCCCAAGAGTGAGAAGGTAAGTTTCCTTTAGGTACTGACCAAAGAAACCAGAAATTGTGAGGAGGAGAATTAGATTTAGTCAAATTCCAACCAACAGTGGCGCAAAACTGCCCATAGTCGCTACCGCAACTTAGGTAAATTTGTGTTTGCACAGTGAAACCAAAATGCCCTTGGCTGTATTTTTTCCATAATTGATCAATTATCTGTAAATCTTCACCAGGAAAATTTTCTAAATCACTATTAAATAAATAGCTACCAACTGGTTTAGATAAAGCTTGACACATCACTATCCAGGTTTCTTGGTCTGCTTGTTGCCATTGCCTAGTAGCGAGTAAATTGCGTAAGCGCTTGTAATCAACTCCTGCATCTGAATATAGGGTATTAACTGGCTGTTGCTTAACTGGTTTTGATTTTGTATTAATTGCTGCTAGAACTTCAGTAGCAGATTGGTAGCGTTGGGGAAGGGCATTTTGCAGGAGTTTATCGAGAATTGCCCCCAAATTTTCTGTAACAGTATTGCCAAGAAGTAAATAATCTCGCCATACCCAGCGATCGCTAGTAACATCAAATAAATCAAAGGGAGAAATACCCGTTAATAAGTAAATACAACTTACTCCCAAACTATAGAGGTCACTCGCTGGTAAGGCTTTACCGCGCATTTGTTCAGGAGCCATATATTCAGCACTACCTACTGTTGTCCCAGTATTTACCAAAGCTGTAGCGGTGATTTGTTTAGCAACGCCAAAATCAATCAAAACTAAATTCCCGGTAGAAAGTTCTATAGTATTTGCTGGCTGAATCTGACTATTGGATACTGCTTTACCTCGCTTTGGTTTACGAAATAAAGATTCCATGTTACCAACAGTCATAGTAGAGCCTTGATTAAATATTGCAGTTTCAGAAATTTGTTGAGGAACGGCAATATCAATCGATCCTAAATTCTCCAGAATGCGTTTTCGCATGATATTTGCTGGCTTAATATCCCGGTGAATCACTTGTCGAGAATGAATAAATTGCAGTACGGGTAATAAATCTTGGAGCAATTGCCAAATATGTGCTTCACTAAATACACCTTGCTGTTGTAATTCCTGTGCTAATGTCTGTCCGGTAATTAATTCCTGCACCAAATACAACTGATGATCTTGTTCAAAATGTGCCAGCAACTGTGGAATTTGGGGATGTTGTAACTCATCTAATCGGACTGCTTCCTGACGAAATAATTCTGCTGCTTTATTAAAGCTGGAGGTATCAGCATCTAAAAAATAAAGTTGTTTAATCACACAAAAAGGTCGGGAGGGGATGTGTTCATCCACAGCCAAAAAAGTTATGCCAAAACCACCTCTTCCAATAGGATAAAGCGGGCGATAACGCTCTTTAAGTAATAAAGACTTACCACATTTAAGACAAAATTGAGCAGTCTCTGGATTTTTCGGGTACAGACAAGCAGTACAGAAACTCATCACAATGTAGAGATTTTCTAGATATATTTATTCAGTATTCCCAAATATCACTACTTTGGTTCGCCAAAAAAGAAGTTTAATGAATTTTTAAAATTAAAAATTAAACATATATATGAACGCAGCATCTTGTAGATAAGCTCCCAAGTTTAAACGCGAGAACCAATCTAAAATCCAAAATCTAAATTTGTTTGACTTATTGCTTTTCAGCTTTGTAAGTATAAAAGTTATCAAATGCACCTACAGTCTCAAATTTATAGTTAGGTAATAAATTGTCAATTTTTAGTTCAGTCTTATAGACGCTAAAAATAGCATAATTCTGTCTAGCTGTAGTTGCACTGATAATGTCTCGAATTTGGGGATTAGCTGAATCAACCAATTTATTGCAATTGACTTGGATGATATTTTGCAAGAAATTCGGTGTTTTTTTGCAAACATCGGCTTTTAAGTAAGTAGTCAAGCGTTGTACTGCATACTCTTCATATTCAGCCTGTTCAGGATTTGTATTCGCCATTGTCACTCCCAAAACAGCGATTCCTGCGGCTCCTACAGATGCAATCATCGTCCAAGCTTTCATATGTTTTCAATCTGATATAGTCCTTACACTGTCAAGACTACAAGTAAATTGAAAAAGTTCTGGAAAAAATGTGGATAATTTTTCTAAACTCGTGCTATAGTCAGATAGTGAATGGCGAGCGTAGCCAAGTGGTTAAGGCAGTGGTTTGTGGTACCACCATTCGTGGGTTCAATTCCCATCGTTCGCCCTATTATTTTAATAATTCCTATGCGTCTAATTGACCCCACAATTATCAAGAAGTGAATTTTACGACAGGGTCTAAATCCCTGTGTCAAAACTTAATTACGAATTAACCGGGACAGGCGCTACACCTGCCCTAGTAATTAAATTGTTAATTCCCACCAAGTTTTTTGACCGACTACACCATCTACCATTAAATTGCGCTGATTTTGAAAGGCTTTAATCGCTGTCTCTGTCAGGGGTCCAAAAATCCCATCGATACGGACACCATAGCCGTTGGAAACTAACAGCCGTTGCAAGATTCTCACCGACATACCAGAATTACCAAAATACAAAATCGGCATGGCTGGCCGATTATAGGCTTGGTATCGTGATAACTTTACACCTTCCTTCCCCATTGTTGAAATATCCAGGGAGTCACCTACCGTCAAGGAATCTATGGACAGGTGCTTTTGTCTGAGTTGCTTGAGTATCTTTTCTCGATTGAAAGTGAGTGCTGATATTTTAGGCTTCTTCCTTGCATTTGTCTCTATAAATTCAGGTGGCGTGATTTGAGGAGTGGGAACTAACTGAGATAACTGACTATTTGCTGATTTATGAACGCCATTTTCCAGATGAAATGGTCGCTGCTCCGGCAAAGGAGGTAAGGTTGGTTGTGTGGTGTTAAACACGCCCGTTATCAGCAGGCCAATTTCAGTCATTGTAGTTCATCTCATATCTTGCACCTATAAGGATAAACCAGGAGTAGACAAAGAAAGAGAGTGAAAGTATGACTCTAGATGAAGAAAATAATTTACGCAGTCAGAAGTTGCTTAAATTACAAAAATATCGATTATAAATTGGATGAAATATTGAGTCTCCGTTGATAATGACAGGCAGTTATTCTGTTTCAGAGATATGTATTGGGTTTTATAGCGACCGAACTGATTCAATAGTTTCAAATACTTGTGTTTTTTATCTTACTGGATTTTAAATGCATAAATATTGCCTAATTAAGTCATAATTCAGACATTTATTTTGTCAGGGAAAATCACATCAAAATTTTCCTAAATCCATATTTATTTTTGACAAACAAAGTTGCACTATAGCAATGGTATTTGAATCGATACAATACAAGCCTAAATAATTAAAAGTTTTGAGAAACAGCCTTAACTACGGTGTGGTTTCAACATTTGTTACTTTATGTAACATAAGTTGATTTTTTCGCCAACTTAGCGATCGCCATTTTTTACGAGATATTGGAGGCGATCGCTAAATTACTAAGCTAAACTGGATGGAAATAGAAAGCGAAACCTAGAACCGTATAAGCCGCTAAAAGCAAAGTTCCTTCCAACCAATTAGATTTACCATCAGAACTAATGCTATTGGCAATTAACACCGATACAACCACCGCCACTAATTCAAAGGGATTGAAATCCAAATCCATAGGTTGACCCATGAAACGCCCAGCAATCACTAAAACAGGGGCAACAAATAAGGCTATCTGCATACTTGATCCCACAGCTACAGATAGAGAAAGATCCATTTTATTTTTCATAGCCACAGTGACGGCTGTAGCGTGTTCAGCAGCGTTACCGACGATGGGAAGCAAAATTACCCCTGTAAATAATGCCGTCAAACCTAACTTAGATGTGGCTACTTCTAAAGTATCAACCAGCAATTCTGACTCTAAAGCTACTAGCAAGGTACATACTAGCAGTACAGCCGTCCAAAGCCAAAGATTTGGTTTTTCATGAGTAACTTCTGCTTCTGGTGCTTCTATTTCTGCTACACCCACATCATATAAATAGGCGTGGGTTTTCATAGAAAATAACAGAGTTAAGGCGTAAACTAGAATTAAGACCAGAGCAACAGCAAGGGAAAGATTTTGCAATGTTATTTCACTAATGCCCACAGAAGTGTAATTCATCGCTGTTGGTAATAGAATGGCAATAACTGCCAAATTCATTGATGAAGCATTTACCCGCGCCACAACCGATTGGAATGTTTGTTCTTTGTAACGGAGTCCGCCTAACAGCATGGAAAAACCCATGACTAGGAGTAAGTTACTGATAATCGATCCGGTGATACTGGCTTTAACTACATCTATTAGCCCAGCATTCAGGGCTACCAATGCAATAATCAATTCGGTAGCGTTACCAAAGGTCGCATTCAACAAACCCCCCAAGGAAGGTCCCACGACTACAGCAATTTCTTCTGTGGCTGTACCCATCCAACCAGCAAGGGGGAGAATTGCTAATCCAGCGGTGATGAAAACGATTAAGTCTCCCCATTCTAGAAAGTGAGCGGCGAGGGAAATGGGAATAAAAAGTAACAAGCCGACAAAAATGATGTTTTTAGCTGACATTTGGCATCTCGAATTTTGGGGATGAGTTACAAATACTGATGATCAATTGAAGCAATCATCTGTAACCAGATTCTAGGATACTTTTAACTATCGGTGAAACTATTCAAAAATTTTACTATTGTGATATTTTGATATAGCAACAAACAGGGCAGTTAGGACACCAAAAGACTTTTCAGACTGTCACCGGTCACTTCCTGTTATCTGCTATATCTTAAAACTCTGCAAATTTATCTGTAGCTGCAATTAAAGCATTACGAATTCCTGGTTCACTCATGGAATGTCCCGCATCAGGAACAACGATAAATTCTGCTTTTTTCCAGGCTTGATGTAATTCCCAAGCTGATATCATCGGACAAACTACGTCATAGCGTCCTTGGACAATTACAGCAGGAATGTGGCGGATGCGGTCAACATTTAAAAGTAGTTGATTTTCTTGTTCAAAAAATCCCTTATTAATAAAATAATGGCATTCAATTCTTGCAAAAGCCGCAGCAAATTCATCATTACCGAACGTTTGCTTAAGTTCTGGATCTATAAAAAGTTTACTTGTACTACCTTCCCAAATTGACCAAGCACGGGCTGCTTCTAGTTGAATTTGTAAATTTGGGCTAGTCAAACGTTTGTAATAAGCTGTAATCATATCTTCCCGTTCATTAACAGGAATGGGTTTAATGTATTCTTCCCAGGCATCAGGAAAAATATAACTAGCACCTTCTTGATAAAACCAGGATAACTCCTTTTGTCTTAACATAAAAATGCCCCGCAAAATTAATCCTGTACAGCGAGAAGGATGACTTTGACTATAAGCTAATGACAACGTACTTCCCCAACTTCCACCAAATACAACCCATTGTTCTATTCCTAAATGTTTCCGTAATTTTTCAATATCGCTGACTAAATCCCAAGTTGTATTTTCTTGCAATTCAGCATGAGGCTGACTTTGACCACAACCACGTTGATCAAACATTACTAAACGCCATTTTTCTGGGTGAAAATATTGCCGATAAAAGGGTGAACAACCACCACCTGGTCCGCCATGTAGTAATACTATTGGTTTTCCTTGGGGATTACCTGATTCTTGAAAATGAATTGAGTGTAAGTCTGAAACCTGTAAATAATCTTGGTGGTAAGGTTTGATCAGTGGGTAAAGTTCTGGCATTTTTTTATTTTTGGCAATTTGGCAGAGTTTCTAATTGTGGCATTGCTATTCTAGAGCCGCGAATGTCTTTGTGCGATAATTCCGACTTGCAGAATCCCTCGGACTACAACCGGGGGTCTTTTTAATGATGATGTCAGCTAATTAAGACCTGAGAGTTTCAATCATTTAGGCTACTGGGGAATGTCAAAATTTGCAAGATGACTTGGAACTGATAGTTGCGGACTAAATTTTTCAAACCAGCAATCAAGTCAGTTTTTGTTTGAGGAATTTGATTAATCAGATTTAGTACTTCTTCTTCATCACAACATAATGCGGCTTGGTGTAGTTCATTTAGCCAAGTTGAGGGCATAAGAGATAGGCTTTCAGACATTAAGGTTTTAGATGGCTGATCTTGAATATTGCTATCAATGGGTAACTGATAATTTTCTTCAGGGTATAAGTTAGGAGAAATTCCTTCTGCTGTGCCTAATTGGACTGGAATATCAAAATAGAAAGTACTGCCTTGATTGATATTACTGCTAACACTAAGATTACCATTCATTAAGTTGACAAACTTGTGGCTGATGGAGAGTCCTAATCCAGTTCCTTCTATAAAAGTTGTGCCTATGCTTGAATGGCTATGCGATCGCGGAGATTGTACAAAAGCATCAAAAATTGTGTTCAGTTCTTCTGCTGCAATACCAATACCAGTATCCTCGACGGCAAAGAAGAGACGCACAGGTGTTTCAGTAGGGGATTCACAGCCTTGGGACTGATCTGTTTTATCTTGTTGAAAATGCAGATTAGAGGGATAAATTGGGGCATTGTCACCATGATCAACTATTTTGCTGTTTCCTATTTCTACAAGTAGGCTGACACTACCTCGCTCTGTAAACTTAATGGCATTATTAAGCAAGTTAATCAGTATTTGGCGCAGTTTATTGGCATCGGTGATGATGTACTGAGGTAATTCTGAAGCTAGTTGAAGATGAAGTTGTAAGTTTTTAGCTGCGGCTTTCAAACGGAACATTTCTTGCAGGGATTGTAACAGCGCTATCAGGTCAAAGCTAGTTTCATTCAATACCATGCGTCCGGCTTCTATTTTGGATAAATCTAAAATTTCGTTGATGAAGTTAAGTAGGTGATGACCGCTGCGATGAATAATTTGGAGATTTTCTTGTTGTTCTGGACTGAGATAAATGTCACTTTTCATGACTTGAGTAAAGCCAAGGATGACGTTAAGTGGTGTTCGCAATTCATGGCTCATGTTTGCTAAGAAGATACTTTTTGCCTGGTTTGCGGCCACGGCTGCTTCTTTTGCTTGTTGAAGCTCTATTTCGGCTTGTTTACGAAGGTTAATATCTCGTCCAACTCCTTGAAATTCTACAAACTCTTCTTGCTCATCAAAAATCATCAGGTTAATCCACTGAGTCCAGCGAATTTCTTCACCGGCAATGACACGATTTTCAATTACTACGGTGGGATTTTCTCGACTCATGGAGTTGATAAGTTGGGCGACATACTCTCTATCTTCTTCAAAAACAACGGAGTAAAGATTATGTTCCAACAAATCATCTGGCAATCGCCCAAAATATCGACAAAATGCATCGTTTACAAAGGTTGTAGTGCCGTCTGGTTGATAGCGGATAATTAGTTCTGTTTGATCTTGAACGATGGCACGATAGCGATCTCTACTAGCGTGCAAAGCAGCTTGTGTTTTTTTCAATTCGGTAATTTCTTTACTAATGGAAAGAACGCAGGGTTTACCATCTAATTCAATTATTTCACAAGAAATAAGACATATTTTAATTTCTCCAGATTTTATCCGCCAATGAAATTCTTGGTTGTGTATAAATCCTGTTTTTTTAAGTGTTTGGGAAATTGCTTCTACCTCTTGAGGATTTACCAAAAGATTCATTCCTGCTGCTGTCTGACCGATAATTTCATCATAGGTATATCCAGCCAGTTGTAGAAAAGCATTGTTAACATCTATCCAAAGTCCATCTTCTAAAAGGTTAATGGTAATAGGATCAGGGCTATTACGAAAGATGGTGGTATATCTGCCTTCTAATTCCCACATATTTACTTGAACTTGCTCAAAGTAGTCTCTTAACTGTTGTGCCATCTCGTTAAAAGATTGTGCCATACGAGCCAATTCTCGTATAGGCTGATTTTGTGGTATTCGCTGCTGCAAATTGCCTTGTGCCATTAAAGATGAAGTCTCACTAATATTTAGGATGGGAATGGCCAGCCAACGTGTAATTAGAGACGTGAGCGCCATCGCTGTCATCACCGCCAATATTGCCAAATTAATAGTGCTTTGAGTTGTGGTATTGATATCCTTCATAAAATCAGATTTAGGCACAACTGTCACAATCAACCAATTCAATCCATACTTATTTTTATAAGGTTGAATCTGAGATAAATATGTTTGCTGATTTTCAGTAAACTGGCAATTTTGAATTTTATTTATCTGACTCCAATCGCCCATTTTTGATTTTATTAATCGACTACTAGATTGAATTAGTGGATGTTGGCTTTGTGTTGCTAAAAGTCTATCAAATTTACCACTACTAGTTTGAATAAAGGATAATTCTCCGGTCGAACTAGCAATTAGTGAACCATCCATTTCAGTTAAAAATACAATTCCTGAATGACCTATTTTTAACTGATTAAGAAAAGTATCTATTTCTCTTAAGAATAAATTTATGCCAAATACTCCAGTCAGTTTTTTAGTTAAGGAATTATAGATTGGTAAACTTGCATTAATTTTTAAATCCCGGCTATCACTAGCTGCATAAACAAAACTCCAAGTTGCTTTTTTTCTCTGTTTAGCTAATTTATACCAAGGGCGCTGTCTAATATCCCAATCGGGTGGATATTCTCCCACTTTTAGTAATTTAACACGCTCACCTTTGTCATTAACTGTATACTGTTGAAACTTTCTGAGATTCTGACTAGCTGTCACAATAATTTCGTGTTTATCATCTGTGGATCTAGCAATTAAAAAATTTCCCTTTTCGTTAGCATAAAGAATATTTTCAATATGATCAAGGTTGTATGTTTGCCCAATTAAATGCCGTTCTATAGCATTCATATTATTAATATCAAGATCACCATGTTTAACTTCATTAACATTAATCTGATTAATCAGTTGAGGTAATAACAGATAATTGTCTAGATAAAGATGGACGCGATTTCCAACTTCAACCATTAATTGCTGTGTGATTTTTTCTATAACTTGGTTACTTTTATGTAAACAAAAAAAGTTAGTGAGTCCGACTGTGATCACCAATAGCAATATCAATGGTAGTGTTAGAACCGTGCGAAGAGGAAGTGGAGGAAAGCGATAGTAATGCATAGATATTCGCAGCTTAAAATAGCAATATTACCAGTACCTGAGAAAAACAGGTAATAGGGAAATTATATGCGTTCAGAGGGAGCAGGAAGCAACTCTTAACAGAAAAAACTCATGTTTAAAAACATGAGATTGAAATAATGACACTGTTTTTTTCGTGCTACGCATCTCAAAAAACATCCTTTTTTTTGACTGAATTTTAAACTCAGAACTAAAGTTTTTTATTTGTTCCCTGTTCCCTGTTCCCTGTTCCCTTCTTTTGTAATACTAATTAAACAAAAGAAGATACACAGTAGGTGTTACGTCCTTGGGCTTTTGCCTGATAAAGTGCTTCATCTGCGGCAGCAATAAGCTCTTTGGGTGGAGTTTGTCCTTGAGGAATTATACTAGCAATGCCTATACTCAAAGTTACTTGATGAGTAGAGGAAAATTGATGAGGAATAGCTAACTTGTCTATGTTTTCTTGAATTTTTTTGCTAACATAAATTGCTCCGTCCAAATCAGTATTAGGCAGTAAAATCACAAATTCTTCCCCACCATAGCGAGCTACCAAATCCGCAGGACGTTCACAGGTTTTGGAGATCGCTTCTGCTACTTGTCGCAAGCATTCGTCACCGGCTAGATGTCCATAATAGTCATTGTAGGATTTGAAATAATCGATATCCCCAAGAAGTAATGACAAGGGTGCTTTTTCCCTTTTTAGTCTTTGCCATTCTTGAGCAAGTGATTGATCAAAACACCTACGATTGGCAATTTGTGTTAAACCATCTAAATTTGCTAACCGCAGCAATTCTTTATTGGCTTGTTTAAGAGCCTCTTCTGCCTGCTTGCGCCTAATGAATTCACTCAATTCTATAGCCACTGCATTTACCAACTCTACAAGTTTTGGATGATAGGCTAAAGGCGATCGCTTAAAAAAGCACATCACCACAAGTGTTTCTCCTTCTAGGCTAATTGGTACTGCAAATGCAGTTTTTAATCCGGCTTTGTTGGCCGATTCAACTCTGATAAACTCATCTTTCTGTACCTGTGAAATATCCTCAATCCATCGTGGTTGCTGAGTGGCTCCAACTTGGCCTATTAGTTGTACTCCATAGGAAAAAATGTATTTTGAACTTGCTTTGTGAAAGTTGTACAATTGCTGATCAAGAGAATCATAGGTAACTTGAGCTAGTTCCAATCCTGTACCATCTAAATTGGTAAGCCAAGCCTCCCCATAGTCCCAACCAATTACCTGGCAAACTTCACATAACACAGCATCCAAAGCATGATTTAAATTCGGGGCTTGATTAACTAAATTGATAGTTTTTAGTAGCAGTTGCAGTTTTGCTTCAGTTTGTTTTCGCTCTTCAATTTCCTTGCTTAATAACTGATTATGTTGATAAAGTTCCTGGCTTTGTCTAACAATAGTTAATTGATGCTGAACTCTGATTAATACTTCTTCGGCTTGAAAAGGTTTAGTAATGTAATCAACACCACCTACCTCAAATCCTTTAACTTTATCAGCAACGGCATCCAGTGAACTTAAGAAAATGACCGGGATATGACGAGTTTCATGATTTTGCTTCAGAATCGAACACACACTGTAGCCATCAATTGTTGGCATTTTGATATCTAACAGAATTAAATCAGGGGCTTCAATTTTAACTGTATCTAAAGCTACTTCTCCGCTAATCGCTTTTCTGACTTTGTACCCTTGCTGGCTCAAAATCGCAGATAGTGTACGCAGATTGTCTGGATGATCATCAACCACCAGTAAATTAGCTTTGTACGCAGATAGTTTTGTTTCTATTAGCGAAATGGAGGTAACTTTCCTGCTACTGTAACTCTCTTTACCTTCGATTTGGTAGAACATTTCTTACTAAAGTTTGGCAGTTTTAAGAAGATTTTTTTCCTAGAATCTGACCAATTTTTTCTTGTGGATAGCAGAGGCTTGATATCGAGTTGCTAAGAAGATACTCTCCGTCACGATACTTCATATATATAAATGATGATAATAACACAAGCTGAGTTTTTACGCTATTTGAACTTTTTGTATCCTTATATGATTTTCAAGTCCCCCAAGAAGGCATTTTGATTGGACAGTCAAATAATTCAAAATTCAAAATTCAAAATATTTATGCCTAAACATCCCGTAAGGAATACAGTCTGGACTTAGACTCTTGATAGTAACTCATTGAGAGTAAGGTAACACAATCTACGTGCAGAAGTATGCCCTTAGTAGGATAGAGGTATGAAAATAATTTGTCATGGTACTGTCCATAAGTGACACCAGTAAATGATTGGCATAATTAAGTTTTGTAACAGAGATTTAGACTCGGCGACGAAAAGCTATTTAAACCCGCTAATTTATGATCAAAAGAGAATTACTTTGCTTTTTTCTCAAAATATGATGTTGGTTAACAATAATTTTTTTGATTATAAAAAACCAAGTTTTATCATTTTTTTGTGACATTCAAAGCCTCTCTTTTTCTAGGAAATAGGTTAAAAAAATTTAGTTTATATAACCCACAAATTTATAGATAATATATATTCATGATTTATTTAACTAGGATAGCTATATTTAATTAGAGCTACAGATTGAGTAGCAAATATATTTTTGCCATCAGACTTAAAAATTATAAAAATCTATAAAAATCTATAAAAATCACACCTCAGTAAATTTACGGTATAAATATACTGAAAATTAATATTAAAATATTCATTAACAATTCAGTTATTCAAGATGTCAAATTTACCGCCCCAGTGTAAAAATTTATCAGTACACGTTGAATCCATCTTACAACTTATACAGCAAGAACCATCTTTGCGTTCCCAAGATATTACATCTGTCAAGCTTTCTTTAGATAAAGCGATTTCTCCGAAGTTTGAAATTGTCTTTGCTGGTGCATTTAGTGCGGGAAAGTCGATGTTAATTAATGCGCTATTAGAGAGAGAATTGTTGTACAGTGCAGAGGGACACGCCACAGGAACAGAATGTAAAATTGAGTATGCACCAGCAGATGCAGAAAGAGTAGTTTTAACGTTTTTGAGTGAAGTAGAAATTCGAGAACAAGCGATTTCTTTGTGTCAGGAATTAGGGTTTAATACAGTTGCAAATATTAATCAATCGGATGTGATTGATTTACTGCGACAAGGTTGTGAAGCAATTATTCAGCAAGAGGGTGGAGAAAGTAAATCGGAACGGGCTAAACAAGCAAAAGCATTAATTTTGTTATTAGAAGGATATATAACCAACCGCGATCGCATTAAGACAGTTAATAATGCTACATATTCAATGGAACAATTTAACTTTACTAATCTCAAAGAAGCTGCTGGATATGCACGCAGAGGTAGTAACAGCGCGGTTTTGAAACGGATTGAATATTATTGCTACCATCCTCTTTTACAAGATGGAAATGTCATTATTGACACCCCAGGAATCGATGCACCAGTAGAAAAAGATGCACAATTAACTTACAACAAAATTCAAGATTCAGATACGTCAGCGGTAGTGTGTGTACTCAAACCTGCTGCTGCTGGTGATTTGACAAAGGAAGAAACGGAACTGTTGGAAATGATGCGGGGAAATGCAGGAATACGCGATCGCGTTTTTTATATTTTCAACCGCATTGATGAAACTTGGTACAACACTCAACTTAGACAACGATTAGAAGATTTAATTAATGGACAATTTCGTGATAGCAAAAGAGTCTATAAAACCAGCGGGTTATTAGGATTTTACGGAAGTCAAATTAAACAGACAAATAGATTAGATAGATTTGGGTTAGATTCGGTTTTTGCAGAAAGTGTTAAAGGTTTGGATGGGAGGGAAGAAATACCTCAATTTGTCTATGCTTTTAATAACTATTGTGTTAGTTCGGGAAAACTTTCTCCAAGTCAATTCCGAATTTCTCTTAATGGCTTTGAAACTCCCAATGAAAACTATGTCCGCATTTTAGATGAACAAGGAATACTGCTTATTAATCAACTAATTCAAGATAGCGGTATTGAAGAATTCCGCACAGCAATTACTCGCTATTTAACTGAAGAAAAGCGTCCGCAATTGTTTAAAAATCTTGCAGATGATTTGGAAGATATTTGTATTAATCTGAAAAAACATTATCAAAGTTCGCAGCGAGATTTAGATAGTCAACCGCGAGAAATAGAAACGATGAAGGCGCAGGAATTACAACGCCTAAATCAGCAACTTCAGCAAGTTGGTAGAGACTTTAGTCAGCACATAACAGATGAAGTTAATGGATTAATTAATAATTCCTGTGAAGAGTTTGAATCTGATTTTCGCCAATTACAAACTCGGATGATTCGCCGTTTGGATGAGTTACTAGATACATTCTCAGTCGCTAATGCTTATCGACGTGCAACTGTCAGTCATCCTCGCAATGCAACTGCACCTTTATTAGCTATTTTAGTAGAGGCGTTTTATTACTTAGCCAATCAGTTGGAAGATATTTTAATTGAGTCTTGTGAACAATTAATTGCAAATCTATTCCAACGGTTAATTGATAAGCTTCAAAAGTCAGAATATTATCGCCAATTGTACCGTTTGTTAGGGAATGACGGTGGAATTGAACAACAAGTAAAGGTGATAGAAAAACAAGTTACTCAAGTGTTGGTCAGTGCTGCTAGTATAGAGTGTGATAGATTTGTGAGAGAAAGTCCTAGATTTTATGATGAAGGTACTTTTTCTATCTATCAATTTCGTCAAACTTTACAGCAAACTTCCCAAGGTTATGATGCAGAAAGTGTTGTAGAAGCCGAACCTGCAATTAGACAATTATTAAAGTTAGATTTTGAACCGAAAGTTTCTCATACGATTCGCAAATCTTTCCGTCAAACTATTAACCAAACTCTCAAAACTCAGTTGTTACCAATGGCTGAACAACAAGCAGATCATATTTTGCAACAGTATCCCTATGCGCGGGCTTATTTAGAAGCTACTTTAGAACAGGAAGCTGCGGAAAAAATTGCCAATAATCAGCGGTTATTGGGTGTTGTTGAACAAAAAATTGAGGATTATAATGGGGCTGTTTCTGATATTAACAATTGTTTGCAAGCGATGCAGTTATATGAACATCTTTTGCCTATAATTGATGTGATATCTTTTAATGATGTGGTTGTTGCTGATGAAGTAGTCGAGGTTTGATTTTAATTTAAGATTAATCACAGGTAAATGTGAGTATTTATCTGTGGTTTAATTATTTTTGTTTCACACTAAGTCGCAAATAACGTCAAGGAATAAATAGATATGGAAGATAAGTTTAAGTTAATAAATTGTCAGGATAATGATGTTGTTGAATTTGAAGAATATATGTATAGAGTTACTCAACTTAGACAAGCATTATATAAACTATCTAATTCTGATTCTGATTTAGCACAGCAGTTGCATCAATCCTTAGAAGAACGAGGAGTTTACATTAATAAATCTTATCAAACTTTGTGTGATGAAGGTATAGATTGCGAAATTTTAAACCTAGGTTCTCAAAACTGGAAAAAAGGTAAATTGCGATTTAAACTCAGCGTTGAATTTTATGTTGAAGATGATACAGTTAACGCTAACAATGATATGTTAATAATGACAGAACCAGATTCACCTCTTGATGATCTTCGTCGTATGATTAATGATAGTACCTTATAAATCAATTAGTTCTACCAAGCAGACTAAGTTTGTATCACCGCAATCTATAATCGTCAGGTATGTTTATTAATTGTATTTAACAAGTTCCCTGGTTCCATAACTGGTAAGTTTTGTGTTCGGGTTAAATCCCCATTACGAATTACGAATTACGTTCGCGTAGCGTTTCCGTAGGAAATATTACGAATTACGTTCGTGTAGCGTTTCCGTAGGAAATATTACGAATTACGTTCGCGTAGCGTTTCCGTAGGAAATATTACGAATTATTTAAATACTAATACAGAAATATCTAAAGCCATGTCTAACAATATCACCGAAAGAATCTACCAATTCAACAATGGACGCAACCCTGAATTTTTGAAATCAAAATACCAGAATATGCGTTCTGATGTATTCACATTTTATCGCGGAACTTGTCATTTATTTTATGAAGACTTTCCTCAAGATTCATTACTCAATACAGCCCCAGCAGTATGGATTTGTGGTGATTTACATTTAGAAAACTTTGGTAGCTACAAAGGTGATAACCGATTAGTCTATTTCGATATGAATGATTTTGATGAAGCTGTTCTTGCTCCTTGCACCTGGGATATAGTAAGATTTGTAGTTAGTATAATAATTGGTTGTCACGCTTTGGGAGTAAATGCTACAGAAGCATTGCATTTAAGTAATCATTATCTAGATGCTTACAGCGAAACTCTTTCTAAAGGACAGATAAGAAGTGTAGAGAAAGAAACCGCTAAGGGTTTAGTTAAGGATTTATCGGAAAGCTTAAAATCCCGAAAACGTTCTGAATTTTTAGATCAGCGTACGAAAGTAAAAAAAGGTAAACGGCGCTTAATTATCGATAATAAACATATTGCTGAAGCGACAGAAGAACAGCAAGAAAAGGTAAAAACATTAATTACATATTGGCATAAATCAACCAAGCAAGATCAAGATTTTTATCAAATATTAGATGTGCAAATCAGGATAGCTGGGACTGGTAGTTTGGGTTTAGAACGCTATATAATTTTGGTGGAGGGTGAAGGTTCTCCAGATCACAATTATTTGTTAGATTTTAAGGAAACAAAAACTAGTTCATTAGAACCTTATTTAAAAATACCTCAGCCAGAATGGGAAAGTCCAGCCGCAAGAGTTGTAGCTATTCAAAATCGGGTACAGGGAACTCCACCTGCATTGTTGGAAGCGATTGTTGATGGTGATAAATCCTATGTTTTGCGGGAATTACAACCAACAGAAGATAAGGTGAATTTAAATGGGTGGAATGGTAAATTGGGGCGTTTAGAAAAGCTAATTCAAACAATGGGTGAGGTGACAGCTTGGGACCAATTACGTAGCAGTGGTAGACAAGGTTCTGCTATTGCTGATGATTTAATTAATTTTGCTAACTCTTCTAAATGGCGTGAATCTATTTTAGAATATGCACGTAGCTACTCTGAACAAGTAGAAAAAGATTTTCGGGAATTTTGTCAAACATCATAAGTAGGGTTGGTAGAAAAAGTTGTTTATGAGGATAGGAAACAGGGAATAGTGTTTTGATCATTATTTAAGCACAAAGACTTATAACAAGAGAGTTTCAAGCTTGTGAAGAAATCCTGTACAATTGATTTCAACGACATTTTCAACTTTAGGCTAAGATAGACTTCGAGTTTATCGTTTCTATGCCTAAAAAACTTAAGATTAAGTCACCGAAATTCCCTAAAGCTGTCACTTTAACTTTTTACATCTTCGCTATCATGACTGTTTTGGTGGCAGCATTTCCTTGGTTGTACGAGATAAAAACTAAAGCCGGGATTGATATCTCACCTAAATATCACGCCGGAACATTTTTTGAGAAACATACTAACGGAATTTTTAGGTGTGAGTGGTTATATCCCTATCATTGTCAACGTTCTAAAAGTTAAATTGGAGTAATATCATGTCCGACTAATCACTTATCAAAAAAAATCTCCGCGTCAGTCTAAATGATAAGTATATCTCTGACGAGACGCTAGGCGAACAACCGGACATGATATAAGATGGTGGGCAATGCCCACCTCAAAAATTTAAGCCAATTTTTTCTCAACTATGCTGACATCAACGGCTAATTTTTGTCCTAATTTTAGTAGTTGGCGACAGTGATTTGTTTCAGATTGATTATTAAAGTTGCTGAGACACATGGGAATTATTTGACTATGCAAACAGCTAAAGTAGAGTTCTTGGGATTGTTCTAAGGAAATACCAAGATTTAGCTGATACCCTACATCTATCAGCTTTTCTAGGCGTTGGATATCTGTTTCAAATGCACTATTAGTATCATGTAAGACTTGCCACAGCGATCGCACAATTAACTGTTCTATTATTTGCTTACCTTCAGGATTATTCAAGTGACAACGCAGATGTTTAGCTTCAGTCGCAATTGCTTCTAATTCGCCAATATGATTCCAGCTTAATTGTGCTTCGCCGATGTCTTGTTCTAAAGACCTTAATGTCATCATACAGCGATAACCTAAAGCAATCTCCGCTGCAACTTGCAATTCTTGGGGAACTGCTAACTCATCTCGGTGAAAGGCCATAATCACACCGTAATTTTCCCGGTATGCTTGGGTATATAGCTGGTCTAATCTTGTCAGTGTTTCCTGGCTTAATAGCCGCATAATTCTGTGTCGTTCTTCGGCAAATAAATTTTGCAAACTAAAGGCTTCATCCCCAAATAGCTGCGTCATTACCAAGATAGCGTGTGCGGCGCTGGCTTGTTTTAATGATGCTAATAGCTGATCTTTCAATTGGCCGTAGTCACGTCTGCCGGTAAATTGTTGAATACAGCAATGAAAATCCCAGCCTCCCAAATGGAGAACAGCAAACACTAAATTTTCACTTTCCCAAGTAATTTCCGAGACTAATTTCAAATGTCCTACCGCCATAGTCAAAGATCCCATGCGTTGCATTTGGTAATCTAATTCATTAGCGGCATAACAATAAATACGCTTTTGGTGAGTATGAGGATGTTGATCTGGATCTTGTGGAGAAGATATATTTTTGTGATTGTTAAATAGGGAATTAATTGCGTAATGGGCAGCAACTTGCTTAAACCCGATTTGGGCTGTTAGCACCAATTGACGATAAATTTCTCCACCATGTTTAAAGTGTTCCACGTTGCTGGGGGCTAAACCCAAACGTTTGAGGAAGCCTTTTTCCAACTGTACACCTGCCACATCTCCGGCTAATTCTAAAGCACGGGCAGCATAACGGAGAATCTGTGTTCCTTCCGGGCGAGAAATTTCTTCAAAAAACCAACCGCAACTAGTGAACATCAACAAAGCATGACGCTGCATTTCCAATAAACGCAAAGCATCTACTTGTTCTGCTGCTTGTAGTTTTCGGGTTTGATGACGAGAAAGAAAACGGCTAATATTGGCAGGAGAGCGATCGCGCAGCACTTCAATATATTCATCCCTCGCTAACCAGGGATCATGAAATAATTGCCCACCATATTCTTCAAACACCTTAATCAACTGATCTCGTAGCCAATTTAAGGCATCTCGTAACGGCCGTCGCCATTTTTGATGCCATACACCACCTTCTCCACCGCAACCACAATCATCCTGCCATCTATCGACACCGTGGGCGCAACTCCAGGCGGTGATTGACTTTAATTCCACTTCCCAAGTCGGAGGATTTAAACTCAGATAATGAGCAAAGTTTGTTACCGTCCAACCATGACGGGGAAACTCGCCAATAAAAGCATAGGCTAAAGTTTTCTCAGTTCCCTTTTTATGATGTCCAAAGGTTTCCCCATCTGTGGCTACAGAAATTAATTGGGATTGACGATGATCCCCGCGCACTGCTGCACCAACCCTACCGGCGAAGTGATGAGAATTATAAACCACATCACTAAAACCCATATCCCGTGAAATCGGTCCATCGTAGAAGAAGATATCAATGTACGGTAAGCCTTCTATAGGTTCTGAGGTAGTTGCTTTAGTTGTACTCAACAAAGAAGATGCAATGCTGAGACTAGGCTTTAAATAACAACGATAGGGACGGGTGGGATCAATCTGACTACCACCGACTTCACACCATTCATGCTGGGGATCATTTTCATTAGCCAGAGGACGACAACGTTGTGCTTGGGATGGTGCTAAGACAATAAAGCGAATTCCTTCGGCAACTAAAGCTTCTAAGGTGGCATAATCTACAGCCGTTTCCGCCAACCATATACCTTCGGGATCACGACCAAATCTGGATTTGAAGTCTTCTTTACCCCAGCGAATTTGGGTATGTTTATCCCGTTCATTCGCCAAAGGCATGATGATGTGATTATATACTTGCGCGATCGCATTGCCGTGACCATGCAGACGTTGACTACTTTTAACATCAGCCTCCAAAATCCGCTGATAAACTGACCTATCGTAGCGTTCTAACCACGACATCAGCGTTGGACCAATATTAAAGCTCATGTACTCATAATTATTGACGATCCCCACCAACTCGTTGCGGTCATTTAGCACTCTAGCAAAGGCGTTGGGGCGATAGCATTCCCAATAAATGCGTTCGTTCCAATCATGGAAAGGAGTAGCACTCGGCTGGCGTTCAATCGCATCTAAATAAGGGTTTTCTCGTGGTGGCTGGTAAAAATGACCATGAACTGTTACATATACACCCTGAGATTTTTTAAGGGGATCAATATCAGCAATTTGTTGGGAATTTTGATGTAATGTTAATGTTGAGCCAGAGCTAACTGGCTGTTCAGCAGCGGAAGTCATGATATTTTTATCCAAAAAAAATTGTAATTGTAGCGAAAATCTGATTATGTATGCTTTTTACGGTGGTTTTTTCACAAAATCCGGTATAAACAACAGCTATGAAATCAGGCTAAATAAGTATTTTTGCCAAAATAGTTGAAATTTTCAAAGAAATCTGCATTATCGTGCTGCCATCTCCCGCAGATAAATACTCATCAACTATGGAATCAAGTTTCATGATGAAAATTTTATCACTGGCAACCTATCGGCTCAATAAAATTAATGGTATTTTAATCTATTGAAACCCATTTTTATTATAAAACCTAGGATTAAATCTATACTTTTGCAAGGAAAGATGGCAATGGCTAATTAAATCGCCATTTTATTTTATGTATCCCTCTTCTGTCACGAAGAGGAAAAGGGGCAGGGGGCAAGCTCACAAGGGTAGGTTTTTAATATTAACTGTGAAGGCAGGACTAGGAAGACAAGGAAGTATTGTAGACAAGGAAGATTTTATACCAGTAATGGTCTTTTGACGGGCTATTCTTGTTGCTAATAATATAGAGTTTGTCAAGTTTTCCGCCCTTGTCACCTTGTCAGCCTTGTCCCCCAAGTCTTGCCCTCATGACAATGTAAAAAACCTACACCTGCTCCCTTCCCCCCTGCCTCTTCCGGTCACCTACCTACAAGACTTTCTCAGCAAGTCCTACATATTTACACATAGGTAGTATAGTATCTAAATCAATCTTCTTCCCTTCACCCTCACTTATATTTTTAAACAGCACCGTAAACGCACCAGCCCCTAAACCATATTGAGGAAACATCCGATAACAAGGAATGTCAATTAAATCTGATTGATATGCAGATAAATGACTAACTTCTACAGCTTGAAAATGAGGAAATCTTTCTAAAAACCATTCACATACTTGCTCATTTTCTTCTGGTGAATAAGTACAAGTCATATAAGCTAAATAACCTTGAGGAGCTACAAGTTGTGCTGAATTAGCAATAATACGTTTTTGACGATTTGCACTTTTATTAATTGAAGTTGGATGAAAACATCCAGGTGCTTTTTCACCTTTAGCTAATAAAGATTGCCCCGTACAAGGAGCATCAACTATGACTAAATTACTTGATTGTGGAAACATTTCTGCAAAAATACTAGAATCTCGGTTGACCACCCCACTAGATTGAATCTGACAACGCTTCAAATTAGAAATTAGCATTCCTAACCGCTTACCAATCACCTCATTACTAATCAGCAAATTAGGTTTTAATGCTTGCCAAGCAAAAACACTTTTACCCCCTGGTGCAGCACACATATCAAACACCAAAGGTACTGATTGATTAATAGATAACAAAATAGAAGCAGAAAACACAGAAGAAAAATCCAAACAATAAAAATATCCTTGTTGATGTAAGGGATGTTGACCTGGTTTTTCTCCCAAATGCAACCTGTCTACAAATTTTGGTTGCCAACTCAGAGGTGTTTCTACCGAAAAAGGAGAGATTTCCGGCTGATCTTGACACCAAAGAATACAAGGTAAAAAAGGTTGAGGATTAACTAAAGCATCAATAAACTTTGCTTGTGCTTCTGAATCTTTAAATAAACGACGTGCAACTTTAAGTAATAAATTTGAAGGCTTTTCCATATCAAAGATTTGGGTAATTTTAGCTAATTAGAACAGTATTGAAACTGTTACAGCAGAACAATGCAATCAAGGTATTTGGCTGCATACTGAAAATATAATGACCACCATTTAGATTGCGTTTGCGAAGCGCGTCCAGCGCGGCTTCTGGCCTTTGGCTAGAAGCTAACCGTGTTTTGACACTTGCTAAACTAATCCATTGCATCGGAGAGGTCATGATCTTAGATAATTTTCAGCGAAAACTACGCCAAGAAGCAGAACTTTGGCGAGATGAAGGACTTATTAGTTCTTCCCAACACCAGCAACTAGCAGAACGCTATCAATTTAACAAGATAGAAGCAAATGCACGAGAAAGTTCTGGGTTCATGGCCATTGCTGTAGGTGGCTTACTTTTATCCTTAGGTGTAATCATCTTTGTAGCCACAAATTGGCAAACATGGTCACGAGAAGTCAAGTTTATCTTGTTAATGAGTTTGTTTTTGTCAACTGCTATCACTGGTTTTTTCACATGGAGACAACCTGCACTTGCTTTAGCTGAAGGTAAAAAGCCACAACGCAGCAAACGCTTGCTAGGAGAAGCTTTACTAATTCTCAGCGCCCTGATTTTAGGGGCAACTTTAATGCTGATGGCGCAAATATTCAATATTAGCGGTTCAGCTTCTGAGTTGTTTTTGGCTTGGGGGTTTGGCGTTTTAGTCATGGCCTATAGTCTATCCCTGAATTCTTTGGGAATTTTATCCATTATCCTGGTGCAAATCGGCTATTGGATAGGATTGGGAGAGTTTTTATCTTCTCCAAATGAGTTGACTTGGGCGCGGTTAGCAGTGCGGCATATGCCTCTGTTATCATGGCTGCTATTTGTTCCCTTAGCATATGTTTGCCGTTCACGGTGGATTTTTGGACTAGCAGTAGTAGCCTTTACTCTCTCGTTGCAATATAACCTCAACCCACTACCCCTGTTAACTTTTTCTGATGTAGTTCCTTGGGTGGCATCTTTTGCTTTAGCGCTCCCACCTGCATTACTATGGAGTTATGATGATTTGCTATTCCCAATCATCAATTACAGATTATTTCAACCCCTAGCCCGTAATTTAGGGTTGATATGTTTTGGGGTAGTCTTTTATCTGTTGTCTTTCCGTTGGCAGTGGCAATCACCAATTGATGGTAATTCTTTCTTGAATGGATTCCAATCTTTGCCTATTATTGACTTGGGGATTCTCAGCGGTTTGGCAGTATTGCAATGGTTATTTCTGTTGCGTCATCGAAATAGCCCACCCCGGAGAGAAGTATTTTTTACTTTCGCTGTCATTAGTACCTTTTTGGGTTTCATTGTCATAGTTCCTGTTTGGCATCAAGCGATTGGCCGGATTACTGAACTGGGCATTTTTATCTTTAATGTCCTGTTGGCAATATTAGCTTGGGGGCTAGTTCAAGAAGGATTAAAGTTAGGTAAAAGACGCTCTTTTTGGTGTGGGATGTTATTGTTTATCTTGCAAATTATCAGCCGAGTCTTAGAGTACGACACAGATGTACTTTTCAGATCACTTGTCTTTATTTCCTGTGGCTATTCTCTCATAGCTGCTGGCCAGTGGTTTGAACGTCGCTTATCTCCTGCTTCTAATTCTGGTACTAAGAAGCAATAGCGATTAACAGCACACCATATTTATTACTAAATCTCTGCGTTTAAATTCCTATTAGTCATTGGTTATTCACAACTGACAACTAACCAATTATCAATTAATTTTCATGAAAAGTAACTCACCTGAACCAAATAAAACCTTAACTCCAGAGATGGAATTTTCCGAAAAATTGACTTTTCGGGATTATCTAATTGCTACTGAACAGAAAGCCAATAAACCTCTCCCTATTTGGCGGTTAGTAGCGCCGTTAATGGTACAAATTGGCTTAATTTTGGCTGTTCCTACCCAAGCAATGTACACAGACATGACTGGGAAGCCAGTAATTTTGCAAACTTTACCTGTTAATACTAATAATGTGCTACAGGGATCTTCTTTGACACTCGATTATAATATTTCCCGGAGCGAAACTCTCAGAAGACTACCGGGCTGGACAGATTGGGTTAGGAAAAATTCCGTGAGAAACAGACAAATAGCGCCAGGGAGTACCTTATACTTGGTTTTGCAAGAACAACTATCTTATGATCGTGGTGTTCCCAGGGCTTGGAGACCGATACGAGTGAGTAGTAGTCTGCCTATGTACCTGCCCAATAATCAGGTAGCTTTAAAGGGTAATTATCAAGATGGGTTGATTAATTACGGCTTGGAAAACAATTACATCCAAGATGAACAACGGCAGCAAATTAATAATGATATCTTGCAAATACAGGAAAACCAATACGGAGAAAGACCAGCAATACTGGTACAAGTAAAAGTAGATCCTCAAGGTAATGCTGTACCGACGAGTATGTGGATTGGTGATCCTGCAAGCGATCGCAATTACCGCAGTTATCGCTTTTAATAGTTATCAGTTATCAACTTTGTTGCTGATATAGCAACAGACAGGGCGATTAGGACATCTACCAATGCTAAAACTTAGACACCAAAAGAGTTTTAGCACTGTCACCTGTTAAGAGTCATCTGCTATAACTGTTGGCTGATTTAGTCTTAGTGGCGTAAATTCCAGGCTGCACCAAAAGCAGCCCCAGCGCCTGCTAATAATCCAGTACTCATACCTTGAACAGTTGTTTCCACTATGTTTTGGGTCAGACATTCGCTGGTTACTGTATCAGCACGCCAGCACATTTTGCTTTCTGCCCATGCAGAGGTTCCGCCTAAAATGACACCAAATATACTACAGGAAACCACAAGGAATAACAGGCGCTTACTTTTGATATCCATAGATGGATGCGTAAAATAGAGAAGTGAGGTTTGGTTCTCAAATACTTTACATTCTTTTGGTAATTTATGAATAGAGAATAGGGATTGGAGGCAGAAGTTTTTGAATTTTGAATTTTGAATTGGTATAATTTATTAGCTAAACTCGAAGGCATATATGGTTAGTATAGTCACTAAACCAAGCAATATTCCCCCAGAAACTACCCTAGCTGAACAGCGAGTAGTTTTTCATAATATCAGTTGGTCAGCTTACGAGCAAATTTTAGCAGCATTAGGTGAAAGTCGTTCATCTCGACTGATTTATGACCAAGGTACTTTAGAAATTACGATGCCTTTAGAAGAACATGAAACTGCTACCAGATTGATAGAACTATTTATCCGCATTTTGGTAGTGGAAATTGGTTTAAAAATTAAAACAATGGGTTCAACTACTTTAAATCGTCCTGATTTAGAAAGAAGTGCTGAACCTGATAACTGTTATTATATCCAAAATCAATCTAAAGTCGCTGGTAAAAAGGTTGACTTAAACGAAGATCCGCCACCAGATTTGATTGTAGAAGTTGATATTACCCATACTGACATCAATAAACTTGATTTGTATGCCAGCATGGGTGTACCGGAATTTTGGCGTTATAATGGTCAAATTGTGAAAATTTATCAACTTCAAAATTATCAATATATTGAAGTAGAAAATAGTCCTACATTTTCTTGGACAATCAAAGAATATCTTTATCAATTTCTAAAGGATTGCCAAATAGATGAAGTGAAAGCTGAGAAATCTTTCCGTGCTTGGGTACAACAGCAAGTTCAATGTCAGAATCAGGATGTCCAAGATTAAAGGATGCACAGGATGAAGAAATACATAATTTGTCAGAATCAGGATACCCAAGATTAAAGGATTAACAGGATGAATAAATATATAATTTGTCAGAATCAGGATACCCAAGATTAAAGGATGTACAGGATGAGGAAATACATAATTTGTCAGAATCAGGATACTCAGGATTAAAGGATGTACAGGATGAATAAATACATAATAGTTGATTAAATCCTGGCAATCCTCAAATCCTATACATACTGAATCAGATTAGTCAATCTTTAAATTAAAGGGTAAACGGGCATAAATTCCTTGAGGGTCGTTCATTTTATTCAAAATTGAAATTTCCTGTTGGAATTTCTCAAATTCCGCGAGCAGGGGATTAATAGGTTTAATTTGAGTTTTCTCTATACCTAATTTTGCTTGTGCTTCTTCTAGTTTTCGCCCAAAGAAGCGTTCTTCAAAAGTAGTCACTCGTGGATACTCTTTCAATTCCCAATCATTGCCTAATTTTGCTTGTTTGGCTGCATATTCAATTGCTGCATTTAAACCCCCAATTTCATCAATCAAACCGATTTGTTTAGCTGCTGTACCTGACCAAACTCGTCCTTGGGCAATTTCTGCTACCTTTTGTTGGGGTAGTTTTCGACCTTGAGCAACTTTATTTAAAAACATATTGTAAATACGGTTAACGCTGCGTTGGTAAAGCGCTAATTCTTGGGGGGATTTGGGACGAGAAACGGTTTGATTATCGGCATACTGGGCTGTTTTTACTGTATCCCAAGTAATACCGTTGTTATTTCCTAACTTTTGACCATTGAACAGCACGCCAAACACGCCTATAGAGCCTGTGATGGTGTTTGGTTCAGCAAAAATACGGTTTGAGTCGCTGGCTATCCAATAACCTCCAGAGGCGGCAACATCACCCATGGAGACGATGACTGGTTTGACTTGGCGAGTTAGTTTGATTTCTCGCTGGATGACTTCGGCTGCGGAGGCGCTACCACCAGGGCTGTTAATTCGTAAAACCACAGATTTTACATTTTGATCTTGACGAATTTTGTTGAAGATTTTGGCGAAGCGATCACCTCCTATTTGCCCATCTTCGCCGCTACCATCGACGATTTCGCCTTCTGCATAGACAATGGCAATTTTATTGTCTGAGTTACGTTCTGTACCTATTGATTGATCCCTAACTTCGGCGTAATCACTAATATTAATTTGCCGGAAACTTTTAGCATCTTTATCGTTGGTAGTTAGCTTTTTCAAGTCATTTACTACTTCATCTATGTAAGCTACCTGATCTACCAAACCACTGGCTTTAGCGGATGTGGCTTCTAGGATAGCTTGATTATCTGCGATCGCTTGCAATTTCTCTGGTTTAATTTTCCGGCTTTTGCCTACAGATGTCCGCCATTCTCCCCAAATATCATCTAACAATTTCTGGGTTTGTTGCCGATTTTCGGGACTCAGTTTGTCTAATATAAACGGTTCTACTGCGCCCTTGAATTTACCTACTCGCACCACCTGAACACCAACGCCGTATTTCTCTAATGCTCCTGCTAAGAACATTGGTTGTGAACTCAAACCGTTGATTTCCATTAATCCTACGGGATTGAGGACGATATTATTAGCTACCGAACTCAGATAATATTCTTTTTCATTCCAGTCTGAGCCATAGGCGACAATTTTTTTACCAGAAGCCTGAAATTTATCTAATGCTTGACGGATTTCTTTGAGGGAAGCGTACCCAAGTCCACCTGTTGGGGATGACTTGGTAGCATCTATATAAACACCGACAATGCGGGGATCACGTTGGGCTTTTTCTAGAGTTTCTACAACTTTGCGGAGTGTAATGCTATCTTCATTTGTACCTGTTAGGGTTTTTTGCAAAAATTTACTGGAACTAGGTTCGCTATCTGTGATTTTCATCGATAAGTCAAAAACTAGCATGGATTTATCTTTGACTTGTGGCCCAGCATCTTTGGAAGTGGCGGCCACGATAACTAGGAACAATAAGCCTAGAGTACCGATACCAGAAAAAATAGTCAGTCCCAGTAAACTACCAATTAAGCTTGCAAAAGTTTGTTTGAGGAAATTATTCATTAGTTATTAGTAATTTAGTTATTAGTCATAGCAGGGAACGGGGGACAGGGTTGAAAGTCTTTCTGTGTCTGAGTTTTATGATCACAGTATGTCTTAACTTACCTAGCAACTGCTATGTTAGTCATTAGTCAGAAACCAATGACTAAGAAAAAACAAGTTGTTTACTTTATTGTATGCTGTGTAAACTGTTTGATTGCTGTAAGTGATACAAAGTTCTGTTACCAGTACAGAATAATACGGTGGTGATTTCGGCAATTAATACCTCTGCCAACTCTTGCAGTGCGGTTTCTGATACATCTGCGGCTTGTAGGAAGGGCATGGCTAAACCGGCGATATCTGCTCCTAGTGCGATCGCTTTGGCTACATCTAAGCCATGACGTAATCCCCCAGAAGCAATTAAAGGTATGTGGGGAAATTGAGCGCGAATGCTGGTAATACACTCTGCTGTTGGTAAACCCCAATCGGCAAAAGTCTTGCCTAAGCGACGCTGTAAGGGGGTTTCTGCCCGTTCGCTTTCCACTAATGCCCAAGATGTCCCACCCGCACCAGCTACATCAATTGCTTGTACTCCTACAGATATCAGTTTTTCTGCCATTACAGCTGAAATGCCATTACCTACTTCTTTAGCAATTACAGGTACTGGTAACTTACTGCATAAGTTAGAGATTTTGTCAAATAAGCCCCGGAAATTTGTATCACCTCTGGGTTGAATGAATTCTTGCAAAGGGTTGATGTGTAAGATCAAAGCATCTGCTTCTAAAATATCAATAATTCGCAGACATTCATCAACACCATACTGATAATTAAGTTGGACTGCGCCCAAGTTGGCAAATAACAGCACATCGGGAGCATATTTGCGAATAGCGAAGGTGTCAGCAACTTGGGGTTTTTCCACCGCTACACGCTGGGAACCTACACCCATTGCTAGTTTATATTGTTGGGCGATTTCTGCCAAACGATGGTTAATGATTCCGGCTCGTTTTGTTCCCCCAGTCATAGAGGAGATTAACAACGGTGCATTCAGGCTTTTTCCGAAAAAATTGGTGCTGATATCAATGTCTGTGCGATCGCATTCCGGTAAGCAGCAATGGGTAAAGCGATAGCGTTCTAGACCAGTGGTGACTTGTTGACATTGTACATCTTCCTCTAGACAGATGCGGATGTGATCTGCTTTACGACTTTGGGTTTCTGCTGGGTTGTTGGTAGGAAGGTTCACAGGTAATGATTCCAAGCTTTTACCTTCATTATTGTGACAGTCTCTAGAAAATTTGTAGGGGTTTAGCAATGCTAAATCCTTACTCGTCAAGCCTCATCTGCATAGCAAAGTAATTCATCATCAAAAGTATAATATCTTTCATTAAATCTTTACACTCAACTTTAGTAGCAACACTATAGACTTAATTATACCAAATCAAAAAGCATCACAACAAATACCCTTCCATAGCTACAAGGTGTAAATACTAATGGATGAACTCATATTACAAAGCAATCAGGATATATCCAATCCTCTTCCTGGACTGGAAAACAACAGTTTTTTGGATATTGTCAGTCCTTTTCAGACAACTCGTGGTGATATAGAAAATCTTCGTCTGTTGCGATTATCGATAATTGAGGCAGAACAATACTGGTCTAATATTATTCCTGAGAGGCTATCATATAGTGACATTTTTGGCTGGCAGCTTTCTAGTAATAATAGTGTTGTCGATCAATTATTAACAGTTCAACAAGCTACTCTATCTACAGTTACCATTAGTGCAACAGATGCAACTGCAGCTGAAACTATAGCTGGACAAACCGCAAATCCTGGTTTATTTACCCTCACCCGGACTGGAAATATCGCTTCATCCCTAACAGTTAATTACACAATTACTGGTACAGCAACTAATGGTACTGATTACCAAACATTAACCAAGAGTGTAACTTTTGCAGCGGGTTTATCGACAGCGATAATTAATTTAACTCCTAGTGATGACACCGTTTTTGAAGGTAATGAAACAGTTATCCTCAATTTGGCTAGTAGTGCAAATTACGGTTTAGGAACTGCAAAAACGGCTACTGTTAACTTAGTTGATAATGACAAACCAACAATTACCATTAGTGCTACAGATACAAGTGCAGCAGAAACATTAACGGGACAAACTACAAATCCTGGTAAATTTACCCTAACTCGTACAGGAAATAAAACTGCTGCATTAACTGTTAATTATTCTGTTGCAGGTACAGCAACAAATGGGACAGATTATAATACTTTAACTAAGACAGCTACTTTTGCGGCTGGTTCTACTACGGCGTTAATTGATGTCAACGTCAAAGATGATGCTGTCTATGAGGGGAATGAGACTGTTATTGTTACTTTAGCAAGCGGTACAAGTTACATTTTAGGAACTACAAAAACTGGTACTGTTAATTTAGTTGATAATGACAAACCAACGATTACTATTAGTGCGACAGATGCAAGTGCAGCGGAAACATTAACTGGACAAACTGCAAATCCTGGTAAGTTTACGCTGACGCGTACAGGGAATAAAACTGCATCTTTGACTGTTAATTATACAGTTGCAGGTACGGCTACTAATGGGACTGATTATAATACTTTAACGAAGACAGCTACTTTTGCGGCTGGTTCAGCTACGGTGTTAATTGATGTTAATGTCAAAGATGATGCTGTCTATGAGGGGAATGAGACTGTTATTGTTACTTTAGCGAGCGGTACAAGTTACATTTTAGGAACTACAAAAACGGCTACTGTTAATTTGGTTGATAATGATAAACCGACAATTACCATTAGCGCTACAGATGCAAGTGCAGCAGAAACATTAACGGGACAAACTACAAATCCTGGTAAGTTTACTCTGACTCGTACAGGAAGTACAACTTCATCTTTGACTGTTAATTATACTGTTGCAGGTACAGCAACAAATGGGACAGATTATAATACTTTAAGTAAGACAGCTACTTTTGCGGCTGGTTCTACTACTGCATTAATTGATGTCAACGTCAAAGATGATGCTGTCTATGAGGGAAATGAGACTGTTATTGTCAATTTGGCAAGTAGCGCAAATTATACATTAGGAACTGCGAAAACTGCTACTGTAACTATTGTTGATAATGATTCATTAACTAATATTAAGCCGACAATTACTATTAGTGCGACAGATGCAAATGCAGGGGAAACATTAACTGGACAAACTGCAAATCCTGGTAAATTTACTCTGACTCGTACGGGAAGTACAGCTTCATCTTTGACGGTTAATTATTCGGTTGCGGGTACTGCAACAAATGGGACTGATTACAATAATTTGAGTGGAACGGCTACATTTGCTGTTGGTTCTTCTACTACAATCATTAATCTTAATCCCATTAATGATTCATTGGTCGAAGGTGATGAAATAGTTATAGTTAACCTTACCAGTAATACAAACTATAATCTGGGAACGTTGAAAACTGCTACTGTTACTATTGTTGATAATTTGCCCAATCATACCGGATTGATTAACGACATCAACAAAGACGGTAAACATGACATTCTGTGGCGTGATTATAACGGTGGTGCAACACATTTCTGGAGTATGAATGGGGGTACTTTTTTAGGAGATGTTGATATTCCAGATTATCTCGATATGGCATGGCATCCTGTTGCTATGGCTGACTTTAATAATGACGGCAATATGGATATTGTCTGGCGTTATCATTGGGTTGAGAATACAGGACATGACCGCATCTGGTTAATGGATGGTAACAACCGTCTTGCTGAAGTAGGAATAGACCGAGTTGATGATAATAATTGGCATATTGTTGGCAGTGGTGACTTTAATTTAGATGGTAATGCTGACATTCTCTGGCGTAATTATGCAACAGGACAAAATGTTATTTGGAAGATGAGTGGGACAACACATACAAGTGAAGGTGACATTATTCTTGATAGTGTGACTGACTTAAATCAGCGCATTGTGGGAACTGGTGATTTTGATGGTGATGCAAAATCAGATATTTTATGGCGTAATGCAGCTACAGGGCAATTATCGATCTGGTTTATGAATGGAACAACTAAATCTAGTGTTCAAAACCTCTCTTCATCAGCTGATCTTACTTGGTCTGTTGCGGGTACAGGAGACATGAATAATGATGGTAAATCGGATATTATTTGGCGTAACCTTAACACAGGTGAAAATACTGTTTGGTTAATGAATGGTGCAAACTATGCTGGAGGATTAGATATTCCTGATGTACTAGAACGAAATTGGAATATTGTCGGTGATAGCGATCAAATTCCCATTTGGACAGCCGAATATTTTGGCAATAAAGAGTTAACAGGTACGCCTACTTCCACCGAAGGGTTTATCAATATTACTGGTGGCTTTAACCTTGGTTGGGGTTTAGGTGCGCCTCCCAATACTCCTGTTGATAATTTCTCTGCACGATACAAAACTCAGCAGTATTTAGGTGCGGGACTTTATAAAATTAATGTTGGTGCAGATGATAGTGTGCGGGTTTGGATTGGTAATGAATTAGTTATTGATGGCTGGGCAAATTTAGCTAGTAATCGCTCTGGCTATTTTTCATCTCCTGGTGGTTATTCTCCCGTTACCATTGAATACAAAGAAGAATGGGTATCAGCAGCACTGAATTATGAAATTGTCAAGTATCAACCATACAACAACTTTGGTGATCCTAATGGGATTGCCAACTCCTGGAATGCATCGTATTATCTTTTAAATGCTCAAGGAACGCCGATGATTGATGAGGCGCACAGAATTGGTACAGTCAATTTAGGTTCTAGTGTTCGTGGTGATGGACAATGGGGCATGAATGGTCAATATTGGGGTGCTGGTTCACCTGCGGCTAATGTTCCTGCTGATTTCTTTGCCATGCACGCTTATACTCGCAAGAACTTAGAAGCAGGACATACTTATAAAGTCTGGGTGAAATCAGATGACGGTTATCGGATGTGGGCGCATAAACTTAATGGCGGTGCTTTTAACATTACAAACAATGCATTGGGTGGCACATTTTTGAGTGATGCTTATGGTGGGAAGGAATTTACATTTGTTGCACCTGAGTCGGGAACATTTGATTTTCATACTGAGATGTTTGAAGGTGGTGGAGATGCTTATTTTGATTTGGTTGTGACGGATATAACTGCACCACCACCACCAGTTTGGGAAAACCCTCTACCTCCAGGTAGTTACACAGTGACGCAAGAATTTGGTAATGCAGGTCATACTGGTATTGATTTAGGCGCAAATACAGGGACTCGCATTGAAGCAGCAAGGAGTGGAACAGTTACATTTGTTGGTGTTGATCAATACGGTGGTAAATATATAGATATCGATCACGGTGGTGGTTTGAAAACACGCTACTTACACTTGTCAACTTTTGCAGTCAGTGTCGGAAATGTCGTTAATGATGACACTAAAATTGGTGAAGTTGGTAGTACAGGATGGTCTACCGGACCTCATTTACATTTTGAGGTTTGGCAAAATGGAGTTCGTCAAAACCCTAGAAATTACATTCAATTTTAGGATCAAATCGTAGGGAGGTAGGGGTTTAGCAATGCTAAACCCCCACAATATCAGATACAATTCCAGTCAATATCATGCAATTCCCCTATCTAGAAACATCCAAAATTAAGATAATTCATCAACATCAAAATAATTGTAGATTGTTACCTGTTAGTTAGTCGTTGGGTAAGGGTTTAGCAGTGCTAAACCCCTACGATATCGGGTAAAATGTTCGATAAAATCAAAATAATTCCTCAATCTAAAAATGTCCTACAATCCCCAAATTCACCATCGCCGTTCTATTAGATTGAAAGATTATGATTACACCCAAGAAGGTGCATATTTCATCACCTTATGTACCAAAAACAAACAATGTATTTTTGGTGATATCAAACAAGGGGAAATGAAATTAAATTTATTAGGGACAATTGCCCGTGACTATTGGCAAGAAATACCTCAACATTTCCCGCATATTAAATTAGATATATTTGTGATTATGCCAAATCATATTCATGGCATATTATGGATTATTGAGAAGATTAATACTATAAATCAACAAAGAAATTTTGGTAAAATGATTCCTGGTTCAATTCCTTGTGTGATTAGGTCTTATAAAAGTGCCGTTACTAAAAAGATTAATCAAATTTGTAATCAAAAAGTGATATCTTCGGTATGGCAAAGAAATTTTTATGAACATATTCATCAGAATGAAAAATCATTAGAATCTATTAGAAATTACATTATTAATAATCCTTTAAACTGGGAAAATGATCCTGATAACCTTGGTGAGATTTATTATGATGATACATTGTTATTAGATGTGCATTTTTAGGTTTAGGGTTGATCTGTGGGTGTTGGGAATTGTAAGGGTTTAGCATTGCTAAACCCCTACGTCTTGGGGATGATGAAAAGATGTGGGGAGTGCGATTATGTTCCTGGACGGGAGCGAATATGATCAGGTATATGATGACGGTCGCCTAATACTTCTAACAAGGGACCATTAACGTCAAATTTAACCATACTTACTGATGCGACCAAAATATTTACCCGATAGCGATAGCGTCCCAAATCAATTCCCAGTAAACTGCAAAGCATAATCCGAATCGTGGCTTTATGGGAAACTACTAAAACATTACCTTGGGGATATTTTTCTTGAATTTCCGCAATTACAGGCATAGAACGGTTAGCAATATCTACCGCAGTTTCTCCACCAATGGGTGCATTCCAAGCGGGTTCTGTCAACCAGTTCACATAATTTTCTGGGTAATTCTCTTGGACAAAGGATTTACTCTTGCTTTCCCATTCACCATAACTACCTTCTCTTAATCCTTCCCGCACCTGCATCTCCATCCCAATAGCATCACAAAATGGTTTGGCAGTGGCAATAGTGCGCTTCATCGGACTAACATAAACCGCTGACCATTGCAATTTTTTATAAACATCGGCAAAACTAGATGCCATTTGCATTCCTTCAGAGGTCAATTCTGCATTAGTTTCACCGCAGAAATTACCAGTTTGACTAAAAGTAGTTTCGCCATGTCGTAGTAAATATAAATTGAGTGTCATAGGGGATAAAAGAGCTTGTACAAAAATAAAATAGCATCAATCTCGCAATCGAGTCTGTGAAAACAGGACAAAGTAATCAGACAAAAAAAGTCAATTCCCTCACAAACTTTTCTCTTCGACTTCAAAAGTAGGGGATGATTGAGGCTGACGCGGTGATTATACATTAATTAATGCAGATTCTCAAATCATCCTGCAATTATGCAACGCCGAAAAAACCTGACAAAATTATTACTAAAGCTGCGTCTCACACCAAAAATATATTGTAGGGTGCGTAAGTATCGCTTTTGGGATGTAGGATGTGCGATAGCGAAGCGCTCCGTAGGAATCGCATAGTTGATAACTATAACTATTCTTCTTCAGCTAAAATCTGTGAAATATCCCGTGCAGAATGAATTAACCTCACAATTTCAATATACTCATCCCCTTCTAAATAAAAAATTAGATGCTTTTCAAATCCTCTAACTCCCCACTTCCGCAAACCAACTAAACGCGGATTTTTAACATTATAAACACTACCAATACCAGGTAGTTATGCTAATTGTGAAAAAGTCTGCCTCGTAGCATCAAAAAAACTTAATGCTGCATCAAAATTACTCTGGGCAATATAAGAAAACTGTTCGTCAATGTCAACACTAGCCTTTGGTCTAATTACAATTCGTCTAGTCATTGCTATTACTTGCGAAGTCTCTCAAGAAGCTGAGTGCGTTTTTGTTCCCACCACTCATCCGTAATCTCAACCGCTTCACCGCTATCTAAGCCTTCTAATAGTAATGTTTCTAGTCGTGCTTGTGCTACCTTTTCTAAGTCTTGACGAATCAAATGTCGAATATATTCGCTTGTGGTACTGTAGCCACATTTTTCAACCTGTTCATTGATAAAATCCCGCATAGAATCGGGAAGAGAAATATTTACTGTAGTCATAGCTAATAAGTCTTTAATATTTCTGATTCTTTAATTATGGCAAATATTGTCAATTTTTGTCAAATGTTTTGTAGGGATGTGGAGCGATAGCGAAGCTGACCGAAGGTATCGCTTATTTGTTATTATCTTGAAACTAAACTGCAAATACCAAGTCAACTAATTTCTGATAAAAATTATTACAATGAGAATTATTGCTAGAAGTACCCTAAGAGAATATTGGCAAAAACATCCTGATACAGAACAGCCTTTAAAAGCATGGTTTGATGATGCTTCTCGTGGACATTGGCAAAGTCCATCAGAGATTAAAGAAGTTTATGCTAATGCCAGTATTGTTGCCAATAATCGTGTAGTTTTTAATATTAAAGGTAATAATTATCGTTTAATTGTTCACATCCGTTATGAAATTGGCATTATTTTTATTCGCTTTATTGGTACTCATCAAGAATATGACAAGATAGATGCTACAATCATTTAAGGAGGTTTAATCTTATGAATTTGAAACCGATTAAAACTGCAACAGATTATCAACAAGCCTTAAAAGAAATTGAACAAATTTTTGAGGCTGAACCTAATACACCAGAATATGAAAAATTAGATATTTTAGCAACTTTAGTAGAAGTTTATGAACAACAAAATTATCCTATTGATCCTCCGTCTCCCATAGCAGCAATTTTATATTATTTAGAAAGTCGTAATCAAGGGGTTGACTCTTTTATTGAAAATTTAAAACGTTATGGAGTTAGTGAAGAAATAATTAATACTGCTTTAAATGAAATGACTCACAGATGATGGGAGTGCGATAGCGTATCCCTGACGGGAGTGCTTTGCACTCAGCTAACCTAAGGAAGGTATCGCTTTTTCATTGTGAAAATTATTAGGAATAATTATCTGCTAGTAACTAAATAATTAACCAACCGATTCAATTTCACCTGCATCATTGATAAATATAGATGAATCCATTGATAAAGATGAGATTATTTCACTAATTTTTTCCATTAGAGGTACTAAATTATCAGGACGAGTACTACGAGAGTTTAAAATAATAACTTTCAAAGTTTTATCAGTTAAATTTTGCTGATAAGGAAGATTTTTATCGGCTGTAATAAACACATCAAAAGGATGTTTTTCAGCTAAATCAAGAATTTGGTGATCGTTAAAACCACGCCATCCCATATCATTAACGTTATAAATAATATAACCTTTATTTAAAAAAGGTTGTTTAAGTTTTTTACTCAAAAGATTTTCATCTAGTAATATAATCATTAAGCGCAACGTTCCTGAGCAATTATCAATTTTGCTGCATTTTCCAAGACTTTCATAGTTTGAGCCTCTAGATAGGGAAAATCATTAATAAACTCAGCTAATCCACCCTCACCTTCGAGATAATCAAAAAATGTTTGTAAAGGAACACGAGTTCCCACAAATACTGGAACTCCACTCATAATTTCAGGATCGCAGTGAATAATTCCTTGAGTTTCTAATAAGTTGTTTAGGGTCATGTTTCCTTTAAGATATTATAACTTTATATTTTTTATTATAGCTTGAGTGGTATGTAAAGTACGACCTAGGAAGGGCTATTTTGGTGAATGATGGGAAGCAATCGCATTTGGGTAGTTTATAGAGAGCGATTTTTAGAGATGAAGTGTTATTTACAAGTATTCAATCCGCCCAAGCATTTCTTCAGGTTCAAGCAACTCCCAAACTAATATTAAACTCTGAATAATTTGCCCAATAGATTTAGTCTGTTGAGGACAATAAGTAATACCACAATGAGTTACAAACTGATTTAATTTCAAAAAATCCGTATCTTGAGTAAAAATAACTCTGCCTTGAGACAAAGAAAATTCTAACTGTGCCTCATCAGGTACAGAAATCAATCCTTTTTCTGGAGTAGTTGTCACATCAACTCCCCTTTTACGAAGTCCATCAGCTATAGCATTACTGACATTTTCATCTAAATGAAATTTGATTTTTCTAGCAATTAATTTGCTTAAGTTTTTGTTGCACTAAAGAAGGATTTTGCGCTTTGATTTCTCTAGCATAAATTTCATCTTCTTCTATGTCTTTCCTCATTTCTTCTAAATGATCGTAATAATAAGCTAATGCTGCATAAACTTCAGCTAAAGTGATATTAGGATATTGATAAACAATTTCATCCGGGGACATTCCCATTCGTTCATGCCAAATAACAATATTTTGTACTTTAATTCTATGCCCAGCAATGCGAGGCTTTCCACCACATATCCCAGGAGTAATTTCAATATGATTGACTATTACTGCTGTCATTACAGTTTTTTCCTGTTTTTCAGTCATTATTAGCAGGTTATAAAATATCATAATTATAGTACATTCTCAATGGTAAGCACAATCGGCTGGAGGGCTAGACCTAAGCTTCTTTTGATGATGTGGAGACGTGCAATAGCCTACCATATTGAAAGCAAGCTACACGTAATATTCCGCAGGAAAGCTGACCAAATTTATCGCTTGTCTAGTTTATGAAAAGAGATGTTAAGACTGCAAAATCTACAAAAATTAAACGTGGATCAAACAAAGTAAAAAACTTGATTAATCCACATTTATGACTATCTACCTAAAAAACGACTCGCCAACTTCATAGCATCAGCAATATCAACATCACCATCACCGTCTGCATCCAGGAATTTATTCAGCATGGGATTTCCTCCAGATTGCAAGAAACTCAAAACTAAAGGCACTAAAGTAGGTAATAATTGTTGAATAACTCCTGCATCTAAGCCAGTGCGCTGGGCTGCAACATCTGCTACTTGTTGTTGAATGGCTGGAGAAAATAGTGTATCGACGGCTTGGGAATCTGGAGAAGTACCTGCAAATTGATTCACCAAATTTTGTACAGCTTCTGTTCCCTCTGTAGCTTGTTTTTCTTGTAAAGATGAATGTATCTGTTTACCAACTACTGATAAAACTGATTGAATGGTGGAGGTATCAGCACCAGTGTTATTACTTATCTGTTGAACAGTATTAACAATACCGAGCAGTGAACCTAAACCGCCTTGTTGATTGGAATTACCAACAGCACCCAGAATTTGATCAAAAAGTCCCATTCAGTTTTTTCTCCATTTTTTCTGATTTTAGTAGTTCACCTAAGCAAATTTTCCTGAATCCACCAAACTTGGCTTTTTTATATTCTGGAGAAAAACACTTAAGCGATTAAGATCAGAAGCATCTAGCTCCTTAATATCTACTTATCCTTGCTATTCATGCCTCTGTCGCGCATAGTCACACTCATTGCTGGTCTGATTATCATTTTGGGGTTGGCCGTCTGGCTGATTGATTCCCTCTCACGGCTTTACTGGCAAATATCCTATTCTCCCCTATTAGGTAATCTGCTGCTGTTCTTGCTGATCGTACTGTTAGGAGGATTGGTTGCTGCGTTGATCTATTATGTGCTGATGCTGCAATCTGGGGAGAAAAAATCCCGCTATAACCGCAGACGAGTTACTCCGGCTCAAATTCCGGCGGCTAAATCGGATGCGGCTTCTACCACTCTCCAAGCAGTGCGCCAACAGGTAGCGCAAATTCAAGATGAAGTTACCCGCCAAGCTTTACTAAGTCGCACTAAGGAAATTGAAGCGAATTTAGCCAGGGGAGAAATTCAAGTGGTGGTGTTTGGGACGGGGAGTGCTGGCAAAACTTCCCTAGTTAATGCGATTATGGGACGGATAGTCGGTCAAGTAGATGCGCCGATGGGGACAACCCAAGTCGGGGAAACCTATTGTTTGCGCCTGAAGGGATTAGAACGCAAGATATTGATTACGGATACGCCAGGGATTTTAGAAGCGGGAGTAGCCGGAACAGAACGGGAACAACTAGCTAGGGCGTTGGCGACGGAAGCAGATTTACTGTTATTTGTGGTAGATAATGATTTAAGGCGTTCTGAATATGAGCCGTTAAAGGGTTTGGCGGAAATTGGTAAGCGATCGCTCTTAGTTCTCAACAAAACTGACTTATATACAGATGACGACAAGGAAACTATCCTCGCTCGATTACGTCAACGGGTGCTAGGATTTATTGCTTCTAATGATGTTGTGGCGATCGCAGCTAATCCCCAAACTGCACAATTGGAAACTGGCGAAACCTTCCAGCCAGAACCTGATATTATCCCGCTTTTACGACGTATGGCCTCTGTTTTACGGGCTGAAGGTGAGGATTTAGTTGCAGATAATATCCTTTTACAATCTCTGCGGTTGGGAGAAGAAGCTCGAAAATTGATTGATTCCCAACGTCGTCGTCAAGCTGATAAAATTGTCGAGCGTTTTCAGTGGATTGGCGCTGGTGTGGTGTCTGTCACTCCCTTACCAATGGTAGACCTATTAGCGACAGCCGCAGTTAATGCCCAAATGGTGGTAGAAATTGGCAGAGTTTACGGTTGTGAATTGAACATGGAACGAGGACGAGAACTAGCCCTATCTTTAGGTAAAACCATTGCTGGGTTAGGAATTGTCAAAGGCGCAATAGAATTACTCTCAACCGCACTACAACTTAATGTTGCCACTTTTGTGATTGGTAGAGCCATTCAAGGTGTGACAGCAGCTTATTTAACACGCATTGCGGGAAAAAGTTTTATTGAGTATTTTCGCCATGATCAAGATTGGGGTGATGGGGGAATGACAGAAGTTGTACAGCAACAGTTTCAGATTAATCGCCGAGATGAGTTTATCAAAGTATTTATCCAAGAAGCGATCGCTAAAGTAGTCAAACCTATCACAGACAGCTTTGAAGATAAAGAAGAAAACAGCAGCGATTCTCGATAAGTGATTATTCTCAATTCAGATCACTTTACCCAAACCCTTAAACCTTTACCTTTATATGCGTGTATTCCCAAAAATCAACTTCCTGGTATAAACCCTTAAGCAAATAATTAATCGTTTGATAAATCGACCTCAATGGAATGTACTTGATTTCACCCCTAATTAAATCTCCCCCCATGTTTAAGAGAAGCTAAAAAAGCCTGTAATTATCTTGTTTCCGGCTTTTATGAAGGAAGATGACCGTTAAGTAAAAGAGGTTTCTCCAACTTACCTCAATTTAAAAATACAAAGAATTATTTCTCAGTATTCCGGACAGTAACAGGAAATTTAGAAAAGGTATGTAACAACTAATATACAAATTTCTCAGTAACAAAAATATATGAATCAGCAAATAATTGGTAAATTATTACAAGGTCGTTACCAAATTGTTCAAAGTCTTGGTGCAGGGGTATTTGGACAAACCTACATCGCTGAAGATGTTGATTACCCAGAAAAACCCAGATATGTCGTCAAACAACTAAAAGTCAACAGCTATCAATCTACTTCCTATTTTGACTATCTGAGACTACGATTTCTGACCGAAACCGAAACTCTCAAGCATTTAGGAGGACATAACCAAATTCCTGAACTTATCACCTGCTTTGAAGAAAATGAACGATTTTACTTAGTACAAGAATATATTGCTGGACAACCTTTGTCAGTTGAATTAGATAGAAATAAACAAATGGAACGTCAGTGGAGTATTCCCGAAGTTATGGCGTTTATAGAAGATGCTTTAAGCATTCTTGAATTTGTTCACTCTCAAGGCTTTATTCACTGTGATGTCAAACCAGAAAACTTAATTAGACGTAGTTCAGATGGTAAATTAGTGTTAATTGACTTTGGATCAATTCAGCCAGTTGACTTTAGTACAGATGCAGAATTACCAATTTCGCAAATTCCCGTCACTTCCTTAGGTTACATCCCACCAGAACAATTTCTTGGACAAACACAACCCAATAGCGATCTTTATGCTTTGGGGATGATTGCTATTCAAGGTTTAACAGGCTTAACACCTTTACAATTAAATATTGATCCTGCTACTAATGAAATACCTTGGTGTCAAAATAATAATCAAACTGATGATTATCTTGCTGTTTTCCTCAGTCAAATGATTCGCTATAATTACCAAGAGCGTTTTCAATCTGCAAACGAAGCCTTATGGGTATTCAAGCACATCAGATGGGAAAATCAACAAGAAGAAATTATTACAACTAAGTCTTCAGTTTCTATAGAGAACTCTGTAAAAACTAAAAAAGATAAACAAAGAAAATCTGACCCATTATTAGCAGGAATGCGACTGGGATTAGCCATTAATTCTGTTGTAGTTGGATTGGGAGTATATGCTTTAGTTAATAACTCCCTCAGCTACTCAGAAGCAGGAACTTTATCTAACGCAATAGCAGAATATCAAGCCGGAGATTTAGAAAAAGCCATTAGTTTAGCTAAATCAATTCCCTCTTATAGCAATGTGTATCCAGAAGCTCAAGATACAATTACAGAATGGCAAAAAGAATGGCACAATGATACAGAAAATTATTTAGTAGCTGAAGAGGCTGTAAATGAAGGTAAATTATCAGAGGCTATGCGTGTTGTTCCTCAGATTCCATACACTTCATACTGGCGTACTAAAAGAGAAAAATTAATTGAGAAAACCCTCACTAATCTAGAGGAAAAAACACACACCTTATTAAACCAAGCCTACGCTAGTGCAGAAAACAGAGATTTCTCCGCCGCTTTAGAATATCTCCGTCAAGTTCCTCCAGAAAGTCCTGCTGGTGCTATTATCCAAAATAAATTAGCTGAATACAGTCAAAAAAAGCAAATGAGAGCAGGATATTTTTTACATACAGCTTATCAGAAAGCCTTGGTAAGTGACTTTTCTAGTGCGATAAAATTCTTAGAAAAAATTCCTCAAGATACTGATGTTTATCCTCAAGCTCAAATCAAATTGCAGGAATATAAGACAAAGCTAAAAATTCGGGAGAAAGTTCAAAATAATCTCAAGCTGAAAAAAGTTTTTCCTGTCAATCAATCAACTACATTTGGACAAATAGACTCAAATGCTAAAACTGCATATTTTTACTCACCCAATTCTCCACGAGAAATAAATATTAGCAGTTAGAGAACCTGATTTAAACTCATTTAAGATGATTTTTTTAAGAGTTTTAATTAGGTATTCGCATAATCGGTAAAATTATAGAGCGAGCTTTTTCAGTTGATAATTGAGCTTGTGCTTGTTTGATAGCATCTATTGCTTGTTGGTAATCAGGTTTGTATTTAATAGCTTGTTGATAAGATGTAATCGCTTCCTGATATTTTTTTAAATTTAATAGAGCATTACCTCGGCTATACCAACTTTCATAATGACTGGGTTGATAACGTACTGCTTTATCATAGGATGCTATTGCATCTGTGTATTTTTGTAAAATATATTGTGAATTACCTAAATTATACCACACATGATAATTATTTTTCTTCAAAGAAATTGATTTATTATAAGCTTCAATTGCTTCTGCATACCGTTGAGTTTGATGTAGTGACCAACCGATATTATACCAAGCTAGATAGTTATCAGGATTATATTTAATTACTTGTCTAAAAGAATCAATTGCTTCGGGATATCTTCGTAAAGTAATTAAAACATTACCTCTAGAAAACCAAGCTTGGTAATAATTGGGTTTGTACTGTACCACTTTATCATATGCCTTAAAAGCATCTTCATAGCGATTTAAATTCACTAGAGAATTTCCCCAATTATACAAAGCTGCTTCATAATCTGGTTTTAATTCTACCGTTTTTGTATATGCTGTGATAGCATCATCATACTGTTTTAAAGTTTGTAGTGTAAAGCCTTTTTTATACCAGATTTTATAATTATCTGGTTGTAATTCTATGGCTTGATTATAAGATTTAATTGCGTTATCATATTGTTTTAAATTTCTAAATGCGTCACCTTTTGCATTCCACATTTCTGAATAATCATTTTTTATTTTTAAGGCTTTATCAAAAGCAGCAATTGCTTCTGAATAACGCTGCAAACTTGCCAAAGCAAAACCTCTACCAGCCCAAGCCTCTACATAATCAGGCTGAATTTGAATGGCTTTATCATAGGATAATAGAGATTCTTGATATTTTTTTAATTCAAATAATGCTTTACCTTGACCATACCAGCCTTGAAAGTAATTTGCTTTAATATTAACTGCTTTCTCATAAACTACAAGTGCATCTTCGTAGCGATGTAACTGCAAAAGTATATTTCCTTGATTGTATAATTCTGTAGCATTCTTAGTATTGATTTTATTGAAAATAAAAATTGATGCTGTTCCACTAACTCCTAGTAAAAATATACCTAATATTAATTTAATAAATATATGTTTTTTTTGATGTGGCTTGATATGATTACTTGGAGCAGCAGGAGTTAAGGCTATTGTACTAGATGGTAATTTATTTAATTCCTGGAGTGCTTTTAATGCCAAGGTTGCCGAACCATAACGTTGACGAAAATCATAACAAACCATCTTATCTAAAAACTCTGCAAATTCTGGGGTGACTATGGCATGATTTCGCCACATAATTTCATTATTTTCGGCATCTTTTTCTATTTGTTCCGGGGATAATCCAGTAATTGCTTGAATAGTAATTATGCCTAAAGCATATATATCACTACTTAATTTTGGTGTTCCTTGTGCTTGTTCTCCAGGCATATAACCAGGTGTACCAATAGCGATAGTAGATGTTGTTTTACCTGTGGGAGCAATTACTTGGGTAGTTATTTCTTTAACTGCACCAAAATCAATTAAAATTAATTTATTATCCTGTTCACGTCTGAGGATATTGCGTGGATTAACATCACGGTGAATTACTTTTTGTTGATGTACAAAGTCTAAAATTTCTAAAATTTCTTGTAACAAAGTCACCACTTCATCTTGACTAAGAATTTTTCCAGGTGCTAACTCTTGACTAAGATCATGACCGATAATGAATTCTTGCACAAGATAAAATTCGGCATTTTCCTCAAAGTAAGCTAAAAGTTGAGGAATACAATCATGAGTTCCTAATTTGTATAAAACCTGTGCTTCTGTATCAAATAGTCGTCTAGCTGTTTCCAACGTTGCTGCATTAGTCGCTTGAGGCTTGAGTTTCTTAACAACACATTGAGGTGAACCAGGTAAATGAGTATCATAAGCGACGTAAGTTTCCCCAAATCCTCCCCCTCCCAAGTGGCTGATAATCTGGTATCTTCCAACAAGTGTGTTTCCTAACATTTCGGTTGCTGAGTTGAGTGCAATATTACCTAATTACATCTTGCCACAGGAGACTGGAGACTGGGGAGGTGGGGACGCGGGGACATGGGGACGCGGGGACATGGGGACGCGGGGACAATTAAGAATTCTCTGTTTACGAATTACGAATTACGAATTACGAATTATATGATTCCTATTAGTGATAACATTCATAGTTGGAAAAAGCCGATTATTACTTATTGGCTGATTGGCATTAATATTGCCATATTTATCTGGGAACTTCAACTAGATACAAATGGTGAATTAGGTTATTTTATTAATAGCTGGGGGATAATTCCAGCGCAGACTCATACAGCAATAACAAATGCAATTTATTATAATTTAGCAGCTTGGATAGTTGTATTTTGGCGGTTACTTTCTCTACCATTTGCATTGTTTTTACATATTAGTTTCAGTCAAATACTCGGTAATCTACTTTTTTTATGGGTGTTTGGTAAAACCATAGAAACAGTATTAGGAAAACAAGGATATTTATTGCTTTATGTAGTTGCTGGTATTTTTACTGGAATAGTGCAAATTTTCATGGAACCAACATTAGTCGTTCCTATAATTGGTGCAAATGGTGCAATTGCAGCTATTTTAGGAGCTTATTTGATGAAATTTTCTCAAACAAAAATAGATTCTATTTTACCTTTAATTATTATATTCATTCCTGTAGAAATACCAGCTTTTTTCTATTTATTTTGGTGGTTTATTCAGCAGTTATTTTATGGAATTGGGAGTTTAAATATTCCAGGTGGTGTGAATAATCTTGGTTATTGGGGACAATTTGCGGGATTATTTACAGGTGCCGCTTTTATGCGAATGGTGCAACGACGTTAAAATAATTCGTAATTAAGTTTTATGTTATGACGAAGTTTAACGAAGGAGTATAAAATAATTATCAGTGCGTTAAAAAACCTCCCTGATGGGAGGTAAAAAATATAGCGGAGACAATTTATAAACTTGGCGTTGCATAATTGCGGGATGATTTGAGAATCTGCATCAATATATAATCACCATATAATCACCGCGTCTCCCTGTCTCCGCGTCCCCGCGTCAGCCTCAATCATCCCCTTATTCAGCAACGCCATAAACTTAGACCACTACAGCACTGGCACCTCCTAAAGCCGCAGCAATACCGGAAACAACTGCTGTTGCAAACAACCACCAAGCAGCATTGGCGGCAGCTTTGCGCGTTTCCTCGGCTTGGCGCTGGGCTTGGTGTTTCACCTGTTCTAGGCGGTGTTGGGCTTCGTGCTGTAGGCGTTCGGCTCGTTGTAATACATTATTCCGGGTACGTTCAATTTGCTCAACAATGCGGTTGGCATCTTCTGCTGAGATATCCTCACGGGAACTCAAGAGGGCTACCAAGGTATCTCTGTTAAAAGATGAAAGGCGATCGCGCAAGGCATCAAATCCGGCTTGGGGATCATCAAACAATTGGCGGAGATCACGGGTAATGCCATCATAATTAAGTTCTGGGCGATCTAGAGAATTGAGATAATTACGAATAGTGGCAAAAACGCCCTCAATCACATCTTGAATCCGTCTTTGGATTCCCCGTACCTGTTCCACAAATTGGTCACGCACAAGGACAATATTATCCGCAATCCGAGCAGCATCTTCATCCGTCATGTCTTCCCGAATTTTCAGCAGGGAGATAATTGTTTCTCGGTCAAAATGCGAAAGGCGATCGCTCAAACTTTCCATTCCCACTCGTGGATCATGCAACAATAATTGCAAATCCCGCTTGATCCCTTCTGGGTTCAATTCTTCCTTCCCAGTCAGCCGTAAATACTCTTGCAGATAAGCTTGGAAATTTTGCACTCTTTGCTGTGTCCGGGTTGCAAGACGACGTGGCGCACGGACAATGTTCCGAATGGATGTCTGCACACCATCAATAATTTGATTAACTTGTTCCTCACTCAAATCTTGACGTTGACTCAGCAACTTGACCAAAGTATCTCTGTCAATATGTGATAAGCGGCGACGAATTGCCACAGCACCCTGTTGCGGATTTTCAAACAATCTCGTCAAATCCCGCTGAATTCCTTCAGGATTCAATTCCTCTTTACCAGTCTTTCGCAGGTAATCTGCAATCGTGGTAGTAACAGAGTCATATTGTTCTTTTGCTTTGTCTGCCACCAGTTGCGGTGTATGACGGATGCTATGCCATGATTCCTCAACCGCATCAATAATTTGATTAACTTGTTCTTCAGATAAATCTTGGCGCTGACTCAACAATTGCACCAAAGTATCTCTGTCAAAGCGAGACAACCGAGAACCAATTGCCACGATTCCCGCTTGGGGGTTATCCAACAGTCTTTTGAGGTCGGTGCGAATAGCATCAGGATTTAATTCTTCTTTACCTGTATTACGCAGATATGACTCAACATTGAGCCAGAGGCTTTCCGCTTCATGTTGTGCCTGTTGTGCCAGTCCTAAAGATTCACCCAAAGTGCGATCGCGCTGCATTTCCAATTCATCCAAAATCGGATCTAATTCCCGTTCTTGAATATCATTGCGTGCTAGGAGAATTTCTGCCATTTGTTCCCGTTGAACTTGTGCCAGTCGCCGGGATAGAGTTTGATAATCTGCTTCTGAATCTGCCAAAAGCGGTTGAAAATTCTTCTCAATTCCTTCTGATGTCAAATCTGCTTTCGGAGTCACCAACAGATAACTTTCAACTCGTCGTTGCAAATCTTGAACAATTTCTCTTTCTTCCTGGGCAGTTACTGTTACTAACACATTATCCCGCACAGCTACCAATTGGTCAGCAATATGGCTAATTTGTGTTTGCGTCAACAGTCCCCGCTGTTGGAGAATATTCACAAAATCTTGGCGAGATATTTTCTCTAATTCCCTACGGATTGTACCAGGGTCAGCAGCAGGATCATAAATCACATCTCGAAATTCTTGAGCAATTCTTTCCTGACTTAGTTGCCAAGCAAAGGTGTTACCCAAGTAGTTTTCAATATCGGCACGAATTGGGCTGTAAGGTTGTTCTGTAACTTGTTGAATTACTTTTTGTCTAGCAGTACCAAAGGTACGCAAAATTTTCTCCACATCCAAATCTGATAAATCTGCCCGACCCAACACCACACCCGTCAGTGCTGAAAGTGTCTGTTGAATAAAACCAGGTTTTTGTTCTGTTTCTTTGGTAGCGTGGGTTTCCGCAATTAGCTGCTCAAGTTTAGCATTGAGTTCATCTGTTTTAGTTTGTCCTGGGGGAAGTGATTTCAGATAATCCACCAACTCACCCACTCGGTCTGTGCTTGGTGCTTGGGTACTTACTACCTGTTGCCAAATTTTGTATAAAGCATCAGCAATGCGGTTAACTTCTTTTTTAGATAAATCGGTACGACTACTAACTAAATCGATAAAGCGCTGACGGTCAATGTTGCGGAGGTCAGGATTGTTAGCGATCGCTTTAAATTGTGGTTCATTGAGTAACCTTTCAAATTCACCCCGAATCTTAGAGATATCTATTTCTGGAGGACGTAGCTTTTCTATGTAGTCTTCTATATTCTCACGAATACTTGCTGGAGCAATGGTACTGCCAAATTCTCGCCTGACAGCCGATGCAGCCGCTTCAGCCGTTGCTACCACTTGCTGATTCACAGCTTTAGCACCGAGTGCAGCCGTAGCTGTTCCCATAATCGCCTGAAAACCAGAAGTGGCTGTATTCACCACTGAACCAATCAAGGAACCCACCGTAGTAGTACTTACCCAGACCAGTAATAAAAAGTATGATCCCCAAATAACCAATCCTAAAATTGCTCCTAAACTGGGATCTAAAATCAACAGACTCAATTTCACAGCCAAGAAACTAGCGATTAATAAGGCTACTGTAACTGTGACTAATGTCCAAATCCCCACCCCCGTACCAATTTTGCGAATAGTGCCGCCGAAACTTTCAATTTCATCTGACTCTGATGGATGCCCCAAATATGAAATACCAGCAGCAACCGAGAGATTGGTTAAAACTAATTGGAACGCGAACGCGAGAATCACACCAGAAATTAAAGCCACAAAAAAGCGGGGACCGGAAGTGAGTACCGATGCCTGTGCTGGTGTGACGTTAGCAGCGTTTACAGGCATCTGTGCCATCCACCATAAATGTTTGTACAGTTCCTGCATGATTTATATTTCCTGCCTCTAAGTTTAAATTTGAAAATTCGAGATTAATTCGAGATTAAATTTGAGAAATTCAATATGTCATTCATATTTGTTTGTGGCAATATCTAACTCCTCTAGTTCTTAGAATCCAGTAATTTAGGCATTATTAGTATCTCTCTAAGGTGTGAAAAGCTTATATGGCTTTGGGTAGAAGTTGTGAATTTTAATATTGTCAATATGTCTTGATTTTATTATTTTTTTAATAAAAAATATGTGGCTCTACCGCTGCTTTTATGTAAAATTTGTAAAACAATATTTATTGTAGATTGGTATTGTAGGTTGGGCTGTGGAACGTGAACGTTCGCGGAGAAATGGCAGGAAACACAACAATTAAGCAGGTTGGCGTTAAAAAAAATTGTCGTTAATCTTGAAAATTCACAGCAAAAAACTACCCTCCTCTGTATTCAGAGAGAGCAGTTTTTTAGAAATATACAAACCAATTATTTAGATATCTTCGTTTTCTAAGTTTGCTACTGTCACCGCATTCAGAGCAAAAGCTAAAACTAACGGCATGGGACACTTGTAGATAAATGTATAAATAACGGCTACAATGGTAATAACTACAGCCGTGATTGACCAAAACAGTTCCTGATTAGTTAATCCATTCTCTTCTTTAATCACTCTCAAAACATGAACCGGAATTGGTTCTGGCATTACTCCTCCAGGAGGAAATGCCCAATAGTTACCACGTCGCTCGACAAATAAATCTGTCCAGCCGTTTTCCATGCACCATGCTTCGATCCATTGAATAGAGTAATGATTCATCATCGGGATACCATTCCAATTGTTCAATTTGTGTAGTTAGTGAATATAAATCTATAGAAGATTTTTGACCAGCTAATTGATAGCTATAAGATTAACGCTAATTCCATATTTGTTAACTTTAGTTAAGCAGTTAAGACATAAGTTTAATATAAAAATCACGCCCAAATGCTGCTTCCCTTAATTAAAAGACTAACAGGCTATAACTGCTATTTCTAGCAAAAGATAATAAACTTTACTTGAAGTTAGCTATGTAAATGAATGTAAAGAATATTGTGATTCAATGCTAAAATATTAAGTAATTATAAAATCATCAAATACTTAAATTCAATATAGGAATAATATTTGATTTATGAAAAGATACGTAGGCTGCGTCAGACTCCATAAATTCTATTAATAAACAGATTTGTAATATCTGACGCACCCTACAATACCTAATTTTTTTCAAAAATTAAATATGACTTCTATATCAATTCTTCAAATTAAGAAATCCAAAAACTCATTCAGAGAGAACAGGAAGCAACTCTTAACAGGAAAAACTCATGTTTAAAAACATGAGATTGAAATAATGACACTGTTTTTTTCGTGTCACTCTCCTTGTAAAAACATCCTTTTTTTGACTGAGCTTTAAACTCTTAAACTTTAGTTTCTTATCTGTTCCCTGTTAAGAGTTCCCTGTTCCCTTCTTTTGTAACTGTTTTGCAGATGAAATCAGTGATTTCTTACAAAGTTTTCACCAAAAGCAACCAGCTAATTCACAAAATAAGGTATGCTCAAAATGGGTTAAACACTAACTTGGCTATTAAATATGTATTGGCGACAAGGGTTAGCATTACTTTTAGGAGTGATTATATGGTGTGTGACATTTCCAGCACTAGCCGACTGGAGTCACCCCCTATCATTTAGCAATGCAGAGTTAGGAAGACAAGATTTTTCGGGACAAAGTTTGCAAGCTGCGGAGTTTTCTAACGCTAACTTAGAGATGACTAATTTTACAGGTGCTGACTTGCGGGGAGCAGTTTTGAGTGCTTCAGTCATGACAAAAGCAAATTTACATGGAGCAAATTTAACTAATGCAATGATTAATGAAGTAAAATTGAATGGTGCTGATCTCAGTGATGCAATTTTGTTAGAAGCGCTTTTGCTCCGTTCCGTCTTTACTGATGTTAACATCACAGGTGCAGATTTTACGGATGCTATTTTAGATAGAGCGCAAATTAAAGAGCTATGTGCAGAAGCCAGTGGAATAAATTCCCAAACTGGTGTAGAAACTCGTGAGTCGTTAGGATGTCGATAAAACTTGGTATAATTGGTGGTGGACAACTCGCTTGGATGATGGGAGATGCAGCCAAGAAGCTAGGAGTAGAATTAATAGTACAAACTCCTAATCAAGATGATCCTGCTGTATCTATTGCTCAAAAAACGGTTTTTGCCGCAGTTGATGATGCAGCAGCAACGGAAATTTTAGCTTCAAAATGCAATATTATTACTTTTGAAAACGAGTTTGTCAATTTAGATGCTTTATATTTATTAGAGAAACAAGGTGTGTGCTTTCGTCCCAGATTAGCAGCTTTATCTCCTCTATTAGATAAATATCATCAACGTTGCTATTTACAGGATTTAGGATTACCAGTTCCGCAGTTTTTCGCTTTGGAAAATCCAGAAGATATTCAAACTAAAATAGAAAATTGGGATTTTCCTATTGTTCTCAAAGCTAGACGACATGGTTATGATGGACAGGGAACTTTTGTAGTTCATGATGTAGCTAATTTGTTAACAGTAGTAAATCAAAATAGTACACAGTTATTAGTAGAAGAATTTGTCCCTTTTGCCAAAGAATTAGCTATAATTGCGGCGCGTTCTGTAAATGGGGAAATTATCACTTACCCAGTTGTGGAAACTCAACAAGAACAACAGGTATGTCGAAGAGTAATTGCTCCAGCAGATATTACACCCCAACAAGCGGCAGAAATTCAAGCGATCGCACATACACTATTAAATAGTCTCCAAGCTGTGGGAGTTTTTGGCATTGAGTTATTTATCACCGCCAATGGTAAAATTTTAGTAAATGAAATTGCACCACGTACCCACAATTCTGGGCATTTTTCCTTAGATGCTTGTGAAACTTCTCAATTTGAGCAACACCTGAGAGCAGTTTGTGGTTTGCCTTTAGAAGATACCCAGTTAAACTGTAGCAGCGCAGTTATGGTAAACCTTTTGGGGTATGAAAACTCACACAGTAGCTATCAAAATCAGCGCCAACATCTAGCAAAGATTCCCCACTCTCACTTACACTGGTACGGAAAAACAGAATCTCGTCCAGGACGTAAACTCGGACATATTACAGTCTTATTACAGCAACAAAACCAACATACAGCGCTCGATATCATAGACAAAATAGAATCTATCTGGTACCCTTGAGAAAAATTTTCCTAAAAATTTGCTTATTCCACACACAAACTATTTTTGAAGGCTATAATGAGTTAGTTACACTACGACGTTGGTGACTGCCCACAAGTTTTTTGATCTATGTCTTTAAGAAACTGGGAGCCAAATGGTTCTTGTGGCAGTATACCAGGCTTGTACCTGGAAACTTTAAACGAGCAACACCCGTTCCCACCTGGTTTAACCAGGTCATAAACTTAGGCAAAACGGCGTCGCGGTGAACTTAAAATTTTTAACTCTCAGGTCTAAACAACTTGGGAGTTTTCAATTTTTACTGTAGTAGAGAAATCAGGGAAGAAAGAGCTAGAAAAAGACGACTTCCCAATAACTATGAGGTAAATATAAATTAATATATTTTAATATAAATTAATATAAATAGCACCGTGCAGATGTGTGAAATTTTTCACTACAAATCACATCAACCAGTGAACTTCCATTAAATGACTGATTGGGTAACTTCAGTTCATAAAAATGAAAATATGTATAAATTCTCCCTTACTTTAACCAGCATTTGGAGTTATAATAACAAAATTGGGTTAAATTTGGGTTACAGCTACAAAAAAATTGACAAAATACTCAGCTAAAACAGTGTTCCCAGCTTCGGTTTTTCACCTAGACAACGGTTTAACATTTATTCATCAGGAGATATCCACTACCCCTGTAGTGGCAGCTGATGTTTGGGTTCGTGCTGGAGCCACTTTGGAACCAGAGCATTGGTTTGGAATGGCACACTTTTTAGAACACATGATTTTTAAAGGTACAGCAATATTATCACCAGGGGAATTCGATTATAACATTGAAAAAATGGGTGGTGTGAGTAATGCAGCTACGAGTCATGATTATGCCCATTACTCTCTCACCACTGCTGCCTCTTATCTAGCAGATACCTTACCCAACTTAGGGGAACTGTTGCTCAAGGCCGCAATTAGCGATGATGAATTTATCCGTGAACGAGATGTAGTGTTAGAAGAAATTCGCGCTTGCGCTGATGATCCTGATGCAATAGGATTTGAATCGCTACTCAAAAACGTCTATCAAAATCACGCTTATGGACGTTCTGTGTTGGGTACAGAGCAAGAATTGATGCAGCATTCACCAGAAGCAATGCGTTGTTTTCATCGTTCCCACTACCAACCTGAAAATATGACAGTAGTAATTGTGGGAGGAATTGCTCAAGAACCAGCTTGGGAAATTGTCAATCAATCATTTGCCAATTTTAGCGATCGCTCTAATTGTCCCCGATCTGAGAAAATAGTAGCACCAGCAATTACAGGGATACGCCGTCAAGAATTGATTTTACCAAGACTAGAGCAAGCTAGGTTAATGATGGCATGGACAGCACCAGGAGTAGAACAACTTCGGGACGCACATGGTTTAGATTTCCTTTCCGTGTTACTAGCAGAAGGAAGAACTTCGCGCTTAGTCCATGATTTACGAGAAGAAAAGCAACTGGTACAGGCAATTTGTAGTGACTTTTCTTTACAACAAGAATCGAGTTTATTGACAATTACCGCCTGGTTAGAACCAGAATATTTAGAACGAGTAGAGTATTTAATCTGCCATCATTTGCATAACTTACAAACTACAGCTATTAGCGAAACAGAGCTGAATCGTATCCGAAGAATACTCTGTAATGAGTATGCCTTTTCTACGGAAACACCAAATCAACTTTCCAGTCTTTATGGCTACTACAATACTATCTCCCAAGCAGAATTAGCTGTTACCTACCCCCAGAAAATTCAATCATTTAACGCTCAAGAACTGCAAAAATTGGCGCAGCAGTATATTTCCCCCCAGAATTATGCAGTGACAATTCTGAAGCCATATTAGTTGTTAGTTAAAAATTAGCACTAATCACCAATCACTAATTACCAATAATCTCTAAATAAATAATGCCAACTATAGATAATTCTAATTCCACTATCCATCGCACCACATTAGCCAATGGCATTGTTGTCTTAGTGGCAGAAAATCAAGCTGCCGATATTATAGCGGGACGAGTTTTTGTGCGTGCTGGTAGTTGTTATGAAAATCGAGAGCAAGCTGGGTTAGCACATTTACTATCAGCTGTAATGACAAAAGGCTGTGATGGTTTATCTAGCTTAGAAATTGCCGAAAAAGTCGAGTCGGTAGGTGCAAGTTTAAGCACAGACGCAGGAACTGATTATTTTGTGCTGTCTTTAAAAACAGTAACTGCCGACTTTGCAGAAATTTTAACATTATCGGGGTTGTTATTGCGATCGCCTACATTTCCCGAAACCCAAGTAGAACTAGAAAAGCGATTAGCAGTACAAGATATTCGCTCCCAAAAAGAGCAGCCCTTTAGTGTGGCTTTTGAGCAAATGCGACAAGCAATGTACCAAGAACATCCATACTCAATGTCCGTTTTAGGTACTGAAAAAACTATTAGCAGCATCACTGGTGCAGACTTAATCCAGTTTCACCAAACTCATTTTCGTCCAGATAACGTAGTCATTAGTATTGCTGGACGTATTACACCCTCAGCAGCACTAGATTTAGTCGCAAAAGTTTTTGGGGACTGGATTTCTCCATCTGAACCACGTCATATACTAGATTTACCAGCAATTCCCGTCAAACCCCAGTTATGTCTTAAACCCTTAAATACTCAGCAATCAATCGTCATGCTGGGTTATATGGGTCCATCGGTGAGCGCTCCAGGATATGCAGCACTTAAATTATTATCTACCTACCTCGGCAATGGTCTTTCCAGCCGCTTGTTTGTAGAATTACGAGAAAAAAGAGGTTTAGCTTACGAAGTCTCTGCCATTTACTCTACACGGCTCTTTCCCGCCTCATTTGTGGTTTATATGGGTACAGCCCCAGAAAATACTAATATCGCTCTCCAAGGACTACGCCAGGAAGTAGAACGATTATGTAGTGCTGAACTATCGGACGAAGAACTACAAACAGCTAAAAATAAAATTCTTGGTCAGTATGCCCTGGGTAAACAAACTAACGGTCAAATTGCTCAAATATATGGCTGGTACGAAATTTTAGGCTTAGGAATTGAATTTGACCAAGAATTCCCAAAACTGATTAATAAAGTCACTCCTAAATTAGCAATGACAGCCGCTAATCGGTATTTACAGGAACCATATTTATCTTTAGTTGGTCAAGAAGAAGCAATTCAATCAGTTAATATTTAACAGCTTGACTCATACAAAGCGGTAATAGAGCGATCGCATCGCCCGCCTTTGGTATCACACCAAGGTAAGATAAGTTATCAGAAGATTTCCACCCAATTTTATGTTGTATTACTTACTTTTATTCATTGCCACACCTGTGCTAATTGGCTCCTCAGTCATGGTATCAATAGCAGCACCAGTCAAAATTGCCCAAGTCAACGCAGTCGGTAACATCAACCGCCCTACCCTGAAAATTGGTAGCCAAGGTGAACGTGTTTCCGAACTTCAAGCCGCCCTGAAACTACTGGGTTTTTATACAGGGGTAGTCGATGGTATTTATCAAGAAGGCACAGCTAGGGCTGTTTCTCAATTTAAACAAGCAGCTGGCTTAAATGCAGATGGTATTACCGATGCTATGACTTGGCAAAAACTTTTCCCCAATGTCTCGCCGGTTGCTGCCACTATTTCTTCTTCTCCACCGCAACCCACCGCAGTAAATAGTTTAACCGTTCCTACCCAAACCACTGGAAGCCCCAGAATCAACAACACATCTCCACCAAGACCAACTGTCCGTAATCAGCCTAATCCAAATTTTCAGCCCACTCCGCGAAATCAGCAAAATCCTAGTATTCAATACACCTCAGAAGGGTGGGCAATTTTGCGTTTAGGTAATCGTGGTTCAGAAGTGATAAAGTTACAAAAACTACTCCAAAATCTGGGCTTTTTGAAAGGTAGTATAGATGGAGACTTTGGTGCCACAACCGAAGCGGCTGTAAAAGCTGCTCAAATCCGGTATGGGTTACAACCGGATGGAATAGTTGGTGGTGCTACTTGGGAGGCTTTTTTACGCCGATTACCCCAACAACGTTAGACTAATCCGCAAATATTATCAATTGATATGAAACACTTTTTATTAACTTGGCTTGGTACTGCGATCGCCTTATTAATTACAGCTAAAATTGTTCCTGGATTCATTATCAAAACTTTTGTAGCTGCCTTAGTTGCTGCTATTGTCATTGGTTTGGTAAATGCCATTATTCGCCCAGTTTTAAGTTTGTTAGCATTTCCCATCACCTTAATTACCTTTGGATTATTTACATTTGTAATCAATGCTTTAACTCTTTGGTTGGCAAGTTCTTTAACTCCAGGTTCTCATTTTATAATTCAGGGTTTTGTCCCAGCTTTTTTTGGTTCAATTGTGCTGGCAGTTGTTTCTAGCATCATTAACTATTTTCTGCGAGTCGTTGATTGAAGGAAGCAATTTTAAACGCAGAGGTTCGCTGAGGTAAACGCAAAGTGACGCAGAGTTTTTATTGAAGTTTTCGCTTTGAATTTTGTTATCCTCATAAAGTCGAGATATTAACCGTTTTTAGTATAATAAATCCACGTTTCTAAATTACAGTTTGGGCAGGCAATAGCTATTGTCACTGTTCCCACTTCCCCTGGTAAGCGAAAAATTTGCTTAGGAATTAATAACCCCACACCTATAGAAGTAATTTCACCAGCAGCAAGAATAGCAGATGCTTCAGCGACACTCAGCGTTCCCATTCTTTCTTTAACAAATTTACTAGGGTTAGGAACACAAACACTAGCCAGCTTTTCTGCTGAGAAAGTTTTTAGAGGCAAATTATACACCCGACAAAAGTCTTTTAAACCAATTTCAGCAGCTTTAGATTCAATAGTAGCAATACCTGAAATCTCACATTGGCTAAGTTGATTTTCTCGAAAAATATTCTCAATTGCAGTGTTAATTAACAGCGATGAAATCCCTTTTTGACAACCAATACCTATCCATAAAACTTGTATCAATGACAAATCTACTTGCATAATTTACTTATTTAATCGTGTGATATTAAATTTAATCTTTTCTATATAATCTCGCAAAGACCTGATAAATAACCGTAAAATCACACCAAAGAATCATTGATTTTTCATAAATGTGAATTTTGATACATCAAAAATGATAAGTTTAATACTTTCGCTAAACATAAAAACCGATATATTCAGTACATCTAGCACAGTAGGAAACATCGAGGGAGAAACAAAGCAAAGGTAAAAGGTAAATTAAGTCTTCATATTTACTTTTTTTCTACCCTTGTAGCGTAAGCATTTCATCTTGATGTTTCACTTTCTTCTTTCTCCGTCGTTACAAACTCTCAACAGTTACGGCGGAGTTTTGCTGTCTGAGTTTCACCTAGAAGTTTTATTACTCTTGCGCCCCAGCTAGTCTTAAAATCCGCACAATTCCCTGATAGTTATTAAATTCGGCAATCATTAAAGCTGTATAACCACCTTTATTTCTTAAATTCACATCCGCCCCAGATGCAAGTAACATCTGCACAGCTTGACTATAACCTTCTGCGGCTGCCCACATTAAAGCTGTTGCCCCAGATGAATCTTGAAAATTCACATCTGCCCCTGTTGCTAACAGCAGTTTGAAGACTTCTGGATGGTTGCTGGCTATGGCTTTGACTACAGCCGTTTTACCGTCATCTGCCACAGCATTGATATTAGCACCATAGTCAAGTAGGGTTTTTACTGTTTCGGTGTGTCCTTGAGATACTGCTAATGTGAGGGCAACTTCACCAAAGTTTTTTTTATCCATATCAGCCCCAGAATGCAACAAAGCTGCAACTATTTCGCTGTGTCCCTGGAATGCGCCTACAAGTAGGGGTGTATCACCAAGATGATTTCTAATTTGGACATCTGCACCTCGTTGGAGTAATATTTGCACTACATCAAGGTAGCCTTCGACAACAGCACAATGCAGGGCTGTTTCACCTTCTTTATCTTGGTGATTAATTTTTGCACCTCCATCTAACAAAGCTGCAACAATATTACTGTTGCCTATGGCAGCAGCAGCTAACAGTGCAGTACCACCATCATGATTTTTTAAATTAGCATCAGCCCCGTTTAACAAGAGTGTTTGCACAATTTCTAAATATCCCAAATCTACCGCTGTCATTAAAGGTGTCTCACCTTCTGCATCTGGGATATTGACAACGGAGCTATTTTGTGATATGGCTTTGACAACTTCTGTCCAGTTGTGCTTGATTGCTAGTTTTAAAGCAGTATCATTATCTTTATCGGTAATATTTGCCTTAGCACCCGCAGCCAATAAGATTTGCACCACATCGAGATGACCTTTGACTGCTGCTGCCATTAAAGCGGTGCTACCATCTTCATTAATAGCATTTACATCTGCACCTCTGGATATTAACAGCTTAACAATATCGAGTTGATTGCTACTAGCTGCCAACATTAACGCCGTCAACCCATAGGTTTTTCTGGGTAAGTTGAGATTAGCGCCAAAATCTAGAAGCGATCGCACTATTTCTGCATAACCTAAATTCGCCGCAAACATTAATGCAGTCGTACCATGGCGATCGCACACATCTACCTCAACACCAGTAGCCAGTAACTCATATAGACTCTTGATATCGCCACTTTTGGCAGCTTTTAGTAGGAGATTATCTTTGTTTTCAGTCATAAAGGAAATTCCGATTAAACGTATATTATTTAATTTAGCGTCACTATTTAGTCTGAGATTGTTTAAGTACTTTGGCAAGAGGGAAATAGGAAGAGAAGATATTCCGGCGTTGCTGAATAAGGGGCTGACGCGGAGACGCGGGGACGGGGTGATTATATATTGATGCGGATTCTCAAATCATCCCGCAATTATGCAACACCGATATTCCATTTAATCCAGAACTTATGCAAAATATCTCTCAAAGCCTCTTTTCTCTGTGAACTCTGTGCCTCTGTGGTTAGTTTTTCCATGAGGTGTGCGTAAGTCCTATGATCAAAGTACTGAGTTCTCAGCCTTAAACTAAGGTATGCTAAGTTTTATGAAGATTTAATAATTGGAAGCAAACACAATGAGCCTCGAACTTTCTCCAGCAGTAAAATATGGTTTGAATTTCTTTCACCCAGTGATCATGTGGATACTACTAGCACTTTCACTGTATGCTGCCTACTTGGGTCTGCAAGTACAGCGTACCAGAAATGCTAAGGGCGAAGAAAAGAAAGAACTCATTCAAGGCAAATATACAATTAAGCACTACCAAATCGGCTCTATTCTTTTAGCTTTGATGGTAGCAGGTTCAATTGGTGGCATGGCTGTCACCTACATCAATAACGGTAAATTGTTTTTTGGTCCACACCTATTAGCCGGTCTGAGTATGACAGGTTTGATAGCATTTTCTGCCTCCCTCTCCCCCTTTATGCAAAAAGGAGCAAATTGGGCGCGTGTAACTCATATTTTGCTTAATTTCGGTATTTTAGGGCTTTTTATTTGGCAGGCTATATCTGGCGTAGAAATCGTCCAAAAAATTCTCACTCAAGCATAGTCAGGTGTCAGTGGTCAGTTGTATTGTGCTACTGACCATCGACAAATAAATCTAAATAGTTAGAGAAAATTAAATTAATTAATAGCGACAGAGAATTAGTCCTCACTTGTTATGAGACTTAACAGGAAAAGGAATACCCTGAGACTGATGAAAATCTTCCTGGACTTTGCGGGTTAAACGCCGGGAGACTTGGCGGACAATTTGATGAAGTAAGCGATCGCCTGTAGACTGAATTAAAGAATGGGGTAAGCGCTGAATAAATCTGGGAAAATAAAGCTCAACCATCAAATCTAATTGCCATTCTACCTTTGTCATCTCAGCGGCACTTTCTACCAATTGCAGCGACGCATTATAGTCTACATCATAGCCAGGAGCTTGGTAATCAGGGATAGGAATAGTCCGAATGCAGTAATTACCCTGTTCTGGATCTAACAATTCTAAACCAATTTTCGGCTCTACTTCATAACCAAAAGAACCAAATCGACCAATTACTAACGCATAGCCATTGTCTCCCAAAGGTTGAACTTTCATCGGTTCAGCGCAGCGTGTGAACCATGAAGAGTGAGAATCAAGATACTCAGCAACCTTACTCACAGGAGCATACATTTCCATGCAGTCTTGATGATGGCTGTGGAATCTGCTTATATTTAAATTAACTTCTTTAAATGCAGTTTCATCAATTGTTACGCTTGATTCCACAGATAAAACTGATTCATTTATTTCCACAGATGGATAATCCCAGTTGTTTGCTACCATAAGTGTGTTTTTTGTATAGATAGAAGTTTGTCTATATTAATGATTCCCAGTTCGGGAGAGTTTTTTCACACAAAAATCTAAATTTCACGAAAACCTCAAGAATCTGTCATCAACTCCATATAATCACTACAATAAAGAACGGAACAAGCACATATTAGTTTCCCAAGATAGCGCTAATTATGAAAGTATTTGTAGCAGGGGCAACAGGTGAAACAGGTCGTCGTATCGTCCAAGAACTAATTGCGAGAAATATTCCTGTCCGCGCCTTAGTGAGAGATCCAGAAAAAGCTAAGGCTATTCTATCTGCTGATGTCGAATTAGTTGTCGGCGATGTATTACAACCAGAAAGCCTTTCGGCTGGATTAGGTGATAGCACGGTAGTAATCTGCGCCACAGGTGCAAGTCCCAGTTTTGACCCTACAGCCCCCTATAAAGTAGATTTTGAAGGTACAAAAAATTTAGTCACTGCTGCTAAAGCCAAGCAGATTCAGCATTTTGTCTTGGTTTCTTCTTTGTGTGTTTCCCAGTTTTTTCATCCGTTGAATTTATTTTGGCTAATTTTAGTTTGGAAAAAGCAAGCTGAGGAATATATCCAAAAAAGCGGACTCACCTATACAATTGTTCGACCTGGAGGATTGAAAAATGAAGATAACTCCGATGTCATAGTTATGCAGGGTGCTGATACATTATTCGATGGTAGCATCCCTCGACAAAAAGTGGCTCAGGTTTGTGTTGAGTCCTTATTTGAACCCGCTGCGCGTAATAAAATTGTGGAAATTGTGGCTAGACTGGGAGAGACTCAGAAAAGCTGGAGGGAATTATTTGAACAGGTTAGGTCTTTTTGATTAAACGCAGAGGGACGCTGAGGTTAGCGCAGAGGTTCGCTGAGTTTTTATCCAAAATCAATGTTTGTTATGAGGAGTTAGGTTCTGAAAGGCTTTGAACTCAAAGGTGTAGAAAAACTGATTGGCCCTTTAGCGGCGCTGCTCGGTTTTGTGTATTTATTGCAGTGGTACATTGGGGGAGATTTACATTCGTCTTCTGAACCCCTGTTTAGCCAAAAGCAGCCTCCCTTGGTGATGAAAGATGGTGATCCTTATATTCGTGCTTTAATGCGAACTATATCCACAAGTGAGGCTAATAGCAACCGTCCCTATTCTCTCTTATACGGTGGTCAGCAAGTTAGTGATCTTAGCCGTCATCCAGAAATATGCGTCACCATTGTGGTAGGACCGAATACGGGTAATTGTTCCACTGCTGCGGGTAGATATCAAATCATTAATACTACTTGGTATCAAATTGCTCCTCGATATCATCCAAATCCGCCCATGCAGTTAATGTTTTGGACTAACTATAGCTTTGAACCGGAGTATCAAGATATAGTAGTTTATCGCTGGTTGAGTGATTCACGAGTTTGGGGAACTGATATTTCTCAACTCCTACGTCAGCAAAAGTTAAATGAAGTTTTACGGCGACTTTCTCCTACTTGGACAAGTTTAGGGTATGGGATAGAAACTAATGATAACACGCGCTTTTTACCTCAAGTTTATCAGAAATTATTGGCAGAAGAATTAAAAACTGCGGCTCTTCCAGAAACCGAAAATGTCACACCTTCTCCAGTTCCCCTCAGTCCACCAAAAAAGCTCAAAAAATAAACCTAATTACAAGTTAGTCGAGTTATGAAATCAGAAAATATCTGATATTTTTGACGAAGTCTAATGTGTTTTCTAAATGAATATTATGTCCAGCTTGATTAATTATTTTTAACCGGGAAAATTCACATCTCTGGGACATAGCTGTATTAATATTTACAAATTTTTCATCATACTCTCCAACTAGCAAAAGCAAGGGAATTTTATTTTCTTTTAGTTTTTCCCAGAGAGAAGGCTGATATCCATTACCCATGAATTGCAGTGACTTTACCAGTTCTAGAGGATTATTTTCTAACCTACTTTCTAGCATTTGTGGATATTGGGGATGATTTTTGATATTACCAAAGATTGGTTGATTGTACCAATTATTGAGAAAGTTTTGAAAATCGGTTTTATCAATAATTCGGTTTAATTTACTGGCTATTTGGTAATCTTTTTTAATTCTGGTTAATCTTTCTAAATCGGTTGGTAAACCTGGGGAAGCTGATTCTAACACAACTTTGAGAAATCTTTCGGGAAAGTGTAGCGTTAAATATAAGGCTAATCTTCCTCCCATTGAATATCCAATTAAGAAGCATTGGGATATTTTTAATTTATCTAATAAGTTGATTATCCCTTGGGCGACTTGTTGCATTTTATAATATTCATCTCCTCCCAAAATTTGAGTTTTACTATGTCCAGGTAAGTCGAGGTTCAGATAAGAAAAATCTTCACCTAGTAATTTTATAGCTTCATCAAATTCATTAATATTCCCCATGAAGCCATGTAAAAACAAAATTATTGGTTTGTTTGGGTGCTGATTTAAAGAATAGTGAAATTGATATTGATTCAGAGTCATAGATACCCTGGAAAATTCTAGTCTCTAAATTTTTTAACGTTATACCAGATTAATATGAAGCTACATAGAATAATTGAACGCCGATTCACGCAGATAAACGCGGATAAAGACAGATAAATCAATGGATTTCAGAATTATGTGCAACCTTACATAAAATTGGTGTTAGCCAGTAGGAAAAATTAAGGTAAAAATCTATCTAAAGCGGCTTTTAATTGTTCAATTTCCGACTCTATATTACCTTCTTGGGCCGCTCTAGCAATACATTCGGTTAAATGTTCATCTAAGACAATACGTGCTACTTTATCTATTGCCCCTCTGACGGCAGCAATTTGTAATAATACATCAGGACAAGGACTATTTTGCTGCACCATTGTTTTAACACCGCGAATGTGTCCTTCTATACGTGAAAGTCGGTTAACAATTCGTCGTAATGACTCTTCACTATGGACGTGAGGATGAACGGAATCAGCCTGGATAGAAGTATGATCTATGTGTTCGTGGTTGTGATCTTGAGTGTGTGTATGTTCTGCTGGTTGAGTTAATCGGTTTGAAGCATTCATGAGGATATCGAAATTCTGGTATTAGTTAAGATCCTAACCTAAAGTGATTTTGGATTGGTGGAAAAACCGCACCAGGTAAGGGCAAATTTCCATAATAGCCTGGTTACTCTATGATCTATTAACTTGATTACAGATAACTTGCTCTATATTCCTGATCAGAGGGTGTAACAATGTAAAAACTGCAATGTGTGGGGATTTTTATCTAAGCTGTAAAAATAAGTGTATGTAGCTTTGTCACGAAACAGCAAAAATTAGGCTTCTAGATTAGGTTGTGATTATGCAAATTTCCAAACCACTTCGGTATATCCGAAAATTCACTACTCATGTTGTAGCAATTTTTTTAGGAGTTCTGCTGACAGTTACTTGCTTACAAGTGTTACCATCGGAAGCGGAAACTGCTCCTTCTGTAGTCGCTCAAAAGTCTTCTATTGCTGCTATTGGTAGTAGTAGTTTTGTCACAGCAGCAGTGAATCGAGTCGGTTCAGCAGTTGTCAGGATTGATACAGAAAAAACTATTACCCGTCGTGTTGATCCTTTGATGGAAGACCCATTTTTCCGGCGGTTTTTTGGTGATAGTTACCCTCAACAGTCACCGACTGAGCAATTACGCGGTCTAGGTTCTGGTTTTATTTTAGACAAGAGTGGGATAATTCTTACCAATGCTCACGTAGTTGATCAAGCTGATAAAGTCACAGTTCGTCTTAAAGATGGTCGCACTTTTGAAGGTAAAGTTCAAGGCATTGATGAAGTGACAGATTTGGCGGTAGTCAAGATTAATGCTGGAAATGATTTACCTGTTGCACCTTTGGGTTCTTCGGAGAATGTCCAGGTGGGAGATTGGGCGATCGCAGTTGGGAATCCTTTAGGATTTGATAATACGGTAACATTGGGGATTGTCAGCACTCTCAAACGTTCCAGCGCTCAAGTCGGGATTAATGATAAACGCTTAGATTTCATTCAAACCGACGCTGCAATTAACCCTGGGAACTCTGGGGGGCCGTTGTTAAATGGTCAAGGTGAAGTGATTGGAATTAATACCGCAATTCGTGCAGATGCGATGGGGATTGGGTTTGCGATTCCTATAGATAAGGCTAAAGCGATCGCAGTTCAATTGGAACGAGATGGAAAAGTTGTTCACCCTTATTTAGGTGTACAAATGGTGACATTAACACCGGAATTAGCAAAACAAAATAACCGTGATCCCAATTCCATGTTTGCGATTCCTGAAGTTAAAGGTGTTTTAGTAATGCGGGTTGTACCCAATTCTCCTGCTGCAATTGCTGGTATCCGTCGTGGAGATGCAATTGTGCAGATTAATAATAAAGCCATTACCAGTGCAGAACAGTTACAAGCCGTGGTGGAAGATAGTCAATTGGGTGAAGTTTTGCAGGTAAAAATACAACGAGGAAATCAAACACAACAGCTTTCCGTTCGTACCGCTGAGTTGAAAGACCTTTCTTAATTAGTTTTGATGATAGGGGTATGTTTCGGTGTACCCCTTATACTAAATATTGTTATTATTCTATTTCTATACCATTAAGGAAATTGAATAATGTTAAAAATATTTGCTGACAGAGGTGGCACATTCACAGATATTGTTGCTATTACTAATAATCAAACTATTATAGACCGACTCTCAAAACATCCAGAACGGTTTTTAATTGTTCCTCTACCTAACCAACAATGGATAATAGTCTATAAATTACTGTCAGAAAATCCTGAACAATCTCAAGATGCAGCGATTCAAGGCATTCGGGATATTATCGGTATTTCTAACCAAGAAAGTATTCCTAATGAAGCAATAGAAGTAGTAAAAATGGGAACAACAGTAGCAACAAATGCACTGTTAGAAAGAAAAGGTGATCGCGTTGTTTTAGCTATTACTAAAGGCTTTAAAGATGCCTTAAGAATTGGTTATCAAAATCGTCCAAATATCTTTGCTCGGCAGATAGTTTTACCTTCCATGCTTTATGAACAGGTAATTGAGGTAGATGAACGCTATGATGCTCATGGCAATGAATTAATAGCCGTAAATATTGAACAAATTAAAAATGATTTACAAGCGGCTTATCACACAGGAATTCGTAGTTGTGCCATTGTTTTCATGCACAGCGACCGTTATCCCAACCACGAAAAACAAATAGCACAAATAGCTCAAGAAATCGGCTTTACACAAATTTCTATATCTCATCAAGTTAGCCCTTTAATGAAATTAGTTAGCCGAGGAGATACAACCGTAGTCGATGCTTATTTAACTCCCATTTTACGGCGCTATGTTAATCAAGTAGCCAGTCAGTTACCCAACGTGAGATTAATGTTTATGAAATCAGATGGAGGGTTAACAGACGCACAACAATTTCAAGGAAAAGATAGTATTTTAAGTGGTCCAGCAGGTGGTATTGTTGGTGCAGTTCAAACCAGTAAAAGAGCAGGTTTTGAGTTAGTAATTACCTTTGATATGGGCGGAACAAGTACAGATGTTGCCCACTTTAAAGGAGAATATGAACGCCAATTAGATTCCGAAATTGCTGGTGCAAGAATGCGAGTTCCCGTATTAGCAATTAATACCATTGCTGCTGGTGGGGGTTCAATTCTCTTTTTTGATGGTTCTAGTTATCGTGTTGGTCCCCAATCTGCTGGTTCCAATCCTGGTCCTGCTTGTTACCGACGTGGGGGACAATTAACCGTGACAGATGCTAATGTCATGTTAGGTAAAATTCATCCCCAATATTTTCCTTCTGTGTTTGGAAATACAGGCAATTTACCTTTAGATCAAGATATCGTCAAAAAGCTATTTATAAAATTATCCCAAGATATTACAGCCGTCACAGGTAACAATTCTACACCCGAACAAGTAGCCGCAGGATTTATTGCTATTGCTGTAGAAAATATGGCAAATGCAATTAAAAAAATCAGTTTACAAAGAGGTTATGATGTCACCGAATATGTACTTTGTTGTTTTGGTGGTGCAGGTGGACAAGTTGCTTGTTTAATTGCCGATACATTAGGAATAAAAAAGATATTTCTTCACCCTTATGCAGGAGTTCTTTCTGCTTATGGAATGGGTTTAGCTGATGTCCGAGCAATTAAAGAAGCGGGAGTAGAACAGCCTTTAAGTCAATTATTAATCCCGCATTTACAGCAGTTAATGAACTCTTTAGAAATTCAAGCCAGAAGTACAATTAACTCAGATGAAACTAGTAATAAAGAAGAAATAGTTCAAAAAGTTAATTTAAAATATGACGGAACTAATTCTACATTAAATATTAATTTTGCCGATGATGTGGCATTGATGCGAAAAGAATTTGAAACCGAACATAAATCTCGTTATGGTTTTATTCAATCACAGAAAACCTTAATTGTCGAATCTGCATCAGTAGAAGTAATTCAAAGGATGGATACTCCTGAAGAACCCTTAATTACTCGTAACCGTCCTCAAAATGTAGCACCTAAATCAGTTGAAAAAGTGAAGATGTTTACTGCTAATCAATGGTATGATGCTCCTATTTATCGACGGGAAGATTTACAACCAGGAGATAGAATTAGTCAACCCGCAATTATTGTCGAAAAAATCAGCACAATTGTAGTTGAAGCGAACTGGGAAGCCACATTAACTGAACGCAATCATTTAATTTTAGAACGTCTTTTTTAATTGTAGGTTGGGTTAAGCGACAGCGAAACCCAACAATATTTCCCTCGAAAATGTTGGGTTATGCCTACGGGATAAATTCTTCAATCCAACCTACCATTTTAGTTATACTCAAAATAGAAGATTCAAAATTAAAATGTACACCATATCTTAAGCAGATCCAATGGGAGCATCCCAAATGTGTAAGTTTATTTTTTATCTGAGCTTCCAACTGAATACAAAGCATAAAATAAACGAACCGCGAAGACGCGAAGAGCGCGTTCGCGTAGCGTGCCGAAGGCATAGGTAAGAGGTAAAACAGGTTTTTTGGGTTAGTTGCGTATATTTTTGCAAAATTGGGATGCTGCCGATCCAATTAGTTTATAAATATTCAAAATTCTCTATCAATTTATTAATTACAGTAATTAATGTTAGAATAAAAAAATAACTACTTGGTATCATATTATGATGATTACTCAAGAAATAGCATCGGAAGAAAACATCTCTCCAGATGTAATTTTTCCTCCCAGTGATTTATATAGTGATGAACCGACCGTGGAAACAGAACTACATCTACGACAAATAATTTTACTTTTCAAATGTTTAGAATGGTTATGGAAAGATAGAACTGATTTTTATGCTGCGGGTAATCTGAGTATTTATTATAGTCCGCATCAGAAAAAAACAGAAAATTTCCGGGGGCCTGATTTTTTTGTAGTCTTAGGAACTGAAAGAAAAACTCGTAAAAGTTGGGTAGTTTGGGAAGAAAATGGTAAATATCCTCATGTAATTGTCGAAATTCTTTCACCAACAACAGCTAAGATTGATAGAGAATCAAAAAAAGAACTTTATCAAGATACTTTCCGCACACCTGAATATTTTTGGTTTGATCCCTATACATTAGAATTTGCAGGTTTTCAGTTAATAAATGGAAAGTATCAACCTGTAAAAGCAAACGAAAAAGGATATTTATGGAGTGAACAATTAGGCTTATCCTTGGGAATTTATCAAGGTTTATTACGTTATTTCACACCAGAAGGAAATTTAGTACCTACACCTGAAGAAACCGCAGAAAAAGAAACTCAAAGAGCAGAACAAGAAGCTCAAAGAGCAGAACGTTTAGCAGCAAAATTGCGGGAATTAAATATTGATCCAGATACCATTTAACCAAAAATATAGGTTGGTTTTTGCTCCTCAACCCAACCTACAGTTTAATTTGAAGGTAATTAATTTATGTAAAAAAGATGTCTACCACATCTCAACCAGATCCAGTACGTTTAGAAATATTCAAAAACCTCTTTCAATTTAACGCCGAACAAATGGGGATTGTTCTGCAAAATACCGCAGCATCAGTGAATATTAAAGAAAGGCTAGATTTCTCCTGTGCTATTTTTGATGCTTCAGGATTACTAGTTGCTAATGCCCCCCATATTCCTGTACATTTAGGCTCAATGAGCGAAAGTGTCCGCAGCTTAATTAATGATAAAGGTGACACTATAAAAGCAGGTAATGTTTATTTATCCAATAATCCCTATAATGGCGGAACACATCTTCCTGACGTAACAGCAATTACTCCTGTTTTTGACACAAACGAAAAACAAATTATTTTCTATGTTGCTTCTCGTGGACATCAATCTGATATTGGTGGAATTACTCCTGGTTCTATGCCTCCTCACAGTACCACCGTTGAAGAAGAAGGAATTCTTTTTGATAATTTTCTCTTAGTTGAACAGGGAAATTTTCGAGAAATAGAAACAAAGCAATTACTCTTAAATCATATTTATCCTGCCCGTAACCCTAACCAAAATATAGCAGACTTTAAGGCACAAATTGCTGCCAATGAAAGAGGAGTTATAGAACTAAATAAAATGGTTTTGCAATACGGACTAGAGACAGTCAAAGCTTACATGAAATTTGTCCAAGACAATGCAGAAGAAGCAGTTAGAAAAGCGATAGATGTTCTCAAAGATGGTGCATTTATTTATGAAATGGATAATCATGCCAAAATCCAAGTAAAAGTCACTATTAACAGAATAAATCGAAGTGCTGTAATTGATTTTACTGGCACATCTTGGCAACTAAATAGTAATTTTAATGCTCCCAAAGCAGTAACTCAAGCCGCAGTTTTATATGTTTTTCGTACTCTAGTTGATGATAATATTCCTCTCAATGCTGGATGTCTTAAACCTTTAGAAATTATTATTCCTGAAGGCTGTATGTTAAACCCAATTTATCCCGCAGCAGTAGTAGCTGGTAATGTAGAAACTTCGCAAACTATTGTTGATGCTTTATATGGTGCTTTGGGTGTGATGGCTGCTTCTCAAGGAACGATGAATAATTTCACTTTTGGGAATGAAAAATATCAATATTATGAAACTATTTGCGGTGGTTCTGGGGCGGGGATTAATTTTGATGGTACTGATGGAGTTCATACACATATGACTAACTCCCGTTTGACTGATCCTGAAATTTTAGAAACCCGTTATCCTGTACAAATAGAAAGTTTTTGTCTGCGTGCTGATAGTGGTGGTAAAGGAGAATATTCTGGGGGGAATGGGGTAATTCGTCGCATTAAATTTCTAGAACCGATGACAGCTAATATTCTTTCTAACCATCGTTTAATTCATCCCTTTGGATTGAATGGTGGAGAAGGGGGAAAAGTCGGAAGGAATTGGATAAAACGTCGAAATGGAACTGAGGAGTATTTAGATAGTACGGCTACAGTAGAGATGCAAACTGGGGATGTTTTTGTGATAGAAACTCCTGGAGGTGGAGGATTTGGTAAGTCTTGATGAATGTAAGCAAAGCCAAATATAAACTTTACCTTTTCCCTAACTTCCAATTTTCACCACCGGGTAACTGAGTTAAATAATCATCAATTACAGCGGGTAATTCCTTCACGGAATAATCATAGATCAATTTCAATATAAATTTTGCTTGATGAATTATCTGTTCTTTATCTACCATTTCGGCGAGTTGAAAAGGGCTGTAAACACCATCCAAAACTTCCACGCTTGCATCGCGAATAGCTATATCTATTTCATGTTCAAGATAATCATTCCATTCATCTAAATTAATGTAATATGATTTCTTATTTTCTTTGAGATTAACATCTTGAATTTCTAAAACGGCATTTCTAATAGATGCAGCCCAAGAATTTGTTAACCTCTTCTCTATTTTATTTTTAATTAAATGTATCAGCAGCACTTTTAGAAAAGACTTAATTTGCCGTAAAATTGCCTTTTTACTCATCCCCTCTAATTCATCTACAATAGCTAAAGCATCTGCATAACGCTGTTCTAAAATGCTATTTCTGAGGTCTATTAATTCTTGTGTCATTGCTGTATTAACCTCAAATTAATTCAACACATCTACCCAAATTATACCTAAATATGCCAAAATAAACATAAATATTTTTAGGCTGGTTACTTTATCAAATCTTCCCAATATTTGCACATCGATAAACCTGCCTTTAGATCCCCGACTTCTTTGATAAATTATCATTATTTACCAAAAATCAAATTAAGAAGTCGGTGATTTTTGTTAATATTATTGAAAACATTATTCTATCCTCCTAACCATTCTTCTCTAGAAACTCCAGCCTGTCGTAGCAACCTTGATAACAAACCCACACTAATATCACCTTCATGCGGATTAGGAATAATTACAGTTACGTCCCCCCGTCGCATTTGTGGATGTCTCCCACCAGCATAGGGACCTTCAAAACCTAACTCACGCAAACGCTTGATCAAATAATTTTGAGAAACAGGAGTTAGTCTAGGCATTTTATACAAACTGTGTAATTTGATTTAAGTTAATATCCTCAATTACAGGAATGTCTAACCCTAAACGTAAACGCAAAGCTAACCAATCACTTAATGCTTCTCTTAATTCACGACGACAACCTTCTAATGTTTTATAATTTGCCCATACTCCCTGTAAACATGGAATTTCGCCCCAATAACTACCATCGTCTTCAATAATTTCATAAACTGCTAATTCCATTGCTTTATCAATGTAACTTGCCAGCATTTTAACTATTTCCTTATAAATGAAAATCAAAGTCATTACTCAGCAATTATTTTCGCGTTCAGCAAAGTAAAAATCCTATCCAGTTCTAATATTCCTGTTAATTCAGCCTCTTCTTTTGAGTTTAACATTCCTGCTTTATTCTTCTCAGAAAGCTCATCTAACCGAGATTGTAATTCTGAGCTAAATTTAAATAAATTCAAATTTCTAACTTTGCTGATTTCGATTCCTGAATCTACCCAGGATGATGGTTGAATCATCACTTGAGTAATTATGAGCGTATTTTTATTACTTTCGGGATGTTTATAGTTTAACATAATGAGATTATTTTTTCAGGATTAAACTAGTCAACCGTAAACTAACTGTTACATTGATATCTTTCACCATCTTTCATTAGCCTCCTACCCCGCCTGGGAATTTATTCCCAGTATAATAACCCTAGTCAGTTAAAACTGACTAAAATCCTTTTTCAGTCGTCTTTAGACGACTTCCTCTATTAGCCTCAGAATTCATTCTGAGGTGGTTATTGGGATTGCTACTTGAGAAAAATCACACATCACGCTACTCTTCATTAGCGTCAACAGTGAAACTCAAACCATGACAAACCACCCCCAAATACCCCCCTGCACCTGGAAACGTCCCATTGGCTTAGGTTGGGACAAACCCTACACCGTCCGTTATCCTAGTAATATTGATGATGGACCCTGGCACGGAATGCCTCTCGGTGGCTTTGGTGCAGGTTGTATAGGACGTTCTTCACAAGGAGATTTTAACCTGTGGCACATTGACGGAGGAGAACATACTTTCAAAAACGTTCCTGCTTGTCAATTTAGTGTTTTTGAATCTGGACAAGCTTACGCATTATCTACCCAACCACCAGAAGATGATACACTACAATCTTGGCAATGGTATCCACCTTCTCCCCTCTCTGTTGATGGTGTGAAATCAGGTACATATCATGCACTTTATCCTCGCAGTTGGTTTGTTTATGAAAATGTCTTAAAAACTCAATTAACCTGTGAGCAATTTTCTCCAATTTGGGCAAATAATTATCAAGAAACTAGTTATCCTGTAGCAGTTTTCTTGTGGAAAGCGCACAACCCAACTAATGCACCAATTACTATTAGCATTATGCTAACTTGGGAAAATATGGTGGGTTGGTTTACTAATACTTTGAAATCTCCTGAAGTGCGAGTAAGAGATGATGGTAGTCCAGTTTATGAATATCAACCAGCTTGGGGAAAAAGTCAAGGAAATTATAATTGGTTAGCAGAAGATGATAAATATTTTGGTTGTGTTTTAGGTAAAGTTGCTGATAACAAAACTGTCCAAGAAGGAGACGGAACTTGGTGTATTGCAACTGCAAAAAATCCCCAAGTGGAAATATTTCATCATTCCCGTTTTAATGCTGTGGGTAATGGTGAAGATGTTTGGCAAAGTTTCTCTAACGATGGTTCTTTACCTAATTATATAGATGAAAATCCCGCAGATGAAAATACAAGATTAGGTGCGGCTATTGCGGTGCGTTTCACTTTGCAACCTGGAGAAAATTTAGAAGTTTCTTTTGTCCTCAGTTGGGATTTTCCGATTACAGAATTTGCAGCGGGAGTGAACTATTACCGCAGATATACAGACTTTTTTGGTTGTAATGGTGAGAATGCTTGGCAAATTGCGACTACTGCACTTCAAGAATATCAAAATTGGCGATCGCTTATCCAAAATTGGCAACAACCTATTCTCAGTCGTTCTGACTTACCCGACTGGTTCAAAATGGCGTTATTTAACGAACTCTACGACTTAACCAGCGGGGGAACTCTCTGGAGTGCCGCGTCAGAAATTGATCCTGTCGGCCAGTTCGCTGTGTTAGAATGTTTAGATTACCGTTGGTATGAAAGTCTCGATGTGCGGTTATACGGTTCTTTTGGACTGTTGATGTTATTTCCTGAATTGGAAAAATCGGTAATTCACGCTTTTGCCAGAGCAATTCCCCAAAGTGATGATAGAACTAGAATTATTGGTTATTATCTGACTATCAAATCCGAAAGTCCTAACGCGGTTCGCAAAATCGCCGGTGCGACTCCTCACGATTTAGGCGCACCCAATGAACACGTTTGGGAAAAAACCAATTACACTAGTTATCAAGATTGCAATCTCTGGAAAGATTTAGGTTGTGATTTTGTTTTGCAGGTATATCGAGATTTTCTGTTTACCGGTGCAAATGATATCCAGTTTTTAGCAGATTGTTGGGATGCAATTGTGCAAACTCTCGATTATGTGAAAACTTTTGATCTCGATGGTGACAGTATACCAGAAAATTCTGGCGCACCTGACCAAACTTTCGATGATTGGCGTTTGCAGGGTGTGAGTGCTTATTGTGGTGGTTTATGGTTAGCGGCTTTGGAAAGTGCGATCGCTATTTCTAAGATTTTAACGAACCACAGAGGCACAGAGGACACAGAGGCACAAAGATTTATTTATGAAAGTTGGTTGAGTCAATCAAAACCAATTTATCAGGAGAAGCTTTGGAATGGTGAGTATTACCGTTTGGATAGTGAAAGTGGTTCTGATGTGGTGATGGCTGATCAATTGTGTGGGCAATTTTACGCTCGTTTATTGAGTTTACCAGATATTGTTCCCAGCGATCGCGCATTATCTGCCTTAACAACTATATATGAGGCTTGTTTTCTCAACTTCCAAAATGGTGAATTTGGTGCTGCTAACGGAGTCCTTCCCAATGGTTTACCAGAAAATCCCAATTCTACCCACCCCTTAGAAGTTTGGACAGGAATCAATTTTGGTCTTGCAGCCTTCCTTGTGCAAATGGACATGAAAAATGAAGCCATGCGCTTAACTGAGGCTGTAGTTAGGCAAATATACGACAATGGTTTGCAATTTCGCACTCCAGAAGCAATCACCGCTAATGGTACTTTCCGCGCTAGTACCTATCTCCGCGCTATGGCTATTTGGGGAATTTATTTGTATTTATAGTAATTAGGACTTACGCACTATACAAACTTACCATGATCTGAATGAAGGAAATTCCGTCGTTTTAGGCTTTGGGAATAACTTATTGAGTCAGGTGCGTCAGATAGAGGAAATCTGTTTATTTACCAAATTATCGAGTCTGACATGGTTGGTGAGCTTTGCGAACCACACCCTACAAGCGATAAAATCTACATCTCATATTTGGGAAACTTTGTCAATGCGTAAGTCCTAGATTTATTAGATTAAAAAAGTATCATCTGTAATAAGAAGATGTATATCTACAGGCTGTTATTATATTTTCCAAAAACTTCCGGAATCTGCAAAAAAAGTCAGTAATGGTAAGAGTCGAAAGTTTTAAATCTCAAAACTCATGTTGTAGCAGTAAAAAACGGCGTAAATCAACCCTTAAAAATCCCTGAAAAGCTTATGTAATCTGCTTTTTGAATTTTTAATTTCGAGAAAGTAGTACTAGTGCTTTAGCATATCTAATATCACTGTATTTAGTGATAAGTATAACAAGTATTATCTATTGTTTTAGAAAGAACCCCAATCCATCTGGTTATCATCGCGGGACACAATCAGTACAAGTGTAAAAACATACGTTTATCTTACTTAATTACTAACCCAAAAAATGCAACCACTATGTACTTAAAGGAAATACATGAAAATGAATACCAAATACAAAGTGAGTGAAATTTATAGTTTTAACTTAGAGGTGTGGGTAGAGTCGGACTTACATAGTAATGCTTGAATTGTAGATTGTCAATAAATTCCTGATTTAATTGTTTAGCCAATTTAAGCTGATAGGATGCTGATGGCTGATACATTTAGATAAATCGAGGTATAAAATGTTATAAAATTTTTAAAAGCTAATAACTACATAATCATCACAATTAACGATTTTTATTTCTATTTAATAAAATCATAATAGCAACAGTAATTTTACATATATCGGCTAGTTGTCTTCACAAAATAGAGTAATTTTATTAAAAAAAATCCATAAGCATTTGATGTCTGCTAACTGGCGTTTAGATGCTAAATTATATGTTTAAGTTTTGGTTAAGCCGATTACACTTTTTTATCAGCACACCTACTAAGGGGTGTTTTTTTAATTTAAATTTTTTTAGTGACAAACTAGGCGGATATACCATACCATGCAATAGTAGTCATAACCACTTAATATCTGGATTATCTGACTAGTTTATATGCAATCATTACTCCTCTTTTCCTAGCGGATAGCTGACATAGCTGTGGCTGTAAAGATTTTCAGATAAGACCTTCAGAGAAAACATATAACAATATATAATAACTAACCTCTTAAGACTAATTTTAATAAAAATCGCAAATTTGGTTATTTTCAAAAGTATCTAGAGTGGTTTATATATAAGCTTTTTCAAGAAAAAACAGGGAGATAATTTGCTAATAAAACGAGCATAATCAACTTTTTTAAAGGCAGGAAATAGGGGGTGTAACCCCTCATTTTTTTGGCCAATATGGGACAAAAATCAAAGCTGCACAATGCATAAGTGAATATCTAGAGACATTAAGTAAATTTAACTTATAGGACTGCCAAACTGGCAGATGACATTAGCGACAAAAAATAGTATAAATACGAATGTAGACATTGAGATTCAAATATGAATTATCTTCTCGGCAAAGTTAAAAATTCTGAGACTTTACTGAAAAGCTCTCCCAATGCTCGGCGGCCAGTTATACAATAATATCCAGTAAAAAATTATTGAATTAAGGGTTGTGGAATTCTCAAAAGACACAACTGCATCTACCAAGCCAGCTAACTTAGAGAAAAAAGGTAAATTCTACCTTTAATTCACTGGTAAGCAAAAACCAAAGCTGAGAAGTACTCAATGACGGTTGTCTTCATCAACAACCCATACCACTAGGTAACATCTACAAAACTGCACAGATAAACAGGGTCAATTACAGCAAAGTAGCAAACAGACTTGATTAAAAACAGTCAGGTTTTCAATCACAGGTCAGGATAATGAAAAAAATCATCAGGTCAAATGCAGTCGAAACATCAAGCCTACGGGGTAGCTTAGAGATAAACCTCTATGATTTACATCCTCGTCAGGCTACCATTGATAAAAGTTCCATACTTTCACAAACGGTAACTTTATCAACCAACCCAAAAAGTAGTGATATAGCAATTAATAAAACAGGTAACAGGTCTACATCCTTTCAGAATGAGGCACTCTCAGCCCTTCTGTATTTAGTTTGGTGGAGTAACTTAGATTTTTTGCTCAAGGCTGTGGTTTGGGTATGTACAGAAAAGATTGCACAAGTCAGTCATACCCAGGGAAAGCAAATCATAGCTTTGAAAGTTCGCATATTAAAGTTGCTCCCAAACATATGGGAAACTACCCAGATAGCAGCCAAAATTGCTAAAACTAAAACTCGTCTCCATAGTATCCAGATGCAGCGAAAACAACAGAGAAGTTTTAGGGATAGCTCTGATAAATGGAAGTTAAGGGAACTGCTCAGAACTGGGAAACTTTCTGGATGTGCCTGTTGAAAAAGTTATCTATTTTTTCAACATTCGCCACAAATCTACTACCAATATATTTCTGTAATTAATTCAACAACTGTCTTAAGGCTAGTACTCGACCAAACCACAATTGCTGGGTGAAGGCAAGCATGGGGAGAATATAACTTTTCTTTCTGTTGTGAACCCATCAAAGTTGGTGTTGTGGACTAGTATTGCAGTTTGTAAGCAGCAATTGACACAATAAAACTCGTAGAAACTTGACTAGTTTACTACCTTCAAAAAACTAACACTTACTATGAATCAAGACATTTCTGGCAATAGTAGCAACTTAGATAAGAAAATCCAACCTGAGCAGTTTGACCAAGTAATAGAAGCAATTCTAGCTGGTAAGTATTCATGGGCTTGTGTTTTAATGTTGCGGTTTGTTGGTTACAATCCTCTGCATTACATTCCTTATCGCACTTATAACCGACTCCTCAAAGAAAACTCCCGCATGAGTAGGTCAACTGCACAACATAATGAAAATCTCAAAATTGCTAAACAAGTGACAGAAAAAAGGTCTGAGAGTCATCTTGCACCTAGCTGTCTGAGCAAAATTAAAGATATAGCTTATCTGGAAGTAGGAGGTAAGCAAAAAGTAGAAGTACGTGGTAATCACAGGGAGAAGCGGTCAGCATAACTTGCTCAGAAAAAATTGTCAGTCGGATCATGTCAGTAATTGGTACTGTAGAGATGTTCCTAGGAAACGTCTCTACGATACATCAATGTAAAAATTTGCCATTCTGGCAAATATAGATTAGTAACATCCTATAAATTAGAAATAACAACTAAAAAGAGGTGCATGGTTAAAAGAACCCTTTTTACCAATAAAATCAACGCTTATATCTAACCATGAAATACATAATACTGACTGTTTCCGCAATCAGTTGTGCAAGGGGTAGATAACTTTTACACCAAGACTGATGAACAGTAACTACTGGTGGTTATTTTTTCTAGGAAGTCTGAGCTTTAAGAAATTGGGGTAGTGGCTTCCCCCAGTTAAAACTTGAAATAGTGACAGAACTTCTTCTACTCTATTGGGTATAACTTTAGTTTTTAAAACTTTAGTGCCAAAAGTAGGCTAGAAACTTGAAAAGTTACTGTGAAATCACATTCATGGCTGGTAGAAATCACTGGCTATTACGCTTTTATTTCAACTCTCGTAATCCTATGTTTGGCAAACAGGATTATGCTTGCTGTATAAACTGGCAATTTATATAGTAATTTATGGAAGCTGGCAAATTTAAACAGCTTCTTTTTTTGTAAAAAAAATAGCAACCCGATAGAAATTTTAAATCGGTTGTAACAAATGAAGATTTAAATAACAAATATAAAATTTATATAAAGTCTTTATTAAGATTTGATGAAGATTTTAATTTTTCTATAAACTTCAGGCGAAGATGTAGGAAAATTTCGGAATGAATCATAGTAGACTAAGATAAGAAGTGAAGAAATGTAGCGTTTTCTTTTAAGTTCTCTTGTGGAAAATTTCAGATTTATGACAATCTGCTGATGAGAAAATACTAGTGTTAGGCTAGTGTAAGAAATAGATAGTTTCCTTGCCTGATCTTAGCTACTTTTAGGCTTCAATCCTTAAAACAGGTTTTACCTCATTGTTGAGTTACTAAAACTCAACTTACTTAAATATTAGGATGTTCATATATAAACCTGTATGGCAGTGTTTAACAACATCCTTAAAATTAGAGCTACCACAAAGCTCCAAATTTTATGACTGTGAATTTCAACTAAGGGCAAATGGCTTTACAACATAATATGGTAGTTGCGCTAGGTATTAAGAAGGGCTAGAAATTCTGGCTTTTTAATATTCTAGGTGTGTTACTAAATACTGCTGTTTAATGGAAAACAGCTATCTTACTACATATTCTTCAAGGATGCTTACCACTGCTTATAAACCAATACTGTTAAGTTAAGGATAATTGTCGGTTGGTTAGAGCGACAGCCGAACCCAACACAGTCTTGAAGATGTTGGGTTATGCCTACGGCACGCTAAGAAAATGTTTCATTGCGATGCAACGCTGACGCGAACAACCCAACTTACACAATTTAATAGTTGTGGCTCTAATCTAACTTAACCGTATTTGCTTATAAACTATCTACTCCAGAAATTTTGGAGGGTAGTAAAAACCCAAACTCACATGATTTGCATCAGTTTTGTTGATGAAAATTACGCCGAATCAAAATTTTTTAATGTCGGATATTGATGGTTCAAAATTTGATTAGATTTTCAGCAAGCTAGGGGGGCAGAACGAGAATCTTAACTGCAAATCATGTCATAAATACTTAGTTAGCCTAAGTCCAGCTAATTAATTTTGCATCTGAATTTTATTAACAGATGTCAGGGATAAACTTGCCCAAATTTCACAACAATAGACGGCAACTGGTAAGAATTATGTCATTTTCTTCAAATCAAGACAAGGCTTTTGATATTTACGATATACACGAGAGCAAGTTTTTAACACCTTTTCAGCGAAAGGCACTGCTAAAAAACCTGCAATCTAATATACAACCCGAATATCGGCGACGAATTGAAATTATGTTGTTAGCAGATATGGGCAAATCTCAATCTCATATTTGTGAAATGATAGGTTGTTCTCAGGAAATGGCGCGGTATTGGATAGGTATAGCTGAGGCTGGTATGGCACATAAATGGAATGAGCGACCGATAGGTAGACCAAAGACTGTTAATCATCAATATATCGAACGGTTGAGGGAATTAGTAAGTAATAGTCCACGTGAATATGGCTATGCTTTTGGTTACTGGACTGCTCAATGGTTAAGTAAACATTTAGCGAAGGAATTGGGAATTGAAATTAGCGATCGCCACATTAACCGCTTACTTAAACAAATGGGACTTTCTACTAAACGGAAAAGTTCCCACCAACAAACAAATACTCAAACTCAAGATGCTGGCATCAAAATTGGCGATTTGCAATCTAGCTCTGAACCTAGTTTCCATTGGTCATTTAATTTGATTCAGACCAATAACTATTAGTGTTTTGGAGGTAAGGAAATGCCATCAGCGTTTTCTCGGTTACAGTTAGTTGAAGTCATCACCCAAACTTTGGGTGAGTCACTCTCAGCACAAGAACTTGAATATTGTGTTCAACAATTAGAAATTATCCAACCACCAATAGCCAAGCAGTTTTGGCAATCTACAACAGCAGCACCAGGAATTTATCTGGTTTTGTCTGGTAAAGTGCGGCTGTTAGATGGTTTGAATAATTTAATTTCCACTTGGACATCTGGTGCATCATTTGGGGAGTTGACGTTGTTTCCCGAACAGGAGTTTCGTTCTTATGTGGCTAGAGCTTCTGTTAATTTAAAGTTAGGTTATCTTCCCCAAGAGGTAATTGAGCAGTTTCCCGGTGTCAGCGATAGCTTGCTGATGAAGGCAGAAATCTGGGATACACTGATGCTATTCTGCCAGAATACTGCTATACCTCGCCATGAATCAGTAGAGGAGATGTTAAAAGCATTATCTTTGTTTGAAAGGCAAGATATAGGAACTGGTTTCCTAAACGCCAAAATCACCAAAGATATTAAGCTGTTGCTAGTGCGTAAGGGAACACTACAACATTCTCAAGGGCAAGTATTAATACCAGGTAAAATTTTTGTTAATTCCCAACAGGGAAGTTGGCAAGCAACCGAATCTGCGATCGCTTACATTCTCCGTCATGATCATTGGCTAACAGCACTAAAACACTGGCCGCAATTAGCAGAATTAATTAACAGTCCACAGTCTCTAGAAATTTCCATTCCCAAACCACCAAAGCTGAAAATTCCGAACAAAAGCCCTAATTTAATCCAATTTCCCCAATCAACAACCGAGACACAATCACAGCCGAAAAAACGCCAAGCTTACTTTCCTAGTCCTACTGTCACGGCGGGAAATTGGTGGCGCAAAGTTAGCAAACGTTATCCATTTTTTGAACAACAAAGCGCCTCTGATTGTGGTGCAGCTTGCTTAGTGATGATTAGTCGTTATTGGGGTAAAAACTTCAGTATTAATCGCTTGCGAGAACTTGCCAATGTTAACCGTGCTGGTGCATCAATGGGAAGTTTAACTACAGCGGCTGAAAGTATTGGCTTTGCTACTCGTCCAGTAAAAGCCAGCCTAGATAAATTAGCACAACAACCCCTACCAGCGATCGCACATTGGGAAGGTAAACATTATATCGTTGTCTATGAAATTACCCAAAAACGCGTAATTGTAGCTGATCCCGCTATCGGTCAACGCAACCTAACTATTGGCGAATTCAAAGCTGGTTGGACAGGTTATGCGTTGTTATTACAACCGACAAACTCACTCAAAGAAACCCCAGAATCTAATACAACCTTTTGGCAGTTATTTGATTTAGTTAAACCTCACTCTCAAGTACTTCTAGAAGTATTTGTGGCTTCGGTATTAATTCAAATCTTTGGACTGGTCACACCTTTATTTACTCAACTATTATTAGACCGAGTAATTGTCCAGGGTAGCACCATTACCTTAAACACCGTTGGTTTTGGGTTGCTAATTTTTGGCTTATTTCGTGTTGTCATCAATGGACTCAGACAATATTTACTAGACCACACAGCTAACCGGATTAGTGTAGCATTATTGGTAGGTTTTATTAAACATACATTTCGCCTACCTCTGTCATTCTTTGAGTCACGTTATGTTGGCGATATTGTCTCTCGTGTCCAAGAAAATCAAAAAATTCAGCGGTTTTTAACTGGGGAAGCATTATCTATTGTTTTAGATTTGCTGACCGTGTTTATTTATGTGGGATTGATGTTTTGGTACAGTCCACCTATGGCTTGGATGACCTTAGCCATTGTCCCACCTTTTGTATTACTAGCATTAGTAGCTACACCTTTTTTGCGTCGCATTAGCCGTGAAGTTTTTACGGCAGTAACAAAAGAAAATAGTTACTTGATTCAAAGTCTATCAGGGATTTCTTCTATTCGCTCAATGGCGATTGAACAAACAGTCCGTTGGCGTTGGGAAGAATTACTGAATAATTTGACGAAAAAAACCTTTAGTGGTCAAGTAATTAGCAATCAACTGCAAATTCTTAGTTCTACTATTCAATCCATAGCGAGTACAGTATTATTATGGTTTGGAGCTTGGTTAGTCATTCAAAACCAATTAACAATTGGACAGTTAGTGGCTTTTAATATGTTGCTAGGTAACATTATTCAGCCTTTTCAAAGACTAATTGTACTTTGGAATCAAGTCCAAGAAGTAATAGTTTCTACGGAGCGAATTAATGATGTTTTAGAAGCTGAACCAGAAGAAGATTTATCAGCCCAAACCCGCCAGATTTTACCCAGTTTACGCGGACGTATTTGCTTTGATAATGTGACTTTCCGTTATCATCCCGAAAGCGAGATTAACATCCTCGAAAATTTAAACTTTGAAATTTTACCTGAGCAAACTGTGGCAGTTGTAGGGCGAAGTGGTTCAGGAAAAACTACTCTTTCTAAGCTGATTTTGGGTTTATATCTACCGACAGATGGCAGAGTATTAATTGACAATCAAGATGTGACTAGTATTTCTTTACAATCACTGCGATCGCAAATTGGAGTTGTTGACCAAGAAACCTTTTTGTTTGGCGGCACAATTCGGGAAAATATTAGCATTGCCCATCCCGAAGCAGGACTAGAAGAAATTATTGAAGCAGCCCAGCTTGCAGGTGCAGATGAGTTTATTAAACGCATGGCTATGGGTTATGAAACCCAAATAGGTGAAGGTGGGGGAATGTTATCAGGGGGACAACGCCAACGCCTAGCTATAGCCCGCGCTTTACTTGGAAATCCGCGTCTTTTAATATTAGATGAAGCTACCAGTCATCTTGATGCAGAATCTGAGCGAATTATTCAAAATAACCTCAAACAAATTCTCCAAGGACGCACAAGTTTGATCATTGCACATCGCCTTTCTACTGTCCGAAATGCTGACCTAATTTTAGTTTTAGATCGCGGCGTTTTAGTTGAAAGTGGTACTCACGAAGCATTAATTGCCAAAAGAGGTCATTATTTCTATCTCAACCAACAACAACTAGCGCAAACAGGTTGATTTGAGGGGGATTGTATCCTCTTTGAATTTTTAATTGAAGCAAAGCGACGGTCATAAATCAACCATTTATCAGACCTGACTTCAAATCAAATTTAGAGACGTTGCATACAACGTCTCTATTATGTGTGCAACATTTTTACTCTAGTGTTAATTAGGGATTTTCTGTGCAGTTGAAATTAACCCAATAGTCCAAAATTCAAAATCCAAGATTGATTATGCCACAATCAACTTATAATTCATCATCAACCTTTGTCATACCTGAACAGGCTCAATCTTCTTCAATTCAAAAAGAGAAACAGACAACAGATCAAGCAAAAAATTGGTTTTATGGCACTGAAGAATTATTAGATGCTTTACCGAAAGCATGGACACGCTCAATGCTGTATTTGCTAATTAGCTTTACAGCAATAGCTTTACCCTGGACAATGTTTGCCCAAGTTGATGAAACTGGAAATGCTAGTGGAAGAATTGAACCCAAAGGTGCAACTCAAAAACTAGATAGTGCAGTCACTGGTAGTGTTATTGCTGTCAATATTAAAGAAGGCGAAACCGTTAAAGCCGGACAGGTTTTAATGGAAATGGAATCTGATGTTTTACGAAGTGAATTAAAACAAACACAAGCCAAGCTAGAAGGGTTAGTCAATCGTCAAGCACAAACAGAACTGATCAAAAATCAGGTTTTGCTGGCGATTAATATTCAAGAACAACAAAATCAGTCTCAAAAATTAGAAAAATTAGCTCAAGTCAATCAGGTTCGACAAAATTTGGATGCTAAGGAGAGTCTGTATCATTTACAAAAATTAGAAAAATTAGCTCAAGTTGATCAGGTAAAACAAAGCATAAATGCTACCGAAATTGCTTACAGGTTGGCCACAAGTCGTTTAAGTCGAGACTTTTTAGAAGTTTCTCGCTATCGTGTACTTTTACAGCAAGGCGTAATTCCCCAAACCAAAGTTGTCGAATTGGAAAAGATAGCAGAAGAAAGCCAGCGTTTGCAGGAAGAAGCAAAAGCTAATATTCAACAAACTCAGTTGCGTTTAGAAGAAGAATTGAGTCGCTATCAGTCAATTATGAGTCAAGCTAAGTCAGATATTAAGCAAGCAAAACTTCGTCTAGAAGAAGAGGAAAGTAGCTATCAAAGTGTAATTCAAGCAGGTAAGTTGACGTTACTTAAAAACCAGGAACAGCTTAAGGATTTGCAAACACAAGTTACTACAATTACATCAGAAATTGCTCAAACTAAGAGTGAGATTGTTTCCTTGCAGTTGCAGTTAAAACAACGAGTAGTGCGATCTCCTATTGATGGCATAATCTTTGAATTGCCTATCAAAAAGCCAGGATCTGTTGTTCAACCTGGACAAATGATAGCTCAAATTGCACCTAAAAATGCCGCTTTAATCTTGAAAGCACAAATGTCTAGCCAGGAAAGTGGTTTTGTTAAGGTAGGAATGCCAGTCAAAATTAAGTTTGATGCTTATCCTTTCCAAGAGTATGGAGTGTTAAAAGGACGTGTCACTTGGATTTCACCTAACTCAAAAATTCAGGAAAATAGCTCCAATCGTTTAGAAACTTATGAAGTGGAAATTGCCATGGAAGAACCTTATATCCAATCTGGCAATAAACGGCTATTTTTAACACCAGGTCAAACAGCAACAGCCGAAGTGATTGTTCGTCAACGTCGAGTTATTGACTTTATTTTAGACCCATTTAAAAAGCTGCAAAAAAATGGTCTGGAGCTTTAGTAATTAGCAATTGAGTCTAACTTCAGTAAGTAGATGGTAAATACGTTTAATTGGTGGGTTTGTTAACTGTTAGCATGATACTGTTAGCAGTTAACATTTAAATTACTTAAAAGTCTATTTTTTAGCTATTTGTGTACATAGAAAGGTTTAAAAATATTTCAGCTATTTCAGCATTTTTAATTAACTCTGCAATCTATCATTAGGTAGAGATAATATTTAATTTATTTAATTTATTTAATTTATTTGTTAAATCTAATATTATTCAAATACCTCAATAATTTTTAATTACCATATAAAATTAAGATAATCATGCCAAATTATCAGAACTGAAAATATTGCTACCTGAACAAAGTACCTAACCAAAATTAAACAAAATCTAGAAGTGAAAATTCAAAACCCAAACTTGGTATAATTGGAGGAATTAGATTATGTCACAGATGGTAATTGTTTCTCCTGAAGATATTCTTTACCACATCAAGATATCTTGCCAAATTCCTAATTTACTAGAGGCTATCGCTACCAGAAAAATTATTGCTGATACTGCTGTTAAGGAAGGTATTCAAATCGAGATAGAAGAACTACAACAGGCAGCAGATAGTCTGAGATTGGCTAATAAATTAATTAAAGCAGAGGAAACTTGGGCATGGTTAGAAAAATATCATCTTTCTTTAGATAACTTTGAAGAAATAGCCCACGCTAACTTATTATCTGCAAAATTAGCCACTCATTTATTTGCCGACAAAGTTGAACCGTTTTTTTATGCTCACCAATTAGATTACACCGGAGCAGCTACCTATGAAGTGATATTAGATGATGAAGATATCGCTCTAGAAATATTTTATGCTTTACAAGAAGGAGAAATAACTTTCCAAGAAATTGCTCGTCAATATGTCTCCAATCCAGAAATTCGTCGTGCTGGAGGATATCAAGGTATCCGGCAACGTAGCGATTTTAGACCAGAAATTGCGGCTGCTGTTTTTGCTGCAAATCCACCACAAATTCTCAAGCCAATAATTACACCTAAAGGAGCGCATATAGTTATGGTTGAGGAAATTATTAAACCACAGTTAAATGAACAAACGCGCCTAAAAATTATGGGTGATTTATTTACAAATTGGGTACAACAGCAAATTACAACCTTAGAAATTGTAGCTAAACTAGCAGAGGAGACACAGCCGCAATCTTCTCCAGAAAGATTAAGTGAAGCCAGTTAATGATGATGTCCGGTTAAATACTTATAATTAGGAGGGACGCGGAGAATTTTTTTCAATAGCAATTAGCCGGACTTGATATAACAGCTAAAATTATTTTTTCTCAAGTGTCGTTACTAATCATAAAGCCGAGAACCTCTAATGAATTAATCTGAGATTCTCGGCAAGTTATTAACTATCAAGTTTTGAATACAACTTTGTCAATCTGTTTTTTGAAATTACCCAATACCGACAATTTATTTAGAGCTATGTTTACTATTTTTCAATTTAATCCAGCTTAATTTAATATTGGAGAGTTTTAATTTTGACTCATCAGTGCCATGATGATTATCATCACCCAAGATACAGTTTTCTTTCAATAAGTTACTGTAAGTTTCATGGGGTATATATTCCAGAGGATCATAACCAGAAAAATGCAGAAATAAAACACAAGCCCAAGAATAATTACCCAAAATAATGGCTTTGATAATCTGTTGAAACTGTGTATATTTAAATATTTTATCTAGCCGTTGATTTTGATCAAAACTTTTTTGAATCATACCATTACCTCTTGGATGTGAACTGAAACTATTAACGCTAATTAGTGCTGAAAATTATGGTATACTTTTAAATATGCTTAAAATAGATTAAGCATATTTAATAAAGTAAGAATTACCACAAAGGAGTATAAATATCCTTAGATTTAGCATTGAGATAAGGACGTTGCAATTGAATTTTCTGTAATGAAAAATGCTTGAAAATGGATGCCAATCTACCTTCTGGAGTATTATCGTCTTGTTGCCAAGCTGCAATTAAACCGTTAGCGATAATTTGACAGCGATGTGTCCCAAAACTTTCTTGTTCCCCAAATTTTTGCTCTGGTTCTTCAGCGCAAGCTAAACCTGGTGCTAATAGCTTAGTAAACAAAGGTACTTGCTCAAAAAAATAGGATTTATTTTCTGCATAGACCCTTTCTAATACTGGGTGAACTACATCATATTGGTTTTTATTAAAGTAAAGCACGGCTGAGTCATAACGTCCATAATCGGACGGATTATATAGCGCTTTAAAGGAAAAAGAAATCGAAATCTTATTTAGTTGGGCTGTTAAACTTTCCATGACTGAGGCTGCCCCTTCTGGTGTTAAATTAAAGTAAATTCGCGTAATTTCATGATTATTTTGGGAGCCTGCATTCGCTACTGCCATATAAAATCCGTTTTGTACCACATTCTTAGGCATTCTAATAGATACAAACTTGCCCACAGTTACCTTTTGGTTTGTTGGTAACAGATGCAAATTAGGATCAACGTGCAATGTTAACCCATTTTTATGCACTGCCAATGTGCTATCCGTTTCTTCCCTGACTATCTGCCAGTTATGACTCCAGTAGCCTTCACTTTTGTTCCTGGTATGTAAGCGATCATAAAATTCTAAATCTACGCCGAATACGCTGTTATTTTCTAGATTTTGCGCCAATTGATCATTTGAGTTGATAGCGTCAGATTTGAGGTGAGGTTTTGAAGCAGCATTATAATAGACACTGTATAAAAAGTTTCGCAATTGTAATTTCAAATGCTGTTGTTGCATTTCCAGCGGTAACTGCTGAAAACGAGATACAACTGGCTCTGGCAATTCTAAGGATTTGTACTCTGGATGCTTGATACAATGGTGAGATTCAATTGTAATCTGATTCACCATATCTTGTAATGATGTCTGCAATTGCTTTGGCAACTCGGAAAGTTGACTATGTAGCGAATCTAATAGTTGCATGGGTCTACTAGGGTATGGTGTGGATTTAAGCAAGAGATAATGTGGGAATCAAGTCTGAAGCTTCCATCCCAAAAATGGTGATTATGGATGCTTGGGGACGACATAATAAACTCTTGGCAACTTGGAGAATGCAGATACCCGAATTATCAAAGGTTCTCTCATATTGCAGTTGGGCTTGAATAGACCTAATTAAGGCAAACCCGCAGAACTGCACAACTAGTGATAAGAAATCAGGACGATGCTCTAAAATTTGGGGGAAGTTGGCTAAATAAGACTGAATTAAGGTTGAGAGAGAAGGTTGTAGCAATTGCAAAGGAATTGCAGCTAAACGTAAGGATTCTTCAATAGGTGTTGTTTTATTAGTTACCATGCTATGCAGCCAGATTTGTAGGTAACTAGCAATTATGGCTCCTAAATCACTAGCAGGATCTCCCCAACCGCCCCGTTCCCAGTCAATTAAACGAATTATACTGTCGCTAAAGCCTGATTCTTGGTTAGTGATTGCTTCCCAATTTAAAGAGAGAAGAATATTGTTCAGCTTGAGATCATTGTGAGTTAAGCAACAAGGAGTAAAAGCATCACTCAAACTGGCGATCGCTTTTCCTAGATTATCGTAACGTTGATAGAGTGCAAAGAATTTCAAGCCATCAGCAGGAACCATACCAAATACTTCTGGTGTAATTCTATTTAATTTACCTGGGAGATTAGGAGTTATACTATCTGTCTCTCTACTGGCAGTTTGGAAGAATTCTTGATACTCTTGATGTTTGAAAGTTAGGCGATGAATTGATGCTAAAGTTGCGCCAATTGACCAAGAAATATCAGTGGCAAATAAATTCTCTTGAGCATAAAATTCAGCTAAATCACGATAATCATTGAGATAATTGAAAACGATGATAGAATTTTCCGCATCAAAATGAATTGCTGCTGATAAATATGTACGCAGATGACTAATTTCTGGGAACGTTTGGCAAAAACTATGCACTTGCCATTCATCTAGAAATTCACCACGAGTTTTACCTTCTTGGTTGAGACGCTCTTGCTTGACCAGAAGTTGACGACCATTGGGTAAGCTGACTAATAAATTAAAGTTTTTGGCAGGTTTTAGCTCAATTTCACTCAATGACTGTTCTTGCTGAGTACACAGTCCTTGGGAAATTAGATAGTTAAAAACATTTTGAGAGCTTAAGATAAATGGCATAGGATCAAATGATGATGAAACTATTTAAAAATGGCTGTTGTTGTGTCAATAAACTACAAAGACACCATAAGGCTATTTCAGTCGCAATTGTACACAATATTTTGTTGTTCATCTGGTTCAATTTTAAAGAAGTCAGATTTAATGTCGATTAATAGAATAATTCAGTCCTATTTTCTGTTTATAAATGAACTTGTTAGAAACGAAATAGCATCAATAGCTGCAATCACAAGGACAAACTCAAGAGCCTTAGCCCCAACTTCTAAAACTTGAGGACGATAGTTATCTTGACCACCAAATACAGATTGAGAATCTGTACTAGTTAGTTCATTAATAAATACTTCTGAATCGAGGGGATGCAGATCAGCGATGATGATTCGTGCCATTTATTTAATTTTGTATTTAATTTTGTAAACATGAGATTTTCTGTGATTGGCTCTCTTGGGTTATTGGTAATTTAGCAAACTTATGTTATTCACATAGATTACATTTACTTTTAATCCCAAGAGAGCCATCAAGCTTTAAAGTTAGCTATTAGTAGCCGTAACTGTTGCTGTGGCTGTAAGATTTAGCTAAGTAGGCGATATGACCAACTGCATATACATTCACGAAGGCTTCAGCTAGTTTTACCAATGTGGAATTATCACTGAAATGGTTGCTATAAGATCCACCGTAAACGGAATTGACATCGTTCATTTCGTTGAGAAAACTTTCAGAATCTTGGAAAAGTTCAGAACCTGTTACTTGTAGTTCAGAAAGTTGAATATTTGCCATGATTTCCTCCTAAAAGACTATTTTTGATTAATTAAAATTCGGCGTTTCAGCTATTAGTAGCCGTAACCGTTGCTGTAACCGTTGCTGTGGCTGTAAGATTTAGCTAAGTAGGCGATATGACCAACTGCATAGACATTAACGAAGGCTTCAGCCAATTTTGTTAATGTAGAAACATCGCTGACATAGCCGCCATGATATCCACCACCGAAGATGGAATTAACATCGCTCATTTCGTTGAGAAAGCTTTCGGAATCTTGGAATAATTCAGAACCAGTTGCTTGCAATTCAGAGAGTTGAATATTTGCCATGATTTCCTCCTAAAAGACTATTTTTGATGAATTAAAATTCGGCGTTTCAGCTATTAGTAGCCGTAACCGTTGCTGTAACCGTTGCTGTGGCTGTAAGATTTAGCTAAGTAGGCGATATGACCAACTGCATATACATTCACGAAGGCTTCAGCCAATTTTCCGAATGTAGACATATCACTGACATGGCTACCATAAGATCCACCATAAATGGAATTGACATCGGTCATTTCGTTGAGAAAACTTTCAGAATCTTGGAAGAGTTCAGAACCTGTTGCTTGTAATTCAGAGAGTTTAATACTTGCCATGATTTCCTCCTAAAAGACTGGTGTCAGTCGGTGTAATTGGTGGGTCAGTTAAGTTTCACTTCGCTTAACCGATACTCCTATTTTTATTCGGGAAACTCTAGAAAATCAATGTTTAGTTCTAGCTTTATTAGACATTAGTCATGAATTTATGTCTTTTTCTTAAACAAGAATTATTCTAGATCATAACTTTTGAAAGTTAGTCAACATCCACATAATATCGACATAATTTAAATATGTATCATCCAGAAGACTTTCAACTCTGTCACCTGCTATAAAAAAAATCGTGTGTTCTCATATTTATTAGAATATGAACACACGAATTATTAAGAATTAGTTTGATTATCAAGCAAAAATTTCAAAAATTCATTCCTTGCCGTAAATTTTTAAGTGTTTCATCTATTTCTGTTCTCCAAATGGCGATATTACCATTGACTTCTTTCATAACTTCTGCAAAATTATTCCTAGTTGCTGTATTTTCATCTTCTCCCATTTGGATTCCACCTTTAATCGTCCTCATTTCCCTCAAGCTTAATTCATTAAGCATCTGTACTTTACTACTAGGGCATAAGTCATAAATTTTGATGTTCATATTTGAATCACCTCCTTCCATGCTGTTTTGGATAGAATTCAAGCACATTTTCAAAAATCCTGCTCTTATATTTTGAACTCGTATCTTATAAATTCAAGGTTTTCAGAGTAATTTTCAAGACAGAATTTCAGGAATTTGGTCTGCAAAACTGATGGTTTTTGAGAATTTAAATTTTATATAAATAAAGGCGCGAACAATCGCGCCTACATTGATTAGCTAACAGCAAATAGTTTGAATTAATTCTGGGCTTGGGTTTAGGAAGCAGGAATCGTTATATCTATTGGTGTCACCTTTGCTGTTAACTCTGTTAAGGGAGGTTGAATGGCGGTTTGATTACCCACCACTAGAGTGACTAAATTTTCGGGCTTGAGGTATTTTTGTGCTACTCGTTTGACATCTGCTGTTTTTGTGGTGGTGACGGCTTTTTGGTAGCGAAACAGAAAATCAGCCGGATAACCATAATATTCGTAGCGCATCAACCGTGATAAAGTTTGGGCTGGGTCTTGAAAATTGAACACAAACGAGTTGAGTGTAGACTCTTTAGCAAATTTCAATTCTTTTTCTGTTACTTTTTCAGTTTGCAGACGTTTAATTTCTGTTTGCAAAGCTTTGATAAACTGGACTGTAGCATCAGAGCGAGTTTGTCCACCGGCGATAAACATTCCAGGATAATCGAAGCGGGGACTCCACATACCATATACAGAGTAAGCTAAACCTTGGCGCGATCGCACTTCATTAAATAATCTCCCCCCAAATCCATTTAATACCCCATTCATTACATCTAAGGCTGCATAGTCAGGACTATCGAACTTTCCACCTAGATGTCCAAGAAGAATATTACTCTGTGTCAGTTGGGGTTGATTCACAAAAAATACCCCACCTAAATTAGCTGGTGACACTGCTGGTAATTGGGGTTTAGCGATTTTAGAGTTGGGTTTCCAATCGCCAAATTGACTTTGAATGAGCGATCGCATTTTTTTGGCGTTAAAATCTCCCACAATCCCTAAAATCATATTATTGGGATGAAAGTATTCCTGGTAAAACTTCAGCAAATCCTCACGGGTAACTTTATCCAACGTCGCATATTCGACAGTACGAGCATAGGGACTATTTTGGCCATAGATTAATTTCCGCAGTTCCCGGCTGGCAATACTGCTAGGATTATCATTGCGCCGAGCAATACCACCTTTAGCCTGGGCTTTGATAAAATCCAACTTTTCTTGAGCAAAAGCTGGTTCTCGCAACACCTCAGCAAATAGCCCAAACACCGTTTCTAAATCTTCACTCAAACTGTCAAAACTAGCACTACCAGCAGCTTCACTCATACTAGTTTCTACTGAAGCCGCCCGTTGTTCCAATATCTCATTTAACTCATCAGGTGAATGCTTGAGAGTTCCACCAGTTCTCATTACTGAACCCACAAGATCAGCTAAACCAGTTTTCTCACCGGCTTCCCAACGGCTACCTGTCCTCACAAGCGCCGTACCACTCACCAAAGGTAGCTCATGATCTTCCATTAAATACACTACCAAACCGTTATCCAGTACAAACCGTTCATACTTAGGTAACTTAATTTCCGGTAAAGGTGCAAACTGTAAATCACTGTAATGTTTTGCTGCTGCTGTCGCCGCCCAAGAAAAATTAAACGTTAACAGTAAAGCAATCACCAAAGCCGAAACAAACCGCCAACTCTTGGAAAACTTCAATTTCTTACCCTTCATCTTTCTACTCTTGTTCTATTAGAAGAATATGGATGAAATGAACCGCGAAGGCGCGAAGGACGCGAAGAAAGAAAGAAGGAAAGAAGGAAAGAAGGAAGATTCAGTAATCTTACACTGGGAAGGGAGTAACAAGGCTTACGCAAAATCTCTTTTCAGCCCTCTTATCTTTGCGATCTTTGCGTCTTTGCGGTTTATTCTTCCGTATATCACTGCGTAACAGCTTATCTAAGTACCCAATTAGCAATCCTTATGATTGCTTCGACAACAACTTACCAACCGTCCGATTTTCCGGCGTAAATGTCGTTTGCGCTACCCGCTGAATATCCGCAGGAGTAACCGCCGCAATGTCATCTAACTGCTTAAACAAATTCCGCCAAGAACCAGTTTTTACTTCATATTCCAATAGTTGCTGCGCCATTCCCATATTGGAATCTAGACTTCGCAATAAACTAGCCCTCGCTTGAGTCTTAACGCGCTGTAACTCAATATCCGTGACAGGCTGGGTTTTCAAACTCTCAATTTCCTGCTTTAAAGCCACCGCCAATTCATCAACTGTGTGACCGGGAGCAGTGAGAGCATAAAATAACATCAAATTGGGGTATTTATCCCCCGGAAAGCCGCTGGAACCTTGAGCAGCTAGAGCTAAACGCTGTTTTTCTACCAATGACTTATACAATCTTGAGGTGCGTCCATCACTCAATAAACTACCAATAATTTCATAAACTGCATTATCAGGATGAGTAACTGCTGGACGGTGATAACCTTCTAAATACCAAGGTTGAGAAGGTAGTTGTAAGGTAAGTTCCCTGGTTTCGGTTTGCTTTGGTTCTGTGGGAATTTTGGGCTGGGCTTTAGGTTTAGCTTGATAACGCCCAAAGTAAACTTGTGCTAATTTTTTTACCTCAGTCGGGTTAACATCGCCGACAATAGCGATCGTTAAGTTGCTGGGGACATAGTAATTGTCAAAAAATTGCCTGACATTTTGCGGTGTTAAATTACGAATATCTTCGTCGTAACCAATCACCGGTCGTCTGTAGGGATGGACTTTGAAAGCAGTATCGATAAATTTCTCAATCATTAAGCCGATAGGAGAGTTTTCTACTCGCATTCGGCGTTCTTCCAAAATTACATCTTTTTCTTTATAAAACTCCCGAAAGACAGGTTCTAAAAATCGATCTGATTCCAGAGACATCCACAATTCCAACTTATTAGCAGGAAAACTGTAAAAATAACGGGTTGCTTCCCCTGATGTATTGGCGTTTAAGCCTACTCCTCCCGCTTGCTCAACAATTTGCCCCATTTCGTTTTGTTTAACTAATTTGAGGGCTTGAGTTTCTACTGATTTAAACTCAGTTTGTAATTTTGCTAAATCATCTTTTTTTCCTTGGGCTTTAGCAATCCTAACTTGGCTGTCTAATTGTTCTAATTGGTCTAGTAGTGGTTTTTCGGCTTGATAATCTGTAGTACCAATGCGTTTTGTGCCTTTAAATGCTAAATGCTCTAGAAAGTGTGCGACACCAGTTTGTCCATCTGGTTCATCTATGCCACCAACATCAGCATAGGTAAGAAAGGAAACTACAGGCGCTTGATGTCTTTCTAAAACAATAAATTTCAACCCATTATCGAGACGAAACTCTGTTAACTGCTTAATTACTCGATCTAAATAAGGTTGAATTGATGTTTGCTTGGGTTGTAGCGCTGTAGCGATTTCTGGCATTAACCCCCAACAACATATCATTATCGCCAAAGCAGTGGCAAACAGACGACGAAAGACTGGAGGCTGGGATAATTGATTGGATGATTGAGAGTGGGATTTGTTAGCACTACCGATGAACCAATCCAAAATCCAAAGTCGTTCGACTGACTTGTACTGAGCCTTGTCGAAGTAGCGCTTAAGCCGAAATCCAAAATCTAAAATTGCCTGATTCATAAGCAAAAATTAAAGTAAATTTACACTTCTTGAGAAATAAGCTAATTAGCAAACAGAGCGTTAATGTTGTATTAAGCTTTCTCTGCTTTTTGTATTTGATGTTAGACAATACTTGCTACAAGTCATGTTCCTGAGATATAGCAATAACTACCATGCGAGTTTTTAATTTTCCCCCAACATCAGAAGCGCAGACGCGCACCCGCATTCTTCAAGCGGCACAAAAGTTATTTGCTGCTCAGGGATTTGATGGTACAACTACTCGTGATTTGGCACAAGCCGCAGGTGTAGCTGAGGGGACTCTGTTTCGGCATTTTTCCAATAAGAAGGCGATTTTGGTCGAAGTAGCAACGAGTGGGTGGGTAGACATTCTCACAGATTTGCTCACAGAATTGAGTGAAATGGGCAGTTATCAGGCTATAGCCCAGGTGATGCGCCGGCGAATGTGGAATATGCAGAAAAATGTCGAGATCATGCGGGTTTGTTTTATGGAAGTGCAGTTTCACCCAGATTTGCGCGATCGCATTCAAACGGAAGTCATTGATAAAATGACTGATGTGGCTGAAGCCTTCTTTCAAACCGCTATGGATAAAGGTATCTATCGTCAGACAGATGCCAAATTAGTAGCTAAGGTGTTTTTAGGAATGTTTGCGATCGCAGGTTTTTCTGATCATACCCTCCTGGAACCTAACGCATCCCCCCAAGAAATGCAAAAAATGGCCGAAGGACTCGCTGATATTTTCCTCAATGGAGTGCTAGTTAAAGAATAGCTGGATCTGAAAGATGTCTAACACGCTATATGATCACGATTTGCAATTATGGATTTCGCAAACAATTCAGCAATTACAGAATCATGAATTTGAGTCGCTGGATATTGAGCATTTGATTGAGGAACTAGTTGACTTGGGTAAATCAGAGAGAAATACACTCAGAAGTAATCTCAAAATCTTATTAGCTCACTTACTCAAGTTGCAAGTTCAGCATCATGTACCCGATTCAATGAAAGCAAGTTGGTATACTTCAGTTGTTGAACATCGTCAGCGCGTTCTCGACAATCTGACAGATACCCCATCTCTCAAAAGTTTTTTAGTAGAAGCTGTAGAAAAAGCCTATCCTGATGGTCGTAAAATTGCAATTAAAGAAGGTAAACTTGCCAAATTTGGAGTTCGTGTACCGGAAGAAAGTGAGTATCCCCTCACCTGTCCTTTCTTAATTGAGCAAATTTTAGATGAGGATTTTTACGGTTAATTTAGGACTTACACAAGCATCACATTTAATATCTCTTGTAGGGTGTGTCAGACCGATAAATGATGATTCTCAACAGATTTTTAACATCTGACGCACCTGATTAATAAGCCAGTTGCGTAAGTCCTGTAATTAACAGGATTTAATTTCCGCTAATTTATCCTGTGCGCGTTTTTGGAAAGGTTGATAATTAATCTTTGCGGCTAATTCCTCACCTTCAGTTAAAGAATTAATCGCTGCGGTTTTATCTCCCATTTTTAACTGCACTTCCGCCAGAAAATAGATTAAATTGCGGCTTTGACTATAAATATCACCAATTTGCTGATAAAGATTTTGTGCTTTCTGGATAAATAATAAACCCTGTTTTGGGTCATCTTGCAATTTACCCAATTCCTTTAAAACATTAGCTTCCCCCAAGCCAGAACCTATTTCCCGGAAGAATGACAAAGCTTGTTCATACCGTGATAATGCTTCATCTCTCCGGTCGAGAAATTGCAACACATCCCCAATGGCTTTTAATGTGTTAGCTTCTCCCAAGAGATCGCCGATTTCTTGGTAAAATGTTAAAGCTTGTTCATACCGTGATAATGCCTCATCTCTCCTGTCGAGAAATTGTAATACATCACCTATGGCTCTTAGTGTGTTAGCTTCACCCGCGAGAGAACCTGTTTCCCGGTAGAATGTTAATGCTTGTTCATACCATGATAACGCCTCATCTCTCCGGTGGAAAAATTGCAACATATCCCCAATGGCTTTTAATGTGTTAGCTATCCCCAATCGAGAATTTGCTTCTTGGAAGAATATTAATGCTTCTTCATAGTGTGATAATGCCTCATCTCTCCGTTTGAGATAATGCAATGCATCTCCAATAGCTTTTAATGCGTAAGCTTCTCCTAAGCGAGAACATTTTTCTCGGTATAATGCTAATGCTTGCTCATACCGTGATAGTGCCTCATCTGAGCATTTCAAAAATTGCAGCACATCCCCAATAGATTGTAAAGTGTTTGCTTCCCCCAAAAGCTCGCCTATTTCCCGGTAGAATGACAAAGCTTGTTCATACCGTGATAATGCCTCATTTCTCCGGTCGAGAAATTGCAACACATCCCCATAAACTTTAAGTGCATCACTGAACAGTCTTTTCTCATTCTCCTTCGGAGATTTCCATTCTGTAATTAATCTTTCATATAGACTCAAACGAACGGCATTGTAATAACGCTTTCTCAAAAATTCATCACACTTATCATGATTATTTTCTGAATAATAAACACTAGAAAAAGCCTCAGCATATTTTCCCAACTCACAATAATGATAGAAAATTTCTAAATATTCTGTCACCGCTTCCAAATTATCATTATGTGCAAGTTGAGGTTTGCGGCGTTTTGTGTAGTAAGCTATAGCTAATTCATGGGCTTTAGTTCTGTCTTCTGGTCTTTGCTGTAAATAACTTTGAATTAAAGGTTGAAACTGAAACTTCCAAACACCTTCCTGTTTCTTTTCTTGCAACAGAGAACATTTTGCTAATTGTCGCAACTCTTTAGTTGTAATCGTCTCATCAATTAAGGCTGTTGCGGCACTTTCATCAAAACTCAAACGATAAACACTCACATTCAACAACAGAGTTTGTAATTTTTGATTTAACCGCTTAATACTAGCATCAATAATTTTACCAATACTCGATTCTGGGTCATCTCGATGTAAACCCAAAATCTCAAAAAAGTTTTGATTTAACTTCTTTAATTCTTCCTGTTCATCCAACAACAAACCAGCAACCAGTTTAATTAATAAAGGATGTCCATTAGTCCGCTTGACAAAATCTTCTAAATCTAATTCATCACCTTGAATTTGTAAATCCTTCAGCAAAGCCACCCCTGCTGATATCGAAAGTCCATCTAAACCCAACCATTGACAATAGCTAAGAGTATTATTTGGTAATGTCGGTTTTTCTCGACTAGTAACTAAAATTAAACTCCGACTATTCGACCCAAACCACCGTAATAAAAACTCACCATAAGTTGGATCTTGCCATTGACCATTATCATGCAGTAGGGTTTCTAAATTATCCCATACCAGCAAATATCGCCCATTTTGCAAACAATTACATAAGGCAATTATTAATTCTTCGTCTTTTTCTGGTACAGGTTGTTTTAACTGTTCTAATACCCACCTTCCCCAAATCCCAAAAGGATATGCTTGACTAAAACTCGTCCAAATTTTCTGATCAAAGTTTTGTAAATCATCATATATCTTTCCCACCAATGTTGATTTACCAAAACCACCAGCAGCAGTCACCCCAATTAATTTAATATTTGGTAAATTTAACCAATCTTGAATTTTAGCAACTTCTTTTTCCCGTCCATGCCAATAAGTAGCATCAGAACGGCGTTGATCAATAATATAACTGGTGAGATTTAACTTTGACCGTTCCCGTTCGGACGACTCTAGTCAAGGTTGTATGTAATTATTATTAATAGTGTTATTTCCAGTGTAATTTGTACCACCTTGATTAGTTACTTCATTTTTAGTTTGATAACCTGTGTTATTTTGACCATCAATATTCATCACCATGTGGCTATTATCTTGAATTTTGCCAGCATGAATTTCTTCAGCTAATTTCTTCACCTCTTCCGCAAACTGAGGATCATCATTCATTTCATCTTCTAAGTAAACCTCTAAGCGGGTTAAATCTGCCTTAGAACCTTGTTCAATTGCGGTGAGTGCTGTAACTGCTTTAGAATTACCTCGTAGCTTATCCCAAATCTTTTTACGCAGTTCATCCATTTTAGCCAGTGCGGCCGCTGTGAATTTTTCACCCAACTTACCAACACTAGACTCAAAGAATTTACTGAAAGCAAAACCAGCGATTGTCGCTGCTGTTAAGGTTACAGGATCAGCCATAACTGTGAATATTTGAGGTTTATTTTTAAAATATACAGCTTTTTCTAGCTTTTATTCAATCTCACAGTTTCTAATTCCGTAAATCTATAAAAATCCGATTCAAAACTTAACCGTCAGCAAAATTTTCGCTTGTTGACTCCATTGTTGTACCAACTCAACCGCAGGACATAAATCACGACGCTGTAATGTTGCGACTTGCAAACGCATAACTTGTTTATGTAATCTGTGAATGGGAATTTCCGCCAATTGTGCCACAGAAATCACACCAGCATGGAGTAATAAACCACAATATTGCGTTCCTATACTGGGAATACGAGCTAAATCAGCCAAAGCTAACCATTTACTGACATTTTGAATATTTATCTGTAACTTACTTGCCAATATTAGTTTTGCTTCTGGGGTTTTTCCTTGTTTGAGTAGTTCTCCTGTGGTAGTAATGTCACAATTTTGGAGTCGGGATTGTTCCTCTTGGTTTAGTCCAGGTAATTGTTCAATCGGCCAATTACCAGCTTGTAAGAAATTTCTATTATTTGTCGGTTTAGTAGTCATTTATTTTTTTTATCTCACGTATAGATGCGAAGGAAGAAAAAACTGCTGTAATCTTATTCTAAAACTAAGTTTAAGCTGACTGCTGACTGGAAAGTTAACCTGTAATTAATTCACCACGCAAAACGGTTACTGCTTGTCCAGATATAAAGACGCGGTTTTCACCAGGATAGTTTACCTTAACAACACCACCTCGACTAGAAGCCTGATAAGCCAAAAACTTATCCTTACCCAACTTATTACGCCAAAATGGTGCTAAACAACAATGAGCCGCACCAGTTACAGGGTCTTCGTTAATCCCTAAACCTGGTGCAAAAAAGCGAGAGACAAAATCGTACTCTGAGCCAGATTTGGCTATGCTAGTAACTATAATATCAGCCACAGGTAATGTTTTCATTAACTGGAAATTTGGCTGCATTTCTCGTACTAACTCCTCAGCTTCCACTTCCACCAAATAACCCAAAGAATTTTGATGAACAGATTTATAAGGTATTCCCAAAACCTGACTTAATTCTGCTGGTGCTTCTACAGGTTGTGAGTGATTAACAGGAAAATCTAACTCAATCCAACTTACTTGCAATTTGGCAATGAGTACGCCGCTTTTAGTATGAAAACGTGCGATTTCATCTGGTAACAAATGCCCTTTCGACCATAATACATGAGCGCTGGCTAGAGTTGCGTGACCACAAAGGGGAACTTCTACCGTCGGTGTAAACCAACGCAAATTAAAACCATCATCTTGTTTAACTAAAAAAGCCGTTTCTGATAAATTCATTTCCTGGGCGACTTTTTGCATCCATTCACTAGATTTAGGAATGTCTAAAATACACACAGCCGCAGGATTGCCAGTAAATGCTGTATCAGTAAAAGCATCAACTTGAGTAATGATTTGGTTCATAAAAATAACTATTTAAAACTTATAACTCAAAACCTGAATTTCTGTATTTTCCGGTAAGGTCTTAGAGTTAATCACTACAGTATCACCATTACTCCTTCTCACAGTTACGCCTGAGATCAAGTTAAGAAAATCATCTAGCGGTGTAATCTCACAACTAGCAGAATCAGCCGCCTGGGTGCGGTAATGGGTAGGAATTACTAACTTGGGATTTAAGACTCCAATTGCCTGTTGTGCTTCCTGAGCATTGTAAGCTTTAGCACCACCTCCTACAGGAATCAAGGCCAAATCAGGACGACCCATGAGGATTTTTTGCTCAATGGAAATAGGTGCAGCCGCGCCCCCTAAATGTAGAATATTAATTCCCCCTTGGTTCCACTTCCAAACGGTATTTTTACCAAATTGCTTGCCACCTTTGCGGTCATGGTCTATGGAAATTCCTTCAAACTTCAGACCTTTAAACTCATAAACACCAGGTTCATAAATCAGCTTGGGATTTCCTGGTAGTCCCTCTATTGCACCTTCATCTAATAGTTGACTGCTAATCAATACCAAATCAGCTGTAACTTTTGGCAGACGATATCTAGCCGTACAGCCCACAGTCCGAAATGGATTGACGAGAATTTTTACACCACTAGCTGTAAACAGAAAGCAAGTGTGACCCAGCCATTGAACAGATACACCACTAGATTGGGCATTAACCCGAAGGTGGGAACCTAAATTAGTAACTAATGCTGTCACCAAACCTGCCCCTGTATAGCCCATCAACTCTCGTCGTTTCATTAACTACTCTCTTGTCTGTAATTGTTCCAGAAAATTCCGCAGTAACTGCTTACCCGAAGAAGTCAGTACACTCTCTGGATGAAACTGGACTCCCTGAATGTGAGGATAGTTCCGGTGTTGTACTCCCATGATTGTGCCATCTTCCACCCAAGCGGTGATTTCTAATACTTCTGGGCAAGTTTCGCGGTCAATCACCAAACTATGATATCTGGTGGCGGTAATGGGATTTTCTAATCCTTGAAAAACTCCAACTCCAGTATGAGATACTTGGGATGTTTTACCATGCATCAACTCTGGTGCAGAAACGATTTTACCACCGAAAACCTGACCGATACTTTGATGTCCTAAACAAACACCTAAAATCGGTAAACTAGAGCCTAGTTCGGTAATTATATCTAAAGAGATTCCTGCATTTTCTGGACGACCAGGCCCAGGGGAAATTACCACGGCATCAGGTTTTAATGCCCGAATTTCATCTACAGTTATTTTATCGTTACGAAAAACTTTCAAGTCAGATGCTATCGGGAAATCTACGGCTAGTTCTCCCAAATACTGCACCAAATTATATGTAAAGCTATCGTAATTATCAATGACTATAATCACAATTTTTACCTAACTGTATTGGCATCAAAAATATCCATAACTATCAATCAGCATTTTAGAAGGCATATTTGCCAAATTCTTAAATGTCATAGTCAAAGCTACAGGTACAAAAATTATCTAAAAAGTGGTCATGATTAAAGCTACTAAAGGAGGGAGTAAAAGTGTAGCAGCTACTAATAGAGATACCAAAGCAGATACTAGCACAGCACCTGCTGCACAGTCTTTAGCAACTTTAGCTAAGTCGTGGTAAGTTTGCTTAACTGTTAAATCTACCAGGGATTCAATGGCTGTATTTACTAACTCCAGCGTCAAAACTAAACCGCTAGTAATAGCAATTATTGCTATTTCTACAGCTTGTAGATGTAAAAAAATACTTAAGCCAATGGCGAAAGCGCATACACTGAGATGGATACGGAAGTTACGTTGAGTTTGAAAACTATAGCTGATTCCAGCCCAGGCATACTTAAAGCTAACAAATAAATTAGAGGCTATCTGCCAGGAAAGTTCCCGTTCTTTTGACACAAGGGTTGGTAAGCGGTTTGGTGTTGATGGTGGCGAAACTTGTTGTGACATGGGCTGCATAACACAAAATATTATAAGGTGGGACTCTGGTTTAGTGAATTTTGGATTTGTGTCACCCACAAAGGGGGTTAGCGTAAACTGTGACTTTAGTCGATTATGAAAATAAAACCCAAAAATCTAAAATTGTTGATCAATTTTAAGGGAGCAATTCAACTTTGACGTAATTTTAAAGAATTTATGACAATAATATTGTAAAAATCGCCACCAAGAGTAAAAACTTGAGCCATGCCCATTATTCTAAGTCAATAATAATACTTACTCCCTTCAGTAATATAACTTGTTGTTTCAACATTTGCATCAAACTTTCTTCATCAGGATGATCCCAACCTAAAAGATGCAATAAACCATGAGCAGTTAACCAAGCTAACTCTGTGGACAAACTATGTTCCTGCTGTTGAGCCTGACGCTCTGCCGTATCTATAGACACAACAATATCACCTAAATACAAAGGTTGGGAAGCAAGCATTTCCTGACTTTGGGGTAAATCTGCCTCTAAGGAAGCAAAGGCTAAAACATCCGTGGGTTGATTTAGCTGACGGTATTCGGCATTTAATTCCTGAATTTGGGCATCATTGGTCAAACGCAGCCCTATTTCGTAACTGAGTGCAGGTGGAAGATCAGCCGTGAGAATTTCCAACCATTGATCAAACCAGGTTTCCAGAGTGTCCTCCGATACTGGCAGGTTTGGGGAAGATTCTTGCAAACAATTTTCTACATATAATGCAACCGTTGGAGGCACAAAATCTCCTCAGTTAACGAGTTAGGTAAGCAAGACCAACAAGCAGACTTAATAAGCCTACAGCAGTCAGTGCAAAATGTTTAAGGGATGTACCACCTTTTCTGACCATGTTTCTCATGGCAAGTTTGACGTAGCTGGGTTGAGGTTCTGTTGAGGGAGATTTACTCATAATTTTTTCACAATAATCTCTTTTATCACTTTAACAGGTATTTGATTTGAGACAATCGCTCATGCTCAGATAACCGAATTTCTAGAAAAATCGGCTATCTTGTTGATGATCTCAATGCTTTTCTCAATTATCCAGGATTGCTGTCTACCAGTTGGTTTTCTTGGCGCAAATAGGCTTGGATAAAAGCATCAATTTCGCCGTTCATAATATCCGTAATTGCTGTAGTTTCCGTATTTGTACGTAAATCCTTGACCATTTGATAAGGATGAAAGACATAGTTACGAATTTGGTTACCCCAGGAAGCCTCTACCATATCACCGCGAATTTCGGCAATTTCTTGGGCGCGTTGTTCTTTGGCGATGATCAATAACTTGGCTTTAAGGCGTGCGAGGGCTTTTTCTTTGTTTTGTAGTTGGGAACGTTCTTCTGTACAACGTACAGCCAAACCCGTAGGTAAGTGGACTATCCGCACTGCTGTTTCTACTTTGTTGACATTTTGCCCACCTTTACCACCAGAACGGGTTGTGGTAATTTCTAAATCCTTTTCTGGAATGTCTAACTTGACGGTGTTATCGATTTGTGGCATGACTTCCACCCCAGCAAAACTAGTTTGCCGTTTACCATTGGCGTTGAAGGGAGAAATCCGTACTAAGCGATGAGTACCCATTTCAGACCGCAAGTAACCATAAGCATAGCGACCAGTAATTTCTAAGGTTGCAGATTTAATTCCGGCTTCATCACCTTCTGATTCTTCAGATAAAGTTACTTTGTAGCCGTGATCTTCTGCCCAACGGGTGTACATCCGCATTAACATAAATGCCCAGTCTTGAGCATCTGTACCACCAGCACCTGCGTTAATTGTTAAAACTGCACCTTGAACATCGTAGGGGCCAGAAAGTAATTGCTGTAATTCCCATTGGTCAAGGTCACGATTCAGCTTGGTAATGGTAGATTCTGCTTCTTGCAAGAGTGCTTCGTCAGTTTCTAATTCTAATAGCTCAACAACTGCTCTGGTATCTTCTAGATTGGCTTGCCACTGATAATACTGTTCTAAGTGGTCTTTGAGGTCGTTGAGTTCTTGGAGTATTTGTTGTGCCTGGTTTTGGTCGTCCCAAAATTCCGGCTGGGCTGATATTTGTTCTAAATCGTGAATTTTGGCTTTGAGTGCAGGTACGTCAAAGATAGTCCTGGGTTTTACCCAGGCGGCCAGACAACGTTTCGATTTCGCGTTTGAGTTCTAGGACATCCATATTGTTTGCTCAAGTTGAGAGCTATCTTAATTTTAGTGATAGCTTTTGTGTAGCGTCTCCAAAATAAGCGTTATTGCTTTTAGCGGATAGCTTTTGATTTTAGTTATAACCCTAATTCTAGCTGTAATTGGGCAAATTCTGTGGTGTAAATTACCGAATAACTTTTAGGTCAATTTTTAGTTAAATTTTGTTTTTCCTTTCACTGATAATCAATACACATCTCCAAAAATTAAACAACAATTAAACAACAATTAAATATGTATGACCTCAAACCCCTGTAGAGACGTTCCATGGAACGTCTCTACAATATGTCTATTAATCGCGGCCATTAATGGCTATGAGCAACCGCAGAATAAAGATGAATAAGTTGATGTAGGTTAGATACATCGACAAGGCTGCGGGTAAATATTCATCATCGCGGTAGGTACGGGGCAAGATGTAGAAATCAACTACAGAAGCGCCAGCGAAAATAAATACACCTAAACCGGAGATACCGATTTCTAACCAAGATGGTGTGTAAACACCAAATAAGGCCAATACAAATTGGCTGAGGCAGACAACCACCAAGGCAATTACGCCTAGGGAGATGGTTTTTGTCAATGCCATACCATCTGATTCTGAGAGGTTAGAACCAATTTGACGGGCAGCAATGAAGGTGACACCACAACTGAGGGCAGCTATGCCTATACCTTGAATACCAACGCCTTGGGTTCTCAAAGCGACAAATACCAAGCCACTCAGGGTATATCCAGATAAAAGGCTGTAAATAGCTAATAGTGGTAAGGCTAGGCTATTGTTACCTTTGGATGCGACATTTTGGGCGACAAAGAAGAGAATTAACTCCAGAACTACAGCACCAAAGAAGGTGGGAAAGAATAATCCTGGATTGGAACGAATTACTCCTAAACCACCATAGGTTCCTAATGCGGTCAGAACTAGTCCACCTCCAACATAGGGGAGGGCGTTAGCAATGACATTGGGTCCAACTAGAGCGTTATTTTGAGCTTCGCGGAAAGCTTGACGAAAATTGCTGGTATTGCTCATATATAAAAACCGTAAATACAGGTTTATGAGGAAATGTGCTACTAATCTCTATTTTTACCAATAGTTGGACTAGAAACTAGGGCGGTAATCTAGAATTTAATTTTTGCAAAAATTTAGGTATGGCAAGTGACAGTGTAAAAGGTCTTTTGGTATCTAGGTTTTATTAATACCTACTGCTTCTGTAAGGGATATAGTTTTTGTCCTGACTACTTTTGCGGTTTCTATAAGTAATCGTGCAAGTTATCAGTTAACTGAGACAGCGGGATGTTCTCAATATTATTACTGAAAGTTCATAGTAATCCTGACAGATATAAAAATGCTATTACGTATAAATTAGAGATGACTCTACAAAAGTTCCTGAGAACAGATTAAAAGTAGATTTTTCTAAGTAATATTATGTAGAGATGCGATGATATTGAGATCAAGTTCAGTAAAACAACGATGGTTTATTATGTCTTGAATAAGGAAAATAATGACAGTTTTAAATCAAGTATACGCAACTCCATTCTTCGGAAAAAGGGGTTACTACAAAGGAGTTGATATGGCAGCAAGTGAGTCCTCTGTGCAGTATGATGGTATGGAGTTATTACACTTATACCACCAACATCCTTCTATTAAACTACGTAACCAACTTGTAGGAATACATCAGGGTTTAGTGAGGAAGATGGCTTATAAATTTAGACATCAGTGTAATGAGCCGTATGAAGATTTAGAACAAATTGGTTATTTTGGTTTAATTAGGGCTATTGAGCGCTTTAATCCCAGTCAAGGATATGCGTTTAGTTCTTTTGCCATACCTTATATTCGCGGTGAAATGCTACATTTTTTGCGCGATCGCTCTACACTATTAAAAATTCCCCGTCGTTGGCAAGAACTTGACAATGAAGGGCAAAAAATTCGTAAAGAGTTGACGATATCTTTAGGCCGTCCTCCCAAAGAGATTGAAATTGCTAATAAACTTCATATTTCTTTGCAAGAGTGGCAAGAATGCAAGTTGGCGGCTCAAAATCGGATGCCTTTGAGTTTGGACGCTACTTATGTTAATTATATGGATTATCAATTGACTTTGGGTGATATACTTCCCTGTTCCCGTACGGCTTTACTTCAACAACAAGAAGAAGAAAGACAATTACTACAGGGGGCTATGAGTTTGTTAGAAGATAACTCCCGCATAGCAGTTGAGTTGGTATTTGTAAAGGAACTTACCCGCAAGGATGCTGGTAAAAAAATCGGTGCTAGTCCTATCACCGTAAGTCGGTATCTGCATAAGGGAATACAAGATTTAATTGGCTATTTACACCCACAATCTGAGTCAGGAGTGATGAGTGCTTAGTTATTCATCCCATCAATCTTTGTCTGATAGCGTAGCCTGGCGTAATCCATATCAGGATTTATTGACTGGATTTAAGGATAAACAGGATGAATACAGGAATTTTATCCTCAATTACCAATTACTTTTTTAAACAAATTCCGTACCCAAAAACCCCTGATGGGTTAGGGTTTAGCATTGCTAAACCCCTACATGAATCAAATCGGAGGCTATAGATAACTAATAACTTGAGTTAGTTCGCAAAAGTATCATCCCATCCAATATTTCCCATATAAAATCCGGTAAATCCTAATTCAGACTATCTACTAGATTTCATATCTGCGATCGCTCCCCTGGTCATAGCTGCGATCGCTTTATCAGTCGCTTTGGGTAAGTGATAATATTTACCTCCGGCTGATTTTGCTAATTCCTTGGCAAAGCCAGTTGATACAAACTTACTCTCCGTATCAATTACCAATAATTGCATCCCTGAAGCCCGAATTCTGCCAGCAATATCTAATAATTCGGCTTTGATATCTGGTTTTTCACCTGGTTCTATGGGTTCACCTAAAGAACGAGCTAAAGGAATATTACCACGTCCATCCGTAATTGCCACAATCACAACTTGACCGATGTCCCCACCCATTTGGGCATTTACACCCACACGCACCGCTTGAGTTAAACCATGTGCGAGAGGAGAACCACCACCACAAGGTAATCTTTCTAAGCGATTTTTGGCTAAAGCAATGGAACGGGTAGGAGGTAATAAAACCTCTGCTTGTTCACCCCGGAAGGGTATCAAAGATACTTGGTCACGATTTTGATAGGCTTCTGTTAAAAGTTGCATTACCGCACCCTTAGCAGATTGCATTCTATTTAAAGCCATTGAACCAGAAGCATCCACAACAAATACCACCAAAGCGCCGGCTTTTCGCACCAACCGCTTAGAACGGATATCTCCCTGTTCGACAATGACTTTTTTATCTGGTTGTCTAGCCCGGCGTGATTTTTGATACGGGGCTGCGGCTCGCAATGTGGCATCTACGGCTATGCGGCGGGCTTTACCTTTGGGAATCATCGGCTTAATGTACCTTCCCCTATCGTCTGAGAAGATAATACTGCGACTTCCAGATTTACCTTGCCGTTGTGCCATTTGGGTAAAATAAAGCACTTCTGGATCAAGGATTACCCCTTCTGGATCAAAAATAAATTCTTCGGGAATGTCGGGTGGTTCTTGTTGTTCTTGGTCTTCTTCTTTCTCTTCTTCCTGTTCTTCCTCTTGTTCTTCTTCTGATTCCGACTCGTCTTGATTTTCTGGTGGTGGTGGGGGAGGTGGAGGTGGTTGGTCTGGGGGTGGTGTCTGAACTATAGTTGTTCTGGGAACTATCACCAATTCCACAGCGCGACGTAAATCTTCAGCGGTGACTGTGTTGCGTCCTTCCAAAGCTGCTGCGGCTTTAGCTACTCGTACCGCAAATAGTTCTGCGCGATGTCCTTCTACACCCCCGCGAATGGCTTCATTGACAAGGTAGGTAATTTGTTCTGGGGTAATGGTGACTTCTTTTAACCATTCCCGTGCTAAAAGTATCTGAGTTTTGAGTGAGTCTATGTCTTCGCTGTATTGTTGCAGAAATTCTGAAGGAGACTTGGAATATGCGATCGCTTGTTCAACTGCCTGTACTCTTTGATCTATACCCAGAACTCCGTCTGCTGATAGTGCGATCGCAATTCTATCAAGTAAATGTTCTCTTAAGGCTCCTTCTTCTGGGTTATAAGTCGCAATAAACAACGGCTTACAAGGATGTTGAAAACTTATCCCTTCCCGTTCAATTTGGTTACGTCCGTCGGATAATACTGATAAAAGTTGATTACTAATTTGGTCATCTAATAAATTGATTTCATCCACATACAGCACACCTCTGTTAGCTGTAGCTAGTAATCCCGGTTGAAAAATCGTATCACCTTGTTTAACCGATTGTTCCACATCCACAGAACCTAAAAGCCGATCTTCCGTAATTCCCAGAGGAATTTGCAAAAAAGGTGCAGGGATAATTTCCGTTTCTATCTCCTGTCTTTGTTCAGCTAAGAGTTTATCATCCCATTCTTCTGGATGGTTGGGGTCACAGTTGCTAACGGAATCTTTAACAACTTCAATTGGTGGTAATAAAGCGTGTATAGCACGCGCCATCACAGATTTAGCCGTACCACGACGACCTGCAATTACCACACCCCCCAAAACGGGATCTACTGCTGTCAACAGCAAGGCTATCTTAATTGCTTCTTGACCGACTACAGCAGTCAGCGGAAAAGCAGTCATTGTCGGGGTAATAGTAGGCGCAGGCATTGTTTCCTTAATAGTTATTATAGTTTTAGGATAGCAATTTCTGGCACATTTAGAATATATATAACGGCAATTCCTGAAGGAGCAACATATATGACTAAGATTCAGGTTAAACGCTTCACCATAGAAGAATATCACCAATTGACCGAAATCGGCTTTTTAAAAGAAGATGATCACATTCAATTAATTAATGGAGAATTAATAGAAATGGTATCAAAAGGTAGAGCGCATGAAACTTGTTTACGTAATTTATTGCGAGAACTTCCTAAAGTGATAGGAGATATAGCAACTTTACAATCTCAAGCCCCTATTAGCATACCACCCAAAAGCGAACCAGAACCAGATTTTGCAATCATCAAAAATCGTGATGATAATTATTTCTCGTCACATCCACAAGGGACTGATATCTTGTTAGTCATAGAAGTTGCAGATTCTTCCATAGATTATGACCAAAAGGTGAAAATACCACTTTATGCAAAGGCAGGAATTACAGATTATTGGATATTTAATTTATTAGATAATTGCTTAGAATATTACAGTGAGCCATATCAAAATAAACAAGATCAATTTGGATATGCAAATAAACGCATCGTTTTACCTAATCAGATTATATCTCTACCTTGTTTTCCTGATTTGCAGCTTGATTTGAGTAAAGTATTTCCACTAAATTATTAGATTCTATAAACTCTATATCTGCGACTTTTTTAAACAGTCGGTAATCTTCTTATTTATTAATAAATTAGGAATCCTTTAAGCATACCAAGTAGGTTATGAAAACCTTGTAGGTTGGGTTAGATGTGGTAATTAAATTATAACGCTCACAGATAAATCACCAAACCGCATCCGCATCTTAACCAAATATCCACTATAAGATATGTGTTTACTGATATATTATTAACAGGTTCATCCGTGCCACTTCCAAAAATAATTTTTATATATCATATATACATTGCTATATTACTCATCTGTAAAATAGTCGGAGTCTATCTTTTTGATTTCATAAATGGATACAGTTGATACACCAACATTATTATCAATCATTAATTGAGCTAATTCTTGTCCATCTATCAATACAATCTTACTATCTATTATCGATACATAGTCTTTAGCATCTTGGGAAAATTTAGAAGTAGTAATAAAAACTCCTTTTCTGGCACGTTGTCCATGTAAAGCACCGACAAATTTTTGAATTTCTGGTCTACCGACAACTGTATTATCCCAGCGTTTAGCTTGAATATAAACAATATCTAAACCTAATTTATCTTCTTTAATTATGCCATCAATTCCACAATCACCACTTTTACCAATAGCTCTTCCAGCATCGCGTCTTGAGCCACCATAACCCATTTTTAATAGTAAATCTACTACGAGACGTTCAAAAAAATCAGCAGAACAGCCTTTTACACGGTTAAGTAAATCAAGTTCTAGTTCTTTCTTAATTTTTTGATATCCAAATTCCAGAGATTCTTGAGGAGTATTTCCGGCAATTTCTTCAGCATCTAATTCAGATTTATCATTATCTTTTTTTGTTGTTCTAAATTGAATAAATTCAGGAAATTGATTGAGAAATTTGATATTTATTACTGTTGTATTTTTATCTAATACTTCCATCCCTCTATCAGTAATTTTAAAAAATCCTCTTTTGGGATCTTCTAATAAACCTGCTTTTTTTAAATGAGTTTTTGACCAACCTACCCGATTATCAAAAATTGCTTGTTGTCCACTAGGTAAGAGTTCTTTCCTTTCTTCATTACTTAAGTTAAACACATCAGCTAAATATGAAATTGCTTCCCTTAAAGAATGTTCTTTTCCATCACTTGCATACTTGAGTAAAGGAAGCATTACTAATTGAAAATCAGGAATTGCCATTTTTTTACTGCTGTCAAAAAATAAAGATGCTACTTGATACTTAATATCAACAATACATCATTCAATAAGTATTGACAACTACTTTAAACCTATGACATTATATAAATAAACAAAACAGAATTTGGTTTAAGTCTTAGTGGTGGTAATTTAGTATAACAACAATATTCCTACTTCTAAAACTGTAAACAAGACAAGCAAATTGATAACTTGGTAATGGAGAGTCATAAGAAAATAGCGTTTTCAGCTATTAATATCCATTACTAATGATGGTTAATTTACTTTTACTATCCAGTCAAAAATAAAAAAAATAGATACGCAATAATGACAAATGACACAATAGACAAACTTCTCACATTTCAAAATGAAAAACTTCTCCGTCAAGCCCTCACTCACCGTTCTTATGTCAACGAACACCCTGAAGAAGGGGAACACAACGAACGTCTAGAATTCCTCGGTGATGCTATCCTCAATTTCTTAAGCGGTGAATATCTCTATAAAAGTCACCCAGACAAAGGAGAAGATGAATTAACTCGTCGTCGTTCCGCATTAGTAGATGAAAAACAATTAGCAAAATTTGCGATTGAAGTAGGTTTAGACTTCAGAATGCGTCTAGGACAAGGTGCAATTCGAGATGGAGGATTTCAAAATCCAAATTTACTCAGTAGCACATTTGAAGCAGTGATTGGTGCTTACTATCTAGATAATAAGTGCAATATTGAAGCAGTTCGAGATATTGTAAAACTACTTTTTTCGTCTGTACCGGAGAATATTGTTATATCTCGTTCAAATGTAGACTCAAAAAATCGCTTTCAGGAATGGGTACAAAGCAGCGGTAATACAAATCCACCTAAATATGTCACAAATCAAATAGGTGGACAGTCTCATACACCAGTGTTTGAATCTGATGTATTTGAAGTAGTTAATGGATTAGAAATATGGCGTGGAAGAGGACAAGGACGTAATAAAAAAGATGCAGAAAAAGCTGCTGCTGAAGATGCACTAGCTAAATTGTAAAAAATGGTTATTAATTTAATTTAAAAATTAATACTCTCTGTGAAGTACCTAATCAAGCTCTAATTTGAGTATATTGAAGATAATAATCAAATCGTTCCCGCAGTTCTTCAATTGTCAAATTCTGAGTCCAATATTCTATTAAAGCGTGACCAAATGCTTCGGCGTTGCGGTCTGGTGTGTCTGGTGTGGTAGAATTTTCTAGTAATAAAGGCCAGAGAGATAGTAAATCAAAATTGCGTGATTGGGAATTATCAGGATTGAAAAGGGGAAAAAGTTCATAAGCCATTTGTAATTTACCAATGACTATAGGTAATTGTTCGACAGGAATTTTTTCTGCAAGAAGATAAGCAAGAGTGGGAGAACCTGTTGATAGAGTAGAAATAAATTGCAAAACAGGACTTTTAAGAAGTGCGGTAATTCCTTGAGTGGTTGCCATTTGAAAGGTATAATGATCGATAATTTTAGCTGCTGCAACTGTGCGGATTTCCAGATTACGTAAAAAGCGGGTGAGACGTAATTGTTTTGCGGGAGATATAGCTTCTACTAATCCCCAAGATAACACTTCTACACCCCAAGCATGACGACCAGTTTTGATATCACTAGTGACAATTGGTAATACTAAATTACAGAAATTTGCTAAAAGTTGTTTTCGATATTCTGTCGCTTCTCGAATAGAAATTTCTTTGGGTTTATTTCCCATTTCCCAATTATAAGGAGGTTCCCATTCACGAATAGGACGCAAACGATCTACTTGAGTAACAATAGTAATGATGGGTAAATCTGCGATTTCTGATTTGATATCTTCTAAAAAGTCTACATCCATCTGCAACGCTGGATCAAGTGCGGGAGTAACTAATAACAACAAATCAGCATTTTTGGCATAATCAATGACTAAATCCCGCAAATCATCACGTTTGACTTGTTCATAACCGGGAGTATCCCAAAGATTGAGAGTTTCTCCGCTTTCCGTTTCCCAATGATAATTCTGAATTTTATCTGTACTCGGTAACACATCAACTGCTGCAAGTTCATTTTGAAAAATAGTATTAATTAAACTACTTTTACCTGCACCTGTGCGTCCGATAATGAGAATATTAAGGGGTTTTTGCTCAACTGTTTCTGGAGGTTCAGCTTGCGTGATAATGTCTCGCAGGGTTTGGGTTTTACCTTGGGGTAGGGTGGGGGTAGGTAATTCAATTTTAGTACCTGCATAGAGTGCGATCGCTTGTTTGCACAAATTCCGTAAAGCCGCTTCTCGTAATAACTGGCTCAAATTTATCAATAATTCTTGAGAAGCGCGATTACTAACACCTGCACTCGCTTTTTTTGCTACTGCTGCAACAGGATTTAATACCCATTGCGCCCAATTCCAAGCTTGCCAGAATTTACGAGCAGATGGCTCTAACTTACGGTAGACTTGGTATGTTTGATAAGCTTGTCCAACGGTAACTTGATTAAGGACTGGTGATAATTTTTGCATCCATTGATCCATATCGTTTACAGTTCCACGAATTAAACCATAAACTTGGGGAATGTAAATGTTGAGTAAGGGATATTTTACTTCGGGATTATAGATATGGGAAATTGCTACTACTAAATCTTGACATCTTTTCCAAAATGTTTGCCAGTCTTCCCAAATAGGGGAATCATTTTGTGCTGCGGTAAGAACTTTTTGTAATTCTGCTTCTACTTGAATAGCGGTATCTCTTCCCGTTGACACATTTATATTATTGTCGTTGCTAGATTCCAATTCTTCCTGCACTTCTGCAAACACAGCTTCGATTTGATTGACAGCTGGTTTAGTCCAGTGTACCAGCAACCAACGCCAACCGACAAATACAAGAGTGAATAATGCCCAAATCCAACTTAGTCCCCAAGTGTGAATTTGCATTCCTGCGGAGATGAGTAGGAAGGAGACAATTACCACAATTGGTGAGATGAGGATGATCCATTGCCAGAGTTTTAAACGTATCATTTTTCAATACCTGTTTTGATGAAAGTTTTTATATCTTTATTGTCAAGGCAATACTGGTATTGTGGATGGTGGATTGATGCTTTACCATTCATGTTACCAGGGAAATAACATCCTATACAGATGTTAATATCATTACATGACAAATACGCAAGATAATTTTAACTATAACGATGAAAATCTGATCAAGGATAGGTTAAAGAACTCAGCAACTTACATTCGAGATAATATTCTCAAGAAACCCATTCTTGAGCAAAAATTCCCTAAAAGTAATGTGGCAGTCGCTGAAGTACAAATAGGTGATGTAATTTTTTGTTTAGGAACTCCGTCTAACAAGAAAACGCTACTTCCCATACCTATCGCAAAGTCAGAAGGAGGACAATTTGAGCCAAAACCGCACCCCCGCACCCAACAGTCCACTAATGTTGATGCGGAATACAAAATATTATCCGCAATTGCAAAACATCTAGAAATGAACTACAATCTGGAAGTAGAAGGGTATCTATATCTTTATACAGAGCTACACCCTTGCCCAAGTTGTGAAGATGTTATAGAGCAATTCAAGGATAAGTTTAGGAAGATAAAGGTAAAAGTATTTTGGGACTACCCCGATGCACCAAAAGTAAAATGGTAATACTGTTATAAAAATAACTCTAGTTAATTAAATAATCCAGAAAAAGTAGACTTATATGATAATACAATCAATTCAAAATAGAAAATATAAACAGAAAATACTAAATACAATTCCTGAAGAATTTCAATTGTTATTTGAGCAAATTAAGCAGGAACATTATGAAGAGTTATATGAACCAGAAGCTGATGGAACGGATTCACTCCAGGATGCCTTAAAAAAAGGTTTAGAATTGATTCTTCACAGTAATGAAAAATTGGCTTATTGTCGTTCTCTCTGGATGACACTGATCTTAATTCTATCTGTAGAACCTACTCTAGAATATTATGATCCTAATAATTTATTGCCAAAACAGGTTATCAATTTCATCTCATCTGTCTTGATCAAGAATATTAATAATAAAATTAATACTAAGATGATTGATAATTATGTACTTGATGAGTTAATAACTGAGATATTTAAATCTCATGAATCTTATTTTCAGCATAAAGAAGCGAATTTTCAAGAAATAAATGAAGCCTTAGATGTTTTTTATAATGCGATTAAAGTTATCAAACATGACCAATCAGTAGAAGCTATTTTAGAAATTTTATATGATTGCTTAGAAGGCTATGCCATTTTTCCAGGTTCTTATGGCAGACGTGAGTTGTTTGACTGGTGGTTATTAGATGTTGTACCAGCAAGCTATAATTTATTACCTCCTAAATCATTTTATGTAGTAGAAGGAGTAAAGAATAAGGAAGAAATTAGATTGCGTCAAACTAGATTAGTGAATAAAATAAGCAAAGAAATCAGGTCTGCTCTACAAGAGTTAGAATCAAAGAAACACAATAATTACATCTTTCCCACTCCTGGAAAACTAAGTAGTAGATCATTTAAAAATAGTGGTAAAATAGAATATCAATCAAAAATTCCTCAACCAGCGTATTCTTGATAGGGAATTAATAATAATTCGTATGAGTGAAAAAAAAGACAATAACCAAGACTTAATAGGTGCATTGGTGCAATCTCTCCAAAATGGTAACTTTGAAGAAGACGAAGAAGAAATTGCGACAGAAAAAGAAAGTTATGGAGAAGAACACATAACTCAACTACAAACAGCTTGCAATAATTTCCTCAAAAAAGATTCTTTTCAAGTAGGACAATTAGTGAAATGGAAAACAGACCTCAAGAATAGAAAATATCCTTATAAAAATCAGCCTGCTATTGTTGTAGAAATACTGGATGAGCATATTATTAGTCATGACGAAGAATCTGGTAGTCCCTATTTTCGAGAAAATCTCGATATCATTTTAGGAATATTGGTTGATGATGATACTTTTCTAACTTTTTACTATGATAGTAGAAGATTTGAGGCTTACTAAATTAAACTGAGATACAAGATAAAATCTTCATCATCATCTCACTTAGTTTGATCTGAATCCTAACTATTAGTGCGATGGCTACGCCCGCCGCAGGCATCGCTCACCCCAACTATACTAAACTGCTAATATATGCACTTTTTATAGCCAGTAACAATGCAAACTAATGAAAAAATCTCCCTTCCTGCTATGGGTTGCGGGACTTGGGCATGGGGAAACCAACTCCTCTGGGGATACAATGAAAGTATGGACGACCAATTACAACAGGTATTTAACCTGTGTGTGAGTAAGGGTGTCACCCTGTTTGATACTGGTGATTCTTACGGAACGGGAAGATTAAACGGACGTAGTGAGTTACTTTTAGGGCGTTTTGCAAGAGAATACGACGGAATAAATAAAGACAATATTTGCATTGCCACTAAGCTTGCTGCTTATCCTTGGAGATGGACAAGAAAATCAATTATATCAGCTTGTAATGCTTCTGCAAAACGTTTGGGTAAAAATGTCGATTTAGTGCAAATGCATTGGTCTACAGCTAATTATGCACCTTGGCAAGAAGTTGGTTTATTAGATGGTTTAGCAGATTTGTATGAACAAGGTTTGGTGAAAGGTGTAGGATTATCTAATTATGGTACAAAACGACTGCAATGGGTGCATAAAAGGTTTCAGGAACGAGGAATACCAATTAAAACTTTGCAGGTGCAATATTCACTTTTATCTACCTATCCAGTGACTGAATTAGGGTTAAAAGAAGTTTGTGATGAGTTGGGAATTAAATTAATTGCTTATAGTCCCTTAGCGTTGGGTTTATTAACAGGTAAATTTTCCGAAAAAGGTAATTTTCCTAAAGGGATTCGCGGTTTGTTGTGTAAACAATTATTACCAGGAATGAAACCGCTTTTAGGATGTTTGCAAGAAATAGCAAATACTAGAAATAAAACTATGTCTCAAGTTGCTCTTAATTGGTGTATTAGTAAAGGTACAATTCCCATTCCTGGGGCTAAAAGTGTAGAACAAGCAAAAGAGAATATTGGTGCTTTGGGTTGGTTTTTGAGTGATGGTGAAGTGATAGAGTTAGATAATGCTGCTGATAGGGTGGAGAAAAAAATGGTGCAGAATATTTTTCAGACCAAGTGAAAACGCGTATTTTTTTAGAGAAAGTGCTTACCGAAAGTAAGCACTTTTTCTATGGGCTTGTAATGATTATTCTTCTCTAAAAAACATTACCTTTTGAGTTTTTTTGGGTTGAGTTTTTTTGGGTAATTTATAATTTGGAAGTCCCTTAAGCGGCTACTAAACTGGAGATATATGCAGAAGAATCACCTTTAATAGCTTCGCTGTGTTTACCGTCAATACCAACAGGAAGATCACCTGCAATTGTTACTCGCTGCACACGACAGGGTTGATCTCCATAATCAGCAACAGTATAATGTTGAGTAGCGCAGTTATCCCAAAATGCCACATCTCCAACTTGCCAACGCCAACGCACAGTATTTTCAGGACGGGTTACATGGGATTGCAACAAAAGCAGAATATAGGCTGATTTCGTTGGAGATAATCCGCGAAGCTGTCGCACAAAACCACCGATAAACAAACCGCGCTCACCAGTTTCAGGGTGAAGTCTTACCACTGGATGCAAAGTTTCATATACAGTTGACGTGAAGACATCTCGGTAAGATTTGACAGTTTCAAATATGTCAAATGCTGTTGCATATTCATAAGCGTTACTGTGTACAGCCCAAAGTTGGTTAGCTAAATTACGCAAATGCTCTGGTAAATCTTGGTAAGCAGTCGCAGTGTTTGCCCAAATTGTATCCCCTCCTGCTGAAGGAATTTCTAGCACCCTCAATACCGAACCAAAAGGTGGACGATCTACAAATGTGACATCCGTATGCCAGTTATTTGCAAGGGCAACTGTACGGCTGTAATCTAAATCCAACACTTCTGGATGTCCAGGTAGAGAAGGAACTGTAGGATGTGCAGTAGTGATTTCACCAAAACGACGAGCAAAAGCTACTTGTCCGTTGGTATCAAGTTCTTGTCCACGGAAGAAAATGACTTTATATTCAACCAGCGCTTTGCGGATTTCATTGATGATGTCGTCACCAAGATTCGCACTTAGGTCAACACCTTGAATTTTTGCACCGATACGTCCAGCCACTGGCTCGATTTCTATGTTTTGATAACTCATAAAACGGTAATTGGTAATTGGAGATATCTAATCCCTAGTTGTTAGCGACCAATACTTGCTCAATATCCTTTGTTTCCTTGAAAGCTTTGTTGTGATTGCTAAAAAAAGCCAAACCTGCATATATACAGGCATCACCAGTATCAGCTATCAATACAATACTATGCCTAAAATTCAATCTACTAATCATCTATCGAGTTTTTGGAGATTATCTAGCATAATCTCACAATACCAGTTAAAAAACAAGTACCTAGCGAAAAATATACTTCTATAAATTTATTATTTACTAATAATTAGATAACCTAAATATAAAAACAACGAAGTGAAGCACTTTTTTTTCTCATGCTAATAACTACTCAAGAAAATACTGGGAATACTTACCTCAATCATCTTCAGTATGTAATTTTTCTTTTTAAGAAACTATGGCTGTGATACTCGAACTCCTTATAAAAAAAACAAAAATACCCCCCATTTCTGGAGGGTATTCTTCAGCTATCTGAATCTTTCAGAATTAACCGTTGATTGCAGGTGCGGTTAGAGCTACAGGAGCAACATCACCAGCAGCCAAATCTAGAGGGAAGTTGTGAGCGTTACGCTCGTGCATTACTTCCATACCCAAGTTAGCGCGGTTGATTACGTCAGCCCATGTACCAATCACACGACCTTGAGAATCAATGATTGATTGGTTGAAGTTGAATCCGTTCAAGTTGAAAGCCATTGTGCTGACACCTAAAGCGGTGAACCAGATTCCCACTACTGGCCATGCAGCCAAGAAGAAGTGAAGTGAACGGCTGTTGTTGAAGGAAGCGTATTGGAAAATCAAGCGACCGAAGTAACCGTGTGCTGCAACGATGTTGTAGGTTTCTTCTTCTTGACCGAACTTGTAACCGTAGTTTTGTGATTCGGTTTCGGTTGTTTCACGAACCAAGGAAGATGTAACCAAAGAACCGTGCATTGCAGAGAACAAGGAACCACCGAATACACCAGCTACTCCCAACATATGGAAGGGGTGCATTAAGATGTTGTGTTCAGCTTGGAACACGATCATGAAGTTGAAGGTTCCAGAGATACCCAAAGGCATACCATCGGAGAATGAACCTTGACCGATTGGGTAGATCAAGAATACTGCGGTTGCTGCTGCTACAGGAGCGGAGAATGCAACACAGATCCAAGGACGCATACCTAAGCGGTAAGAAAGTTCCCATTCACGACCGAGGTAGCAAGCTACGCCGATTAAGAAGTGGAATACTACCAATTGGTAAGGACCACCGTTATACAACCACTCATCTAAGGAAGCTGCTTCCCAGATTGGGTAGAAGTGTAAACCGATTGCGTTAGAGGAAGGAACAACTGCACCAGAGATGATGTTGTTTCCGTACATTAAGGAACCTGCAACTGGCTCACGGATACCGTCGATGTCAACGGGAGGCGCAGCGATGAAGGCGATGATGAAGCAGGTGGTAGCAGCTAACAGGGTGGGGATCATCAAGACTCCAAACCAACCGATGTAGATGCGGTTTTCGGTGCTGGTGATCCACTCGCAAAAGCGATCCCAGACGTTAGCGGTTGAACGCTGTTGTAAGGTTGTGGTCATGTGTTTATAATTGCGGTAATTTCTTACACTTTTTATGTGAACGAATTTGTATTTGCTCACACCAATAAACTTAACATGAATTTACGTTTTTCTCATATAGACTTTTTTAATTATTTTTGAAATGAGATAATAATTACTTATGCTTAGATTTCTAGTGTGTCGGTTGATGCAAAGAATTCCAGTTTTGACAAAACTGTTGTTAACACTCTTGAATTCTCAATAGTTGTATGATTTAAAAATCAAAGTATATGTAAGGCAAGCCACCTTTAGGAGCTAGTAAACCAACTGCGTAAAAGCATAAAGGTACTAAGACAAGTTTAATAGGCCAACTCAAATCTAATTTCAGCCCACGATTAAATACGTAAGATATGTTCATTAGCAGGCATAAAGCTATAAGTAAATAAGAGATTTGATATGGACTGATATTCAGAACTTCCAGATAGACTTTTTGAGCAAATTGTTCATCAGCGGTATGACCCCAAAGATGTTGAAAGACAAAAGTAGAGTCTTGGAGGTTAGGAAGACGGAACCAAATCCAAGAGGTAAAAACCATCATTTGTGTTAGAAACCAAGCAAAAATTATACCTAGAGGATTTTTCCAAAGGATTGCTAGAATTTTTAAGCGATCGCTCATGGCATCTGTGAGACGATGAACTCCTAAAGCTATGCCATGAAAAGCGCCCCAAACCACAAAACCCCAAGCCGAACCGTGCCAGATGCCTGCAACTAGCATCACAATTAATAAATTACCGCAGGTGCGAATCAACCCACGACGGGAACCCCCCAAAGGAAAGTAAAGATAATTCCGCAACCAATCCCCCAAAGTTATATGCCAGCGTCTCCAAAAATCGGCAATACTTGTACTGAAGTAGGGAAAGTTAAAATTTTCAGGTAGTACTAAACCGAAAAGCAAGGCACTACCACGGGCAATATCTACATAACCGTTAAAATCTAAATACAGCTGTAATCCGTAAGCAAAGGTAGCTAACCATAAATCATTGCTACCTGCCCTTTGTAAGTTACCAAAACATAAATCAACAAAAATTCCGAGATTGTCGGCAAAAATGCCTTTTTTTACTGCACCCCTTGCAATTAACCATAAACCGTCTGCCACTTTCTCAACACTAATAAATCTATCCGTATTGATTTGAATTGATAAATTATGGTAACGAGTAATTGGACCAGAAATTAGCTTAAAAAACAACAATTTATAGGCAGCAAATCTCAGAAATTTTTCAGCAGCTGGCGCACCACGATAGACATCTATTAAATAAGAAATACATTCAAATGTAAAAAAAGAAATCCCCAGAGGTGCAATAAATTTAAAGGCTGTATCGGGTGAATTTATGGACAAATTAAATAGTATTTGCAGTAAAATAGGCAGATACTTGAAGCCCAATAAAATTGACACATTTAAAAATATACCCAACCATAAAATCTTGAGCCGATGCTGATTCCAGTCAGCTTGAGAAAATCGCCATTCTTCATTAGAAATTTGCCAATTTTGAGAATGTTTACCTGGTGATGTATTTTTACCAATTTCTATCCCCAGCCGAAAGTTAATAAAAGTAAGTACTAATAGTAATGGTAAGTACTGAATTTGCCATGATGCATAAAATACAATACTAGCTATTAACAACGTCCATAATCGTATCTTTTGTTCAGATACATTCCAGTAAATTCCCAGAACACTCAGCAAAAAAATCCCGTAAAAAATTGATATAAACTTCATTTTTTAGTCATTGGTAGAGACATAAGTAGTCGTGCCAAATAAATTGCACATTTCGGTAAAGCAACAGGGAACAGAACAAGATTACAGGGATTTCTATTTTTTGGCAAAATGTATAATTAATTTTGCTGAGGTACTTATCTACTTCATAATCCAGGGAATCATGGGATCAATTGCCAGCTTTTGTGATACTTCATATGCTCCATAGCGGTTTAGGTGACTAGGATCTGAAAAGTAATCATTTGCCTTTAGCCAAATTTTGCTGAAATCTCGGTATATAAAATTGGTGTTAGTGGTAGATACATTTAACATATACTGTTGAAATTCTTGCTCATATTTTAGCCGCATTGGGTCTAAATATTCTGCTGTGAGCGGCATATTCACAAATACTAGAGAGATTTGATGATTTTTTGTAAATTCTAATACAGATTGTAAAGCCGTATCTTGCTTACCTGTTAGTAAAAAAGATTTATAGTCATTATCGTAATTTCCTGTTACTCTAGGGTGTTTTTGATAGTATGTAGCTGGATTAAATCGCATTGATAATGGCAAAAATCCATCAAAATCGACTGATTGTGTAGAGTTATCTGCTTCAACAGAATCAGGCATCAGTTTAATATTTGATGTTATTTGTTGATTGCTAAAAGGTAAATGATTAAGTTGTTTTTGCAATAAGCTTTTAATTTGTTCACGGTTTCTATAGCTAAAAGACAGCCCAAATAAAGACTTATTTAACCACTCATCGGCAGCTTGATAACTGTTAACTTCTGGTTTTATATCTTCTTGTGTGACATTTATTTCTGGCTTAATCAGTTTATTACTACTAATTCTGGTTGCAGCTTTCTCTAATACGTATGTATAGCCTTGTGATGCAGCAATAGAATTAAAAGTGATATCTTCTCTACCACTGTTAAAAGCCCTAGCACCATCTGCCCAAAGAATTAATTTAGGTAATTCCGAAGGTTCTAAAACTTTGTGAATGATGAAATCTACAACTTGTGCTGTTGCACCATTAATACCAAAATTAAATACGCCAATGTTGGGATAACCATGAGTTCCTAAAGCTTTAGAAAGGGCTACGGGATCAATTCCTCTAAGAGCGCGAGAAGAACCAATAATTAATACATCTGGAGGATGTCCAGTTGTTAACAACCTTTGTTTATACAGAGCTAATTGCTCATCTAATTGCCGAGCATTAAAACTTGGTATTGGAGATCGGGCTGCTAAAAGAATAGCCGTAGAGTTGGCTTTTTCTTTCAATGGTGCTGCTGCCAATGTTTCTGTTGGATCATCATTTTGGGTGAATCCAGAAGCATTAAATGTAGAATTCCCAAATTGAGCAGATTTTGTGTTTTCAGTGTTGGTAAAAAATCCAGTTTTCTGACGCTGATTTTTCCCTGATTTCAAAGATAACTGTGACGACGATGTAACACCAGCAAGCTTAGAAGAATTTGATCCAATCCGAGTAGTAACTTCACCCAACATCCAATCACTTTGAACTGCAAGAATAAATCCTAAGGCTATCCAAATTATGAACCCCCGAATGCCTTGTTCATCAGGGTGATGTTCGATTGACTGGGTTGCTTCCGTAAATAATTGAGTTCCCACCAGCAACTTTTTCAGTTTGTTGTTAGCAGTTTCTACCCAATCCTGTGCTACTTCATTCACAAAACTTTTAACTTCCTGGCTTGTTAAATCAGGACGCAAAATTGGCTCATTAGTTTCACTAGTCAGCAAATCACTTACATATTCAGCAGTGGCCGCAAATTCTGGTGTAGCTTCAGGTACTAATCGTTGACGATTGCCAAAATCAACCCCATGATTCCAAACAGGTTCTTTATCGCCAGCCCGACGACCATAAACACGTACACCAACAATACCGACAATGTTGAGTTGGCGAATAAATTGAGTAACCTTAGTGGCTACTTGTTGCCGTGTTGGGCAGATTGGCGCATCACACATTATGTGTAATAAATCACTTTTATGAAGTAACAGCACGCGGATACCGCCTGTTTTTAACCGCCAATCTATGTCAGGATTGAGTAAGCGTTCTAGTGAAAAAATAATCGCTGGTTCATCACCAGAAATACTTAAATCCAGTGTGGATGTTGCCAAAGCGGGATGCTTGGCTGCTGGTAAAGACAACCAATCTATCCACGAAGGTTGCTTTTCGCCTGTTTTTTGACCATATATGGCAGCTGCGAGAATACCTTGGGGTGCGATCGCTTCTAGCTGAGATAAAATTACCTGTAAGCAGATTTCCCGATCTGGGGCTGGGGCGGTTCCTAAAGGATCAAAAGCTGGGTTGCAAAATATATGTAAGGTGAATTCTTTCAGAGAAGCTTGGATAGAAATTTTGAATTCTGACAACACATCAGTTAACAGTCTAGAGATCGCTTGTAAATCTCCCCAACGCGCCCACTCTTTCAACATCATCGCTGGGGGCGTTAAATCCACTCTTAACCGCCAATCAGCGTCAGTTTCTCCTTTGACTTGAGAAACGATAACGGCATCTTCATAGCCAGACAGTTTAAGATTCCGCAACCTCTGGGCTATTGGTTCGGCTAACAAGGAAGCATCAGGGCTATAACTGGACTGACAAAATATCCAAAGGCGATTACCTGGAATCTGGGCTTCAGCGTGAGACTGATGTGGCTTAATTTTTACTTGTACTGCTACACCCAAAGTACTCAAATTTTCGCTGAGATAGCGAGCAATTGCATCTGGGTTGCCTTGACGAGCTAAACTCTCATTTGAGACAATGAGCGCTCCGCTGACTTGTCTCGATTTTGCTGCATCTGCTAACAGTTCTTGATGTACTTGCTCCAGATGGCGTTCTAATTGATTTAAGTACACCCGATGACACCATTCAGGATGATGCACCCCTTTTTTCCGACCATAGACCAATACTTGGTATATTGGGGATTGTTCTTCACTTGTGAGGCTATCTAAGTCTGTTTGCTGTAGTGCTTGGAGCAAGTCAGATAGAGTATGCCAACGTTGCGGACAGTCTGTACCTTCGCAAAGTATATGGAGGTCATTTCCTAGCAACCGGACTTTCACCCCGAAAGTGCTGATGCCTGTTGCTTGGCTTACCCATTGCACTAAGGTTTGCTGGCGATTAAGTAATACTGTTTTCATGGGAAGTTAACTTTAACAGGAAGCGAGTATTGGGGGATTTTGCCTGTACTTGTAAACTAGAAACATAGATTTATCACATTTTGCAGTTTTTTTTTAACAATTTTGTTACCTTTGTAGCTGGCAAAATGGGCAAAGATAGTCTTATAAGGTTACACGTCCTACAAAGATTGAGCTTTGCGTCTATTTTACTCATCTGTCAATCACCAAAAATTAGCAATGTCATCTGTAACCCAAAATACCTCATCCAATTCTGGACTAGATTTGATTTTTTTTACCATTCCCCAATCTTGTCTTCTCCAATTAAGCACAGTCCCTTTACTCATGCTACTCATAGCGGATAAAGCCAGTAGTAAAGCACTAGCATCTGTAGGGGAAGCTAGTGAAGAAGTGTTTCGGGGCGATCGCCTCCCCAACCTCACTTTCCCAGATGAATAGGAATTGAACCAATAATAACTATATATAAGCATTTATTGGCTCCAGTTATTCCTATGCAGCCGCAGCAAAAAAACTAGAATTGTAAACATTAATTGGCTTTACGAGAGCGAAGAATATGGGTTCCCTTTTATACTCTTCATCGCAAACAGCGAATGTCTACCCTATGTCGGAATTATTCTTGCGTCATCGTCTACAGGTAGTAGAGGAATTGTGGGAGTCTGTTCTTCGACAAGAATGCGGCCAAAAAATGGTGGACTTATTAAGGCAGTTGCGCGATTTATGTTCACCAGAAGGACAAGCTACACATGACCAAGCCGCTTCAGCAGTAGAATTAATTGAACAACTGAATATCAACGAAGCAATTCGTGCAGCTCGCGCCTTTGCTCTATATTTCCAGTTAATTAACATCATTGAGCAGGAATACGAACAAAAGCAACAACTAACCCGCTATTCTGATACAGAAACAACTGATCAGGAATATCTAGCGAACATAATTTATTCAACTAACCAAAGAGAAGACGACTTACCTGTCACCAAAGCATTAGGCGCAGATTCAGGAACACAAAGTTGGATAGATAACACGCAAATCAGCCAAAAAGGGACATTTTCTGCCTTATTTCCCCTTTTATTCAAACTGAATGTACCACCGCAGCAAATTCAACGTCTGATTTCCCAGTTGGATATCCGCTTAGTGTTTACTGCACACCCGACAGAAATTGTCCGTCATACTATCCGAGATAAACAGCGACAGGTAGTAGATCTGTTACAAAAATTAGATGAATTAGAAAATCGCTCTGGTGGCTATCCTTGGGAAGCTGCGGAAGTTAAAGAACGATTACTAGAAGAAATTCGTCTTTGGTGGCGTACAGACGAGCTTCACCAATTTAAACCTACAGTCCTTGATGAAGTAGATTATGCCTTGCACTACTTCCAAGAAGTCTTATTTGACGGTATTCCGCAACTATATAAACGCCTCAAATACTCCCTAGCCCAAACATTTCCTTGGTTAGAACCACCAAGTAGAAATTTCTGCTCCTTTGGTTCTTGGGTAGGCTCAGACAGAGATGGAAATCCATCGGTGACACCAGAAGTGACTTGGAAAACCGCTTGCTATCAGCGGAAAATGGTGTTGGAAAGATATATCAAATCAGTGAAACAACTGATTGAATTATTGAGTGTGTCCATGCACTGGAGTGATGTTCTCCCTGATTTGCTGGAATCTCTGGAGTTAGATCAATCTACATTAAGTGATGTATATGATGCTCTAGCACTGCGTTATCGCCAAGAACCCTATCGCCTGAAACTGGCTTATGTGCTAAGAAGACTGGAAAATACACGCGATCGCAATCTGGCTCTATATAATCGGGAGGTTCCACAAAATGAAAATGCCTCCATGTACCGTTCGGGAGCAGATTTCTTAGCAGAACTGCGGCTGATTCAAAGAAATTTGACAGAAACTGGTTTAGGCTGTCGAGAACTAGAAAACCTGATCTGTCAAGTGGAAATTTTTGACTTTAATCTCACCCAGCTAGATATTCGCCAAGAATCATCTCGTCATTCCGATGCACTGAATGAGATTCTCGAATACTTACAGGTTTTACCCCAACCATATAACGAACTATCAGAGTCAAAAAGGGTAGCTTGGTTAACTGGGGAACTGCAAACCCGACGGCCGTTAATTCCCAGCGAATTGCCATTTTCTGAAAAAACCAACGATGTTATTGAAACTTTCCGCATCTTGCGATCGCTACAACAAGAATTTGGCATCAGTATCTGCCAAACTTACATTATCAGTATGTGCCGGGAAGTTAGCGATGTTTTGGAAGTTTTAATCTTAGCCAAAGAAGCCAGATTGTTTGATCCCGCCATTGCTGTAGGTTCAATTCGAGTCGTACCTTTATTTGAGACAGTAGAAGACTTACAACGCTCAAGAAGCGTCATGCGTCAACTATTTGAACTCCCCCTATATCGCGCCCTATTAGCAGGGGGCTATGAAGCGATTAATTCAGAAATAGCTGAACAAACTTCCCAACCCCCCAATTCCCCATCATCTTCTATCCTCAACCCCAACTTACAAGAAGTGATGCTGGGCTATTCTGATAGCAACAAAGATTCTGGTTTTTTAAGCAGCAACTGGGAAATTCATAAAGCCCAAAAATCACTTCAGAAAATCGCCGAAGAGTATGGCGTTAACCTGCGTATTTTTCACGGACGCGGTGGTTCCGTGGGAAGAGGTGGTGGCCCTGCTTATGAAGCGATTTTGGCTCAACCAGGTCATAGTATTAATGGCAGAATCAAAATTACTGAACAAGGGGAAGTTTTAGCTTCTAAATATTCCTTAGTGGATTTGGCATTGTACCATGTCGAAACTATTACTACTGCGGTAGTGCAAGCTAGTTTACTGCGGACTGGGTTTGATGATATTCAACCCTGGAATGAAATCATGGAAGAGTTATCAGTGCGATCGCGCCAACATTATCGCGCCCTGATTTACGAACAACCTGATTTTATCGATTTTTTCCACCAAGTCACTCCCATTGAAGAAATTAGCCAACTACAAATTAGTTCCCGTCCAGCCCGAAGACCATCTGGGAAAAAAGATTTAAGCAGCTTACGCGCCATACCTTGGGTCTTTAGTTGGACACAAACCCGAATTTTGTTACCTTCTTGGTATGGAATAGGTACAGCTTTACAAGAATTTTTAGACGCGGAACCGGAAGAACACCTCAAATTACTGCGCTACTTTTATATGAAGTGGCCATTCTTCAAAATGGTAATTTCTAAAGCCGAAATGACCTTAGCTAAAGTAGACATTGAAATGGCACGTCATTACGTCGATGAATTATCTAACCCTGAAGATAAATCCCGGTTTGATCAAGTATTTGAGCAAATCGCTAGTGAATTCTATCTAACTAGGAATTTAGTCTTGAATATTACCGGACACAAACGACTTTTAGACGGTGATCCCATCTTGCAGCGTTCTGTACAGTTACGGAATGGGACAATTGTACCTTTAGGATTTATCCAAGTTTCTTTACTCAAGCGTCTACGTCAATACAAAAACACTAGCACCTCTGGAGTAATTCACTCTCGTTACAGCAAAGGTGAATTACTGCGAGGTGCATTGTTAACTATTAACGGTATTGCCGCAGGTATGAGAAATACAGGTTGATGGGTAATTGGTAAGCTCGTAGGGTGCGTTAGCGACAGCGTAACGCACCGATTAAATATCAATAAAGATGGTGCAAGTCTGAAAATAAGGTTAATTTATAGCAGTCGCCATAAAGTTTAAATGGTTGCTGTGATTTTGTTATCAGTCGTTCTAGAGAACAGTTAACAATTAATGCTCCTGTACTAATTATTGTAGAAGCTAAAAATGAAAATATTCTGAAGGGGGGACAAAATCAACTAAAAGACTGACTGTATAAGGTTCATAGCTCTTAGACCTTGTTGATAATACTTGCGCTTATTAGGATTAAGTCTCATTAATTGGGCTACTAAAGGTTGACAATTATCCATAAAACTGATCCAAGTATAACCATATAGACCAATATAAAAACTGCTATGTCGTCTGGTACTACGGCTGTTTTCTTTAACTCTTCCGACATATTCTTGTACTCCCTTGCGTTTAATTTGTTGTCCCTGAATTGTGGCTGATGTGTAGGCAATAGCTATTAATAAAATTAGTGAAATCAACCGTTCTCCCGTGACTTTCGTATCTTCTAAATTATAACCTCCTGTTTTAAAATCTCTAAACATTTCCTCAATATCAAAGCGTTGTTTATAAGCTGTAATAGCTGCTCCTAACTCTGGTAAATCTGTGAGAATAAACCATCCTTCTTTTGGTGCTATACCCTGGAGTTTCCTTTTCCATTTACAGGCTAAATTAAAATATCCAAAACCTCTAAGTTTCGTAACTTTAACTCCCGGCAAAAATAACGATAATCCCGGTGCTAATCCCAAATCTTTCAACTCTAACCAAATATCTGATTCTTTTTTGACAAATTCATTCTTTCTTAACCTTAAACAAAAGCTTAAACCTTGCTGCTTCAACCAGTTCGCTAATTTGACAGAACAGAATTCTCTATCTCCTAATACACATATTTTATATTTTTTTACTATCGCTAAAATCTCGGTCAACGCTTCTGTTTGTTGTTTGAGATTGCTATTTCCTTTTTGCTTCAATAATTCAAAATATATCGGTATTGCTCGTTTCTCCCACACCATGCTGATCATTAATAAATTTATACATGACCATTTAGTCCGGTCTATTACTAGATATATTGTTTCTTTCTCTTGAAGGTATGTCTCTAACCAGACTTCAATTATGGGTAACCATATCTTCTTTATTGTTAATTTTGGCAATGATAAAAATCTTTGTATTTTTCTGCGTCTACTTTCAAATTTTATGGGTATTGGTAAGGCATTCGCTAAACTTTCTAGACTTACCTGTTTAATTGACTGTAAAATCTGAAGCAGGATTTTTAACAATAGGTATTCTGCTAGACTTAATTGACTTCTGAGATGGTTTTGATAGAATGTTGGTATCATTTTCATTAGATAGGTCTTATTGACAATACTTGACCTATCTTTTTTTACCATAAATCGTCACATTCTTTACATTGCCTTGCTTTCAGCCTTGTTTGTCTCCCCTTCAGATATGCTTATTAAGTCATATCCAGATTGAATATATTGCAATACTTTATTAATTGAATCTATAGCATTATTTAACAATCCTAGTCTATAAAATGCACGTCCAAGAGCTTCACATTTTTCCCATTGATTATCTCTTTCTTTAATTATTATCTCAGCAGCTTTATCAAAATTTTTAATATTTAAATAATGATAATAAGCCTCAAAAGCAGTTAAAGCATCTTTTAGGGTTTCAACACTTTTAACACTTTTAGTCCAAAATTCTCCTGCTTGGGTATTTGCTTTTTCCCAATCTTCACTATTTCTCAATCTTTCTATTGCTTCTTTCCTAATTACAGTATGTAACCAATATTCATCATTATTGAATTCAACTAAAGCCCGCTCTTTCAAAACTTTAATAATTCTTTTATGCTGATTTTCATCTACATTCCAAAGTAAACTACATAAACCTTTTTCTGGTACAGTTTGCACATCTTGATAACGATAACATCCCATCCGACACAGCAAATTATAAGCATCAATATTAATATGAGCTAATCGTTCAAATTGTTCTTTAATTAAATTAGCTACCGCAGTTTCAACTTCTAAATTATCCTCAGTTTTATTATTCTGCCAATAAGCAACAACATCTCCCTGCGAATCATTATAAATTGTATTACATAATACCTTCATGGCTAAGGCATTACCACCATAAGCCTTATGAATTTCCTTTTTTAATATGGGAGTAAATACAGAAATATCCATATTAATTCCTTGATAATGCCAATACTCACGCCATGCTTCCACCGTTAAACAAGGCAGACTATACGGAGTAATATCCAAACCTTCACAAAGAGGCTCACGACTGGTAATTAAGGTAAGCGATTTAACTCTAGAATCGGTTAAAACTCGCAATAATTCTACATAACTGCGATGCTGTTCAATAAACTTTCCAGAAGGATCTAAAGCAGGTTCAATGATGGAAGTTATGGAGGGACTACACCACCCCCTCCTGTAGGCTTAAAAACCTATTTTATTGATAATTTTGCTCTAAACACCAATAACAACTTTCCAAAATTTGATACTAAGCCTGTAATGTCATCCTGGACAAAGGATTATAGCGATCCTGATCAGCAGTTTGAACGTTTAAATGGTAGTGTGGGTGGATTTTTATTAAAACATAAGTCTACTGGTGGCTGTCTCAATGCTCGTTATCTTTCTAATAATTCACAAATGAATGTTTGGAGTCCTTGTGCTGCGAATGATCCTGATCAAAATTGGATTTTTCCCGATTTAGGTAATGGCTTTTTTCATATCAAACGGGCAGGTACTAGACCGGATCAAAATTACTGTGTTGATATGCCATACCGTAAAGATGGAGGACGCATCCACATGATTCAATGTGATCCTAATAATGGTAATCAACGTTGGCGATCTAACTAATTGAATGATTGCTAAATTTTTTTATTTTTAGGGGTTTAGCATTGCTAAACCCTTATTTCACAAATAAATAGGCTAAATAAAAATTATGAGCCAAATAAATAAATGGTATTTTTTTCTAATTTATCTATTATTTTCTAATATATACCCTTCTATTTCTTTAGCGGCCGGAGGTGGAAATCCTATTGTATCCCCTGAATCCAATACGACACCAACTCCTGATACAGCCAATACTAATGTACCAACAAACACAAATACTACCGCAACTCCTTATACAGAAACTTCACCTTATTTAAACACAAATAATCAAAGTATTTCTGCTTTTAGTTCAAGTTTTAGTGGTTATAGTTCCTATAGTAATCAATGCGGTTTATCTATGTCCGGTGGCTATGTCAATAACGGTAATCAAGATAGTTATCAAATTTTAACTACTTTTAATACTAATCCCTGTACTAATCAAAGCAATTTAGAAAATATCAGACAAAAACATGAAACTAGCAGAGAAGTAATTAGAGCAAACGCTACTATTATAACTGTCTGTATTAATGCTAGATCAGAAGCAGTAAAAAATAGAATCAATCCAGATACTATTTGCAAACTTAATGATTTTCAAATGCCAAGAACTCCTTAATTTTTCGTTAGTCCACGCAGGTGAAATTGGCTTATTTAGTAGTAATATTCGTATTAGCAAATTATATCTTATATTATATTCGCATAAAACTTTTAAGACAACCTCTTAGAAACCTCACCCGCAAGCAAGGAGAGGGCTATGATCGAATCACAATCTTTTTGCCCTATATGACCGTAAAGACAAAATTATCTGATTACCATGACTAAAAAACGCATCCTAATTTGTACTTGTTTAGCGTTATCTTCTGGCTTGTTTGGTGGTTACATTGGTGGACAAATTACCTCAATGCTACACAATCAAAAATGCCAAAATCAAGCTTGGGGCTGGCAACAAATGTGTAATGCTTGGGTAACACCAAAAGCAATATGGCAGGGTAGCACAGCCGGAATTTGGACAGGTACAATATTAGGAGCGTTTGTTGGCGGTTCAGTAACACGCAAATCCAGTCATTAGTCAATTCAACTATCAGTTGAGGTCGGAGAAGATTGTAAATTACTTAAAGATTGCCAACTGTTAGTGCTAGTATCAAAACAGCGCCAATATCCTTTACGTTCGTCTTTATAGCAAAATAAGGTGCGATCTTGATCATCAAAATTATCAGTTAGAAAGTATACCATTCCCCGAAACGGATAAGTTTTACGACTCAGGCGTTTTGCTACAGCGTGATTCGGACATTCAACGATAAATACTGATTCTCCATTGATATCAGCCAAGGAGAAAATACACATCCGCAAAATTGCTCTTAGCCAACTTTCAGAATTCTCGAAATAATCATCGATAATCTTGTTAGTCAGCGCTTGTTCGAGGCTGCGGTCTTTGTTACGAGGAGTGTGGGCTTCAGACATAGCATCACCTAAAATGGCTACACCGCTGGTTAGAGATTAAACTAAAATTTCCAAAACTGACAAGTCTAGATTCACAAAGCTCATCAGTCAAGCAACACAGCCAGAGGTGGCAGAAAGACTGGTACAGTATACTTAATATCCCTAAGAGCTAATTGCCATGACTACTGAAACTACCACAGGTGCTGATGCTATTGATGTAGCGATCGCACGAGGAATTGATTTTGACGGTTCTCCCATTCCCGAAGCTAAATTAGAATTATACAGCCAAGTTATGGGACTGGAAGCAGGTAGACAGCGTAGTGGCGTATCCAATACCATGCGTTCCCGAATCGTCCGCATTGGTGCAAAACACATTCCCCAAGCAGAACTAGACCAAAAACTTGTTAATGCTGGTTTTGCACCTCTCAAAGAAAAAGAAATTGCCTTCTTCTACGGCGGTAAATAAGATCGGGAAAACTCCCAGCGTCTTTACCTCATTTTTTTAAAGTTCTCACCGTTAAAACCTGGGGTGGAGTGGAATCGGGTGGATAAATCAAATCTAGCTGCACCATGCGCCTCATTCCAGGTTGTAACACAATTTCTGTCAAAGGTTCCAACACTTGACCAGTGCGATGCCATAAATGCACATAACGCGTCTTTAGTTTCCCTTGCTCATCAGTATAACGCGATCGCACTGTCCCCCGAAAGAAAGGAAAATCTAAAGATGGTTTTCGGAAGCGGACACCACCCTGAGCTAATTTGTCTTCTTTTAATGGTGTTTCTAAAGTTACGGAAATAGTTTGAGCTTTAACAGTGTTATTACTTAAAGGCAAACTGAGATTATATTCTACGCCATAATTTCCATGTGCTTCATAAGCTGTATCTGTATAACGTACCAACATCTTCGCTGTTTGATTTTGTTCAGTACCCAATCTACCACCACGTAAACTAGCGATAGGATAGGAAATTGCTTGACCTGGTTCGGGAATCGTGAAAATGTCCGTTTTCGGACTATCTACTAATTTTGCTTCCCAGCGCGAACCTTGAGAAACACCCGCTACACGTCCATAAATTAATTGACCCCCTTTAGCATCTGGTGGTGTAGGAATTTTATCTCTTGGTCCAGCAAAATTACCGTTATTTAGTAAATCTTGCCATTCCGCCATAGTTGGCGCACGGTCAGAACCATCAGCATTTTTCTTAGCATACATTGCTAAACTAGCTGTATAAACTTTCCTATTACTACGCAACCGGAAAAAACTAGACCGACCATTGACAGGTTTTTCTAAATTTCGCACCGGAATAGGATGATTTAGCAACATCCGACTTTTTCCCGCAGGAATTACCAATTTAGCCGGAAAATCAGCTTGACGAACTCCCCGTAGCACATCAGCCACCGCCCTAGCACCTGGGCCTGAGAACACTTTACCATCATTATTTTCAATGTATGGAGCTAAAGTTACAAAAGGCGCATCTTGCATTAAATAACTCGCACCCTGTAACACATCTACCGTTACAGATTTTTTACCAGGATTATGCAAAATTATACCCAGGTAAAGAGTTTGCAAATCCTTGGGAGTGTGGCTATAGTGGTGAGCAAATAAATCAAACCGTCCTTGAAAGGGAAAATTCAGATGTGCTGCTGGAACTTTTTTCCCATTTGCTGGAAAGGTAGAAAGTAAAACGCCTTCAGTTTTCACCCATTCTGGACTATTACTGTTAAACACAGGAATGGTATCTAATTTCCCTGGTAAAGCACGCACTTCTCCAGCGATGATAATTTCTTGAGGTGCTGGTTTAGGTAAAGTTTGAGCATTTGCTAAGTTTTCGGTATGATTAGCGTTGAATGTTGTACATCCAATGCTTTGAGTAACAGCAAGTCCTGATAAAAGTATGAATAGAGTTGCAGGTATTTTATTTTTTGGCTGTGGAACTGGCATAATGCTTTTTTGAAGAAAGATGTATTCTCAAAGATGAACAATTTTAATTACAGATTCCTCGTAGCATATTTCTGATACCAGTTATTCTTTTTTAGAAAATAAGCTGTCGCGCATTTAAATTGTTGTTTGAGACAAGGAAACTCTTAACAGGGAACAGGGAACAGATAAGAGTTTGATGGCTTATTTTCTCACTTCACTAAATCCAATTTAGCTGCGTATTAGCTTATCTGGCATACTGACAATTACTACTCTACTATTATTAATAGTTATGGGATAAATTTGAAGTAACCTGGAAATTTCGACTCAGGAGTTAAATTGATGGATATACTCATTGAATCGACCAAGGATTTTGAGAAAGATTTAGAACAATTTACCGATACGGAGAAGTTTAGAATTATTAAAGAAATGAATTGCTATTTTGAACTTTTGTCATCTGAAAACAATTCTTTTTACCAAAATAGCGAACAACTTAGAAATATAAAACTTAATCACTCCTATGATTCCACGATATATTCTCTTAAAATTAATGATACACAAAGAATAATTTTAACTATTGATGATGATCCAATTTTTGGTTGTATATTAGTCACTTTATTTAGAATAGTTAATGCAGAAGATGCACAAAAGGCATATAACGCTATTGCAGAGTTTATTTATCAAGATTTTACAGTAGATGAAAATCTAGAAGTTAAAGTTACTTCTTTCTAATGCCACAAATTAAACCTCTTCTAGATGAATATGGCGTTATCTATGAAGCAATGAAGATTTTGCCAGAGGATTTAAAAATTGATTTTCTCGAAGCTTTAGCGGAATTAGAAGATAATGAATGTCACAGAACGCGAACGTTTCCCAAAACGAGATTACATAAAGTAACGGGTATTAAACAAGCAATATACCGTGCTGATATTGATAAAATCTCTGGGTGGCGTATTCATTTGCAATATATTGAGGGTAGAATTCATCTCAAAGATATTATTGGTGGACAACATCATGATAATGTCATTGAGGTAATTAAACTTAAAAAAGATCGATATGATTAATTCGTAATTCGTAATTCGTAATTCGTAATTCGTAATTCGTAATTCGTAATTCGTAATTCGTAATTCGTCATTTAGTTTTGTAAAAGAGATTTAGAAACCGCTACAAAACTTGCTGCTTGTTAGACCATTTCCTTATGAGGCTGCGCTGAATTTTGTAACCTTGTCTTTTCCTCCTCTGTGTTCTCTGTGCCTCCGTGGTATGGCTAACGCCACGCTTCGCGAACGTTCCTTTCTAAATTTGGCGCATCTTTATACAGAATTGGCATTAGTTGCAGAGGAATTAAAGTCCAGAATTAATTAGTTAATTAACAACATTATCCTAGAACATTATCAACATTTAATTTAATTTCTGGAAATATTTGTAAATCTAGAATATCACCACGCTGAAAAGTTTTAATTTCGCTATAACCATTTGCGCTAGGATAGCGATAAACTGTAATTACTTGTTCTTCAATATCGACTAACCAAATTTCCGAAATTCCGCTACTCGCATAAAGAGGAATTTTAACTTCTCTGTCATATTCAATGCTACTATCTGCAACTTCAACTAACAGTAATATATCTTCTGGTTGCGGGTGTCCAGCTTCATAAAAATCTGCACGGAGTTTGAGTAATGCTATGTCTGGTTGCGGTTCTGAAAGATTATTTAAGATAATGGGATTTTGTACAGCAACTATTACCTTGTTAGCCAGTAATTGTGAAAAAAGAGAATTTAAACGATTTACACAAGCAGTATGTCTTGTTCCAATTGGTGACATTTCAATAATTTCTCCATTAATTAATTCTACTCTGTCATCTTCTTTCAAAATGCCAGCTTTATTCATTTGGTGGTACTGAGAAATGTTAAAGCGTCGTTTGGCTAATTGTACAACCATGAGGAATCTCCTAGTTTGACTCTATAGCTTGACTATAGCAATCATAAATGAATTGTGAACACATATTTTATAGTGGATGTTGGGTTACGAAGCGGTTTGGTGATTTATCTATGATCTTTATCAATTAATTATCGCGTCTAACCCAACCTACAAAAGGTTCGCAATCGCTGCAAATATTGCTATATTCTTACATTACAAATAATCAAAAAAGACTTCTGGAACTAGTCTTAATTCTCCTGATTTAAATTTAGAAATATCTATCCATAAAGCGCGGTGCTTACGTTCTGGCGTTTCCGAAAAAGTGAGACTTTCGATTTGGTAAAATTTGGCATCTGCAAAATCACATTCGTAAAGTTGAATGATTTCATGTCCTTGTTTACCATCGAAAGTAAATAGGTTTTCTATACAATTCAAGTAGCGAATATTGGTTAAATCAGCTTGGATTTCTTCTTGGAACTCTCTTTCTAAAGCTACACGACTAGTTTCGCCGAATTCCACACCGCCACCTAAAGCCCGATAAAATGTTGATTGTTTTGTAGAGTCGTAACCTTCAGATACAAATATTCTATCACTATCTCGAATTAGTGCTAGAACAATAACGCGAATTTGACCTTCTTTATTCATTGTTTTGACTAATTATCGTAAATTGAGTAAGCGCGACTTTCACTATCTTCAACAGGCCAATCTGAGTTTTCGCCGCCGATATATAATTCTTCAATAGTGACGTATTCTTCACTTAACTGGGTGAGAGAATTGATTAAAATATCGAGTGCCATAGCATCACTGGTTCCTAAATCAAACCAACAACGTCCCCATTCTCCTTCATACTCAAACTCACCCATGTTGTGCATCAAAGATAGCAGACTTTTATCATAACCTTTGGTATCATAATTCAGATAACTGATATCAAATCCGGTATCTTGAACTTGGAGATTTTCGGCATTAAATGCGCCTAATTTACCCAAATAAAACCAGGAATTAAAAACTTCTTCTATATATTGTTTTTCACGTTGTGAGGGTACAGTGCTAAATCGCAACCAAATCCAGACATCAAAAGCATTAAACTCGCGGAATTGAATGTTCATCTTGGTAACTAGTAAAACTGAATAAAAGAAAAGTTAGTAGTCAGGGCTTTAGCCCTATCAAACCTAGCAAAAGAGCGAGAAATCGCTCACTACGACCAAAATTTTATCTGACATTTAATTCTATCTACCTGACTTGAAAATAAGACCCCACCCCTAACCCCTGCAAGCGAGGAGGGGAATAAGAAGTTGTTTTTCATGTGTTCTCGTGTACGCAGTTCATGATGGTTACTTAATGAGTAATTGCTAATTATGAATTACTTATGAATTACGAATTATCATAAATTTCGCAAGCGTTGTGTAGCTTGTTTACGTTCGTATTCAATTTGTTTGACTAGACTAGCGGGGAGTTGGGATTTTTTGGTTAAGGCTTTATCAAAATTAGCGATCGCTTCCTTCATCAAATTCTGGCTTTTTTCATTTCTTCCCTGTTCTTGGAGGATTTGGGCTTTGAGGTAATAGATTTCTGGGTTATCCGCAGTTGTTTTTAAGGCGCGATTGACATAATCTAAAGCTTGAGGGTATTGTTTCAAATCCCGGTAGGCTAAAGCAATACCCCGATTTACCAAATACCCAGGGGCGGCATTTTTTTCTAGCCGTTCAATTGCTTGATCTGGGTTTGTAAAAGGTAAATTCACCGCCAACAATAAATCCATGTAGCCTCGGATTAAGTTTAACTCTGGATCATTGGGAGCGATCGCTTCGGCATTACCTAAATATTCATAGACTTTGCGTAAGCGACTCAATGCTTGTGAAGCACCATTGACAGTTCCTTCACGACTGATAATTACCGCACCTTCCAAAAAATTCCCGACAGCACTGTATAAATTACCACGTAATGGGTCACTACTAATCAACTTCTGCCCAGTTTCTAGAGTTTGACGACTGTAATTATTAAGACTAGTCCAATCTTGATTTCCATAAGCTAAAGATGCTTTCATCGCATAAGCTAGAGGTTCATCAGGTTCACTAGAAAGGGCTTTGTCCAGAAAATCGGCTGCTGCTGGATAATTTCCCTGTTGAAAAATCGCCTTAAAAGCAGCTTCTGTGCGATCGCCAATTTTACGCGGTTCACTACTCCGAAACGGATCACCAGCCAAAGAAGGATTTACCCACAGATTTAGGGTAATAGCAGTAACAAAGGTCACTTTAGCAAGTACAGGAAATCGAAGCGAGGTTATTAATTGAGGAATAAAAAACTGTTTCAACATAAAAATCCTCAGAATAATTGCGGTTAAAATTGTCTTATCTATTACTTAAAATGCAAAAAATAGTCAATTCTCAACTTAAGTTATTACCGTCAAAACTTTCGACACCCTTAAACACTAAGTTACTTAGTACAAGATGTCAGTTTTTCTGGTTCCTTCTTCCTTCTTCCTTCGCGTCCTATCCCTTCGGGACGCTTCGCGAACGCGCCTTCGCGGTTCATTTAATCCGTATTCTTCTAGCCGCGACTCATAGTCCTTCAGACTTGGTGGTTTGCTAACTTTTTGGTAATCTTAACAAATGCTCTATCTTAGAAATTTAACCTATCACCCCACAGCTTGCCCAACAGCCATTCTCAAATCAATCAACTTAGACTTACCACCCCAACAACTAGGTCTAATTATTGGTCCCAGTGGTTCTGGTAAAAGCACCTTACTAGAGATTTTATCTGGACTAGCTGAACCCACATCTGGCGCAGCTTTCTGGCGAGAACAACAACTCATAGCCGAACAGTTACAACAATTAGCTGGGATAGTCTTTCAGTTTCCAGAAAGGCACTTTTGCGGTGGTACAATTTTAGAAGAATTGCGTTTAGGGCATCCAGAGTTAGGCTCAGAGCGAGTTCACCAGGCATTAAGCGAAGTAGGATTAGACCATTTATCACTCTCTACCTCTCCCCATGCTTTAAGCGGTGGACAGCAGAGGCGTTTAGCTTTAGCAGTGCAATTGATTCGCCAACCGAATTTACTCTTATTAGATGAACCCACAGCCGGTTTAGATTGGTCAATGCGTCGCCAGTTAGTAAATTTATTAGCGAAACTAAAAAAAGATTGGACACTGTTAGTTGTAACACATGACGCAGGGGATATGTTGCCAATAGCTGACAAGTGCTGGACACTCAATCATGGTGTACTAGAAGCAGTTGACCCAGCGACATTGGCAAGTAAACAAAAAGAACCAATAGTAAATTAAAAATTAACAATTACAACAGTAATAATGACTCTAGAATCTTTACCTATAGCCAGTTTACCAGAAATGGCAGAAATCTGGCAGCAAACTCTCAATTGGCAACCAACAGACCAACAACAAAAACAATTTCAACAGCTTTATGAATTAATTGTAGAAGGGAATCGGCAACTTAATTTAACTCGCATTACTGAACCTGAAGAATTTTGGGAAAAGCATCTTTGGGATTCTCTGCGAGGTATTGCGCCAAAACAGCAATTTATTTCTTCTCTTTCATCTGGTATATCTGTAATTGATATTGGTACAGGTGCAGGTTTTCCGGGTTTACCAATTTCTATAATTTTTCCCAATTGTCAAATAAATTTGTTAGATTCAACGCGTAAAAAAATTAATTTTATTGATTCGATATTAAGTAATCTTTCTCTAACTAATACTAAAACAATTGTAGGAAGGGCAGAAGAAATTGGTCAGGAAAATAAACATCGCCAAAGGTATGATTTAGCTTTAATTCGGGCTGTGGGTACAGCTTCCGCCTGTGCTGAATATAGTCTACCTTTAGTAAAACAGGGTGGTTTAGCTGTAATTTATCGGGGAACCTGGACACAAGAAGAAAGCCAAAGTCTAAAAAATGCTGCTAATCAATTGGGTGGAGTAATTGAATTAATTGAAGAATTTACCACACCTTTTACTAACAGCATTCGTCATTGTATTTATTTGCGAAAAGTGGTAAACACGCCAATTCAATTTCCCCGTGCTGTTGGGATACCGAGTCAAAAGCCTTTGTAAGTTTGGTAATGGGAAATTGGTAAAAAATCAATTAAGAATTATCCTAATTTAGTTGCGTCTGCAAAGCGTTGATTAATTTCATCCCAGTTGACTACATTCCACCAAGCTTCTAAATAATCAGGACGACGGTTTTGATATTTAAGATAATAGGCGTGTTCCCAAACGTCATTACCAAAAATGGGATATTTGCCTTTGCTTAAAGGACTATCTTGATTTGCGGTAGTTGTAATTTCTAATTTACCGTTCTTGCTGCGAACTAACCAAACCCAACCACTACCAAAACGACCAGCACCAGCTGCATTAAACTGTTTTTTGAAATCTGTAAAACTACCAAAGTTATCTTTAATTGCGGTTGCTATTTCTCCTGTGGGTTCACCACCGCCATTCGGTTTCATTATTCTCCAAAACATGGAATGGTTAACGTGTCCACCGCCATTATTTCTAACTGTAGTTCTAATATCTGCGGGTACATTATCGAGATTTTGCAGCAGTGCTTCAACTGATTTGCTTTTCAGTTTTGGGTGTTTATCTAATGCCTGATTTAAGTTATTCACATATGCTGCATGGTGTTTATCATGATGGAACTGCATTGTTTTAGCATCAATATGCGGTTCTAGTGCGTCGTAAGCATAGGGTAAGGGGGGTAGTTGAATAGCTGGGGTTTGTGGGGGTGATGTTTCTGCTGAAGCATAGTTATCTAAAAGAAAAGCACCACTACTAGCACCCAGTAAAACCAAGAAATGCCGACGATTTAAACTCATAAGCTTATTTGCAGTTAAGTTTTTGTAGATTTGCACACAGTTTTCACTGTTTTAGATCATAACTGCAAAAGCTGATTAAGGGATTGTGATTCACACCCCTTCCACAGTATCAAGCCCACATTCCGCACTTCGTTTTGTAATATATGAAGATTACGAAAATTGGGGTTAATGGTCGTTGAATAGCGAACTGCTTGCAGCAGCGCTTCGCTATCGCCAAAGGGCTATAATTCATACGTTTAAATACTGAATAATATCAACATTTTTTGTAAAATTTATTGAAGTATTAATGTATAACATTTTGAAGTGCGGAAAGCCGATTATAGTGTTCTCAAAAGATATATAAAATATGGTGCAGATTTACTTTACAACCCAGAAATTCGCCAACAAGTATTAGGAGTAACAGGAGTTATAACGAAAATATCAATAGATGTTGCTAATGAATTTATACTGCCACAACAAGCTGTGGTTTTTGATGTGGAAAATGATATTAATGCTTTTGTAGAATATTTGCGTTATGCAATTTTTGATGCTGCTGGTTTTGAGTCATATTGTATTCAAGAACTCAAGGGTTTAGTTGATAGCTTTAGACAAAAAGAAGGAACTTGGACAGGGGTAGCAATGAATGAATGGTTACAAGGAAATCTACTTTTATTAGCGGAAATACCGAATAATTTAAAATCACAAGAATCTAATTTAGAAGTTAGTGAAAGATTACGACAATTATCTATTGCATTAAAAACTATTGCATTAAAAAGGACTCATTCACAAGAAAGTTAATAACAATCTAAACTCAAACTAAATCCTGGTAATATCTCTTCACCTAATAATTCTGTAGGCAAATTTCGCAATTCCACATCTTTTCCTAAACTATAAATTTCTACTTGTTGCTGTTGAGGATTTATTAACCATCCCATTTTTACCCCTGCATCCATATATTCTTGCATTTTCTGACGCAGGGTTTTTAAATCATCTGTTGCTGACCTTAATTCAATGACAAAATCTGGTGCAATGGGGGGAAATTTGCGTTGTTGTTCAGGGGTGAGTGCTTCCCAACGTTCTTTTTTAATCCAAGCTGCATCTGGAGAACGGTCGCCGCCATTTGGTAATTTAAATATAGTGGAAGAACTAAAAGTGTAACCGAGTTTTGTTTGACGATTCCAAATACCTAAATCTATCATTAAATCAGCTTCTCTATTGCCGCTTTCCCCTCCCACTGGTGGCATAATAATTAACTCTCCTGTAGCTGTGCGTTCAAATTTTAAATCACTGTTTTTTTGACATAGTTGATAAAACTGTTCATCGGTAAAATCAACTGCGTTTAAGTTTAGTTTCAAAAGTTGCTCAATCATGATTGATTTTATCCACTACTTGAGAAATGGAGTTTCAGCACTATAATAAATATAGCAATTTAATTTACAAGTAGCAAATCAATCCCGACCATTCTATGAAAATGGAGGTTAAGACAAATGACACAGGAATTAATCGACCTCAGAAATAGTATTTTGGAAGCACGTTATCAAGATGCTTTAGCAATTGTCGATGAATTAGAGGGAATGAGTAAACAAGCTAACCTCAGACAAATTCAATCCTTTTTAAAAGTTTTACTAATTCATTTAATTAAAAATCAAATAGAACAGCGATTAACCAATTCTTGGGCTGCTTCTATTCGTAACTCTATTAGAGAAATTCAAAAAATCAATATCAAAGAAAATAAAAAATCCTATTACGTCAATCAAGATGAATGGGAAAATTTAATAGAAGAGGAGGTAATTGAAGATGCCATTGCTGATGCTAGTTTAGAAGTCATGAATGGTAAATATAGTCAGTTTCAATTATCTGAGTTAATAGATAGAACAGCATTAATTACAAATGCTTTAAAATTCTTGCACCTCACCTATTCTCATTCAGCGAAACAATTACCAACAGTAATTATACAAAACTGTTATCAATTACCAGGAGGGGAAAATTGGGGTTAGAAAATAGGGTATAGGGCGGGGAAACCCCGCCCCTACAGTTAACCGAAATTAACCGAAATGTTTGATGATTGCGTCAGCAAATTCAGAACACTTTAATGGTTCTACAGGTGGTTCCATTAACCGCGCTAGGTCATAGGTGACTTGAGAATTAGCGATCGCATCCCCTAATCCTTTTTTAACCAAATCTGCGGCTTCTTGCCAACCCATAAATTCCAGCATCATCACACCAGAAAGAATCACAGAACCGGGATTAATCTTGTCTAACCCAGCGTGTTTAGGTGCTGTACCGTGGGTAGCTTCAAAAATAGCGCAGGAATCGCCAATATTTGCCCCTGGTCCCATGCCTAAACCGCCAACGATAGCCGCAGCCGCATCAGACAAATAATCACCGTTGAGGTTCATTGTCGCCAGAATCGAATACTCATCTGGACGAGTTTGGATTTGTTGGAAGATACTATCAGCAATCCGGTCATTGACCATGATTTTCTCTTTCCATTTGCCGTTTCCGTGGGTTTCCCAAATGGTGTTAAGAGTTGTTTCTACTTCCTTGACAATTTGCGCTTTCTTCTCTGGAGTTAGGGAATCAAAACCAGGATCGATCATGCGGGCGTTTTCTTCTAAGGAGAGATTAGCGTTTTTCTCCTTGTTACCCAAAATCCAAGATTCCCGTTCTGTAACGCACTCTTGCCGAAATTCGCTGGTTGCTAATTCATAACCCCAATCACGAAAAGCGCCTTCGGTGTATTTCATGATATTGCCTTTATGCACCAAGGTCACTTGTTGCTTGTTTTTGGGCAATAACAAGGCGTGTTTGATAGCGCGACGGACAAGACGCTGAGAACCGGTTTTGCTGATGGGTTTGATGCCAATTCCCGCATCCAGAGGAATTTGCTTTTTACCATGTTCTGGAGTAGCGGGTATCAATTCCTCATTCAGAAATTTTATCAAGCGATCGCCAATTTCACTTCCCTGCTTCCACTCAATCCCCAAATAAATATCTTCCGTATTTTCCCGATATATAATTACATCCAGTTTTTCTGGAGTTTTGTGTGGAGATGGTGTACCAGCGTAATAACGGCAAGGACGCACGCAAGTATAAAGGTCAAAAATTTGTCTAAGTGCCACATTTAAAGAACGAATTCCCCCACCTACCGGAGTAGTTAAGGGGCCTTTAATGGCAACGCCATATTCTTCAATAGCTGTTAATGTATCCTGAGGTAAATACTGGTAAGTTCCGTATAAATCACAGGCTTCATCACCAGCGTAAACCCTAAACCAGCTAATTTTTCTTGTGCCTTTGTATGCCTTAGCTACCGCAGCATCAAGCACTTTTTCGGTGGCTGGCCAAATATCTATACCCGTCCCATCACCTTGAATAAAAGGGATAATAGGATTTTCAGGGACAACTGGTTCACCATTTTTGAAGGTAATTTTTGCTCCGGTTGTCGGGGGGGTAATCTTATCGTACATAATTCACACACTCCAAATGGAAGAATTTCCAGTAGAGGCGTATTGCAATACGCCCCTACTCTTTATACCTGAGGCGCAGATTATCCCCGGCTTTAACTGATACAGTATTGGTAGCTCAGGTGTAGGTTTCAGTTAAGCGATCGCTATTTTGTACGGTCAAAAATAGTAAACTACATTTCGCTATCTGTGCTTCATTTTGTAGAATGCCCAATAGCTGATTCGTTTATTCACGCTCACCGCTAACACGAGTAATGGCATGACAGACCCAATGATTTTATCAGGCACTGCTAATAACATCGACTCCCTGCGCCAAAATCTAATCGCTGGGTCCCAAAAAGTCCAACAACAAATCATCCCACAGTTAGCTGACTTGGGTAATGAGGGATTGGAAGTGTTGCAGGAATTTTTACTGAAACGTCGTGACACCCCAGCAACTTGGATTGATGGTAAGGCCTACCAAGTAGTCTACAACTCTGATGCACCTACAGCCAAAGAATTTCTAGAAACTAACTTTCCTGAAGGAATTGTACCTCTAAAATCAGACTGTGGGATCAGTTACAATTCTTTGCAACAGCTACTAACCCGTCAAGAGTTCCAAGCGGCTGACCTTCTGACAATCCAAAAAATGTGTGAAGTCGCAGGACCCACAGCTGTACAAAGAAAATGGTTGTATTTTACTGATGTAGATAATTTCCCAGTTCAGGACTTACAAACCCTTAATCATTTGTGGGTAGTCCACTCGGAAGGTAAATTTGGTTTTTCTGTACAACGAGAAATTTGGTTGGGGTTGGGTAAAAACTGGATTAACTTATGGACGAAAATTGGCTGGAAAAGCGGTAATAACTGGACACGCTACCCACATGAGTTTACATGGGATTTAAGCGCCCCTAGAGGTCATCTACCCCTCTCTAATCAACTGCGGGGTGTGCGGGTGATGTCTTCGCTTCTCAACCATCCGGCTTGGAATACGTAGGTAGTTGGATGGGACACAGGTAATGTATAAATTGATTGCAATGCTTGGATACATTTGAAGAGGTATGCGCTAAATTGGGCGTAGCTGAGTGAAATTATGGGTGTTGCTGAATAAGGGGATGATTGAGGCTGACGCGGGGACACTCCAGACGCTCCAGACGCGGTGATTATATATTGATTGATGCGGATTCTCAAATCATCCCGCAATTATGCAACGCCAAATTATGAATTTGTTTCACGCAGAGGTGCAAACAGGAAGAATTTGAGAAATGGAATGATTTCTGGGAATCAATCGAAAATCCAAAATTGTCTGACTTTCATACCTCGATTCAGCAAAGCTCTAAACTGAAAGAATGAGGTTTATTCGATTGAAAAATATTGATTTCACACAAAGACGCAAAACTATTTTTAGCATTTTTGCGTCTCTGCTCGAAATCAATTTTATTTCATTTCTATTTGCAAAGGCAAAATTACAGTAAAACTAGAACCAACTCCTACTTGAGAAACTAGCTTAATTTCACCTTGCAATAGTTTTACTAAATGCGAAACTATTGTTAAACCTAAACCACTACTATCAGGTAAGTGAGACTTTTGACTAGTGCAACGAAAATAGGGTTCAAAAATATGCTTTTGGTTTTCTGGTGTAATTCCAATACCCGTATCCTCAACGGTAAACTCCCATTTCTGATTATCTGATATATGACAAGTAATATTAATAGTTCCCGACTCTGTATAGCGAATTGCATTACTAACAAGATTTATGATAATTTGTTGTAATTGAAATGCATCTGTGGTTATTTTTTGATTTTTTTGCTCACAATTAACTACAAGTACCAATTTCTTTTCAGCAGCTAAAGGCTCAAGCATTTCACATACATTAGTAATGATTTCACAGACATCCGTTGATGTCAGTTCAAGTTTGATTTTGCCAGCCTCATACCGCGATACTTCTAATAAATCATTAATTAAACGTAGCAATTGTCTGCCATTACGTAATACTCGTTCAATATATTCGATATTGTGAGAATTTTCTTTTTCATCAGTTTTTTGATATTGACGTAAAAATAAATCAGAGTAACCAATAATCGAAGCTAGAGGCTGTTTTAAATCATGAGTTAGTAAAGAGAGATTTTCTCGATTAGTATTAACTAATCTAGTTAGTTCCTGATTGTGCAACATTAAAGTCTTATAAAGATGATCTAATTCTCTTAATCGTTCATCAACATAACTATGAAAACAGCGAGCAATTGCTTCATCAATTACAATGTTAATCAACCGAAAAGCCCGAATTATATCTTTAGGAGTTCCCTGCAACAAGTCTTCTTGTATTACATCACATATTATTGTTCTTAAATGATGATATTCCCTAGCAATTTCTTCTGAATTAAAGCCTTGTGCGGCTCTAATCACTCCATGTTCCCAACTAGCAGTGACAATTGACTTAAAATCATTGCTCTCATGTGTTGAAAGGACTGTTACTATTGCTTTCAATATATATGGAATGTGATTTTTAATTGCACTGAAGGATAGATTGTCAGCACTTTCTATCTGTTTATCTTTGCGAACAGCTATTACCCATTTATCTAAAATAAAATCATTTTTATCAGCCAACACTTGACTAAAATTCATTTGTTTAAATTCCGTGAGTCTAAAGTACACCAATGAGTTTAATTATTCTAGAAGAATATCTTCACAATTATTGATATATAGCAGTTCCCATGCTCGTGAGGTACAAAGTTTTTTAGTTTTAGGGAACAGGGAACTCTTAACAGGGAACAGGGAATAAATTTGTGTGTACTTCATTAGAATGGGAAACGCTATAAATTATGAGATAAATTACCTAGGATCGAAAATAGATAGCAACCAACTTGTCAACTAGAGCTTTGAAAATGCCATTAACCTCCTAAAAGATAAGAAGAGTACAATGAGAGTATCTAGAAGCAGCGCAGAGTTTATAGTTACTATTCCCTTATAATTATATAAAACTGCCAAATACAACGAATTAATTTGATAATGGCAAAAGTTGTTCTAGAAAGTATTAAGTGTAAATTTAACAATGTCACTGCTATCGAGGATATTAGCTTTGAAATTCCTGATGGTGAGTTTTGGGTGTTTGTTGGACCTTCAGGATGTGGTAAATCTACGATTTTGCGAATCATTGCCGGATTAGAAACTGCTACATCTGGTAATCTGTTTATAGGCGATCGCTTAGTTAATGATATCCCAGCAAGAGCGCGTGATGTAGCGATGGTATTTCAGAATTATGCTCTTTATCCCCACATGACAGTAGCGCAGAATATCGGTTTTGGGTTAGAAATGCGAAAAATTGACCCTAAAACGATTCAAGAACGGGTGTTGAAGGTAGCGCGATCGCTGTCTCTAGAATATCTTTTAGATAGGAAGCCTAAACAACTTTCTGGGGGACAGCAACAACGAGTAGCATTAGGGAGAGCGATCGCACGTCAACCACAATTATTTTTACTCGATGAACCTTTATCTAATTTAGATGCTCAACTACGAGATGATACTAGAGCAGAATTAAAACAGTTACATCAAGAATTGGGAATTACGACAATTTATGTCACTCATGATCAAGTGGAAGCGATGACTTTGGCTGATAAAATTGTGGTTCTAAATCGTGGACGAATTCAACAAATTGGTGAACCTCAAAGTATTTATGCTTTACCTGCTAATGAGATGGTAGCAACTTTTTTGGGTAATCCACCCATGAATATTTTACCAGCTATTTATAAAGGTGATAATTTTGATGTTAGCGGTCAATTATTAGCAGTTCCCAAAAACATCAAAGCAGCCTTAAGTTTACAACCAGAAGAAATTTGTAATTTAGGGATTCGTCCTGAACATATTTATATTAACAAATATATTAACAAATATATTAATGAATCTATTAACGAACCGCAGAGGTGCGGAGAATTCAGAGAGAAAGAGTTGGGAGGTTTGGTTGCAGAAGTGAAGCTGGTAGAACCTTTGGGACGAGAAACATTGATTCGTACAAGCTTATCTGGTTCTTCTGGTTGGCTAAATGTGCAAGTGGGTGGAGATGTGCGTTTACATCGAGGAGAACGGCTAAATTTGCAATTAGATTTAAGTCAGTTATTTGTATTTAATCCAAGTAATGGTAATAGAATTTTTCCCGTTGCTTGAGAATAATTCAAAATCAAAAAAGGTAGGTTGGAGAGTCTCCGTGTCTTCTTCAAGTAAGGAAACTCAACATTATCAAATAAAATTATCAAAACTTTTGTTGCGCTGTCGCTTAACCCAACCTACAAAAAATCAATTTAATATCAATTTAACAACTAAAAATTTATTTCAATCCTGTAGCTTTCAAAATCTCACTATCACCTTTTTTGACAATTAGAGTTGAAGGAGAATTTCCATCTTCTGTAATGGGTTGTTCTAAAATGTAAAGATAATCTCCATTTGTCCAACCTGTAACACATTTACCATCCCGACAAGAGATTTTTCCACCTGTTAAATTAATACATTTACCTTGAGAGTCACATCCTTTATAAGTCAAGTTTCCTGTATTATTAACTCCTGTCCAAGAGTCAGTATTTCCAATCGTAATTGTCCACTCACCATTACTTATAGTGTTGGATTTACTTGATTTACTATCTTCGGTTTTGGTGGATGATTTCTCATCTAGAACTTCCATGTTAGTAATGATAGATTCTTTGCGAGTTTTACCACATGGTTCAATACTTTGACAATCACTAACTGATTCTATTTGGTAAGAAGCACGTACTTTTTTATTGAAGAATTTTGCTTCTTCAGCACAAATCTCAAAGCTTGCACCTTCATTATATTCAATTCCTTTTTCATCTACTAATGTGACATAACATAATAAATCGCCATTTACTAATTCTTTGACTGTGCCAACTTCTGGTTGTTTGGGTACTTTTGTTTGTGGAATTTGACTTTTCTGAGTGGTACTGCTGACAGTTTGAGGTACAGATTTTGTTGCAGTTGAAGTATCAGCTTGAGTTTCTGTTTTTGGAGAAGTTTCCGGTTGTGATTGTGCAGTAGTATTAGTTGATGTCTCTATAATTCTAGTATTTGCATTAGGTTGTGAATTAGTACAACTGAAAAGAGAAATGCAGGAAAGAATTAAGGAAATGGTGTGAATTAATTTTTTCATAAGTAATTTTTACCAGTTTGTAAATACTAGATTTACTGGTTTGAAAGAATGTGATAATTCTGTTTTATCTATAATGTGACATCCAGCATAGATTTTTATGCTTCTACTGCAACGGCAAAGTGTAATAGTAAAACTCTTCATTCTTAATGTAATCTCGTGCTTCATAAAGTTTTTGTGCCGTTAAGTTAGAAATTTGAGTAGATAAAATTACTCGAACGGCTTTACTCTCTTTTGCATATTCTTCCGCAGCACTCATCAATAAATTTGCAATTCCCCTCCGACGATAGGACTCTTCTACATATAAATCGTTCAATATCCATACTCGTTTCATCGATACTGAAGAAAAGCTGGGATAAAGCTGAGTAAATCCAACTAATTTCCCATTGTCATTAGCTGCAAACACTACCGATTCATGATTCTGGAAACGTTCTTTAAGAAACTCTTTGACAGCTTCAAGATTTGAAGCTTGATTGTAAAAAATACGATACTGATCAAAAAGTACTGCAACATTGTCAAGATGATTAATATTAGCCAAGAAAACTTCCATTTATTTTCCTCATGGATAATTTAATTGCAAATTCAATGATATTGTTTTAGTATCATTTCCTTTAATTGACCAGACTACGACTAAAAAACGTCCAGCAATTATTGAATATTTACTAATGAATAGTCTGAGCTTTTATCAATTCCCCAGGGGCAAAAGCACCATTTTCTGTAATAATGGCTGTAATTAATTCGGCAGGAGTAACATCAAAAGCAGGATTATAAAAATCTGCTCCTGAAGGTGTCAAAATAGTATCACCAATTTGATATATTTCCGCTGGATTACGTTCTTCAATAGGGATTTGACTACCTTCAGCTAAGACAAAATCAATGGTAGAAAGAGGTGCGGCAACAAAGAACGGGATATTATGTTTTTGAGATACTATAGCTAAACTGTAAGTTCCAATTTTATTGGCCGTATCACCATTCGCTGCAATTCTATCAGCACCCACAATTACAGCATCAATCAAACCCTGTTTCATGCAATGTGCAGCCATACTATCAGTAATCACTGTCACCGGAATTCCTTCTTGCACACATTCCCAAGCTGTCAGTTTTGCACCTTGTAAACGGGGACGAGTTTCATCTGCAAATACTCGCGTTAGCCGTTCTTCTCTCCACGCAGAACGCACAACACCCAATGCAGTACCATAACCTGCTGTTGCTAAAGCGCCGGTGTTACAATGGGTAAGTATTGTTAATTTTTCTGGGGTTTTGGGTAAAGCTGCTAAACCATGATCACCTATAGCTTGACAGGTTTTTATATCTTCAGCGTTGATAGTTTGGGCAGTTTCTAGGAGAATTTGTTGAATTTCTGCGATTGTTCCTAGAGTTTCATAAGCAGTTTGCATCATTCTACCAATTGCCCAAAACAAGTTTACGGCTGTGGGACGGGTAGAACGCAACAATTGAGCAACTTTTTCTAATTGTTGCAAAAATTCGGTGCGATCGCTAGTTTCAATTTCCCTCGCACCCAAATACATTCCATAAGCAGCAGCAACACCAATTGCCGGCGCACCTCTAACAATCATAGTTCTAATGGCTTCGGCCATATCTTCGCTGCGATGAATTTCCACCACAGCATACTCATTCGGTAAACGAGTTTGGTCGATTAGTAAAACAGAGTTATTTTTCCAAACAACGGAATAAAGCATAAATAGGTAATTGGTAGTTGATGATTAGTACTAGTTATTTCCCGGTTTCTATTCCCTACTACTATGGGAAATAAGTAGTCATCATAGCAACTTTAGGGTAATTTTGAGCGATAGCGTTCAGCGCGACCTATGAATCGCTTTGAGTATACAGCGGATTCTTTTGTTATAAGGTATATCATAGCCCCCATCGCTTGCGGGGAGGGGGTTGGGGGTGGGGTTCTTGTACCTCATGACACTGGAAAGTGCTGTATCACAAAGTATAAAAAAACCTAAATAGTAATTTAAGAAGTTTTAGTTGCTACCCAACCACCAACCCAAAGTCCTGTATAAAATCTCAAGATATTGCCAAAACCAGCTTGCTGTAATAATTCCACTACTCTCATTTCTGAAATAGTAAAAACACCTTTTTTGATTGTTTCCAGTCCTTGTATTCTTTTTTCTGGGTTCATTCCCATTTGCTTCCAATAAACTTTAATAATAGAAATCATTCGCTCAAATTCATCAGTTTCTTTTTCACCAAATATGTCTACTAAAATGAAAGTAGCTGATGATTTTAGACGTTGGGAAATATTTTTAAGTAAAGCCAGTTTACTGCCATCATCAGGTAGGAAATGCATTACTAAAATACAAGTTGCTGCGTCATATAAAGAAGTAGTATTTAAATCCTGGGTATATCCTGCAAACAATTTAATTTGTTCAGATAATCCATATTCATCTATTTTATTTTGAGCAATAGATAGCATATTACTCGATGGATCTACACCTAGCATTTGCCACTGTGAATTACCTTTACTAAACTTGACTAATTCCATCCCACTACCAGCACCCACAATCAACAAATTAGCTTTTTCTGGTATATTTGCTTTTAGAATAGACAATGCCATATTGTGCATTGCTTCATAACCAGGTAAAGCCATTTGAATCATCGTGTCGTATTCATTGGTAGCAACTGGTGGGTTAGAGTCAAAATTTATAGTTTGTTCTGGCATTTGCTTTTATTGTTATGTTTAATCAGTCATTTGATTATACATCAACACAATAAACGAAATAATGCGATCTGAGGTTTAGCAATGCTAAAGCTTTACATAATGATTTTGATAATTTAAACAGTTAACAGAAGCATCAAATATCTGGTATTTATTTTTATCTTGAATATACATCAGCAGACATTTAGCAACATATTCTGCTAATTTAACAGGTACAGCATTACCAATCATTTGTTCTAAATCTGTTTTTGAACCTGCAAAAATAAAATCATCAGGAAAAGTTTGAATATAACTTCTTTCACGAGTAGTTAGGGGACGCAAATCTGGGGTTAATTCTGCAACATCTCCGGGATGTTGTTGATAATTTTTAGGTATTGGTCTATTCACACCTCTAATAGTTGGACTTGGTTCATCAATACTAAAAATAGCCCTTCTTTGATAACTTCGAGGATGTCGATAATAATATTCAATCCCTAAACTATTTCCTAAACAATCTCTAATAGTTGTAGGTTTACTAGATAAATTAGTTTCTAGATAAGTCTTTAAATTATCATCCTCACCATCTTTTTCTCCTATACAAAAAAATCTTTTTCTTTTTTGAGGTACACCACATAAACTAGCATCTAATACTTTTTCTGTTAAACCATAACCAGCAGATTTAAGAATTTGCCGAAATTCTTGATATTTGTTGGATTTTCTAAACAATTCTACATTTTCTAAGACAAACCATTGACTAGAAACATTCGCTACTATTTCCGCAAATGTAATACTTAAATCTCCTCTACCTAAATCCTCATTACGCTTACCTGCACTAGAAAAATCTTGGCATGGTGGACCACCAATAATCACATCTGGTAAGAATTGCTTAAATAGGGAATAATTATTATTTATCTGACTCAAATCATATTCACAAATTGGATGATCAAAGTTTTGCTTGTAAACATTTATTGCAGGTTTCCAGTTGTCAAAAGCAGCAACAATTTTAAATCCACCATTCTGAAATCCTAGCGATAAACCACCACAACCAGAAAATACATCTATGACTTTTAAGGAAGAGGATTCCATCTGTATATTCATTAAAGTTATCAAATGTCTTTTAATCTATTATCAAAAATTTCTGGATTGCTTAAAATAATAGCATCAAATCTTCTTTCAGGGCTTAAAAAATTCTGTCCTCCTCCTAAAATTATGTTATTAATTTCTTCTTTGGTAATTCGGGGTTGAATCAAATTATCACAAGTCATATAAGGTCTAGTATTAGAACCGCTTAAAGCAAAAGCTTTATCATTCTTCGTATTATAGGTTAATGTATCAATAATTAATTTATGATTTATTTTCCCAATTAGAGCAAATTCATATAACATCTTTGCTAACCATACTACAGAACGCATAGGTCTTTGTATGCTTTCTTCTGATTTAGCTAATCTTTTAGTGATATCAAAGAAAAGCCGAGTAAATCCGAAGTTGCTCCAAACAAAAATATCTAAGCAATTTTGATAAAGTTTGGAAGTTTTACCTACTGTTTTCCATATTGGTTGCATGACTAATGGAGATTGCATTTCAATATTATCACTTATTAAATTATCTAAACAATCTACAATTTGAGGAATAAAAGGCAATATATGACTTATACTATGCCAATCTTGAATCTGACTACATATAGGTTGTAGATAACTTAGTAATTTATCTCTTGAATTTTCAAATTCATGAGCAATACTCAAAGCAAGATAGACAATAGTATCGGGTCTGGTCACAATTTCACAGCCATATTGATTATCTGGTAAGCGATAAGTGGAATTGTCAGGTAATGCCGTTAATTTAATTTCTATACTTCGTAAACAAGCATTATCTTTATTCAGATCATGGGTCACTAAATCAACTCTTGGCAATTTACCAACTACTATTTTTCTATAAGGTACATAGTCGCTTTCAAAAGAAAAAAACAAATTAGGAGAAAGAGGACAAATACCCAATATTTGAGAAGTATCTATTTCTTGATGCTGAATTTTTAATTGCTTGTCTAAGGTTAAATAATTTAGTTTAAGTCCTTTTTCGTGCATATAACAAGCCAATGACACAGGAAAAGAATTATTAAATTGATTTTTACCCCAACTTTCTCTTTGAGAAAAGTCTCTATTAGAATGAATTAATCCAAATAAACCTACTTGTAAATTATCTGGTTGCATTAGATCAATTTTGATAATATGCTCACATAACAATTTCAGTATAAATTAATTTATTGATATTTAGCTGATTTCTCGATTTATAATCACTCATCATCAAAAAAGTACAGTAACTATTATCTATGCTCAATCAAACCTATACAACCGATGTCCTAGTTGTCGGAGGAGGAACCGGCGGAACTGCGGCGGCTATCCAAGCGGCACGAAGAGGCGCTAAAACCATTCTTGTGAGCGAATTTTCTTGGTTAGGCGGAATGCTAACCGCAGCGGGCGTATCTGTACCAGATGGTAACGAATTAGAAGCATTTCAAACAGGATTATGGGGTGCATTTATACAAGAATTACGCCAACGACAACCAGGAGGATTAGATAATAGTTGGGTGAGTTTTTTCAGTTATGAACCGCGTATAGGTGCGGAAATCTTTGCTGACTGGGTAAAGGAATTACCTAATCTACAATGGATATCAGACAAAGTCCCCTTAGAAGTGTTGCGTCAGGGAGACTGTATTACAGGTGTACGCTTTGCAGACTTCACTGTCAACGCCAAAATTATTCTTGATGGTACAGAATTAGGAGATTTATTAGCCTTAGGTGAAGTACCTTATCGTTGGGGTTGGGAACTAAAGTCACAATGGGGAGAACCTAGCGCACCAGAAAGTTGTAACTCGCTTACCGAAAAATATCCCATACAAGCGCCCACTTGGGTGGTTGTAATGCAAGATTTTGGGGAAAGTATCGCTCCAGAAACTGCCCCTGCTCCTAATTATGATCCATCCTTATTTATAGGGGCTTGGGACGACTATGGAGTAGAGAGATTTTTAAATTATGGTCGCTTGCCAAGAGGTCAGTTTATGATTAACTGGCCTATTTGTGGCAACGACTACGGCCAAAAAGCTAATCGGTTGATAAAGTCAGACTCAGATAGACGTGAGTTTGCCCAAGAATGTTTCTGGCATAGTCAAAACTTTGCCCATTTTATCCAAACTCAGCTTGGTCGGCGTTACGGTTTAGCAGAAGGTGTTTTTCCTAGTTTCTCTCCAGCTTTTGCGCTGCATCCTTACTATCGGGAAAGTCGCCGCTTAGAAGGACTATTTACTCTCTGTGAGCAGGATATTCTGCCATTAGCAGGGGGTAGAGTCGCAGCAAAATTTGATGATACGGTTGCTATTGGTAACTACGCCAACGACCACCATTATCCTGGTGATAAGTTCTCACTGCAACCTAAATCTATCCGCTGGGGGGGACGTTGGACTGGAACTCCCTTTACTATTCCCTATCGTTGTCTAATTCCAGTGACTACAGATGGTTTGCTGGTCTGTGAAAAGAATATTTCTGTGTCCCACATTGCTAATGGGGCAACCAGACTACAACCAGTTGTTATGAGTATAGGTCAAGCAGCGGGTATGGCAGCTGCTCTATGTTGTGAGTTAGAATGTCAACCCAGGGATTTGCCAGTTAGAACGCTGCAAGCAGCTTTATTAACTGATGAGCGATTGCCTTCGGCACTGCGCTCCGCGCAATCGCCTGCGGCAATTGTTCCCCTGTTTAACTTATCAACCAATCATCCAGACTGGCTAGACTGGCAAATTCATTATTTGGACAACCCAGAAGCATATCCCATTAGTGGTAATTGTCCTCGTTTATTGGTTAATCCGTATGATTACTTGAATCTTGATTGTTTCATAGGCATTTTTAATCGCCTAGAGCAACAACGCTACACATTTACTATCACCAACTCAACTGAATTTTCACCGAAAATTTGGCAGATTGTTACCTTGAAATCCCATATTGATGAGCAACTGCAAGCCCTTCCCCCTCAAGAAAAGCTCACTATCTGGGGACGAACAAACTCATCTGGTAACTGGCTACTCGTTGAATATATCGACGAAGTATCAAATTGATTTTTTTGCAGTCAAATACAATACTTTTTAACAAATTGTCCGGATGATCATACAAAAGTTAAGTATCAGTGAATTAGAGAGTTCTAAAATAGACATCTACTATGCGTGCTGCCATTTCACTTTTAGTATCGAGTCTGGTATTCGGCTCCTTAGCTTTTAACTGCGAAGCGGTACTCACTCGCCTTTCCTACCTGCTCATTGCTACTTCTGGTTCACAACAGCTACTCGCTGATAAGCCTAAAACTAGTCCTAACCAACCAGAAACGCCAGCACCTCATCGCGGTAGTGGGCGCAAAGAGTCAATGGGATATTCCAGAAATATCTATTCTGTTGTTTAACAACCGTAGCGTCAGTCCGCTTGTGGGAGAATTAGTTGCCAACAAGGGAATCAAATTACCGGATAACTGGATGTTCAACATCTCTTCCACGATTTGTCGAACAGAGACATAGACAGTTACAGCACTACACAGCTAATCAACCGTTTCAAATGTCATCTTCTTTGACAGAAATATAGACAGTTACAGCACTACACAACCGTTCCAGATTTCATCTTCTTTGACAGAGATATAGACAGTTACAGCACTACACAATTCAGCAACCGTTTAGTATTTTCTAAAAATATCTGGTAACTGCGGCTATCCTGGCGTGTATTAGTGAATCAGTGACTCATATATATGCTAGTCCAGCCTTCTTCAACCACTTCTACTTTGCACTAGGCGTATATAAGTTGGGAAGGCTCATGGCAATAGGGTGAGCAGGAAAAGCGGGTAAACAGGGGGAACAGGTGGAAAATCAGACTGTTCTTTCTGTAATTAACCCGTCTATGTTGGTGTGGTGGACTGCTAAGATTCATCAGCCTGAAGAAAATGAGTATTCATAGTTGACTTTAAGCTGGCTTATGAGCGATGAAATACCTGCTCACAAAGTGGGCTTGTATTTTCATATCCTACTTGCTCAACGCTCTAGATTATCTTATAGCAAGAGACAGGGCGATTAGGACACGAACTGATTATAAAACCTAGACACCAAAAGACTTTTCAGCCTCTTATCTGTCACTTGCTTGTTATCGTCAATCAATTTAAAAAATAAAGCGTTTTCACAGGGTCAACTTTAAAAATATCAAATAGGCTTAACCCGTCTCAACTCCTTTCCCTAATGGAGATGCTTGGTGTACAAGCAGCCTAACAGGGAAGGGATTTACAGACAGGTTTTAAGTTTAATTAACCTTTCGTGTTGCCGCACATCGTGGAAATAGCGATCGCTATTTTCATGCAATTATGAATTTATATTAAGAAAATCAATTCCGTAACATAAGCTACAGAATTTTTGCTATATTGGGAAGTGAAAGAATAGTTAACCATATATCTATAAAAAATACAGAGGAGTGTAGTTATGTCTATTCAAGAAAAATCCCGTGCGTTAATGGTACGTCAACATCAACAAGTTAAAAACCGTCAACAATCAATGTTGATGCGTGCCGCACAAGAACTTGGTCTTCCCGAAGAAATATCCCACTACTGGAACCCCATTCAAGGGAAGATAGATTCTACTACCCAAAGCCTTTATAGCAGCAGTCATGCTTCTATGAGCTAAGGTTGTGCATTTCGTGTGATTCCCAAATGACGAGGTTCAAAAAAGCCACCCCAGAGGGTGGCTTTAAAAGAGTTACTAAAAGTTACGGATTCTAAGCAATTAGCAATCGTAATACAAGAAGAATTCGTAAGGATGAGGACGCAACTGCATCTGCTTAACTTCGTTAGCCAGTTTGTAGTCAATCCAGTTTTGGATGAAGTCTTCGGAGAATACGCCTGTATCTGTCAAGAAAGCGTGATCGTTTTCGAGCGCTTCTAATGCCAATTCTAAAGAACCTGGAGTGGAAGGAATTTTCGCCAATTCTTCTGGAGAAAGTTCATAGATATTTTTATCTAAGGGTTCACCAGGATGGATTTTGTTCTTAATACCATCAATACCAGCACAAAGCATGGCAGCAAAGGCTAAATAGGGGTTAGAAGTGGCATCTGGACAACGGAACTCTAACCGCTTGGCTTTGGGGTTATCTCCAGACAGAGGAATCCGCACAGAAGCAGAACGATTACCTTGGGAATAAGCCAAGTTTACAGGTGCTTCATAGCCAGGTACTAGACGTTTGTAAGAGTTTGTAGTGGGGTTGGTGATTGCCAACAGTGCTGGTGCGTGCTTGAGGATACCACCGATGTAGTAGAGTCCCATTTCACTCATGCCAGCGTACTTGTCACCTGCAAACAGAGGTTGACCACCTTTCCAAATAGATTGGTGACAGTGCATACCGGAACCGTTATCGCCAAAAATTGGTTTTGGCATGAAGGTGACGGTTTTGCCGTATTTTCTGGCAACGTTCTTGATGACGTATTTGTAAGTCATCAACCAGTCAGCAGCTTCGATTAACTTACCAAATCTAAAACCAAGTTCGCACTGACCACCAGTTGCAACTTCGTGGTGTTGCTTTTCAATGGGTACACCACAGTCTTTCATAGTTAGCAGCATTTCTGTCCGCATATCTTGAAAGCTGTCTGTTGGTGGAACAGGGAAGTAACCTTCTTTGAAGCGGGTTTTATAACCGAGGTTAGGGCTTTCCTCTCTACCAGTGTTCCAACGACCTTCTACGGAATCTACGTAGTAGTAACCTGAGTTGGCGGTTTGGTCGTAGCGGACATCATCAAAGATGAAAAATTCAGCTTCAGGACCAAAGAAAGCTGTATCACCAAGTCCGGTAGAAGCGAGATAATCTATTGCTTTTTGAGCAATAACACGGGGGCAACGATTATACCATTCGCCTGTACGGGGTTCTTTAATACTACAAATGATACTTAGAGTTGGCTCTTTCATGAATGGGTCGATCCAAGCGGTGTTGGGATCGAGTACCATTGTCATGTCAGATTCTTCGATACCTTTCCAGCCCCGAATACTAGAACCGTCGAAAGGCACACCATCAGAGAATGAACTTTCATCAATTTGATCCTGGTACATGGTCAAATGTTGCCAAGTCCCTGGTGTATCGATGAATTTCAGATCAATCATCTGAATGTTTTTGTCTTGAATCATCTTCAAGACTTCTTTTGGTGTTGTCATTGTTACTCCTTCTGTACCCAATTTCCTAAAGTAAAACGAAAATCTGCCAAAGCATCTTCAGCCTGCTATGCTAACCCAAGTTGTGACACACCACCTGGAATATCGTAAATACTTGACTTGAGGTGATTTTGTAGTGTTTGTTACAGATGATCCCGATTACAGGTTATATTAACCTTTCTTCATCATCTGCACAAAACTGGAAATATCATCTCATGGGGGTCAACTTTGGCATAGAATCCTTAAATAGCGGATGGATCGTTTTTGTGCCGCATCTATTGTTTATGGCACAAAAGTTTACTGGTGCATAATAGCTGCCAAATAAATATCAAACCATAGATAGTTAATGATTGGGAGAAAAAAGAATGCGCGATGCAGTTACAACTTTAATTAAGAATTATGACGTAACCGGTCGTTATTTTGACCGGAATGCAATTGACAGCCTCAAGTCTTACTTTGAAACCGGTACAGCAAGAGTACAAGCGGCAGCTGCAATTAATTCTAATGCAGCGGCTATTGTTAAACAGGCTGGTGCTAAGTTATTTGAAGACTTACCAGAATTGATTCGTCCTGGTGGAAATGCCTATACAACTCGTAGATTTGCGGCTTGTTTACGGGATATGGATTATTACCTGCGCTATGCTACTTATGCCTTAGTTGCTGGCAATATGAATGTGTTGGATGAACGTGTGTTGCAAGGACTCCGGGAAACCTACAATTCTTTGGGTGTACCTATTGGTTCAACAGTTCAGGGCATCCAGATTATGAAAGATATCGTCAAGGCACAAGTTACAGCTGCGGGTGTGGCTAATACTGCTTTTGTGGATGAGCCTTTTGACTATATCACTCGTGAATTGAGTGAGATTGATGTTTAATATCTAAATTTTGGCGATTAGAAATCGCAGCTACACAATCAAAGTCCGTTTGCGCGGACTCAGTAGACATCGCACTTTGGCTTTTTGGCAAGGTGCGTTTACTTTTTTTAATATAAAAAATGTTTATTGATGCACAAATGTATTTAGTAGTATAAAATTTAAGACACACAGATACTTTTATACAAATCTTGATATGTTTATTCTTGATGATGTCATCGGAACATTAGTTGGAAAAGCAACAGATAAAGTCTTAGATAAACTAGATCACAGTGAAACTAGATTAAAGATTTTAGATAAATTTGGCTTGAAACCAGATGAACCACCTAATGATTTTGATGGAGTTTATGTCTATACTTTAATTGAGTATGGTGTAGGTAAACCAAAAGTTATTTTACAGTTATTTAAAGAAAAAGAAATTAAAGAAGAATTTCAGCAAGCATTTAGTCAAAATAAAAGTTTTAATAGTCAAACATTAGATGGCTTTATTCAAAGTTCTGATATTGGCGATAAAATCACAGACCAAAATATTGATTATCGTCGAGAATTGGCTGAATTTGCTAGATTATTCCTTGAAATTGCCAAACGATCTAGAACAGCAACGGAAATTTTACAAGACCATAAATTAGATAGTTTACAAAATAGTTTAAATCAAGTTCGGGAACAAATCAATCAACTGAGTTTACCAGAAATTCAAAAACAAATTGCTCAATTAGTACAAAGTCAACAGCAATTATTACCACCTGGAGAAATTGTCAGAGAAACAGCATTATCTAAACAATTAAAAAAATGGTTTGAAACACTGGGGTATAAATTTGAAACTTACAAAATCTTGGAAAAAGAATATTTTGAATGGATTATTAATATTCCTAAACGGCGAGGATATGATCGCATTTTGATTCACGGAGTTGAAGCAGAAGCGGGAATTAATGATATTAATGCAGTCAAACAAGCTGTAGAAACTCACAAGACTGATGAAGGTTGGATTGTCGCACCACGTCGAGTTAGTAAATTAGCCAGAGAAGAAGTTAAAAAATCTGAAAATGAACAGATTTTTTGTTATACCTTTGATGAATTAATCGAAGTCGATGCTGATTTTACTGGTTATTTTGAGTGGTTAGAAAATGAAGTTAAAAGCAGAGGAATTGATAAATATTATGTTCCCTTAGCTTGTACCAAAGAAGAAATTAACCCTAGAACTAAGCAGCGAATTGGCGTTAGTCATTATGGTCAAGAAGATGGTTGGATTGAGCGTTATATTAATGAATGGTTGGCTGACCCAGTAAAAGAACATTTATCCGTTTTAGGGGAATTTGGTACAGGTAAAACTTGGTTTGCTTTCCATTATGCTTGGTTGGCTTTACAAAAATATCGTCAAGCGAAAGCAGAAGGTTTACCTATTCCGCGAATTCCTTTAGTCATTCCTTTAAGAGATTATGCCAAAGCGGTGAGTATTGAATCTCTATTTTCTGAGTTCTTTTTTCGTAAACATAATATTGGTTTATCGGGATATTCTGCCTTTGAACAACTCAACCGCATGGGGAAATTGTTATTAATTTTTGATGGCTTTGATGAAATGGCTGCACGGGTAGACCGTCAAGCGATGATTAATAATTTCTGGGAATTAGCAAAAGTAGTTGGAACAGCAGGAACAAAGGCAATTTTAACTTGTCGGACTGAACATTTTCCAGAAGCGTTAGAAGGACGCACACTTTTAAATGCCGAATTACAAGCTTCTACTAAAAATTTAACTGGAGAAACGCCACAATTTGAAGTTTTAGAATTAGAAAAACTTGATGATGAACAAATTAAAAAAGTACTTGAGTTTAAAGCTAAACCAGAAACCGTTGCTAGTGTAATTAACAATCAACAATTATTAGACTTAGCACGTCGTCCGGTGATGATTGATTTAATTATGGAAGCATTACCGGATATTGAAGCTGGTAAGCCTGTGGATATTTCCCGTGTTTATCTCTATGCAGTGCGCCAAAAAATGGAACGGGATATTAAATCGGCACGCACTTTTACCTCAATAGCAGATAAATTATATTTCCTGTGTGAACTTTCCTGGGAAATGCTATCAACTGATAGGATGACTTTGAATTATAAAGAATTTCCAGATTTGATTCGTAGTTATTTTGGTGAAACGGTACAGGAACAAAAAGATTTAGACCATTGGCATCATGACATGATGGGGCAAACAATGTTAATTAGAAATGCTGATGGCGATTATTATCCTGCCCATCGGTCATTATTGGAGTTTTTTGTATCCTATAAATTGGGACGAGAATTAGGGATTTTAGCAGCAGATTTTCAGGATGTTGTGGAGGTTCTTCCCTACGACCAAGGAACAACAGATTTAAGTCAAACTTTCGGAAAAACTCTATTAGCCAAAGCTGTGTTAGATTTGATGTTTCCCATGTTGTCAACAACAGCAGATCAACGGTTATTAGCAGAGGTCAAAGCCACGAAAGGTAAAACAGAAATTGAAGCCGGTTTCAGTGGTAGTAATGCGGTGCAGTTGCTACTCAAAGATAGTCGGCTGGCTTTAGAAAAACAGGATTTGAGTGAGACAGTTATACCTGGTGTGAATTTTGGTTTGGCTAGTTTGTATAATGTCAACCTGACTGGGGCAAATTTAACAGAGACTTTTTTTGCTAAGGCATTAGGATCAGTTTATTCCCTTGCTTTTAGTCCAGATGGAAAATACCTGGTTACAGGAGATAGTGACGGTAGAGTTCAAATTTGGAATGCTCTAACAGGACGGGAAATATTGGCACTTTTAGGTCATAGCGATTGGGTTTACTCAGTAGCCTGGAGTGGAGATGGTCTAAGCTTGGCTAGTGGTAGTTTTGATAATACGGTAAAACTGTGGGATGTGCAGTCTGGGGACTGTGTGCAAACCTTAGAAGGTCATGGCAGTGGGGTTAGGTCAGTAGCCTGGAGTGGAGATGATCAGACCTTGGCTAGCGGTAGTGATGATCATACGGTAAAACTGTGGGATGTGCAGACTGGGGAATGTTTGCGGACTTTACAGGGTCATAGCGATTGGGTTTACTCAGTAGCCTGGAGTGGAGATGATCAGACCTTGGCTAGTGGTAGTGTTGATACAACAGTAAAACTGTGGGATGTGCAGACTGGTTACTGTGTCGGGACTCTACAGGGTCATAGCGGTGCGGTTTGGTCAGTAGCCTGGAATGGAGATGGTCTGACCTTGGCTAGTAGTAGTGGTGATAATACGGTAAAACTGTGGGATGTGCAGTCTGGGGACTGTGTGCGGACTTTAGAGGGTCATAGCAGTGAGGTTATATCAGTAGTCTGGAGTGGAGATGGTCTAACCTTGGCTAGCGGTAGTGATGATCATACGGTAAAACTGTGGGATGTGCAAACTGGGGACTGTTTGCGGACTTTACAGGGTCATAGCAGTGGGGTTATATCAGTAGTCTGGAGTGGAGATGGTCTAACCTTGGCTAGTGGTAGTTATGATCAAACGGTGAAACTGTGGGATGTCCAGACTGCGGACTGTTTGCGGACTTTAGAGGGTCATAGCAGTGGGGTCAGGTCAGTAGTCTGGAGTGGAGATGGTCTAACCTTGGTTAGTAGTAGTCGTGATAATACCGTGAAACTGTGGGATGTGCAGTCTGGGGATTGTATCGCCACCTTTGAGGGTCATAGCAATTGGGTAAACTCAGTAGTCTGGAATGGAGATGGTTTGACCTTGGCTAGTGGTAGTCATGATAAGACGGTGAAACTGTGGGATGTGCAGTCTGGGGACTGTATTGCCACCTTTGAGGGTCATAGCAATTGGGTAAACTCAGTAGTCTGGAGTGGAGATGGTTTGACCTTGGCTAGTGGTAGTTTTGATAAGACGGTGAAACTGTGGGATGTGCAGTCTGGGGATTGTGTGCAAACCTTAGAGGGTCATAGCAGTGGGGTTAGGTCAGTAGCCTGGAGTGGAGATGGTCTGACCTTGGCTAGTGGTAGTGGTGATAAGACGGTGAAACTGTGGGATGTGCAGTCTGGGGACTGTATTGCCACCTTTGAGGGTCATAGCAATTGGGTAAACTCAGTAGCCTGGAGTGGAGATGGTCTGACCTTGGCTAGTGGTAGTGGTGATAAGACGGTGAAACTGTGGGATGTGCAGTCTGGGGACTGTATTGCCACCTTTGAGGGTCATAGCAATTGGGTAAACTCAGTAGCCTGGAGTGGAAATGGTCAGACCTTGGCTAGTAGTAGTCATGATAAGACAGTGAAACTGTGGGATGTGCAGTCTGGGGACTGTATTGCCACCTTTGAGGGTCATGGCAATTGGGTTTACTCAGTAACCTGGAATGGAGATAGTCAAACCTTGGCTAGTGGTAGTAATGATAAGACGATGAAACTGTGGAATTTGCAGTCTGGGGACTGTATCGCTACCTTTGACCATAGGTTATATGCAGGGTTGAAGATTCAGGGAGTCAAGGGGTTAAGCCGGGCGGAAATATTGACTTTGAAGGCTTTGGGGGCTGTGGAGTAGGATGAATGCATTCCACGAGAACAGGATGACAGTAAACTAAAACTATGAGTTACTGAGCGATCGCTAGACATTAAATTATGGAAGAATTATTAACCCTGAAAGAATTGCTTCTGCAAGGAAATGTCCAAGAAGCATTGGTGATAGTTGAAGAATTAGAAGAAATGAGTCGAAATGATATTATTAAGACAATTCGCAGTTATGCAGTAATTTTATTGTTGCACTTGATTAAACAAAAAGCCGAAAACCGAACAACTCGCTCTTGGGAAGTTTCAATTAGAAACTCAGTCCGAGAAATTCAACGCGAAAATAAACGTCGTAAATCTGGAGGTTATTATTTAACCAAAGAGGAGCTTTTAGAAACTTTAGAAGAAGCTTATTTAAACGCTATTGATGAATCTTCCCTAGAAGTAAAAGAAGGTTTGTATGAACCAGAAGAATTAGAAAAGGTAGTTAATAAAAAAGAAATTATTCATCATGCTTTAAGTCTAATATTACCAGGAGAATCAAATTAATTGGTCAAACAAAGACTCGATACGCTATTAGTAGATTTAGGTTTATGTCCCTCTCGTCAACAAGCACAACGGCTAATTCAAGCTGGGGAAGTGACAGTAAATCAACAGATGATTGATAAAGCTGGGACTGAAGTTGATATTAAAGCCCAAATTCAAGTTAAAGAACGTCCTCCTTTTGTTTCTCGTGGTGGTGAAAAACTCGCTAAAGCTTTAGAATTTTTTGGAATTCCTGTAGCTGGACGTATGTGTTTAGATGGGGGAATTTCTACAGGTGGTTTTACAGATTGTTTATTACAAGCTGGTGCAATTCAAGTTTATGGAATTGATGTTGGCTATGGACAAGTTGATTGGAAAATCAGAACTGATGAAAGAGTAATTTTAAAAGAACGGACAAATTTAAGACAGTTAAAACCAGAAGATTTATATAATGAAAATGCGACGCTTCCTGATTTAGCGGTGGTGGATGTTTCGTTTATTTCTTTAACTAAAATTTTACCTGCATTATGGCAATTAACGCAAGCACCCAGAGAGGCTGTATTGCTTGTGAAACCTCAATTTGAGGTCGGTAAAAATCGTGTAGGTAAGAAAGGTGTGGTGCGTGATTCAAAAGATCATGCTGATGCAATTTTTCAGGTATTAAAAACAGCTTTGGAGTTAGGTTGGAAATATAAAGGTTTAACTTGGTCTCCTATAACTGGGCCAGCCGGAAATATTGAATTTTTGCTGTGGTTGGGAATGGAAAGTGAGACACCAGCACCCGATTTAGAGGTGATTCAGGAAATGACTAAACAAGTAGTGGATGAGTTTATAAAAAAATGATGCACAATTATAGGACTTACGCACTGTAAGAATCTGCCATGATGTGAATGAACGAAATTGTGTCGTTTTCGCCTTTGGGAATAACTTATTGAGTAAGGTTAAGGTGCGTCAGATAGAGAGAATCTGTTTTTTGTGAAAATATCGTGTCTGACGCACCCTACAAGAAATATAATTCATATTACATATTTGAGGAATATTGTCAATGCGTAAGTCCTAAATTATTAGAAATTATTAGAAATTATTAGAAATTATTAGAAATTATTAGAAATTATTAGAAACTATTAGAAACTTGGTAGGGGTTTAGCAATGCTAAACCCTGAGATAATTTAAATATCGTAAATCAAACACTCTAATGCGTCTGGATACATTTCGCAGTAGGTTTCTAGGGCTGTTTTACGATGTTTTGCTTGTTTTTGATGTGCCTTTTCAGCTTGTAATTCTTCGACAATATCCCAAGCTACTGCACAATTAGAGGAGTTACTTCCATTTTGATCACAGGTTGAACGAGCTTCTGCAATTGCTTCAAGAATTGCTTGCTCAATAGTTTTAGTGCTATTTTTGTTAGTATTACTAGCAGCTAAAACTTCGTTTAAAAATGTCATGACTTTTCACCCTTATTGTTGAGTAAGATCAAGATTTACTGCAAAGTTCAATCTGTACTTAAGTATTTTTTACTCAGCACTGTTTGGTTCTTGTTGTATGAGAAGATAGGAATGTAGAGAAAGTATTAGAACCAGTTAAGAAACTATTCTCAACGGTAACAATTTAAAAAAATATTTTTAGTTAATTTATATACTTTTTTGGACATGATCAAAAAGAAATGTCTTATTTATACCTATTCAAAATTTAGTCTGTAGTTGGGAATATGAAACTGTGCTAACTGAAATTAAACATCTCCAAAGGTTCCACCCAATTCTTGCCGTAAACGATACAAAATTGTATTTTTGTCAACCTGCGATAGAATTTCTTGAATAACTGTATCAGCGCCTAATTGTCCCCAAGTACAGCCTTTTTCTAGATATATTTGTGCGGCTTTACCGACAGTATAAGCACCATAACCGGCAATTCCACCTTGAGCGATACCTCCGGTGAGCTTTGCTATTGCACTCCCAGCAAAAGTAGTAATATTCACAGGACTATCACCACTAACTATAGCAGCGGTACTATTGCCTAAACCTAACATTAAACTACTGCCGATTTCTCCTAACAATAAACCACCAGAACTGAATAAAATGGTTTTTAATAATTTACTAGCTTCATAGCTTGTCATGGGTAAACCATATAATCTAGCTAAAGAACGAATCAAAGCTAAATCGGTGATTAAACCGCCAAGAATATCTAAAATAGGAATGGGATTTAAACCAATAGCGAGAGCTTTATATTTAGTAAATTTCCAAATGATATCTTCTGCTTCTTCTTCACGAATATCAATGGTTTTACTAGCTATAACTGCTTCTGCTTCCCTTGCTTGGATAAGTGCATTTAAAGCTAAAAGCGATCGCCCTTCTCTATTAAGTATATTCAGAATTGTTTGTTTCAGTTCCTCAACCTGCGGTGGTGGTGTTTCCCATTCATAACTCACAGTTCCATCTGGGTATTCTACTCTAACTTCCATTGATGCAGGTTCAGCCGCTACCATGACAATTTCATCAGGTAGTAGAGGTTTTTGTTGAAGATTTCCTGCACCCAATAGTTGTAAATTTTTGTAAATGGTCTTTCTGTCTGTATCTGGGTACAAATCGATTTTGTTAAAAACTAAAATCAGTGGTTTTTGGGCTTGTCGTAATTCGAGCAATCCTTGATACTCAGTTCTAGTAATATCTCCAGAAACAACAAACAAGATTAAATCTGCTTGACGAGCTACTTCTCTCGCCATTTGCGCCCTTGCTTCCCCTTCAATTTCGTCTAATCCGGGAGTATCAATTAATTCAACTAATACCTTTCCTCCTGGTTTCCAGCGTACTGAACGAGGCCATTGAGTTACTCCGTTTAGAGGGCCAGTTTGGAGAATTTTTTCACCTAGCAAGGAATTCAACACTGCTGATTTTCCGCGACTCACTAAACCAAAAGCAGCTATCCTGACTACGTTGGAGTCTAACTTGTTGAGTGTGGTAGTTAGAACTTCTATTTCTGGTTTTACTAAACCTGCTAATTTTTGGTTTGATGATAGCTGTCCTGACTTGCGGAGATATCCATACCAAGATAATGCCTGTCTAAGACTAGCACGGGCGCGGTTCAAATGGGTTTCTTGCAGGTTTCGTACTGCGTTAGGTTGAGACAAGGTGGCGCAAATAATAGATTACATATCCATTTATATCGAAATTTATAGTTTTTTATAAATTAACTTTGAATACTTCAGATATCTTAATTCAGAATGTAGGGCTGTGTTCACTATCCCAGCATTTATTATTTTCCCAACTTCTACCAGAATTTTCACATCGGGATGGATTGTTGATCCAAGGAATAGAGGTTGGGTAATACGAAGTTCCCATATTGCTTATATCACCTACGTCGATAGATATGGGAGAAGAGAATAAGGGTATGACCAGACGCAAAAACGCATAAGTATCAATAGGTATGGTTAGTATAAATACATAAACTATTATATTTTTAATAGACCAAGAGCTTTTGTAAGCAGGATTTTTAGAGTTCTTGTCGGTTTTTAATGTTTTGCGATTTTTGTATAAAAACATAAATAGTATCTTAACGTTGTTAGACTGCTCAAGGAGAAATTTGTTTCTTGAGAAGTCATTATTAAGCATTTCCACTTAAAAGTCAAAGATAAAAATAACAAATATTTAAATTTGCTGACTACTTAGTTATGCAATTTACTAAAAAATAAAAATCGTATTTGTCACTAAAATGGCTAAAAGTGCCGATTTATAAAGATTAAGGGTAATACGTAAGTAAACAAACTTATTGCATTAAAAGTAAATTAATACACTTAAAAATATTACGAGTTTTCAACTACGTATATTATTATTTTAGGATATAATTAAATGTAATTATATTTATTTATAATAAAAATGTAATATTATAGCGAGACAAAGTTACTATGCATCACTACAAAGGAAGTTAAAAAATAGGCAAAAATATACGTGATTGTTTTTTTGGATTTTTAGTTCTGTGAAGCGGTATTATGTTCTCCCAAATCAATATCTATGTTTCTAAAGAAGGATAATTTACCAGTTAAATTGTGCAACAATTAAAGTTAGGAACACCTTGAAAGGAGGTGGAACCATGACACATAAAAATATAAGAATTGTTTCTTTAATTCCTAGTGCGACGGAAATTATCGCCACACTGGGTTTGTCTAAAGCTATTGTAGGGCGATCTCATGAATGTGACTATCCCCCGGAAATAGCCAATGTACCTGTGTGTACTCAAGCACGTTTGAACAGCAATGCTCCCAGCAATGCTATTGACAATGATGTAAATAAAATATTGCAATCTGCTCTGAGTATTTATAAAATCAAGTTTGATGTTTTAGAGAAATTGCAGCCAACGCATATTATCACTCAAGATCAATGTGATATTTGTGCTGTAAGCTTACCAGAAGTTGAAAAAGCTGTCACTCAGCTTACCCACAGTTCACCGCAAATTATCTCTTTGCAGCCTAACACACTAAAGGATGTGTGGGGTGATATTGAACGAGTTGGTCACGCTTTTGATGTTGATTCAGTAAAAATACTGGAAAACTTAGAAGCAAGAGTTAGAATTTGTAACCGTAAAATTCAAGGGCTATTTATCACAGAAATGCCTACAGTCGCTTGTATTGAGTGGACTGATCCTTTAATGATGGCTGCAAATTGGATACCTGAGTTAATCAACTTAGCAGGTGGAAAAACCTTGTTTAGTGTTACGGGTAAACCTTCTGCACAGTTGGACTGGAAAACATTGGTTAATACTAACCCCGACGTAATTATTTTTATGCCTTGCGGTTTTGATTTACAAAAAACTCACGAAGAAGCAAAATTATTAACTCAACGTCCAGAATGGCAAAAACTGCACGCTGCTAAAACAGGTAGAGTGTTTGTGACCGACGGTAACGCTTACTTTAACCGTCCTGGTCCGCGACTGGCTGATTCTGTGGAAATTTTAGCAGAAATTTTGCACCCAGATATTTTTCAATATGGTTATAGAGGTACTGGGTGGGAGCCTTTATAAGACTGAAATTATCTCATTTAACCACCAAAAACAGCAATTCCGTAATACTTACTGCGTACAGCTACATTCGTTGTCTGCGCCCTTAACTAAGTAAATTGGCGTTAAAAATTGTCGTTGGGATAAGGCAGGGGGCTGCTCTTGCAGGGGGCTGCTCTTGCAGGGTGCAGGGGGAAAAAGGGTTTTATTCTGCCTACCTGACTTGAAAATAGATTTTCATCCCTCCTGGTGTACGCAGTTCATGATGGCTACTTATCTAAATTATTATGGCACTAATTGCGGGAATAGAGTTTTTGTAACATCGGTGCGTTAAGTGTTAAAATAGTTAACGCACCCTAACTAGTGATAATTAGCCTTGTAACTCTTCAACTTGGCCTACACGACGGATGTTAAGAATATCACTCATTTTCTTAATTTGTACAAATAAGTGTTCTAATTGTGAGCGATCGCGGATATCAATACCCAAATCCATTAAAGCCGGTTGTCCCAAAGCAGTTTTCACATTTGCATGACGCACATTGATACCTTGATCACTCAACCGCGATAAAATATCTTTTAATATTCCCACTCTATCAAGTGTCTCAATTTGAATATCAATAGGGTAAGTGTGAGGACGGCCGTGATTTTCTAAAGCTGAGTTCCATTTCACTGGGACTAAGCGTTCACATTCCACATGATCCACATTATGACAGCCTTGACGATGGATAGATATACCCCTTCCCCTTGTCACCACACCAATAATCCCTTCCCCAGGAATCGGCGTACAACAACCAGCCACATGATAAACTAAGCCTTCTACGCCAATAATTGGTGAATCACTAGCACGGGAAGTAGTTGGTGGCGTATCCCGTGCAGTTTTTGATGTTGATTCCTTGGGTAAAAACGGGATAACATCAGCCACCGGTTGATCTGCTTTCACCACATCTCGCCAGCGATTTAATACTAGGTTTAAAGTAATTTCTCCATAACCTAAACCCGCGAGTAAATCTTCAACACTGTGATAATTACACTTTTCGGCGACAGTCTGCATCGCATCAGATTTCAGCAAATTATCAAAACCAGTTTTACCAAGTTCCTTTTCTAATAAATCTCTTCCCCGCGCCACATTTTCTTCTCGGCGCGATCGCTTGTACCATTGTTTAATTCTATATTTCGCCGCCGAAGTCCTGACAAAATTTAACCAATCCAAACTAGGATGGCTATTCTTTTGAGTAATAACATCAACAATATCCCCATTTTGCAACCTTGTTGATAATGGCACCATCCGCCCATTCACCCGCGTACCTGCACAATGGTTCCCTACCTCTGTATGAATTCGATAAGCAAAATCTATACTCGTAGAACCGGGACTTAGAGGAACCACATCCCCCTTAGGGGTGAAGACATAAACATCATCTTCAAATAGATTGTCTTTAACACTATCTAAATATTCTTGCGCGTCTTTTAGATCACTTTGCCATTCCAGCAATTGCCGTAACCAAGTAAACTTTTCATCTGAACCCGTTAATTGGTTATTAGTGGAACCACCTGTTTCTTTATACTTCCAATGTGCTGCAATCCCATATTCAGCAACATGATGCATATCCACAGTCCGAATTTGCACTTCCAAAGGGCGACCGGTCAAACCAATTACCCCAGTATGCAACGACTGGTAACGGTTCGGTTTAGGCAATCCAATATAGTCTTTAAACCTGCCAGGAATGGGGCGAAAAGCATCATGAACCACAGCCAAAGCCCGATAGCATTCCTCATTAGTTTGCACAATTATTCGCAGCGCTGCCAAATCATAAATTTCATGAAATTCTTTTTGCTGCTTATGCATTTTTTGATAAATGCTATAAAGATGTTTGGGGCGGCCACTAATATCCAAACACTGGATTCCGGCTTGCTGCAACCGTTCCCGCAAAACGTTCGTAGTTTTAGCCAGTTTTTCTTCCCGCGCTGTTCGTTTTTCAGAAACGTGCTGCTGAATTTCACGAAAAGCCTCCGGTTCCAAATACTTAAACGCCAAATCCTCCAATTCCCATTTAACTCGCCATATTCCCAAACGATTGGCTAAAGGCGCAAAGATATCTCGCGTTTCCTGGGCGCTACGGCGGCGGCTTGCTTCTGACATATACTGCAAGGTTCGCATATTATGCAAACGGTCTGCCAACTTCACCACAATTACTCGAATATCTTTAGCCATTGCCAAAAACATTCGTCGGAAATTCTCAGCTTGGCTTTCAGTTTTGCTAGTGAAATTGATTTTAGAAAGTTTGGTGACACCCTCCACCAATTGCCGTACTTCTGCCCCAAAATGCTCTTCTATTTCTTCAATTGTAACTTCTGTATCTTCAACTACATCATGAAGAAATCCAGCTGCTATCATAGCAGGACTGCCGCCCAAATCTCTCAGCAAACCAGCTACAGCGACTGGATGGGCAATATATGCTTCTCCAGATTTACGGTACTGCCCTTGATGGAGTTGATAGGCAAATTGGAAAGCGCGACAGATTAAAACCATATCACTATGCGATCGCTCAATTTCCGGTTCGGTGTTTTTTGCTGATGTTTCTCGTAAACATTTCTTAAGCCATTCCGGAAGACTGACATCAACTGAAGAATTAAGAAGTAAGCTGCTCATACAAGAGAGATTATAAGTTTTTGGTGGATTAAGTGAGATATAGACGCAAATTACAGCATCTCCCCAGAAGATGCTGTTGCCCTACAGACGGGTAGAAAAAACAGTGTGAGGATGACTTTCTAATTGCCTGTGATCATCATCCATTGCAGGTGTCGAGGCATATAAGACTGAGTATCCATAGATGACAAACAAAGCCTCAAACTGTAATTCGAGGCTTTTAGTTTGATTAAGTCCTTAAAAAAGTTTATTCTAGAAGAAAATTTTCTTGACATTAATACTATCTTAACTAGCACTGGATGTCTCTAAATCTTGATAAATATCAGGAATTTGCAACATTTCTAGAGCAACTACGCTCTGATGTTAACAAAAATCAAGTAGATGCTCCTACCCTAAGGCAGCGTTTAGGCGCTTTGCATCAATTTTTTATCCAACAAATTGTGCCTTTAGGCGATGTAGAATATCGAGAGCAGTCTTACCAAACTGAAATGAGTAAGCAACTGCGTCTTCTGGAAATAGATGTGATGTTTTTCCAAGGTGCAAAGCAGTCAGCAACAGCACAAGCTAGGCTTAAAACTATTGAAGAACGCTTAACAACTTTAATTAGATATTGTCATGCCATAATCCAACCAGAGCAGAAGGGGGAAAAATAACGACTGCACTCCTTTTTCTTGGTCTAACTACATAATGCCACTTATAACTTACTTGAAACTGCTACCAAAGTAACAGGAAAGTGGTAGGTTGATTTCAGCAATAGTTTAACCCAACAACAAATTAGATTTTCGGAATGTTGGGTTGACGTGAAGAAATCCAACTTATGTAAGTGTAAAAATTATATGTTTGATAGAATACGTCGTTTTTTAAGTCAATTTTTTCATAATTCTCAAACAATCAATAATGAACCTGTAAATAAGGTAAGTTTGATTGTAATTATCCTAGTTGATATTTTCATTCTAATTAATGTTTTTACAGGTTTAGATGATATTAGTAGATGGCATCTCAGTCCATATCAAGCTTATCCATGCTATTCAGAATGGGATAGTTATAAAAAACAACCTACTATAGATAAAGATTATGAAATTATCAAGAGTTCATTGCCATACAATACAACTAGTCAAACCAAATTTAAGCAAAATTATCAACAAGAAGAACTAGGACATTTAGGTAAAGTTTCAGAAATATGTTTAAATTATGGTGAAGCTAAAGATCAACTAAATAATGCCGAAAATCGCCAAACTCTAATCAGCATAAATCAGACACAAGATAATATCAATAAATTACAAAAAGCAAATTTAACTATTAGGAATCAATATGATTCAACGCTATTAGAAAAAATTGCTGGACAGTCTTCAGGAAATTCAATTAATCAAGTTGCAGCAGAAAAAGCCAAACAAGAGTTAGATAAAAATAACCGCAAAATTTCTACATTTAAACAAAAAATAGCTAATCTGCAAAATCAACTGGTGACCAAACCAGAAACTATTAATTTCTTATCTTTTCTCAAAGATGAAACTAAATTTACAGAAGTTAAAAAAGGCTATGAAAACGCATCATTTTGGTATCCCAGTCTCCAACTGATATTTCAATCTATTTTTCTCATACCTCTAATTATTATCGCTTTATTAGCACATCAATTTAGCGTCAAGAGAGGATATGGACTGATAGCTTTAATTAGCTGGCATTTGCTGGTAATATTTCTAATTCCGTTGATTTTGAAAATCTTTCAATTTCTACAAATTGGCGTAATTGCAGAGTTCATTTTCAATATTATCAGTCAAGTCTTTGGTAGCTTGCTGTTTCTAATTAGTTATGTTTATATCTTTTTGATTCCTCTCGTTGGTTTTGGACTAATCAAATTCTTACAGACAGTTGTCTTTAATAATAAATCTCAAGCTACTAAAAGGGTTCAAAAATCACAATGTATTAACTGTGCAAAAACCATTAAAACTCATGATGCCCATTGTCCTCATTGCGGATATTATCAATATGTTGAATGCCATAATTGCCATAATTTAACTTACAAAAAGTTGCCTTATTGTTATCATTGTGGTGCTGATCAAAATCATAGTCATTCTTAAAGAACCCCACCCCAACCCCGCTTGCGAGGAGGGGGCTAAGATATATCTCATTCAAGTGCGCTATAGAACAACTATTTTCACTAATCTGATAGACTATCCTAAATTTAAGATTTTATAGAAGTTGTAGCGTCAGGCTAATAATTAACTATGAGTGAAGCCTTATTTAATGTTGAAAATCTCTGCGTAGCTTATCCCCAACGCCACGGAGAAGAAGCAAGCTGGGCGGTTGATAATGTATCTTTTACACTCCAAGCAGGTGAAAGAATGGGTTTGGTGGGAGAGTCTGGTTGTGGTAAATCTACTATTGGTAGGGCAATAATGAAGCTGTTACCTTCTTCTAGTCGTGTTGAAGGTCAAGTAAATTTTCAGGGACAGCCTGTTTTAGATTTAACACAAAATCAGATGCAGAAGTTTCGGGGTGAAGCGGTGGCTTTGATTTTTCAAGACCCAATGACGCGCCTTGACCCGTTGATGACAATTGGTAATCATTGTATTGAAACTTTACAAGCCCATTCACCGGAGTTATCAAAACAGCAAGCGAAAGAAAAAGCTTTAGCGACTTTGGCAAAAGTGAAAATTCCTGCTAGTCGTTGGAGTCAGTATCCCCATGAGTTTAGCGGGGGAATGCGTCAACGGGTGGCTATTGCACTGGCTTTACTTCTTAATCCTAAACTGATTGTGGCAGATGAACCCACAACTAGCTTAGATGTCACGGTTTCTGCACAAATTCTGCAAGAGTTAACGCGATTGTGTGCTGAGGAGAATATGGGATTGTTGTTGATTTCCCATGATTTAGCAATGGTGGGGGAATATTGCGATCGCATTGGGGTAATGTATCAGGGTAAAATGGTGGAAATGGGGAAAACGGAAACTGTATTTAAACAACCTCAACATGAATATACCCGTTCTCTATTAAAAGCAGCTTTGCATATTCAAGCAGTCAATGATAATGAAGAATTGGTAATTGATAATAGAGAAACAAGCCAATCACCAATTCTAAAAATCACAGAACTTAAGCAATATTATAGCATAGAACCGAATTTTATTGAACGCTTATTTAAAGGAGAAGGACAAACAATTAAAGCTGTAGATGGAATTAATTTGGAATTACATCCAGGGGAAATTTTAGGACTAGTGGGTGAGTCTGGTTGTGGGAAAAGTACACTTTCTAGAACTATCTTACAATTAATTCGTCCTACATCTGGAAAAGTCGAGTTTTTAGGACAGGAATTAACGAGTTTATCACGTCAAGAAATTCGTTCTTCCCGTAGACAAATCCAAATGATATTTCAAGATCCCCATGCTTGTTTAAATCCCGCTATGACCGTGGGACAAAGTATAGCAGATCCTTTATTAATTCACAATTTAGCTAATACTATACAAGCCAAAGAAAAGGTTTTATGGATGTTAGAAAAAGTGGGTTTAACACCAGCAGAACTTTATTATCAGCGTTATCCCTCTGATTTGTCTGGGGGACAACAACAACGGGTTGCCATAGCACGGGCTTTAATTACTCGTCCTAAACTGGTAATATGTGATGAACCAGTAAGTATGCTAGATGCCAGCGTGCAAACACAAGTTCTTGATTTGATGCTACAACTAAAGGCAGAATTTGAGTTAACTTACCTATTCATTACCCATGATTTATGGTTAGCGCGGTTTTTGTGCGATCGCATAGCCGTGATGAATGGTGGTAAAATTGTCGAACTAGGACAAACTAAACAGATTTTTTCTCATCCTCAACATCCCTACACCCAAACCCTGTTAGCTGCTGCACCTTTATTAGCAAGAGTATAAGGAGTTCAGGAGAAATAAGCAGAAAGAGGAAAATGACCAATCACCAATCACAAAAGTAATTAATGTCTAAAAATCCGTCTTCTAAACCTTACACAACCAATACCAATCAATCAGATAAATGGCAAGAAAGAGTAGCGCAAATAGCATATCGCTTTAATAAACAATATCAAAATCAAAAATTTGAAGTACCAGACGAAGTCCAAGCAATGCCAATATTTAGAGAATGGACTACTGGCATATTAAGTAATAAGATTGTATCGCCTTTTTGGGAAATTGCTCAACCTCAAAAAAACCAACATTGTTTAGATATTGGCTGCGGGGTCAGTTTTTTAATCTATCCTTGGCGAGATTGGCAAGCATTTTTTTATGGACAAGAAATTAGTAATATTGCCAGAGATACTTTGAATTCCCGTGGTTCACAGTTAAACTCAAAACTTTTCAAAGGTGTTGAGTTAGGTGCATCTCATCATTTAAACTATGTTTCTGGTCAGTTTGACTTAGTAATTGCAACGGGTTTTAGTTGCTATTTTCCCCTAGAATATTGGCAAGCTGTGTTACTAGAAGTAAAACGGGTATTGAAACCAGAAGGACAGTTTGTATTTGACATTCTCAATTCAGAACAACCTTTAGCTGAAGATTGGGCGGTTCTAGAAACTTATTTGGGTGCTGAGGTGTTTCTAGAATCTACGACAGACTGGGAAAAAACAATTAAGGCTACGGGTGCTAAAGTAATTAAACGGCAATTAGGAGAATTATTCGAGTTGTACAAAGTCAAGTTTTAAGAGAAAAATCAGGACATTATAGGACTCCTAAATCCTTCAGACTGCTGCGTGTAATTTCGATTCGGGCAGGTATATCATCTGGTTTATTGATGTCAATATTTGTGGCAAAAAAGTAGACGTTTTTGTTTTGTTCCAAATAGCCAACAAACCAACCTACTTGGGGTTTACTGCTAGTTAACCATCCCGTTTTAGCCCGCAGTGTGTAGTCTGGAGTTTTTTCCCACACCATAATGTCTTTCACAACATCCATTGTCCGTTTTGAAAAAGGTAAATTACCTTGATACAACCTTTGTAAAAAATCAATTTGCGCTTTGGGTGTAATTTTCAAAGGACCTTGCAGCCAAAAACGATCAATGTCTGCGGCAGTACCAATTTCACGGTTGCCATAGCCAACTTTATCAATCCATTGCTGCATTTGTGCATATCCAATTCTGCGTGCTAAAACTTGATAAAACCAAACAGTTGAATTCTTGAAGGCTTGACGTAAATTTGTATCCTGATTCCAAGTCTCAAAATCTCGATGAATTCCATCCCAAGTCAGAACAGCGACATCATCTTTAATTACACCAGTTTCTAAAGCCGTCATGGCGTTGAAAATTTTAAAGGTTGAAGCTGGAGTAATTGGGGTGGTATTACGTTGAGGATTGTGTTCATAGGTGAGGTTATTTTGGGAATCATAAATTATGATCGATCCTGCAACCCCAAATTTTTGGAAATGTCGCCCCAAGTCTGGGACTTTAACATTGACTTTTGCTGAATGTTCAGATGAGATAGAAGAAGGTTTTGCCAACACATAGATTGACCAGAAGTTAATGATGATTATGACTGTGAAGGCAAGAGTTAGAGATCGCCAAATACGAGACAAGATTTTCTCTCCATTTATATTGAATATAATTAACAGAATAACTGATAAATTTTACTGTAACAGTGTATTATTTGTGAAGATTTTAACAACAATTTTCCCAAATAGCAGCAATGATTATTCGCCATGCTAGAGAAACTGATTTACCTGCCATTGTAGCAATTTATAATGCTGCGGTTCCCAGCCGCATGGCGACAGCCGATTTAGAACCTGTATCTGTGGAAAGTCGTTTGGCTTGGTTTAAAGGAAGAGTCCCTTCACAGCGTCCTCTGTGGATAATTGAGACAGAAGGTTTAGTTACTGGATGGTTAAGTTTTCAATCATTTTACGGCAGACCTGCTTACCACTCAACTGCGGAAATTAGTATTTACATTTCCCCAAATTTTCAGGGATGTGGTTTGGGAAAACAACTGTTAACAAAAGCAATTTATGAAAGCCCAAATTTAGGTTTAAAGACTTTAGTGAGTTTTATTTTTGCTCACAATCAACCCAGTTTAGGATTATTTACATCTTTTGGTTTTCAACCTTGGGGACATTTGCCTAGAATTGCAGATTTAGATGGAGAAGAAAGGGATTTAATGATTATGGGATTACGGGTTAGTGAGTTACATTGAAAATCCAAAAGTTCAAGATTTATGATATTATCTTTAGTTCGTAATTCTCATGAAAATTGCTACACTACTCCCAACTAAACAAACACACCTAGAACATAGTCAAAGACATCTCAAATGAAGTCTGTTAGGATTGCCATATGCTAATTCTCCTCACCTTTTCTGAGAATAACCTAGAGTTATTCACCACTAGAGATGTCGATGTAGTACTGACAAAAATTGATAATTCTCGCAATATTTGGTTGCGCTGTATTAACTTCCGCGATCGCACTGGAACAGCTAGAATTATCAAGTATTTTGGACTTAATGCATCTCGTGTTGATATGATTTTCAACCATTCCTCCATAGGAATTGATGAAGACATAGAAGATTGTTTATTTAACAGCTATGAAATTCTGACTCATCACATAAAAAATCGGGAGTTTGAGGTAGCCCGTGGCAGTATTGTCGTAGGAAATAATTTTATCATAACCTTTGAAATTACGGAATTGAAAATATTAACCATACTCACTAACAATTTTCAAAAGCGAAATTTAGATATTCAAAAATGGGGAGTTGATTATATTCTATATCTGATTTATAAAGATATTTTGAATAATTACCATACTGTATTTGACTATATTTCTAGAAAACTTGATGATTTAGAAGATGAAGTTCTAGATAAATTGGGTGATGACTCAACGTATCAGAAAATTGCCACAATGAGGCAATCTACTCGTGTGGGAAGGCGCAATTTTCAAAGTATTAAATCACTACTGGTGATGATGGATTACGACGACTTCCAATGGATTACCCCACCTGTGAAGACACTATTTAATCAAGAATTAGTTCATCACATTGATAATCTCTGGCAAGAATATCTGGCTTTGAGAACCTGGATGTCAGAATTAATGGAAATTCAACGGGATAATGTCGCCAGCAAAACTAGTGAACGAATTAATCGTCTAACTATTCTCTCCAGCATATTTTTGCCCATCACTTTTATTTCTGGCTTCTATGGTATGAACTTCAAATATATGCCTGAATTAGATCAACCTTGGGCTTATCCTGCTATTATCAGCATTATGGTATTGATTGTGATTTCTAGTATTGTCTATGCTAAACGACAACGTTGGTTGTAGTCAGCAAGATTGATTACACTGCGGTAGAAATCCAGCTACCATTTCAAATTAGGTAAAAAGTTCCATGAAACAAGATTTTTTAATTTTTTAATTTTTAATTTTTAATTTTTAATTGTTTACACCTTATCCTTGGCTGGCGGCACAATACCAAATCTATTTAACCCGGCATCAATATTTCTCAATATTTTAAAATCATCTTCTGGTAAAGGATAACTATTACTACTAATAAAACCACCCATTGGCTGTTTTTCCAAAAATGAAAATGCTTGGCGAAACTGTTGAGGTTCTGCTTTAATTGGAGCATCAAAATGGCAGGAAATAATCCAATTAAAATCCCAACTGGCAACTTTATCAGCCCAATTTATTGTTTTTCTGGGGGCGCGATTTAAAATTAAACTTTGTAAAATTGGTGCAACAAATAAACGTCCATTTCCAGACAATACATCAAATGAAGTTTGCCAATTTTCTTGCCACTGGAAAGGGAAAAACCCAAAATAGGCTTTTCGAGAACGTTCTGGGGCTTTCTGGGCATCGCGGAACACTTGACCCCATGTCGGGATTGCTAACACACTCGGTTGAAAATACAAGGCAAATAATGTTACACGCTGCCATCCTTTACAGCGATTGGCTTGGGTATCGGTAACTATGTCAGAGGCTTTGTCTTTGGCGTGGTACAACAAGGGATAAGGATCGAGTTGGATGATGGCTGGTGGGTCTGCTGGTACTGAAATTATGGTATCTGTAAGTAAGAGGGTGTGCGATCGCTTGTGGAAAAAAGCCACCTCTGCAAACTTACCAGGCCCCAAATCAATTGCTCCCAATATGGCATAATCAAAATCATCTGCAAAAGGCGTTTCTTGGCTATTTTCTGGCAATACTTGAGTCCGTTTACCTGGTAAACCCAACCAACTCAACGGCAAATTTAGGGGAAAACTCCACTGTTCAGGTGCAACAAATACCTGTGCATTGGGGAAACACCGCGCAAAGGGGCCAACAAATACTTTATGTTCTATTCCTGATATAGTTGGCAAAATAATATACTTAACATCGCCATGTACGGCTACCAACTCATTTAGCAAACCGACACATTCTCCTGTTGGTGCCACAGGTGCATAAACCAACAAACCGCCATTTTCTAGCTTAACGACAGTCATGCGAATTGGCACAACAACATAGAAAATCCCTTGTAACTGATCAAAAGTCCAAATGGTATCTTTTACAACTTCTTTACGGATTGTTCGTCGTTGACCATAAGGGTAAATTGGTACAACAGGCCAGAACCGCCATGAAAAGTCCTGGGGATTAACATTTTCTATATTAACTATTTGTTCACCGTGAGTCACAAGGTTAAGGGCATCTATGTTGAAAGAGGCTATTTTTGCAGATATTTAAAACCATTGGGCAAAAGTATCCTTTTTTTTACCCAGTTTATGTATATGAAAAACCAGCCTGGTTTGAAGAATATCATGTAATCGACTCAGTTCACAACTCAAACTAATATCCACCAAACCCTGAAAATACAATTCTGGAGTTATATATTTTGATGCAAAAATAAACGGATTTATACGGCAATTAACTAAGTAAGTACTGAAAAGCAAAGTTGCCCAAAAACCTCTTTTCTTCTGCTTCCTGCTTTTTCAGAACGACAATTTTTAATGCCGACCTCCTTAAATACACACTAAATGTCATATTTAATTGTGGAAATAGAATTTTAACTGGCAATTCAATATAAAATCTAAAATTTAAAATCGCAAATCACCATGAAAAATCTAACTCCTAATTCTAGTTTCAGTGTTACCCTGCGTTTGCAAATTCCCAATCGGGTGGGGATGTTAGCATCTGTAACACAGGCCATTGCCGCTACTGGTGGTAATCTAGGACAAATTGATTTAATTGAGCAAACCCGCCAAGAATCTATACGTGATGTTACGGTTGATGCAGCTAGTACCGAACACGCGGAAACAATTGTTCAAGGTGTAAAAATATTACCAGATATTAAAGTAATCAGTGTTTATGACCGCACCTTTAATTTACATCGGGGTGGCAAAATCAGTATTGTTAGTAGAATTCCTTTAAGAAGTGTTTCTGACTTAGCAATGGCTTACACTCCCGGAGTCGGTCGGATTTGTACAGCGATCGCTCAAAATCCAGAGGAAGTGTACAACCTGACTATCAAAAACAACACCATAGCGATTGTCACTGATGGTAGTGCTGTCTTGGGTTTGGGTAATTTGGGACCTGAAGCAGCTTTACCTGTGATGGAAGGGAAAGCCATGCTGTTTAAGGAATTTGCTGGACTGGATGCTTTTCCCATCTGTCTGGATACTCAAGATACAGATGAGATTGTCAAAGCTGTCAAAAACATCGCCCCGGTATTTGGTGGTGTGAATTTGGAAGATATCGCTGCACCGCGCTGTTTTGAAATTGAAAAAAGACTGCGAGCAGAATTAAATATCCCGATTTTTCATGATGATCAACATGGGACAGCAATTGTCACTTTGGCGGCATTGTTTAATTCTCTAAAACTTGTGCAAAAATCTATTGCAGATATACGCATTGTGATTAATGGTGCAGGTGCGGCTGGGGTAGCGATCGCTCGTTTACTCCGCAAAGCTGGAGCAGAACACATCTGGATGTGCGATTCTAAGGGGATTATATCCACTACTCGTACAGATTTAACCCCAGAAAAACTGGAATTTGCCGTTAAAGCCCAAGGAACTTTAGCCGGTGCAGTCCAAGGTGCAGATGTGTTTATCGGTGTCAGCGCACCGGGAGTTTTGACACCAGAAATGGTACAAGGCATGACGAAAGATGCAATTGTGTTTGCAATGGCTAATCCCATTCCCGAAATTCAACCAGAATTAGCCCCTAAAAATGTCGCTGTCATGGCTACGGGTCGGAGTGACTACCCCAACCAAATTAATAACGTCCTGGCGTTTCCTGGGGTGTTTCGTGGGGCTTTAGATTGTCGGGCTAGTACGATTACTACTACTATGTGTTTAGAAGCTGCCAGTGCGATCGCTTCTTTGGTCAAACCGGCGGATTTGAATCGGGAACATATTATTCCTTCTGTCTTTGACAAGCGTGTTGCTAATGCTGTAGCTGCTGCTGTTCAACAAGCCGCACGGGAAGAAGGTATTGCTCAAAGTTAGAGTTTGTTAGTTTGTGGGATGGGCATCTTGCCCGTCCTGATGCTAAAATAGATTGAATTTTTTCTCTCGCAGAGGCGCGGAGTTGCAGAGAAAGTATAAGTTATTTGTATGGGATTTTGGGAAAAAATATTTTCTCAATTATTGCGGGTCTATTCTCATTATTATTGAGAATTTTGTCAATAAATTTACGAGTTTTGGTGATTTCAGCTAGGGGGCTTGACAGTGTTCCGAGTTTTGGGTATGCTAATGTTATATCTAGAAATCTGTTCGCGCAGCATATATAAGGTTTCTATTCATCAAGATAATTATTTCCAAAAGAAATCTTATATTTTTATTTACTATCTGGCTGATGAATTAACAGTTAGTTCATTTTTTACAGAAGGATGTACAGGATATTATTGAATGATTTTTGGTGAGGAGTTGGTGATTTTTATTTATCAGAATCAGGATTTCCAGGATTTGAAGATTTTCAGGATGTTATTGGATGATTTTTGGTGGGGAGTTGGTGATTTTTATTTGTCTGATAGCGAAGCGTGGCGTAGCCATATCAGGATTTCCAGGATGTGGGTTTAAAGTATGATGATAAATTATCATTCCTAAATAAAATCTGCTAAACAACTACCTAATTTTAAATTGTCTATATTTTCAAAATCACTATCATAGGTAAATAAAATTAAATCATGTTGAATTGCTGTAGATGCAATCCAAATATCATTAGTAGGTATAGGTTTTCCTTTTTTTCGTAATTGAGAATAAATGAGAGCATAATATTCTGATGTTTTCTCATCTACAGGAAATATTTTAACTCTAGGAGATTGCATGAATTTATCTAATTCATAACGATTAATTTCTGGTTTATTTCCTAATGCAAAACCTCCTAGTAATTCTCCAAAGATGATAGAATTGATGGCAATAATATCTACATTTGCAATTATTGTAACTGCTTCATTTTGATTACGTTTAAAAGCAGTATAAGCATTAGTATCTAGTAAGATTGATTTTATTGCCATAACTTTTGATCAATTTCATTAAATTGTTGAGTATTAAGTAAAAATTCAGTTTCATCTTCTTTTGTCCATGTTCCAGCAAGATAATCTAAATCATGGTAAGGATAGGAATTAGAAAGATGTTTTTCTGAAGTTTCCAATGTTTCTGAATGTTTCATTTTATTTATTTTACCAGTAAATTCTTTTATCAATTGATAAAGGTTATTTAGTTCTTGTTCTGGTATTTTGTCAATTTCTGCTTGAATCAGTTCTTTCATAGTCATAGCTTTTACTGCTGATGGGAATTGATTATATTATTATATCGTAATAAGTTATTTGTCTGATATGGCTACGCCACGCTTCGCTATCAGACAATTGAGAAATTCATATTCGGGAAAATTGTCGTAAACTTGGACAATATGCGGATGATAGCATTTTGATAAATCTAAGGCTTCCTTTCTAAACCTCTTTTGTCTTTCCGCAAAGTCTGGTTTTTCTCGTTGTTCGCGGTTGAGGGTTTTAATCACAACCAACCTGTTTTCTTCTGTATCTTCTGCAAGATAGGTTTCACCAAAGCCACCGCCACCGATGACTTTTTTAATGATATACTGTCCGTTCTGTAGTGCGGTGTTAGGTGTCCACATATTGTCTGAATCAGGATTTACAGGATTTAAGGATGAACAGGATTTAAGATATATGTTACATCTATTTGTATGTATTTAGACATCCTCTCAATTCCTCTCTGCGACTCTGCGCCTCTGCGTGAGAAAAAACCCTATTCCCCCTTCATAAATTCCAAATATCCCTTACTCAATTCCTCCACAGCCAAATCATAAAATTGCTTACCATGTTCTGGGGTTGCTAAATCTGGATTTGAACCCATACGGCCATCTGGATAACGTAAACGAAAATCAACAGCACTATAAATTTTATGTCCACTAGCAACTTCTGGAGAAAGATATGCTTTTTTAATTGCTTCTGGATAAACATATTGGGTAACAGCTACTTCGCTAGGGGTAGCATGAGAACCTTCTTGATTACCATATAATTCTTTAGCAAGTTTGTACACAGAACTACCCATAAACCAATTAGCAATTTGACATTGAACTTTTGAGGAATTGGGAATTTGTAAATCTTCTAAATGAGCGTAAGTTTCAGAAAAAGCAGCTTTGAGAGTCGCAATATTTCCCCCATGTCCATTAATAAAATAGAACTTAGTAAAACCAGCTTTGACTAAACAAGTTAAATAATCTTTAACTACTAAAATTAAAGTGCTAGGACGTAAACTAATTGTTCCCGGAAAAGCAGTATGATGTAATGCCATTGCCACATTTATTGTTGGTGCAACCATAGCTTGAGTTGCTTCCCCAACACCTTTTGATATAGATTCTGCACAAATTGCATCAGTACCAATTAATCCCGTAGGTCCATGTTGTTCCGTCGAACCAATTGGTAAAATAATTCCTTGAGATTTTTGTAAATAAGTTTCAACTTCCGTCCAAGTGCTTAAATGTAAGAGCATTTTGTATTTAAATCCATTCTGAAATCTATTATAAATGATTGTTTGTCTATTCAGTATTACTACTGAAATAAAAAATAAGTGACCATAGTGGATTTACTTAAATTGCAAAAACTATCAAAAATCAAATAATATCTTGCTAAATAGCGCCAATATTGATATTATTTTAAATAAATTAAAGTATAAATTCTTATGCTAAAGAGTTTTATTTCACAGTCTTATTTTCTGTTGATGTCTACGCTGACTTTGGGTTTCACAGTTGCTTCTCCTGATGATGTTCAAGCTCTCACCTTTGTTGATTCTTGGAACTTCAACAGCAGCAACTTAAATTCTAGTCAAGGTAATGGTACGCTAACAAGTAATTTCGTCCCTGCAAACATTATCTACTTTACAGGTACAACAATCAATGCTGTAGGTAGTGATCCTGCTGGTCAATCTTTTGGTCTGCAAGCTGGTACATCCAATGTTAATAATAGTAAAAATATTACACTTCAGTTTAATCTCTCACAATATTCCGACCCAATTCTAACATTTGCAACCCAGAAAACAAGTACAGGTTTCAATAATGATTTAGTTGAATGGTCTATTGATGGCACCACATTTTCAACAGTAGGAATTAGCGGCACAAATCCCTATAACCCCGCAATAAGTTTCGCTCTGCAAACTTTTGACTTCAGCAATGTTAATGCCATAGATAGTGCCTCTACAGCCTTTTTTCGCATTACTTTTGATGGCGCTACTTCTAGCGCAGGTAATAATCGAATTGACAATATACAACTCAATGCCACTCTAAATTCCACCCCTGTTCCTTTTGAATTCAATTCTGCTTCCAGTTTAATAATTTTAGGAGGAGCTTTTGGGTTACGTTATTGGCGTAAGCGCTGCTATGATCAGCAGAGAAATTCTCTATGAGGAGATGGAGTCGCAACAAGTTTTCAGGAATACGGATACAAACAATTTACTGATACTGCAACTTTAGTTCATAACACTCATTGCGAATCTCCAAACACAACTAACTCCGAGTAAATGATGAGATGTTTGTTTTCTGGATTGTCAACAATCCCAAGGAATAAAGAAAATATTGGCGCTTGACTAATCAAAGCAATAATGTTTTTTTACGTCTTTGGTAATTTCCCACATACAAGACATACCTGCGGGAAAAGTTACAAAATCACCTTTACCCATTTGCACTGGTTGTCCTCCATCTGGAGTTACAATTACATCACCTTCTAAGAAGTAACAAGTTTCTTGAGAATCATAAGTCCACGGGAATTTGGAAACTTCTTTTTGCCAAATTGCCCATTTATATACACCTAAATCGTTGAGATGTTCTTGAGTAGGTTGATGCTCGATTTTAATTTCCATGCGGTGTTTGATCTAGTTGTATTTAGCAGTAGGATTGAATATCTTCTCCACACTGATCTACTAAATAACACAATGCACGAAAACGCAAGCCTACAAATTCATCATACAGGGGATTTAGCTTACACATTGGGGGAATGTGAGCGATTTTACGACCAAAAACGATAATATCGCGTTCAAATGGACACTGAGCAGGAATCAGTTTGGCAATAAATTTAGCTAATTTGCGGTTCTGAATCTCCATTCCATCCAACTTTTGACGTATTGGTTGTAAGAAGTCAGATTTATTACCGGCTTGGTGGCTTTCTCCCATAGGGTTAATCAAAGTAGGGAGAATGATAGGTTGACTATTGGTTGTGATCATAATTGTAAATCCGGTTGTACTTAGATTGATGAAAGATATACCTTATTTGACTTACTCCCATGCAATTTGTTTCACAAATCTGCGTTCAAAAGATGGAAGATAAATTCAAGTAGGATCTTTTATATGGAATAAGCAGAGAACAGGTTTAACTAATGCTATTTAAACTCAGAGTATGTTGAAGAACTGTCCCGTTAAATACAAAATAACAAAGAAATAATAAAAATGGTATTACCTTAACTTATTAATTACTGATGTTGAATATTGCAATTCCATATATAGACGAGAAAATGCTTGAAAGTGGCTCTGGGCATAATTTTTATTATTAATTAATTTTCTAATCTACCTGCTTTTACTAGTATTTAGCAATGATAAGCACTACTTTTAGCGCCAAGAATATATATAAAAATATTATGTGGGTTGCATAAGCAAAGCATAAGCGTTGAACTTATGTCTAACTTTTTAGTTTTAACCAAGTCCTATTAGGATAGGTGTGAGGTTGAAAAACTTTGTAAAATATAATTAGACAACTCGCAAAATCCTTCTCCTTCAGCCGCAGTCGTTATATAAGCAGGTTGATACTGCAACTGATTTGCATATTGCCGCACATTGGCCACACCTACAGAAATAGGGAAATAGCGACTATTAAATAAACTCTCATCATTGGGACTATCACCAACAGTCACTATTTGTTCAGGTGAATATTCGGGGAAGTATTGACGTAGTACTTGCAACAATCCCACAGCCTTATCTTGTCCTTGGGGTTTAATGTGACACTGGACATTGCTGTAAGTAAATCCCCAACCCATTTGCTGACAAATACTATTAATATTTTGTAGTTCACTTAGGCTCAAACAAGCTACATCAAATGTCCAGTCAGTGACACGAAAGCGATTATCATCAGATTCTCTAATTTGGGGATATTGAATTTGTAATTTTTCAAAGACTTTGGCTAAATGTTGACGATGTGCAACTAAGTCAGAAATGGGGGTCAAAGCTACTGGTTGGAGATTTGGAGATAGGTAGAATAAACCGCCGTTTTCTGCCATAGCACCAGCAACTGGCATTAAGCTACTTAGTCCACTTACCCATCCGGCTGAACGTCCTGTGACAATCAGTACCTTTACTTCAGCTGTAGCTAAATTTTCTAAGGCTTGTAACAGTACTGATGTAAATTTTCCCTCGTTCGTCAAAGTGCCATCCATATCTGTGGCCACGAGACGAATATTCCTCAATTGCTGTAGATTCATCGGGGTCGCCAATGTGTCTGTACATTTGAAAATTACCACAATATGTAAAAAAATATTAACATTACAGTAATTTGATATCAAAGATTGGGGCATCCTAAACATTAGGAATCAAATCTTTCAGTTGTTAACCATGCTCAGTACAATTTTTCTAGCCCAGTCTTCAGGTTCCAAGCCTCAAAAGACAAACCAAGTAGTACAAGCAAGCGATTTTCAGATACAACCGTTATTGATGGTCGCCAGTGGAGGTCTGCTTTTAGCGCTAATTGCTATGATTATCTATAGCAAGGTTTTAGTGCGTAAGTACGAGAAAAAAGTCAAGTTTGAAAAATTTCGGACGCGAGAACTAGAAAAAAAGTTGAAGTTAGCGCTGGAAACCATTCGTAAAATGGAAACTAATCCAGATTTAGTTCACTCACGAGACTTTAACCTTGATTATTTGCGAATGCGGATGTCAGAGGAGGTGTTCCATTTTGGGATTGTTAATCAGGTTAAACTCAAGATTAAAGATAAAATTTCTTCTGCACTGCGGCCACATCAATCTCAACAGGGACAAGTCGGGATTGCCAGCAATACTGGTAAACAAGTAGATGAAATTTTTGATGTTGAGCATGAAACTGGTATTGCTCCCAACATTGTCAAGCGAGTGCTATTTCGGATTCAAATTCGGTTAATGAAGTTACCGACACAAGCTACTTCTACTACTATTAGTCAAATAATGGACTGTATAGAAACTTACCTCAGCCCTAGAGAAGATGATGATACCTGGCAACCAACTATTCAAGGTCGGATTGTCTATATGCATTGGGATCAAAAGGCTAAACCCACACCTCTGCTTGTTTTGGAACAATCTAATGAAGGTGTAAATGTAACTTTTCGGACTACTCGCCAACCAAATATTTCTGTACCCTAGTATGAGCAAACTTAAAACTTTCAGGTTTGTGTAAATAAACAGTAATTATGTATTCAAGGTGCAACTAGTGAACTTTCAACAACCGCAGAAGACTACATCTTGAAATTTATCTATGTTTCAAGGTGTAGTTAGCGAGGATGTTCAACCTCTTGTCCAGCTTTGTTACTTATAGCTACATTTTGGGCATCACGAGTTAAAAGACCATCTTCCATTTCGACGATGCGATCAGCGATATCTAAGATGCGGTTATCATGAGTTACTAACAAGATCGCAGTTCCCTGTTCTTTGGCTAGACGCTGCATAATTTCTACAACGTCACGTCCTGATTGTTTGTCTAATGCTGCCGTAGGTTCATCTGCTAGAACTAGTGGAGGATGATTGACTAAAGCGCGAGCGATCGCTATTCTTTGTTTTTGTCCACCTGATAAATTATCTGGGTAGTAGTTCATCCTTTCTGCTAAACCAACTGATCCCAGCATGGCTTCTGATTTACGAATAGCTGAAGATTGAGAAACTCTCGCATTTAATTCTACTGCCATTTGTACATTTTGCCTAGCCGTTAAAAACCCCAACAAATTATGAGCTTGAAAAATATAACCAATATTGCGTCGCATCCGTACCAGCTTACTTTGACTAGCTCCCAATAGTTCTTCCCCTAACAATTTCAAACTTCCTTCTTGTGCAGAACGCAAACCACCAATTAAGCTTAACAATGTAGTTTTACCTGAACCTGATGGTCCAGTCATAATTACAATTTCTCCAGCATATATATCTAGGTTAATATCAAATAAAATTTGTTTTCTGAGGACACCTTTTCCGTAGTAATGGTTAATATGTTTGATGGAGATGACAGGTTCTTTACTAATCATAAATTTAGGCGATATGGGATTACATGAAATTAGCTAGAGTTGAGAATAAATATTGGCTTAAGTGTTGCAAACTTTAGATCATAGACTATTAAGTAATCAGATATTTTGCTATTTCATATTTACTCAATTTTATCATATGCAATTTCTTCCTAGAACTTGATTTAAAAAATATCTGCTGGATCAGCAGAACGTAATTTACGCATAGCAATTATGCCAGAGATAAAACACATAATGATAGTTAATAAAAGTACCATAACAGCCCGATAATTACTCATAGCAACTGGTAAAAGAGTAGCATCTCTGGCAACTTTGTACATAACAAGAGCGCAAGCAAATCCTGGAACATATCCTAAAACTGCTAACATAAAAGCTTCTTGTAAAATGACTGTTAGCAAATAATTTTGTGTGTAGCCGATGGCTTTAAGGGTAGCATATTCAGATAAGTGATCTGTTACTTCTGTATACAGAATTTGATAAACAATTACAGTTCCGACAATAAAACCCATAATTGTCCCTAAAGTGAAAATAAAGCCAATAGCTGTACTACTTGCCCAATAATTTCTTTCAAAATCGATAAATTCTTGCTTGGTTAAAACATTAATATCTGTAGGTAAGTAAGTTCGTAAATATTGAGTAACTACAGCTAAATCTGCTCCTGGTTTTAATTTAATTAACCCAATATCAATTAAGCCCCGCTGTCGATTACTAAATAAGCGTAAAAAATTGACATCGCTGGTAATTAAATTACCATCAGCCCCGAAAGATGCTCCTAAAGTGAATAATCCTACTACTTTAATTCGTCTCCTTCTGACTTCTGCTGTCACCAACTTTCCCTGATCAACATCCTCAGCAATTGGTCCATATTCTAATCTAGAAGAACGGTCAAATAAAACAACATCAGGCAATTTAAGTTTATTTAAATTTTCATCTACACCAGGCAAATCAAAGACATTAACTTCTGGATTTATTCCAAAAGTAAGAATACTCCGAGGGCGGCCTGTAATCGGATTTTTCCAGCTTGTATAGTCTAAGTATATAGGATATACTGACTGTACTTCTGGTAAATCTAATGTTTTATATAACCGCCTTTGAGAAAAGGGTTTCATTGCTAAAACAGCATTAGATTGACTGTTAATCAGAACAATGTCACCTTTTAAACTCTCATGCATTCTCACGTTACTGTAATACAATGCATCTCGAAAACCCAGTTGCATAAACATTAAAATGTCAGCAAAGGCAATACCTGATAAAGCTACAACTAGGCGAGTTTTTTCTCTGGTTAGTTGTAGCCAGGACAGAGGGATTTTTTGACCCATTTTCTAAATTCCCCAGCAATTATACCAAGTTTGAATTTGAGATATTGAATTAAGAATTAGCTTGATAGATATCAAGGCAAGATTACTGTTTTTTCGTACCTTCATCAGTCTTAATTTCGACAACAACCTTAGCGTTAGTTAAACCAGAAACTCTCTGGCTATACTCTGGGGAAATTGCAATTTTAACTTCTACGACTCTGGCATCAACATCAGCTGCTGGATCTGTATTTAATACATCCTTTTTGCCAATTTTTCTGCCAATACTAGTGATTGTTCCCGTTAATTGCCCGTTAAATGCGCCATTATCACTGGTAATCGTAGCGAGTTGACCAACCCGGACTTTACCAATACTGTCTTCAGGAACTTCTGCAACAACAAACATCTGATCAGTTTGTCCAATTTCCGCAATGCCATTAGCACTCATAACTTCGCCAGATTTGGTGTGAATTTTTAAAATTTCACCAGGGCTTGGGGCTTTGACATAGCTTAATTGCAGTTCTGCTTGCGCTTTTTTAATCAGAGCGATCGCATTGCTAATTTGGGATTGTGCTATTTGCACATCAGTAGGACGCACATCTACCAACCTGTTAAACCTAGCCCTTTCTTCGTCTATTTGCTTTTGCAAAGTGGCTATAGTTTTGTTGCGATTAGCTGTGGCTTCAATTAGTTGCTGCTGCAAAGTAGCTATAGTTTTGACTTGAGTAGCTCTGGCTTCGGCAATTTGCTGTGATAAAGTTCCTAAAGCTTGTCTCAAACTAGCTTGGCTTTCACGTAATTGTTGAGTAGCTGTAACCGCACTTAAACGCCTTCTATCTCTTTCTTGCTGAGAAATAGCGCCTTCTTTGTATAAGAAGTCATAGCGTCCAGCATCAACTTCAGCATTGCGCTGTTCGGCGCGAATTCGGTTAATCGTAGCTCTGAGACTATCTTTTTGCCCACTGAGTTCAGCTTCTAGACGTTGAATACCGGCTTGTTGAGAAAGTTTTTCACCGCTTAACTCGGCAGCAAGACGGGCAATTGTGGCTTGTTGAGCATTTTTTTCTCCGACTAACTGAGCTTGTAAACGAGCAATTACTGCTCTTTGGGCTTGAATATCTCTTGGTGAAACTGCTGTGATTTGAGCTAAATTAGCACGAGATTCTTGCAGCTTGGCTTTTGCTTCTTCCACTGCTGCCATGTTAGTATCTCGACTGTCTAAAATAGCTAGAACTTGACCTTGCTGAACTCGCTGTCCTTCTCTGATTAAGAGTTGCTGTACTCGTGATCCTGCTGATAATCCAGAGTTGGGGGCAGCGACTTTAATCACTTCTCCACGTGGTTCCAAACGTCCCACAGCACTAATGCTGCTGACAGATGGTGCCATGGTGACAGAGGAAGTGAGTTTTTTTAACTGTTCGATTTTAGCTGTGGCTATAAACCCAGCAGCAATCACTACGGGAAGTGCTACAGCAACTTTCAACCAAACTTTAGATTTTTCCAGTCCCTGTTCCGTTGACTTTGGTTTTTCAGTCACCCTTGACATGGTATGTTGCTCGGTTATCTGAATTGTGCTGATGGAAGTAAAAAAAACAAATTAGCCGCAACTGATAACTGTGAATAGCTTCTGAGTATGAGACGTAATTGCACTATTCGTTAAGAGAATTCAAACTCTTGAATTCACAAACTCCAGCACTCAGATCCTATTTATTTCTCAAGGCAACCTGGTATAAATCTGGTAGGTAAAAGTAGATCGGCTTAAATAATTATTGTTGGTATAAGGCAGGAGAGAAGAGTTTTTTGATCAGCAATCAGCAGGATATAATGTTACATCCTAAATTCTTACTGAATGCTGACACTATAACAATGCAGACATCTTTTAGGTAGTAGACTATTACCAAGAGTTTCTACAACCGAAGAATGTGCTAAAAAATCTAAAATTGTCTTTTCAGAAAAGAAAAATTGGCATAGTCAAAGACCAATTGAAACATATCTGTCAAATAAAGCATTCCCAACATCAAAATTACCTTAACTTGATTATTAACCTGTGAGCTTTCTTTAGTCATTTACACCTAAAAAAAGAACAAATTATCTCTGGGTACATATTCTAAAAAGTAGCTATGTTAATATTCCCCCTACTGTTTTTGACTCCATTGAACTCTGGCTTAAATGAATTCTACATTTATAAGTTATGGGAAAACGTAACGGAGCTTACAGATAAAGATATGAGAAGTTAGGGAGATAGAAAATGGTTATTGTGGTAAGTCAAATAATACAGTGGTCATGTAATTTTCTGCCCAATCTTGACCAAAGGCTTTTTCTAGTACACGACGGGTTTTATCATTTTGTTGTTGCTGGCTACAATAGTTCTGTTGTCCAGCCAAAATTGAGGCTACTTTTTCTGGAACAACAGGACTAGATAGGCTTGCTTGACGACAATGAATGTCTAAAAAATCTTCTACCCGCGAAAGAAACATTTTTTCTTCTGCTGGGGAACTAGGACGAACAAACAGACAAAAATCAGAAAAGATATTTCCCCACTCCGGTAACTCTCGCGGTTGGGAAAAATTGAGTACAGTTAACTCGCTCAAGGCAGAATTATACTCTGCTGGTAAGATTCTATCTAAGCTTACAGGAGAAAGGTCTGCGATCGCAGCACTAATTTGACCTCTACCCCCAACTAAGTCACAACCAAACATAGGAATGTCATATTCTGGACGGGGAAACATGACGCAATGCAAAATATCTAGCATATTTCCCACCTTTGCCAGTTCTAAGTGCATTTTGCGGAACTGGGGTGTTTGATAGCAGCGATTTTCTATAATCAGTTTTTCGCCTTCTAGTCTACCTTCTACATATCCCAATTCAGCAGGCAAATTGTATGGTGATAAATCTAGATGTTTATGCCAAACTGTCTCAATACAATCAGCTAGTTGACGAATCAGGGGATGTTGTTGCTCACGCAATGAGGGATTAGACGGAGAAGACATATTATTGTTGGGCAATATCAATCTATTTCTGAGTTTACAGTCATTTTGACGTAAATTAACCACATCTTGAGGAAAGTTTCGCACAAGAACGCAGTTTGTAGGCCAGGTTAGCGACAGCGTAACCCACCATTAATTTTTAACTATTCAATGTTGTGAGGTTTCATGTTTGCTGACAACATCAACCATTTTGGTTATATACTAATCGGAGCGGCGGGATTCGAACCCACGACCTCCACTACCCCAAAGTGGCGCGCTACCAAGCTGCGCTACGCCCCGTCTACTTAATTTCAGATTCTAAGTTAGTTTTTGGATTTAGGGTTTATCCAAGTCTGTGAATCTAAAACTTATTTAAGTCACTCTTACGAGAATATCACAAGGTTAAGGAAAATAGCAAGCTTTTTCAAAAAACTTTGAAAATTTCTGTAGCTTGTACCAAATCTGAAACGGCAGAAGCATCCCATTTACCTTCCACGCAGCGTCCTGTATTCAGAATGAAGCGCAGACTATAAGCGTGAGCATAGCCTTCTACCTCCATCCATAATAAATCGCTTTCCGCTTCACAGGCAATTTTTTCTTCATCCATCAATTCTGCCTCTACATACTTAATGGTGTCGGCTAATTTTGCTAAAAGTCGGCAAAAGTCGTTTAATTCCGCTTCAGTTAATTCTAGCGCCCAGTCGTCTGTACCCACTAAGCCTTTAAATTCCTCTGCGTCAGGATTCCAGCCAATCCGCCAACCTATTCCGCTTTTGATAACTCGTTGCATAGATTCTTTTTTAACGCCAAGGGGTGCAGAGGAGATTCTTGCCTATTTTAATTTTGAACAGGATTAAAGATATTAACTAGGACTTGGACGAGGTTATTGCGCTGCTTGCGGGTAAGTTTAGCTATGGCGGTGCGATCGCTCTCAATCGGATTTTGCTGTAATGTGTCATTACCTGGATAGGAGATTTGATACATTGTTTCATTGGCATTGAGATAATCCGCCAAAGTCAACTTCCAATCTAGACGATATAAAGGTGATCTACCTTTTATATAAATGTGGTAGCGAATCATCCGACTGGCTAATGTATTATTCTCAGCAACTTTCTTAGTATCTTTACTGATATATTGATTTTCTTTCGGCAGGTCTGGTAATTGCTGATAAACTAGTTGCCAAACATCGCTAGGACTGATTCTCTGAGCTACGGCAGGTGAAATAGTAAATAAACTTGTACTTGCTGTACCTAAAATTATTACGCCCACTGTGATTAAGGTCATGATGAGGGCTGAGTTGAACCGCAAAAATAAAAGTTTTTTCTTTTTCATATGCACAAGATTCTGAGATGAAAGTAATACTGAGGATTTTTTACTCAGAATGGGTAATTTCATCTCAGTATTAGTTAACGGAGTTTTTTAAAGTTCGCCGATAATTTCTGGCTGAGTCATTTCGTCAGACATCTCCAAAATAGCTCTGAGTACAGGTTTCATAATCGCATCTTCGTTATTTTCAAAATCTTCATAACGCCTGCGTTTGGCTCGATTTGCTACTTGAACCGTAATCCGATAACGATTTGAGGCGGCACTAATAAGCTCTTCAGCACGGAGCATAATCTGAGACTGAGTTGTCTCGAACTTGGAACGCTTAAGCATAGTTAGTTACTTTTGAGATTCTACCCTAGTTTAGCAGCACTAAATTACATATCTGGGAAACAATAGCAGACTTTTTTAAATCTAATTATTTAAGTTTAACATTCACTCACATCTTAAAATATACAATCCAGCTATGCCTAAATACAACACCCTCAGTAGACAGAAATCACTTTTTCTTTTAATAGCCCTGAGTTTCACTACTTTTTTTCTATCACCAATCTCACCTTCAAGGGCAGAAAGTATACCGAAGCCTTCAGATGCACCACTGGAATTAAATTTACTCAATAAGCCACAAGGTTTAGTAATTACAGCTAACACAATTAATCCAGAAAGATTAACTATTCCTAGTTTATGGTGGGCAAAAGAAAATTCAGAAAATAAACTCTTAGATAATTGGATTGCATATCCAACTACTGAGCAACAAGCAGCCCGTATTGATTTAATAGTCAATCAGCAAATTTGGAGTTTATTAGACTATCTTGAACGTTACAACTTTGTGAACAAAATGGGCAGTATGGCTAGGAATTTTGGTTATAACATTCGAGTTTTTAATTATCAACAAGAACCCTTGGCAACTTACACTTGTAATTTTAGCAATAGTCCAGATTTATGTAAGATTCAAATGAGCAATCAAAGTAAGTTAGGCTTACGTCAGACCATTCAGGAAAATTAAAATAATTTTTAATTAGTAATTCACAATTTGTAATAATGCCGACCCCAGTGTACTCCAACATAATTGAGTTTTTTCAGAGGGAACAGGAAGCAACTCTTAACAGAAAAAACTCATGTTTAAAAACATGAGATTGAAATAATGACACTGTTTTTTTCGTGTCACTCTCCTTGTAAAAACATCCTTTTTTTGACTGCGCTTTAAACTCTTAAACTTTAGTTTTTTATTTGTTCCCTGTTCCCTGTTAAGAGTTCCCTCTCCTAACTATAAAATTTATTTTGCACGACTACTTAAAAGCGGGGGATTAAACCCTGAATTAGTTAAAATAATTTGCCATAGAGCCTCCGATATGTCATCCCAAGTTTTTCATTTTCATAAATAAAGACTCATACTGTTTTATCGTTGCCGATGGTAAAGGTAGTAAAAATTCACTTTTTTTGAGAATTTCTTGATTCTTTAGTAAGATGTGACTAAATGGTTCCTGAAGTTCAGCATTAGAAATATTTGTAGCCATAGGCGAATTAGTTTTAGTCAGTATTGCAATTTGCTTGGCTATATTTGGTTGCCAACAAAAATCAATCCATTCAGATGTTAAAGCCTTTTTTTCAACACCTGCGGGACTTACCCATAAATCTGCCCAAATTGCTGTTCCTGATTGGGGAATAACTACGGCAAGTTTGGGATAGCGATTTAGTATGGGGATGATGTCACTTGACCAACCAACTGCTAACCAAGTATCTCCAGTAATTAGCGGTTCTAAATAATTAGTAGAATCATAGAATCTTACCTGTTGATTTAAAGCCTGTAGTTCTGTTTTCAGGGCAGGAATTTGATCAAGATTTTCTGTATTATAAGATTTTCCCAGTTTCTTTAAAACCAAACCGATGACTTCTCTGGGTTGATTAAGTAGAGAAATGCGCGATCGCAATTCACTCCGCCACAAATCCTGCCAATCCTGTGGTTGCCAATCAAATTCTTTGAATTTATCACGATTATAAACAATTACTGTACTGCCCCAACGATAAGGCGCACCCCAAACCTGTCCTTGTGGATTTAGATTCCCTTGGTCATCGCGCCGTACTACTTTTTGCCACTTTTCATCTAAACCTGACCATTCTTTAATTTGTTCTGTTTCTATGGGTTGAATTAGTTTTTGTTCAATCGCAGCTTTTAACCAATAATCACCCAATGTCACCAAGTCAGCTTTTGGTGCTTTTTGACTGGGAATCAGGCTCAAAAATCGAGTTAATCCTTCCTGATTTTTAGCTTTTGGTTGCTGCCAAGTTTGTAATTGCTGAAATAAATTTTTAATCTGATTAATTGGAGAAAACTTTAGCTTTACCTCTGACTTTATACCTTTGCGAAATTTATTAACCACCTGACCTGGTATGGAACCTTTTAATAACTGTACGTTGAGTTGGATCTGGTTTTTTCCAGCGCACCCAATTAGCAGTTGAGAAAAGGCAAGTCCACTTGTGCCTAGCAAAAAAGTCCTTCGATCCATTGATTTTGAAATTTGGAACTATACTTAGTATATTAAGTAATTTTCAAAAAAGACATAGGATTTGTATTTGATTTTTGTTGAAGCAGCCTGCGCTTTACACTTAAAAAAACCCAGTAAAGATATTCATGCCTTGTTTAGCTTCGTTTCTGTTGTCCGTTAAGAGTTCCCTGTTCTCTTCCTAGGCAAATAAATATGGCTATATCTCTAGTCAGGCAGACATAAATCAAATCACAATGTTCGGTGAAATATTAAATAAATCATAAGTATAGTTAACATTGCCAGTAAATTGAATAACATAGAAAAACTATTTTCAAACTAGGGTATTAAATGGAGCCATTACAGAAACAGATACTGACCTTGAGCCAGAAATTAGATGCTCTTTGTCAGGTAATTGAAAAACTCGATCTCAAAGTATCTCAGAGGTTATCTGAGTGTTCTTTAGATCAAATACAGACAAAGGATAATTATCAAGAAAATACAGAAACTGAACGTTATCAGTTAAAAAGACATATTAGTTTTAGTGCAGAATTAGAGCATAAGGATGTTTTGATAGATGGAATTTGTCCAGACATGAATTTTCAACCTGGAAATAAGCAAATAACCCCAGAAATTCAAATTCAACGGCTGACAGCACAATTAACAGCAGCATACAATCGCATTGCTGCTTTGGAAGAACAATTAATGCGAGAAAGAATCCACTAATTGCTCATTGCTTACGGTTCATAATTTGACTATAACTGAATTGCTGAAGTTGGTCTTCAATAGCTGCCAGAAGTTGATCTTGCTGCCAATCGTGACTCAGATAGGCGGCTATACAAGCGGCTCCAGCACCAACACCTTCTTTAACAAAACCCTGCTCGTAAGCTTGGAGTTGGGGATAATGGGAATCAGCAAAACTCAATTTTGTAGCTAACAGGGGAGGTATTGTCTCACCCTGATTTGTGGTTTTTTTACCTAAGCTAAGGGCTAAATCAACTGTAGCAGCAGTGGGATCTTCTGCTACCCAACGGGTTGTACCCACAACTATTGCTTCTGGTTGCCACGTTAAAGAGTAAGTTTGAGCGATCGCTTGAATTAGAGCATAAACAGCCAGCATTTGTGTACCACCAGCTAATAAAACTCCACAACGACGACTTGCTGCGATCGCCATCCCAGCCACTACCACTTGCATGGGATCTCCTACCGCTGCCACAAGTTGTAAAGGGTCTATAGGATTTTGGATTTTTTTTAGACCTGTTTGCACCAGCGCCCACTTTTGTTCATGGTTACAAATAGGGTGGCTACTATTTACTTTCCCTGCTGCATCAATACCTAAACCAGATAAAATCGCTAATGCAGTTGTAGTCCCACCAACTACACACTCACTTAAAATCACATACCCATTTGAAATCTCAGCACTCAGTCGAGAACCCCACAACAAACCCTGTTTTAGCAGGTGTTTTACCGTTGCTATTTCCATAGCCGCACCTGTACTTAAACACTTCGCAGGACTTCCACCTAAATCAATCATTGGCACAGTCGGAATATTTAGCAATCCTGCATTAAATAAATACACTGGGATATTAAGCGCAGCAACTACAGCACGGGAAATTAACACTGGGGAAGCCCCCGCACTCAAAGGTGGTAAAGCAAACTCAGGCTGATGTTCGGCACCGTAATATAAAAATTCAGCATCCGCACAAGCCGTATATTTGCGATCCTCTGGAGTTAAACCTGCTGCCGAAATACCAGGAAGTAAACCAGTTTCTGTAAAACCTAAAATACAGGCAAAAACAGGTGAACTACCGCGATAACGCCCTAGCCATGCCTCACTCTGTTCTATTTGTGTATAAATCTTAATCATCATTAATCATCATGGTCATTTATCACTTATGCCAGGGAAGTTGTAATTCGTAATGCTCCCTTCGGGAGAGCTACGCTAACGTAATTCGTAATTCGTAATGCTCCCTTCGGGAGAGCTACGCTAACGTAATTCGTAATTCGGTTATTTATCCCCACGTCTCCCCATCCCCGTGTCCCCGTGTCCCCGTGTCCCCGCGTCTCCCCATCCCCGTGTCTTCCCAACTAACCCTCATAATCCATTAGTACTTGCACCCAGTGTGGTGGACGAGGAATCGGATTTCCCAAACGATCCAATAACAACCATGCTGCCAGATGTACCACAGATAGGTAAATCAGGTTGTTGAATGCTATTAATACTACTGCCCCCACTTGAATGAGAAACACACTTGGAGTCGCTAATATTTCTAACTTCAGAAATATCCACTCAATAATTTCTGTCACCTGGGTAATTACATAAACCCATAGGTCTTCACCTGACAAAACTGACAGCAACCACAAGCGAAAAAATACACCAAATGTACTTAAAAGCATACCTAAGGTGATAGAAACAATCCAGGGTACACGACGATACCACGTTGCCCCCAACAGCACACCCATTAATCCAAAGGGCATGACAAACAAAATACTGCGAACAGGCCCCATTAGCACCGCCAATAGTAAGCCAGAGGTGAGGGCAGCCATCCAAGCAGCACGTTTACCCCAGCGCAAGTAAACTAGTGCGATCGGTACTGGAAAAAATATCCGTAAAACTGGACCCAAAGGAAAATAAAAGTTAATAAACCAGATCAAACTAGCAGTACTGGCTAAAAACGCCGTTTCTACCATCCTCAAAGGGGCATCAACCTTCAGTAAGGGATGGGTTAACGGCTCTTGTTGATCTAACTGATGACCAGAAAGTGAAGATTCAGGGGATGGATTTTCCTCCGGTTCATCTGGCACAGAATCTAAAATACTCATACTGAACAAGATGTTAAATTATCATTTTTTCCAAAGCCGACAAATCGGGAATACACATTAAATCTTGATCCCGTACAATCAAGCCTTTTTTTTCCAACCTTGTCAATACTCGTGTCACAGTTTCCCGTGCCAGTCCACTCAAACTACTCAATTCTCGGTGAGGTAAATTGGGAATTTCTGTGCCTGTTTGCCCTCTTTTACCCTGTCCTTCTGCTAAGAATAGCAAAGTATCTGCCACCCGTGATTGACTATCCGATTCCCGCAGACGTAATCGCCGATTTACTTGCCGTAATCGCCGTGCCATTAATTGCGCCAATCTCAGTCCCGCTAAAGGTTCTGTGTGCAGTAACTTGACAAAATCTTGAGCAGGCATACTGCCAATCATCGTCGGAGTTAAAGTAATCACATCAGTAGAACGAGGAACTTCATCTAGTGCTGCCATTTCCCCAAATAATTCCCCTTGTCCAATAATATTTAGTGTGACTTCTTTACCTTCTAAATTGTATGTACGGATTTTCACCCATCCATCTACGACAAAATATACAGAACCACCCCAGTCATTTTCTAGCAGGATCACTTGATTGGCTGGGTGAGTACGGGTTACAAGATGGGTGAGGGCTTTTTCAACAATAGACTCAGGCAACCCTTCAAAAAAGGGTGCTGAAGTGATCCAAGTATGAGCGGTTGTCTGTAAGCTATATCGATCTTCCATTAGCAAATATTTATTAAAGCTGCTATCAACACAATAAGCAAGATCGCTGTTTTAAAAATAAGCTATCAAATAACAGCCGCTTTAAAAGAGGAAACTAAACTATGTTACACAAGAAAACGACAATATAGTTTTTTCTCAGCAATCTTCATCTTATCCATAAATTTCCATGATCGGTGATTACTTACCTCCAGTGCAGCATAACAAAAATAAATATTAACCCTGACGATGCAGTTGCATCTCTCAGTAATTCATCACATAATTGCCGTCAGAAGTCAGAGCAATAACTTTTGCCACTGAGAACTTCAGTAATTGTGAATACCATAAAAATCAAAGTACATTTCTAGCTAAGGTAATTTAACGTGACTTCCCGTGTAGATGAAATTCACAAACTAATCGCAGATATTGACAACTTACTTGCCAACAGTGGCAACCGCTTGACAAAACTACTGTCTGGTCAGGGATCGGAAGACAGAGAAGTTTTACACCGAGTTCGTGACTTTCTGATGAAACTCACTGATACTGAGGTATCTGAAGACAGCACACCTCAGCAATCTGCGACACAACCGCTATCATCTCTGTTGGCGCGATTTGTGGAGCAGGAGAATAATCAATCAGCATCATATTCTGATCAAATCCAACAGGAACAGAGCAGTGTTGTTGCTGGACAATTAAAAGATCAACTTTCGGTCTTGTTTGAACCCTTACAAGCAGAATTATCAGGACTGTTACAAGAAAGAGCGACTCTTGTACAAGAAATTAGGCAGCTAGAACAAAAGCGATTGCAAAACTACTCGTTAACGCAGCAGTTAGCAAATCAAGAGCAGATAATTGCCGAATTTTTACAAGTGCTAATAAATCGCCTAGTACCCAGTCTAACACCACATTTGAAACAAACCGTTTCTCATCCTCCTAGTTCTGCCACCGATGACCAGAACCAGAATTTAGAAGTCGCAACTGCCGCCATACCATCTAGTTTAGAATCAGCAGAAGGGTTAGACCGATTAGCTAGTCTGGCGAGAGATTTGGATCAACGCTTGTTGTCACTAGATGGAACTGTTAATGTTGTCTTTGGCTCTCTAGAGCGTAACATCAATACCTATCATCAGTCTCTATCCCAAGCGCTGGCAAGAATGCACAGCCAGGGGATGCAAGGTGAACAGTTGATGGTCAACTTTCTGAATAATTTGACTCAGTATTTACAACAACAATCCCTAGATCCCCAGCCTTTATTTTCTGGGGTAGATACTGACTTAGAGGTACAGCGAGTTTCGACTAGTTCTGAAATAGTAAGTCAACCTTCACCATTAATCCAGTTAGAAAATAACTCTTCATTTCATGCTGCTGCAATAGAAGACTCTACGACTGTGGAAAATCTGGATGCAGTACTGTCATATCTTACCAGCGATGAGTTTCTAGATTCAAACCCTGCTGTTACGACTTCAGAGGAATTACAGTCAGAGGGTGTTGAAGAAAGTCTAGATGCAGTACTTTCAGAAATTACCATAGATGATTCTGTCACTTCTACCTCAGAGGGTGTTGAAGAAAGTCTAGATGCAGTACTTTCAGAAATTACCATAGATGATTCCGTAACTTCCACCTCAGAGGAATTACAGTTAGAGAGTGTTGAAGAAAGTCTAGATGCAGTACTTTCAGAAATTGCCATAGATGATTCTGTCACTTCCACCTCAGAGGAATTACAGTTAGAGACTCCTAATGCAGTAGATCAACTTTACGCGAGTTTGTTTGGCACTGAAAATTCTACTATTTTCAGAGAGTCGATTGCTCCACCAATGATCACACCTGAGTTATCGGCTCCAGAAATAACGGAAACTCCCAATATTTCAGAACAGAGCCACAATCCCATGACAGAATTCTCTGATGCTCTCATAGATTCCACAGAGTCATCATCTGAGTTATGGGAAAGCTTGTTGTTAACGGAGGATACACAATCGGAAGCTGAAGTTACCACCACAGATACTGCTTCCATAGAACTCGACTCTTTACCAGATCGGACTGATACGATTACAGTTCTTACTGATTTACTAGTTGATGCCAGCAGTGACCAACAAGTTTTAGATGTGTTACCTCTTGAGGATAGTTTAGAAGTTACAACTGCGGAAACTCTCATCATGTCCTCATCAATCGAGGTGCAAACAGAGGAACAGGATTTACTTGTATCTGGTTACACGGCTGCTTCACCACAGGAAAATTTATTGTCTCTGGAAAATAATGAAGCAAAAATTGTTCCAGAAATTGTTCTAGACGAAGAGCAGTTGCAACAATTAAATCGAGATCTAGCGGATTTTGATTGGCAGTTAAATTCTGCCTCAGCATCTCCTATTAACTCAGAAAGGTTGCCAAATTCTCTCGATACAGTTGTAAAGATAACTGAAGAGCCTAACAACCAACCAGTAGAAAATACAGCAACAGTTGCTGTTCCTGATCTGGATCTTCCTCAATTGGAAGTTGGGCTAGATTTGAATCAGACAACTGAAAAAAAAACGGAAGTCACAATTTTTTTCCAGGATGCTTCTTTGCCTACCAGTAACAATTTGAATCTTACTGCTGATGTGGCAGTCACAGACCTGGATTCAATTTGGTATTTAGGAATTGATTTGGGTACGACTGGAATTTCTGCGACACTTTTGAATCGTTCCAGATCCGTTGTTTATCCTATCTACTGGTCAGCACAAACTCAAATAGGCGAAACTGTTTTTGATCAATCATTTCGCTTACCTGCAGAAGTTTACCTACCTACAGTTTCTATACCTCACACAGAGACTATTGAGCAGACAACACCTGCGGCTGTCGCTAAGGATAAAGTCTCTGATAATCTGGTTCAAAATTCTCCCCTACATGAATCGCCAGAAGAACCAAAGCCTCATCTTTATTCAACACATTTAAAGCCTTACTTACACGTAGCTATACCTTACAAGAATACCCAGCAAAAATGGGAACCTGTGTTGCAGTTAAATGAATTTTCAGCCGGACCGTTGATTTGGGTAGTGCGATCGCTCTCTAAACTATTATTAACTCTCAAATCTGATCAAACTAGTACTACTCCAGCTTTAATTGCTCATGCTGTAGGCATAGATACACAAACTTTCTCTCATATCATCAATAACGTTGCGGGTGTTGTTTGTACTTGTCCCACTAATTGGTTAGAACAATATCGCTTTAATGTGCGGGAAGCTATTCTTACCAGTAAACTTGTCTCCCATGCCCAACAAGTATTTTTTGTTGAGGAAGCGATCGCTAGTTTACTCCCAGAACTTGATAGCATCGATTCTCAACCAGTCCAAGTCAGTGACAATCAGGGCTTGCGTCCTTTAAAAACTAGCGAACATCCAATGCAGGGTAACACTCTAGCACTTAATATTGGCGCAACCTCTACAGAAATGGCACTGGTTGATTTACCAACTGACTTAGGCCAATTAACATACAGGGATTTTATGCTCCACAGTTTTGCCTATGCTGGTCAGGGCATTGAGCAGGATATTATCTGTCAGTTACTACTACCACCAAAATCTCGTCAACCTCGTGACCAAGCGCAAATTAACAGTAATCCTACTCAAAGACATTGGCAACCCTCTATTACTGGTTTAGATCAGATGCACTTGTCTAGTTTGGGGTTGGAAGCATTGGAACTACCGCGAGTTGGGGAACCGGATATTGCTGCTCGTCTTCGCTTCCAGCAGCGGTTAGAAAGTTCTCTATTAGGACAAGCACTGTTAGAAGCTGCTACTGCTCTAAAACTGATTTTGCAACATCAAGAATCTTTTACCCTAGAATTAGCTGATGAGTTATGGGTCTTACAGCGACGAGACTTAGAAAGCCAAGTATTCGTTCCTTATGTTCGTCGTCTCAACCGCGAACTCAATAAATTATTAGTAGCTCGTGGTATCCCTACAGAAGCTGTTAATCAAGCGATTCTCTCTGGTGGAGTTGCTTCTGTGGGTACAGTCAATCGTTGGTTAAGACAAAAACTCCCTAACGCTAAGATTATTCAGGATTTATATCTGGGTGAAAACGGCTCTCCTAATTGTAGTCGGGTTGCCTATGGACTAGCTATGTTGCCTCTATATCACCAGGTTTTAGAAATACCTAGGCAACAGTACACGGATTATTTCCTGTTTACTGAATTGCTCAAGCTTTTACCTGATAGTTCCCGTGGTGAGGTTATACGTTCCCTATCTTTTGGTGAAGTTCTGCAATTATTTGAAAGTCGCGGTATCAATACCCGCACTTGTCAACAACGATTACTGGCTTTTTTGGAAGGTGAACTACCTGCTGGTTTAATACCTTCTGTTCTCTCGGAAACTCTACCTAAAGATGCTGTGAGAATGCCTTTAGATTCTATTTGGTTGACCAAAAGCTCTCAGGAAAATCCAGATTATCAAGCGATCGCCTCTGCACCACTTTTTGAAAAACAAGGAAATCTTACTTATCGACCGAATTCTCAGCAACTTTTGTCTCTGCGCCACTATCTTGATGCTATCAAAGCCAGTAGTCTGCAATCATTAGAGGAACCATATACAGTTAATTTTGCCGTAACTGCACATCCAAAACATTAATTCTCTAAAAAAAACATCCTCCATAAGACATAAATAAAAGGATGTATAACGAGATGTCTAATGAACATTAACTGAACTATACGCCTACTTGAGAGTAAAAACACATTCTACTTAAAAGTGGGCGTATATTTTTACTGAACTTAATTCTCGTATACTAAGTATACTACTCAGAAACAGCAAGATTTATAACTCTATTAAGAGTTTTAAACAGCTGACTACTGTTCCCGTAGAATGTTGTAGCCACTAGCTAATTGCTGACTGATACAGATAAAAAACATCAAAACTTTAAAATACCCTGGCTTAATTAAAAGATTGTATGAATTTCTATATTTTTGCTTTTTGGGGTATGAAAAATTACTTATAATTAATTTAAATTTAAACTCTGAGATTTGTTTTCGTTTCTAAAAGATGCAAAAGACAAACGTAAATTGTGTCCCTGTCTACTCTTAAAAATAAAACCAAAAGTTACACTGTGGCTAATTTAAGTGTTCTGAACCATCTGACTGTAATTGATGTATCATCACAGTCCCTCCATCCATCAACTACTAGTACTACTAAAAGATTAATTGATATTCTTGGAGCCATTGTTGGCTTAATAATTGCATTTTTAGTCGCACTTCCCATAGCAATTGTCACTTTATTTAGTGATCCAGGTCCCATACTATATTCCCAAATCCGCTGTGGTTTAAATGGACGCAACTTTCGGATCTGGAAGTTCCGTTCCATGATCATTAATGCCGATAAACTGAAGTCTCTAGTCAAAAATCAAGCTCAAGGTCACATTTTTAAATCTACTGATGATCCTCGGATTACTCCTTTAGGTAAGTTTTTACGACGCAGTAGCTTAGACGAATTACCTCAATTTTGGAATGTTTTAATGGGAGATATGAGCATAGTTGGCACTCGTCCACCTACTCCTGATGAAGTAATTCACTATGAACCACATCATTGGGATAGATTGCGCGTTAAACCAGGCATTACTGGAGAGTGGCAGACTCATGGTCGTTCTCAAATCAAAGACTTTGAAACTATTGTCAATATGGATTTAGATTATCAACGTAAGTGGTCTATCACTTATGATTTGATGCTCATGTTTAAGACTATTTGGGTAGTTTTAAACAGAAGTGGTGCTTATTAAAAAATTACAAAAGAAGGGAACAGGGAACAGGGAACAGGGAACAAATAAAAAACTAAAGTTTAAGAGTTTAAAGCTCAGTCAAAAAAAAGGATGTTTTTTGAGATGCGTAGCACGAAAAAAACAGTGTCATTATTTCAATCTCATGTTTTTAAACATGAGTTTTTTCTGTTAAGAGTTGCTTCCTGTTCCCTCTGAAAGAATATTAACCCTTGACACCACTACCACTATCAGTTGGTACAATGTACCTCTGTAAAAATAAAAATAATAGCAACACTGGAGCAATAGAAATTACTGAACCAGCCGCTACTAATCGCCAATCTAAAGAAAACGTACCGGCAAGTTTAGCAACTCCCAAGGGTAAAGTATATAAACTTTCATCTTGGATAACAATTAAAGGCCATAAAAAGTCACTCCAAGCGCCAATAAATACAAAAATAGCTAGGGTTATTAGTGCTGGACGAATAGCAGGTAACATTATATGCCACCACAATTCTAGTTCTGAACTGCCATCTAAACGGGCAGCTTCTTCTATTTCCTTAGGCACGCCCATAAAAGCCTGCCGCAATAAAAAAATACCGAAGGCAGATGCTAAACTGGGGAAAATTATCCCTAAATAACTATTTCTCAACCCTAACTGCACTGTCAAAATATATAAGGGAATCATCACGATTTGGAAAGGAATCATGATTGTCGAAACCATACCAATAAAAATTCCGTCTCGTCCTACAAACGATAATCTGGCTAAGGGATAAGCCGCTAAAGCACAAAATAATAGATTTAATCCCACGGTTAGCACAGCTACCAATAGACTATTATATAGGTACTGACCAAATGGTAAAGATTCCCACACCCTAGAGAAGTTGTTAAATGTGGGTTGGCTGGGTAATAACTGCGGCGGTGATTGTAGGATGTTTTCTGTTGGTGATTTTAAGGCTGTGCTAATTAGCCATAACAAAGGGAAGAGTGTAAATAGTGCGATCGCTCCTAGTATTCCATAAATTAATAACGTTTGCAGCCGTGAATTTTTTAAGTTCAGCATTTTAATTTTTAATTTTTAATTTTTAATTGTTCAACTCCTCATCAACCCATTTTCTGTCACCACACCTTGTAAAGGCTGATCCCAACTATCTACAGGGAGTTGGGATAAATAGGCAAAATCAAAAACTACCCCCATAGTAGGTTTTTTAGACCCATCAGGAGAACTCAAAAACCGGTCATAATATCCCCCACCATAACCCAAGCGATAGCCTTGTACATCACAACCTACACAGGGAACAAGAATTAAATCTACTTCATTCATATCAATTATTTGCGCTTCTGGATGTGGTTCAGGAATACCATAAGCACCTGCATTAATAACATCATCAGGTTGCCAAAAATGCCAAACTAGGGATTTACCAACACAACGGGGAAAACTCCAGCGTTTTTCTGAGTTAGTAAAAAGTAAACTCAGGTCAGGTTCTTGTCGAAAGCTGAAAAAAGCGAGAATGGTAGTAGATTCAGTAAATAATAGCGAGTTTTGTAAATTAGAGGAAATGCGATCGCTCTTTTCTTTCCACTCTGATAATGTCATTGATTGACGCTTTTTGAGCAGAGTGCGGCGGAGTTCTGTCTTCTTTGACGGGGAATTAATTTTTGGCAATGTCCAATTTTAATGTTGCTGTTGTTTTTATTCTAGTCAAGCAAAAACCTGATGGAGTTAATTAAATCAAGTATTTTTTTAGGGTAATACTGTACTTAAAAATTCGGGGAGATTTAGACCCATAAGGGTAATGCAACCTCCCCAGATTTCAAAACCTTAATTCTTTCTTAGGTACTTATAGGCGCTCAGTCCACTGAAATTATTCAGCATTTTGACGGTACCAGTCGATGGTATTTTTTAGCCCTTGTTCAAAGCTAACTTGAGCAGTAAATCCAAAGGCTTGGTTTGCTTTTTCGATATCCAAACAACGACGGGGTTGTCCATTTGGCTGGTCAGTTTCCCAAACAATTTCACCTTCATACTCCATCAATTCTGCAATTAAAGTAATTAGGTTTTTGATCGATATTTCATAACCAGTTCCCAAATTAACTGGTTCAGAATCGTTATAGAATTTTGTACCCATGACAATACCCCGTGCGGCATCGGTAGAATACAAAAATTCACGGGTAGGAGAACCGTCACCCCAAACAGGAAGTTGTTTTTCTCCCTTAATTTGAGCTTCGTGAACTTTGCGAATTAACGCCGGAATGACATGAGAACTGCTGGGGTTAAAATTATCTTCAGGTCCATATAAATTCACGGGCAGCAAGTAAATACCGTTAAAGCCATACTGCTGGCGGTAAGATTGCAATTGGACTAAAAGAGCTTTCTTAGCGACTCCATAGGGAGCATTTGTTTCTTCTGGATAGCCATTCCACAAATCTTCTTCTTTAAATGGGACTGGAGTAAATTTGGGATAAGCGCAGATAGTACCCACACAAACAAATTTTTCTAAACCCACTTGATAGGCAGCATGGATTAGCTGGGTTCCCATGATCAAGTTATCGTAGAATAACTCGGCAGGTTTTTCGCGGTTTAGTCCAATACCGCCTACATGAGCTGCTAAGTGAATGACAATATCTTGCTGATCAACAGCACGTTGGCAATTTTCCCAAACTCGCAAATCACAATCATGCGATCGCGGTACTGTAATTTTCTCACGGTCTGCCCCGAACTGACACAGCTGATCTATCACCTGACGACCTAGAAACCCCGACCCACCAGTAACCAGAATTCGTTTGTTTTGTAGTTCTAAGACAGTCATATTTTTATCCTTGGCAAAGTTTGAATCAAAAGTGGAGAGTGCCTAGTTCCTGACGAATAGTAGCAATATCACGGGGGTGTTGTGAACCATTACCATTGGGAGACTTGCAACCTAACGCTTGTAAGTCACCTTCTACCATCAAAGCTACAAGTTCTTTAAACGTTACTGAAGGTTTCCAACCTAATATTTGCTGCGCTTTAGTAGGGTCACCAATTAACAAATCCACTTCAGATGGGCGCAGATAACGCTCGTCAAACTCGACATAATCTTCCCATTTGAGATCCACATAACCAAATGCCAATTCCAAAAACTCTTTGACAGAGTGAGTTTCCCCAGTCGCAATCACGTAATCATCTGGCTTGTCTTGCTGCAACATCAACCACATTGCTTTTACATAATCTTTGGCATAACCCCAGTCTCGCTTGGCATCTAAATTGCCCATATAAATATTTTTCTGTTTACCAGCAAAGATGCGAGCGACAGCTCTAGTGATTTTCCGAGTCACAAAGGTTTCACCTCGACGTGGTGATTCATGGTTAAACAGAATTCCATTGCAGGCAAATAAGTCGTAAGATTCACGATAATTCACTGTTTGCCAGTGGGCATAAACTTTAGCACAAGCATAGGGACTGCGGGGATAAAAGGGAGTTGTCTCACTTTGTGGTACGGCTTGGACTAAACCATACATTTCCGAAGAACCGGCTTGGTAGAATCTGACTTGAATTCCTGTGCGTTGTTGATAGTCACGGATAGCTTCTAATAAACGTAGGGTTCCCATCCCTACTGCATCTACTGTGTATTCTGGTGAATCAAAGCTGACTCTAACGTGAGATTGAGCGCCCAAATTATAAATTTCTGTAGGCTTGACTTCTTCTAAAATCCGGCGCAAGGTAGTACCGTCTGTCAAGTCACCATAGTGAAGTAATAACTTTACCCCTTCTTTATGAGGATCTTCATAAATATGATCAATGCGGTCTGTATTAAAGGTGGAAGTGCGACGAATAATACCGTGAACTTCATAGCCTTGTTCTAGTAAAAACTCACTTAGGTAAGAACCATCTTGACCAGTGATACCAGTAATCAACGCTCGCTTTGGTTGCATCATACCCAATTACCCCTTTTTGTTGTAAATGTTATTGAAGATAGGAAAGTTACAGTCCATCTGAGATAAAGTAACAGCTAATGGCTAAAATTGTCTAATAATAAACCTAAAAGTCTGAGTTGATATCTCATGGCAAATGTAACCTATTATACTTTATTCAAAGTATTTTAACAAGTTTAGATAATTTTTATGTAAATCAAAATTATTGGTATAAATTTATATTTATGCAAATCTTTATCAAAATTTTATTGATTATTGGTTTTTGTGAAGCTTGTGCAAAAGGTGGTAAGTAAGTGAGGGTGAATATTTATCGTTAGAATCAGGCCAGATGTAGAAGGTTTGAGTAACATTCATTTTTGTTCATTGATCAAAAAAGTCTTCCCATCTTTGTGTCAGCCCTAATTATAAGTCTTTAAATAGAAACAATATAAATTAAAAATCAAGTAAAACCGACTTGTGATAATAAGCAGAACAGCTTATCTGTAGAGCAACTCACGCCCCCAGATAAGCTATGAGTCTTTTCCTAGTATGCTCCGTTATTTTTGGGCATTATGACAACATCAATGGTTTTTAAGATGATCCATAAATCTAGCCAAAAATTCCTAAACTTGACATAGTGCAGATCTATTTGGACTCTCCGGGGGTAAGGAATATCATTACGTCCAGACACCTGCCATAATCCAGTAATTCCCGGACGGATGATTAAAATCTGATCAATATGACAACCATATTTTGGTAATTCTTCCGCTACTAAGGGGCGGGGACCAACAACACTCATATCCCCCGTTAAAACGTTCCAAAACTGGGGAAATTCGTCCAAGCTGGTAATTCGCAAGAAATGACCAATTTTGGTAATCCGGGGGTCTTTTTTGAGCTTAAAAGTACTGGAAAATTCTTGACGCAACTCTGGGGATGTTTCCATCATTTGGACGAGAATTTCGTCTGCATTGCTGACCATCGTGCGGAATTTAATACAATTAAATCGGCGATAGTTTTTACCAACTCTTTCTTGAACATAAAAAATCGGACCTTCTGAACTGACAGCAATCAGTAAGGCCAAAATTATGTAAAGGGGGAAAAACAAGATCAAGACCGACAGTGAAAACACAATATCAAACAGTCGTTTGGCAAACTCTCCGTTTAAACCCTGAAAAGACAAACCTCTAGGTTGTACCTTTGGCGGTTTAGTTTTTTTACCACGTTTTGCTAAAGTATGCGTCGAAGCATTGGCATCTTTACGTGGGTATCGCTTGCCGGAGAGGAGTGAGCTCTGGGCAGTCATCATACTCCTTAATAATCCACACCACACATAGTCCCGATCTTAAAGCTAAAAGGCAGTGATTCTGGGTAAAAATTCCCAAAAGCCTAGAAAAGAAATACAGAAATGTAGACTATTTAATCTCAAGAGGGTCTTTTTTCTTGACATTGATACAAAAAATCTAGATAGCGCTCTGCGAAGACTTGTCTAGAAAACTGGGTAGAGTGTAATCGTATATACTCATAATTAAAAAGATCCTGATAGACTTCAAACTTTTCTACTGCCTCCACTAAAGCTGCTACTGTTTGTGATCTGAAAAAGATACCTGTACCTGTGTCTACACAGGTACGAATATCTTGTACAGTCTCTAAAGCACCTCCGGCACCATACGCAATGACCGGAGTTCCACAAGCTTGAGCCTCAACTAGGGCAATGCCAAAATCTTCACAAGCTGCATACACAAATGCTTTAGCACGAGCCATGTATTTTTTGACTATATCATCGGGTTGCCATCCCAGTATTTGGATATGAGGATTTGCTATCTCACGCAGCTTTTTCATTTCGGGGCCTGTGCCAATCACCACCAATGGTCGTTTTAGTTGATTAAAAGCTTGAACAATCAAGGATACTTGTTTATAACTCACTAATCGGGAAACGATCAGATAAAAATCCTCTTTGTCAGCTAAAAAAGGACAATTTTCGATATTTACAGGTGGGTAAATGACTTCTGCTTCTCGCCGATAGCAACGCCAAATCCGCCTAGCTGTATGCTGTGAGTTGGCAATGAAGTAATCAACACGGTTGGCACTCAATACATCCCATTGACGCAAACTATGCAAGAGATATCTTGTCATCCATCCAATCCAGCCTTTTCCTAGTTTGCTCTGGTCTAGATAATCAAAAGTCAAGTCCCAAGCATAGCGCATTGGGCTATGACAATAACAGATGTGTAATTGGTCAGGAGTAGTGAGGATTCCTTTGGCGACTGCATGAGATGAAGACAGAATTACGTCATACTGCCGCAAATCTAATTGTTCGATGGCTAATGGTAACAAAGGCAAATACTTTTGTATACCTTTTTGGGCTAATGGGAAGTGTTGGAGAAATGTTGTCCCAATCTGATGTTTGTATAAATAACTTTCAGGATTACTGGATTCAAAATCTATGAGCGCATACAAATCAGCTTCAATGTGATTTAAAATTTCCTGGACAACGAGTTCTGAACCACCTGTGGCTTTAGGTGTCAGCCACTCATGAATAAGAGCATATTTCAAGGACACTGTTAATGTAGGGGGCAAGGGGCAGGGGTAGAAGCTATTGAGTTTTCAATTTCGATTTGATGAGGAAGCCGATGGTTCTTGATTAAACAGAAGATGCAATCCTAGCAAAGATGTTCCAAGATGATGCTGCAACCTGATAACCTCAAAGACGAGGGTGATGAAAGAAAATAACTGACATAGGAATTGGGGTTTTATGCGAATTCTGATTATTGGTGGTACTCGGTTTATTGGTGTGTATCTGACTCAGCTATTGCTGGAAACTGGACATGAGGTGGTGTTTTTTAATCGTGGTAATTCTCCAGCACCAATGGGAGTAGGACAAATTATAGGCGATCGCACTGACTCTAGCCAATTAAAAGCTAAGTTATCACCAGAAAATTTTGATGTGATTTTTGATAATAACGGTCGGGAACTGGCAGATACTCAGCCACTGGCAGAAATTTTTCAAGGACGAGTTCAACATTTTGTCTATATGAGTTCTGCTGGAGTATATCTTAAATCTGACCAAATGCCTCATCTAGAGGGTGATGCTGTCGATCCTAAGAGTCGTCACAAGGGTAAGCATGAAACGGAAGCTTACTTGCAACAATCGGGAATTCCTTTTACTTCTATTCGTCCCACTTATATTTACGGACCGAAGAACTATAACGAGTTGGAAGGCTGGTTTTTTGATAGAATTGTCCGCGATCGCCCGATTCCTATTCCCGGTAATGGAATGCATATCACTCAGCTAGGCCATGTCAAGGATTTAGCCCAAGCCATGACTCAGGTCATCGGTAACGAAAATGCTATCCAGAAGATTTATAATATCTCTGGCGATCGCTTTGTGACTTTTGATGGTTTAGCTCGTGCTTGTGCTGTGGCTGCTGGTAAATCAGCAGATGATCTGAAAATTGTCCATTATGACCCGAAAAAGTTTGATTTCGGTAAACGAAAAGCTTTTCCCATGCGAGTACAACACTTTTTTGCATCGGTAACTAAAGCGCAAATAGAATTAGACTGGCAACCTCAATATGATTTAATTTCTGGGCTGAAAGATTCTTTGGAAAATGATTATTTTCTCTCTGGGCGGGATAAATTAGAGCTAGATTTTTCTGTAGATGAAGAGATTTTAACTAATTCGTAATTCGTAATTCGTAATTCGTAATTCGTAATTCGTAATTCGTAATTCGTAATTCGTAATTCGTAATTCGTAATTCGTAATTCGTAATTCGTAATTCGTAATTCGTAATTCGTAATTCGTAATTCGTAATTCGTAATTCGTAATTCGTAATTCGTAATTCGTAATTCGTAATTCGTAATTCGTAATTCGTAATTCGTAATTCGTAATTCGTAATTCGTAATTCGTAATTCGTAATTCGTAATTCGTAATTCGTAATTCGTAAACAGGGAACACGGAGATATGGGAACACGGAGATATGGGAAAAGAAGACAATCTCTCTTTCTCACCGCGTCTCCCCATCACCGCGTCACCGCGTCCTCTTCTTCCCCATCACCGTGTCTCCGCGTCCCCGTGTCCCCGCGTCCCCGTGTCCCCGCGTCCCCGCGTCATCTAGTTGATTATTTGCAGGTATCAGATAAATTACACCTGATATGACGGTAAAAAAGACAGATACCCAGAAGGCAATTAAAGCTGGCTTTTGCCAAACTGGTGATAAAGGTGCAATGAGTAGGGATATGGCCACTATTTGACTAACTGTTTTCAGTTTTCCCCAAATATTTGCACCAGTGATAGTTGTTTGATTGACTCGCCAACCTGCGATCGCTATTTCCCGTGCTAAAATTACAAATACTCCCCAAGCAGGAATTTTTCCTAATTCCACTAATACTAATAATGGTGCTAACACCAACAATTTATCTACTAAAGGATCAAGAAATTTTCCTAATTCGCTAATTTGGTTAAGTTTTCTGGCTAAATATCCATCTAACCAATCGGTTAAAGCGGCAATTACAAATATTGTTAAACATATCCACCTGGCTTCACTTGTGGGATTATATAAACCGTAAAGTAAAAATGGTATTCCCAGAAGACGAGAGAAAGTAATCCAGTTAGGTAAAGTCATAAATACAGCACACCATTCATAAAATTCTGTTAGATTTACCTATTATCAATAAAAACGGTCAAAAAGTACAGGTGAAAGTTACGACTCTGAGCAGGTATGAAGACTTTACATATGATGTCAAAATTAGTTTAAATCCCAAGCAAAATAGTCAGTTTACCAAATTATTCCTTTCGATATACATTCATCCTATCACAAGCAAAACTATCGACAGAGATAGCGTAAATTTTATTTTGCTAAACCTATAATTGAAACCTTGTGAATACTCTTGAGGCATTTGACTCAATACTAGAAATATCATATACAGCAAGGTAAGTAATATGCATATTGATCAGATATTGCAACAAAAGGTATTAGCAAATACGACTACGAATCAGTTACTTCGCCGCGATATTCCACAGGATCAGGTACAACAGGATGGAGTAAATCTCACGGATTTAGCAATATCTTTAAGTCCTTTGAGCTTTATCTTGATTTGGGCTATTTTTCTGGTTATTTTGCAAAAAACCCGTTCTCATTTAGACAACAAGATAGTTTTTACTATTAATGGGTTGCAGAAAGTCCCTTGTAAAAACTGTAAATTTTTTTCCAATAACCATTATCTTAAGTGTGCTGTACAGCCAGATATTGTTCTCACGGAAGAGGCTATACATTGTTCTGAATACTGCCCTAGAAAAGTTAAATTTTCCGTAAATCAATTCTTTAATTAAGTCCAATTTTGGTGTCTTTGTTTCATATCAAGTTGGGCTAATTGCGGATAAAAAATTTTCCTTATACCCATGTTAGCCTTAATGATAAGTATATCTCTAAGGACAAGCTCAAGCGAAAAACCTGACAATTAATTAATTACAAAAAAAGGGAACAGGGAACTCTTAACAGGGAACAGATAAGAAACTTTAGTTCTGAGTTTAAAGCTCAGTCAAAAAAAGGATATTTTTACAAGGAGAGTGACACGAAAAAAACAGTGTCATTATTTCAATCTCATGTTTTTAAACATGAGTTTTTCCTGTTCCCTGTTGCCCGTTCCCTGTTCCCTCTGAATTTGGTGATTGATTATATTTCTCTATCAACTCCTTCACTTGAGCCATAACAAGTGGGTGTGGATCTGTTTGCAAGTGAGGGAGAATTTCTTGAATTACTCGCTGGGAAACTACACTCAAGTAGGAAATTGCCGCTTCTCTAACAAAACCTGTTGGATGGCGCAAATTTGCCAAAATTTCTGTGGTTGTCAGTCGAATATAACCAGCTTGAGCAAAATGAAAACAACAAGCTAAACACCAATCAGAAAGAAGATTTCGCTGATTAATTAGCTTACATAACCGTTCATTGACTGAAATATTTTCATATTGCCAAAACCCGGCATCGACAAGATACTTGAGCTTTTCTTGTTGTGGTCGTCGATCTAAAATGTTGAGCAATAGAGACTTGCAAGGCAAACTCACCGTATGGTCTAATATTTCTAACCCTCGTGCTAAATTCACCAACGATTGAGATTGAAGATGAAAAGCTGCGGCTTGCATTTTTTCTGCGGGGTAAAGCAGTTTCAATAAGAGTAACAATCGGTCTTTGACATCTAACTCTAATTCTAGAAGTGAGCGTTGCAGTAACTGCCCAATAGTCAAAATCCTCTCATTTCCTTGATAATATTCTAGAGAGTCTAGATTTTGAAAGTCTAGGTAAGCTGCATAAATCTCACCTAACAATCTTAATTCTTGCTCAACTAAAACTTCAACTCGACTTTCATAAAACCGATCTACAACACTTGTATTTTTTGCTTGTTGCTGAATTTTCAGTAAACTGCGGAGGATATAGTCTTTAGTAGTACCCCAGGATATTTCCAAATGTAGCCATAAAGTTTCTAATGCTTCTGGTGTGGGGATTTGAGCAATTGTCCGCCAAGCGTACATTCGCACAACTTCTGGTTTGTAAATATTTGTAGCTAGTTTTAATAGCATTGGAATGGCTTCATTTTCCAGACTCACCAAGCACTGCATAGCTGTAGTGCGAGTAGATTTGTAGTAAAGTGCTGCCAGCAGTGATGGATAGTATTCCTCTAAATTAGTGGCAGCAATCATTTCTAAGACAGCACAGCGTACTCGTAATGAGTCATCCTGCAATAAGTTGGGGAGGTGAACCCGTAGCGCTTGTAGGTAAACCACTTCTCTGAGCGCTCTGACTCCATTTACTCGTTCTCGTTCTAGTTTGTGGGTGAGCATCCGGCGCATAGTTGTGGTAGCTGCTGCCTGTTGCATGGATGTTCCCTGACGCAACAGTAAGGCGGCAGCCGTAGCGCGAATCAGTGAATGGTGTCGCGGTTGCAGATATTCTTCGAGAAGGCTTAAATTGGGATTTTCCTCAGCCAGCCACACGTAACGCATCGCCAAAGCAAATACTTCTGGATCTACTGTTCCTTGGGGTTGATCTAACAATAGACGGACTTCAGGCACGTACAGGGGTCTTGCACCTGCTTTGAGCATGACTTCTAGGCTTTGCGCTTGTAAATCTGGGGGTAACTTCAGTAGCAGGGGTGCTAAAACTTCTCCTGCTCCGGGAAGATCGATTTGCACTAAAAGTTCCAAGCAAGAGCGTTTATCGGCTGTAGTTCCTGTTTCTGTTTCTACTAAAGCTTTGACTATTCCTTGCTTGAAGGCACGTAAACCAACTGTGGAAGCACTTAATCCGCCTCTTTCTGCACTTAAGACTAATACATCAACATAGCGCGATCGCAATTCCCACACTACTTTTAAACAAGCCGCTGCTACAATTACGGTTTCGCCGATTAATATCCACTTTTGTAGTGGTTCAGGAATGAATTTTTTGGAGATAAATATAGTTCCAAAAATTACTGCTCCTGTTATACCTGAGGCGATCGCTTCGGCTGTACCACTGGATAAGGCCTGCATTCGGCTGCGAATCCGCTCAGGAATCGGTTGATAAAGTGCTGGACCACTACTAATCACAAAGGTATAACGCAGCAGTTCATCGCAAAATTTGAGACTGATTAAACCCCAGAAAAATCCTGGTTGTTCAATGGCTGGAAATAAGTTGAGAAGGGAAATTACCCCTGGTAATAAAAAGCCGACAGTAATTGGTAAGAGTGCCGCTGTGAAAAACACACCAACTTTTTCAATCAGTCGGCTAGAAATGAACCACTGAGTCACTAATTCACACAGTCCGACAATGCCACCAAATACACCCAAAAAGCTGGCTAATTGTTGTTCACCTAAACTAGAATTGAGTTCGCGTAGATACTGAAAATCTATTAACAGTCCAATGACTTGTAACAGGGCAAAAAAAGCAAATAATTGCCAAACGTAGCGTTTTAGGGGAGTTTCTAGGCGGCGGTGTCGAGAGGCTTGTTCTTCGGTGATGTGCCGTTGGGGAGTGTGGGGAAATGCTGTGGGATATTTATAAGTTAAATAAAATAAAATTACTGAACCTAAAAGAACAACAATACAAGCAATGAGAATGACTTGATTTAAATTGGCGAATTTGAGTAACCAAGGTAAACTAAACCCACTAATTACGTCGGCTACTAATATGCCACTACTGACTAATGGGTAAGTGCGTTTAATCTCACGAATGTTGAATAGTTGATTGGCAACAATAGAGGTGTTAAGGTCATTGACTACATAACAAGCATCTACCCATAACCTCAAGAGAAAGATGATAATTACTGCCACGTAGGGAATATGTATACCCCGATGTAATACTACTAATAACAATAAGGGCATGACCATCCCTGGTGCGATCGCCACAATCACCGCACGCAAGGGAAAAACTTTTTGTAACCAAGAATATAAAACTACCAGTCCCGCACCTGTGACTGCACTGGCAATATAAATCCAGGGTAGTTGTCCAGCACCATATTCATCTAAAAACATGGCTACAGTGCTATCCTCAGCCCACCTCAATCCCACGGATACAATTGTATAGAAGGCAAACATCATCCAAGTGCGTTCAACTTCTTCTGGTCGAAGATTCACCCACTTAAGTAATCGTGCCAAAACGCCTTTATTGGTAGTTAACCAGTGATTTTTTAATTCCATGCAGTTTTAATTTCTGGGGTAATCACAACGCAATGGCTAAGTAATTAGAATAACAGTAACTGAATAACAAAAATCCTGAACAACTGAGTATTATCTTTCCCACTCAGATGTCAGGACTATCATTTTTAGATAAATTTACAAGAATCTTGATCTGAATGAGCGTTTGGGGTCTGAAAACAATATACCTGATTTAAACACAGTCACTATTATTACCTGATATACCCAGCGCTCAAAACTATTTTGCTCAGAGGATTATTTTTTGGGAGAAATCAGCATCATCATATTTCGCCCTTCTTTCTTTGGGGCTTGCTGTAGTTCACCAAATGGCTCTAAATCTGTTGCCATTCGCTTAAGCAACTCCTCTGCTAAATCACTGTGTTGGATTTCTCGACCCCGGAACATCACAGTAGCTTTGACTTTATCACCATCTTTAAGGAAGCGTTCTGCTTGTTTAACGCGCACATTGTAGTCATGTTCTTCTATTTTGTAGCGCATCTTCACTTCCTTGACATCAGCCGTGTGCTGCTTCTTCCGGGCTTCCCGCGCTTTTTTCTCCTGCTCAAATTTATATTTACCGTAGTCCATGATTCGACATACAGGCGGATCAGCTTTGTCACTGAGTAGCACCAGATCTAGTTCTTTGTCTTCTGCTAGTTGTAGCGCTTCCTGTGGAGTGATAATTCCCAGTTGTGCGCCATCAGTGTCAATGACCCGAATTTTCGGGAAGCGAATCCGTTCGTTAATTTGGGGCAGATCGCGAGTTCTTTTTTTCTCAATCACAGGCATTATGATTTTTGGGAGCTTTTTAGTTAAGGATTGGGCTTGGTCTTGGTTTACTTAGTTTTGGTTGTTATGCCCCGACAGGCAAAATACACAAATGACTCACAACTGAACAAGGAGTCTATATTCTCTAGGATAGCGAATCCAGACAATAGTTGGATTGTCTGTTAAGTAGGTTGGCGTTAAAAATTGTCGTTATGACCAGGGAATAGGGAAAGGAAAACAGAGAAAAGGTTTTGGGCAACTTTACTTTTTGTTACATATTACTTTCCGAGAAGCCGCTCTGTGTCTACGGTTTTTTTCTGCTCACCTACTTATATTTCTCATTCTACTCACTTTGATATAATTTCCGATACAAAAAGCTAACTAATACTAACAAAAGCCAGCTTTTTTTCCTGCTTCACCCTAAAAGTGTCGGCACTGTCTAGTCCACAGGCTTTAAGATTGGGTGTATCTCACCCTACTATTAAGTATTTAGGTTTGGTTATCACCTAAAATATTTATCAATAATAGCATTTTTCTCTGTGCTGTCTCAATTTTTTCTGTCAACGAGTGGTCAGTGAGCCTGTGGTCACTGAGCTTGTCGAAGTGTCGAACTGTAGAGATAAATTTTGATTAAATGTGAGCATCTGTTAGCTTTTGCTAGTAAAATACTAACTAGCTGTTAACCCTACAATAGTTAATCTAAATCATATAATTTCAGCTAATATTTAGATATCATTACACGTTTGGTAAAGACTTTGACATTTTACCAATTAACAAATATTTCTTATCTCTGGGCTAAATGTATAAACAGGTTATCAAAAAAATTGTAACATATAATATTACATTGGACTCAAACAGTAATATATCTTGCATAACCACCGCTGCTAAAATTGAAATTGGTAGTGTTTCCAAGCTCATGAGTTGGAGGAATCTGTGACCACTGCGTTATCTTGGCAGCAGCGGGTTGGTAATCAAAGAGACTGGGTTTGGCGGGGTTGGCAAATCCGCTATACTTACATTCGTCCTCGTCAAAATCATCAAAACAAAATACCATTAATTTTGCTGCATGGCTTCGGTGCTTCCATTGGTCATTGGCGACATAATTTAGAGGTGTTAGGCGAATATCATACAGTGTACGCTCTAGATATGCTAGGTTTTGGCGCTTCGGAAAAAGTCCCAGCTAATTACAGCGTCGAACTTTGGGTAGAACAGGTTTACGACTTTTGGAAAGCATTTATAGGTCAACCAGTAATATTGGTAGGCAATTCTACTGGTTCACTGATTTCTATAGTTGCTGCTGCTGCCCATCCTGATATGGTGCAGGGTATGGTAATTATGAGTTTGCCAGATCCGACTTTGGAACAAGAACTCCTTCCCGCTTTTTTGCACCCAGTCGTCAGAGGAATAAAAGGTATTGTTGCTTCTGGTGTGATTTTGAAACCACTTTTTAATCTGGTACGGCGACCAGGCGTGCTGCGACGCTGGGCTAGTCTTGCTTATGCTAACCCAGAAGCTATCACCGATGAACTCATAGAAATTCTCGCTGGACCACCTCAAGACAGAGGTTCTACCCGTGCTTTTATTGCTCTCTTTAAAGCTTCAATTGGTATTAACTTTAGTCCCAGTGTCAAGAAAATATTACCAAACTTAACAATTCCTATCCTATTAATTTGGGGGAAAAAAGATAAATTTGTTCCCCCCGTTTTGGCTAGTGAATTTGCTCGGTATAACGAGAAATTAGAACTACTGTATTTAGAAGATGTTGGTCACTGCCCCCATGATGAATCACCAGAACAGGTTAACAAGGTGATTTTGAATTGGATTAAAAAAACAGTTCTGAGTGCTGAGTTTTGAGTGCTGAGTGCAGTACTAGCTAATTTCTACTTGACTAGTGTCAACAGATGTGCTGCCATTTACAGCACGAGCTACAGCAATCATCTTGTTGAGAATATCCTGACTAGGAACTTTACCTTTTAGTACCACAGTGCCGCTTGTTTGAGCAACCCAGAGGGTATCAACATCATCAAGTTGGGGATCTTCGTCAAACGCCAATGCTACCCGTTTGGCTAAACCGCTTTGGTCATATTCTCCATTCAATCCTAGACGTTCTGGAGGAACTGTTTGAGTATTAGTATCCGCACCTTCTGGTACTGCTTTGGGAGTCGGATTGACTTGTGCATTTTCCGGTTGTTGCATCCCAAAAAGTCTTTGTAACCAACCCATAAACAATTATCTCCTGGCGATAAGGTTTGTCAAATCAAAGTAAGTATAAACTTTGGAAAAAAAATGAGCATCTACCGCTAAAAGGATATTTACTTACAAATATTCCTAATCAGTTTATTTTTTATTAGGACTTACGCAAGTGTCACACTAAAAATCTGTTGTAGGGTGTGGTTCGGCAAGCTCACCAACCACGTCAGATATCAACAATCTGTTTATTTGCAGGATTTATGCAGTCTGACGCACCCTACAATGTGCCAGTTGCGTAAGTCCTGTTTATGTCCGGTTTTCATAATTGTCAAATCTAGTTCAATACCTTGTCCAAATTGGAAAAAGCCTTGATTTGTAGCGACTGTTGGGTTGTGGAACGTAAACGTATCCCTGCGGGACACTGCGTGAACGCGGAGCAATCAGCATGAAACCAAACAAATGCGTTGGGTTGTGCTGTCTCTTAACCAAACCTACTGAAAATTGACAAGGTATTGCTAATTACGAGATATTTCTTAAATAAATACTTTGACAAATATCATCTGAGGATGCAATAAGTGTATTATAGTAAAGGATTAGACCGAAAATTCACTGTGGTAGTAAGTCTAGCGCAGCCGTCAGTAACTCAGGTCTGCGTTAATCTCATGCTCCCCTAGCCTCTGTTGGCGAAAATGAAACATACTCTTTCTGTTCTTGTAGAAGATGAAGCGGGGGTTCTCTCCCGTATTTCCAGTTTATTTGCTCGTCGTGGCTTTAATATTGAAAGCCTTGCTGTTGGTCCGGCTGAACAGGGAGGTGTTTCTCGAATTACAATGGTTGTACCTGGTGACGATCGCGTAATTGAGCAACTCACTAAACAATTATACAAGTTAGTTAATGTCCTCAAAGTACTGGATATTACCGAAACTCCTTGTGTAGAAAGGGAATTGATGCTTGTGAAAGTGAATGCTACTAGCAGCAATCGTTCAGAAGTAATCGAAATATCTCAGATTTTTCGAGCTAGAGTTGTGGATGTGGCGGAAGATTCTTTGACTTTGGAAGTCGTGGGAGATCCTGGTAAAATGGTGGCAATTGTGCAAGTGCTGCAAAAGTTTGGTTTGAGGGAAATTGCCCGCACAGGTAAAATTTCGTTACCTCGTGAATCTGGTGTTAATACTGAATTGCTTAAATCTTTGGAAGCAAAAGTTTAGTTTCAGATGGTAAAATAAGCCTCACGCAAAGACGCAAAGGTTTTTCGTGTCTTTGCGTCTTGTTGATGAAAAAATTACTTTAAATAAAGCAGCAAATTTAATCCGGGAATTGTGCGGGAGAGAGTCCACAAAACCAGTGTGATGTAAAGTAAACCTAAACTCCATTGATACCAAGCCAGTGTAGCGATAATTCCGGGTAAATGTTCATCTCTTAACCGAATGTCGTTAAATCCTAACCGCACTAGATTATTTAAACTAAAATCATAGTAATTAAGCCAATTCCAACGCTGATTCCATAATAAAGGCATATATCTTTCGCGGAATGTAGGATTTCTAGGAATGACTGGTAAACGTCCAATTAATAATCTTAATTGTCGTAAAGTTCCATCTTCAGTAAAGTAGGAAGTATTCATTAAATCGTGATAACGTCCTTGTTGATAAAGTCGCCATAATAAAATGACAGGAATGGGAACTATAATAATAAATAGACAACCTAAAGTCAGCCAAGGCTGTTCAGTATTATGAAATATTCCTAAGAAGCTAAAAAATGCTAAACAGCTAAAGCTAGTGAATATGGAAATTGTTTCGTAAGATGTGGGAATGATGGGAACAGGACGCAGACGACGGTAACGGTCTATTAACCAAAATAATAAACCAAAATAAGAGATAGCTAATCCTCCCACGCCAAATACTAACCAAAGATTGGTTCCATAGCCACTTAATAACAGCAGTACACTCAACAACAACCAGTTAACAGCTTGAATTAACCATCCTCCTAGGGATATAGGTTCACTTGCAGCCAAGCGATCACTTAGTTTATGATAGGTTTCTGCATCAATATTTGCTAACGTTAGTAATTCAATATTATTACGAAATATTTTTATTAACCGACGTTCTTTAATTTCTTCGGCTTGGGTGGGAGAAAAACCGAGATTAATTAAACTAACAACGGAAGCATTATTAATATTTGTTGCTACTAAACGTTGACTTAATTCTATTAATTTTAGTCGTTGTTTTGTATATTCTAGTTGATTTGCATCAGGAATTTGCTGCTGCTGACGGAAATTTTGTCCCAAATTTCGCAAAATATTTTGATTACCTTGTAATGTAGGTACACAAAACTTTTTGCCAATTTCCCCAGGATTCCCCAATATTTTCGCTTGATTAGAATTAAAAATCAAGCCAGGTACATTTAAAAATGCGGTTGCTGCAAATCTAGTATCACTAAAATCAGCTTGGTTGAGAATACTTGCACCTTGCAAATCTACAGATTCATTAAATTCTGTTTCTCGAAAAGTTACAGATTGTTGAAAATTAGCTTCTTTCAATAAAAGAAATTGAGAAAAATCAGATTTATTAAATTGTGCTTGATTTGTAAATATTGCATCCGAAAAATCAGCTATTTCTTGCCAATAAGTACTATTAAATTTAGCTAATTCCTGAAATTGGGCTTGATTAAAGCTGGCATTTTTAGCAAAAATACTACCTTGAAAATTAGTAACTTCTTTAAAAGTCACTTTCTTAAAACTAGCCTTATCAAAAAAAATGCTTCCCTGAAAATTACTGACTTGATGAAAAATCGCAGAATTAAAACTAACTGGACGGCTGAATCTGGTTTCATTCCAGTTAGTCTCTTTGAGAAACTTCGCCCCTTGAGTATCTATAGATTGAAGAAAAAAAGTATTAGGAAATTGTACCTCTCCATTAAATCGAGTTTCTACAAAAGTCAAAGCACCGCGAAAGACAGAAATTTCACTGGAAGTATTTGACTGATAATCTAAAAGTGATTTGCAATCTTTAGAATTAGGAAAAGCAATTGCTAAAGATTGCAAACATACCAAACGTAAGTTTTCTAATTGTTCTTGTTCAGTAGTAGTGAAAATTGGTGCTATGGCTTGAAAATAAAGCGGAGTCCTTAAACCCAAATCTGTACCAATAAAATCCCCCTGAACTAAAGAATAACTCAAATCTAAACCCAAAGGTTTCGCACCATTTCTTTGCAGTTCTTTTCGTAAAGTTTGATAGAATTCCGCCTGAAAATTAGCATTTTCTGGACGTAAATCAATTACCATTTGTCGCAAATCAATTGTTAAATTACCTGCTGTTAAAATAGGACTCTTAATTCGTTCTTGTAATAACTCTAGAGTTAAAGGTATACGTTCTGGTTGTGCTGCGAAAGCCGGAAAAGGGAGAAAGAGTAAAACGCAGAGTAACACAAAGAAAAGCGCAGAGTAACACGGAGAAACTTGGCGAAACTCTGCGTTTAAACTCTGCGAAACTCTGCGTTTAAAAAATAGATTATGCAATTTTCTAGTTATCGTTAATTAGTAGAACAACTTTACCTGTAATGGAGCCATTTTCCAATAATTGGTGAGCATTTGCAGCTGCTTTGAGGGGAAATGTATTGCTAACTTGGATTTTTAACTTATTTTCATCTATCCAAGTGGCGCATTGTTGGAGAATTTCACCATGATGTTGAAGTGCTTCGATATTTCCTAACAGCATTGGTGTTAACATCAATTCAAAACCAATGCGAAGATTTTTGTTTCTTGCAACTTTCCAAACTGTATTAGCTTTGGGTTCGAGAATAGTAACAATATCGCCATAAGTCCGCACTGCGGGGAAAGTTTTATCGAAAATTTCCCCACCGACAGTATCAAAAGCTAAGTCTACACCTTCGCCGTTTGTCCAATTTAAGGTAGCTTGAACAAAATCAGTTTCTTTGTAAAAGATTACTTTGTCAGCACCGAGTTGAGTTACCAAATCTGCTTTTTCTTGAGAACTCACGGTAGTAGCGACATTTGCGCCTTTGAGTTTAGCTAATTGAATAGCGACATGACCAACGCCACCAGCACCAGCGTGAATTAAAACTTTGTCTCCTGGTTCGAGTCTACCTCTTTCATATAATCCCTCCCAAGCAGTGATTAAAACCAAAGGTGCTGCTGCTGCTTCCGCAAAAGAAATTGATTTAGGTTTAGAGGCAACAAATCTTTCATCAACAGTGGTATATTCGGCGTAATTTCCTTGGTGTGCGCCTAAACCGCCATAACAAAAATATACTTCATCTCCGGGTTGAAATTTTTGGACATTAGCACCGATAGCTTCAACGATACCCGCACCATCACATCCTAATATAGCTGGCATTTGTTCGGGGTAAAATGTACCTCGTTTCCGCAATTTGGTATCTAAGGGATTAATCCCAGCGGCTACTAAGCGGACTAAAAGTTCTGTATTTCCCGGTGTGGGTTTAGGAACTTCTTGTAATTGGAGAACTTCGGGATTCCCCGCTGCTGTCATTAAGACTGCTTGCATGATTATTTTTCTCCTAAGATAGAATGACAGAAAAACAGTTTTTATTTACCAAACTTTAATTTAAACTAAAGCCCCGCTACAGCTAGAACCACAACCCGCAGTACAGCCATAGCAATAATCAGCAGTTTGTATTTCACTTATTAAATCCAAACTATTAGCTGCTAATAATTTGCTAATTGTGAGGATTTCACCATTTCTAGTTTTTGCAGGTAAATTCATCATTTGATTAAAGTCGCAATCATAAACATTCCCTAAATAATCAACTGAAAGTTGATCAAGACACATTAATTTTTTAACTGTATCTGGGTTAAATTGCAACTCTAAAAACTGCAAATAGCTAGAGTAGATATTTTTTCGTTCTAAATGTGATTTCGTTCTACCTACAGGTAAGTTAGTGATGGTAAAGAGGTTGTTAAATCCTATATCAAAATGTTGTTGTAAGAAGGTTTTGTAAGCCTGTTCTAAATTTGTTTGTTCGGGAGTTAAGGAAAAATTTTCACTGTTTGGTAACTGGGGATTGTATACCAAATCTAAAGTTAAATTGGGATTTTTTCCATAACCAACTTGATTTAACAATTGCAAAGCTTTGATTGAACTATTAAAAACACCATTACCGCGCATTCTATCAACATTATCTGCTAAATAGCAGGGTAAAGATGCGACAATTCTAACTTGGTGTTGAGCAAAATATTCTGGTAAATCTCTAAAGCCATTAACAAAGTAAATTGTCAAATTTGAACGAACAATAACTTGTTTACCAGCTAATTTTGCAGCTTCTACTAGTGACTTAAAACCATAATTCATCTCTGGTGCGCCACCAGTTAAATCAACAATTTTAATTTCTGGGAATTTGTGAATTAATGAAATTAGTTGTTGACATATCTCTGGAGAAAGTTCTTCTTTTCTAATAGGACTAGCTTCTACATGGCAATGATTACAAGCTAGATTACAACGTTTACCAAGATTAATTTGTAAAACGTTTATATTCTTCTTTATCAAAGGTAAACTCAGTTTTTTTTGAAAAGGTGTAATTGCTGTTTTTACCATAATTTATGCCCTCATTAGTGTGTGTATTTTTAATCAACAGCAACCACCACCATTATAGTGCCATGTAGAGTCAGTAATCATGATTTCTGCTGGCTTTAAAGAGCCTAATTTGTGAGCCGTTTTATCACAAACAGCGGCGGGAATACCACGCTGAAGAAGATGACCTACTCCATCATCAAAAAAAGCTTCTATACCTGAATAAATTGCAGTTTTGCCAGTGAAAATACAAGCTCCATCTTCAGGAATATCTACTTTAAAAGCAACAGAATCTAGACTTTCTAAAAGTAGATTTTTTTCTAGTTGATAAGTTTGAGTATCTAGCAGCCGATAAGGGCGACGGGCGCGAATTTCAATTTGTCCAAAACCAGCTTTGATGATTAATTGAGTATATTCTTCATATGTGAGTGCGCCTGATAAACACATAGCTCGTAACCGTTCATCTTGTTGTAGATGTTCAGGAATTGGAGAAGTAGCAATAGGGTCACTCATTTGTAATCTTCCCCCTGGTTTTAATACCCGATATGCTTCTTTTAAAGCCAGACTTAAATCGGCTGGTTCAAAAATGTTAAATAGGCAATTTTGTGCTACTACATCAACAGCAACATCAGCAACTGGTAAATGAAAAGCATCTCCTGGAATAATTTGGACGAAACTAGTATCAAACCAAGGGTTTTCTTGAGCAGCAATTTCTAAATTACGTGTAGCTGCTGCACGCATTGCTGCCACTGGTTCCACAGCAATAATAGCACCAGGACGACGGGAAAAATAAGCAAATTGCAATGCTTCTAAACCACCACCAACACCAACATAGAGGACTGAAGGTTGATTTACTAATTCAGTGGGATGAACCGTAGTTCCACAACCGTAATTCATTTCCTGCATTGCTACAGGAATTTTTAGCCCTGGTAATTGCATGGATGTACTTTGAACACAACACAGTCCCACTTCTGGTATTTGAGCAACTTCGCTGTAAAATTGGGCGGCGGTTTCTAAATAAGTCATTGTTGTTTTTGAGAGTTAACTTTATATATACTAATTGTTGTATTAATATATAACCGCGTACTAAATAAGTTTTTACTGAGAAGCCATTAATTCATTTGTCCAACACATAACCGACACCACTTACAGTTTGCACGATACGTCTTTCGTTATTGGCTTCGAGTTTTAGACGTAAGTAACCAATGCAAACTTCAATAATATTGGCATCACCGATAAAGTTATAAGCCCAAACTTCTTCTAAAATGCGATCGCAAGTAATTATTTGTCGTGGATGCATAAGTAAATATTCTAGTAAATCAAATTCTTGGGTAGTTAACTTAACTAAACGCTGGCCTCTATAGACTATCCTGGTGCGTCGATTTAAAATCAACTCTTCAAATTTTAAGACATCAGTGGTTCCATCTTGTTGTTTATATCGCAAGTGCGTGCGAACTCTAACTAATAACTCCTCTATACTTAATGGTTTTTGTACATAATCGTTAGCACCAGCATCTAAACCAGGATTGCGATTGTTCACGTCTTCTTCAGGAGTTAACAAAATTATCGGCACATGAGCATCAGTATTTCGCAAGCAACGACAAATTTCCAACCCCGATGCACCAGGTAGCATCCAATCTAAAATAACTAAATCTGGATGAAATTTCTGGGTTGCCATGAGCGCCGTTAATCCATCGTAAGCGATACTAACTTGATAGCCTTCATAATTCAGTTCTGATTCTATAAACCGAGCCAATTTGACTTCATCTTCAATCAGTAAGATGTGCGTCATGATAATATTGATTATTTCAGCAAAGGATGATACTATTAACGCCAAATAAGAACTATTAGATGTGTTTGCTCAACACCTAATAGTTCTAAGTTAGCTTATTATAAAGCTGAAAAAGTAACAAGCGTAAGTCTGTAATTACCCATAATCGCCCTAGCACAGTCTTATCTAAGTAATAATAATTAAAATTACACAGTATCAGGTAATTGTAAATCAGGGGAAGCAAACCCTTACTTTTTCCTAGTCTGAGCAGGTAGACTCAGATAGATTCGACTTCCAGGGGTTTGGGCTTGATGGCAAATTTGAGTAAAAACATCTAGCAAAATCAGCAATATTACATATAATCAAAAAATCAATAGTTTTAAAATTTCTATCAATAGCAGGGAGACTGCATATTTTTGATCCAATACTCAAATATGCTTGCAAAATATTAGGAATTTCTACATTATATGAATCTGCATATTGTTCAGGCATTTCTATAGAAAATTCTAAATTAGGATGAACCAAAATATTTGGATGCATCCAATCATGATTCTGAAAATAATTATATGCACAAGCAGCTTGGCTATGGCATTGTGTTAACAAAGATGCACAGCCAAAAAAATATTGATTTTTACTCCCAAGCAGATAGTTAGCTAATCCTTCCCAAAGCAACAAGAGTGTATGACTATTGCGATATTCTTTAGCTATGCAAGCACGTCCAACTTCTACAGATGCCTGAAGCACAAAATTAGGAATTCCATGAAGATTAAATATGTCAGCAGCATCAAAACCTAAGCCTTTACCAGCCATTGTATAGGTTTGCATTCGATAAGTGCCAATTGTTTTACCAGTTTCTTTAGCAATGAGTATTAAATGATGGCAAACCTCATCGAACTTATCTTTATCCATTTGGGCTGTATTAGAACCAGAGAATCCCAAGCCTAATTCTCGATTAAAAACCTCAAATCGCAATCGGAAAATAGATTCTAATTCCTCCTCAGTCACGGCCAGTCGTAGGATATATTTTTCATTTTGCAAAACTGGAAAATCAGGAAGATGCAGTGAGTAATTGCTGTGCTGATAATACATTTCTATCTGGTTTCCTAGTTGTATTTGTGAAATATCATACTAAAACTGATCTACTAGGCAATAAATAATATGTATGAACTTCATAACATGAATCAAGATTAAAGATAGAGTTCTTTTATTATGAAGATTAATACTAAAAAAATCTGGCAATAAGATACCAATTTATCTAATTTATCTAATTTATAATTTAAATTACCTCATAATTAAAAAGCCCTCGAATATATGTGAGGGCTAAAAGAAGTTTGTGGTTTTATAGAGAATTTTTGGTATAGCTATTGACAGACTTAAAAGTCTCTAAAAATCCTGGAAAAATATAGGAATGATAAATGATATCTGATAGCTTGCGTGGCGTAGCCATAAAATTTTAAGTCTAGTAAGGTGGACAATGCCCACCCTACGTATATTTCAAAAATCAATTGCGATGATTATTGCTGTAGCGAACCCTTGTACCTGCCCAAAGTAACTTTTCTCGCAGAGTTTGATAATATGAATTGTTTTCCCGCAAAACAATAAACTTAGCCCGACAATCAGCCATTCGCACATCAACACGATGTCCCGGCCAAATTGAAGTAGACAACACCCCATCCATCCACAATTTTGTACTTAAATCGTAGTCCCCTAAAGGCCAAATACTGACCACAGAACCAGGAGGTAAAATCAGAGGACGACTAGAAAGACTCATTGGACAAATAGGTGTGATAGTAATTGCCTCCATCCCATCATGCATGATTGGTCCACTAGCAGAAACAGTGTAACCAGTGGAACCAGTTGGAGTAGAAACAATTAACCCATCTCCTACATATTGATCAACCACCTCACCATCTATTTCCATTTCTAGAATAGAGGTAATCATGCGGTCAGCAGAAGCAGGTTTAACACAGAACTCATTCAAAGCCAGGTAATGTTCAGTTACTGGTTCTAAATTCGTCCGATGACCCTCATAAACCGCTGCTTGTAACATCATCCGCCGCTGAATAGCATAGCGATCTTCAAACAGCCGATCCCAAACTTTTTCTGGTTCTTGAAACTCATCGACTGATTCAGTTAAAAACCCCAAATGACCACCCACATTCACACCCAGAATAGGGATACCAGCTGGGGCTAAATGTCTAGCACTGGTGAGAACAGTACCATCACCGCCAAGTACCAAAGCTAAATCAATTGGTTGACTGGCAGAAGCTAAGAAGACAGGATAAGGGTTATCCTTTGGTCCGCTTGGCCCTACCAACACTTGGCACTGACGATCTTCTAGTTGTTTAGCACAGAGTTCTGCCCAGCGTTTACTCTGGGCATCTCGCGCTTTATAAGCAATGATTACCTGCTTGAGTTGCACGCATTATTACCACTTCAGGAGATTGAACTGCTCCATATCGACGGTATCACGATTGCGATAAATAGCCAGCACAATCGCTAAACCAACCGCCGCTTCAGCAGCTGCCACGGTAATCACAAAAACAGTGAAAACCTGACCCTTAATTAATGTTGAGTCGAGGAAGTTGGAAAATGCCATTAAATTCAGATTAACAGCATTCAGTAACAACTCAATTGACATTAGCACTCGCACCGCGTTGCGGCTGGTAATTAAACCATAAATGCCAATACAAAACAAAGCCGCTGCTAGTAATAAAAAGTACTGAAGTTGCATGATTGGTGATTGGTAATTGGTAATTGGTAATTAGTGATTGGTAATTGGTGATTGGTAATTGGTGATTGGTGATTGGTAATTAGTGATTAGTGATTGGTGATTGGTGATTGGTAATTGGTAATTGGTAATTGGTAATTGGTGATTAAGTTATTCTTAACTTTCTCCGCGTCACCGCGTCTCCCAATCTCCGCGTCCCCCAATCTCCGCGTCTCCCAATCTCCGCGTCTCCCAATCTCCGCGTCTCCCAATCTCCGCGTCTCCCAATCTCCGCGTCTCCCCATCTCCCCAGTCCCTATTCCTCAGTTCCAGAACTGCTATTAGTTGATACCAGTTCCCTGGGTCGTTCTGGCAAAGTTAAGATAGATTGTTGTATTTGAGAAGAATCTAATTCATCTGGTAAATATTCCCGACGTGCCAAAATAATTGCTCCTACCATTGCCATTAGCAACAAAACAGAGGCTAACTCAAAGGGCAGCAAAAAGTCAGTGAAGAAATGTTCACCAATCAAAACTATAGAACTTTCACTAGCCACAGGAGAAGTGGTATAAGCCCAAGGAGTTGCCAAGACCATCGTACTCAACAGGATAAATAGTCCTATACTCACCACACCTGTGACTACTTTTCTTAGCCCAGCACTTGGCAACGGTGAAAAGTCTTGCCGCTTGTTAACCAACATAATGGCAAACAGAATCAACACGTTAATTGCACCAACATAAATCAGAATTTGTGCTGCTGCTACAAAATCACCATTTAGCAACAGATACAGTCCTGACATACTAATGAATACACCTCCCAGCAAAAAGGCAGAATAGACAATGTTAGAAAACAGTACTACACCTAGTGCTGCCCCAATCATCATCACAGCTAGTATGCCAAATGAAACGACCTGTACTCCTTCCGCTAGATTCACTTTTTTAGATCCTTTTAGTGTTTGATAAATGCTTACTAGTAATTAGTAATTGGGAAAAAGGTAATTGGTAATTGAAAAAAATATTTATAGCAGTTGCCAGACTCATGAGAACAACTTTAAATGCTCATATTCTGAATGGCTTGTATCATACTGTGCTATTCAGCCAGAGTTTTAAAAAGCTGATTACTGACTGCCATATTACTCATTACCCATTACCTATTACCCATTAACCATTACCATTTTCGACTAAGTCTTCTGGACGAGAACCAACACGAGGGGCATCAGCAGGTACACCGTGGGGTTCCATAACGCCTTTAGGTAAGTAAACTAATTCGCGTAGTGCAGTCACCATTGGATCGTCTGTAACTTTGTAAGGTAGTCGTCCTAATGCTACGCTGTCATAGTTTAATTCGTGGCGATCATAGGCAGCAAGTTCATATTCTTCTGTCATGGATAAACAGTTAGTTGGGCAGTATTCCACACAATTACCGCAGAAGATACAAACTCCAAAGTCAATGCTGTAGTGATTGAGCTTTTTCTTCTTGGTGGCTTTGTCAAATTCCCAATCGACTACAGGTAGGTTAATGGGACAAACACGAACACACACTTCACAGGCAATGCATTTGTCAAATTCGTAGTGAATTCTGCCGCGAAACCGTTCACCAGGAATCAATTTTTCGTAAGGATACTGTACGGTAACAGGACGGCGCTGCATGTGGTCAAAGGTAACAGATAGCCCCTGACCAATGTAACGAGCAGACTGTACTGCTTCTTTGGCGTAGTCACCAACTTGTTTCAGGAACTTGAGCATTTTTTGAGTCTCCTCTCTTTTCGATTTTGGATTTTGGATTTTAGATTTTAGATTTCAGATTCAATCCCTTCGGGTAATGCCTCCAGCACGCTTCGTGGTAGGCGCAGCTATGCCCGCCGGGCTTTACAGCAATCACTCATGGGGGAAACCCTTCCAAGGCAGTGGCTCCCCAAGACCGCGCTGCTTCACCAAAATCTAAAATCTAAAATTGCTTTAGCCGCCAAAGGCGACGGGAAAAGCTAATTTCAGTGCGGCGGTTAATAGAAGATTAACCAAACCGACTGGCAACAAGAACTTCCAGCCTAAATCTAACAGTTGGTCAATCCGTACCCGTGGGACTGTCCAGCGGATAAGGATGGCAAGAAACACAAGCAAATAGGCTTTAAGTACGGTCATGGTGATACCTAAAGAAGCAGTCACCACCTGGAGTACAGGGTTTGTTTCACTAACTCCCAGCACACTACCTATGAGGCTGACAGGAATGGGAAAATGCCAACCGCCTAGATACAAAATTGCTACGAGGAGGGAGGAAAGTATTAAGTTAATGTAAGAGCCTAGGTAGAATAGACCAAATTTCATGCCGGAATATTCAGTCTGATATCCTGCAACTAGTTCTTCTTCCGCTTCGGGTAAGTCAAAGGGTAAGCGTTCGCATTCAGCTAGGGCTGCTATCCAAAAAATGATGAAACCAAGTGGTTGTCGCCAAATATTCCAGCCCAAAATACCAAAATTAGATTGCTGATTCACGATATCAACAGTGCTGAGGCTGTTAGACATCATAGCGATCGCTAGTACACTCAGTGCCAAGGGAATTTCATAACTAATTGACTGTGCTGCTGCCCGCAAACCCCCTAAAAGGGCGTATTTATTATTAGAGGCATAACCAGCCATCAATAACCCAATGGGCTGAATACTGGATAAAGCAATCCACAAGAAAACCCCCATTCCCACGTTGGTAATGACGATATTTTCCCCAAAGGGAACAATTAGAAATGACAAAAATACCGGAATTACGACAATCACGGGTCCTAGGGTAAACAGCCAGCGGTCTGCTTGGGCTGGGACTATATCTTCTTTAAAGATTAGCTTCAGACCATCCGCTACAGGTACTAGTAACCCAAAAGGCCCTTGGTATTCTGGTCCAATCCGTTGCTGTGCAGCAGCAGAGATTTTTCGCTCTAGCCAGGTGGCAACTAGTACTCCCACCGTTGCACCAATCAGCATCAGGATCATTGGTAATGGCATCCAAATCGCTTTGGCTGCCCCTGGTGGTATTCCTAAATCCTTGACGGATTGTATAAAAGTTCCTTGGAGGTCAATTCCTGCATTCATGTTTACTACTCTTTACGTCAACTGAAGTCTGTTCGCGTTAGTTTTGCGAAGCAAAGTCTGAAATCAGATTTTTCCATCTTCATACTCTATTCTTCAGCCTTCATCTTTTATCCTTCGAGATGATGTCTGATTGTAGATTTGTTGCTAATTCCCATGTTTAGTATATCCTTGGATGGTTTGAGGCTCCTGAACCAAGATGACAACTTCTACTTATGGTTGGGATTGAGATTGGCTAATACTCGGAGATGGGGACGCTCCAGATGGGGAGAAATAATTACCCCCTGCACCCTGCCCCCTGCCCCCTGCCTATTTATTCCCTGTCATCATCTGCCTAGAGCTTGCGTGACGACGTAGGAGTCATACGGCAGACTACCACCAACACCAATACCCCATGTTACAGACAATACAAATTGGCCGCTTCCAGATGAGTAACGGTTTTTGAGTCTGTCTAAATTGTATGATGTCATGTCTGGCTAATTGCTGATCAAAAAACTCTCCGCGTCCCTGTTTGAGTTCTAATGATAAGCATTCAGCCAGAGATAATATCATGTTCCAGTACTGTCAGGTGTGATGACAATACTAAGTTCAGATTCTCGATTACAGATGACAGTTATGAATCTGTCCATCTATAGGCATGAATCCAAAGTCTAAAATCTAAAATTGGTTACTTAGTTAACGTTGGTCGATGGGAAGGTAAGGAATTTCGTGACGACCGTTGTAAACTTGGGTAGGACGGAAAATTCGGTTTTCTGCGAGTTGTTCTTTCCAATGGGCTAACCAACCAGCCACACGAGCGATCGCAAAAACTGGTGTAAACAAGTCTGTGGGAATTCCCATTTTTCTGTACACCAAACCTGAATAAAAGTCAACATTGGGATAAATCCCTTTGCCACTTAATTTTTCGGCAACTACCCTTTCCATTTCTTGGGCAATTTCATAGTACTTGTCGTAGCCAAACTTCTCGAATAGCTGTTCGGCCAAACTTTGTAAAATTGTGGCTCTGGGATCTTTTACCTTGTAGACACGATGCCCAAAGCCCATAATCTTCGCTTTACGTTGTAGAAGATCATCTACATAGGGGCGAACATTATCGACAGAACCAATTTCTTCCAACATCTGAATTACTTCTTCGTTAGCACCACCATGCAACGGTCCGCCCAAGGTTCCCACTGCACTAGCAACTACCGCGTAGGGGTCAGTCAGTGTAGAAGCTGTCACCCTGGCACTAAAGGTAGAAGCATTCATTGTATGCTCAACATGAAGTATCAAGCAGATGTCAAAAATTTTCGCTGCTAAAGGATCTGGTTCCTTCTCGTTCAGCATATACAAGAAGTTGCCAGAGTAGTCCAAATCATCCCGTGGCTTTACAGGGTCATTACCTTGTCGCATCAACTGGAATGCCGCTACCATCGTGGGAATAGTTGCCATTAACCGTACCACTGCATCCCGAATGTAGACCGGATTATGTAAGTCACGGCGCGAGTAAAATAAACCCAATGCAGCCGCAGAGGCTTGCAGAGCATCCATTGGGTGTCCACTTTCGGGAAAGCATTTCATCATGTCCCGAATGCGATATTTTATGCGTCTGTGGTAGCGAATTTCATGCTCAAACGCTTCCAATTCTTCCTTGTTTGGCAATTCACCCCAAATTAACAGATAAGCAGTTTCTAGGAACGTACTGTTTTCTGCTAATTCCTCAATCCGAATGCCACGATATTCTAGTATTCCCTTTTGCCCATCTACATGACTAATACTCGATTGGGCTGCGGGAATGCCTTCTAAACCAGGCTTGTATTCGCACACCGTCATGGCAACACCATTTGCTTTGTGAAATATCTAATCACGCTAACTTACCAGAAATGATTTTCACCATCACAGTTGTCGGAACTACGAACTATTCTATAAGAAAGGTCGCAAAACTGTCATAGCAGGTACTTGGGTGGTGTCAACAAGAACATTTGACTATAACCCAGAGGAGATCCAGTTTCTGGTAGTTTTATCCCAATCATACCTGCTTTTTTGAGGACGAGACTGCCTTTGGCTTCTCCCCAAAGCAGATTTTCTGCCCAATTGCTCAAACAAGGTTCATGTCCTACTAGAATCAACTGGGTTATATCATCAAAATTCCTGGGTTCTAACCAGTCTGTTAGCCAATTTTTGATGTTACTTCCTGGGGTGAGATGGTCAGATATTTCTAGCTGAGAACTGAGTCCAGCCTCAATGAGTATTTCTGCTGTTTGGTGAGCGCGAACTAGGGGACTGCTAAGGATTAAATGAAAGTGTAAATCTAGTTTTACTAATTTTTGGGCTACTTTCTCTGTTTTTTGTCTTCCTTCTTTAGTAAGTTGACGTTCTTCATCTTTTAGCCCTGGTTGATGTTCTTCAGCAATACCATGACGGAATAAATATAAGTTCATCAGTAGTCGTGCAAAATAAATTGTACATTTAGGAGAGGGAACAGGGAACAGGAAACAGGGAACAGGGAACAGGGAACAGGGAACAGGGAACAGGGAACAGGGAACAGGGAACAGGGAACAGGGAACAGGGAACAGGGAACAGGGAACAGGGAACAGATAAGCACTATAGGGATTTTTATTTGTTCCGAAAATATTCAATTAATTTTGCTCAGGTACTTAATTAAGTTCACAGCTATTTTATCGAAGATGATACAAAGATAGGGTGATGAGGAGAATAACTTTCTCACTCTTGCCTATTCCCAATTACCAATCACCAATCACCAATCACCAATCACCAATCACCAATCACCAATCACCAATCACCAATCACCAATTACCAATTACCAATCACCAATCACCAATCACCAATCACCAATCACCAATCACCAATTACCAATTACCAAGAATTGCTGTATTAATAGTCCAAGCATCTATTAGTAACAGCAGCAGGGTCAAAGCAAATAAAATTAAATACATCCAGGGTTGTGCTAAAGGACGAACATCTGTAGTGTCAATACCTGTTTTAGTTTGGACAATGTTCACCAAACGAGCAAATCCAGCTACACGCATTGGTAGTAAATAAGCTTTTCCGTCTTGGCTGAGGAAATAATAAACTATACCTCCTTGTCCAGTTGTCCGGGGTTTTAAGCTTTTGATATCTAACCAAGGTAGAGACCAACCTTTGCGAAAGAAGCGCGGAACCCAAATAGGGTAAGTCACTTGAATTCCCTGGTCATCTACTATCACTCTTTCAGTTAATACCGCATAAAGTCCCACAAAACCGATCATGATGCCTAGCCACAATAATTCTGGTGGTGTAGGTGCATCTGTTGCTTGGGCTAAAAAAGGTAAAGGAACTGTGAGTGCTAGATATAGACTCAACAGGGTGATTCTAATCAAGGGAGACAAACGGAAAATAGAAGTTGAGGTTGTTGTCACGGCTAAATCGCAGTTAATTTTAGTCAAAAGCTCTTCTTATTATTTTAACTATGACACTCTTTTTCCTGTTACTTGTTCAAGGTAAATACTTTTGTACGACAGTCCAACCAGTGAGGGACACCCAAGTAAACCCGGAGAATAGAAGGATATTTAAACCAATGTGTAAAGGTCTAGCCCAAGGTTTTCTAGAACCAATTTGAGTTGCACTAAAAGCCGATCCTAATACTAGTGTTACCACTATTAATCCAGCCATTAAGTGTGATGAGTGTCCCAATGAACCAAAATGTCCTAAAGTGCCAACAATACCAACGGCTAGAAGTAGTAGGACTAAGCTGACCATAGTGATACCGATTATATAGTGGAGCGATCGCAGGGCTGACCTTAGGTAACGCACTTGACCATAATTCCAGGGTAGTGAAACTCCCAAAGGTGGTTCTCCGGTAGTTCTCACCCTCAACATCCAAATACCAGTAATTGCTAAAAATAAATATGCCAGCAACGACAACCCCATAGACCATGCGGCGATTTTCCACAACCAGAGAAAAGAAGGTAGATGCATAGTACAAATTAAAACTTAAAATTTACAACTTAAAAAACTCTTGGTTGCTCAACCATTAATCTTACTCCCAGAAAGAGAAGATTACAGATTGATTGCGTCCCTGTTGTTTGGCGCGGTAAAGTGCCTGATCTGCTTGCTCAACTAAAGTTGATGCTGATACTTCAGCAGTAGGTATTTGGGCAGCGATACCGAGGCTAACAGTTACTATATCGCTGACTTTAGAAGCTTGGTGAGGAATTGCCATATCTGTAATTGCCACATGAATCCGTTGAGCGATCGCCAAAGCTCCTTCAATATTGGTCTTAGGTAAGATAACCACAAATTCTTCCCCACCGTAGCGAGCCACCAAATCCATTGAGCGACACACCACTTGTTTTGCGGACTGAGCAATTTTGATCAGACACTCATCTCCGAGTTGATGACCGTAGGAGTCGTTATAGCGTTTAAAATAATCCACATCGAACAACAATAAAGATAGAGGTTGCTGTTCTCGGTATAGTCGCTGCCATTCTTGCTGTAAGCGATTGTCAAAACAGCGCCGATTGGCAATTTGTGTTAACCCGTCAGTATTTACCAGTTGTTCCAGTTCCTGATTTGCTAGTCTGAGGTCATGTTGGGCTTGTTTCAGGTTTTCTTCGATTTGTTTGCGTTCGCTCACATCTAGCACAACGCCGTAAAATGCAATCTCTCCATTTTCTCGCCGTTCTGGTCTAGACCTGGCTTTTATCCACTTGATTTTTCCTGAAGGTGTGATAATACGCCACTCATAGTTAAAGGGAGACATAGTTTTCACACTGTGAGCGACTGCTTGCTGATAAGCAATGCAATCATCAGGATGAAACTGCTCAAAGCAGAGGTGAGGATTTTCAAGTACCTGCTCAACAGTCAGTTCATGAATATCCTCAAATTCATGACTTATATATTCATAATACCAAGAGCTGTCCAACCGCATGACCGTAATATAAATTACTCCTGGGCAAGATTCCGAAATCTCCTTAAACCTTTTTTCGCTGTTTAGTAAAGCTAATTCTGCTTGCTTACGGTTGCTGATATCTGTAACTCTTACCAAATCAATAGTTTTACCAGCTATGTCAATGCGTTTTACTGCCAGATTGCCCCAGAAATTCTTACCTTTTTTAGTTACATATTCTATTTCTTGACTCCAACAGCCTAAATTAGCTATATCATCCACAATTATTGCGATTTCATCATCAGTAAATTGCCGTTTTTGTAAAGTTTGCCCTTCAATGCCAATTAGTTCTTCTTTGCTGGCAACTTCAAACATTTCCACAGCGCGACTATTGCAATCAAGAATTAAGGGATTGGGAACATCAACGAGAAAAATAGCATCGGGAGAGGCGTTATAGATAGCTTCCTTGAAATCTCGACTTTTCCTGAGTTCTAACTCTGCTTCTTTGCGAGCGGTGATATCTTGAGATGTACCTAAAGTCTGTCTTAAACTACCATCTGCGGTTCTAGCAAACACCATATCTCGACTATAAAGCCAACACCATTTTCCTTGAGTATTTCTAACGCGATACTCTACTTCTACAAAATCACGATTTTGCAAACTATCAAGCTGTTGCATAGCCTCATAGACTAAATGTAAATCATCGGGATGACAAATAATAGGAAACAAATTAGCTCCCATTTCCTGAATTTCTGCGGCAGAATATCCTAATATTTCAGCAACATAACTATTCACGTAAACATTACGCTGCTCGATGTGGTCGTAAATATAAAGTAAGTTTGGCGTTAGTTCTGTAATTTTTTGAATAAAATGCTGACTTTCTAGCAGTTTATCTTCTATTTGTTTGCGCTCAGTAATATCTTGGCTTGTACCAAACAGCCGAATCACTTTTCCCTCAGCATTGAGTTCAGCCCTACCTCTACCTTCGGTATACCGAAAAGAGCCATCTGCATTGATAATTCTCAGTTCCAATTGATAGGATTCACCTGTAAAGAGAGCCCTTTTAACTGCCTGATTTAGTAGTTTGGCATCTTCAGGATGATAAAGCTGTAGATTTTCTTCGTAAGTAGGTTCACCCAATATCGGGTCACGTCCGACAATGTGAAATAGCTCATTAGACCAAGTAATTTTACCTGTAATTACGTCATACTTCCAGTTACCAATATGGGCAAGATGCTGGGCTTCTAACAACATGGCTTCACTTTTTTGCAAAGCTTCTTCAGCTTGTTTACGCTTACTAATATCAAGCAAAACTCCACGCCAAACAACATCACCATTCTGTTGCAATTCAGGGCGAGAATTTGCTTGTACCCACTTCAGTTTGTCCGCAGGAGTGATAATACGCCACTCGTAAAAAAATGGTTCTAGTTTTTTGGCACTAAAGGCAACAGCCTGATTATATCCAGCCCTGTCATCGGGATGAATTTGTTGAAAATAAAGACTAGAATTTGCTAAAATTTCTTCTGGTTCTAATTCTAAAAGATATCGACAACCCAAGCTGACGTACTCAAAAGTAAAAGATTTATCTGAATGCTGCACAAGGGTGTACATTGTTCCGGGGATATTAGACGCTAGTGTTTGGAGTAAATTTTGGCTATACTGTAATGCGTCCTCCATGTACTTGCGTTCAGTGATATCGTATAAAACGCAATGTGTCTTCACAAATTGACCTTCTAATTCCTGTTGAATGCGACCTTCGAGGAGAACGACTATCTCACCACCATCCTTTTTTGTTAAATACAATTCTGCACTGACCTTTTTATTGCATTTGAGATGTTCAAATGCCTCTATGAAATAGGGTTGTGTCTTCAGTGTCCACAACTCTCCAAAACTCCTACCAATTAACTCGGATTTGGTGTATCCCAATAAGTCACACAATTGTGAATTGACATCAATAAAACATCCCTGTTCATCGAGGGATTGATAAGCAACGGGGGAATTTTCAAACAAGCTTCTAAATCTGTGTTCGCTTTCTAATAAGGTATGTTCAGCTTGTTTACGTAATCTAAGCTCATTGTAGAGATCGGTAATATCTTTCATCACGCCAATAATGCAATCCTGTCCATCCAAAGATTGAACTCTAGCAGAGATGAGAACAGTTTGAATTTGCCTGGAGTAAGTATACATCCTTACTTGAAAATTCAGGATAATACTTTCATTAACTAGCGTCTGTCTGAAGTGGTGGAAATCCTCTAGATTTTCCCACATTCCCAATTCTGTACAGGTTTTTCCGATGATGTTTTCGGCGGTATCTCCCCAAAAATTACAAAAACTTTCATTAACATTTAAACACCTTCCTTCCTCTAATGTAGAAATCCAAACGGGGTCAGGAGTAGTATTAAAAATAGTCAAAAATTTGGTTTCCGATTCCTGAAAGGCTTTTTTGATTTGAACAGACATTTGGTTAAAGGATGTTGCGAAAACCTTCAGTTCTGCTATGGCAATATCTTCAGATAAAGATTCTTGCCACTCTCCTTTGGCCATAGCTTGACTAGCTTGACTCAACCGCAAAATCGGTTTAGCTATCCAGTATGCAGTGAGGCTACCTGTGCCAATGGCAATTACCAGCGCTAAACAACAAAACAGAAGGGTTCTGTGGGCATTAGCATGAATTTCTGCCATAAACTCTGATTCAGGAATCACCGTCACTACCAGCCAATTTAAGCCGTAATCATCGCGGTAGGGCGTAATTCTTATAAAGCATTTTTGCTCTAAATCAGGGCGGAGAGTGTGGGGTTTAGAAATAGCTTTCAAACTCCCAAACCGTTGCATTAAATGCTGGGTCACTTCGCGGATTACAGGTTCACGACTATTCAAGGCTTGGAGTCTCGTCGCTTTACCATTAACTATGGGGGCTGGGGATTCATCCTCGGAACTAGCAACTATTAGCCCTGATCTCTCTACGATGGAGATGTGACCTGATCTACGCGAATTCAGTGTTTTCAGAAATCGACTGATTTGTGAGAGTTCCAAATCAATACCGAGTACACCTAACAAATTTTCCTGCCCGTCATAGACTGGAGTACTGGCGGAAATACTGATGCGATCAGGTAAATCTCCCCAAGTGTAAATCGAACTCCAGATTGGCTTACCAGCCTTAACTGCATCTAAGTACCAAGCAGCATTATTCGTTTGTGGGTTTTTAATTGTACGTTTTAATTTGAGCCGATTACCCTGATTATCTACTGAATAGGAGCGAATTTCGCTAAGGTCAGATATGGGAATTTCTCCAATTCCTAACTTATTATCCAGCCCATAACCCGCACCAATAAATCCTCCCTTTTGACTACCAAAGTTAATATATGCAAAATTTAAAGATTGCACCTGACGATAAAAATATTTTCCTAAGGTGCTAAAATTGTTTAAGTCTAAGATTCCTGACTCAAAAGCATCTACATTTATGCGGTTTATTTCCTGGGCTTTCCCCAAATAATTATCTAAATGTTGCTCGATGCGATCATCTACCTCTGTCATCAATTGATCCGCTAAGTTCTCTACAGCTTCCTGTCCGCTACGGTAAGAAAAATAGCCCACCAGTGTTACTATCCCCACAGTTTGCAGAACAAACGGCACAATCAACAAAGTTCGTAGCGGCAGATTAGCAAATGGTTTGACAAACCATCTGACAGCGGTATCATTCATATTTCAAGGGCTAAGTAATAAAAAAGATGCTTGATTTCAATATTCTTTTGTCCCCCTTTCATTAAAGATCGAATAAATCAACGAATTTTCAAGATTACAGTCTAGGAAAAATAAAGGTTTCACTCTACTCTGCAAGAAGAGGGTTATTGCCAAGAGTAGTTCATTGATGTATGATATCTTACATTAATAATGTGTTAATAACCAATTATTTACACATTCTTCCGATCAGAAAAACATGACCGGTTGATTGAACCCTTGTTGCTTGCTACTGTAGAGTACTTTATCCGCACATAAAGGGGATCGTAGTTTCCCCAGTCAAGGTAAAACTTTCAAAGTCAAAGATATTTGTCTATATTTTTTACCAATATTAAGTGGGTGGGCGTTAAAAAATATAGTATAGACTTAACTCCCCAGTCCACTTCAATAATAAAAGATTAGGACTAAAGCTGCGTGTCACACCAAGAATCTATTGTAGGGTGCGTCAGATATCAAAAATCTGTTTATTTACTACATTTATGCAGTCTGACGCACCCTACCAATGTGCCAGTTGCGTAAGTCCTGAAGTTGTTCCTTTTCCCTCCCCTGTAGCGGTTAGGGTTAGGGAAGTGGGAGTCAAAGCCTCTCCAGTATTAAGAGTTATTGCTTATTTTTTCGACGGACAGCATTGACAAGAATGGGTATATTATTTGAAATTCAGTAACGCTGAATCAATTTCCATATACAAAAAAGGTACAAAAAAGGCTGCTGAATTCAGCAACCTTAAAATTGAGAAAAATTTTTTTAATCAACGGATGCTAATCCTAGGATTTGTAAGGGTTTTGTCGTATCTCCAAGTTTTGTATTTATGGAAGAATCCATCGAAGTAGTATGGATTGGGTTTATTTCTGTTGAGGAGTTTTGATTACACTCATCATCAGTAGATTCAGTGAGGGCTAGGCGATCGCACGGGATTGTATCCGATAAAATTGCACTGGCCATCATTCCTGTATGAATCTCCATCTGTGCTTCTATTGGAGCTTCAAAAACTAGTCTTTGTCCAGGAAACACTACTCTTTCAAAGTACCAATTAGGAATATTGGAGATGCGAGCCACCTGCATTTTACTCGTGGCATTGACATAGCAGCAGAGAAACTTTCCCGATTGCTCCGGTGGTAGAGGATCTAATATTTGAGCCATAACTGCTGAGGAGCTTTTACGCCACAATTCTACATTACATAAGCAAAACTAACATCGTCCGATCCCCATTTGCTGTAACTCCGACTACCAACTAGCATTTTCTGCATTATTTCTATCTAAAGTTATGTCTTTTTTATAGAAATTTCCTGACGATATCTAATCTTTACAAACTCCGTCAGGTGTTAATAGTTCTGTTAGATATTGTGTTGGCAAGTTGATCATGTATAAAGCGCGTCATCAGATTTTATACTCTTTGGATCAAACTAATTTAGGGGTTTAGCAATGCTAAACCCCTACCTAAATTATTATTCATATTTATTTTAAAATGGTTCTTCCTTGTCAATTCAATCATAACAAATCTAAAATCTTATGTCAACCCCCATACTCTCTTTTTGTGCTTTTGTGAGAATCAGGATTTTGAGGATTAAAGGATTAACAGGATGGGTTTCTTGTGGGTATCAGGATTTTAGGAGTTAGCAATTTTTGTCTGAATCAGCATACAGAAATACTATAAATAAATAAACAAATTTTAAATATCTAACGCACCTTAATAAATCATCCTGAAAATCCTCAAATCCTGTAAATCCTGATTCTGACAAAATAAAATCCTGAAAATCCTTAAATCCTGGAAATCCTGATATGGCTTGCGCCACGCTTCGCTATCAGACAAAATAGAGTGCGTCAAACTCTCAAATATCCAACGCACCCTAACAAACCATCCTGAAAATCCTTAAATCCTGGAAATCCTGATATGGCTTGCGCCACGCTTCGCTATCAGACAAATATTAAACCACAGTCTCCACAGGATTAACAACAAGTTTCTTCGCTGCTAAACGCTTTTTAGCTTTTCTCATCAATCCTAGAGCAAATAGAGAACCGACTGTGGCGATGGTTGCACCTCCGGGAGTGTCAAAGGGGACGGTGACTGATGCAGTCCCAACCGCATACACCACCGATTGATTTGGACTAAAATTAAAATCATCAATGAAGCCGTCAGCTGCTAAGGCACTACCAGAAACTGACACACCGTTAAACGAGGTAGCGAAGGCAGGGGCATGATCCAACGTTCCCGATATACCTAATGTACCAAGAGGAATCGGATAACCGAATGAATTTCCCACCACGTTTGTTAGGAAATTTATGAAATTAGTGTCGTTATTAGCACTTCCCCACCACGGTGAGTTTTGTATCTGCGACTGAAAAGTTGTGTAGCTACCAGTCACTGTCGTCACATCGTAGTCCACACCATTGAAATTAAAAATCAACGCATTTGCTGGAGATGCAGAACTAACCACAATACCAGTCACAGCACCACCAACCACCAAAGGCAAAATTCGAGATAATTTCATTACATTGTCCTTTTTTAAGGTTTGCAAATAACGTCAGTCACAAAAAAGGTGCTTCAAAGTCCAGAAAAAACTTGAATACCTAAGCATGGGGACATTAGCCGCATTGTAAAAAAACAACAACAATGATGTCTAGCTAATTTACGAGAATTTACATGATTTTTTCTCTGAATTTGTCGTATTTCACATCACCACAAAGTAACTGCCAATTGAGAGAGAATTTTTTATTTACCTTACACTAAGTAAAATTACAGTTAGATCAAAAAATTCAATTAGCAAAATAAAAATAAATATTGGTAAATTAATATTAAGCCCAAAAAATCCCCTAAAAATTAGCAAGATGGCAGTTGAAACAACTATGATGGAAAATCGAATCCTCTATGTTCGCCTTCCCTGTAACCCCATCTTTCCCATTGGGGTTGTTTACCTGAGTGATCACGTTCACAAGCAGTTTCCCTCTATTCAACAGCGGATTTTTGATTTAGGAACTGTTCCACCTTTAGATTATGGTACTGCCCTAGATGCCTGTATTGATGAATTTAAACCCACATTACTTGTTTTTTCTTGGCGTGACATTCAAATATATGCACCTGTAGGCGGACGGGGCGGAAATCCGTTACAAAACGCATTTGAATTTTACTATGCAAAAAACCCGTTGATCAAATTACGGGGTGCATTAGGCGGTTTAAGAATCTTTATCGCCTATTATGTAGAACTATGGCGGAATTTGGGACTGATTAAACGCGGTTTAAAACGCGCCCAGAGATATCATACCCAAGCCCGTGCAGTGGTGGGTGGTGGTGCTGTTAGCGTATTTTATGAACAATTGGGAAAAAGCCTACCCGCAGGAACAGTTATTTCTGTCGGTGAAGGAGAAACCTTGCTGACAAAATTCCTGGGTGGACAAGAGTTTAGAGAGGAACGTTGTTATGTGGTCGGAGAAAATCAACCACGAGAACGACTTATCCACGAACAACCTACACCCTTAGAAAAAACAGCTTGTAACTACGACTATATAGAAACCATCTGGCCAGAATTTAATTATTACTTGCAAGATCAAGATTTCTACATTGGTGTACAAACTAAGCGTGGTTGTCCTCACAACTGCTGTTATTGCGTTTATACTGTAGTTGAAGGTAAGCAAGTCAGAATTAATCCCGCTGATGAAGTGGTAGCAGAAATTCGCCAATTATATAATCGCGGTGTACGTAACTTCTGGTTTACCGATGCTCAATTTATCCCCGCACGGAGATATATCAACGATGCTATAGAACTATTACAAAAGATTGTCGATTCTGGCATGAGCGATATAAACTGGGCAGCATACATCAGAGCCGACAACCTGACACCAGAGTTGTGTGATTTGATGGCAAAAACCGGGATGAACTACTTTGAAATCGGCATTACCAGCGGTTCTCAAGAACTTGTACGCAAAATGCGAATGGGTTACAACCTGAGAAATGTCTTGCAAAACTGTCGGGATTTAAAAGCCGCTGGTTTTAATGATTTAGTTTCCGTCAATTACTCATTTAACGTCATTGACGAACGTCACGAAACCATTCGTCAAACGATCGCTTATCATCGGGAATTAGAAAGGATTTTCGGTGCTGATAAAGTAGAACCTGCCATTTTCTTTATTGGACTGCAACCCCATACCCACTTAGAAGAATATGCCTTTAAAGAAGGTATCCTCAAACCAGGGTATGATCCAATGAGTTTGATGCCCTGGACAGCTAAAAAACTTCTGTGGAATCCTGAACCATTAGGTTCATTCTTTGGGGAAGTCTGTTTACAAGCATGGCGACGCAACCCCAACGACTTCGGACGCGAAGTGATGAATATCCTAGAAGAAATATTGGGTTGTGCTGAGTTAGAAACAGCACTTTCTGCGCCAATAGAAAACCAAAATAAACAATTAGCAGGCGTATCATAAACAATAGAGCATGGGAAACAGGGAGGCAGAAGTTTTTAACAAGATGATGTGGAGGCGTTACTGCACAGAGAAGCGGAGCAAAATATGTCCTTATCTGCGCGTCCAAAGGTCTGAGTTCCCAAGCAGATCATAATCCCCCCATCTTCCCCTCTCCACGTCTCTTTGTTACTTGATTTGTCTCCTCACCGCCCCAACTCCCTATCTCCCCAACTTCCCATGTTAGAAGGTTCAATTCTCCAACAACTAGAAACAGCCCACCGTCATAGCACTAGACCAATTCGCTTTGGGGTGTACTACAAAAATACATTAGTAGCTCTATGTCACGCTTTAGAAGACCATATATTAACTGAAGACGGAGAGCCTTTAGTAATCACGGCCTTCCAAATGGGTAAATGGTATTTGCAAGAAGCGAACCGATATGCAGATATTGCTAAACGTAGCCGTGGAATTGCCATTATGGCATCTGCTGACGCTGGCTTTGCAGAACATTCCACTAGTCAGTTACCTAATGTTGATTTAGTGGCTATAGAAGCGGGTGATCCTGTAGAACAGGAGTGGCACTTAATTATTTTATCACCTAAATACACAGCGATGGTAATTTGTCAAGAATTATCAGAGGATGATTATGGTATTGGTGGATTACCGAAATCAGATTTAGAACGTAAATTTTATGGTTTATGGACATTTGAACCAGAGTTAGTGAGAGAAACAGCAGAATTAGTGATCGCTCACATCGAAAAATATAATCCAGAATTAGCCAATAAACTCAACAACCATAAACAAGCAATTCAGTCTGCACTTATTTCACCAAAAGACTTAGGTATAGTCGTCTCTCGCGTCGTTGATTACCTGCAAAATGAGCAAGAGAATGCCATTGTTCCCGCCCTAGATCGCAACTTGATTTCTAACGAAATCCAAGCATTTTTGCGAATGGCGCAATTAATGGATTTAGCAGATATCAACAATCCTATGGCTTCGGCAGAAGTCGTCGCAATTTGTGAAACAATGGGGCAATTGTTGGATTTACCCGCATGGCAAATCAAGAGATTGCGTCTTGCTGCTTTATTACACCGCATAGATCCACTGCAAAGAGCCGAAAGTGTCTTGACTCCCGGCGCATCTACAAATTACCAAGAAGAAGCCCCCAGCTGTCCTTTAACCTGTCCCTTAATCCCAGGGGCGCAAGTATTGCGAACAATGCCACGACTGCGGGCTATTGCCCAAATTATCAGTCATCAAAGCGAGTGGTGGAATGGTACAGGAGAACCCGCAGGTTTAGCTGGAGATGAAATTCCCCTAGAATCAAGAATTTTAGCCTTAGCAGCAGATTTTCAATGGCGAGTTTGTCAACAACAATATTCAAAACAAAGTGGACAAGATATATTTGCTCAAGCATTAGATCATTGTCGAAAAGAACAATCTACCCGTTTTGACCCTAAACTTGTAGATACCCTAACTTTGTTAGTCATGGGCTTACAACAGGGACTAGACTTACCCCTAATGACACCCAAGGTAAGTAGTAGTATGTGGTTACTTGATTCTAGATGGGACAGTCACAGCAAAAGTAGTCAGGAGATTGATAGTTACTCAAAATGAATATTGAAGCTATTAGATTAGGAAAAATCAAACAACTCCCAGGGGCAGACTTAGAAGATGAGGAACTATCCCAAATAGATTTAAGCCGCATCAATTTAGCTGGTGCTATCTTGGTGGGGACTAACTTTGCTGGTTCTAAACTGGAAGGTGGGCATTTAGAAGGTGCAAATTTAATGGGCGCTAATCTCCAGGAAACAGACTTGCGGGCTAATCTCATGGGAGCGAACTTAATGCAAGCAGACTTAACTAGTGCTGACTTGCGAGGTAGCAACTTGCGTGGTGCTAACTTAATGGGTGCTACACTTAGCGACGCATCTTTAGCAGGTGCTTTTTTAAGTGGTGCTAATTTGATGAGTGTCAACTTGCAAGGCGTTGATTTGCGAGGCGCTGACTTGCGTGGTGTAAACCTAACAGGGGCAAATCTCAAAGGTGCAGATTTGAGTCGGGCTGATTTACAAGGGGCGTTATTAAGTCAAGCTAACCTGGAAGAAGCCGACTTGCGGGGTGCAAACTTAGCTGGGGCGAATTTAACCGGGGCGAATTTACTTTGTGCAGAGTTAGAAGTTGCAAATTTGCAAGGAGTCAATTTAGATCGGGCTTGTGTGGTGGGTACAATCCTGGAGGTGGTTTATTAATGCTGATTTTTGCTTATGAATGATCTATCAAGTCGTTGGCAAGAATGGTTAACTGTATTCGCTTATTTAGGGATAACAGTATTGATTATTTGGCGTATATTTACATCTGAGAATAAATAAACCGGCGTTGTGAATGTAACGCACCCTAGTGATGTAGCAAGACTAAAATGATGCCATAGAAAATTAAATAAATATGACTTACGCAAGTGTCACACCAAAAATCTATTGTAGGGTGCGTCAGATATCAAAAATCTGTTTAAACCTAGTCCAAGTTGAGAACTGTAGTTTTTTAAAAGGGAACAGGGAACAGGGAAGAGTATAGAATTTGAGAATAAAACCCGATTAAAAAAACTATGGGTTTCAAAATAGACGCGGTTTATTTACTAGATTTATACAGTCTGACGCACCCTACCAATGTGCCAGTTGCGTAAGTCCTGATAAAATCAAGAATTTATAAATAGATGTAGGGGTTTAGAAATGCTAAACCCTTACTTGTTTTTCAAGAGTAATTCTTTTACGAATTTCTATCTTCCTCAATGCTAACTATAATCTTCTCAAAGATTACCGTGGTAGAAAAGCTAGGGCTAGACATGATAATTACTTCTTAAAAAAACTACAAATCATTTCACCAGGACTATTTGGTGTAAATTGAGATAAACTCCCATCTTTATTAACCTTAAATTTAGCACGACAATTGTAAATTTCTACAGGTGTTTTGACACCATCGACACTTACAGCAGCCCTATATTCCCAATATTTTTTAGCACTGCGTTTGATACTCAAAATGCAAATTTCCTGTCCATCATAATTACGACAGACACTAGCCCAAGCAGGAGATGCTAAAGAAAAAGAACATATTAATAGCAGTAAAATAACTAGGTATTTAATCATACACTTTTAATGCTTTACTCCTCATCCACCAAGCCAACCCACTCATAAATAGCACTCCCATTATTCCCTGTAAAGGATTATTATTTACACCTGTTACCCAGTCAGGAACTACTCCCGAATATTTCGTTAATTCTCCCACATTAATAATGTAATAACCCCAAACTAAACCACCATGTAAACCAATTGGTAAACCCAAACGTCCTTTACAAGAATCTTTCCCCCATACCTGCGTTAAACCTAGCAATACTAAAGCGGGGAATTGTGGTAATGTATGAATAATTGCCTCTAAAGGTTTAATAAAATGGGCAATAGCAAATAAAGTAGAATCTATCCACATAGCTATGGCTGGTTTATAATCTCGCTGTAACTCATCTAGTAACCAGCCCCGAAATAACAATTCTTCCGCAAAACCAACACCTAAACTGACTAACAACCCTTCTAAAACTATTTTTAGCAGAGAAACTTTTGGCTGTTGCCATACTAACCAACCTAGCAAACCCTGTAAACTAAATAAAACTAAAACACTAAGTAGTCCAATAGCTAACCCACGCAATGCATATACGCCATTTAAGCGTGTAAATTCTATTCCATAATAGCTTAATGCTTGCGATCGCTGATAAATTCGCTTACTCCAAAGCTTGAGTAGAAAAATAAACTCTGCATAAAGTAGTACTAATGTCAAGATACTTTCTAGGTTACTATCAGTAACTAGTTGATAAATCGGTATAGCTACGGGTAGCCATAATAATAACAAAACCAATATAAAACAGCCCAACCTAACAAGGAAAGGACGTTGGGCGAGTTGGATTTTCATCATCAATAAGTCAATCATCATTAGTCAACTATATATATATTTTTTTCTAGTGACTAATGATTGAGGGAGCATCCCAATTTTGCCAAAAAATACAGAGCGATGAGAAATCGCTGTTATATAAACAAATCCTACCGGACTATTTGCAAATTAGCCTAAGCGTACTTGGTCTGTATATCTTCAGCATTCTATTCTGTTATAGCGAAGCGGCACGAAGTGCGGGTTAATTTACACATTGGGGATGCTCCTCTGACTAATAACTATTCGTCAGGTTCAATGGTGCTACTCAAACCATGACTTTTCAGTGTTTCACAATAAAACTCAGCGTGTTCTAAAGCGCAGGTAATTACTAAGGCTAACCCGTTTTGATGGGCTTCCATCATAATACTAACAGCTTGGGGCTGAGTAATGCTCGGTACAGTGGTCATTAACACCTGAACTACATACTCCATAGGGTTATAGTCGTCGTTATGGAGCAAAACGCGATACCGAGGCGCGAGCTTGCGGGATGTGGAACGCTTCTCAATGGTTTCGACTGACACTACTCTTTGCTCTTTAATTCTTGATTTATGACAACTCTGTTAAGCAAATGCTTAACAGTTGTTTACTTAATTTTACAACATTTCTGTTCTAATTCCAGGCAGAAAAATTTTTGCTGTTAGGATACTGTTTGTGGTGAGAACGAAGAAATCATCAGCTTACACCCCATACTACATTTATAGTACAGAAATATCCATCACAAATGCTACCTTTCAACTTCTAAAATTAAGAAAGCTGCAACACATTTTTATTTTACTGCTGCTCCCTGATTATGGATATTAGCTGCAAATTTCAGCCGGGACAAATTGTATCGTTAGACTATGGTAACAGAAATCTTTATGCAGAAGTCATTCAAATAGTGATTTCTCGTGATTTGTGCTGGGTTCGTCCTTTACTTTTAGCTAACTTCGCCTACGAACTACCGCTAATCAACGATTTGCGAGATGCACCAGACTTGTTTTGGCCTGTAAATTTATTTCGGCCTGCGATGGATACAGAAGTGATTGCTCTATTAAGCCAACTTTCACCCAAGCAACCGAAAGCTGACATCGATTCAGTTGCACAGGATTATCTCAATCAGTTTATCCACCAATTTTGGCAATCATTCCTAGATAGTAAACAATTGTGATGTGATCACTACTAAATTTATTTGGGATGATTATCCCCAGCTAGGGACTAGCTTAACTCGACCAGCATCCATCTCTGCCATTAATAATTCTAGCGCTTCGTAGTCAACATCGGATATATAACCCAGTTGCGTCAGTTCTGAGTTGATTTCGTTTTCTATTTCTGGGGTTAGTTTTTTGATGTATAACGCTCTTTCCACCAGTTGACGAATTGCGTATCGAGTGTTCATAAGGAATAAACCAACTGTCATTGTTACTCATTATCCAAGATAAACCTCAGTATAAAAAGTGATCTGAATGCATAAGGTCTAGTGATCTAGATCACTATTGATTTTTAGATACACCCTTTGTTGTTAACCCTGTTTTTTGCTATTGGAGAAGGTAACAATTAGGGCTGACATCTAAATATACTTTTGCTCAAATCCGCTTGATTTACAGATATGACAGAGTGTATCACCATAGCCACAGAAAATTAATTTGCATTTGGGCTGTCTATGTTGATTGTTTTTTAACTCTTCCAAAAAAAATGTATATATAGATACATTTAGGGTTGTAATTATGAGAATCTTTAAACAGAAGCACTGATCAAATAAAGATTCAGCAAAGAAACCAAAGACGTATAGTCAATCTGGGAAAAACAGTTTATGTTCAAGAAAACTACGCTCTGCTCTACTGTTCACAAGCTTGAATCAGGATGTGACTATGTTGAAAACTCCTAAATTGCCAAAACTTACCGTTATTCGTCCCCAAGGCTGTTTAAATGCTACCAATGCTTGGGAATTTGAGCAAGATATGAAATTTGCTTTGGCAGAAGATACAAATACGACTGTAGTTGTAGATTTAGGCTCAGTAGAAGTTATAGATAGTGTAGGCTTAATGGCTTTGGTGTCTGCACTCAAGCTGTCAGAGAGTTTAGGACGGACTTTTCGGTTAAGTTCCATGTCCCCAACTATCAGAATAATTTTTGAATTAACTCAACTCGATCAAGTTTTTCAGATATTTTCAGCCGAATCCGAGTTTACAATAGTTGCCAGCCATATTTCACAACTCAATGTCCAGTGATTTCTGCCATATTGATATCAGCCTAAAGTTTAGGTGAGAAGTAAATTTTTGTAAAACAGTTGTACTTTAGGAAAATGAATGCGGTTAAAAGACCTAAATCAATGCTAAGTTAGGTCTAGTTAGCTGTAATTTAAAGTAGCTAAAAGAGAGCATCGGTGGCTGTTTTAGTTGAACAATTAATAACATCGGATATTTTAAAACCCGCTCGTTACTTGGGTAATGAGCGTTTAGCAGTACATAAGCCTTGGAATATGGCAACTATACGCTGGGTATTAACCTATCCAGAAGTATATGAAGTCGGTGCATCTAATTTGGGGCATATCATTCTATATAACATTTTGAATGCCCAGCCAAATCAGTTGTGCGATCGCGCTTATTTACCAGGGGCAGATTTAGCAGCAAAACTCCGGACTACCCAAACACCCTTGTTTGCTGTAGAGTCTAAACGCTGGCTAACAGAGTTCGATATTTTAGGTTTTAGTCTCAGTTATGAATTAGGGGCAACCAACATCTTAGAAATGTTGGATTTGGCAGGAATTCCGCTAACTTGGAGAGAAAGACAGGGAGAACAACTTCCCAATTCCCAATCACCATTTCCCTTGATTTTCGCTGGGGGACAGACAGCAACATCTAACCCTGAACCCTATGCTGACTTCTTCGACTTTATTGTTTTGGGAGATGGGGAAGAACTTTTACCAGAAATTGGCTTGGTATTAGAAGAGGGGAAAAAAGCTAGATTGAGTCGGGAAGAACTGCTGCTTGACTTAGCACAGATTCCTGGTGTTTATGTGCCTCAGTTTTATGAAATGGGAGAAGGTGGGGTAGTATATCGATTGCGTCCAGATGTACCAAAGCGGATTCTCCGCAGAGTAGCAACACCAATTCCTGCTTATTCCATTGGCTTAGTTCCCTACGTCGAGACAGTACACGATCGCTTAACAATCGAAATCAGACGCGGTTGTACTCGTGGCTGTCGCTTTTGTCAACCAGGAATGTTGACTCGTCCAGCCAGGGATGTAGAACCAGAAAAAGTAGTAGAAGCGATTGAAGCGGGAATGCGGGCGACAGGTTACAATGAATTTTCATTGTTATCTCTGAGTTGTTCTGATTATTTAGCCCTGCCAGCAGTAGGGATGGAAATCAAAAATCGGCTAAAAAATGAGAATATTTCCCTAACACTACCCAGCCAAAGAGTAGATAGATTTGATGAGAATATTGCTAATATCCTAGGGGGAACACGTCAAGGTAGTTTGACATTTGCGCCAGAAGCAGGAACCCAGCGAATGCGGGATATTGTCAATAAGGGTTTGACAAATGAAGAATTATTGCGGGGAGTAAAAACAGCTTGGGAACAAGGCTGGGATAAAATTAAGTTGTATTTCATGATTGGTTTGCCCGGAGAGACTGATGATGATGTATTAGGAATTGCGGAGACAGTCAGCTGGTTACAGCGAGAATGTTGGGCTAAAGGCAGAAGATCACTCAACTTTAATTTGACAATTTCTAATTTTACGCCCAAGCCACACACCCCTTTTCAATGGCACTCAGTTTCCACCTCAGAGTTTAAGCGCAAGCAAAACTTATTGCGGCAAGAATTCCGGAGAATGCGGAATATCAAGGTTAATTTCACTGATATTCGCCTTTCGGCAATGGAAGACTTTATAGGTCGAGGCGATCGCTCTTTAGGTAAAGTATTACGCCGTGCTTGGGAATTGGGTGCAGGCATGGATTCTTGGTATGAAAATGTAGAACAGGCATTTACAGCTTGGGGAAGTGCGATTGCTGAAGCTGGACTAGACTGGAAATACCGCTTAGTCGAAACCGGCGAATGGAATCTGTTTGCAGCAGGGGGCAAGGAGCAGGAAGCAGAGGGAGAAATCTTAACTCAGGACTCAGTACTCAATACTCAGGACTCGATACTCGGTACTCGTCACTCAGTACTCAATACTCCCCTGCCTTGGGATCATATCGACACCGGCATTGATAAAAAGTGGCTACAAGAAGACTTACAACGCGCTCTAGAAGCGGCAATTATTCCTGATTGCTCTTTTGAAGGTTGTTCTCATTGTGGTGTCTGTGGCACTGATTTTGGGCATAATATCGTTATTGAATCACCGGCAATTCCCCCATTTGCTGGTGATTTTATCCCCAATACCACCAAAGCACAACGCCTGCGAGTTTGGTTTGGTAAACAGGGTGATATGGCTTTGGTCAGTCACCTTGATTTAATGCGCTTATTTGACAGAGTAATGCGGCGTGCAGGTTTACCAATTTCTTTTACTGGTGGATTTCATCCTAATCCCCGGATTTCCCTAACCAGCGCCTTAGCATTGGGAGCCAATAGCAGCGGTGAAATTGTCGATTTTGAATTAACTCAACCAATAGATGTGGAAAGTTTTCGTGAGCAACTAGTAAGCCAATTGCCCACAGACATACCTATATATAATGTGGAAGAGATAGATTTAAAAGCTAGTGCAGCTACCCAAACTATGGAAGCGGCGGAGTATTTGCTAACTGTGTCTACAGTTGGGGAAGTACCAGCAACCGAATGGCAAGAATGGATTGCGGCTATCAAAGCTAAAAACGAGATTTTGTCAGAGCATACAACCAAATCAGGAAAACACCAAATCATAAATCTGCGCGATCGCTTGTTTGAGATCGAACTAGTAGAGGTAGACAACTCCCAAACAGAATCAAAAGCTGTCTTGCGTTATTTGGGCAGCTGTCGCCCTGATGGAGTAATATTGCGCCCTGAGCAAATCTTGTCTATACTAGAAATCGTGGTTAGTGCAGAATTTCACCTCCTGCATATCCACCGCAATCGACTAGTTTTAGGGATCTAATCCCTAGAGGGCAACTTGCTAGTAGTTGTCCTGATGTAGAACATCATGGAAATTGATTTTTAGCAAGGTTGCGTTAGAATGAAGTGAAGAGAAATTTTCTGGCGCTGCGTTGAATGACTTGGTTCACAACCCTGATACTCAGGGAGCGAAAGCAAAAATATGAGAGTGTAACTTCTAGGATTTTATTCCAGACCAACTGAGGCAGATTAAAGAACACTCTCTATAGCTACCTTGTGAATCACCAACTGACAATAGCTTTACGCCTGACATCTAACTCTATGCTTTTTACAACACCTGCACTAATACCATTGCCCTAGATGTTGAGGGTATTGCATTAGAAATCAACCACAGACGGTTGATTTAACTACTTAAAACTATATGCAGCCGTTCTGGAATAATCAGGCGTGTAAACGCAGTTACAGTTTTCATAGCTTCTAATTATTAGGAAGCTGCCCCAGATTTGCAATTTTTATTACCAGTAGCGCATTGTAGCAGTGACAGTAGGGACTAGAGGTATAACAGGATCTTCTTCTAATACCCGTTGGTGCTACCAATTTTTGAGGAACTTGAATGCCAAAACAAATTATTATCGCAGAGCAGCATCAGATTGCTGCCGTCTTTTCTGAAGATCAGATACAAGAACTAGTTGTAGCTACGGGGCATCACCAAATTGGTGATATCTACTTAGGAGTAGTAGAAAATGTATTACCAGGCATAGATGCGGCCTTTGTAAATATTGGCGATCCAGAACGCAACGGCTTTATTCATGTCACTGATTTGGGACCATTAAAACTTAAGCGTAGTGCCGCAGCCATTACTGAATTGTTGACACCCCAACAAAAAGTATTGGTACAAGTGATGAAAGAGCCAACGGGAACAAAAGGCCCAAGACTCACAGGTAACATTACCTCACCTGGAAGATACGTAGTGTTAATGCCCTATGGCAGAGGTGTGAATTTATCTCGGCGGATTAAGAGCGAAAGTGAGCGCAATCGCTTACGCGCCCTAGCAATTTTAATTAAGCCCGCAGGTATGGGTGTACTGGTGCGGACAGAAGCCGAAGGCAAGCCCGAAGAAGCAATTATTGAAGATTTAGAAGTACTACAAAGACAGTGGGAAGCAATTCAGCTAGAAGCTCAATCCACCCGCGCCCCTGCATTGCTGAATCGGGATGATGACTTTATCCAGCGCGTGTTGCGAGATATGTACGGCGCAGATGTGAATCGAATTGTCGTCGATTCCAGCACTGGGTTACGACGAGTGAAGCAGTATTTACAAAACTGGAGCGGCGGACAAACACCACAAGGATTGCTGATTGACCACCATCGCGATCGCTCTCCAATTTTAGAATACTTCCGCATTAGTGCTGCTATTCGTGAAGCCCTTAAGCCCAGAGTAGACTTACCTTCTGGAGGTTACATCATTATTGAGCCAACAGAAGCATTAACAGTAATTGATGTTAACTCAGGTTCCTTCACGCGATCTGCAACAGCTAGAGAAACTGTCTTGTGGACAAACTGCGAAGCGGCTACAGAAATTGCCCGTCAGTTAAGGTTGCGAAATATTGCTGGAGTCATTGTTGTTGACTTCATTGATATGGAATCACGGCGCGATCAACTACAAGTTTTAGAACACTTTAACAAATCTCTAAAAGCAGATAAAGCTCGTCCCCAGATTGCCCAACTCACCGAACTAGGTTTGGTAGAACTAACTCGCAAGCGGCAAGGTCAAAATATTTATGAACTGTTTGGGGAAACTTGTCCCACCTGTGGCGGTTTAGGGCATACTGTGCGTTTACCAGGAGAAATAGAAAACCGATTACCAATTCCCGCAGCAGATATACCAGAACGGTTTGCACCGCCACCGCCAAGAGAACCTCGTCTGTCAGCTAACCGCATTACAGAACCAAGGGAAAGGGAAAACTATGATGGCTTTGCGGAAGGAGTTGAAGGTGACTCAGAATTGAGTGCTATGCATCTGATTAACCATCCCAGCTATCAAGAATTGGGCGACAAGCGTCGTACCCGCACTCGCCGCAGTCGCATTGGTATCAATGGGGTTAACGGAAAAGATGAAGCCCGGTTGGTTCCTAATCCATTAGGTTTTGTGAACGATCAAGACTTGGATCTAGATACTGATACTGAACTAACAGCAATACCAGAAATTCCCTCTCTTCTGTCGGAAACGCGACGTGTTAGCGAAGTTCCTCTCAGAGAAGTAAGGGATATTACCCGCACACCTAGTCTGGGCAAATCTGGTTGGACAGAAAGAGCAGAGCGAACGAAAGTTAAGATAGATCCAGTTAAACCTGTAGTAGAACCTCCACATATTGTTGCTGTGGAAATGACACTTCAGGAACAAGATATGTTTGCTTTGATGGGAATTTCTCCTGGGGTAAAGTTAGACCAAGAGGTGAAGAATTCTAAATCAGTGATTTTTAATATTGTTCAACCTGGACAAGTACCAACTTCACCAACTGAATCTATTTCCGAACCAACTGTTTTGCAAAGAACTAGTCCTGAGGTGAGTGCAGTCAAAAAGCCTACACCGAAAGTCGAATTAGAAGAAGCATCCTTTCCTAAATTAGCAATCGAGCCATCTTTCCCAGATATACAGCGAACAGAATTTGAGACTTTTTCAGATGATAATGAAATAAATAGCACTACCACTGCTAATCGCCGTCGTCGCCGTCGTTCCTCAGCATTAGACGCAGATAAGTCCAGCCTAGAGGAAAGTTAACTGGACTTATGGACAGAACAGAGCCAACTGTTTGCTCAACTACGCTCTTAGATGAATATAGTTGGTTGGAGTTCTCCACCTGCTTAAGTATTCAAGGGGTGATTGCGGGTATAGATGAAGTTGGAAGAGGGGCTTTATTTGGCCCGGTAGTTGCGGCAGCTGTGATCTTACCAGAACAGGCTTGGTCAAGTTTGATAGCAGCTAAAATTAAGGACAGCAAAAAGTTGTCTAGTTCTCGAAGAACTCAACTAGCCCAGCAAATTCATGGGCTGGCTTTAGATTGGAAAATTGGTTATGCTTCAGTTGCAGAAATTGACAAGTTAAATATTTTACAGGCAACCTTGTTAGCAATGAAGCGGGCTGTACTGAAGTTGAAGATACAGCCTGCACTCTGCTTAGTTGACGGGAATCAGTTAGTAAAGGATTTATTTATACCACAACAAACAATCGTTAAGGGAGACGAGCGATCGCTCAACATCGCAGCTGCTAGTATCATGGCAAAAGTTTGGCGAGATGATCTAGTAGTGCGTTTGGCCTCAAAGTATCCCATGTATAACTTGGAGCAGAATAAAGGTTATGGGAGTCAGAAACATTTGCTGGCTCTGCAAAAATACGGGATTTCGCCTCTGCATCGTCTCTCTTTTCGTCCTTGTCAAATTCAGTTATGAAGCAGGGCGTAGGAGTAATATCGTGTTCAGTTCAAAACTTATAATTAAGGAACCGCGGGGAGAGCTTTTTGATAGGCGATGATCTGAACATGAAATAACACAAAAGATTACAGGTCGTAGGGAGTACAAAATTTAAATTACAAAATTTAAATCAAAATTAGGTATCAAAGCAGTTTTACTCCTGAATTCGGACGTATTAAGTCCGGTTAAATACTAATCATTAGAGATGAAACGGAGAGTTATTTTAATCAGCAATTACCCTGATTTGATGTACACTGCTTCAAAATTTCCCCGTTGTTTTGTTAGTCAAAGTTCAGGATTGGTAATTCAGTATGATCATCTGCAAGACCTGTTTTGTCGGTTTGTAATATTACCCAACGACGATAATCAGCTAGAAGGTGATGTAATAATCTTTGCTTAATAGTCAATAACACGCTTTTAAGCAAACCATTACCTGTGGTTTCTAAAATCGACCTTGGAGTCAGGGAAAATGGTTGAGGAATCTCCACCAGTACTTCTAGATCGGCTTTTCCTTGTAAGCGAGTCTCACTACCTAGTTGATAGGGCGATAAGTATCCTTTTAAATTAAGAGCAAAGCGTTGGTTGATATACTCAAAACCAAGGATTTCACAACCGAGTGATCGCAAATAAATTGTTCCCTGAGAATCAGCCCAAACTCTCATGTCTACTGTAGGTTGAATACTTAGTGACATAAAAGCCAGAGGACGCATTTTTAAGCGAAATACTTCTTCAGAAAGCTGTTGAATCCGGCTGTTATCAGCCAAAGTATTTACCAGACGTTGAGGCTGACGCAAGTAGTGGTGAATAGAAATAGGCTGCTTAGGGACAGCAATTTCGACCGATTGAGAGGCAGTAAACTTAGTACCCATGAGCAGATTACAACTTTTATTTTATAATTTTAATATTTTTTAATAACTTAAATTTGTTTACAAAAAACTATAACTTTATTAATTATCGATCAAACTTGTAACTTAAGGCTAAAAGTATGGCTGTAATCATAGAGAAAAGTCCACCTTTAGCGATCGCACATTTGGGGCCTCCTGGAACTTACGCCGAACAAGCTGCTTTTTTTTATCTCAACTGGCTGAAAAAAACTCAAGCAGTTGAGGCGACTTTATGTGCTTATCCCACAATTGCCCAGTCACTGCAAGCTGTAGCTACAAAGCAAGCCCAGTTAGCTGTTGTGCCTGTTGAGAATTCCATTGAAGGCAGTGTCACCATGACAATGGATACATTGTGGCAGTTGGAAACTTTACAAATTCAATTGGCTTTAGTGCTGCCTATTTCCCATACCTTAATTTCCTGTGCTGATAATTTAGACAGCATTGAAACTGTTTATTCTCATCCCCAGGCTTTAGCACAATGTCAAGGATGGTTAGGGCAGTTTCTACCCAATGTAAATTTAATTCCTAGTAATTCTACTGCTGAGGCTCTTCAGGGACTTAAACAGGGGGTAAAAACCGCAGCAATTGCCTCGCGCAGAGCAGCAGAACTTTACAATTTACCTATATTAGCGACTGGTATTAACGACTATCCAGACAACTGTACTCGCTTTTGGGTAATTAGCCAGAGCCAAGAAGATGCTAGTGAGCAAATATCTTCTACTCACACATCCATAGCTTTCAGCTTACCTGCTAATGTACCTGGCGCATTAGCTAAAGCTTTGCAAGTATTTGCTCACCTAAGTATTAACCTCAGTCGCATTGAGTCTCGTCCCACAAAACGCTCCTTAGGAGAATATTTATTTTTCATTGACATACAAACAAGTGCAACTCAAGTGCAAACAGCTTTATCTGAGTTACGTAATTACACAGAAGTACTCAAGGTTTTTGGTAGCTATGGTGTTACCTTAATCGATCATTCTTAATTCTTAATAGAGCCTGGGTTTGTGTATCGTACCGTAGGCTCTGTGAAAAATTAATTTTTAAATGTATCTTTAAGCACAGAACGTGCCGCCAGATGATTACGAGTAGAAGTTAAAATTTCTGCTTCCCGTTCTAAGCGAGCTGCAGTATCCTGTATTTCTAGCAATGCTTGCTGTTCAGGAGCAACACCATAAAGGTTACTGGCCACCCAATAGGATAACTCTGTTGGTAAATCTGGTAAATCTTCTGGTAATTCAATATTTTGTTCAGTTAACTTACCTGACAGACGAACGACATCTCGCAGAAGTTGTTCAACTTCAGAAGCCAAAGGTCGTAAATCTTGAGATGGTGGTTGGTCTTCAATCCATTCCACTAAACCAACTCGATAAGGTTTTTCGCGGACATACTCTAAAACGCGAAACCTTTGCTGTCCTAAAGTTAGCATCTCCATGCGGTCATCAGGCATTCGCTTGTAATGAATAATTTCTGCACAGCAGCCGACATTGGCAATTGTGCCTTTAACTGGATCAACCATCAAGACTCCAAACCTGCGATCGCTTTCCAAAATCGTGTTCATCATGATTCTGTAACGAAATTCAAAGATATGTAGGGGTAAAGGTCTAGTTGGAAATAGAACTACTTCCGGTAAAGGAAAAAGAGGTAGTTCACGGACTGCAATTTTAGAAGAAGATGTCATTGTTAGTTGAGTATAAATTTAACTTTTAAAAAATTTATTTTTTCCTACTTTCTCTGTAATTTTCTTATATTCTATCATTTATTCAATAGTGAATAAAAAGCCCTGAGTTGAAAAAGGACAAGGAAAAACGTATCTCCACGTCAATGCATCTTCTTCTCAGAGCATCTTTAGGATCAATTTATCCAAAATAAGGTAAACATTTATACTCCATAATTTCATTAGTCATTTGTCTAAATGCTCATGACTAATGATAGAAACAGTGCTGAGTGCTGAGTAAAAAAGTAAAATTAAACCGACTAATCACACTCATGTTTATTAGCATAGCGTCTCCTAGAGAAGCCCTTGCCTTTAGGTATGGAAAAAAGATTTATTTCGAGATGGGTAGCATCCAGAAATATACATCCTTACTTCAATCCCTTAGTTTTAACTATTGGGTCACTCAGCACTCCTGAATAATTTACAATTTGACTTCGATATCTACGCCAGATGGTAAATCCAACTTCATCAACGCATCGATAGTTTTAGAAGAAGGTTGGTAAATGTCAATAATCCGACGATGAGTGCGGGTTTCAAAATGTTCACGGGAATCTTTATCTACGTGGGGAGATCGCAGTACGCAATAGATCCGCCGTTTTGTTGGTAAAGGAATAGGTCCTATAGCTGTAGCGTTAGTACGGTTAGCTGTATCTACAATCTTCTCGCAAGATGTATCCAATAAACGTCGGTCAAAAGCTTGTAAGCGAATTCTAATCTTCTGCTGCTGTAGAGTTGCCATATGAGAGTTTTCCAGGTTCTGTGAATTTTAGATTTTAGGTTTTAGATTTTAGATTTTAGATTTTAGATGCCAAATCCAAAATTTAAGCTCCAAAATTGTTTTGAGGAAGAGAAAGGAGCAGAGATGGTGTAATGCATCCCTGCTCCTTGATTATGAGAAGCAAAAAGGTGCTAACTATTTCAGGATTTTGGATACAACACCAGCACCGATGGTGCGACCACCTTCACGAATAGCAAAGCGCATACCCTGCTCAATTGCGATCGCGTTAATTAGTTCCACTGTCATTTTGATGCGGTCTCCAGGCATAACCATTTCTACCTCTTTGCCCTCATCGGAGGTGTAGCTTTTGATTGTACCTGTTACATCAGTTGTCCGTACATAGAATTGAGGACGGTATCCAGCGAAAAATGGTGTTTTCCGACCACCTTCTTTTTCGGTCAGTACGTACACTTCACCTTCAAATTGAGTGTGAGGTGTAATAGAACCGGGTTTAGCAATTACCATGCCCCGTTCAATATCAGCCTTTTGAATACCCCGGAGAAGTACACCAGCGTTATCTCCAGCCATACCCTGATCAAGACTCTTTTTGAACATCTCGATTCCAGTTACGGTAGTAGCGCGAGTATCTCTGATACCTATGAGTTCAACGTTATCACCAACTTTGACTACACCACGTTCAATCCGACCAGTAGCAACTGTACCACGACCTGTGATGGAGAAAACGTCTTCTACAGCCATCAAGAAAGGCTTATCTACATCCCGCTCAGGAGTTGGGATATAGGCATCTACAGCATCCATCAATTCATAGATTTTATCTACCCAGGGGTTTTCTCCCCGTTGAGTCTTAGGATTCTTAGTCATTGCTTCAAGAGCTTGTAGACCAGAGCCTTTGATAATGGGGATATCATCGCCTGGGAAATCGTAACTAGTCAAAAGTTCCCGAAGTTCTAGTTCCACTAGTTCCAGGAGTTCTGGATCATCCATTAAATCTTCTTTATTCAAGAAGACAACCAAACTAGGAACACCCACCTGTTTTGCCAACAGGATGTGTTCACGAGTTTGGGGCATAGGACCATCGGTAGCAGCCACTACGAGGATGCCGCCATCCATTTGCGCCGCACCGGTGATCATGTTCTTCACATAGTCAGCGTGTCCGGGGCAGTCTACGTGAGCATAGTGGCGATCTGTGGTTTCATACTCAACGTGAGCGGTATTGATGGTAATACCACGTGCCTTTTCTTCTGGTGCGTTATCGATTTGGTCGTAACCTTTAGCTACAGCTTGACCATTAGCAGCCAAAGTCATGGTAATTGCTGCTGTTAAAGTAGTTTTGCCGTGGTCAACGTGGCCAACAGTACCGATATTTAAATGGGGTTTATTTCTTTCAAACTTTGCGCGTGCCATGAATGCTCGTTTCCTTTTTTAATTAAGCGTTCCCTTTACTTTTGGCAATGATAGTTTCAGCCACGCTGCGAGGCACCTCTTCGTAGTGACTGAACTCCATTGTAAAGATACCCCGACCTTGGGTTTTCGACCGGATATCAGTGGCATAGCCAAACATGGTTGCCAGTGGAACTTTAGATGCCACCTTAGCCAGTCCCTGTTCAGTGCTTTGGCTTTCAATCTGTCCTCTGCGGGCGATTAAGTCACCAATGACGTTCCCGATAAAGTCTTCGGGTACTTCAACTTCAACTTTCATCATAGGCTCTAAGATGACAGGTGAAGCTTTAGATACCGCTTCTTTCATTGCCATTGAGCCAGCAATTTTGAAAGCCATTTCCGAAGAGTCTACATCGTGGTAAGAACCATCTATCAAAGTAGCTTTGACATCAATGAGTGGATATCCAGCGACAACACCGGATTCACAACATTCTTTCATTCCTTGTTCGGCAGGTCCTACGTACTCTTTAGGTACGGTACCACCAACAACCTTGGAGACAAATTCAAAACCTGTGCCTGGTTCTCCTGGCTCCAAATTGATGACAACGTGACCGTATTGACCTTTACCACCACTTTGACGGATGAATTTGCCTTCTATTTTGTTTACGGCTTTGCGAATTGTTTCCCGGTAAGCTACCTGTGGCTGACCCACATTGGCTTCTACCTTAAATTCCCGTAACATCCGGTCTACCAGAATTTCTAGGTGCAATTCTCCCATCCCCGCAATCACGGTTTGGTTAGTTTCGGGATCGACACGAACACGGAAGGTAGGGTCTTCTTCTGATAGAGATTGCAGAGCTTTGGACAATTTGTCCATGTCATTTTTGGTTTTGGGTTCAACCGCTACCGAGATCACAGGTTCTGGAATAAATAGGGATTCTAGAATTACTGGTGAACCTTCATCGCAAAGGGTATCACCTGTTAAGGTATCTTTTAATCCCAAGGCAGCACCCAAATCACCTGCCCGCAGTTCATCTACATCTTGTCGGTCATCCGCTTTCATCAGCACTAACCGAGAAATCCGTTCTTTTTTATTCTTGCTGACGTTGAGAACGTAACTACCTTTTTTCAGCACACCAGAATAAACACGAACGAAGGTGAGGCGACCATAAGGATCAGCCATAATCTTAAATGCCAAAGCTGATAATGGTTCTTCATCATCAGCATGACGTTCTACAGGATCACCATTGAGTAGTGTGCCTTGAATTGGTGGGACTTCAGTTGGTGAGGGTAGATAATCTATCACTGCATCCAACATCAATTGCACACCTTTATTCTTAAAGGCTGAACCGCAAAGCACTGGTACTATTGTTCCAGCAATTGTTCCTTTCCTCAGAGCAGTGCGGATTTCTGCTTCCGTTAGTTCTTCACCCTCGAAATACTTGGTCATTAAAGTATCTTCGGTTTCCGCTACTGCTTCTACCAATTTTGTCCGATACTCTGTTGCTTTTGCTTGTAATTCGGCTGGGATTTCTGTTGTTTGGATATCAGTTCCTTGGTCATTTGTGTACATATATGCACACATCCGCACTAAGTCAATAATCCCTTTAAATTCTGTTTCACTACCGATAGGTAGTTGAATAGCAATAGCATTAGCTCTTAAGCGATCGCGCATCTGATCATGCACTTTATAGAAGTTCGCACCAGTGCGATCCATCTTGTTAATAAAGGCGATGCGAGGTACTTTATAACGGTCTGCTTGTCGCCATACTGTTTCTGATTGTGGTTGTACACCACCTACAGAACAAAATACAGCGATTACACCATCTAATACTCGCATGGAACGTTCAACTTCAATTGTGAAGTCTACGTGACCGGGAGTATCAATAATGTTAATTTGATGTTCTTTCCAACTGGTACTAATCGCAGCAGCAGTAATAGTAATTCCCCGCTCCCGCTCCTGAGCCATCCAGTCGGTTACAGCAGTTCCTTCGTGAACTTCACCAATTTTATGAATGATCCCAGAGTAAAATAATATTCTCTCTGTTGTCGTTGTTTTGCCCGCATCTATATGCGCCGCAATACCGATATTGCGTACTTTCTCTAGCGGGTTCGTGCGTGCCACAGTTACCTCCTATCGTTGTCGCCTCATGATATCTTGTATATTACTCTTTGTTAAGATTCTATACTTTTACGGAAAACCGTCTTTCTCAGGAAATTTTACGATATACCGCTTTCCGGTGGCGATATATCGCTGCTCTAATTAGTAACGATAGTGTGCAAATGCCTTATTTGCTTCGGCCATCCGGTGCGTTTCTTCCCGCTTGCGAATTGCGCTTCCTGTTTCGTTAGCAGCATCCATTAACTCGTTTGCGAGTCTGCTGGCCATTGTACGGCCTGGTCTAGCTCTAGAATATTGCACTAGCCAACGCAAGGCTAGGGTCGTACCCCGATCTGTCCGTACTTCCATTGGGACTTGGTAAGTTGCTCCACCTACTCGTCGAGCTTTTACTTCTACTAAAGGCGTTGCATTTCGCACTGCTTTTTCAAAGGTTTCTAAAGCACCATTACCAGTGCGTTCCTCGATTGTTTTCAAGGCTTCATAAACGATTCTTGCGGCAAGTGATTTCTTGCCATGACGCATGATCCGTCTGATAATCATGCTGACCAGACGACTGTTATACACTGAGTCAGACGGAACTGGGCGTCTTTGACTAACACCACGACGAGACATACTTCATCCTTAAATTCGGAATTTGGCAACGAAATTATATGCTATCAGAACATAGGAACCTAAAAGCGGTGTAAGTAGCCGCTTTAATTTCCTTGAATTTTTGGCTTTAGTTGCAGCAAAGCTGAACTGACTTACTTGCTGCTCCCCTACCAGACACGCAAGACGAAAACATTATAGACTTTAATATTTACATTAAAGTGCTGCTATCGCTGACTTTATTCTGCTTGAAAACTCTACACTTGCTCATTTAGCGCGGAGAGCAACTTTATTTATTTACCCAGCGGTTTTAGGCAATAAGGCGATTAATCGTGATTGATGCGATTAATCGCCTTTGATCTACTTTTTCGCTGCTTTTGGACGCTTAGTTCCATATTTGGAACGACCTTGCTTCCTATCTTTAACTCCGGCTGTATCTAACGTGCCACGGATAATGTGGTATCTCACGCCTGGTAAGTCTTTTACCCGACCGCCACGAATCATCACAACAGAGTGTTCTTGCAAGTTGTGGCCAATACCTGGGATGTAAGCTGTGACTTCAAATCCGGAGGTAAGTCTGACCCTTGCTACTTTGCGGAGCGCTGAGTTCGGCTTTTTCGGTGTAGTTGTGTAGACTCTGGTACAAACCCCTCGACGTTGAGGGCATTGTTTCAAAGCCGGGGACTTAGTTTTCTGACGCGCTTGTTCGCGTTCGGTACGTATTAGCTGCTGTATTGTTGGCATGAGTTACAGCGCGTGTTGCTGCTTATAGTCTATTTTAACAAATCCTGATTATAGCGTTTTTCATGATTTTTTGTCAATTATTATTTTGTTATGACATCAGTTATCAGTTGCTATGTTATGAACGTGCAAACTAAAATCACAATAGCTGATTTATCTTGTGAACGTTATGAGCTAACTACCACGTTTAGCAATATTTTCAAATTTTCCCACCATTGCTACTAGAGAATTCAGGAGTCAGAAATAGAGAAGGAATTTCCACAGCTACAGGTAGCTATCGCTAGTGGGTTATGGAAGCGAAAACCTCCACCCATCAGGTCTTCTGAATAATCCAATACTAACCCAGTAATATAATTCATACTTTGAGCGTCTAGGACTACTTGAGTTCCATTAACGTCAAAAACCTGATCTTCAACTTTGACCACTTGGTCAAAATAAATATCGTAAAACAATCCAGAACAGCCACCAGGCTTGACTTGCAAGCGAAACAAGATATTTGGCTGTTGCTTGGATTTTAATCGACCGATTTCATTTGCGGCTGCTAAACTCAATTGAATCATGGAATTTTTGTCGCACAAACCCCATAACCATATTAGAGGGAGTTTGACAATTCGGGGCAAGAAGTTCACTAAGAGCGGGAGAATGAGCCAATCATATCAAATTGGGCGAATTAATCTTTACTTATTTTTCAGTACGAGCATAGTCGTCTTGGTAGCGAATAATATCATCTTCACCTAAATATTCGCCATTTTGGACTTCAATTAAAACTAAAGGAATTACCCCAGGATTCTCTAAACGATGAACAGTGCATTGAGGTACGTAGGTTGACTGATTATTACTGAGTAAAACTTCTTGCTGACCACAAACAACTCTAGCTGTGCCAGAAACCACTATCCAGTGTTCGCTACGGTGGTGGTGCATTTGTAGACTAAGGCGATGTCCCGGCTTAACTTCGATTCGCTTAATTTTATATCCGCGCCCTTCTTCCAAAACTGTAAAAGAACCCCAAGGACGTAATTCACTAGCAGCAATACTTCTAGGATTGAGGGCTGCGTTCAGGGTGAGAGCGTTAGACTGGGTTGTTTCTGTAAATGAAGCCATAGTTACCTCAGATGGAGACATACAAAAAAGTTATTATTCTTAATAGTGGATTCAAGAATTTGACTTGATATTTAAATAGTGAAAATTAGCAATTTAATTTCACTTTGCTAACCATAGCAAAATTAGATGTTATGGCGTAACTCATTACCAGCAAAACTTTTGGGTCTATACTAACTCTTCATCAAAGAAAATGCCAGCTTGTTCTCAACTTCAAAAAAGGATCAAAAAGTTAGAATGCAAAATCATGAAAAATGTTTTTTATAATTTTGCATTTGAGGTGGTAGTTGGACTATGGTTCTGGGTTGAGAAAAATACCAATACCGTTATGGACACGAGCCGCAGTACTGGGGGAACGGTCAAGTAATTGCCCTCCCAAGTATAAACTTGTCGAACTACCACCGTCCAAATTTAGGGCATTTACACAGCCCATAACCTGCATTAACTTAGCGTGTTCAGCTAAGGTAGCCCCTGCTCCACCAGCGCGATTATGGACAGCGGCAACCATCAAATTACCTGTATTGGTGGTACAAATAGCACTGCGAACTGCTTTTTCAGAGATAAAAGCGGCGCTGAATTTTTCGGCTTTGGCATCGAGAACAATTTGCCGATTTTGAATCAAGAGTGGACCGGCTCCGACAATGTGGGGATAACGGCTAAAATCGGTGGGAGTAGTATTGCTAGTAATACTGACTTTTGTGCCAATAGGCAATTTATTGGCGTTAGTAGTAGCAGTACCGCGTAAAGTGAGGAGGTAGCCGTTTTGGGGAATGGGAACGGGGGTGACACCTGCTTTACCACCGGGTAGCTGATTGGTAATTTGGTCATTTTGGACAACTAAAAGCATTTCATTGTCTGTGAGAGGTGTATAAGTACTGCCCCAAACAGATGTATAACGAGCAATACCAGTTTGGGCATAGCCACTGTTAAGAAAAAGAATGGGTAAGGACTGGTTATTGGCACTGATTAAACTTTCATTTAAGGTGAGACGGCCAAAGTAAAATTGTCCTGAATCATTCCAAGCGATCGCACCCCTGTTTAAAATTGGTCCTGATACCCACTGATGATCCCGACGAATAGCCCCTAAAGGTAATTTATTATTGCGATTAAAATAACCACCATTAATACCAGCTACTGCTAAATAGCGCTGTGCAGTTTGAATTAAAGGAGCAGAGCCAGTTAGGCTGTCAGGATTTACCCACATAGGCTTGATTGTTAAACCTACTACACGGGGATTAATTTCTAACCAGACAACTGGAAAGCTATCTTTACCTAAGGTGACAAACTTTTGTTGCCAGCGCAAGCCCTTTGCCCAAGTGATATCCTTAGCTACCAAAGCATCAGGTCGAATATCTACAATTAAGCGATTGGGGTTAGCGATCGCACTAATACGCGGAGATAGGCCAAAGGGAACACTGAGACTGATAATAGTTTGATTGTTAACCATCTCCACTTTTTGAATCAGTGGGTCAGGAGTTTTTGCTAGTGGTAATTGTTTTAACTGGTTTGGCGGTAATATAACTGGCTGGGGAGTATAACGTTGAATTAAGGCAGAATCTGCGATCCCATCTAGAGTAATTGTCCACTCTCTATTTAACGGTGTAGAGGCTTGAGAAGTTGGTGCATTTGGATCAATAGGTCTTTTGATAGGCTGACCTTCTGCAACTTGCCAAGGAGTTGGACGATCTAAATCGACAACAAGTCTCTCCCCAGTAGATCTTTTTCCCTGACGGAAATCGTTGATTTTGGCTGGAGGGGTAGAAATCACCAGCATATTGCCATTAGCTTGCATCTGCCAGCCAGCTGTTTGTGCAAAACTAGAAATATCTAAATAACGATATCCTCCCTGCAACATGGCATTTAAAGCTAGTGGTGGTTTGATTGACGAAAACCACTCCACGGGTTGTTGAGCCGGGTTAGTAGTATTTAATAAATCTACCCCGATTAATTGTCTTAATGCCCCATCACTCAGATGAGTTGTCACCCTGCCAGTAGTTCCCGATTTCTGTAACCAAGCCCCTGCTAAAGTCCGACCGTTGAGAGAAATTTGATTACCAGATGGGATTATTTCTCCTGAAGCAGGTGACGGAGAAGTCAGAATGGGAACTGGTTGGGCATTAGTACCACAAGTAGCAGTTAACCACAGTGCTGTGGACAGAATTGGTGATACAGAGCAGCCAAAAAACCTATTGAGATTTAGGGTAATGGTATTCAAGTCTAGTTGTCGGCAAGAATTCGGCATTTTTACGATCCTTAACTTCAGTACTTATGAAAAGTATCACCCTAAGAGCTATCTGACCAATTATGAGAAAAGCTTAAAAAATTATGACTTTATTGGCAATAACCGTGATACCATTTAAGGTGGATTTTTATAACTAGTAAAAACTAGCAAGTATCTTTACCCCAAAACTACTATCATTTAATGTTCTAAATGACACTTTTTCTAAAGAGTCTATAATAGTAGTCCAGGCGTTTAAGGCCAAATTCAATAATCTTGCAATTTCACTGATGGCTGCCACTGTTGCAAATTCAGGGAAACCCATACTTCTAATGAGACTAGAAAGACTAGACAAGCAGCAAAAATATAGACAAAAGGAATATTTTAGGAATTCTCAAATGGGCATATAGTGTAATAGTTTCAAAAAGCATAGAAATACTTAGGTTCAACATCTAAATACAGATAATGTTAAAGAAACTCAATTGTCCAGACAAAGATAGCATTTCTAACAGTACATAAACACCTAAAACAATAACACGGTAGTTTTAACACGGGTAAACCATAAAGTAAACCCGAAGTTAAAATTTTTTTTCCCTAAATTTTCGTGATTATGTATTTCTCCATCGTTAAAGTTAGAAATTTTTCTTTTCGGCAGTAGCAATATTGGCAAAATCAGTAACTCAAAATTTCAGGAATAGAGTATGAATCGTCAATCGTTGAATCAGGGTCAGAACATTACATTGTCAGAGATGGAAATCAAAGAGACATACCAAGGACAAAGATGGTTAGTAGAAGAACGGGATGCTTGTGGTGTAGGATTTATAGCCCATCGCCAAAACCATGCTAGTCATGAAATTCTAGCAAAAGCCTTAACCGCCTTAACCTGCTTAGAACATAGAGGAGGATGCAGCGCAGACCAAGACTCAGGCGATGGTGCTGGTATTTTGACAGCCATTCCTTGGGAATTGTTTCCACAAGAAGGAATTAATGTTTCTGACACTGATAAGACGGCTGTGGGGATGATATTTTTACCCCAAGATCAGGAAGCTGCCCAACAAGCAAAAGCTAAATTTGAGCAAATAGCATCTGAAGAAAAATTCACTGTACTGGGCTGGCGAGTAGTCCCCGTACTTCCCGATGTATTAGGGGTGCAAGCAAGAGAAAATCAACCCCAAATAGAACAAGTTTTCCTAGCTTCGGCTCATAAAAGTGGTGATGAATTAGAAAGAGAACTGTATATCACTCGTCGTCGGATTGCTAAAGCGACCAAAAACATTTCTGAAGAATTTTATATTTGTTCCTTGTCCAACCGGACAATTGTCTACAAAGGCATGGTGCGTTCGGCAGTGTTGGGAGAGTTTTATGAGGATTTAAAAAATCCGGCTTTCAAAAGTGCTTTTGCAGTTTATCACCGCCGTTTTAGTACCAACACTATGCCCAAGTGGCCTTTGGCGCAACCGATGCGGCTATTGGGTCACAATGGTGAAATCAACACATTGTTGGGTAACATTAACTGGATGATGGCACGAGAAGCCACTTTAAATCATCCAGTTTGGGATGGACGTGCTGACGAATTTAAACCACTGGTAAATATTGATAGTAGTGACTCAGCCACACTCGATAATGTCCTGGAGTTGCTGGTGCGTTCTGGACGCAGCCCCTTGGAAGCCTTAATGATGATGGTTCCTGAGGCTTACAAAAATCAACCTTCTTTGCAGAATTATCCCGAAATAGTTGATTTTTATGAATATTACAGCGGTTTGCAAGAAGCCTGGGATGGACCTGCACTTTTGGTATTTAGTGATGGCAAAAAAGTTGGTGCAACACTAGATCGAAATGGCTTAAGACCGGCTCGCTATGTAATTACCAAAGATGACTATATAGTGGTAGCTTCTGAAGCTGGTGTGGTGGAATTCCCAGAAGCAAATATTCTTGAAAAAGGCAGACTGGGGCCTGGGCAAATGATTGCTGTGGATTTAACAAACCAGGAAGTTCTGAAGAATTGGGAAATTAAACAGCGGATTGCTAAACAGTATCCTTATGGGGAATGGCTGCAACAGTACCGCCAAGAATTGAAACAGTTAGTAAAACCGTCATCTGTTAATGGTAACGGTCATCATCCAACTGACAACGAGCAACTAATCACTGCCAAAATCGATAAACAAACTTTACTGCAACAGCAAATTGCTTTTGGCTACACATCAGAAGATGTGGAAATGATTATTCAGCCCATGGCTAATGTAGGTGCAGAACCAACTTTTTGCATGGGTGATGATATTCCCTTGGCGGTGCTGTCAGAAAAATCTCACTTGCTGTATGACTATTTTAAACAACGTTTTGCTCAGGTGACAAACCCACCAATTGACCCTTTACGGGAAAAACTGGTGATGTCTTTGACAGTGGAATTGGGTGAGAGGGGTAACTTATTAGAACCCAAGGCAGAACACGCCCGGAGACTAAAGCTAGAGTCGCCAGTGCTGACTGATACAGAGTTGGATGCAATTAAGTTATCAGGATTTGCGACGGCTGAGTTATCAACTTTATTCCCTATTGCTTCGGGGCCAGATGGTTTGAAAGCTGCGTTGGAATCTTTACAAAAACAAGCAGCAGAATCAGTTCAGGCTGGTGCGAAGATTTTGATATTGAGTGATCAAGCAGGTGCAGGAATTGGTGCAGAATTAACCTACATTCCACCTTTGTTAGCTGTGGGTGCTGTCCACCATTACTTAATCCGCCAAGGTTTGCGGATGAAAACATCGCTGGTAGTGCATACGGCTCAATGTTGGAGTACTCATCATTTTGCTTGTCTGCTGGGCTACGGTGCTGGTGCGGTTTGCCCGTATATGGCTTTGGATACTGTGCGGGATTGGTGGTCTGACCCGAAAACCCAACAGTTTATGGAAAGGGGTAAAATTAATCTGTTGACTCTTGAACAAGCGATCGCTAATTATCGTCAAGCTGTAGAGTCAGGTTTGCTGAAAATTCTCTCAAAAATGGGAATTTCTTTACTTTCTAGCTATCAAGCCGCACAAATTTTTGAAGCTATTGGTATCGGTGGCGATTTGTTAGCTTTGGGTTTCTGGGGGACTACTTCCCGAATTGGTGGTCTGAGTTGCATGGAACTCGCACAAGAAGTACTTTCTTTCCATAGCAAGGCTTTCCCAGAACTGACAACCAAGAAATTAGAAAATCTGGGCTTCGTTCAGTACCGCCCCGGTGGTGAATATCACATGAATAGCCCGGAACTGTCTAAGGCGCTGCATAAGGCTGTAGACGGTAAGCATTATGACCATTACGAAGTTTACAAAAAACATCTTCAAGGTAGACCAACAACGGCTTTGCGCGATTTGTTGGATTTCCAAAGCGAGCGCCCATCTATCCCCATTGAACAAGTAGAATCAGTTAGCGAGATTGTCAAACGCTTCTGTACTGGGGGAATGTCCTTAGGTGCATTGTCAAGAGAAGCACACGAAACTTTAGCGATTGCCATGAATCGCATCGGTGGTAAATCTAATTCTGGTGAAGGTGGCGAAGATCCAGTTCGTTACAATGTGTTAAATGATGTTGACTCATCTGGTCATTCACCCACTCTTCCCCATTTAAATGGGTTACGGAATGGTGACACGGCTGCGAGTGCCATCAAGCAAGTAGCATCAGGTCGGTTTGGTGTCACTCCCGGATATCTAGCCAGCGCCAAACAAATTGAAATCAAAATCGCCCAAGGTGCAAAACCTGGGGAAGGTGGACAACTACCAGGTCCAAAAGTAAGTCCTTACATCGCCATGTTACGGCGTTCTAAGCCTGGTGTAACTTTGATTTCGCCACCGCCACACCATGATATTTACTCAATTGAAGATTTGGCGCAGTTAATTTTTGATCTGCATCAAATTAACCCCAAAGCACAAGTTTCCGTGAAGCTAGTTGCAGAAATTGGAATTGGCACAATTGCGGCTGGTGTAGCCAAAGCCAACGCTGATATTATCCAGATTTCTGGTCATGATGGCGGGACTGGGGCATCACCTTTGAGTTCTATTAAACACGCTGGCAGCCCGTGGGAACTCGGATTGAGTGAAGTGCATCGGGTGTTGATGGAGAATAGTTTGCGCGATCGCGTAGTTTTGCGAGTAGATGGCGGTCTCAAGAGTGGCTGGGATGTCCTAATTGCAGCATTAATGGGGGCTGAGGAATTCGGTTTCGGTTCAATAGCGATGATTGCTGAAGGCTGTATTATGGCGCGGGTATGTCATTTAAATACCTGTCCCAAGGGAGTTGCTACTCAGAAAGAAGAACTACGTCTACGGTTTAGCGGTATCCCAGAACACGTTGTTAATTTCTTTTATTTTGTCGCTGAAGAAGCCCGTAGTTTATTGGCAAGACTTGGCTACCGTTCTCTATCAGAATTGATTGGGAGAGGCGATTTATTAACAGTGCGTTCTGATGTCAATCTCACTAAAACCCAAGCCCTGAATCTAGATTGCTTAACCAAACTACCAGATGCAAAACAAAATCGTAGCTGGTTGGTGCATGAAGAAGTCCACAGCAACGGTGCAGTCATCGATGATCAATTGCTGGCTGATATCGATATCCAAGCCGCAATCAAGAATCAAACTACTGTCAACAAGACGATGGCAATTGTCAATACTGACAGAACCGTAGGCGCAAGATTAGCAGGTGCAATTGCTTCCCAATACGGTGATAGTGGCTTTGAAGGGCAAATCAACCTCAATTTCACTGGTAGTGTAGGGCAAAGCTTTGGCGCATTTAATCTGCCTGGTTTAACTTTAACCCTGAGCGGTGAAGCTAACGACTACGTAGGTAAGGGAATGCACGGTGGGGAAATTATCATTAAACCCCCAGCCGCAGCGACTTATGACCCAGCACAAAATGTGATTGTTGGCAATACTTGTCTTTATGGTGCGACCGGTGGTGTGTTATTTGCCAACGGTTTAGCTGGAGAACGCTTTGCTGTAAGGAATTCTAAAGGTACAGCCGTCATTGAAGGCGCTGGGGATCATTGCTGCGAGTACATGACTGGTGGGGTGATTGTTGTCCTGGGTAAAGTTGGCAGGAACGTAGGTGCGGGTATGACTGGGGGACTGGGATATTTCTTAGATGAAGATGGTTCTTTCCCGGAATTAGTCAACAAAGCTATTGTCAAAACCCAGCGGGTAGAGACAGAAGCAGGTGCGAAACAACTTTATGAGTTAATTAAAACTCATTGCGATCGCACAGGTTCACCCAAAGCCAAACTAATTATCCAAAACTGGGCAGAATATTTACCAAAATTCTGGCAATTAGTTCCACCTTCTGAAGCCGACAGTCCAGAAGCGAATCCTGAAGCAACTTCAGAACAAAAACAACTAAGTTCTGTTTAATCCGTAGGGGCGGGGTTTCCCCGCCCTGAAAACAGGTGATTTACTTCTTGTTAGCAATTAACGCCTGGTTTTTATCTTGCAGTTCTAAAAGCTCAGGAATGGTAACAAACTTATAACCTTGTTTACGAAACTTACTGATAATTTCTGGTAACGCTGTGACGGTGTGAGAGCGATTACCACCTCCATCATGCATTAATACGATACCGCCTGGTTTTGCAGACCTAAAGACATTATTAATTAATTTGGGTACGGAGGGACGAGAGTAGTCTACTGAGTCAGCAGACCAGACAATAATGCCGTATTTATTACTTTTCGCATAAGCAACAACACCATTATTCATAATGCCACCGGGTGGACGAAACAAACTGGTTTTCACTCCTGTGGTTTGATAAATTATGTCTGTGGTTTTGTCAATTTCGTAAGCCGCCATTTGCGGGTTCATGTGGTGATACCAATGATGCCAAGTATGATTAGCAATGGTGTGACCTTCACTAACTACCCGCTTGGCTAATTCAGGATAATTCTTGACATTTTGCCCAACAACAAAAAATGTCCCCTTAATCTTATTCTTTTTGAGAATATCTAGTACTTGAATTGTGCTTTTAGGCCAAGGACCATCATCAAAAGTGAGTGCAATAACTTTGTCTTCTGGAGGGAGTTTAGCTTCCTTAATAATTGCCCCTTGAAACCGTGATGGTAAATCAGGAGCAATGCCTTTTGCTTGTGCTTCTTGCTGCCAACTATTGAGCATTATTGCCTTAAATTCTTCAATACGCTCCTGAGTGCTTACATTAGCAGCAATATCATTAACAAGCAAATTTTGGCTACTTTGGGCTTCAGATGCATTTGGTTTGACTAGCATCATAAAACCAATTCCCACAGTACCAGTTAGACAAACCAATGCAATTAATATTCCTTGCGGCCAAAAAAACGATTTATTTTGTTCCACTATATAGCTCCTTCAAGGGTTGAACCATCAGCCAGGGTTCTGACGGTAGGTTATAACACATTTTGTCTAGATATTAGATACTCAACGGCTTACTATCAATCATGAAAATTGCGATACAAAGTTACAGAAATTCCGCAATCTAGCATGATAAATTATACGCATTTGCCTAAAACGTTACCATTGAGCATTGAGCTAACCCCTTAAGTGATGAATCCCTGACTTTTGTAGTTTTGTCAACATAGTAGGTTAATGAATCAATGATTATTCCACAGAAATAGCCAATAAGAATAGAGTATCTAAACTAAAATAACGGCACAAACTATCAGTAACATCACCGTTAATGTATATTTTAAGTTTTTAGTTCGTTCCTTCTTTTTAAAGAAAAAATTAAATTTTTAAAGGCATATTGCTGTTTTTGGAAGTCTAGGAAATATTGAACCCAAAATCAACTAATCATAGTTTCCCATTATTAAGCTATAGTTAGTCGTTAAGCTAGATACTCTTCTAGAATATGGGGAAAATAATTGGATTAATCAAGAATTACCATGTGTATCAATTGCATGAAATAATTCTGATTTTGATGTTATTTTCTTCAAACTAAGTCGGTAGGCAGCATTAAAGATAACTATGTGTACAAAAATTAACATCGCTTAAACCTGTTTCTCTCTTACCTTACTCTAACAATAAATATTCACGCCCACCTACTTAATCAAATAACTCCTATGACGAGCAAACTAAATCCTTTGACACGTATTAGAGGAATAGGTTGTTTTAAAACAAAATGCGCTAATCATTCATAAAAGATATATACAGCAACGGACAGGGCGGTTAGGACACAAACTGATTATAAAACCTAGACACCAAAAGACTCTTCAGACTGTCACCTGCTATAACTAACCGATACCAGAGGAGCAGTAATACTGAGGTTAACTTTCGTTAACCATAGTATATGGGCTACTTCACCAATAACATCACAGCTTAGTTCTAATAAAAATCCTGCTCTAGTAATTATGTTGGAAATATAACTAAGAATGTTCCCGTCTTTTTAAGTCAATATTTCAAGTTTTTGTAAAACCTCCAGTTTCTTTTAATGTATAAAGAGGACGACCTTTAACTTCTTCGTATATCCGACCAATATATTCACCTAAAATACCAATACAAATTAACTGCACTGAACCGAGAAAAAACATCGCAATAGTAATTAATGTATAACCTATTAAATTAGACACTGGTGCAAATATCCGCCAATAAAGCACTAACAATATCATGATTAAAGCAATAGCAGCTGATAAAAGCCCTAAATAGGTAGCTAGTCTCAGGGGAACTCTGGAAAAAGAAATAATACCATCAATTGCTAAGGATAAAGATTTACCAAAAGTATATTTTACGTCTCCAGCATAACGGGGATTTCGCTCAAAAAGTACGGATGTTTGTGGGAAACCTACCCAAGCACGTAAACCACGAATGTAGCGGTTGCGTTCTGGCATAGCATTGAGGATATCTACTACTTGTCTATCCATTAAGCAGAAGTCTCCTGTGTCCACAGGGATATCAACTTTAGCCAAACGCTTGAGAATGCGATAAAAAAGATACGCAGTTAAGCGTTTTAGCCAGCTTTCTTTTTGACGAGATATACGTTGGGCATAAACGACTTGATATCCTTCATGCCATTTTTCAATCATCGTTAAAATTAATTCTGGTGGGTCTTGTAAGTCAGCATCCATGACAATGATGCTTTTACCTTGGACAAAGTTTAAACCTGCGGTGACGGCAATTTGATGTCCAAAATTTCTTGCTAGACTCAGGTAACGGACTCGACTATCATGATTGTGGAGTTCGCGGATCATACTCAAAGAGCGATCGCGGCTACCATCATCAATTAAAATTAGTTCAACTTCACCGTCTAACTGTGCCATGACATTAGTTAAACGGCTATACATTTCTGTGATATTCTCCTCTTCGTTGTAAATGGGGATAACTAGGGAGTAGATAGGTTGATTCACACTTATTGATAATTTAGATTCAGCCAAACTTTGTTTATCTCTAAATAAATATGAATTATTTTCATGCTGCTAAGTTTAAAAAAGATCATCTCATATTATTAATAATTTGGTTAGTAGGATTAGTTATAGATAGAAGTTGGTTTTTATTAGATGACTCTATTCCAGCTTATGATCAAAGCGCACATTTAACAGGAGCATTAAGTCATTATCATATTTTCGATAATTTCAATCTCTTATCCGGTGAATGGTGGTTATCTCTGTGGGAATTAACCCCTAGTTATCGCGCTCCTTTTGTGTATATTTGCACAGTACCTTTTTTGTTTCTCTTTGGCAAGGGATACGACCAAGCAACTTTAGTTAATTTATTATATTCAGCAATAATTATACTATCAGTATATCATCTGGGAACATATTTATTTAAAAATAGCAAAATCGGCATCACTGCCAGTATCTTTTGTTTATTATTTCCTGTTTTAGGAGCAATGAGAACAGATTATTTGCTAGACTATGGTTTAACAGCAGTCGTCATAGTAACTTTTACAGTTTTAACAATTTGGAAAGATAGTCACACTGGTTTAATATCATGGATATTAAGCCTGATATTGGGATTATCAATAGGATTAATCATGTTAGCTAAACCCACAGGATTTATTTTCATTTTAATTCCTAGTGTCTGGATATTAGTTAGCTTTATTAGAAACCGTAAATTTATTAAAATAATCCAAACTGGGCTATCTTTAACTTTAGCTTGGTTAGTTTGTGGGTTTTGGTATAGTTTAAATTGGTTAACAATTATCACTTCGGCTTTACACGCTAACAGTGTGGGAAAACGAGAGGGTGATCCTGCTGCAACAACTATTGCTGGATGGTTATATTATCCACACCTTGCACCAGAAGCTATAGGTTTACCAATATTGTGTGTGAGTTTTGGGATTTTATTGGTTTATCTAATTAAACATAAGTTTTCTCAGAATGCAATTAACACTAGCTTGCAAAACCCTGGTTTAAATTGGTTATTAATTTCTCTAGTTAGCAGTTACATACTTTGCACTTTGGGTACAAACAAAGATATTAGATTTATTTTGCCTGTATTTCCAATTATCAGTTTAATTTTAGCTTATTTTTTCAATTTAATAGAAAATAACAAATTTGATCAACTGAGGTTAGTAACTTTAGGATTAAGTATCATTGTTTTACTGAATAACTTATTTCCTTTACCCCTAATTCAAGCCTGGGGAGGAAAACATTTACCTAATGATGATGCTAAAAAATATCCCCTTTCGCAATTGATAGATGAAATTAACAAAACAACTCCTTATTTGCGCTCAACTTTAGGAATAATTCCGGTTTCAACATCGCAAATAAACGAGTTTACTTTAGACTATTTTGGTAAATTGGCAGATTTTCGTGTGTATGGTAGGAAATTAACTACAAAATTAGCTGATATCAACCAAGATTTGCAGTATTTCTCCTGGTATATTACGAGAGAAAATGAACCAGAACAAGAAGGAGAGAAAGGAGAAACTAAACGCAAATTAAAATCCTTAGTCGAATCTGATCCTGATTTGAAACTACAAAGTGAATGGGAATTACCAAATAAGGATAAATTACGATTATATCACCGCAAAAATCCTGATGTAGTTATCGAAAAATTGAATGATTCTGATACGTTAGTTTCTTTAGAAAAAATTGAAATTTCTAAGCAATTAATCAAAGCCAAAAATAATCCTGTTAGTTATCAAATTATAGGTAAATGGGATGATTTGCAAAATGGTTTATTGCTATTAAAATGGCAAAATCAACAAGGAGAATGGAATCATGATCATGGTATTGCTTTGGGAAATTTATACTGTGGATTGAAATGTCATCCCCAAGGAACTTTTAGAGTAACTGAGAATTTATCTACATTTATTCCCAAAACTCTACCTTTAGGTAAATATCAACTATCTGCACTTTATTTAGATAGAAGAAATGGCCAAACTACACCTTTAAATAATACTAATGTAATCGTCAATGTGACAGATAAAGGAAACATCGAAAAATCACCACCTTTAGATTTAATTTCTCGTATCTCCCAATTAACACCGGAATTACAAAATGGTAAATTGGAAAATATATTTGAACAGATAAATAATCTTAATCAATATGATCCCACGCAAGATTATTTAAAACAAATTGAATTTGCAGCTAATTATTACCTCAAAACCGCACCGGATAACCTCAATTGGCGTTATAGTCTAGTTTTATCACAACTGTTACAACGCAAAGCACCAGAATTAATTCAGAATTTAACAGAATTAACTAAATACGATAGCCAAAATCCTTATTTATGGACTTATTTAGGTTTTATACATTTGTATAGTTTTCAACCCAGAAAAGCTGAAATACCATTAGCTATAGCTGAAAAAATAAAACCAGACATACCAGAATTAAAGACTTTAAAAACTGTCACCAATATTATGAAATTCTTGCCATTAATTAACTTTTAAATATGAGGAATAAACACTGGTTATTATGGTTATTATTTACATCTTTATTCCTGTGGGTGATATGTTTAGGAAACTTACCTTTACGAGATTGGGATGAAGGAACTATAGCCCAAGTTGCCCGTGAAATTTACCGTAACCCAGTAGATAAAATGGTTTGGCTTTATCCCACTTTAGGAGGTGAACCATATCATAATAAACCACCTTTGATACACTGGTTAATCGCTGTTGCTTATTCTTTTGGTGGTGTAAATGAATGGACAACCCGCTTACCAAGTGCGGTATTAACTGCGTTGAGTGTGCCTTTACTTTACTCGGTAGGAAATTTCGTTTTTAACCAAAGTTTACCAGCATTATTTACTGCTTTAGTTTACATGACCATGTTACCTGTGGTGCGTCATGGCAGACTAGCAATGTTAGATGGTGCAGTTATTACATTTTTTTTGTTGTTATTATTTTGTATTTTAAAATCACGTCAGCAGCGAATTTATGCTTTAGGAATTGGTTTTTGTTTAGGGTTAATTACTCTCACAAAGGGGATGATAGTTTTGCTGTTGGGGGGAATTGCTGGGTTATTTATCCTAGCAAATAGACAGTTTTATTTATTTAAAAGTTTATATTTATGGCTAGGCATTTTATTAGGAAATGCTTTACCAATTGCTTGGTATATTGCCCAATGGCAACATTATGGTGAGAATTTCTTACAAACAAATTTTCAATCCCAAACTTTTGCCCGACTGGTAGAATCTGTAGAAGGTCATAGTGGACCTGTTTGGTACTATTCCATAGAAATACTTAAATATGGTTTTCCCTGGTTGTTGTTTTTGCCCGGAGGGTTATATTTAGCTTGGAGAAAACGTCAGACAACTTGGGGTTGTTTGATTATGATTGACACATTTATTTACTTTGGGACTATCTCATTTATGAGTACAAAACTGCCCTGGTATGTGATGCCTATATATCCATTTTTAGCTTTAGCAATTGGTGTTAATTTGAGCGAAATTTGGCAGGAAGGGAAGTTTAATATCAAATTTTTGGGAGGATTTTTTACTTTTCTAACTGTTGCTGGTTTGGGAGGTGGTGTTTATTTTATTTTTGCTGACCCACAACCTGCATTAATTATTATGAGTATTGTTTTAGCAATTAGTATGAGTATTGCTACATGGTTAGTTATCAAACGAAATCGTAATTTTATCCCTGTTTTATTTACTGGAATGTATTTAGTTTTATTGTTGTTAATGATTTCAAATTCTTGGATATGGGAATTAAATGAAGCGTTTCCAGTTAAACCAGTTGCTGCATTAATTCGCCAACATATTCCAGCAGGAACAACAATTTATACTTCTTTTAGTTATGGCCGTCCTAGTTTAGATTTTTATAGTGATTGTAAAGTGGTTGCTGTTTCTGTTGAGAGTTTGCAGGGAATGTTGGCGAATAAATCTTATTTGTTGTTAGATAAAGAGACTATGGAGAAAATGAATTTAAGTCAGAGTAAAGTTATAGGTGAAGTTAATGGTTTTACATTGATTTCACAATTATAGCAATTCCTATTCAAGTGAGGTACAAGCAGTAATAATTAAACAATAATTAAACACAGATGCACGCAGATAAACGCAGATAATTTTTTACTTCATGATAATTTGATATTTTAACCCAACCATTGATCTTTTCCATAATTAATCCATTGTTCTACAAGGCCAAAGCCGGATATTATCGTCATAAATAATAAAGTTTTATATTTTCTTTTTCCTGGAAAACAACAATATAGATATCCTAATGCTAGAAAAAAGAAAGGTATTGCGAATATATATCGTGCTAGACTAGCAAGGCGGTTTTGGCTAAAAAATACAATTAAAGAGTTAATTATTGAAAAATACATACAAAACCAAAATACATAATTATCCTGTAAACTTTGGGTAAATTTAGAGGTAATAATTTGCTTTTTTACACCACGGAACAAGGTAAATATGGATGTAAATATATATGCTAATGTTAAAACTGGTGGATACATGATTAAAATGTCCCAAATAAAAATTTTGGGAACAAATACCGAAGGCTGATAGTTTTTTATTTTCCAATAAATGACAAACAACGCAATTATGAAAATTATAATCGGCAGATATAAGCCTAATAAATCAAACAAAGGAGATTTAGGAAAAAATAGTAAGTCTAAATGCAATCCTAATTTTTTACCCCATAGTTTTTGATCATGAAATGGTGCAAAAAAGTCACCTCTTAATTGAAGGCATGAAAATCCATAAATAGAATATCCTAATATGGATGAAATACATATTGTAATGGTTCTAAAAATATGATTTATCCTAACTTGTTTGGTTAACAAAAATATGGTAATTAATGATAATGTGGAAGCAAATATCATTTGAATTAATACTGGACGAGTTAAAGCCATGAAAATAACAAGCAATGACAGCAGTATTAACTTGATTTTTTCATTTAGTTTATTTTCTTTTAAAAGTAGCCATATAAACAAAATTGCCAGTAGAGAAAATAAGCTTTCTGTGTAACCTATAACGCGGAAAATTGCCATAGGGTTGACAGTGTAAGCAAGAGTGATAATTAATGCCAAATATTGATTTTTAAAAGCTTTTTGAAATACCCAAAATACTAGAGGGGTGGAAATCAAAAAAAATGCTGTAGCTGTTATTTTCATCCCATGAGCAAATTGCTCTAAATTTTGGGGATGAAATATCCAACCTACTATAAAACCCCAAAGAGGGTAAAAAGCAGTGCAGGTATTTTGCAAAGCCATATTTGCATAAAGTTCAATATCCCAATAATAACTTCTGTGAGGTAATTGAGGGGGAATTGCACGGGGTAATTGAGTTGCAGAGAAAAATTTATGAAAAGCATCGGGGGAAATTATCATCCCCACAATTGCACAAACAATAAATGCACCATAAATAATTAAATAAGGTGTAATCACTATGGGGAATTTGCTTTTTTTCATATTATAAAAAGTTCCTTAATAATCTTAAATTTATGTATTTTGAATCTCGAAACGATGGAAATGTACTAAACTTATATTTTTAGTATTCATTTTTCAGTTTTAATTATCCCAAACAAGGTATACGTTTGAAGATAAAAAATTGAAATATTAGCAAATTCATAGTGGATATAGTTAGCAATAACTATTGCTAATATGCTAAATTAATGTAGATAGCTTTCTAATCAAAAATATGCAACTAACAGAAAAGCAATATTACACCCCAGAGGAATATCTGGAATTAGAAGCAACCGCTGACTACAAAAGCGAATACATTGAAGGACAAATTATTCCTATTGCTGGTGCATCCATAAATCATAACCGCATTACAGGTAATTTTTACGCCACGCTGAATTTTGCCTTTCGACAACAAGAAAATTACGAAGTTTTTATGGGTGATATGCGTCTGTGGATACCCCAAAGACTAATATACACTTATCCAGATGTGATGATTATTGCAGATCAGCCAGAATTTTTCAATAATCGCACGGATACAATTACAAATCCCCAGGTAATTATTGAAGTTTTATCTAAGTCTACCAAAGGTTACGACAGAGAAGATAAATTTGAAGCTTACAGAACAATTCCCAGTTTCCAAGAATATTTATTAATTGACCAAAACCGAATTCATGTAGAACAATTTTCTAAAACTGGCAAGAAAAGATGGAATTTATGTGAGTATGATGAAGAAGATGAAAACATATCTCTTGTCACTGTACCTTTTGAAATTTCTTTACAAGATTTATATAATAAAGTAAAATTTGAAGTTGTAGAATCTGAATCAGAAAATCATAGTTAAAACTTGTCGGATGATCATATTATCCACATAATATAATCCCATTATAACAACAGATGAATCGCCGAGTTAAACCAGAATACTTATTATTAGGCATCCTAATTATTATTGCCTTAATGCTGCGTGTGGGGATGGCTGTAAAATTCCCAAATATATTTTGGGCAGATGAAATTTTCCAATCCTTAGAACCTGCACATAGATTAGCTTTTGGTCATGGTATCGTTACCTGGGAATTTAGAGATGGTATTCGTTCTTGGGTATTACCAGGGATTTTAGCAGGTGTTATGAGTCTCACGTCATGGATGGGAGAAGGTTCTACTGGATATTTAATAGGAGTTAATATATTTTTATCTTTACTCTCCCTCAGTAATATCTTAGTTGCTTATTTATGGGGCAAAAAAATAGGAGGAACAATTACAGCTTTTATTTGTGCTTTTATTTGTACTATCTGGTTTGAATTTATCTATTTTTCCCCCAAAGCTTTTACTGAAGTTGTCGCTACTCATTTTCTCTTACCTGGAGTTTATTTAGGAGTTGAAAAAAATTCATTTTCATCTAGAAATCGTCTGTGTCTATCGGGATGTTTGTTGGGCATATCTCTAGCATTAAGAATTCATTTTATCCCAGCTATATTATTTACAGTAGTCTACATTTGTAGAAAAGATTGGCGTAATAAATGGTTGCCAATGATGTTAGGTATGATCGCTCCCATACTCATCTTTGGAACTGTAGATGGTTTCACATGGTCTTATCCTTTTCAATCTTTTTGGTTAAATATTTGGGTAAATCTTGTAGAAGGGAGAAGTAAACTTTATGGAGTTTCTCCTTGGTATGAATATTTTATTTTCTTATTTAAAAGTTGGTCTTGGTTATCCCTCCCTATTATTATTCTCGCGCTTATAGGTTCACGTCGTCTTCCTCTTTTAGCATGGTCAGCTTTAATTATTATTTTGTCTCACAGTTTGTTAGCTCATAAAGAATATCGTTTTATTTATCCAGCATTACCAATGGTAATGATATTAGCAGGAATAGGAACATCAGAATTAGTTTTAAGTCTGTCACGCAGATGGGATTCACTACCAAAAAAAATTATAGCAATATTCCTCTGTCTTGCTCTTTGGACTACGACTTCTATTGCTCTATTAAGCAGATTTAATATTTATAATTCTTTGAGTTTTTCTACTTTTGGAACTAATTTAGAAATTACACATTTGTATGGCGTAACTAATAATTTATTAGCTTTACAAAGTTTAAGTACACATAAAAATGTCTGCGGGTTGGGGCTTTGGGGTATTAATTGGGCTTTATCAGGAGGATATACCTATTTTCATCAAAATGTTCCTATATATCCAGTTGAGAAAGCAGCAGATTTCGCAGAGCTAAAAGCAGGTTTTAACTACATTATTGGTAATATTTCCATACCATCTCAATATCAAAACTATACTTTACAAAAATGTTGGCAAGGGACTTGTGTTTATAAGCGTCCAGGTTCTTGTAGCCAAATTATGGAACGTGATATTAATTCTGTTCTCAAAAAATCGGGAAATTAGTAGCCGCAGCAATTTATATTTAAAATTAACGTTAATTATTAAAAAATTGTGAAAGCTATTACTCTCCTGGGTTCTACTGGCTCAATTGGTACTCAAACCTTAGATATCGTCGCTGAACACCCTGATAAATTCCGAATCGTCGGATTAGCTGCGGGACGGAATGTGGAGTTATTCGCGGCGCAAATTCGCCAGTTTCGTCCCCAAATTGCGGCCATTTCTGCTGCGGACAAATTACCAGAACTCAAAGAAGCTATTAAAGACCTCAATCCTCAACCCATTTTATTGGCTGGGGAAGCGGGAGTGATAGAAGTTGCGCGTTATGGTGATGCTCAGTCCGTTGTAACGGGTATTGTTGGTTGTGCGGGTTTATTACCAACTATTGCAGCTATTGAAGCGGGTAAGGATATAGCTTTAGCTAATAAAGAAACTATCATTGCCGGCGCTCCTGTGGTGTTACCTTTGGTGGAAAAACACGGAGTGAAACTATTACCAGCAGATTCCGAGCATTCCGCTATTTTTCAATGTCTGCAAGGTGTTCCTAAAGATGGCTTAAAAAAGATATTACTCACGGCTTCTGGTGGTGCTTTTCGTGATTGGCCTGTGGAAAAATTACCAGAGGTAAAAGTTGCTGATGCTATTAAACATCCTAACTGGTCAATGGGGCGAAAAATCACTGTAGATTCGGCGACTTTGATGAATAAAGGTTTGGAAGTAATTGAGGCTCATTATTTGTTTGGAGTAGATTACGACAACATTGAAATTGTCATTCATCCTCAAAGTATTATTCACTCTTTAATTGAGTTACAAGATACTTCGGTTTTAGCTCAACTGGGTTGGCCAGATATGCGTTTACCTTTGCTTTATGCTTTATCTTGGCCGGAACGAATTTACACTAATTGGGAAAGATTGAATTTAGTAAAATCTGGTGATTTAACTTTCCGTGAACCAGATCATAAAAAGTATCCTTGCATGGGTTTAGCTTATGCTGCGGGTCGGGCTGGTGGTTCTATGCCGGCGGTTTTGAATGCAGCAAATGAGCAAGCTGTGGCGTTGTTTTTAGAAGAGAAAATTCACTATTTGGATATTGCGAAGTGTATTGAATTTGTGTGCGATAGTCATCAAAATGATAATAAACAAAATCCATCTTTAGATGACATATTAGCAGCAGATCAATGGGCTAGACAAGAAGTTTTCACAGCTACAGAAAAATTAGCAACTCAGCCACAGATAATTTCTGTTGGTTAAATATTTCCATCATCCTACACTCATCCTATCAGGTGCAGTGTAGGATTATTTTTTAAGAAAATAATGTAAATTATCATAAAAACTAGAATATTCAACTAGTCTAACGTTATTATATACACTATAATCAAATCAGCATAAGCACCCAAATAAGTCTGAGAATATTACAACCTCAGTCAAAGCCAAAGAGCAATTTTTAGAGTGCATTAAAGTGCAAGTGATTTTTTAAGTAAAATCACTGAAGAATTTATATTATTCAATACTGGATAGACTATGGCTAAAATGCAACTGCATTTCAACGGTAATTTTTCTCTTAAAAAAGAAGAAATTAAGAGAATACTTGATGCTGCTTCTGAAAAAGAAGGCTTAAAAGATACTTTACCAAATCTGATGACAAAAACAGGTTTAGGTAATGCTAAAGTTGGTAAAATTAAAAGTTGGGCAATTAGAGCAGGTTTAGTTAAAGATAATTATTTAAGTCCAGAAGGAAAAATAGTTTTAAAACATGATCCTTATTTAAAATCAATCATTACTGATTGGTTAATGCACTTTTATTTAAGTTTTGGTACTCAAGGTTTAAATAAAATCCCAGAAAATCCTGCTGAATGGGGAGGTTGGACTTATTTTATTTATACTTTTCTCCCTGAAAATTCAACTTTTAGTAAAAATGATTTATTTCAAAATAGTATTCCTATATTTGAAGAACTAGATAAAGAAATTCCTAAAAGAATCAAGTATGTTTTAAGAGCTTATGTTGAACAACAAGCATTAGCTAATTGTCAATTTATCCAAGAAATCAAAACAGATACATATCAAACAGGAAAAGCTAAACTTCCTAATACTTATTTGATAGGTTATTTTTTAGCTAAACTGTGGGAACGAGATTTTAATCAGGAAACTTCTGTATTAACTGATGATATTTTTGCTCAAAGGATGGGAATTTTACCAGTTTTAGGTATTCAATCTGAAACTTTACAACAACATCTGAATAGAATGGAATCTTTAGGAATTATTGAACAAAGACGCACCGTTTTACCTTATCAAATTATTCGTCGTTGGGATGATGCTTTAACTTTATTGGAAAAAGCTTATGTCAACAATAAATAATCTATCTCTTCAAGATGCAAAACCAACAGATAAACCTCATTTACTATTGTGGGATAATCCTAATGATTTGGAAATCACTCAACTTTTATTTAAAAATAATGCTCAACTTGTAAGTTATCGAAATAACTTATTAAGTCGCGTTGATAAGTAGTTAGACAAAATTAATTACATAGTTTTCTCCAAATTCTCTCAGAATTTTTCCAATCTTTGTAAGCATCTATAGGAATCCATTCATACTTAATAAATCGCCACAAAATTTCAATTAAATTCAAATGAGGGGAATAAGTAGGCAATTCAAAAATAGTAATATTACGCTCTTTCCATTCTTCAATTTTTTCAAAAATAGCATCACTAGTATGAATAGATGCTTGATCTACGACAATAAATGTTGGCTTATTTACTGTAACAAAAAAAGTATCAATACAAGCAATAACTACATCAGAGTTAATGGTTTGATATGAAACATAAGATTTAAGCTCATTTCGTTTATTCATGATTCCTAATACATTTAACCGCCGACTACGACAACTCGAAATATTTAATTGTTCCCCGATATCTTGCCACGCATAAGGGACAGAAGGAATTAGACAAAATCCTGATTCATCTAAATAATATAAATCAATTTCTCCCTTTTTATCCAATAGCTCTAATTTTTCTAATTGCACCTTTTTTTCTTGATATACTTGAGCTTCAGGCTTTCCTCCTACCGCTCTACGCATTCGATGCCAACTCATTTTTAATCTTTTTAATATTCTTTTAACTGTTTTTTTACTGCTTTTAATTCCCAATTCTTCTTCGATTTTTTGAACAACTTGTTTTAATTGCCTTGGATTTTCTTTTACTAATTCCTTAATTTTTTGTTCTTGTTCAGGATTGAATTTGGATTTAGCTCCCCTCCCTGATTTATTATATAATCCCACCATGCTTTCTGATTCCCATCTATCAAACCAGTTATAAATAGTTTTGTAACTTACTTGAAAAATTTTCATCAGTTCCTCTATTTTTACTCCTTGATTTGCTAGGATTAGACAATGCGCTCTTTGCCGTACTTGATGATGTCGACTTTGACGATAAATCCGCTCTAATAATTTAGCGGATAAAGGGTTTATTTCTCGAATAAATATCATTTTATTAAATATCAGAATATACTCATTATATCTTAATATTTTATGTTAGTTATTTGTGTAATTAATTCTGTCCATGTACTTATCGCTCAAAAACATGGATGTTAACTCGCTTAATTCCCTTAGTTGAACCTAATTATCATCTGATAGAATTAGCACCTAAAGGAACAGGAAAAAGTTTTGTTTATGAAAATATTAATAATAAAGTTTCTGTAATTAGTGGAGGAAAAGTAACTCCTTCTCAATTATTTATTAATGGAAAAACTAAAGAAGTTGGTTTATTAGGACGTTACGATGTAGTTGTTTTAGATGAAATTCAAAGTTTAACATTTGACAATCCTGATGAAATTATTGGACCTTTAAAAACCTATCTTGCTAATGGACGTTATAATCGTTCAGGATTTGCTGATATTGCTAGTGATTGTTCCTTAGTATTATTAGGTAATATTGAACTTGATGAATATCAACGTCCTAAAAATAAATATAATTTAATGGCTAATCTACCTAAATTTTTCTCAGAAACAGCTTTTTTAGATCGTTTTGCTGGTATTTTACCTGGTTGGGAAATTCCTAAATTTAAAAGGGAGATGATAGCTAATCAAATCGGTTTAAAAATGGATTTTTTTGGAGAAGCGTTATTATCTTTAAGAAAAGATGGTAGTTTTTATCAATATGTTCAACAACATACTCAATTTGATCATCATACTACTATTCGAGATCAACAAGCAATTCTCAAAACAGCATCAGGATTTTTAAAATTACTTTATCCTCATCTTGAATTAACTTTACAAGATTATCAACGTGATTGTTTAGAACCTGCTAGAGAACTTCGTCAACAAATTAGAAATTTACTACATAACTTAGATGATGAATTTAAGCAATCTGAAAAAGATATTTATGTTGATGTCAAATGATTTTTTAATTTAAAGTAAAAATTGAATTTAATAAAACTTTAATGAAATTTTTATAAATAAACTAAATTATTCGACATTTTCGCCTATAATAAATGGCTTAATTTAACAACAGTAATTTTCAAGGATGTAATATTATGATCATTACCTTAATAGTTGCTTGGATAATATTTGTTATACTTTGGAAATTAGTAAAAACCACTATCAAAACTGCTATTACTTTTGCAGCGATAGTGGTTTTATTATACTTTGGTTTTGGGATTACACCCCAAGATATTTGGCATAAACTATCTGAAATTACTCAAAATATTTCTCAAATATCTGTACGTAATTAATCCCAGTTCATAACCATTAATTTGGCATTGATTACTTAGTTTGATGTAGTAATTTTCGCCAATGCGGCTTTAAATGTGGGAGGTAGCTGACGCATAATTTTACCCCTTTCACGGTCTAATGCAACTAGCGTAACTTGGGCAGTCAGATATAATTGCTGCTCATCAGGTGAAACAATCTTATAATCCCAGTTAATTCTGACACCCGTTACCTCAGCCATACGGGTTTTTATCACTGCCATCATCCCTAATTGAAGTGACCGATGATAGCGTACTGACAATTCTACAACAGGCAAATCACAGCCTAAAGCTACTAAATCAGCAAAGTCAATTCCAATTGAGCGCAAACACTCTACCCGCGCTTCTTCCATCCAAGTTAAATAAGTACCATGCCAAACAATACCTCCATAATCGGTGTGGTGAGGCTGCACTCTGACAGGATATTCAAACCAATTATCAAATTCCGCTGTCGTCACCCTGTCAATGGCGCTAATTGGTGGTAATTGTGGTTGATTTGGTGTTTCTTCAGACATCTTTAATCTTTTGAGTAGCAACTTTGACAAGCTACTGAATAATTTGTTTGATTACATGGGTAATAGGTTAAATTCCTTCCCATTAGATTTTAGCAGACGCTGAAAAACACTTGACAAATCAGTAAAAAGACAGTCTATTTACGGTAACGGTGAATAGGTAATAGGTGTTCAAGAATTAAGCCCCATTACCTTTTTCCCAATTACCAACAAGTACAACCCATTTGCCATCGATTTTAACAACTTAAGACTTTTTGACAAGGGTCTTACTGCCCAGAGAAGTTTGCATGGACTGCTTGACAAGATTAGCTAGTTCCTGCAATTGGTGAATTGCTTCTGCACCTTCTAATTTCATTAGCTCGCGGTCATCCCGCATTTCTGTCCAAGTAATTCCGTAATCTGATACTAGAAAACGGATTAGGTGGCTGTCTCCCAAGCTCACCATAAATGAAGCACTATTCATTTGGTCGCCACAGGTATAGCAAGAAGCCAAATAACCGCTCCGCTCTAGTACTATCGCCAAGGCTTGTAGGTTCATTACCAAGTCTTGGACAAATTGTCTATGTTGATGTGCCAGTCTTAGAAACACTTTTTTCCTCCAGACACCATAGTCATTTGAGTTTCTTTTATATTTTCTTTAGATTTTCTCATTCTTTGATATTGTAAACTATTCATCACAATTACCAGAGAACAGTAAAGTCTGTAATTGGGTAACTTGCTTAGGGTAGTGGATAACGATTTTATATGTCGTATCAAATTATTCAATTTGCAAGATGATAATTTCAGGAATAGTCCCCAAAATTAATATTGTCTCTAGACATTTTTGTCGTTGTTGCTCCTTACTTACAGCAATCAGCCTTCAGCGTAACTCAAATTTGGTACTAGTCAACTACAAAAAAGCCGCATATTACACTTTTATAGGCAGTTTACAGCACCATTAGAGGTATTCGTTTACTCTAGCGCGACTTTTTAGATTTTTACTTCTATCTCTAGATTAGTGAAATTCTTCTTTACATTACTGAAGTCGTGCTGAATAAAAAAGTAAAATTAATTGCACCCAACAAGCAAAGGTCAGATAGAGATTGATCTCAATTCCTGTTAAAAATCAATCATTAGGGCTGATGCAAGGACGCGGAGACACGGAGATTTTTGAATTACAAGTAGTAATTAAGCGAACTTGATACTATATCTTACAGCATCCTTAATATATCAATAGAAGACTATCAGGACTTACGCAACTGGCACATTGGTAGGGTGCGTCAGATATCAACAATCTGTTTATTTGCAGAATTTATGCAGTCTGACGCACCCTACAACAGATTTTTAGTGTGACACTTGGGTAAGTCCTAACTATGTATTCTTCTCTGTGTGAGACAAAAAAGTTGTGGTTCATTTCACTCAAAATTCTTGTAATTATCCTTGCTGTAGGCTTTCTTAGAGAAGCCATCTAGAAGCATCCAGAGTCTCCGTGTAAGGAATACAGCAAGTATCAATCTACTATTTGCCACCAACCGAAAGCCGGTCCAATAAACCGGATAGTTATCCATGCTACTACCATTAAACCAATGCCTATCCAAGCCCCACGAGTAGTTAAATTCACAAATAGTTCGGCTTGAGATTTAGTGATGGGAACCCAAGGTAAGATAGGAGTGTCTTGACCGTATTGTTCGCCAAGTGTGGTTTTCCGACGTTTTGCTTCACCCATAATTAGCAATTAAAAATTCAATTTAGGTTCTTAGTATATCTTCCCAGGCATCAGGACATCTGTATCTTTTTTAAAAATAAAGTTTGTCCTCATCGTCAAGGCAGTTGCTCTAAATCGATCATAGCTGTTGGTATGAGCCTGTGCTAGGGATAATCGATCAGGCAGAATCTTGCTCATTAGTCTGAGAGAATAGACTGGGATCGAGATAGTTCAAACGTGCCAGAGGGCTGAGGGAAGCGAGAATTTGTGCGCCGTAGCTGCGATAAACCACACGACTATCAAGTAAAGCCACAATACCCTGATTTTCGCGCACGGGTGCGATCGCTCTTTGTAATTCATTCAAAGCCGTGGGTAACAAATAGAGACGAAACCAGTCTTGGTGCGATCGCTTGTAATGAGCCACCCTACCAGCCACCAAAGGATTTTCCAAAGATGGTAAAGGCAAAGTTGCAATCATTAACAACCGAGGTGCAGGTAAAACAGTTTGATGCTCTCGCCAATATTCCCAACCAGTGACTAAAATACCATTTTCATCCAAACAAGTTTTTTCCACCTGTACCCGCGAGCCAAATTCAGAAGCCAAAATTGCCCCCACTCTTGACTTAAGCGGTACATCTCCCACCAATACCACCGTTAGTCCCAGGGACGTAGCACTCAAACACAACAGAGTGCGAACTTTATGGATAAATGCGGCTTGAAATTCTGGCGTATTGGGTAGAGGCAACTTATAAGGTACATAAAGTTGAATAGCTTCCCCATGATTATCAGATGAGAACTTCAAGCAAGTTACATCATCTAATCCTAAACGCTGACGAAATAAAGGAGCCTCTGTTTCTGATTCCAACGCACCACCAACTAAGACTACAGGTTGCCGCTGCCAAATAGGAGAAAGAATTTTTCCTAACTCAATTGGGGCATAGTGTAAAGAAAATAAACCTTGCCGACGGGTAATGGTAGCCCAGAAAAGAGGAGGAGAACCAGAAGAAATCGCGAGAAAATCATCTGTAAAGTTTTGGAATGTCTGCCAGAATTCTTGCCAAGTCTTTGGTAAGTCTGTTATGGAATCTAAACTAGAATACAGACGTTGTAAAATCTCGATTTCCGTTTGAGAAATGAGATAACAGTCATAGGGATTGGTGGGATGCTGAAATAACTCATGTGTCAGTTGTACCCTAGCTTCACGAATTATTTCTGCTTGCTGAGGACAAGCCAGCATCAGCTGATCCCAATCATGGGATTGAATCTCTTTTGTGAGTTGATGACGCACCCAATCTTCCAAATCGTCAACACCATCAATAATTGTGGGAATATTTGGGGGAAATGGGTTTTGATTAGCAAACTGACCCTTTAACCAAGCTTCTGGGGAAGTTAACAACAGCCCTTGAAACTCAGGACTAGGCCAAGCGTCACCACTTCTAATCGGTTTGTTCGCTGGTAGCCATTGCTGTAGCCGGGGAATTTCTAATAACAGTAAGCGTTGTTGCACAGTTTCTGTGGCAACAATGATTACAGGACCATGCCACATCAAGGCAGAGGCGACAAAACTTGTGCGATATCGCCCTTGATAACCACAAACTGCCCCTACTTGAATTAAAGCACTACGTCCCAAGCGCAAGGCACGTGCTACCAACCTTGCCATCGTTAAGTGATGGGGCCAGGAAGGAAACCCTGCCTGCGATCGCAGGAAGTTATGTAGTGACAAATGAACTTCTGCTTCAATCACACGCTTTTCATCCCATAACAAGTGACTTTTTCCGAACTGCCCCACTTCTATTATGTTGTCATTAGTCAGTGGTGATTAGTAATTGGTAATTGGTAATTGGTAAACTCCCTCCTGTCACCTGTTCCCTCTTCCCTGTCACCTGTCCCCAATTCCCTATTCCCTAAATTATGCCAACTTACAAAGGAATTTCCAGCGAAGCCTTTAAACATCCTCTAGACCGTCAAGCCGAACAAGCCCTACGCAGCTTACCAGGATTTGATCTAATCGCTCGTAAATTTGTGGAATTTGTCTATGAACGCCCTCAATTAATTTATCTAATGGGCAACAACATCCAAGTCGGACCGCGCCAATATTCCACTATTTACCAGATGTTTCGGGAATGTGTACGAGATTTGGACATTTACCCCGAACCTGCATTGTTTATTTCACACAACCCCCAGGCCAACAGCTACGCTTTAGGGCAGGAAAATCCTTACATAGTCCTCAACACAGGGATACTAGACTTACTGAACGAAGCTGAGATTCGGACGGTGTTAGCCCATGAACTGGGGCATATTAAATGTGGTCATACCATTTTAATTCAAATGGCGATGTGGGCAATGAGTGCCGCTTCCATTATTGGTGAATTAACCTTCGGTTTAGGCAATTTCGTCAGTCAAGGCTTGATTTATGCATTTTTTGAATGGCGACGCAAAGCCGAATTAAGCGCAGATCGCGCAGCTTTGCTAGTCATGGATGATTTAGACCCAGTCATGTCATCCATGATGAAAATCTCTGGCGGTAGTAACAAATATGCTAATGAATGTAGTTTGCAAGAATTTATCCAGCAGTCTGAAAAATATCAAGCATTAGATGATGATGGTTTGAATCAAGTATATAAATTTTTGATGTATAATGGCGCTCAAGGCATGATGCTTAGTCATCCATTCCCAGTGGAACGCGTACATTATTTACGAACTTGGGCAGTATCAGAAGAATATCAGCAAATCAAGCGTGGTAACTATCAACAAACACCAGCAGATGGAGCAGTAAATGTCAAAGTTGAAACAACCGAAAATGAAGCCGACAAACTGCGAGAGCAAATTGAAAAATTGCAACAAGAAATTGACAAAATGAAAAAGTCAGATTAGATGACTGGGGACAGGTGACATTAAGAAGGGAATAAAAGGAAATTTGTCCATACCCAATCCCCAGTCCCCAGTCCCCAATTAACTTTCGGGTTCACAATCGGGAACACCTTCTCTAAATACTCGACTAGCAAGAATATCAACCGCTTCGATAGTAATTAAATCTTGCTTGTTCAACTTTTTACCACTGCTTAATAAACGATTAGCTTGACGCAAACGCGCTCTATCTATAGCATTACGGACACTGCGAGCATTGGCAAAATGGGGCATTGTCTTCCGTTTAATTAAATATTCTCTAAAAGCTGTTTCCGCTTCTGGGCTAAAACAATAGTTTTGACTTTTGACTATAGATTGGGCGATAATCATCAAATTATCAACACTGTAATCATTAAATTCAATATGAATCCCAATCCGCGAATTCATACCCGGATTACTATGAAAAAAATGCTCCATTTGGGTTTTATAACCAGCGAGAATGACAACTAAATCATCACGCTGGTTTTCCATCACCTGCATGAGAATTTCAATGGCTTCTAAACCAAAATCTCCTGGATGGTCTGGACGGTATAAAGTATAAGCTTCATCGACTAATAAAACACCACCCATCGCATTATTTAAAACTTCTCTAGTTTTGGGTGCAGTTTGTCCAATACCTTGGCCAACTAAATCATCTCGCGTTACCAACATCACGTGTTCTTTACGGATATATTCTAGGCGATAAAGAATTTCTGCCATTCGCATGGCTACAGTAGTTTTACCCATGCCTGGATTGCCTAAAAATGTCATGTGTAAACTAGGCGCACCAGCTGTTAAACCCAGACTTTTACGGATACGGTCAACCAACAACAAAGCGGCCATTTCCTTGATCTTGTTCTTGACCGACTTTAAACCGACTAACTCCTGGTCTAACTTATCCAGAATGTCTTGGACTTGAGATTCTTGAAAAGCCGCCTCTAAATCAATTTCGCTATCTTGAGTAACGGTAGTAACTGCTGCTGTTTCCAAAACTTGTTCACTCATGACCTATCACCTCTAGCAATGATTTTGATGATAGCGTTGACTCAGGAAATATAAAAGAACATAATACTAATGTGTCTTATATATTTTTCTTTATTATCAATTTCTGAGTTTAGTCATAGAGAAAACATTATCTCCTTAACCTCACATCCAATATAAAGACAGTCTGAGGGCTGGTTATTGGTCATTGGTAGTAGGTAATTGGTAAAATTTTACCCAGTCACTAATCCCCGTCCTTATAAGTAGGAAAATTATCAGGGTTTGACCCATACCTCAGCTTGACATCTAATTTAGGTTTTTCTCAACATGATGATTAAATTGATACAACGGTTTTTTGCATTGCTACTTGTTGTTAGCTGTACTTTCTTGTCTCCAGGACTTACGGTAGCTTCAGCTAATAATTTTTTTAGTTCTCCTCAAATAATTTTCACCTCAGTTGTCGAAGATATTAGCAACACTATTGCATTTTCTATTGATGATTTGACTCCTCAGGAACGCCAACAACTTCAAGCTGTACGTCAGCGGAGAAATAAGGAAATTTTTACAGCTTTAAATTCTGAACAACGGATACAACTTACTCACAATTTGCATACAGGTAGTGACCTTAATCAAGCTTTAGAAGCATTAGCTTTAAGTTCAGAACAACGGGATTTAATTAATGCTGTTATTGAATTTACTAATTTGAAATTGAAGGGGATTTTTGCTCATCATGATTTACTTGATAGCCATCAATAAAGCTTAGGAATTGGAAATAATAATTTATGCCAGTTGTGGGATTTTTTTGTATTTCTGCAACTGACAATAAGAATAGCAAGATTATTTTTCATAAGTGGTGATTTAGTAATTATGATTAACCAAAAATCAACTGACAATCAACAGAGATTAGAGAAATTTTTACACCATTTAGAAGCAGCCCGTCAATTACAGGATGACATCATGAAATATGGTCTGGATGCAGCTTATTTATATTGTGATGATGTTGATTTTGATGGTGATTGGTTGGAAACTTGGGGAGATGATAATGATCAGATTTCTATAGAGTCAGAAAAGACTATATAGAGAAGTAGAATATTGCTTTTTTAAATTTTTTTACTTGAAAAAACTATTAAATACTAGTAATCTATATAAAATCAACTCAATTTTTTAGGTGTAAATTTTTTGCAGCCACAAGAGATTAAGGAAATACTCAAGTCACTCATTGAGGAAGCATCGACCGTAGACCGCAACTTAGAAAAAAGGTTAAAACAGATCAATCGCTGGGTTAAAGATATCAAATCAGGTTCTTTGACTGCGAAGAAGTTTGTCCTCTTCTTTCTCAGACAGATAGTTAGGGATACTCGCACTTACCTTGACATCAAAAGTCTAGCTACTGAAGACGAGCAACAACAGTATTATCAGAGAATGAACCCCGCTGAAAGATATTGGTATAGTTATCTGTTTCCCAAATGGCTGGAAGAAGTTGACCCCAATTTGGAAAAGTGGAAACAAAAATTAATGTCTGGAGAATTTGATCAGCCAGAATTTCCCTTTGCACATCCTCGCTACTGGGCTGCTTTCATTTGTCAGGGGTTAAGATAAAACCCTCTTCTTCCCTTCTTCCTTCGCGTCCTTCGTTTCTTCGCGGTTCATTAATAAAAATTTAAGGGTATATCAGGAAAAACCCAACACACCCTTATGATAAATGAATTTATGAGGGCGGGGAAACCCCGCCCCTACGCAGCAACTTCAGCCAATTCAATCACACGCCCTTCGTAATCTTTCACCAAAAAATTCAAAGGCTTTTGATTGCGAATCTTAAACTTCAAACCTCGTGTTTCCACCCGCATTAAAATTAATTCCAGACATTCACGGTCAAAACAAACGTGACGCTGTTGATTTTTAATACCAATACTTGCACCAGTAATAATGTGCAGTTGAGTATTTTTCTTTAATTGATACCACAAACCATCATTGGCATTACTCATCGCTTTATTTGACCAACTGGGGCTGGTAGACATATACAACGGGTCTATCCCTGTCGCACCAATGGTTTGTTCGTAATTGTAGTAATAGTGCAAAGGTACTTCCGCCGCTGGCAAATCAAGTAACCCTTCATACAACTGTCGCGCAATTTCCAAATCCGACACCATGACAGTATGTACCTTGGGGGCGCTAGTGAGAAACATCCACATAGCCCCAGCATAAGCCGCCAACAGCATAATCATAATGCCTTGGGTAGAGAACAGGCTATCCAAGGGCAAGGACGGTAAAAACGAGCCTAGAGTAAAATGACTAACCAGGAAAGGTATCAAACTAGCTGCTATAACCATGAACAAACGAATATTATATGAGGGAGCCGCTTTTAGTATTGTCGATTAAGACTAACATTAAGTTCTTGTTTTTAGTTTATCTCATAGTCTGAGGCAGGGAACAGGGAGATGGGGTGACGCGGTGACGCGGTGACAATTAAGAATAATTTAATTACCTTTTCCCCAATCACCAATTCCCAATCACCAGTTACCCATTACCCTGTATATTTTAACCACTACTATTTAAAGGCTTGTGCAAATTCCTCACTTTCCTGAAGCTAATCACCCCCTGGTTAAGTCGCTGTTTCATCACAGTGACCAGGAACTACTGAGCCTATTTCAGCGCTATCCAGATAGTGGCAAGTATTTTACAGTGATTTTTTGCCGCTATAGCCCCATAGTTTACACCTTGATTCAACATTCGGCGCGATCGCCTGTACAAGCAGATTATTTGTTTGCTCTCACCTGGCGATACATCTATTATGAACTGGGTGGACTCGATTTAACTAACCCAGAAACAGGACAGGAAATTCTCACTTTGCAAAACTGGTTAATCAACATCACTGCTTTCTGCATTAATGAAATTAAATTACCGCCAACTGAAGCAATTCATTATTCTCTCCAAGCAACTTCACCGCCATTATGGTGTTATGTAGAACAAGCTTTAGATCAGCTGAAGCCAGTGCTACGCTTAATCGTGCTAATGGCGCAAACCTTTCACTGGAGTGAAACTAGAATTGCAGCTTATCTACAAGCTGAAGGAGAAAATATTTCTCCAGGAGAAGTAGCCAATTTTCTCCAAGAAGGTTATCGTATGCTAGAAGACAAATTACCTGCTGATATTCGCGCTATTTACCTAGGGGAAAACTTCACTCAGTCCTAACTTAGCTATCACCGCGAATAATGCTAGTACTGTACAAAAAAACTAAAAATTAAAAATTTTCAAAGCAGATTGTAAAAGCTTTTTAGAAGTTTTTAATCTTTAGTTAAATTATATTGTTGTGTACTAGATGCAGTTAAACACTAAAACTTTTTCTTAAACCTGCTACTTAAAGCCGGAATTTTACGGGTAAGTGTTATGAAACAGGGAAACTTTTTATCAGGGCATAGCATTTTAAATTTAAATTCTACTTTGGCAAAACAAAAAGTTAAAACATTAAAAAATGGTAGTTTTTATGTTTTAATATTTGTTTTTTTGCTCAGTCCAACAGTAGTTAATGCTATTGATATTACTAAACAGATCCATCGTCCTTTACATAATTCTGCAGAAGTACCATTAAGAGAAGAAGCTGATAGATTAGTGCGTCTAGGTAGACAACAATATGCTTCAGGATATGCAGAGAAAACGATTAAATCAGGATTACAAGCACTAGAAATTTATCACTCAATCCGTGACATAAAAGCTCAAGGTGAAACTTACGATTTACTAGCTAGTGCTTATATCCAATTAGGTAATATCCAAGAAGCAGAAGATGTTTTACGTCGTCGGATAGGAATAGCTCGTGATAATAAAGATTTTCAAAATCAGATTTTTGCTTTAAATAATCTGGGGACTGTATTGTTACAAAAAGGTGAAACGAAAGCGGCAGGACAAGTTATTAATGATGCACTAGTAATTGCTCGCAATCTAAGAAATATTGAAGGGCAGGGACTTTCTTTAAGTAATTTAAGTTTGGTAACTGCTAGATTAGGAGATTATAACCAAGCTATCAAATTAGCTGAAACTGCTTTAATTTTTCGCCGTCAAACTGGTGATGTTATTGGTGAAGTAAATACTCTGAATAATTTAGGTGAAGCCTATCTGATGGTAGGAGATTATCAAAACACCATAGGTAATTATGGAGCCGCAATGCGGTTAGCTAAAATCAATTTTGATCGTCCTAACCAATTACGAGCAATTGATGGTTTAGTTACGGCTCATGCTGCTGTTGGTCGCTATGAACGGGCATTAGAATTGTTAGAACAACGTTTGACTATTGCCAAATTTTTAAATAGTCCTACGGAAGAATTTAAATATTTTATTTCCTCTGGTGAACTTTATGAAAAAATAGGCAATTATGGCAAAGCACGTAATTTTTATCAACAGGCGCTTTCACTAGCGCAGAAATTAGACGACATTAAACAAGAAGCAAAATTGCTATATAGGATTAACGAATTGCCAAGACGTTAATCTTATTGATGATTAGTAATTGATCCGTAACTAATGAAAACTAGATTAAGGTGCTGAATGATGATACTCATTTGATGTGAAGTCACATATCCAATATTTACCCTTGATTTACCCTTGAAATATTGTTCTAGGAGTTACGCACTGTACAAAATGCAGATGATATGTATGAACAAAATTGGCTAGTTTCAGGCTTTTGGAATCGCATATTAGTGCGGTGCGTCAGATAGAGAAAATCTGTTAGATGCTCAATTATCGGGTCTGACGCACCCTACAATAGATAAAATCCATAATCCATATTTAATAGATTCTGTCAATGCGTAACTCCTATGTTCTATGCAACTTGATCTTCACAAAGCTATTACAAGTGATAAAAAACTAATTCAAGAAAACTGAACCATTTGCTTGAATTATCATGGCACTTTTATCCTGGTTAATATCAGTTGTTTCTTTAAATGTGATTTCTAAGGTTCCTTTTTCCTTAGCAGCTTTAGGAATCACCATGAGTAGTCCTCTGTCTTCTCGTTGAAATGTCACTGTTACTGGTGTGCTTAAACCTCTTAAATTCGTGCTTGACTTCCCTGCTAATATGCGTGGTGCTGTATCACCAATCACTTGGTAAGTGACATCTGCGCCAGTATCATTAATTAACATGATATTTGCTTTACTATTCGCCAACACAATTGTCGCACTGGGTTCTTGTCTTTGTTCTGGTGCTGGTGACTGTAACCTACTGTTAGGAGAACGGGTTTGTAATGCTTGTTCTGGGGGGATTATGGAGGTTCCTCGCTGAAAACCTCGTTGAGAAAGATTATAGGGACTTTCATTAAAAATACGAGGATTGGGATTAAGTACTGAGGGTAGTTCACCACCAACACCTAAGCCCATTTGATTTGGTAAGGGGGTGACAGGAATTAGTCCTTGTTTCATGAATTGCAGAGTTAAAGCATTGGGAGGACATCCAGCGGGAACTAATACCCGATTGTTATGTGGTTCTTCATAGAAAATTTTGGGACATGGATTAACTTTAGAAGTAATTTCTTTTGCCATAATTTTTTGCGGGATGGCTGGTAAACTAATCAGTAATCCACCACAAATAGTCCCAAGTAATTGAGAACACTTGTTAATATTCATTGTTTTTGATCCTGTAAAAATATTGATGATTAGAGGCAAGAAAATAGAGTTTAATCAAAAATTTTATAAATTACTTTTTTAATTTTGACAAATGTGATGCTTTCAAATTTTAACTAATTCGATAGTAATCTACTAGTACATTTATCTTCATCTATCACAAGAAACAAATGTTGATTTAAGAGTTAATTCTCAAGAGAGATTGGTAAAGTGACAATGAAGGTAGTACCTTTACCAAGGACACTATCAACTTGAATTTGACCTTGATGATGTTCGACAATAGCTTGTGCGATCGCTAAACCCAATCCAGAACCTGTAGTAGTGGCTGTAGATGTCTTAGCAATCTGATGAGTACGGGCAGGATCAACCCGATAAAAACGGTCAAACAATTGCGGTAAAGACTCGGAGGGAATTCCAATTCCTGTATCACTAACTTTAATTTGTAAATGAGAATTGGTGTAACGGAGTCCTATCACATCTATCCGTGTTAATTCTACTTTCACCTCTCCTCTAACTGGGGTATATTGCAAAGCATTACCAATCAAATTTGTACATAACCGCACTATTTGATCCCAGTTTCCCATTAGCATAAACCAATCTTCTAATAATTCGGGGTTGAGTTCTAAAGGAGGATCAACTAAATTCAGAGTCAGAGTAATTTCTTTTTCCGCAGCCAATAATTGTTGTTCTTCTACTACTTCCATTAACAAAGCATCAAGGGGACAATGTGAAAAAACATCTTTGCTAATACCACTATCTTGTCGTGCGAGAAAAAGTAAATCATTGACTAATCTACCCAAGCGCTGGGTAAGACGTTCTATGAGTTTTAATTGTTGTCGATAATGTACAGCATGATTTCCTTCTACCGCAGCTAATTCTAAATCAGCCAACGCAACTTGGACATTAGTTTGAATTAAAGCAATGGGACTTCTCAATTCATGGGAAGCATCAGCAGTAAATTGCTTGAGACGTTGGTAAGATTCACCGACAGGTTCCATGGCTTTACCCGAAAGAAACCAACCACTAGCAGCGACTGACAGCAACATTAACCCAGTACCCAAAGCTAAATCAAATATCAACTGACGACTAGGTTTAGTGACTTCAAACCAGGGATGACTTACGCGTAGATATCCTAGTACTTGTCTGCCATTTTCTATTCTTTGAGTGACTTGTCTTAATAAAAGTGCTGAGTCTTGAATGTTGAGTATTGAGTGAGGATTACTATCAGCCCATTGCCTCATTCCCAATACGCGCACAGTTTCCCCGTTAGAATTATTATGAATAGGAATATCTAAAGGTTCAGAGAGAGTTGACCAAAGTAATTTTCCCGTGGGGCTAAACCATTCTAGGTCAATGCGATCATCTTCTGTAGTATCAGCATTATTACGAAAACTAGCTTCTACGTTAACGCGGAGTTGATGAGATTGAAAGTTGATGGGTTCAATGACAAGCGATCGCTCGACAACTTCCACTACATGATTTAAAGTATCATCAATCCTTTCCACTAGGGTGCTGCGTACATATAAATACACTCCAGTAGCAAATAGTAGAAGCAATACAGCCGTTACAGCAGTATACCAGAGGGCAAGGCGGCGACGAGTAGCTTGAAACATTTTTACAACTCCGAGAAAATCTCCCAGATATTTGGCAAAATCTCAATTTTCTGTAAGATCAGTCCGACTGTTAAAGTTCACTTAACTAAAACTTACTATATTAATAGAGTCCCCTAAGTTAAATAGGTGATATCTAGTAGGATTTAAATAATTATGGCAAAATCCAAAAAGAGCAACCCTAGCACTAATCTAAGTGATTCACAATATTATATAAATCGTGAGTTAAGTTGGTTAGAGTTTAATAGTAGGGTATTACATGAAGCTTGCGATGCGCGTACACCTCTCCTAGAACGCCTGAAATTTTTAGCAATCTTCAGTTCTAATTTAGATGAGTTCTTCATGGTGCGGATTGCGGCTTTAAAGCAGCAAGTAGAAGCAAAAGTCAATCTACTCACTCCTGACGGTCGCACACCACAACAACAGTTAGATGATATTCGCCTCAAACTCAGTCCTCAAGTTACAAAACAGAACGAACAGTTTGAACAAGTACTGCAACCTCTGTTGGCAAGTGAGGGGATTTATATCCTCGATTACATAGAACTGAATCAAAAACAACGGAATTATCTAGATAACTATTTTGAAGAACAAATTTTCCCCGTTTTGACACCTCTGGCTGTTGATCCTAGTCATCCTTTTCCTTACATTTCTAATCTCAGTTTAAATCTAGCGGTAGTTCTCAAAAACCCAGATACAGAAGAAGAATTTTTTGCGAGAGTCAAAGTCCCCAAAGTCTTACCGCGATTTTTGCCCTTACCTCCAGATTTGGGAATTCGTCAAGATGGACAACCCGTTCACTGGTCAGGTGTACCATTAGAACAAGCGATCGCACATAATTTAGAATCTCTATTTCCGGGGATGAATATTCAAGAATATCACCCCTTCCGCATTACTCGTGATGCTGACCTAGAATTAGAAGAAGATGAAGCAGAAGACCTGTTATTGGCAATTGAACAGGAACTCCGCAAACGTCGTATGGGTGGCACTCCGGTACGGTTAGAAATTAAATCCCAAACTCCAGAATCTGTGCGTTCCAGGTTATTACAAGATTTGGAATTAACCGAAAAAGATATCTATGAAGTAGACGGTCTTTTGGGATTGCGAGACTTAATGTATTTTATGGCTTTGCCTCTTCCAGAACTCAAAGATACACCACGTCAATCTGTAGTACCTCCACGCTTACAACGCCTCAGAGAACCAAGTGTAGATCCAAATGTATTGGAACTGGAAGAAGGAAAAGACTTTTTTTCCATAATTCGGGAAAAAGATTTGCTGGTACATCATCCCTATCAATCTTTTTCCGGAACAGTAGAACGCTTTATTGCTAGTGCTGCCCATGATCCCAATGTGTTAGCCATCAAAATGACTCTTTACCGCACTTCTGGTGACTCACCGATTGTGAACGCCTTAATTGCTGCTGCTGAAAATGGTAAACAAGTTTCTGTGTTGGTGGAATTAAAAGCGCGGTTTGATGAAGAAAATAATATTTACTGGGCTAGGCGTTTAGAAAGAGTTGGTGTTCATGTTGTTTATGGTTTAGTGGGGCTAAAAACCCATAGCAAAATTGTTCTGGTCGTGCGGCGTGAAAAAGACCGGATACGCCGTTATGTGCATATTGGTACGGGCAACTATAATCCGAAAACAGCTAGACTGTATACCGATTTAGGATTGTTTAGTTGTCGGGAAGAATTGGGCGCTGATTTAACAGATGTGTTTAACTTTTTAACGGGATATTCTCGCCAAAAGTCTTATCGAGAAATATTAGTAGCCCCAGTCAATATGCGCGATCGCTTTCTTGAACTAATTAACCGAGAAATCGAAAATGTCAAAAATGGCTTTTCAGGTCGCATTGTCGCTAAAATGAATGCCCTCGTCGATCCGCAAACCATCGCTACTTTATATGCAGCCTCCCGCGCTGGAGTTCAAATTGATTTGATTATCCGTGGTATTTGCTGTTTGCGTCCAGGACTCAAGGATATCAGCGAGAATATTCGCGTTATTAGCATCATTGGCCGATTTTTAGAACACTCTCGCGTTTTTTACTTTCATAACAATGGTCAAGAAGAAATATATATTGGTAGTGCTGACTGGATGCGCCGCAATTTAGACAGACGGGTAGAAGTCATTACCCCCATTAAAGACCAAGATATTGCTAAGGATTTGCAGGAAATTTTGGGAATTATGTTGGCAGATAATCGTCAAGCTTGGGATTTACAACCTGATGGGAGTTATATCCAAAGGCGTGCTGGTGAAGATTCTCCAGAAACTCATTCACAACAAACTCTGATGTCGATGGTATTACGTTCTGTCGGCATAATTTAAAATCCAATTGTCTCAGAAAAAAATTGTCCACACCTTAAAAAGGTACTAAATTAACTTCTTCAGGAAAACTTTATTTTTCTGAGCAATTCTTTAATGATTTTTCATATAAAACCCCAATATATTCAACCATAAGATAGAGTAAATACTGGCACTTATCCCCATAAACTATAAACATTAATGTCCATAATTTTTATTGCTGAAAATGTTAATGTTGTCTAGTCAGTCCTCTACCTTACGTGTTCTAGTGGTTGACGATCATGAACTGACTCGTTTAAGCCTAAAATTAGCTTTTACTTGCCAAGAGAATATTCAAGTAGTGGGTTTAGCAAGTAATGGTCAAGAAGCTATTGAAATGTTTCAATTTCTTCGCCCTGATGTGATTGTTTTAGACTTACATATGCCAGTTATGGATGGTTGGAGTGCATCTCACCATATTAAAGCTATTTCTCCAAACACTCAAATCCTAGCTTACTCTTCCATTGAAGAAGCTCATTTACAACGAACTAAAACAATGTCTGGCTTTGATGAAGTTTGCAAAAAAGAAGCTTCGACAACAGAACTCGTCGCTTTAGTCAGACAGTTAGGAAAACGTGCTGCTAATAGTTCCCTGTCGTGATCAACTGTGCAAATAGTTGGGTAATATCACGTCCAGTTGAATACTTATCATTTAGACTGACGCTCAAGACGCGGAGACACGGAGACGCGGAGATTTTTTTTGATAAGTGATTAGGCGGACATGATATGAGGAATATGGTTTTAGTAGAAGAAATTTATATGACTTTATATGACGCTAAATAGCGTCGGTTTGACCGTAAATCTACGGATTACCGACGCAATAATTATTAATTATAGCCCCAGTCCAGCTTAATTGAGTTCTGTTTCTGGAATGCTGCGTCTAAATTCATCGATTAGATCATCTAATTCTTCCAAAGCTTGATTCACGTCAACTCTCAAAGTCCCTAGATTGGGTTGTTCTAGTAGACTCAGCAGGTACTCACGCTTACTTTGAACTGATGCAACTCGTTCCTTTATTGTCTGAAGATCCATTATTTTTTTCCAATCTTTAACTATCTTCAAATTTAAAGTTAACGTAAAATGGGCTGAATTCTTATCTAATGTCTTCAGAATGATAAAACTAATATATGTAGGAATTATACTAATCTTAGATTATGTTAGGCAAACTTTCTTTAGGAACACTCGGTTTATCCGTAGGTGGCATACTTATCATCACGGGTTTTATTGCTTATGGTGTGGATAATGCCACACTCAATCTGATCGGATTTTTCTATGGCTTTCCTCTATTTCTAGGTGGTCTAGCGCTGAAAGCTAATGAAATGAAGCCTATACCCTTCACTCAAAAAACGACAAATTCAGTATTGGAACTACGGAAGCAACAAGCTACTGTAACTCAAAATAAAATCCGCAAAGACATTACGCGATATTGCTATGGTCAAGAAGCTCACTTAGATACAGCACTTGCTTACTTAGGTCTGAGTCCTAGCGATGAAGAAAGACCATTAGTGACTGGTTTGCGAGAAATCGAAGTTAATGGATCTTATTGTATTATTTTAGAATTTGATTCGCCTCTCATACCAATAGATATTTGGCACCAGAAACAAGAAAAAATGACCAAATACTTTGCTCCTAACGTTGAAGTAAAAATTACACAGCCAGGTGAAGATAAAATTGAACTAGCTTTAATTACTACTCAATCCTGAGTGCTGAGTGCTGAGTCCTGAGTCCTGAGTCCTGAGTCCTGAGTCCTGAGTCCTGAGTGATGAGTCCTGAGTGATGAGTCCTAAGTGCTGAGTCCTGAGTGATGAGTCCTGAGTGATGAGTCCTGAGTGATGAGTCCTGAGTCCTGAGTTATCTCTCTTTCTCCGTCTCCCCACTTCTCCGCGTCTCCACTTCTCCGTCTCCCCACTTCTCCGTCTCCCCACTTCTCCGTGTCTCCACTTCTCCGCGTCCCCACTTCTCCGTGTCTCCACTTCTCCGCGTCCCCACTTCTCCGTGTCTCCACTTCTCCGTGTCCCCGCGTCCCCGCGTCCCCGCGTCCCCCCTTCTCCGTGTCTCCACTTCTCCGCGTCCCCGTCTCCCCGTCTCCCCGCGTCCTCTTCTAATCACTTTTCCAAACGTACTGCATACCACTGCAAATATTTTCCGGGGCCAATATCTAACTCACAACTAGTGTCAATTAAATATTGTGCTTGCTCTGATAGCAACTTAAATTTTTGGACATCGGGAGGTAAGTGCTCAAATTTAAGTTGTTGCAAGACATTTTCTAACTTTTCTAATAATTCGGAAGTCGTCAGAAATTGTTCTGGTTGATTAGTTTCCAGAATCACAAAATTATCTTGTTGATACATTAATGGATTTGGCATTTATTAATTTACTCATTAAAGTTTGTTACTAATAAATAATAACTAAGATGGATAAACTGGTAAAGTAAAATGGAACCAGGCTCCACCATTGGGGGCTGAATCTACCCAAATTTGACCATAGTGCGCCCGGATAATGCGTTGGCATAAAGAAAGACCCAGTCCATAGCCATCTGTTCCTTGATCACGTTGTAGGCGAAAATGATTTTCAAAGATGCGATCGCGGTTTTCTTGAGGAATACCGGGGCCAGTATCGCCAATACTAAACTGTACTTTTTGAGTGGTGCGGTGTAGTCCAGCGAAGCTAATACAGCCCCCAGAAGGGGTGTATTTAATGGCATTATCCAAAAGATTGATTAGCACTTGGCGGATGCGTTCTGGATCTGCATATACACAAGGTAAGTCTTGAGGGATATCAGTTTCTATTCTTTGGGATTTAGCGATGTAGCGATCGCGCAATTCCTCCAAGACATCTAAACTAAGTTTACCCAATTGCAGTTTTTGTGGTGTGATCGGAAATTCTGTATCATTACCACGACCAACTTCTAAAAGATCAGCAATCATCCGATCAATAATCCTGGCTTGACTGCGAGCTTGTTTTAATAAATAAGCTGTCATAGCTGGTTTCAGACGTATAAAGTCACCTTTTTCGGGATTATAGTTAGATTGAAGAGTTTCGATAGCGATCGCCACAGCTGTCAAAGGATTACGCAGATCATGTGCCAAAATCGCAATTACTCTATCTTTAAACTGTAGCTGTTCTTCCAGTTTCTCTTTTTCCTGTTTCAGGTGAAAAATTTCGTCTGAAAGTTTGATTAGTTCGGCAGAAACGGCGACAGAACGAATTGTAGATTTAGGTGATGTCACCCAGACATTCTCATCTATACGTTCTTGTAAGTCTTCCTGTAACTTTAAGAATGCGTCTACAGCAGTTTGCCAGCGAGGCCACCAGGTTTTCACTTGGGCTATGATATTACTTCCAGCTAGGGTTTGCTGGGGTTCGGGATGAATTTTGACTAAAGCGGGGGTGGCTACCAATTTAAAATGTTCCGCTAAATATGGTTGCTGCCCGACATCAATGATTTGAAGTTCAAAACTATACTCAGCTTCTAATTCTTTTAAGTAGGCGCGAATTCGCTGCACCTGTTGTCGGGACTTTGGCCGTCCATCAACAAACAGCAACAGTTGGAGTGGAGCCTCAGAATAGATAGGCTGATCCTGGGAAACTTGCATGTAATCGTGTTTCAGCACTGGTAACAACCTGGCGACGCTTTACAGAAAGTAAAATAGACTGACGGTTGTCAATGATCGTTCTTTTCTTTCAATTTAATATCTATTTTAGATTTTTCGTACTCCTATCTGATCTGCGTTTTTGACATGAGAAAAATCTTTTTAGGAATTTTGCTCCCTTTTACGTTTGTTTCCATTCCTGGTAGCACCTTAGCTATGGAATACCAAGCCTCATTTGACCTGAGTCAAAATCTTACTTCAGAATCAGCATCTGAGAGCTTTTATACCACAGCTGCGCGGCTTGTACAGCAGCAGATTTATTTAACTGCTCGCATTGAGGAAGCATTGAACAGCCCAGACCCCAACAAAATGAGATCAGTGCGGGGGCAATTAACTATTTTTACTCATGCTGTGGATACTTTTCTCACAGGTCAGTACTCAAGTCCTAAAACATTGTGTACCCCAAAGGGAAATGTGTCTCAACAGTCTTCTGTAGTTGTGCAGTTAACTGAGTCCCAATCACAAATTTACTGCTCTTTGTACGCTTCTAATCAAGAATTGTGGAAGTTGTACCCAGTTGTAGATCGGTTGTTGTCTCGACGAGGTGAGTTAGCCTTAATTACAGCTTTACCCTTAGTTTCTGGAGAACATAAGTCAGATCCTGTGCTTTCCATTGCACGAATGCAGCGTCCTCATCTTGGTAATCCAGCAACACCTTTTTCTAATCGGGAACCAAACTTAACTTCATTCCCATTATCAGTAGTTGGTAGCACTGCAAAAACAGCTATAGCCAACTACGTAGAGCCTGTGCAACCTGCTATTGCTGTACCGGAAGAAACTATCAGTACTATCAAAACCGTTAATCAAATCTTGACAGCAGTCCAAAAAGCATTTCCGCAAAATATTAAATTTATCAATCCTCAGAAAGATGCGGCGGTACTTGACAGGTTTGCTTACGACATTGATTCCCAAGAAAAACAAACCTACGCTCAGTTTTTGCAGTTACCTAACACTGGAATCTTTCGGGTATTACCTGATTCAGCGTACCGTCGTCCGTTGAATTTTCCCCAGAATAGATTACAAGCCAGTGTCAGTGAGCGTTATCCTTTTCCCTCTGTAGGTGAGGTTAAGGAAGATTTTAGTCCTAGTTTAGCATTGAAGATGATTGGTGAGAACTTCCAGTTAGTCCATCAAGGGTTAAATTATGGCTTTATTATCGATGTGGGTGATGTACCCTTAGAAAAGTTAAATGGGAGGCTACAGGCTGTTTCCTCATCTACGGGAGAATTTTTGCTCAACTACCAGCCACCCAAACAGTTAGAAGCCTTACAAATAGACAGACAAAGGTTTTTAACAGGTAAAGATCAGAATTGGCAGCAAAATCAAATATTTTTAGCTGGTGCTACAGCCAAATTAAATCATACTTATTTAGTGCGATCGCTCCAATTCCAACTTCCCGCCACTATCTTAAATCGTCAATCCATTTCCCGCCCTCATAGTCGCATGAGGCAGCAATTAGGGCAAATGCCTAGCAGCGATACTATTATCGCTTTCCGTGCTGTGCGTCGCCGTCCTGATGGTAGCTACACCATTCTGTGGCGAGTTCTCAATCACTTGCCCGCACCGCAAATTGAAGATTTAGAGAACTACATAACAATACCTTCGTCAAATTGAAAAAAGCCTTGATTCGTAGGTTGGGTTGTTCGATTCAGCGTGGCTTTAGCCATAACCCAACAAATGCCTTTGGTTTTGTTTCGCTCAACCTACAGAAAAATGGCGAAGGTATTGTTATAGACAATCACTACAGGTATAAATTAAATTTAAATGTATACAGTCATAATTTTCATACTTTACTCCCATGACACTTAATATAGTCAAATCCCTAAATGAAAATTTTCTAGTTGACTGCATCAGTAAAGTATTTATCATTGCTTACAAAGAATCTACTCAGCAGTTAGAAGCAACATTAACTACTGAAGGATTAGAATGTGAAGTTCTTAGACAAGAACACAAACCAGAATATCAAGGTTTTTCTCGCAGTTATCTTTGTCTCATGAACCATCGTCGGGCTTGGGAAATAGCTACTCAGCAGACTCAGCCAACTATCATTATTGAAGCAGATTTTGTGCCAGTCCTAGGTTTTGGCAAGTGTCCATTACCTTTTAACCGCAATCAAACTGATGTTGGCATTAGTTGGCTATATACTTGTGCGCCCCAAGTGTATTCTGTTTCTCCTCATGGTCATGCTGAAGGCTTTTCCACCTCCGCAGTGGCTTATATTGTCACTCCCCAAGCTGCACGCTATCTCATAGAACTATCAGATGAAATTACAGAGAAAGTAGGAGCCTTTAACTACTCCACTTGGGATTCCAATATCGACTCATTTTTACGCGAAAGAAAACTAAAAAACTATATTCCTTGGCGTAACTACGGAGAACACGGTGGTTTACCTAATCTAGAACATTATCAAAATAATCTCAGTAAAACTCATCGTGCAGATGTTCTCTACAATCAACTTGCGTTTATACCTCTGTATGCGGTGGGTAAAAAAAATGAAACATTAGCATTTGTCTGGGTGCGATTCCAAGCCCGTCTTAAAGGAATTGCAAGGCTGCTAATTGGTCGATTTCTCCGTCCACAAGTTGCACAAACTTCAAGCTATCCTCTCCGGTTGCTCAAGTTTGCAATTTTCCGACACTTTACAGGTGTAGTTTAATTTTTAATCATAAGTCAACAATGCTAGGGTAGGAATTAACAATCCACTTGTGATTTCCTGTGCTGCCTTCTAAACGTCCAGTTATCTTTCTAAGTTTAGCCATTGTACTCTCTTCGTTAACAGCTTGTGCTAACGGCCCAGCCGCTAAAAATTTAGAGAATTCTTTGGCCGCAGATCCTCTGCTGCAAAGCAATCCTACGGTTTTTGGAGAAGCTAAGACGAAGGAAGTTGCAATCGCATCAACAGTTAAGTTACCTGCTGACTTCCCCAAAGATATTCCTATATATGCCAATGCCAAACTGGAAGAAGTCAAACCTGGGAATAGTTCAGAAAATAAAATATTAACTCGCTGGCTAAGTTCTGATCCCAGCAATGTTATCGCCAGCTATTACCGTACTCAGTTTCAAGGTAATAACTGGCAAATTTTGCAACAGCCAAAAGATGATACAGATGGAACTTTTGAGGTACAACGTAATAATTTACTTTTGAAAGTGACAATTCAACCAAAATCAGTTACTAACGCTGCACCTAATCAACCGCAAACAGCAACTGAATTAATCATTGAATTCGTTAATAATACAGCCACTACTCCAATTCAACCAAATACAAATCTTAGCGCAGTTCCCCAACCAGAAAATCCTCAGTTTATTGGTCCGGTATCACCCAATGTCAATGTAGTTGAGCAGCCAATCAACCAATCTGATACCTCTGAACCTCAAGAATTTACCGACTTGAATAAAGTACCACCAGAATGGCGACAATACATTCAAGATTTAGCAAAGTTAGGTGTACTGTCTATAGATTCCCAGACTTCTAAAAGCAACTCTACTGCTACAACTAACCAGTTGGAACCCAACAAAATTATTACGCGCCGAGAATATGCTCGTTGGCTTGTTGCTGCTAATAATGCTATGTATAGCAATAATCCCGCTAAAAAAATTCGTTTGGCCTCAGAAAGTAACCAACCTGCTTTTAGAGATATTTTACCTAAAGATCCTGATTTTCCCGCAATTCAGGGTTTAGCAGAAGCTGGTTTGATTCCTAGTCCTTTGTCTGGAGATGCAACAGCCGTTTTATTTCGTCCTGATGCACCTTTAACAAGGGAACAATTACTAGTTTGGAAAGTGCCTTTAGATACTCGTCAAGCTTTACCTGCTGCTAACTTAGAAGCAGTCAAGCAAACCTGGGGTTTTCAAGATACAGAAAAAATTGACCCCAAGGCGTTAAGAGCCGTTTTGGCAGATTTTCAAAATGCTGAACAAGCTAATATTCGGCGGGTGTTTGGCTATACAACATTATTTCAACCCAAGAAACCCGTAACTCGTGCTGAAGCTGGTGCTGCTTTGTGGTATTTCGGTACTCAGGGTGAGGGAATGTCAGCGACTGAAGCTTTGAAATTAAAATAATTCTTAGTTTGTAATTAAGTTTTTTAAAGGTGATTTAGACCTTGCCAAAAAACTTCCGGTTAAATAATACCATTACTGTACCTTGTTTTTTATCTTGATATTCCGCTATGCAATTAGATCCTGAAGCAGTAATTCAAAAACGTCAATTGGTGTTGCAGCATCTTCGAGAACGCAGGAAAGAAAGTAGACATGATCTGAGCCAGAAAGAGGGACAGACTAATGAAGTCGTGCCTTTAGAGTATTTTGTCAAGTTAGCAAATCTAGCAGAATCGGAAGCGGTTGCAACCACCACATCTGCCCTGAGAGACAATCACGAAGAGCAATTGATTAAGATTCGTGAACGATTAAAACAGGCTCGAGAGCGGCGGAAAAGTGTTAAACTCCGACCACCGGAGCCAGAAGAAAATGGTTCTGCATCAGAAGAGAATTTATCGTCTACCAAGACGGATGCTTCCCAGCGGAAGGAGCTTCTCCAAGATGTTATGTCAGATCACTTTCGTAATAATCTGAAATCATGGATCAGTAGTGTAGATCCTGACCTCGGTGTTAGCTCTACTTCAGTGGCTGAATTAGAAGAACAGCAGCAAGAAATAGAGTATCGCTATAAAATGCTTAAACTGTTGCTTAACATTACACAGGAAGAGTTAAACAAGATCGAAATATCTATTCGAGCAGCCAAGTCCTTAGAAAACTAATTAACCTTCTTTCCTCAAACTGGGAATCGAAAAAATAATTTCCTAATTTTCAACTCCAGTGATAAATTGCAAAAAAAACTATTAATTCAGTAAATCGGGTTCTTGTCGGACAATCATCTCATACAAAGGTTGAAAGCTAAACCAACCTAATTCATGGGAACCCACCTGGCTTTGGGTCAAACTAGCATACTCTGGTTTGATAAGGCTAGGTTTCCCAGCGGATTCCGCTAATAATTGAGCTTGACAAGAACGTTCCATTGTGATGAACCACCAAGCAGCTTCATCAATGGAGTGACCTACTGTCAGTAAGCCGTGGTTTTTGAGAATAATGGCTTTATTATTACCTAAAGTTTGGGCAATACGCCGTCCTTCTTTTGGGTCGAGGACAACGCCTGTATAGTCATCAAACAGGCTATGGTTTTGGTAAAATGCACAAGCATCTTGGGTGAGTGGGTCCAAGAGACGACCAAGACTAGACCAGCTTTTACCGTAGATAGAATGGGCATGGGCTGCGGCTACTACGTCGGGACGAGCCGCATGAACCTGAGAATGAATGGCAAAAGCTGCCCGATTGACTAGACGGTTGCCGTGAATTACTTCACCTTCATGGTTAACTAAGATTAGGTCGCTAACTCGAATTAAACCAAAGTGCATTCCGAAGGGATTGACCCAAAAATGTTCTGGGTTTTCCGGGTCACGTGCAGTTATATGACCGGCAACACCTTCATCAAACCCAAATCGGGAAAATAGGCGAAATGCTGCTGCTAGGCGTTGTTGGCGATGTAGTCGTTCTTCTTCAACGGTGGTAAATGTTGGTATTTGAGGTGTGTTTGGCTTTGTAGTTTGCATTTTGACAGTTACTTTTTTATATTTTTCTGTAGGGTTAATATTTATCTATTTTTTCAGATTTAACTAATATTTATTCTCATGTAAATAAAGGATATAGCAATTCCCATTCAAGTGAGGTACAAGCAGTAACAATTAAACGCAGCGAAAAGTTCCTCGAAGCCGGGTTTCCCGGCGTAGGAAACTTTTCAAGACAGATGGACGCAGATAGACGCAGATAATTTTGTACTTCATTAGACTAGGAAACACTATAAACTTGATTCATATTTTTTGTATATTTGTAGAGGCAATTTATGAATTGTCCTTACAGATGCTTTTACGGAACTTTGATATTAAATCTTTTGGTTTTTCGCCAGACAAAAGCAAACTTGCCAACAGAGTTAAATCTAAATCGGGTAAAAATTCACTTTTTGATATTTTCTCATACTTATCACCCTGCAGAAAATATAACGAAAATTGATGATTCTTCCAAAACCAAACTTCTGGTACACCCAAACCTTGATAAATTAATAAATCATCAATTCCTCCACTGGTGACAACTACCTCAATAGCCAGATCAGGAACAGATTTTTCAGAATCAAAACAATAACATTCATCTGGTTCAATACCTCTAGCGGATGCTTCCCTTCTAAAAGTAGTTGATCCTAAAGGATAAAAATCAATATCTTTTTCTATAAAATAGGTTTCTAATAATAAAGCAATTAGCTTTTTATCAAACTCATGGCGACGACTAGGAGACATTATTTCTAAAGTACCTTCTAAATATTTAAAGCGATAATGAGAAGTATTTTCAAATTGCTGTAACAGTGTCTCATATATATTCCAGTTAATCCCATTAATCAGTAAAATTTGGTCAGAATCAACATTATCTAATGCTGATTGACTCGTTAATTCTTCCCAGCGACTAAATTTTTCTAGTAAACCTAACATTGTCACTGCTCCAAACTTGCTTTAGTTTCAGATATAATTTCAGCAACTCGCCGATCTTTCTCTAATATATCAGTTTTATTACCAACATCCCAAAAAGGTTGTGCATCTGCTCTAGTTTGATGATAAAATTCCCTAAAATTATACTTACAAGCATTTTGATTTTCTTCTCAATGCTGCCACCATGCTACACATTCAGTAAAATCTTCATCCTGTATCAGCTTAATTGTAAGATTTTGTCCTTCTGGTAAGATTGCTTTATCATTATTGTTAAATATAATTACTTGTCATTTTTATCATCTGCCATAAAGAAGATAATTCTATCAATTATTAGAATTAAACGTAAGGAACTTGTAGCAGTACCAAAATTTGTTTGTATTCCGTGGCATATTCCATGACGATTAAGTTTATTTTCTTCATCTATTTCTGAATTATATTCTTTATATAAATAAGCAATCACTTTGGGGAAATTTTCATTAAGTAAATCTACAAATTTATTGTTCATCCAAATTTCTTCCTTCCATTTTCCTATTAATGAATTGACCGCTTTTTCTAGGCATGAGTCATCTAGGTTTTCCCAACAGATAACTCCTTCAAGATTAGCTTCTTTTGCTGCATCTTTTAATAATCCTTCTATTTGTGGTATTAGTGCGGATACACTCAAATAATATTTTTCTTTTAAATGGGCTGTTATTCCTTCTTTTAATATAGAAAATCTTTTTTGTACGTTGCTATTTCTTTTATTTTTCCAATTATCTAAAGTTTCTTCAATTCTTGATGATACCATTAATTTATCTGGTATTAGTTGCTGTTCATAGGCATCCTTTACAACTTGCGAAACCGTTTCACTGTCAAAAGTTGAGGTTGGTAAAATCCAATTGGGAGCAATGCTATTTTCAATTTCTATAATCATAAGTTTCATCATTAATTTGTTAGACACATTACAAAAACTATTTATTAAATCATGAATGAGAAAATTAGTCTATCAAGAACAAGTATTAACTTTAAAGAATTTTTAGCATTACCAAAATTAGTTATTCCTCCATGACAAATACCTTTACGATATAATCCATCATTATTAGGTATTTCTCTATCATCTTTGTACAAATTTTCCAGCATTTTAAATAACTGACTTAGCCTTAAAATATTTCCTATATTGTTAATGTGTTTTTGTCTCCAAATTAGTTCTAATGATTTAATTGCTCTATCAATGTCACGATTTGATAAACCATCACAATCAGAAATTTTCTTCATATTAGTAATATTAGTATTTTTTTCTATTATATCTCTGATAACGCCTTCTACTTGAGGAATTAAAGTTGAAACACTTAAGAAAAAATTGCTTTCGTTATGTGCTTCTAATGCTTCTTTCAGAATAGGATATCTATGTTGTACATTATTAAACTCTTTCCAAGAAGATAAGGTTGTATTTATTCTGTCAACAGTCATTAATTTGTTAATAAAAAATTCGTCTATATCATTTTTATCTCTTCTGCTTTTTGATCTGATAAAATCATTCCATATTATTAAGAAATCTTCTAATTGAGAGGACTGTTCAGGAAAATATTCCATTACAGCCTCATAGTCTGTGGGCATTTCTATAGTTGAAGTTGGTAATATCCATTCAAGTTCAATATCAAATTTTTTTTGTAATATTTCCTTTAATTCTTTTTCCAATCCATCTATCCAATCTATTACTGATTTTGAAAAATTGCCTTTAGAAATCTTAAACTTTATTTCCGAATATTCTTTATAAATATTTTTAATATTATCACACTCTGTCCAACATTGTCGAATATCTGATCCTTTTATATTACCAAGATTTTCTAAATCAATTTTATCTTCTAATGCTTGAGATTTTACCTGTGTAATCTCAAATTTAACATTGTTTATTAAACTTGAAATTTTATTTCTATCCGTTTTACTAATTTTAGATATTTTCTTTATTTCAGGTATTTCCTTTATTTTTGTACATAAATACTTTAATTTTTCCAAATCTTCTAAATCAGATATTTCCTTTATTTCAGACATTTCCTTTATTTTTGTACATAGATCCTTTAATTTTTCCAAATCTTCTAAAGCTTTTTTCCAAAGTTCTAAAGCTTTTTCCAAATCTTTTAAATCAGATATTTCTTTTATTTTTTTAGATAGATAATTTAATCTTTCCAAAGATTCTAAAGCTTTTTCCCAAGGTTCTAAATGTTTTTCAAAATCTTTTAAAGTAGCATACCTTACTTGAAGATCCATGATATTTGACCCTAATTAAAATTTATGCTGAATATAATAAACTTTGCAATTGATTCACAGCTTCCTTTAATTCCTGAACACCCCCAAATCGTTCAGCAATTTCCACTACATTACCATAATTATCAAACTCTCGATTAGCCTTAAAAGTCGTCGGAATATTAAACTCCTCAACCCCCTTCTCTGCATACTTATCCAAAAGTATTTCTCAAATTGTCCTAGGAGAAAGCAAAAGAACTAGCGATAAACGCCTCTTAATCCCGAAAAGCCTGATTGACAAAACACCAAACCTTGATAATAGAATAAGAATATTTAAAAAATAGAAGGAATGCGTCAGTTTCAACACCCTTCCCGGAGAGACAAATAAAATGATACCGCAGTCAAATAACTTGACAAGCAACACAAAACTTAAATTTTTTGCTTAATTAAAGCCGATGATGGGATTTGAACCCACGGCCTGCTGATTACGAATCAGCTGCTCTACCACTGAGCCACATCGGCGTACACAATTTAAGATTATAGCATTATTTACTTATGGTAGACCCAAATCCTAAAAATCGTATTAATACCGAACAATATGCCCGCCTGAAAGCAGAATCGGTAGCACCTTATCGTGGTTTGCGGCAATTTGTCTATATAGGTGTTGGCGCTTCCGGTTTTATTGGTGCATTTGTATTCTTTTTCCAACTACTCGCGGGTAGGAATATTGACACTACTTTACCCAACTTCGCACTGCAAGTAGGAATAGTCGCTCTGATGATATTTCTTTGGAAATGGGACAAAGGTCGTCAACCACCTCTGTAGCTGATAAAAATTCAATAAAAATAAAAATATATTCAGCACCAAACTACAATTTGGTTTGTAGTCTGGCGCTTTTGGTTTCCCAACTCAATCTACTGAGCTGTGACTAAATAGGGAGAGGAAATTGGTTGGGCCCTGCCAGCATTGACAAGTGCCTGGTAAACAAAGGCAGCAATTTCTGCTCTGGTAGCTTGACGATTAGGATCAAGTTGTTGAACGGTGGGATAGTTAATCACTAATTGCCGTATAGTAGCCGCAGCAACTGGTCCAGCGGCATAATTGGGGATTTGAGCAGCATCAGAGTAAAAGCTGAGAACAGTGTTATTGTTAGCAGCGAAGTTCAAACCATTAGCGAGAGCAACTAATGCCTGGACTCTGGGAATTTCCTGTTGTGGTCTAAAATTACCATCGGGATAGCCAGAGACAAATTGACTTTCATAAGCTGATTGAATTGCCCCATAAGCCCAAAAATTGCTTTTTACATCCTTGAAATTAATTGCTGGGCGTTTAGAGATGGGTGTTAAAGCTTTAGTGATAATGGTGGCGAATTGAGCGCGAGTTACAGGCTCATTTGGTTTAAAACTACCATCTGGGAAGCCTGCAATAATATTTTGGGAAGCCAAAGCTTCTATATAGGCTTTTGCCCAGTAACCTGTAGGCACATCCTTAAAAGTAGTAGGTTGACCTGTGGGTTGACCTGTGGGTTGACCTGTGGGTTGTCCTGCTGGTGGTTCAACAGTTGCAGCCACAAAATCTACTGCACCAAAAATTTTCTTTTCATTAATGTCGTTACCAACAGCAAGAATCCTTTGCGATTTGGTGGAATTGTTCAAATCATAACGAACGTTATCACGGATGAGATTATTACCAGGATTCTCATTAGTACCGAGGTTGGGGAGAGCATTGACAGTGGCGACAATTCCATCTCGCGTATTATTCTGAATTACATTTTTACGCAGTGAAGGTTGAGCCGATTCTGAGATAAAAATGCCGTCTTTGTTTTGGACAATTTGATTTTCTGTTACTAGAGGTGTGGAATTACCACCAATAGCCAAACCAAAACCCGTATCCTGAAATAAATTATTGCGAATTAATCCTTGGGCAGATTTAGCTATTGAAATCCCATTGCCTTGATTTTTAAAAAAGACATTATTTTCAATTTTGGGATTTCCTGTCCCTGTAACAAAAATCCCCTCTCTGGCGCTGTTCGCAAAAGTACTGTTTTTGATAGTGGGATTACTCGACTCTACCCACACAGCAGTACCTCTTTGATTGGGGTTGGTAACAGCGACACCCGTAATAATAGTGTTATTATCAGCCAAAATTGTAATATCTTGTCTAGCAAAGGTACGACTTGTGTAATAACCACCACCTATAATCAATGTTCCTTGACCTTTATTAGACTCATTTCCTTGGAGTGTTACTCCTGGTTTGAGTAACAACGGAAAGTTTTCTCCAGAGTCTTTGGTGTAACTTCCAGGGGCTAGTTGAATTATTGTACCGGGTTGGGCTTGAGAGAGGGCGAAAGTGATGGTTTTGTAGGGTGTGTTTATCGTAGTCCCTGCACCAGAAGTATTTGTACCATTTACTGGGTTAACATAAATAACTGTTGCATTTGCTGAAACTTGAGCCATTAAGATTGGAGTAGCAGCAGCATTTTGACTAAACGGTAGTAGAGAACCAGCCACAATCACTAGTAAAGTGGTGAAACTTGTGGGCAAGGATAAAGTAGAGATGCGAGAATTCCTATATTTCATTTTTATTTTTCTGCTTGGCTTAATTATGGAACTTTCAACACAGTCTAAGGTAACAGAGGTGTAGCTGTAAAACCCATGCAAAACTATACCCGATGATTAGCACTTCGTCAGCGAAAATTGTTATTAAAAAAATAACCCAGTTTAGTTATGATAGTTAGCAAGCCAGTTTATTTTATACATTCATATCATGTCCGACTAATCACTTATCAAAAAAAATCTCCGCGTAAGAGCGTCTCTCTGTCTTGAGCGTCAGTCTAAATGATAAGTATTCAACCGGACAGGATATCATGCCTACGGTGAGCGCAACGATCATAAAATTCAGACACAGAAAGACTTTCAAAGTCATTAAGATTTGAAAGTCCCTTGGTATGATGTTAGTCTCAGCCCTTAAACTGGGTAATTACTGAAACGTATAGAATAAAAAAGTACTTTTCTTATGATTGTGAAATTTCTTGATTGAATATTGCGTGTGAAGTGGTGAAAAATAGCTTCCTATTCATTTATCGCAGTTTCAACAAGTCGCCGATGATTTACCGAGTTTTTAATAAGCTAAAGTTTCTAAAGTTTCTCGTAAATACTTTTGGACTTGCTGTTCTAGGCGCAGACCTTGTAATTGAGTATCACACTCTAGTTGCCAGCGTTGGAAACCAGAACTAGCAGAGATTACATACTTAAGGTTGTGCCAAATTTGAGTATCACGAGAAAATTGGCTGGTGCTAGAAGCTGAAATTTGAGCCATAGTCCCTCATTCCTCATTTGTAATAGTTATTAGTTTGACGACTAGGTTTAAGTCCCTAACCATATCCTTTATAACTCTTAGCAGTTTACTTCTCATTGATTGAGCTTTCTAAGTCCAAATAGTTTTGGATGTTGGATTAATAATTTGTTTTATCCACGAGAGGAAAAACATGAACAGAGTAACCCAAACCTAAAGTCTGTTCTAGAAAGCAAGATGTGATTCTTGCGTAGCCCGAAAATTACAAATTTTTACTTAATCTTTTCTAAAGATAACGGTTTTAGAGGAAGAAATTCTGTGTAATTAGTCACTAAAACTGGCGTTTCACTCAGATGAATTTGCAAAAATAATACCAATTTTAAAAATGATTGAGACTCCTGGAAGCAGCAAACGCTGATGCGGCTAATCTTGCAAAATCTAAAATCTAAAATGGTATAATTTGTTGTTAATTAAACAGGAAATTTTTTAAAACTGTATTGAGTCATGAGTGCTGAGGTTTCTTTTTTTGAGTATTGAACCAAAAATAGCTTCAACCCAATACTCATAAATTCACTCAGCACTCAGCACTCTCTACTCAACACTACTTAGTTAGTGTTAAAGTACGACGCTTGGTTACCATCTGATAGGCTTCGATAATGTCACCTTCAGCCCAGTCATGGAATTTATCAATGTTGATACCGCATTCATAACCAGAGTTAACCTCGCGGGCATCTTCTTTCATCCGTTTGAGAGAGTCAAGAACACCTTCATAGATTACCTTGCTATGGCGACGAACTCGCACTTTGCAGTTCCGAACTAATTTGCCTGATTGAACATAACAACCGGCAACTGCACCACGACCAACTGGGAAGACAGCACGGACTTCTGTTTGTCCCAAGGATTCTTCCACCAACTCTGGTTCGAGAAGACCTTCAAGGGCCCCTTGAATATCTTCCAAGAGTTTGTAGATGATGTTGTATTCCCGCACATCCACACCCGCTTCATCAGCGGCTTGTCTAGCGCCACTGGCGTAGGTAGTGTTGAAGCCAATGATGACGGCGTTACTAGCAGCAGCTAAGTCGATATCTGTTTCTGTGATTTCGCCAGCAGTAGCTAACAGCATCCGAATTTGGACTTCGTTTTGGGGTATCTGCTTGAGAGAGCCGATAATGGCTTCTACGGAACCTTGAACATCTCCCTTCAGGATCAAGTTGAGTTCTTTCAACTCGCCTTCTTGGGCTTGAGCCGATAGGGTTGTGAGGGTTACACGTCCTTGTAACAAGCGGGATTGGCGTTGTTTGTCGGCGCGATCGCTTGCTAAGGCTCGTGCTTCTTTTTCGTTCTGGAAGACCTCAAAGTCGTCTCCAGCTGCTGGGACATCACTTAAACCCAGTACCTCAACGGCAAAGGAAGGACTAGCAATTTCGACACGTTTGCCTCTGTCATTAACCATTGCCCTGACTTTACCAAATGCCGAGCCAGCTACCAGCATATCTCCAACGTGGAGAGTTCCGTTCTGAATCAGCAAGGTAGCAACCGCACCCTTAGCTTTATCCAAATGAGCTTCAATTACTGTTCCCTTAGCCACACGATCAGGGTTAGCAGATAGTTCTCCTACCTCAGCTACCAGCAAGATCATTTCTAGGAGGGTATCCAGATTTTCGCCCTTGATAGCGCTGACAGGAACCATGATGGTTTCACCACCCCAGTCTTCTGCTGTCAGACCATAATTGGTGAGTTCTTGTTTAACTCGCTCTGGCTGTGCGCCTTCCTTATCAACCTTGTTGATTGCTACGACAATGGGGACTCCAGCAGCTTGAGCGTGGCTAATCGCTTCGATAGTTTGAGGACGAACCCCATCATCCGCAGCCACTACTAGTACGGCAATGTCTGTGACTCGCGCTCCTCTGGCTCGCATAGCTGTAAAAGCTTCGTGTCCAGGAGTATCGAGGAAGACAATCTGCTGTGGTTTGCCTTCATGTTCCACATCCACATGGTATGCACCAATGTGCTGTGTAATACCGCCTGCTTCACCAGCAGCCACCTTAGTTTTGCGAATTGAGTCGAGTAGAGTGGTTTTCCCGTGGTCTACGTGACCCATAATTGTCACAACTGGCGGACGACGGATTAGGTGTTCCAGGTCTGCCACGTCGATCATTTCGGTGATTTTCCGGGCTTCGGCTTCTGGTTCGGCGATTTCGACTTCTACTTCTAGTTCTTTGGCTACCAGAGTAATTGTCGGAATATCCAGATTTTGGGTGATACTGACCGCCATGCCTTTCATAAACAGGATTTTCACAATCTCTGTATCGGCAACAATCAAGCCTTCAGCCAACTCTTGTACTGTCAACGGTCCGATAACGACCAGTTTTTCTGGGCGATCGCGTTTGACTTCTACTTCTTGTTGACGACGGTTTTGGTCGCGGTAAGAACCAGATTTTTTATTTCTTGTAGTTGGTGCGGCAGCAACTAATGTTGGTTGCTGTGCTGGTCGAGTAGACTTGGGCTTAGGAGGACGGGCTATGGAAAGACTAACCTGGACGGTTGTTGCAGTTTCCAGACCATCTTCATCGAGTAAGTCGTCTTCCTCAAAATCATCATCGAGGATGGGTTTGACTCGCTTGCCTTTAGGTCCAATCTTCGCTTTTTCTTTAATCTCGTCAATTATTTCCTCTTCCTGCCACTTCTTCCCACCTTTAGCTAGACGAGGTGGTGTTGGGCGTTTTAAATCGAGGAGATCAGGTGCGATGGGTGTCTCATCCAGGCCTTCTTTCTTCGCTCCTGCTCCCACCATGTGTCTTGGTGGAGTGGCGATTGGTGCAGCAGGTGATTCACCAGGACGTGCTGGTCTTGGTCGTTGCACATCCGTTGATGTTCCAGGAGCAGATGGTCTACTTCCCCTCTGTTCCGGTTTTAGCGGTGATGGAGTTGAGCGATTCTGCCTTTGTGGTGCTGCCTGTGGGGTCTGGTCTGTTGTTGGCTTACCAACTTTTGGCTTGGGTTGGTCTCGGTCTCGTTTCAGGATCGGTTTGTCTGCCTGAGATAGCTGCTCATTGGCAGATTCGTTTTCCTCCAAAGGTCTTGTTGGTGGGCTTACCAGTTGTGGCTTTTGGGCTTTTTCTGGTTTTTGCCTTGGGGAAACTACTTTTTCTGGTTTTTCCGCTGCTATTTTTTCCGGTACTGGATTGGGATTAGGTGTTTGATCCGGTTCCGCAACGTTAGGTTTCTGCGCGGTCTCCGATTGATTCCGGGGTACAGGTCGAGTTGGTGCCGTCGGCTTCATGGGTGAGACTGGTGTAGCAAAAGGCCGTGGAGGTGAAGCAGAATTGGCTATGGCTGATGCCTCTGGCACGCTAGAGTAAACGTCATGCGGGCTATCAGACGAAGCAACTAGGTTATTGTTAGCAACTGACGCCTCTGGGGCGTTGGAGGTAGTGTTTCTCAATATTTTGGGTTTGCGAATTTCCAAAATTTGCTGTTTATTTGCTGCAGCAGGTCGGTTACGTCCGCCAGGTTGGGGCGAATTCGGTTTATGACTGTTTGTAACTTGTTCTTTTTTCGACGAGACACTCGTAGTTGCCAGTTTTTCTGCAGCCATACGAATCTGTTCAGCCTCGGATTCTGAAATCGTGCTGCTATGGCTTTTGACCGCGATGTCGAGCTGGTCGCAAATTGCTAGTAGCTCTTTGTTATCCAAATTCAATTCCTTTGATAATTCGTAGATTCTAACTTTGCCGTTGTTCATCCACTCTTTCCCCTTTAATTTACAGTTTTAGCGGATGGTTGCCTGGTTTGTGACATCTCCATCCTTTGATCACTGTTTTTTAGGTTGCCCTTGGTGATGTTGCCGGTGCCTCCAATTAGGAAAGAGAGATGTTTCGGTTTAACGCTGGCATCCCCACCTGGAGTGGTGGTTTACGAGCATCCACAACAATTTTTCTTGAAAAAACTTTTGTGGAAACCCCCGACGCCGAACTGCGCTTTAGCGCTACCAGGTTGCCATGCTAATGGTTTTTGTTTTGCTGATTCTGAGTCTTCCACAACACAATCAAGTAAAATTCGTTGGGAGTATTGTTTCGTCGTCTCTCTTTAATTTTAGAGAGTTGCTTGCTTTTTACACCAACTTACTATTTTGGTACTAACCCCAACGATACCAGAGGGTGTGATGAGAGTACCAATTGTTCGGCTTTCGTCACAATTGCTCTGGAGATTATCGTTGTCAAGTCGTTCCCATTAAATTTGGTTTTGGGTATTGTTTTCGGTTAGACGCTGCCACAATGTTTGATACAGTGTTTCTGGCACTGTTCCATGTAGCGATCGCCCTAATCTATTTTTCTTCTGAGCTGCTTGTAGGCAGCTAGTTTGCGGACAAATATAGGCGGAACGCCCCATGCCCTGATCTAATTGTACCTTTCCAGATGGAAAGACGCGGACTATCCGCCAAAACTCTTCTTTTAATCCTACTCGGCGACAACTAATGCAACGCCGATAATTTGGTTTCATCGGGTTTGTGTTCCATCAGGTCAGCTGTTTGTGGTTGCCAAAAATTAGTTTTAGTTATTTTGACACCTAACAAATGCTTTCCTGTCTATGTTTGATGGCTGACAGTTAACAGACAACAAACAACCAAAAGCACTTGAAAATTAATCTTCCTCTTTGGTGTCAAAATTATCTTCCTCTAATTCTAATTCGTATTGATTTTCATCCTCTAGTTCCTCCATATCATTTTCATCATCCTCCGGTTGATATTTTGCCCTGACAGCCATAAATTTAGCATCCTCTGCTACATGGTCATATTTAGCTTTATCTTTGATATCGATTTTCCAACCAGTTAAGCGGGCGGCTAGTCGGACATTTTGTCCTTCTTTCCCAATGGCTAAACTTAGTTGATCTTCTGCTACTAAGACGTGGGTTTGGCGTGTTTCTGGGTCCATCAGGCGCACTTCATCTACCCGGGCTGGACTCAAGGCGTTGGCGATGTAGGTAGCTGGGTCAGGAGACCAGCGGATCACATCTATTTTTTCCCCTCGCAATTCATTAACTACCACTTGAATGCGTGATCCCCTAGCACCGATACAAGCCCCAACTGGATCTACATCACGATCTAGGGTATCTACTGCAATTTTAGTCCGGGGACCTACGTAACGGGAAGGGGGATTAGCTTCTCTGGCTACGGCGACAATTCTGACTACTTCATCTTCAATTTCCGGTACTTCGTTAGCAAATAAATAAACTACTAAACCTGCATCGGCACGGGACACCAACAATTGTGGTCCACGTTGCTGACCTTGGGAAACTTTTTTGAGATATACCTTAAATGTGGCATTTGCCCGATAATTATCGTTAGGTAATTGTTCGCGCTTTGGTAATTCAGCTTCTACTTCTGGTTGACCAAAACCACTGGCAACTGCCAAAATCACAGATTGACGCTCAAATCGTAGAACTCTAGCTTGCAAAACTGTTCCTTCTAAATCCTGGAACTCTTCTTGCACCATTTGGCGCTGTTGATCTCGCAATTTCTGTGCCAATACTTGTTTGGTTTGCATGGCTGCCATGCGCCCAAATTCTCCTTGGTCTGGGGTGACATCTAGTACGACTGAATCTCCAGATTGAGCTTCTGGCGCTACTTGTTGTACTTCGTCTAAGGAAATTTGATGGTCGGAGTTGTTAACTGCTTCAACAATGGTTTTAGTAGAAAGAACACGAAATCCTTCGCCATCAATATCAAGTTCTACTTCAAAATTATCAAAGTAATCTTCATCGAATTGTTTGCGCTCTAAATTTTGGGCGCGACGATAGCGTTCATAACCTTTAAGTAGTGCTTCTCTAATAGCTGATTGAACTGCTAATCGGGGTAAGTTTCGCTCACGGCTGATACTTTCAATTAAATCTTTTAATCCAGGTAAAGTGACCATTGACATAAGCAAGCTCCTTCATTTTCATTTAATCACCCAGGACAATTTTGGATTTTAGATTTTGCCTTTTATAAGGATGTTTGTACAGTATCAAGTTGTATCAATATCCCACTTTACCCCTTTTGCCCAAGGGTAAATAATCTTCTCATAGTCACCCTTTTTCAAGGGATTTCAGGGAAGTTAAACGTGTTTGATACATCACCCATAACTTTTAAAATATCCTCTTACATTTTTATCTAAAACCCCTTAGCTAAAATCTAAAATCTAAAATTGATTAGTGAGGCTCATCAATTTGCACCCTGGTAATTAGGGAACGGGGAATTCCCACTGCACGACCTTTTTGATTTAAGTAAACTGTTGTTTCATCCCGGCGAATTAGGTGACCAATCCACTCTTGTTGTCCGTTGTGGGGTGGAGAAGTGGAGATAACTACAGGAAATCCTTTAAAGGAAATAAATTCCCTATCAGTCACCAGTTGCCGCGAAATACCAGGACTGGATATTTCTAACATATAAGCATCTGGAATTATCTCTGCTGCATCTAATTCGGTCTCTAAAGCACGGCTCATCCGCTCACAATCATCGAGACCAGTATCCTGTTGAGGATTACGAATATCTACCCGCAAAACTGGTGGACTTTGATTTGTGTGAAAAACAATGCCTACAATTTCTAATCCGAGTTCTTCTGCTACTGGTGTGGCTAAGTCAATAATTTGTGGAACTAAGGGATGAGTCATGCGAGAATTCAATAAAAAAAGTGGGCTTCGACCCACTTCCTGCGATAGGGATATCTTCCAAGAAGTCTTGTGACGAACCAATGTCGGTTCGCCCCTAACATGAGTGTAGCGTATTTTTTCCAGTTATCAGTTATCAGTTGTCTGAACAGATGTTGGCGATCGCTAGGCTAAGTCCGCAGGGATCGCATTTGTCGTGTTTGCTCGATTATCTGGTCTATATCTTCTTGAGATAAGCGTTGAATATAGTTAATTTTCACTTCTTCTAGAAAATCATTGAGTAAACTCTGAATTTCTCTGAGTACGTGTTTTTCCTGAATTTCAGAACTAAAAACAGTAACAAATTTTTCTATTAATTGGCTTGAAAGTTTTGCTGCTACTGGATCTTTAATGGTACTAACCAAAGCAATATATAAATTAGTGGTGATTTGAGTTGCTAGTTGCTCACTTAGCTGACTTTGTGCTTGTTCTACTCCAGGTAGCCTCAGCAAATTACGATAAAGCGGTACTTGTTGGAAAGCCGTTTCGATGTTGTGACGTAAAATAGCATTAATTTGCGGCTGAATCTTAGGTAATACTTGATTGACAATAGTTTGCACCAAAAGTCCTGCGATCGCTTCCACTTCATTGACATTATTAATATCTATGTAGCTACGTTCTTTTTCTGGATGCAACAGCCAGTGTGTGATCTCACCTCGCTGAATCGATCCCTGAACCTGGTTAATTACCCTCACTACGACAATTTCGGTGATTTCTTCGGCAAAATTGGCTACTATACCTTGATGAATTTGTCGCCTGAATAAATGCAAATTAATTAACTGTGCTTGATCAAGACGCACCAGTACTGGTATGGTTCGCAACCAACGCCAAAACGGAATTAGTAAAAATAAGTCATACCAACGCCACAAGATCGCTTCTAACCAGCTTAAATGGCGATTTTCGCGTTTGATATAGTAAGTACGTCCTAGGATATCTAAAGCAAATATGACTAAGAAGGGTAAATCAATTAGCCAGAAATCATCTAAAAATTCCCCATTTTCACCTATTTTGCGATAATAGTTGGTAGCAATCGCCGGGCGAATTTGCTGGTTGAAAAAATTGATTTCCTGAATCCAATCGTTTTTAGATAAGTATGCTGAACTCCAAAAAGTAGCAAAGGCGCGTTTTGCTGATTCTTGTCCGATGTGTTCCCGCATTCGGTTTTTAATTTTTTCCAGTGATCCACTTTTATTCGCACCTGCAAAGGGATTACTATCAATCATCTCACTGCTGAGACGGTTCATTTCCTCTAGCTTAATTTTTACCTCAGGTGAGTTTAACCCTGTTTGACTAATCTGTTTTTCTAATACACTGACTGTTTCTAAATATTTTTTCGTGTCTCGATGGGGTTCAATACCTTTAATAGAATCATAAATCTGCGTAATTTGGGGAATTCTTCGGAAATAAAAATCTCTCCATTGTACGTAACTTAAATCAAACAATACTAAACCTAAGTTAACTGTGGCAGTAATTGCCATTAATCTTTCAAACCACAAATGGCGTTGCTTTGGAGCTTTTAATTTACTCATCGATAGTTACTAATTATACACAGCTTATAATATTTATTCTCTTTAGCTTTGCTAATAAAACATCAAACCATTGATAGATGTTAAAAATCAATTGATTGATGTTGGTTAACAATCAATCAAATTCTAATTAATCAAAATTCATGAATATTTGAAAAATAAGAGCTTATAGAAACTTAAGATACTTTTGTTAGCATTTCCATTGTGCTGATTTCATCCAAAGGAGTTATGAAAATGTGGTGTGATTTGGGAAAATCAAGGGCAACCATTGCTGTTATCTGCGTAGTGGCAGTTAGCACTGTAATTTCAGATACAGCTTTTGCTGTCCGTCAGCGTAATTATAAGCCTCAGGAATTTCGGGCTGTATTGCATGGGTTGGGTTATAAAGTCAAAGTCACAAATGATTCACTGACTGACGAGGAAACTAAAAAAGCAATTAGTGAATTTCAAAAAGGCTACAAGTTAAATGTTGATGGTAAAGCAGGCCCAAAAACCCAGGCTTTTGCAGCCAACATTGTGCAAATTCTGCAAGGGAATTTGAATGCTGTGCTGAAGCCTAATCCTGTTCTGCCCCGGGATCAATTTTACAGCACTCGGTTGGAAGAATTAGTGAAGGAGTATCAGAAAAAAAATCAATTAACTGAAACTGGTATTGCTGATTTAGCACTCCGTCAGAAGTTGAATGAAGAGGCTAAGACTGTTATTGGTTTACCAACGCCATCTCCAAAACCAACAGCTAAACCGATGGCTAAACCAACCCCAATGTCATCTCCAAAACCAACTGCTAAACCGATGACTAAACCAACCCCAATGTCATCTCCAAAACCAACAGCTAAACCGATGGCTAAACCAACCCCAACGCCGTCACCAACACCAACAGCTAAACCAATGGCTAAACCAACAGCAACGCCATCTCCAACACCCACGGCTACACCAACCCCCTAACCCGGATTTATTTCTTTAGTAGGACTTACGCAAGTGTCACACCAAACATCTATTTTATGGTGCGTCAGATATCAAATATCTGTTTATTTGCAGGATATATCAGGTCTGACGCACCCTACCAATATGCCAGTTGCGTAAGTCCTGTTTAGGTTTGGGTAGAATGACGACGACGGTCATCACTAAGGATAAAAATATACTGAATGGTGAACTGTCTTTCCTACATCAGATAGTAAGCTGTTACACATTTAGTAACCCAGGTCTAAATTAAAAACTTGTACTAGTGCAGCGCGGCAGAAATAACTATCTAGTGAAAAAAGTTGACTGTGTAAGCTTTATTCCTTCTTGCTTTCTGCCTTCTGCCTCTTTGCACTAGTTTGGACATTAAATATCGAACTTTTTGAGCAATATAAATCTTGATTTCCTCCAAAATTCTTGGGGTGAATAAGGAGAATTTGGTACATTTTCTAATCTGTGAAAATGAAATTCAAGCTTTTTCGCCAAAGCAACAGATGTAAACTTTGCACCATCTGTAGATGATAAAAATGTTTTGATATTATCTCTGATGTGGTTAAACTCTGAGGGTGTTATACTCATCATTCTTTTGTATAATTCATCATAGTCTGAACCATCAAATTCTAGATAGCATTCCTGTGGAATGTGAGTGGCAATATCAGGAGCGCCGAAATATATAGGTATAGCCCCAGCAAAAAATGCTGAAAATATCTTTTCTGTGATGTATCCATCTTCTCGGCTGTTTTCAAAGCAAATGAGAAATTTGTAGTTTCTGAGTTTTACTAATTTATCATTGCCCATAATTGAGCCTTTCAACACCCCCTTCCAACCTCTGTTATTCCAAGGAAGTGTCTTATTCCAAACTCTTCCATAGGTATGAAAATCGTCACCAAATGCGTTGTCAAAAAAGTTGACTGCTTTTTCTCTTTCAATATCACCCTGTAAATTTCTACATTCTTTTTTATATCTTTGATGAACCATAGCTAGGGTATGCTCTGGTTGTTCTTGAAATTCTTGAATGGAGGAAAAGTCTTGAGGTCCTAAATAAAATTCATCGTCAGATCCAGTACTAGAACTGCTGATACCTAAAAATCCACCAAACAACTTTTTATATTTTGTACCATACATTTTTTTATATCTAGAGTAAGGTTCTGTAATTATCAGGATTGTTCTTCGCAGGGAAAAATTTGGTAGAAATTGGCCATTCATGGAAATAAACCAATCTGCTTCCTGGGGATTAGATGTGTAGTAATATCCCTGAGATTCCAGATACGATAATCCTGAATTTCCATGTATATCTTTCCCAGAAAGCAGTTGCTTTAATGCTCCTACTCCATCTGGGTTCTTCTCACAAAATTTCATGCCTCAAGTCCTTTATTAAACTTTCAAGATCAGAATGTAAACAGAAATAAGACTTATGCAACTGGCACATTAGTAAGGTGCGTCAGATATCAAAAATCTGTTTATTTACTAGATTTATGCAATCTGACGCACCCTACAACAGATTTTTGGTGTGACACGCAGCTTTAGTCCTAACAAATAAAGGTTAAGAAAATTACTGATTGTTCCGGTTGCAAAAAACAACAGTTATTGTCAGTTATGTTCTTAAATGATTTTCTTCTCAGTGTTGTTACTTATTTTACCTTATTGATCATCAAATATAGCATTACGGTCTTTGTGTTGTTGAATGGTGATTATGATAGTGAGGAGCGTAGCCAGGTTTACTCTTCATCTTCATCGGGTTCTAAATCTTCTTCTGTCAGTTCCTGATGAGGGATAGCGGCAATAATTGCATCTATTACTTTTGATACTTGTAATATTTCGATGTTTAAATCGGGAAATTTTTGACCTTTGGGAACGATCGCTCTTTTAAACCCCAGTTTTGCTGCTTCTTTTAAGCGCAGTTCCATTTGGGAGACTGATCTGACTTGTCCCCCTAATCCCACTTCTCCAATCAATACAGTACCAGGATCAACTATTCTGTCGCGGAAACTGGCGACAATTGCGATCGCTATTCCTAAATCTACTGCTGGTTCTTCTACGTTTAAGCCACCAGCAGATGCGACATAGGAATCTAATTTCGACATGGGTATCCCCACTCGTTTTTCTAGGACTGCGAGGATTTGCACTAAACGGTTATAATCTATGCCAGTCCCAGCCCGACGTGGTGAAGGGTAACTGGTAGGACTGACTAAAGCTTGTAGTTCTACAACTATCGGCCGTGTTCCTTCACAAGCTACGACAATGGCTGTACCTGGTGCGGGGTCGTCACGATTCCCTAAAAACAATTCTGAGGGGTTGTCAACTTCCCGTAATCCTTCTGTCACCATTTCAAATATACCAATTTCGTGTGTTGCACCGAAACGATTTTTTACTGTTCTTAATAATCGGTGAGAAGCAAAGCGATCGCCTTCAAAATACAATACTGTATCGACTAAATGCTCCAAAACTTTCGGTCCTGCGATCGCACCTTCTTTGGTGACGTGACCGACAATTAACATTGTAATATCTTCATGCTTTGCCACCTTCATTAAGGCTGCTGTACATTCCCGTACTTGAGCTACTGAACCTGGTGCAGATGTCAAAGCTGGAAAAAATACAGTTTGTATACTATCTATGACTGCCACATTTGGTCGCAGGGAGTCTATTTCCCGTAAAATTTCTTCTAAATCAGTTTCTGGCAATACATACAAGTTTGCACCTATACTATCTGGATCTATTATTTCTTCAGTATTTTCTGTTATTTCTTCAGTATTATTAGTTTCATCATTCTCAGTTACTACATTGAGAGTTTTTGACATTCCTAACCGAGAAGCGCGTAGTTTCACCTGTTGTCCTGATTCTTCCCCAGTGACGTAGAGGATGCGGTATTTTTGCGCCAATTGATTGGATACTTGTAATAGCAGAGTCGATTTACCAATTCCTGGATCACCGCCAATTAGCACCATTGAACCAGGGACAACCCCACCACCAAGTACCCGATCTAATTCTCCATAACCAGATTCCCAACGAGCAATTTGGCGATCGCTAATTTGATCAAAAGTAAGAGAAGCTCTTGCTTTAGCGGGTTTAGCTGATTTGTTAGCAGATTTAGCATTAGTTTGAGCAGCGTGCCAATTACCTACTCCCCCCCGATTAGGTACATCTACCCCAAAAGGACTGGCATTTTGTTCTATCAAAGAATCATAAGTGTCACAATTAGAACACTTTCCAAACCATTGGGAGAACTCTGATGCACAATTACTGCAAATGAAAATGGTTTTTGGCTTTGCCATGCTTAATTTTTATTAAAAAATCTTAATTGTTCCTTAAGTTTTATAAAAAACAGAAGTTCAATAATAGTAGGAGTTACAGCTTTTTTCTAATCAGTTGATGGAATGATATCTTAATATTATGGTATTAAAAATTCATCATGTAAGATTTTAGTTAGGGAGCCTAGGGAAACTTGGAAAGTCATAAAGAAAAAATCCTGGTAGTAGACGACGAAGCCAGCATTCGCCGGATTTTGGAAACGCGCCTTTCCATGATTGGCTACGATGTAGTAACTGCTGGCGACGGTGAAGAAGCTTTAGAAACCTTTCGCAAAACTGAACCAGACTTAGTAGTGTTGGATGTGATGATGCCAAAGCTAGATGGCTATGGTGTTTGTCAAGAATTACGTAAGGAATCAGATGTCCCCATCATCATGCTAACAGCTTTGGGGGATGTAGCTGATCGCATCACGGGATTGGAATTAGGTGCTGATGACTATGTAGTTAAACCATTCTCCCCTAAAGAGCTAGAAGCGCGAATTCGTTCAGTGTTGCGACGGGTGGACAAAACCGGGGCGACGGGTATTCCCAGTTCTGGGGTAATTCATGTCGGGAATATCAGAATCGATACCAATAAACGCCAAGTTTACAAAGGTGACGAGCGTATTCGCTTGACAGGTATGGAATTCAGCTTACTAGAGTTGTTAGTAAGTCGCTCTGGAGAAGCCTTTTCCCGTTCGGAAATCTTGCAAGAAGTTTGGGGATACACACCCGAACGTCATGTAGATACTCGCGTGGTGGATGTACATATCTCCCGTTTACGGGCCAAATTGGAAGATGATCCCAGTAACCCAGAACTAATACTTACTGCTAGAGGAACTGGTTATCTTTTTCAACGAATACTGGAACCAGGAGAGGAGTGAAGAAGGTGACAGGTGACAGGTGACAGGTGACAGAGAAAAAGCAGGGGGAGCAGGGAGGAGGGAGCAGGTGGAAAGATAAATATTCTTTCCCAATTACCAATTACCAATCACCAATTACCAATTACCAATGACTAAATCTGATCCCAATCGAGTTTTGCGGCGTTTACCCCTAGTCGTTGGGGGTTTAGGTGCTGTACTTTTGTTGATTAATCGGTTTTTGACACCAGAACTTACTAATTCCCAAGCGCGTGGTGATGTGCTGGGAGTTATTTTGAGTGCGGTGTTAATTTTAACGGGTTTAATTTGGCAACAGGTACAACCTCGCACACCTGAGACAGTAAAACTGATTGGGGAAGAAGGTTTTTTCTTAGCGGCAGATTTACCAGAAGCCTTGAAAACAGAACTAGCCTGGGCATCGCATTTATTATTAACTAATACAGTGACGCGATCGCTTATCGTTTACTATCAAGGTAAGGTTTTGTTACGCCGCGGTATTCTGGCTCCTAAATCTGAAGTTATACCAGGAACTATCTTAAAAAGAGTCCTGGAAACACAAAAGCCAATTTATTTAGTTGCTTTGTATGTGTATCCAGGCAAAATAGAATTTGATTATTTACCAGAAAACACACAAGGTGTAATTTGTCAACCCATTGGTAAAGAAGGTGTATTAATTTTAGGGGCAAATACTCCCCGTAGCTATACTAAACAAGATGAGAACTGGATTGCAGGAATTGCCGATAAATTAGCTGTTACACTTCGGGAGTAGTTAGTTTTAAGGTTTTGTAGTCAGCACTTTAGTGCTGAGAAAATAAGGAGTAAAGTCCTGACTACGCTTAATTAAGAATTATGCAAATAATTTACTGGTTATTAATAACGCTCATGATTGTGGGTGTAATTGGTTCTGTAGTGCCGGCTATACCTGGAAGCAGCTTAATTTTAATTGCCATTATTATTTGGGGAGTTGTCAGTAGTTCCTTTGCAGCGATTAAAATTCCCCTCATAGTGACAATTATTGTTCTACTTCTGAGTATGGCAGTAGATTTTTTGGCTGGCTACTTAGGAGCAAAACAAGCAGGTGCTAGTAAATGGGGGCAAATTGGCGCTTTGGTAGGATTGTTACTAGGATTTTTCGGATTATTACCCACATTACCCTTTGGCAGTCCATTATTAGGAATTCTACTTGGTCCGCTATTAGGTGCAATTATTGGTGAGTACATTTACTGTCGTGATTTAGGACTTGCAGTCAAAGCTGGGATAGGAATCACAGTAGGAACCTTGGTAGGGAATTTCATTCAGGGCATTCTTGCGGTTGGTGCGGTGATAGTTTTTCTATGGACAACATGGCCTCAAGTATACGGTGGGTAAAATTTAGTTACTTACTCGTATTGCTTAGGAATACATCTTCATCATAAGTTCATAAAAAAGTCATAGGTTTGTAAAACAGGCTGACTTGTACAGTACGGCAGCAATAACTACAACTTCATCAGAAGATAGAAAGCCGATAACATAAGCCTTCTATCTTTTTTATTGCTTGTCTGGCAGTCTGTGATAGCGAATATTGGCAGCAAAAGTATGTAGTAGGCAAAAACATTTCTATCATTGATACGACCAGTCTACTGACCTAAAACTCCCATAATCTAAGGATATTGCCATAAAACTACATCATGACGACTTAGGCTCAGTAAACAATAATAACTAGACTGAAAATGAAGATTATATCAAGATGGTTCAGTATATCTTGCATACTCTAAGTAATTATGTAATTATTACAGTGTAGGGAATGCAAGATGAACAAAAAAGCGGTAACACTACTTAATGTGTCATCCAACACAGCAATCCTACTCTACTTTCTACATTAAAGATGATTCCCACTTAGGGCTTAAGGGTATTTCCTGAACTTCTAAATAATTTCAGGATTGCTGTGGGGTAAAAAATCTGTTCGTTTCTGTAAATAAATTTTTGATAGGAGCCTGAAATTACAATGTTTAACTTCAAATCTCAACTTTTAGGCGCTGCTGCTGTACTACCTATAGTTGCTGCTGGTTTCTTAGGTTCTGCTGGTTCTGCTGAAGCTGCTGCACTCATAGGTGATTTTAGCTTCAATGGTGGTACAACAGTTAATCCATTTGCGAGCAGTACAGTTAAGTTGACAAAAGATGCTCTATACTTTGAGCCTCAGCCAATTACCCCAGTTGCTATTGCCTCTCAGAGCGGCGACTTTTCGAGTTTCAATTCAGCTAACATAGGTAATATTATCTCCTTCAGTGGAGATACTGCTGATAACCCATTTTTAGACCTCGGTAACCTTACTATACCTGGTATTATATTACCAGCTGAGAGTACTGCTTCTTTAACAGATAGCCTGAATACCTTTACTCTGGAATCTTCTGATTATAAGGTGTCACAAAGCGGTGCTAACGTTAGTATAGACGTTGAACTTTGGGGTTTCTTTACTAGTGCTACTGGAGAGATATCTAAGGGAGCAGGAAACATAACCTTCCAGAAAAATAATACGAATGTTACCGATGTAAATACTCTTCTTAACGGTGGTGGAACATTAACTACTGCGTCAGGTAGTGGTATGACCTTCTCTGGTGCTGCCTTCACCGCTACTTCTACTCCCGAACCTACCACAATGTTAGGTTTAGGTTTAGTTGCTGCGGGAATGACCGTAGCTCGTCGTCGCAAACTTGTAAAAGCGTAGTTTGAAAGACTACTTCTAATATCAAAACCTTAATTTTCGATCTGGTTGGAGTGCAACATTTTACCAACCAGGTCATTTTTTTGTTTGTAGAGATCCAGTTTTGCGTCAAACCAACCTACGCAATAGCTCTTTTCGCTTCCTTTGCAACTGCTTCTACTTCATCATTCACCAGAGTTTCTAAAATAGATTTAGCTTCCGCACCACCCAAATTAGCTAAAGCTTGGACAACTCTGTAACGTACTTGCCAATCTGGATTAATCACATAAGGAACCAAGAGGGGAACAGCTTCTATATCTCCCAACTCACCAAGTGAACTAATCGCAGCAGTTTGAATTAACCCATTATCTGAGGAAAGTGCTTCTTTAAGTAGTTCAAAGCTACGAGGATCACCCAACTCTCCTAAAGTAGCAATGATACTAAATTGTACAAGCCATTCCGGGGTGGTATGGTAAAGCTGCTGTAAATCCTCAAAAGCAGCTTGTAGTTTTAGCGCACCTAAACAATCTGCTGCTGCTGCTTGGACATCAGCCTCTGGATCACTGAGTAAATCTCGCAACATCTGCAAAGATAAATCTAAATCTTGGGTTCCCAGCGTATCCATTTGACTTACAGCCGAGTAACGGACACGAGAATTACTATCAGTTACGCCAATTTTAATTAGTTCCAAAGCGGCTTTCGGTTCTAGTTCCCGAATTTGATTGACTGCACGCAAGCGATCGCCTAAATTCTCAGAACTAAGTAATTCTTTTACGGATTCGGCAGAAATACTCATTTTTAATTATCTATCCTAAATTGTCAAATTGGTAATTGGGTTATCAACCTCCCCATTCCCTACTCAGCGGCCATGGTGCGAATAATGTCCCCACGAGTAAGAATACCAATAACTTGACCAGCATTGTCAAGGACAGGTAAACGGTGAACTTTGTGATCTTGGATCATTTTTGCAGCTTCTTTAAGAGATTTATCAGGAGTAATAGTCAGAGAGTTTTTACTCATAACTTCTCCTACGGTTTGTCCTAAAGCTTTATGCAAATCTCGTTCATAAGTACCAGGATTTTGTAAATAAATCACACTATCCAAAATCATGATATATGCAGGAGGAGTTACACCAGTTTCTTGCCACATTAGGTCTGTTTCTGATATGATTCCCGCCAATTTACCTGCATCATCAATTACAGGTAAACCGCTAATCCGGTTTTCTGCCAAAATTTGGATAGCTTCTTTTAAAGGAGTTTCAGGATGAACGACAATAGGATCACTGGTCATCACTTCAGCAACTGTTTTAGACATTTTTTTACTTACACCTTTTATAAAAGCCTTTTCAATTATTGTAGAAAATTGTGGGTAACAACTACATGAGGTTCATACATCTTTACTTGCCGAAAATGCTTAAATATTGCCCTGTTTATATTTTCTCAGCGCCTCAATAATTTCTAAATTCGCTTCAGGAAAAGTGAATTCATCTAGCTCATCCCACTTTACCCAACGGATTTCGTCACATTCAATTGCTTGGGGAACCCCGCTTAAATGGTAACAGTGATGAACATTTAAAGTAACTCGCAAATGTTTGTAAGTATGATCAATTGTGATGAGATTTTCTCCCACTGAGATTTCTATACCCAGTTCTTCATAAATTTCCCTATGAATACACTCTTCGATGGTTTCACCAGGTTCTATTTTTCCCCCAGGAAATTCCCATAAACCGCCCATTGTCCCTTCAAGACGACGACGATCAATTAAAATTTGCTCTTGGTTGTTCCAAATAACAGCAACACCAATAATTTTATGAGGCAGGGTAGATACTTCATTCATGGAATTCAATAGTTAGTAACTAATAAAAAACTCGACAGATTCACTTTCTTAATGTCGAGCTTGCACTTTTAGTAAATTTGCAATACGAAATTTTAACATTTATTAAATAAAAAACACCAATTAATAAAGTCCTGTTATTGGGATCACAAATTTGATACAGAATTTATTGAACTGGTGTTAATTAATTACTTTAGTCAACGACATCGTTGTGATTGACTTCAGTTCCTTGCAAGGTTGTATCAAAACTCATTCGCTGCTCGGCGTTACGCAGAAAGTAACCGCTAACCATAGCAGAGGCCAGTAGCCGTCCTAAGTTTTCTCGACTTGTGGTGACGGTGACACCAAAGTGTTCAGAAGGTAAGTTGCCCAAAAGTCCCATAATATTTCGTTCCATCACCTGAAAAACTTCTGAGGAAGTTGGTTTGGATAGTTGATTAACTGTTTCTGGGCTTAATGATTTAACATACTGCCATAGTAAATTACTAGTTTCGGACTCACTATCAAAAAATTCTGAGACTCTTTTTGGTTGGTTATTCACGTTTTATCTCCTTTACTACCACTATGAATGGCGGTATTTGTGACTGGAATAATCAATAACCTATCTTGTATTGAATGTAACCGACAATCATATATTCATGTCAACCAATTTAACAGGTTATTTTTGTCCAGGGAGTCGGTTAAACCGTACCAAAAGCGTGGTAATTTTGCGAATAAGTGATCAATGGTATCAAGTTCGTTTAACTACTTGTAATTTGTAACTCTCTGCTTCCCCCTCTGCATCAGTCTTAATTACAAGTGTTCATCTGAACTTGATATGATTGGTGATGGGAAAACTCTTTCTTGTGTTCCCCATCTTCCCAATCCTCTAACTAGCAAGATATTCATTGATATTGGTTTTAGACTTGCGAAGTTTTGTTAAGGCTTCGCGCTCAATTTGCCGAACTCTTTCCCGGCTGATATTTAGAAGTTCACCTATTTTGGCGAGAGTCAAGGCTTGTCCGTCGATTAACCCAAAGCGGAGTTTAATCACTTCCTTTTGTTGTGGGGTAAGTTCTGCCATTAAACGCTCTAAGTCATAAGATAAGGAAGATTGCATGACAAAATCTTCTGGAGATGCGCCTGTATCTTCTAACATTTCTCCGAGTTCGGTGTCGTAATTATCTCCTAGACGTAAATCTAGGGATAAAGGCAAACGAGCTTTTTCTAGACACTCTCGCACCTGTTTGGGTGTTAGTTCCAATTCTTGAGCTAATTCTGTAGCTGTGGGCGCACGTCCCAATGTTTGTGACAATTGGCGTTGTGCTTTTTTAATTTTATTTAATTTTTCGGTAATATGAATAGGCAAGCGAATGGTGCGGGCTTTTTCAGCGATCGCACGAGTGATGGCTTGACGTATCCACCAATAGGCATAAGTAGAAAATCTATAACCTTTAGTAGGGTCAAATTTTTCTACCCCACGTTGCATCCCAATGCTGCCTTCTTGAATCAAGTCGAGTAAATCGACATTGCGCTTAATGTACTTTTTGGCAACGGAGACAACTAGGCGCAAATTAGCTTCTACCATTTTGCGTTTAGCAATCTCACCATCTGCGATCGCTTCGTTTAATTCCGCTGGTTCTAATTTTGTCGCTTTTGCCCATTCTTCTATGGTAGGTTCACGATCTAACTGGAGAACAAGGTTGTCTCTGACTTCATTTAAGCTAGTAGACCGTTGTACCTGTTTACCAAAACAAATCTCTTCTTCGTGGGTGAGAAGTGGCACACGGCCAATCTCACGCAGATAAGTCCGCACAAGGTCTGTGGCTGTCTGAGCGGTCTTCATGGCGCTACTCTTTAGTGATGACGGGTTTGCTAGTAGGGTCATTGATTTATAAATGCCTTTTTAGGGTGCTATCCAGTCAAGCTGGGAAACCATTCTTAGGTTTGCGGCTTAAACGCCCGATGAACTCGGCTGCTCATACTTAGTCAAATAAGGCTATTAACTGCTAGACGTTACAGTTACTTCTTAGTAATCACAAGTACCTAGAGTTAGATATAAGGTAAGAAGTAAAACATTTTTGGTTTTATTTAGATTATTAATAATTGTAACATTTATGAGAAGACTTTGACTACCGAGAAACCCGTAATTTCGTGGCTTTTTCCAGTAGTCGATTGCGGTAATTTTACCCAATAGCATAGATTTGAAGGCACTGGTAGCAGGTTTTTAGTTGAGGAAATAACTTCCTCATATTTGTTAAAATATCTCAATGATAACTATAATGATTCTCCCATAATAATTGCTTAAGGTTTTGGGGATTGGGGATTGGGGATTGGGGATTGGGAATTAAGTTATTCTTCATTTTCTCCGCGTCCCCGCGTCTTCATGTCCCCGCGTCTCCCCTTCTCCCCATGTCGCCCCAGCTATTGAATAACTGGGCAATATTCCTGAATAACTTTTACATCCAAAGTCGTATTTTGTAAGGAACGGATACCTGCGACTGTGGCTTTGGCTCCGGCGATTGTGGTAATGATCGGAATTTTGTAAGCTAAGGCTGTGCGGCGAATTAATCTCGCATCGGTATGGGCTTCTTCCCCAGAAGGTGTATTGATGATCAGTTGGATTTTTTGGTTTTTGATAGCATCGAGAACATGGGGACGACCTTCATGGAGTTTGAGGACTGACTGAATCTCTAACCCTTGTTCTTGTAAGACTTGGCGTGTACCTTGGGTCGCCATAACGGTAAAGCCTAAAGCAATAAACTCTCTGACCACATCTACCGCAGCGGATTTATCACGATCGCTCATGGACACAAATACAGTACCTTTGAGAGGTAAGCGTTCACCGGCAGCTAATTCTGCCTTAGCAAAGGCGCGACCAAAGTCGCTGTCAATGCCCATCACTTCACCTGTTGAGCGCATTTCTGGTCCCAAAATGGTATCTGTACCAGGGAACTTATTAAAAGGCAATACGGCTTCTTTGACCGCAATATGAGAGGGAATAACTTCTTTGGTAAAGTTCAACTCCTCTAAGGTTTTACCTGACATAATTAAGGATGCCAGTTTTGCCAGTTGTACACCCGTGGCTTTAGAAACAAATGGAACTGTACGGGATGCTCTGGGGTTAGCTTCCAAAATGTAAACTTGGGGAGCATAACCATTTGCACCAACTACCGCAAACTGAATATTCATCAAGCCAACAACAGATAACTCCTGTGCTAGTTGCACCGTCCAAGTGCGAATTTGATTTAGCACGGCTGGGGAGAGAGAAATAGAAGGTAAGGAACAAGCCGAATCTCCTGAGTGAATTCCCGCTTGTTCGATGTGTTCCATGATGCCACCAATCACGACTCTGCCAGTATGGTCGGCGATCGCATCTACATCAACTTCAATGGCATTTTCTAAGAACTTATCAATCAAAATCGGGTGTTCTGGTTCCACCAACACCGCAAAAGTCATGTAACGTTCTAAATCAGCGTCAGAATAGACGATTTCCATCGCCCTTCCCCCCAACACATAGCTAGGACGCACAACGACAGGATAACCAATTCGTTTAGCAACAATCAACGCATCTTCGTAACTTCTAGCAATACCATTAGGCGGTTGGGCAATATTCAATTTTTGGAGAATCTTTTCAAACCGTTCGCGGTTTTCTGCCATGTCGATAGAATCAGGAGAAGTACCCCAAATTTTGGTAACTAGGGACTGGGAATTTTCTAACTTTTGTAAATACTCCTGCAAGGGAACCGCTAATTTTAATGGTGTTTGTCCACCAAACTGAACTATGACGCCGACGGGATTTTCAGTGTCGATGATGTTGAGAACATCTTCTTTGGTTAATGGTTCAAAATACAAGCGATCGCTGGTATCGTAATCTGTAGAAACTGTCTCTGGGTTAGAGTTAACCATGATTGTTTCATATCCTGCACCATGTAAAGCATAAGCAGCATGGCAACAACAATAATCAAATTCAATGCCTTGACCAATGCGGTTTGGACCACCACCCAAAATCATCACCTTGGGTTTTTCGGTGGGTAAAACTTCCGTTTCTTCTTCGTAGGTGGAATAGTAATATGGAGTTAGTGCTTCAAATTCAGCCGCGCAGGTATCAACTGTTTTGTAAACAGGAATCACCCCTAACTGCTTGCGATATGCCCGAACCTCATCTTCATTAGTTTTGGTAGCGTAGGCAATTTGGCGATCGCTAAAACCATCCCTTTTTACATCATACATTTGCTCTTTTGTCAACTGTTTTAAGGGCGTGCGTTTCAGGAACTTCTCTACTTCTAGTAGTTGTTGTAATTTATCTAAAAACCACGGGTCAATCGCGGTCAGTTCATAGATTTCCTCATGAGTCATTCCTAATTGCATAGCATGACGCACAGAAAAGATGCGTTCCGGGTTTGGTGTCCGCAGCTGGGCGCGAATTTGTTCACCGCTGGGTAATTTTTCGGCTTTGTCACAACCCCAACCAGCCCGTCCTGTTTCTAGAGAACGCAATGCTTTTTGGAAAGATTCGTTAAATGTTCTACCAATAGCCATAGCTTCCCCGACAGACTTCATTTGTGTAGTCAGCACAGGTTCAGAACCGGGGAATTTTTCAAACGCAAACCGGGGAATTTTAGTGACAACATAGTCAATTGTCGGTTCAAAGGAAGCGGGGGTTTTTTTGGTAATATCGTTTTGCAGTTCATTCAAGGTATAACCCACAGCTAACTTAGCCGCTATTTTGGCAATGGGGAAACCTGTGGCTTTGGAAGATAAGGCCGAACTGCGGGATACACGGGGGTTCATTTCAATCACCACCACATCCCCATTTTCAGGATTCACAGCAAACTGGATATTTGAACCGCCGGTTTCTACACCAATTTCGCGGATGATTTTAATCGCCATATCCCGCAACCGTTGATATTCTTTATCGGTGAGGGTTTGGGCAGGGGCGACGGTAATTGAATCCCCAGTATGAATACCCATAGGGTCAATATTTTCGATGGAACAGATAATCACCACGTTATCTGCTAAGTCACGCATGACTTCTAGTTCATATTCTTTCCAGCCAAGTAGAGACTGGTCAATGAGAATTTGCGACACGGGACTGGCATCAATACCCACTTGTGCCATTTCTTCAAATTCTTCTTTGTTGTAGGCGATACCGCCACCCGTACCACCCATTGTAAAGGCTGGACGGATGATTAGGGGATATGTACCAATTCGCTGTGCGATCGCTTTTGATTCTGCTAAAGTCGAGGCTGTACCACTGGGACAGACTGCTACCCCAATCTTAGCCATTGCTTCGTTAAACAGCTTTCTGTCTTCGGCTTTTTCAATCGCTGGTAATTTCGCACCAATTAACTCAACGTTGTATTTATCTAAAACACCATTTTTCGCCAAAGCTACAGCCAGGTTGAGGGCGGTTTGTCCTCCCATCGTTGGTAACAGGGCATCTGGACGTTCTTTAGCGATAACTTTTTCTACTATTTCCGGTGTCAGCGGTTCAATATAAGTGCGGTCTGCCGTTTCTGGGTCAGTCATAATGGTTGCAGGGTTGGAATTAACCAACACCACTTCATAGCCTTCTTCTCGCAATGCTTTACAGGCTTGAGTTCCAGAATAATCAAATTCACAGGCTTGACCAATCACAATTGGTCCTGAACCTAACAGGAGAATTTTTCGGAGGTCTTCACGACGGGGCATAGTTTTTACCTTAGATGACAAGAATAGAAATCTTGACTATTTTAAAGGTCTTTACCCCTGATCATGCTATTTATTATCAAGGTTTCCAGGTTTTTATGTCCCAGAAGTAATGTAGTACCTCATGACTAGTACCGCAGGGCAGAATTAAAAAAAATTAACAATTAACAATTAAAAATCAAAAAAGCATATTCCACAGGCTTTTCAGGCATTTTTCATGGTTGGTTGACTTCCCTTTCTACTAATCAGTCTGTCAAATAAATTTTGATCGATAAGGGAAGGAACCGCAAAAACGCGTTGGCATTGGCGTAGCCTCTTGTAGAGAAGTGTTTTGAAGGAAAGGACACAAAGCAAAAAAGGAAGAAGAAAGAAGATAAGTAATAAGATAAATTTTCAATAACTACAGAATAAATTTACTCCTGTTATTTATGTGCATTTGTAGCCACAAAAGCCACAAAATAATATTGATAATGCTAATAACAATCGTTATTAATTACTTCTTTATCTTAAAAAGAGCTTAACCTCAAAATAATCTCATTTTTTATCCAGATATTCAATCAAAATAGCAGAAAGGTTTATATTTCCCTCTCTGCCATTATTAATCATTACCTAAACGTCTGAAAAGCTAATTTAGATTTCATTCTAGGTGATAATCATCGAGATAATGCGAATTTTAGTTTTGAGCAGGTTGGACAAAACCTAAAGTTAAACTATCCTTAGCTAAAAAGTGAGCCAAATGATAAGCTCTTTCTTCAGTTTTTAACAGAATTTTTTCGTAAAGATAGCGTGTACCACGATCACCTAAACTCTCAGCCTGAGAAGCTTGACGGCGAATTACACTAATGATTGCTTGTTCTGCTACTAGGTCATTTTCTAGCATCTTCCGGGCTGCATATGCACCATCAGTTTCAGGCTCAAAGCAGCATAATTCAGCTAATTTGCTAAAACTTGCAGCAGGTACACCACCTAAACCATTTAACCTTTCACCAATTTCATGGATGTGGTCTTGTACTTCTTCATAGCTGGTATTAAAAAACTCATGCAGCGAGTAAAATTCTGCACCTTCAACTACAAAATGGTGTTTTTGATATTGTAGGTAGAGCGCTTGAAAACTAGCTAATACAACATTGAATCCTTCAATTACTGGAGTTGTAACACTCCGATCCAGTAATACAGGATTGTCATATACTTGACCAAAAGATTGTAACAAAATTTGAGTATCAGACATTGTTCTCCTCGCTTTTAAACAGTTATATTTTGCAACTGTTAAGTCTTTATATATTAACACTTAAAAAAATGTCGGCAAGCCTATTAAATCTTGCAGATTTTGGCATTTTTAAGGCTGTGAGTATCAATTTTTCTTCTTGTCAGATGCTCACAATCGATTTGATTTAGGTGTATCTATCCAACACCATTATTGACTTATACCGCTAAATATGCATATGTCATGAGGAATATCTCTTCATTATAGAAGTGATATTTTTTTGCAAAATTAATGCAAATAATTTTCACTAGTGTGTTATAACTTGAAGAGAATCAAATCCCACAAACTCCTATGAACAGGGAGTTTGCTTGTTGTGTTTACTGCAAGTTTGTTGCACTTTGAGGGCAATTCGCTTGAAATTTTTTAGCTCAGAAACAGGAATAATGCAGGTTGTTGAGGTGAATTGGGCAGATCGTTGGCAAGTATATCAACGTCTGCGTGAGTTGGATATTACTTGTGGTTGTGCAATTAACCAGCCATTACAAGTAGAAATAGCCAGTACCACGGCAGCTATTCAACTTTGGAGTGTAATTCGACAATTCACGGCTTCTCGTCAAGAACTGATTTGCACTCTTGAACATTGCTGGCGTATTCGTCACCAACAGTTTTAATTGGCTAATAACTTTTCTTCATTCACCGGAGGTCAAAAAATGCATATATATACTCAGATACAAGTAACAGAATTTTGCCTAGAAGGTCGGTTTTTAGATTTTGTGATCAAAGACGGATATAAGCTTAAAGGCTTATTATTGTGGACTTCTGAAGGTGAATGTTATGTAAAGTTAGCCAAGCATTTACGGAGTGCTTTTGATTTGCGTTTACCTAAAGGAACTTGGCTGCAAGTTGTGGGGACAAAACAGCACGACGCAAAAAAGGATAAGCTGACACTGAAAGCAGAACGTGTCATGGCTGCGCGTGAGGAGATAATATCGTGTCCAGTTGAATACTTATCATTAGGGCAGACACGGAGACGCGGAGAAACAGAGACGCGGGGAGTCTTTTTTGATAAACAATTAGCCGGACTTAATAAAAATAAACAACCGGCATTACAGAATCAGAACCAGCCAAAACCAGCTAAGACACAAACGATTTTAGTTTGTCAAAAGTCAGATTGTATGAAGCGCGGTGGTAAAGCTTTGTGTCAGGCTTTAGAATCTGAGTTGAGAAATAATGGTTTAGAAGATAATGTAATTATTAAAGGTACTGGTTGCATGAAAAACTGTAAAGCAGGGCCAAATTTAGTAATGCCAGATAAAACTCGCTATAGTAAAATTCAAGCTCCACAAGTGCCGGCGTTGATAGATAAGCATTTTGGTAGTGAGATTCAGGAACAGTCAGAAAATGTAGCTGTACCTCGGTTTGCTAGAGTTTAGCGTATAGATCAATCTGCTGTAATTTTTGTAACGAAGCATAGAGGCGCAAAGAACACAGAGGAAACCCAACTATGATCACCGCTACCCAAGCATTTCAAGTCACTTGGGAAAAACTACCCGATGATTACATTCTCCCAGATGACCCAGTGGATAACATCTACCAACCAGCCCTAGCAGCATCCCTAACCGAAAGCCTCGATCTATCCGGTAAACTGGCCACCAATTGCCTTACACCAACTAATTATGGTATCTGCGCGACATTAAATGGCAAATTTGTGGTTAAAGCACCTGATTGGGCTTACATTCCCCAAATCAATGTGAATAGGCAAGAAGTTTTCCGTAGTTACACCCCCCAACTACAGGGAGACATTCCAGTAATAGTTATGGAATTTATTTCAGATCCAGATGGAACAGAATATTCTAGTAAACCTACTTATCCTCCTGGGAAATGGTTTTTTTATGAAAGTATTTTAAAAGTTCCAAATTACATTATCTTTGAACCAGACAGTGGTGAATTAGAAGTCTATCGCTTAGACAATACCAGCGAAAAATATAAAATTCAGACACCTAATGAAAACCAACGTTATTGGATAGGAGAAATGAATCTTTACCTGGGAGTATGTGAAGGTACAAGGGAAAATATAACTGCTAAATGGTTGAGATGGTGGGATGAACAAGGAAACTTGTTATTGTGGAGTTCAGAATTAGTAGAACAAAAGCAACAAGAATTAGAACAAAAGCAACAAGAATTAGAAGCAGAAAAACAACGTGCTGAAAAACTAGCAGCACAATTACGAACATTAGGTATAAAACCTGAAAATTAAACTAGGGTGGGCATAGCCCACCAGATAATTAATTAACCACTAATCACCGCGATACAGTCAATTTCTACCAGCACATTTTTAGGTAAACGCGAGACTTCAACACAAGCACGCGCTGGGGCTGTATCTTCGGAAAAATATTTTGCATAAACCGCATTTACTGCGGCGAAATCATTCATATCAGCTAAAAATACACCAGTTTTAACCACATCTTGGAAAGTAGCACCAGCTGCTGTCAGAATGGCTTCCAGATTAGCCATTACCTGTTCAGTTTGTTTAACTACATCTTCTGTGTAAACAACATCACCTAGTCGAGGATCAATGGCAATTTGTCCAGCGACAAACAACATTTGTCCAGATGCGACGATGGCTTGATTATATGGTCCAACTGGTGCAGGTGCTTTATCGGTACGGATTACTTTACGAGTCATAGTTATCACTTTTTCTAATGGTGCTTCTTGTTTACCGAATTCTAAATCAGTAGATGTTTGGTAAACTTCTCCATCTGGCATTATCGCACCTGTGAGGTCTGCATTTTTAAAGGTTGCACCATAGATATTCGCGCCGGTTAAATCTGCTTTTCTCAGATTTGCGCCATTGAGATCAGCTTTCATTAAATTTGCTCTTTGCAGTTCAGCTTTACCGAAATTTGTACCTTTCAGACAGGCTTTTCGGAAGTTTACATCATTGAGGTTTGTTGCACCCAAATCTGCTTCAGCAAAATTTATACCTGATAAATCTTTCTGAGATAAATTAACACCCCGAATTTTAGATCCTTGGAAATTAGTATTTTTGAGCTTCACATTAGAGAGGATTGCCTGACTCAAATCACAATCTGTCAAGTTAGCATTATCCAAATTAGCAGAAGTGAGGTTAGTTCTAGCCAAGTTTGCATCTATCAAAGAAGCTTCAGTGAAATTAGTAGATTGTAAAGTCGCATCTCTCAAGTTAGCATTATCCAAATTAGCATTACTGAAATTAGTACCATCTAAGTTTGCTTTGCTCAAATTGGCATTATCTAACTTAGCGTTACTAAAGTTAGCATTGTTGACAATCGCTCCACTCAAGTTCACATTGTCCAAGTTAGCATTGCTAAAGTTGGTACTACTTATATTTGCCTTATTCAAGTCAGCACCACTCAAGTCTGCCCAAGTTAAATTTAAACTAGAACTGTTTACCAACTCACTCAAGTTAGCACTTGTTAAAGATGCCCTAGTGAGATTTGTGTTGTTAAGATTTGCTTTACTCAAGTTAGCATCATTTAAATCTGCTCCAGTCAAATCTGAACTTCTTAAATCTATTCCACTCAAATTTGCACCTGTAAGATTAACTCCTCTCAGATTTACAGCATGAAACTTGCGTTCCCCAGCAGCGTATTTCTCTAAAAGTTCCTCAGCGTCCATAAAGCACCATTAAATACCCTGAACCAAGTATAAACGCAAAGGTTTGTATAAACTCTCTTTCCTTCTTCCTTCTTCCTTCTTCTTTCTTCCTTCGCGCACTTCGCGCCTTCGCGGTTCATTTCTCTTACCTCAACCTCGGACAAATCCCATAATGCCGATATTGCCAAGAACCCAGTATAAGCGCAAAAGATTGTATTAAACCTCTTCCCTTCTACCTTCTACGTTCTCTTCAAGACTGTATGCGAACGAGCCTTTGCGGTTCATTTCTCTTACCCCAACCTCGGACGAATCCCATAATGGCGATATTGCCAATAATCGCGCAAAATCCGGTCATGATCAAAACACAAATTCCCAGGAACACACCAAGGCTCAAAAATACCCACACCCTTAGCATCATCACCCGCTAAAGGCTCACCCGTTGCTGTAGCCAAAAACACAATGCTAATTGTATGCTGACGGGGATCACGACTAGGGTCAGAATATACCAACAACTGTTCCACCAACTCCACCTGTAAGCCTATTTCTTCTTGTGCTTCCCGTCGTGCAGCCACTTCCACAGGTTCACCATAATCAACGAAACCACCAGGTAACGCCCAACCCAAAGGCTGATTATGGCGCTCAATTAATATAATCGGTCGATGCGGTCTATCAATTAATTCGATAATAATATCAACAGTTGGTGCAGGATTTCTGTAAGTCATAGAATTTTAGATTTTAGATAGATTTTAGATAGATTTTAGATTTTGTATCAATTCTGTAACTTAACCCCATCTCCCTACGACATACCGTGATAAATTCGTTCGTGTAGCGTTTCCTAGAGATAGAATCGCATCCTGTTATATTTTAGGTTAAATATGCCTTTTCCCAGATCCAGCGGTATTTTGCTGCATCCTAGTTCTTTCCCCAGTCGCTTTGGTATTGGGGATTTAGGTTTAGAAGCTTATCGGTTTATTGATTTTCTCAAAAATAGTTACCAGCAATATTGGCAAGTTTTACCCTTGGGACCGACTGGGTATGGTAATTCTCCTTATATGTGCTACTCAGCAATGGCGGGAAATTACTTTTTAATTAGTCCAGAAAAGCTGGTAGATGAAGGGTTATTAGTTGAAAATGATTTTGGTAATTTACCAAATTTTCCGGCAGATAAGGTAAATTTTGAGCAAGTTATACCCATTAAGGTAAATCTGCTCATCAAAGCTTGCGATAAGTTTAAAAATCACGCGACTGATTTCCAAAAGAAAGCATTTACTGATTTTTGTCGCACCAAAGCCTATTGGCTAGATAATTACGCCTTGTTTATGGCGCTCAAAGATGCCAACAATGGTGCAAGCTGGAACACTTGGGAACCAGAACTAGCGCAGCGTGAATCCGCAGCATTAGCCCAAATTACACAAAAGCTAGAACAGGAAATTTTTTATTACAAGTTTATCCAATACGAGTTTTTTCGTCAGTGGTCAGAACTCAAAAGTTATGCTAACCAAAATGGGATAGATATTATTGGTGATATCCCCATTTATGTGGCTCATGATAGCGCTGATGTGTGGGCTAATCCTGATATTTTTGCTCTAGATGAAGAAACCGGCAAAGCAGCTTTAATGGCAGGTGTCCCACCCGATTACTTTAGCGCTACTGGTCAATTGTGGGGCAACCCGGTCTATAAATGGGAGGAGTTGCAAAAACAAGACTTTAAGTGGTGGGTACAACGCTTTGAAGCAATGCTGGATTATGTGGATATAATTCGTATTGATCACTTCCGGGGATTTGAGGCTTATTGGGCTGTACCTCAAGGGGAAGAAACAGCTATTAATGGTGAATGGATTGAAGCGCCTGGGGTAGCTTTTTTTGAAGTTATTAAACAGAAGTTGGGTAAATTACCAATTTTAGCGGAAGATTTGGGGATTATTACGCCACCAGTGGAAGCCCTGCGGGATCAATTTGAATTTCCCGGTATGAAGGTGTTGCAATTTGGTTTTGGTTCTGATCCTGGTAATCCGTTTTTACCCTTTAATTATCCACGTAATGCTGTAGTTTATACTGGCACTCACGACAATGACACGACTGTAGGCTGGTTTAATAGTGCGAATGATTACGAAAAGCAAAATTTGTTGCTTTATTTGGGTTCTATCAGCCCTGACGGCATACACTGGGATTTGATTAGATTAGCTTTGAGTTCCATTGCCAATCAAGCTATTATTCCTTTACAGGATGTTTTAGGATTGGGAAATCAAGCACGAATGAATTATCCGAGTACGGCTGAGGGTAATTGGGATTGGCGCTATCAAGGTGGGGTTTTAAGTGGGGAATTGTGCGATCGCTTGAAAAATCTTACCAAACTTTACGGACGCGCTCCCAGAAATTCCTGATCAAGCAGTCCTGATGAAGGAGTAATTAAGAGACTTGCAAATAAAAAATATCTCATCGCTTTGATCGTCAGGGGTAGGGGGAGAAAAAGTCATTTTGATTTTGTGAAATTGGATAATTTATTGATTTTTACCCCTTTTACCGCTTGATTTTCTGGTTTACATGGCTCAAGATTTGACTTTAGCTGCAATCCTGACTTCTCCCGCTTTTCCTGGTTTGCCCATTTCCTTCGCTTCTTGCTGATTGACACTCATTAGCACACCACCAGCATTATCTGTTTTAACTGTGAGTTGCTGACTAGCTTTCCAATTTCGGTGAGATCCTTCCGGTAAAACTCCTTCAAATTCTGTTTTACCATCAGCAATGACACGAATCCAAGATGAAGATTTCAGAGTGACTCCAATTTCTACTGTTTGAATATCTGAACTAGGGCTGACAGTATCGCTAACAGGTTGAATTTGCTGTAACTCCTGGGATTGTATCTGTTCTGGTGTTAAACCAGATTGCGTTTGGGACTCGATCTGTAGTTGGTTATTACTGGCTTGGAGAGCTTGATTATTTAATAACTGAGACAAGCTCTTTACTGAACAGATAATCAGGAAAATGTAGAGCAAGTAAAGATGAACAGGACGCAATTGATCAATGGGTTTAGGTTTCCAAGTCGTTGGTAAATTCACTACTTGGGAACCAATCGGAAAAGTACTGGCAAATTCCGCTCCCTTCATACCCAATGCATCAGCAAATTGCCTAATTAAACCTTGAACATAAATGGGTTCTGGTAAATCGTTCAGATCACCTGTTTCAATGGCCTGTAATAGTCGGCGAGGAATTTTAGTCAATAGTACTAATTCGTCTAAAGATAAACCCTGTTCTTGACGCAATGAGGCAAGTTGAAGGCCTAATTGTTGCAATTTTTCGGATTGTTGTTCTTTTATGGAAGGTTCAATAAGCTGTTCATCTTTCCTTCTTAGCCATTTCATGATTTTTCTACACTCCTTAACTCTGCTGACTCTTTAATAGGTATGTGATTTAACTGCTGTTTTAAAAAAATAATCTCTTTTGGTGTGAGATAACGGTAGTTACCTACATCGAAAGATGGTGCTTTTGAACTTTGTAATTGAATTGAGCCTATCGCAGTGCGTTGTAGTTGGATGACTGGATATCCTAATTGTTGAGCTAGGCGACGAATCTGGCGGTTTCTGCCCTCCTGCAAAATAACTTCTAAATAGCTTTGTTGCGGAAGACTTTCAATCAAACTTACCTGGGCTGGTCGTGTTTTTATTCCGTCCAGTATTATGCCTTGTCTCCACCTCTCCAAAACTGCTTCTGGGGGATGTCCTTTAACTAAAACACGATAGGTCTTAGAAATACTATGGCTAGGATGTGTTAGTCCAAATGTCAAGTCTCCATCATTGGTGAGTATTAATGCTCCTGTGGAGTCTGCATCCAAACGGCCAACAGGGTGAATACCCAAACCTGCTTGTAATTTTTTTGGTAATAGATCCAAGACTGTAGGTCTTCCCTGGGGATCATAGCAGGTAGAAACAACTCCGGCTGGTTTATTTAGTAGCAAGTAAATTAAAGCTGGGCGCTGCTTTTGGAACACTGATTTTCCATCAATGGAAATGGTATCTCGTTGAGGATCGACTTTTTGACCTAAATGTGCCAATATCCCGTTGATATGCACTCGTGACTGCTTAATCATTTCCTCGGCTTCACGACGTGAGGCAATGCCCCATTGAGCAATAATTTTTTGTACCCGTGCCTCCATGTGATGATTGCTTCTTCCTTTAATACTGAAACCTTAATAATTGCATTTTGTAGTTAATAGCCCATAAGTGTTACATTTAAGACTTGTTTAAGTTTTCTCAATTTTTGGACGAAAATAGCCGATAGAATTGTTAAATGAGAAATCCAAGTACCTGGATCACAAATGGCAAGAAAATCAGAATTATCACGCAAGTTCTGACAAAAGCGATTAAGCTATGGCTCAAAACGCAATTAAGTCAAGTATCTCAGCTTGATGTAGAAATTAGCGCCAGTGATCGCCAGATTCTTTCTGGGAATATTCCTTCTGTTTCTATTTTTGCTAGTGATGCAATTTATCAAGGTATTCATGTTACGCGTGTTCAACTCTTGGCAGAGAATATACAGATAAACATTGGTTCGGTACTTAAGGGACAACCGTTGCGACTATTAGAAATAGTACCAGTAGTAGCTGAACTAACTGTAGAAGAACGGGATCTTAATCACTCTCTCTCATCTGAATTATTATCGACAACATTAAATGATCTACTGGTTCAACTATTACCAGAACAGTGCCAAAAATCCAAGCCGATTTCTTGGCAGGAAATTACCCTTGACAATCAGCGCTTGATACTGACTGGTCTTTTAGCGTCTGATACTCAACCCACCTTGTTGGAGATGTGTGTGGGTCTGGAGCTAATCAACGGACAAAAACTACAATTAACACAAATTAAAATCGCGCGGGATCAAGAATTACTCTTAGAAAATAATTCTGGATATAATTTTGATCTTGGTTCAGATGTTGATATTCAAGAAGTAACTGTGGTTCCTAGCCAATTACTATGTCGTGGACGAATTAACGTTAACCCCTAACCTAAATAAACCTAAATAAATAATTTACAGCAGATTGGCAGTAAGTCAAGTAGCTTTGGCTTCTGACTCCTGAATTTTTCTGTCTTAGTTATAAGTTACCATTTTTTACTGTTCACAGATTTACAACAACAGAAGTGTGACAAAATAGTAAACCAAAGGGGCTGTAAAAATATAACTATCGGTACGGTCTAAAATACCACCATGTCCAGGTATCAATTGCCCTGAATCTTTGACTCCGGCATCACGTTTGAGTAAAGATTCAGTTAAGTCGCCCAAAAGGCTGGCAATACCGATGAGTAAACCTAGCGCAGAACCTGTGAGTAGGGAATGGGGTAAATCCAGAACATAAGCTCCGACTATACCCACTGTAACACTGGCTGTGATCCCAAAAACTGCTCCTTCTACGGTTTTTTTAGGACTGATGTCAGACAAGGGGGTTTTACCGAAAAACTTACCAATGACATAAGCGCCGATGTCCGCTGCCCAAATACACAAGAAAGTTAAGACTGTAGCCGTTAAACCTTGTGGTAAAGAGGCAAAATTTCCCTGTGTTAAAATATCGTTCCAGTTATTAGGCCAGTAACCACCCAAAGGAATATTGCTGATGCTAAGACTATCGATATCACGCAATCGTACCCAGTAACTCGGTAAGTAACCCACATAAAATAGCCCCATAATTGAAGCAGAAATATCTGCAATCGTTGCTAACTGAGGTTGAAACAGCAGATAAAAACAAATAAGCGTACCAGCTATGGGCATGACTGCATCAGCTAAACTACTATCAAAAGTGCAAATGGCTAGTAAAATTTGACTAACGAACATGGTAGTTTTTGCCGCAGGAGCTATGCCTCTGGCTCGTACCAAATTAAAATATTCCTGTTGACCTAAAAAGACAACAATAGCGATCGCCACTGTGAAGTACCAACCCCCTAATAGAGTTGATGACAGCGCCATAGCGATCGCAATAATTCCACTAATAATTCGAGACCAAGGCATAATAATATGATTTTGGATTTTAGATTTTGGATTTTGGATTCAATCCAAAACCGAAAACCGAACAGATTTAATCTAACTTCTCACCACTGAGAATGAAAATGGGATCAGCAGCCACAAAGGTTTGCGAAAAGCCCCGTGTTTCTAAGCGGTTAACCGCAGACTGCACAACTTCGATATTTCTGGCTCTTAACTGAGAAAAGCTTTGGGAAATAGCATACAGACTTTCTAGATTAGCAGCTGTAGCTACAACTCTTCCGGATGGAGGCAAATAACGCCATGCCACTTGTAAAATTTCCTGGATAGTGCGTCCTCCTTCAATACAGATGCGTTGAGGGGGAAGTTTAATATCGTGTAAACACTCTGGGGCGCTACCTTCCATGACTTCCACATTTTTGACCCCGAAGCGATCGCAGTTACGTTTAATTAAGTTAGCTACTTCTTCATCTCTTTCTACAGCAACTACCCTTCCCTGTGGACAAAGCAACCCCACTTCTACAGGAATTGTACCTGTACCCGCACCAATATCCCATAACACCGAATCTGCTTGTAGTCGCAGTTGGGAAATTAACAACAACCGTAGTTCTCTCGGACTCAGGGGAATACCTGGTAAATTTTCAAATAATTCGTCGGGAATACCGGGAGTAATGTAAGGCCAAAGTTGAGAAGGCATAAGCAATTAAAAATTAAAATTTAAAACTTAAAAATGGAAAACTTAGTTTTGGGGAGCATCCTGGTTCAGGCTGTTTACAATTTAGATGTAGTATTCTGGAATCAGGATACTAACTAAACTTAGTTAATTCAGTCATAAACTAGAGAAAGTTCAGCAACATAACCCTATAAGTAATTATGATGAATAGGGAAATATTGGCAAATCGCTACGAAGTTCAACAGCAGTTAGGTAAAAAGTCAGGACGAAGAACTTTATTAGCACGTGATTTGGTAACTGGTGACTTAGTCATTGTCAAGTTACTTGCTTTTAGTAGCGACTTTGAATGGGATACTCTCAAACTGTTTGAACGTGAAGCCCAAACCTTAAAATCTTTATCACATCCCTCTATATCCCGCTATCTCGACTATTTTGAGGTAAATTCAGCGACTGATCAAGGATTTGCTCTCATCCAAACTTATATCCCAGCCAAAACCTTAGATCAATACTTACAAGCTGGTAGAAAATTTACAGAAATTGAAGTCAAAGAAATTGCTAAGGCAATTCTAGATATTCTCCTTTATCTCCATAATTTACATCCACCCGTTATCCACCGTGATATTAAGCCTAGCAATATTTTATTGGGAGAACGCTCAGGTAATCATGTAGGTCAACTTTATCTTATAGATTTTGGTTCCGTCCAAACCGTTCTGTCCTCAGAAATAGGTACAAAAACTGTTGTCGGGACTTATGGCTATATGCCACAAGAGCAGTTTGGGGGGCGTACTGTTCCTGCTTCTGACCTTTATAGTTTAGGTGCAACTCTGATTTATTTGGTAACGGGTACTCAACCAGCGGATTTACCTCAAAAAGATTTTCGCATTCAATTTGAGCAATTTGCAAACCTTACTCCCAGCTTAACTAAATGGTTCAAACGGATGATAGAACCAGATTTAGCAAAGCGGTTTGCTTCTGCATCTGAAGCACTTACAGCTTTAGAACAACCACAATACACTGATTTTACAGCTTTAACTATTGGGAAACCCGCAGGTAGTAAAATTCAACTCACCAAAAACGAAGACTGTTTAGAAATTATTATTCCACCTGTTGGTTTGCAGCCATCAATGATGTTTTTAGGTTTATTTGCTACTGCTTGGAATTCGTTTATTTTAATTTGGACTATAGGCGCTCTTTCTGCACCTTTTCCTGGCAATATTCCCTTTGCTTTGTTCTCCTTACCTTTTTGGGGTGTAGGTTTTTCAATGATCTACGGTATATTGTATGGTTTATTTGGTAGTTTAAAAATTAGTATAGACTACCAACAAATTTCTCTTAATCATCAGTTGTGGGGCTGGAAAATACCCCGTCGTCGTTATGCCCCTAGAGAAAGTATTTACAAACTTGTTTATACACCCAAATATTTTACTAAAGATGCTGATGGGGATAAAACTCAAGTACCCGCACAATTAGATATTTTGGCTGGAATAGAAAAGTTTGAACTGAGTATTAATGGGAATAATTTAAAATCTGAAGCTGAACTAGAATGGTTAGCTAAAGAATTAAGTGATTGGTTAAATATAGAAATCACCAGTTAGATGTCAAAAATTCAGAAGATTAGAGATTTTAGAATTAGAAAATGTTTAAATCTTAAATCAATTTAGCACAAAAACCAGGGCATGAATTTATAAAATCATGGAAAATATTTTAGCTAATCGGTATATAATTCAGAAGCAGTTAGGCAAAAAAGCCGGCAGACGCACGCTGTTAGCAAAAGACTTAAAAACTGAAGAATTGGTAATTGTGAAGTTACTTTCTTTTGGTAGTGATTTTCAATGGGATGATCTCAAGTTATTTGAGCGAAAAGCCGAAACTTTAAAATCTTTATCCCATCCTTGTATACCTCGTTATTTAGACTATTTTGAAATCAATTCATCTACATTTAAAGGTTTTGCTCTCATCCAAGCTTATATTCCTGCCAAAACCTTAGAGCAATATTTACAAAGTGGTAGAAAATTTACAGAATTAGAAGTTAAACAAATTGGTAAATCTATCCTCAAAATTCTCGTTTATTTACATGGACTGAATCCCCCAGTAATTCACCGCGATATTAAGCCTAGTAATATTTTATTAAGAGACAGAACAGGTAATAATGTAGGTGAAGTTTATCTGATAGATTTTGGCTCAGTACAAACAGTTTTAGCAACAGAAAAGATAGGAACAAGAACTATTGTAGGAACTTATGGTTATATGCCACAGGAACAATTTGGAGGTAGAACTGTTCCCGCTTCTGATCTTTATAGTTTAGGGGCAACATTAATTTATTTAGTGACTGGTTCTCATCCTGCTGATTTACCAGAAAAGGATTTTCGGATTCAATTTGAGGAAGTTGCTAATTTGAGTGAGAATTTTAGTAACTGGTTAAAGTTAATGACTGAACCTAGTTTAGGAAATCGGTTGCGTTCTGTAAATGAAGCAATCACAGCCTTAGATCAACCCCAGTTGTTAAAAAATGCTGCTTTAACTTTCAAAAAACCAACTGATAGTAAAATTAAACTAACTAAAAATAAGGAATTAATAGAAATTATTATTCCGCCCATTGGCTTGAGAATGCCTTCATTTAATGCACTTTTCAGTACTGTATTTTTAGTTTCTATAAGTCAAAGTATAGTACTAGTTCTCCAAGAATTAATAGTAGTTTCTCCATTTTTTAAAATGATAGAAATAATATTTTTTATATTAATATTATCATTGTTGTATAAACTGCTATTTATCTTATTTGGCAGGATGAAATTGCAAATTAATCAACATCAAATTTCCTTAATTCATGAACTATGGGGAACAAAAATAAAATTTTCTAAACCAGCCCTGAAAGAAGATATTTGTCTACTGCAAAGAATCAGAAAATATGCTCATAGAAATTCTGGGTTAACTGCATTACAAATTCAAGCTCAAATTATAATTTGGGCTGGAAAAAGGAAAAAATTTACAATTGGCAATGACAATGACTTGATATCTGAACCAGAACTTGATTGGCTTGCACATGAATTAAGTGAATGGTTAGATATGCCAATCAGGACGGAATAAATTCTATAGTTAATTACAGTACCTAAAGAGGAAAGTTATATGTTTGGATTAGGATGGCCAGAAGTAGTGATTATTGCTGTAGTTGCTATTTTAATTTTTGGAGCGAAGAAAATTCCTGAGTTTGGGAGAGTTTTGGGAAAGAGTTTGAGGAGTTTCCAAGAGGGAATGAAAAAGCCTGATGAAGATGATAATTCAGAACAATCATAATTATCTGAATCAGGATGTCCAGGATTTAAGGATTTACAGGATGAGAATTTTTTTTAAATCAACCTCATCTATTTTTTAATTGTCTGATAGCGAAGCGTGGCGTAGCCATATCAGAATTTACAGGATTTCAGGATTTACAGGATGATGCAGATTTTATTAATTACTCGTTATTAGTCTTATATATTTTTCCGAAATATAGGAAAATACTATTGAAACATCCTTTAAATGCTACCCTAACCCAACTCATGGGGAAATAAATATGACAGATCCAATTACAGCTATAACAGCCAGTGCGATCGCAAATCTAGCCTTCCAAGAATTTATTAAATCAGGATCTGGGGAACTTGCCAAGAAATTTACCACAGATGCGATCGCAAAAATGAACGAACTGCGGAAAACTATTTTAAATAAGCTGCGGGGTAAGTCTCTCAAGGTTGATGAAGCACTGACTAAAGCCGAAAAAGGAGATAGCACAGCTTTACCAACTATCACTAAATATCTAGATGTCGTCATGGAAGAAGACAGCGATTTTGCCGAACAGATCAAAAATATCGCACATCAAATCAATATCGGTAAAATTCAGGATAACAGTAGCATGACACAAAATAATTCTGACAATGCTAGAGGCTGGCAAACTAAAGTAGAAGGAGGCACAGCTTACATTGGGGAAATTCATATCAACGAGAAAAAAGACTCCTAGCAGGAATAATTTGACATGAAAGAAGCGATAGAACAATTATGTCAGATGGCTGTTGAGTTAATTCAGAGTCATCCTCAAGCTAGTCCTGAACAGTTAGCAAAAGACTTGCAGCAAGCCTTAAAAAGCGATTCAGAATTAGCAGCAAGTTTTCGTCAAAGCAATTATGGTAATGCTAAAGGCTTTCAGACATTTGTTACAGGTGGTACAGCCTATATTGGTGATAATTTTCATGTTGATAAAGAAACTTTACAAGCTGTTTTAGAAATTTTCCAGCAACAATACTTTCCTCAGATTCCCACACAACTAAAAGGAAACCCCTTCACACCACCACAACCCCGTGAGGGTGGATTGTTTGGACGTGAAGAAGAATTAACCCAACTCCATCAATTATTGCAAAGTGGTAAAAACGTTTGTGTTGTTTCTGGTATGGGTGGAGTTGGTAAAACTGGACTGGTGCGAGAATATGCCAATTTAACAGAATGTACATCATTCTTTACTGGTGGAGTTTATTATATTGATGCCAGAGATAGACAAAACATGGCTACGGAAATTATCGCTTTGACTAAATGGAGATTTAAAGCCGAGTTACCAGCAAATTTATCTACTCCACAAATGGTTAAGGCTTGTTGGCAACAATGGAAATATCAAACAGAAAATGTATTATTGATTTTTGATGATGTATCTGGTTTAGCTGATAATATCAAAACCTATTTACCACCAAAAGATTTAGTTTCCCTGCGGTTATTGATGACTTCACGGGAAAATCCTGAAACAGATATTATAGAAAAATTAGAACTAAAAGTATTATCAGAAGATGCCGCAAGAATTTTTTTAGGTTCAATTATTGGACAATCACGAATAGATGCAGAACTAGAACAAGCCAAACTGCTTTGTTATGAATTAGGGTATTTGCCTTTAGCTTTAGAACTGGTGGCATATTATTTAGATGATGAAGACTATCAGGAACTAACGCTAGAAAAAATGCGTGGTAAGTTACAAGAAAAAATTAAACACCCTTCATTGTCACCAGAAGAAGTACCGGGAGGAATGCAAGCACAAAGAGGTTTGCAAGCAGCATTTGATTTAAGTTGGGATGAATTGAAACCAGAAGCTAAACATCTCGCTTGTGTTTTGGGAGCATTTGCAGCTTCCCCCGTTTATTGGGGTTTTGTCACAGGTATTTATCAACTTTTGCAAGGTGAATCATTTAATGAGGATAATTTAAAAGACCGTTGGTTAAAATCACTCCGTAAGCTGCATCTGGTGATAACTGTTGGAGAAAATATTTACAATTTACATTTACTTATTCACGACTATTTTAGTGAACACCTCAAACAGCATTCTGACTATGACCAAATCAAACAAATATATTGTGATGTGTTTATTGACGTTGCTGGTAATGTTGATCAATCAAGCAATTTAGAAACATTCAATTTAATTGAAACACATCTCAAAAAGATGATTACTTGGTGTCAAGGCAATGAAAATACTCAACTTGCTTACAGTTTAAATCAATTAGCACTACTGTATGAATCACAAGGGCGGTACAACGATGCTGAACTTCTTTATTTACAATCTTTAAAAATCAGCAAATGCCAACGAGGTGCTGACCATCCCCTTGTCGCTTCCAGTCTCAACAATTTAGCAGGAATATATGAATCACAAGGACGGTATAATGATGCTGAACTTCTTTATTTGCAATCTTTAAAAATCAGAAAACTTCAATTAGATGCTAACCATCCCGATATTGCTACCAGTCTCAATAATTTGGCATTACTATATAAATTACAAGGAAATTACAACGATGCTGAACCTCTGTATTTACAATCTTTAGAAATCAGAAAACGCCAATTAGTTGCTGATCATTCTGATGTTGCACAAAGTCTCAATAATTTAGCAGAACTCTACACTTTACAAGGAAATTACAACGAAGCTGAACCTCTGTATTTACAATCTTTAGAAATCTGTAAACGCCAATTAGGTGCTGACCATCCCAATGTTGCTACCGGTCTCAATAATTTAGCAGAACTGTACAGGTTACAAGGACGGTATAACGAAGCTGAACCTCTTTATTTGCAATCTTCAGAAATCAGAAAACACCAATTAAGTCCTGACCATCCCGATGTTGCACAAAGTCTCAATAATTTGGCACTACTATATGAATCACAAGGACGTTACAACGAAGCTGAACCTCTTTTTTTGCAATCTTTAGAAATCTGGAAATGCCAATTAGGTGCTGACCATCCCGATGTTGCTACCAGTCTCAATAATTTAGCAGTGTTATATGAAACGGAAGGACGTTACAACGAAGCTGAAACTCTTTTTTTGCAATCTTTAGATATCAGAAAACGCCAATTAAGTCCTGACCATCCTGATGTTGCTGACAGTCTCAATAATTTGGCAGAATTGTACAGGTTACAAGGACGTTACAACGAAGCTGAAACTCTTTTTTTGCAATCTTTAGAAATCAAAAAACGCCAACTAGGTACTGAGCATCCCTCTGTAGCTACCAGTCTCAATAATTTGGCATTACTTTATTATTTACAAGGACGTTACAACGAAGCTGAACCTCTTTATTTAGAATCTTTAGAAATCAAAAAACGCCAACTAGGTGCTGACCATCCCTCTGTAGCTACCAGTCTCAATAATTTAGCAGAATTGTATAGAAATCAAGGACGTTACAACGAAGCTGAACCTCTTTGGTTACAATCTTTAGAAATTTGGAAACGCCAATTAGGTGCTGACCATCCTTATGTCGCACAAAGTTTCAATAATTTGGCAGAATTGTATAGAAATCAAGGACGTTACAACGAAGCTGAACCTCTTTATTTGCAATCTTTAGAAATCTGGAAACGCCTATTAGGTGCTGACCATCCCTCTGTTGCTACCAGTCTCAATAATTTGGCATTGTTGTATGAAGCGCAAGGTAAATACTCAGAAGCTGAAGATTTAGCTCAACAAGCATTGGTAATATATAAAACAAGATTAGGCAATGAACACCCTAATACGCAAAACGCAGCAGTTACAGTAAAGTTGCTATATGTAATGAGACTTTTGGGTTGCAATAAGGAAACATTGATTGATATTCTCAAAGCACTTGTACAACAAGCAAATCTTCCCGCACTTAATAATGAAACAGCGTTAACCTTGCTAGAAATGATAGAAAGCAATCCTCAGCTATTGTCATCTATTCGAGAGTTTTTGCAACAGTAAACAGAAGCATCTGATGGCAATACATAAATTATCTTTCTTTACAAAAAGTGTTAATCTGAAAATAACAGGAGGAAAGTATATGACTATAAAAGAGCAATTGATTCATGAAATTGAGCAAGCGCCAGAAAATGTAGTTTCTCAACTACTCAATTTTTTACATCTTCTCCAACTTCAACCACAATTATCTTCCTCAATCACTGAAACAGATGAAAACCTTTTAAATTGCATTGACGGTTTCATGGTCATTAAAGCACAAGGTTCTTTACCGGATATTGATTGGGTTTCATTTGTCCGTGAAGAAAGAATCAACGACCTCACATCACAATGAAAGCACTATTCGACACCAATATTCTAGTTTCAGCTATGATTGAAGCACATCCTAATCACTCTATCAGTCTTCCTTGGATACAAAAAGTCAGAAACAAAAGCATTTCAGGTTACATTTCAACTCATTCTATAGCAGAACTATATGCAGTCATCACACGATTGCCTTTACCCAAACCTCTCAGCACTCAACAAGTTCATGACATTATAATTAATAATATTGCGTCGTTTCATACTGTTGATTTAGAAAGTGCTGACTATTTGCAAGTTTTAAAAAATGTTACGCATCTCAATATTACAGGAGGTGGAATTTATGATGCAATTATTGCTCAAACAGCCATAAAAGCAAATGTAGATATTTTATTGACATTCAACTCTAAACATTTTATAAGACTAGGGAAACATATTTCTCAGTTGGTAAAAGATCCATCTGTGTGGAAATCTGTAACGTAAATAATATGAATTTTTATGAACAACTCCCTACAACAGAAAACTTAATCAAATTAGTAGAAGCAATATCTACCAAAATGATCTTATTGAATAAAAAAATTCCGATGACGAGACGAAACGAGAAGACGAAGAAAAACATTCACAAGTAGAGACGAGTTGATTTGCGTCTCTACTAGTAATTAGAGTAGGGTATTAACCACGGAAGAAGGTGCTACCCCATTTTGGGAATCATTGATATTAGTAGTTGCACTTTGTGGCTGGATTTCTTCCTGTACACCGCGCAATTTAATTAACTTAATTGCCCGGTTAACGCTTTCTGGCAAAATTACCACCAGACTACCATCAGGAGCCATATCTAAGGCTTTATTAATTGCTTCGGTTTCATCAAGGATTGATTCAAAACGACAATTAGGCTTGGCTTGAGTAATACCTTGAGTAATCAAATCAGACGCTGAACCACGTAGACGACCTCTAGTGTCATCATCCTCTTTAATAATGATGTAGTCAAAGATATCTGCTGCTAATTTACCCAGAGTAACAAAATCTTCATCACGGCGATCGCCAGGACCGCCAATTACGCCAATTCTCTGACCAGTTGTCCAGTTGCGAACAAATGATCCCAAGGCTTCATAACTAGCAGGATTATGGGCATAATCTACCAAAGCGTGGTATTTACCCAGATTAAACAGATTCATTCGTCCAGGCGTTTGACTAACTGAAGCGCGGAAAGTCTTTAAGCCGGCACGGATTTGCTCAATAGTGACATTCTGCACGAATGCGGCCAAACTTGCTGCTAAAGCATTAGCAATCATAAATGGCGCTTTTCCACCCATTGTCAAGGGGATATTTTCTGCTCTTTCTATGCGGTGTGTCCAATCACCTTTGACAATTGACAGATAACCATTTTCATAAACTGCTGCCACTCCTCCCTTTTCTATATGCTTTCGCACTAGTTCCGAACTGGGGTTCATGGTGAAGTAAGCAATATTTGCCTTAGTCTTTTCTGACATGGCGGCCACGCGGTTATCATCAGCATTAAGTACCGCATAACCATCAGGGAATACAGCTTCGGCAACTACACTTTTAAGATTGGCTAATTGATCAATGGTTTCTATATCGCCAATCCCCAAATGATCAGCAGCTACGTTCAGCACTACACCGACATTAGCAGATTCAAAACCTAATCCACAGCGAAGAATACCACCACGGGCTGATTCTAATACAGCTACCTCCACAGTTGGGTCTTGGAGGATGACGTGGGCGCTTTGAGGTCCTGTATTGTCTCCGGCCTCTACTAAGTAATCTCCGATATATGTCCCATCTGTAGTCGTATAACCAACCACCTTACCAGTTTGCTTATAAATATGTGCTAACAGGCGAGTAGTAGTAGTTTTACCATTAGTGCCAGTGATACTGAGAATGGGAATACGGCTAGATTGTTCATTAGGGAACAGCATATTCATCACTGCACCAGCGACGTTGCGGGGAATGCCTTGACTAGGGGCAACGTGCATTCGGAAACCAGGGGCGGCGTTAACTTCTACAATTACGCCATCCAATTCTCTGAGGGGACGGCTAATATCAGAGGTGACAATATCAAGTCCGGCAATATCTAAACCGATAATTTTGACTACCCGTTGTGCCAACCAGCGATTTTCAGGGTGAATTTCGTCGGTGCGGTCTACGGCACTACCACCTGTACTCAAATTGGCCGTTGCCCGTAGATAACAAATGGTTCCCTTGGGCGGCACACTGTTGAGATTGTAACCTTGTCTTTCTAGCAGCTGGTAGCTGGTGCGGTCTAATTCAATTTTGGTGAGGACATTATCATGACCTTCACCACGATTAGGATCAAGGTTTATTTCTTCAATCAGTTCGGCAATGCTGGATCTACCATTGCCAACAACATGGGCTGGTACACGTTCAGCCACTGCGACTACTTTGCCATCTACGACTAGTACCCTGTGGTCGCGCCCGACATAATAGCGCTCCACAATGATAGAGCGGGAAACTTGTCTGGCCATCTCGTATGCCGCTTCCGCTTCATCCCAACTTCTGATATCAATGGTAATGCCGCGCCCATGATTACCATCTAGGGGTTTAATAACGATGGGATAACCGCCAACTTGCTCAATGGATTCTTCTAAATCATCCAAGAAGTTGATTACTGTACCTCTAGGTACTGGCACACCATTAGCAGCCAGGATGCGTTTAGTGGCTTCTTTGTCGCAAGCTAGTTCTACTGCCAGAATGCCTGTGTTATCGCTCATTGTGGCCTGCATTCGCTTCTGGTTAACGCCGTAGCCTAACTGAATCAGAAAGCGTGCAGCTAAGGGCATCCAAGGAATGCCTCTTTTTTCTGCCTCTTTGATAATTGCTTCTGTAGAAGGACCTAAAGACGCATCACGCAAAAAGTCCTTCAGGTCTTGGATATCTTGTTCTAATTCTGCCTTGGGATAACGACCTCGATCAACAATACTTTGACATAGCCGAACTGCGGCACGTCCCGCATAGCGTCCAGCTTCCTCATTCAGGTACTCAATTACCACCTGGAAAATTCCAGGTGTAGCAGTTTCGCGCGTGCGACCAAAACCTACGTGCATTCCAGCTAGTTCTTGGAGTTCTAGAGCTACGTGTTCCACGATATGGCCCATCATTGTGCCTTCTCGTACCCGCATCAAAAAACCACCTCGACAGCCAGGCGAACAATAGTGACCTTCCAGACTTGGCAGCGCCTCAACTAATCCTTCATAAAAGCCAGGTATTTCATTCGAGGGCGTTTCGGCAAGGTTTTCTAGATCGAGGCGCATGACGATCAGCTTGTGGCGTCGAATGCTCCAGTAGTTTGGGCCGCGTAAGGTCTGGATCTTGAGGATTCTCATGGGAATAGGTAGATGGAGATTCGGAACCAAAATTCTAGTTTCTTACTGGAATTGACCGCTAAACTGTTTGTCATGAACAGTTTTTTCTTTTCAGATAGTACTCATTTAATTCTTTTTGCAGCAGTAAATAAATGTGCGGTCAACTCAGTGTAACCTCAGATACTCTATCCCGTCAGCTGGAGATCCGATGCACAGCAGGTAATACAGTACGTTGATATAGATGGAATCGATCTCCGTAACTGAGGATATGTAAACGTAAATTGTGTACTGTTAAAGGCTCATTGGCGCTGACATGAGGTTCGTTGGTATGGGTGAGTTCTGTGGGGTCAACAATGGTAACACTGCCTTTGCCCACGACTTGTAGCCAACCATCACGCTCAAATACAGCACAGGTATCTTCGTCAATGCCAATGCCTAGACGATCAGGATGAGCAGCGATCGCACTTACTAATCTTCCCATGCGATTACGGTTGTGAAAGTGTTGATCTACGATCACTTCGGGAATAAATCCCAAACCTGTTGCCATATCGACTAGAGAACGATTTGGTGTTTCACCACTACCACCACCTGCAATCATATGATGTCCCATGACAGCTGCCCCCGCACTAGTTCCTGCAAGGGTTAGTTGTCCTGCCCTTACCCGTTGTCGGATAATTTCCATTGCTGGTGTATCTGACAGAACTCCACAGAGCCGCAATTGGTCTCCTCCGGTTAAAAAGACTCCCGTGCAGGCTTCGAGGGCTGCTTTAATCTGGGGATTTTCGCATTGTTCCCGTTCACGAATGTCTAAAATCTCCACCTTTTCAGCACCCATTTCTTCAAAAATGCGAATATACCGACCACCGATGATAGCGGGTTCGCGGGAGGCTGATGGAATAATTGTAATATACGCCTTGTTAGCGCCAGCACGACCAAAAAAAGTTCGTAGGATATCGCGTCCATGAACTTTGTCTTCTGCGCCTCCGATAACCAGAACGGCGGTTTTTGTTGCTTGGGGTGTCCTCATTTCCAGCGATTTAGCTTTTAATTGCTGCATTGTGTTTCTCCTGTCAACAACTTCAGGAGCCATCGCCTTGGACGGTGAGTGCAGCCACACGTGCGGTGAAGCAGCCCGATCTTGGGGTTTCCCCAAGTAGAGGGACTGCTGAACCCGTAAGGGCTTTGCCGCCGAGTGGACTGCCGAACCCAAAGGGGTTTCCCGGCTTTTGGCGAATGGCGTGTGAATTTAACAAGGTTTAGTAGCTTGTTGATTTTCGCCTTTTGATTCTTCGAGAGGACACTGCTTGACGCACACGATACCTCAGCCGAATCATGTCCGTTGCTGTTCCTCATCGCCACCGCCTTGTTTTTCACCTATCCACTTGCTTCAGACTGGCTTTCTTATTGCTTGGGGTTAGGTTTCCCCTCTGGATTGGGGCAAGCAGGTCTTGACACTCTTCATTCTGAGGCTGGCTCGACGCATCCTGGAAGTTGTTAACTTTGGTGGGATTATTAATTTAAATTTAGTTGTGACAATATTTAAACATAAATTAAGTAATTAGAAAAACTTTTGATCCCACCAAAAAACCAATACTTCTGGTACTTTTAGATACTATTGATGAAGTTTAACTCCTGTTTTACCTCTTTCTGACTTGAAGGGATCTGGGAATATGGATCTGTGAACCGGTGAAAATTATACTAATCACTGCTCAGTTATTACTCGTTCCCCGCCCGAACTGGGATAATTTAGCAATTTACGTTAAATATTCCCATCTAAGATTACTGTCCTTGCATACGAATTACTGTGCGTTTTGATATAGTTACGCTTTTTCCTGAATGTTTTCTCTCGGTTCTGAGTTCTGGTCTTTTGAGCAAAGCTTTGGCTAAACAGATTGCTCAAGTACATCTTGTCAACCCTAGGGACTTTACCACTGATAAACATCGGAAGGTAGATGATGAACCTTATGGCGGTGGCGTAGGTATGCTAATGAAGCCTGAGCCGATTTTTGCTGCTGTGGAGTCGCTGCCGATTCTACCCCGTCGAGAAGTGATTTTGATGAGTCCCCAAGGTCAAACGATGGATCAGCCCTTGCTGCGCGAATTAGTGACCAATTACGACCAATTGATTGTGATTTGTGGACATTATGAAGGGGTTGATGACAGAGTACTGAATTTAGTTACTCGTGAGGTGTCTTTAGGCGATTTTATTCTCACTGGTGGAGAAATTCCTTCTATGGCTTTAATTAATGGGGTAGTCCGTCTACTACCAGGAACTGTGGGGAAGGTAGAATCTCTCAAAGCCGAAAGTTTTGAAGAAGGGTTATTGGATTTTCCCCAATATACTCGTCCAGCAGATTTTCGTGGGTGGAAAGTTCCAGATGTGTTATTGAGTGGTAATCATGCAGAAATTGCTAAGTGGCGTTTCCAACAACAAATTCAACGTACTGCTTCCCGTCGTCCCGATTTGCTCTCAAAATGGCAAGAAGAAAGGGAAGAGGTAACAGGTGACAGAGAGGAAAACAGGGTGCAGAGGAGAAATGACTAATGACTATCAACATCAGAATTGGTAATGGCTATGATATTCACCGCTTGGTGAGCGATCGCAATTTAATTTTAGGCGGTATTCACATTCCCCATGAATTGGGTTTATTAGGACACAGTGATGCTGATGTGCTAACTCATGCCATTATAGACGCGATGCTAGGCGCTTTATCTTTAGGGGACATTGGTCATTATTTCCCCCCTACTGATCCCCAATGGGCTGGGGCTGATAGTTTAGTATTATTAACTCAAGTACATCAGCTAATTCGTGATCAAGGTTGGAAAATAGGCAATATTGATTCTGTAATTGTGGCTGAACGTCCCAAATTAAAACCGCATATTACTAAAATGCGGGATAAATTAGCAGCAGTTTTAGAAGTCGAACCAAATCAAATTGGTGTGAAAGCTACCACGAATGAAAAATTGGGACCAACTGGGCGAGAAGAAGGTATTTGTGCTTATGCTGTAGTTTTGTTGGTGGCTGGTGATTAAATTTTAAGTATTTATCCAACCAAACCATTGACTAATCATTTGCATTAAAATCAATGCTTGAATGCTAAAGATATATACATATATACTTAGTTAATTGAGGAGAAAATCATCCTATGCTAAATCAAAACTTAGGAGATGTAGATATTCCCGATTTAATCGCTTTAGATAAACATGGAAACAGCATTCTCGTTGGTAAAATTAGAGGTTTTCCTTTTAAGTACCCACATAACCATATAGGAAATGATCTTGGGCGCATGATTGAGAACTGGCAACCGTCAGTCAGAGAAAAAGTTGAATTTGCTATGTTTGTTGATTTAGAAGCTATTCTCATCTTTAAATGGAATGGTCACGAATTTTCAGAAATTATCAATTTTAATACAAATGAGATTTTTAATTATTACGATTCAAGCTTCAGTAATAAAAGGATATTTAGTCTGTATCTTACAGGACTTACGGAAGGTTGGATTCGTGATTTAGCTTATCATTGGAAATCAGAAATACCACCGAAATTTAAAGAAATTGATGAAATTGGTTTGTTGAAGCTTTTAGAAGATGGAGATACTACAACCCTTAGTAAAGGGATGCTTTTAAACAGTTGATAACTAATATAAATAACTTGCTAGATCAAGGTGAATTCAAGTGCTTATACTTTACATTGAAACTAATTTTTTGATGGCTGTCGCTAAAGGACAAGATTTAAAAGCAGAAGATTTATTGCGAGATATTTCTTCATCAATTCGCATAGTTATACCAGATGTTTGTTATATTGAATCTCTTACTACATACAAAATAGATAAAAGAAAACGCTTAGAGTTTCAAGAAGAAATGGATAAACAGATTAAGGAATTAAACCGTGATAAGACATCTAATTATGCTAGATTATTTATGGGTAATTTAGGTGAAGCGCGTATAAATAATGAACTATTAATTAATGATATTCAAGATAGACTTTTCACTACTATTGATCAGCTTCTGAATAATGCAGAATTAATAAATTTAAATAAAAATTTAATTCAGAATATTGCAGAAACAACTATTTTTCAACCAGAAGCATGGTTAATTAAAAATGATATCATGGATAATTTAATACTAGAATGTATCCTAGATCATGCCCAATTACATACTCAAGAAGATAAAGCATTTATTAGTAATAATAGTAAGGACTTTGGTAAACCTGAAATTAAAGCAGTTTTAAGCAATGCTGGAATTAAATATTTTACAACCACGCAGGATTTTCTCAATTGGTTCAATTCTCGTTCATCAAACTAAATAATTAACTATTAAAACTATGTTATCTACTAAAAAGATATTTCATCACACAAAACGCATTTTTTTATTAATAACTATCATTGCATTTACAGCAATATCAATTACGGCTTGCAACCCAACTAAACTGAAAATAAATGCTGCTCAAATACCTCAAATAGTAACTAGCATTCTCAGCGATCCAAAAACATTTAACTATGCGCTAAATTCGGAATCTCCCAACATTTTTGGTTGGACTTATGAAGGATTAACTACAGAAAACTATGAAACTGGTAAAATTGAGCCAGCTTTAGCTGAATCATGGCAAATTTCTGATGACAAATTAAAAATTGTTTTTACTTTACGTGAGAATCTCAAATGGTCTGATGGCAAACCACTAACAGTTGATGATGTAGTGTTTACTTATAACGATATTTATCTCAATGAAGATATTCCTACTGATATTAGAGACACACTTAAGATTGGCGAAAATCGGAAGTTGATTGCCGTAAGAAAAGTTGATAATCGACGAGTTGAGTTTACTGTTCCAGAACCATTTGCACCATTTTTGCGTAGTGCTACGGCTTATGGCATTTTACCAGCCCATGCTCTGAAAGAATCAATCAAAACAAAAGATAACGAGGGTAAACCAAAATTTTTGACAAAATGGGGTGTGGATACTCCCCCAGAACAAATAATTGTTAATGGAGCTTATAAACTAGAACGCTATGATACTAGTCAACGTATAATTTTTCGCCGAAACCCCTATTACTGGCGCAAGGATGCTCAAGGTAATCCCCAACCTTATATTGAAAGGATAGTTTGGCAAATTGTCGAATCAACAGATACTTCCTTACTGCAATTTCGTTCTGGTGGATTAGATGCTGTGGGTGTGTCTCCTGATTACTTTTCTCTGCTAAAAGTTCAAGAGAAACAAGGGAATTTCAAAATATATAATGGTGGACCTAGTTCCAGTACAACATTTTTATTCTTTAATTTGAATAAAGGAAAAAGGAATGGTAAACCTCTAATTGATCCAGTTAAGTCACGTTGGTTTAATACAGTAGAATTTCGGCAAGCTGTAGCCTATGCAATTGACAGGCAAACAATGATTAATAATACTTTTAGAGGCTTAGGTAAATTACAAAATTCACCGATTTATGAAAAAAGTCCCTATTATTTATCACCTCAATCTGGGCTAAAAATTTACGATTTTAATCTAAGTAAAGCCAAGGAAATGTTAATTAAAGGAGGATTTAAATATAATAAACAAGGTCAAGTTTTAGATGCTCAAGGTAATATTGTTCGCTTTACTTTAATTACCAATGCTGGGAACAAAATTCGTGAAGCGATGGGATCACAAATTAAACAAGACTTGAGCAAAATTGGCATTCAAGTTGATTTCACCCCAATGGCATGGAATACATACATAGATAAGATTTCCAACACCTTAGACTGGGATGCTGGTTTAATAGGATTTGGTGCTGGGTTAGAACCTAATGATAGTGCTAATCTTTGGTCTCCAGATGGTGGATCTCATTTATTTAATCAAAAACCACAAGCAGGACAAAAGCCAATTCAAGGTTGGGAAGTTGCTCCTTGGGAAGCAGAAATTGGTCAACTGTATATTCAAGGTGCAAAAGAGTTAGATGAAGAAAAACGCAAGGTGATTTATGCGAAAACCCAGCAGATTACCCAAGAATATTTGCCAACAATTTATTTAGTAAACCCTTATTCGTTGGTAGCACTACGCAATCGCTTGGAAGGGATAAAATTTTCTGCCCTTGGTGGTCTTTTCTGGAATATTTATGAAATTAAAATTACAAAATAGGTGACAGGTGAACCAGCGCGGTCTTGGGGGTTTCCCCCATTAGCGACTGGTGAACCCGAAGGGTGACAGGTGACAGGGAGCAAGCAGGGAGCAGGGAGCAGGGGAGGAATGAGTAATGACCAATCACCAATCACCAATCACCAATCACCAATCACCAATCACCAAAAAATCAATCCAAAATCCAAAATCCAAAATCCAAAATTGTAATGACTCAACCCGAAGCATTGCGATCGCTCTTAGAAGCCGTTGCCAATGGTAAAGTAACCCCAGAGATGGCATTAGACTCTCTCAAAGACCTAACCTATGAATCTGTAGGTGACTTTGCTAAAATCGATCACCATCGTCAGTTAAGAACTGGTTTCCCAGAAGTGATTTGGGGTCCCGGTAAAACACCTGATCAAATTGCTCAAATTATGGAAGTTATGCGTCAGCGTGGTTCTGTAGTCATGGCCACCCGCATTTCTCCTGATGTTTATGCCGCACTACAAAAAAAGGTGCGGGAACTGCAATACTTTGAGTTGGCGAGAATTTGTGCCATAAATCCCTCAGTAATTGAACCTAGATTTCCTGGCAAAATTGCCATTCTCTCCGCTGGTACTGCTGATTTACCAGTAGCGGAAGAAGCCGCAGTCACAGCGGAACTTTCTGGTTTTCTTGTCCAGCGTCTTTGGGATGTTGGTGTAGCCGGGATTCACCGCTTACTCAATAATCGCCACCTAATTGATTCAGCATCAGTATTAATAGTTGTAGCGGGAATGGAAGGCGCTTTACCCAGTGTCGTCGCAGGTTTAGCAGACTGTCCCGTGATTGGGGTTCCCACAAGCATTGGCTATGGTGCGAGTTTTTCTGGTTTAGCACCTCTATTAACAATGCTCAACTCTTGTGCAGCTGGCATAGGTGTAGTCAATATTGATAATGGCTTTGGTGCGGCAGTTTTAGCAGGACAAATTTTGCGGACTTCAGAGAAATTACGCTTGGCATCAAAAACATCTTAAGGTTATGACATTAAACTATTCAGGGTAAAAAATGAGTATTATCGCTTAAACTTTAGATGTCATCTGCTACTCTTAACTGAAAAACTCAGCCCAAAATAAACATGACCTACTTGAGTGATTCCATATCTCAGCTAATTTGGCATTTGCCTGTAGATATCACTTTCCTAGCTCAACAAGTTCGTGATGCTGATCTTATGGGTCAGATCCAACGAAATTGGAGCCACTTTGTCCAAAGCGGACAAATTTGGGCTTTATTGATTGGTTTGATTATTGGCTATATGCTCAAAAGCTTGACTAGTTACGGTTAAATTGATTTTAGATTTTAGATTTTGGATTTATCATCAATCCGAAATCTAAAATTGTTTTTTCCTCTTTCTTCAGATTTATGACCGAAAAACAAACTTGGAGCCAGCGATTTGAATCCGCACTGCATCCAGCAATCGCTCGTTTTAATGCCAGTATCAGTTTTGATATCGAATTAATCGAATATGACATCACTGGTTCCCAAGCTCATGCCAAAATGCTGGCTCACACGGGGATTATTTCCCCAGGAGAAGGAGAAGCACTAGTTACAGGGTTAGAACAAATTCGTCAAGAATACCGCCAAGACAAATTTCAACCTGGTATTGATGCCGAAGATGTACATTTTGCTGTTGAAAAGCGACTGACAGAAATTGTTGGTGATGTTGGTAAAAAGCTACATACAGCCCGCTCTCGCAATGACCAAGTAGGTACTGATACCAGACTCTACCTCCGTGACCAAATTCAACAAATTCGCCAATATTTACGGGAATTTCAAACTGTTTTACTTGACATAGCTGAACAGCACGTTGAAACCCTGATTCCTGGTTATACTCACCTACAACGCGCCCAACCGCTAAGTTTAGCTCACCATCTGTTGGCATATTTTCAAATGGCGCAACGAGACTGGGAACGCTTGGAAGATGTTTATAGCCGAGTGAATATCTCACCTTTGGGGTGTGGTGCTTTAGCGGGAACTACTTTCCCTATTGACCGCCATTACACAGCGGAACTATTAAAGTTTGATAGAGTTTATGCTAACAGCTTAGATGGAGTGAGCGATCGGGATTTTGCCATTGAGTTTCTCTGTGCAGCAAGTTTGATCATGGTTCACCTCAGCCGACTGTCAGAAGAAGTCATCCTGTGGTCATCAGAAGAATTTCGCTTTGTCACTCTCAAAGATAGCTGTGCCACTGGTTCCAGTATTATGCCCCAAAAGAAAAACCCTGACGTACCAGAATTAGTGCGCGGTAAAACAGGGCGTGTCTTTGGACATCTTCAGGCAATGTTGGTGATTATGAAGGGACTACCACTGGCCTACAACAAAGACTTGCAAGAAGACAAAGAAGGGATTTTTGACAGCGTTAACACCGTTAAAGCCTGTCTAGAAGCAATGACTATTTTATTACGAGAAGGTTTAGAATTTCAGACCCAGCGCTTGGCAGCAGCAGTAACAGAAGACTTTTCTAATGCCACTGATGTAGCAGATTATTTAGCCGCACGGGGTGTACCTTTCCGAGAAGCTTATAATCTCGTGGGCAAAGTCGTAAAAACTAGTATAGCTGCTGGTAAACTACTCAAGGATTTGCAGTTAGAAGAATGGCAACAACTACATCCAGCATTTGCCGCTGATATTTATGAAGCAATTTCTCCGCGTCAAGTAGTTTCTGCCCGCAACAGTTACGGTGGTACTGGCTTTAACCAAGTTAGACAAGCGCTGATTACTGCCCGTACCCAAGTAAGTACTGAGTATTTGTAAATCTAAACTTGGCAATCAGGATTAAATTCAACTAATAAAAATTAGGGTGTACGTTTGTACACCCTAAAGATTAAAAGATTCAAAGAGTACAGATATAGCAGTTGCCAGGGTAATTAGGACAATCTTAAATTCTGGAATCTTTGCTCAAACAAGAATTTGACAAAGCTGATTGCTGTTGGCGTAGCCTGCCTTCAGGCCTATGCTGACTGCTATGTAACTAGGCGAATTAATCAGTCTCAGCAGCAGCTGTTGATCCTTCCTCTTCTTCACTCTTAGGAGGTCTTTGTTGGAACCTTCTTTGCATTCTTCCTGTCGTAGTCCGTTTACGAAACTTTCTGGCATATGCCTGGTTCCGTAGCGCCTTTTCTTTTTTGGGGTTACGGCGCTTGGCCATATTCACCTCATGAATAAACAACAAAAAATCGGCATCTAGGCAATATCAGCTACCGATATTATTGATATACTTTTAGCCTAGTGCAAAAAACCAATACATTAGAAACAGCATATCATCGTATCGTATTTAAATAGGTGATGTCAAGCAAAAAATCCAGTCATTTCCGCAAAATTCAAACATTGTACGTAAACAATATATCTCTAAAATTACTCTGAAATTATACGTATTTTCTGGATTTAAATAAAAAATTGATCCCATAGCAGAATTCAGAAGTCAGAAATCAGGAGTTTGAGGTAAAAGCCGCTAGGTATTTGATCTAGCTATGTGGCGTAAGCAATATTTTTATTTTCAGTTTGTACTTCATTTGCTTCTAATCTTTTGTATATGAACGCTTTCTATAGATAAGTAGTTAATAAATAAATTCAAAAATATACTTAATTAACTTAATTTATTCCCCAAAGTTTCCTGAATTTATTTTACCAATCTTGTATTTATTATTGTTTATAATTAGGCTTTGCCTCTGTTCTAATTCTCAAGAAATATTCGGAAGATTGATTAAGTTAATGCAGTTACTGAAAGCAGATGTTAAAATTGATTTATTCTACGGGCATTCGTGAGAATAGAAGCCTTAATACTAAACATTTTTGTATAAAACAAGACTCAAACAAAATTATTTGAGTTAGTGTAAGTGTTAGGGAATTATCGACTACAACATAAACATTTGAAGATTGAAAATTTTCGCTTTTTTTATGCCATTCATCAAGTCCACACGTAGCTTATGGCATTTTGGACAGACAGTATTGGGTATTATTTTTCGCCATCCAATTACTGGTACTAGTATTATCCCGATTTTACCTGATGGTCGAATTGTGCTAATTCGACGGAGCGATGATGGTTGTTGGTCTTTACCTGGTGGTATGGTGGACTGGGGGGAGGATATTCCCAATGCAGTCCGTCGGGAGTTGATGGAAGAAACTGGACTAGAATTAGTGAAAATTCGGCGTTTAGTTGGAGTTTACTCCGCACCAGATCGAGATCCTCGAATTCATTCAATCTGTGTTGTGGTTGAAGCTGAAGTAGAAGGAATAATGGAGGTTAAAGATACTTTAGAAGTTCTGGAAATTCAAGCTTTCCCTTCTACTTCACTACCTAAACCACAGATGTCTCATGACCACTCTCGACAGCTACAAGACTATCTCAATGGCTTAACAACATTAGCATAATAAGATGTTGGATTTTGGATTATATAGGTAATATAAAACAATACCTTGTCCATTTTTTGTAGGTTGGGTTAAGCGACAGCGCAACCCGACGCATTTGTTGGGTTTCATGCTTCAACCCAACCTACAAATCAAGACTTTTTTCGATTTGGACAAGGTATTGATAAAATCTATAATTTAAAATCTAAAGTCTATTAAAAGTGAGTACGTAAACTAAAATGGGTGTTCTATTTCGTAACTCTCGGAGAAAACTCTCTCAAGGATTATTGTTTTGGCTTGAGGTTGGTGAAGGTACTCCTGTAGTTTTCTTGCATGGTGCTTGGCATGATAGCAGCCAATGGGTATCAGTTATGGATTTACTTGCTGAGAATATCCATTGCTTAACACCAGATTTATTGGGTTTTGGGGAATCAGAAAGTCCTAATATCCATCATTCGATAGATTTACAAGTAGAGTGCATATCTGAATTAATCGAGGCTTTGAAATTAGAAAAAGTCTATTTAGTGGGAGATTCTCTGGGTGGTTGGATTGCGGCTAGTTATGCTTTAAAGTATCCAGAAAAAACAAATGGTTTGGTGCTATTAGAACCAGAAGGTGTCGGGATAAAAGGACAAGAAAATTCTTGGCAAAAAGAGCAGAAATTATTTAATTGCCCACCACTAATTTTTAAGATATTACGCTTACTAGCTCCCTTAATTAAATTAATTGGTTGGGAGAAAAGAATTAGTGAAAATTTACAACTAAGACAAAAATTATTGCAATATTCTACAGCTTGTCAACTGCTATTTAACCGACAAGCATTAGAAATTGAAGCAGAATTATTACACAATCGTTTGTACTCACTAGAAGTGCCTTGCTTAATTTTACAAGGTGGTCAAGATACTCCCAATGCTTTAGATAAAAGTCATAATTATGCGCGACTTATTCCTAAAGTTGACTTCAAAATAATTGCTCATGGGGAAAATAATTTACCAGAATCTTGTGCTGGGGTTGTGGCTGAATATATTCGGGATTTTGTTCAGGAAAATTGCTAATTGCTAATTTATATCGGGACTTGTTAAAGTTAATTTTAAATTTTAAATTAAACAACATTATCTAATGTTTGTTGCCAATCTGCGACAAATATTCCTTCGCTTTCAAACCGGGATATATGTTTTAAGTTGGTTGTCACAATAATGACTGCATCAAAACTATTTAATTGCAGAATTCCCTGAGCAGCAAGAATAACATCACCATCTAAACTGTCATTACTTGCTGTTGGCTTTCCCTGATTTCGTACCCATGCCCATAATTCTGCTGCTTTTCGCATTGTTTCAGAAGTGATGGGAATCAGACAAATTTTACTGAGTGAGTCAAGACGCTCTAAACTCTTTTTCTTGCCTTCTCTTATCTTGATAACCGATTTTTGTTTAAAGCTGCTTCGATTTGAGGATAAGCTTCTTGATCATAATCTGATTCATCAGCCATCCATCCATCTACCATATCTATGATTTTTTCTAAAGAATCATCTTTACGTTCTTTTAATTCAATCCCTTGAACTAGATATTCATGGGCGAATTGTAATAGAGTTTTTTCTATGCTATTGGATTCTTGACTTCCTGTGATTAGGGAGTATTTAATATGACCTTTTATACTTGATGATGGGATTAAAGTAGACAATAAGGTACGAGTAAAAATTCCTCTCGTTTCGGTAGAATAGCTGTTAGAATTCAAATAATTGGCTAAACTTGGGGATTTAACCTGAATTAAAGCATCGACTTTTGCTCTAACTTCGAGTAGTTCTTCTACAGAAAGAGCATCTAGTTGCTGCATAATAACATCAACTATTAATGTTTTAGGCATAATTTTACTTAGTGTAAACTTCTATTTCAATTCTATGCTATCTGTCGGTTATTCTCTATGCTTACGTTAAAAATTTATATTCCTAATTAATTATTGCCAAATAGGATTTTCTCCATTCCCAAAAAAATTAAATTATTTTCTAGAATCACCTGGGCTGCTATTTCTGGAAATTGGGTTTGAAGATGGGTTTTCAATAAGTCACTATCTCCTCCAGTAATTGCTATTTTACTTTCAGGAAATAACGATAACCAAGACTGAATAAAATCTTTAATTCCCGCTAATAATGTGTAAATTACACCACTTTGAATTGCTTCTGGTGTATTCATGGCAAAACGTGGAGGCAAAACATTAATTAAACTCGTTTCTAATAATGGTAATTGTCCTGTTTTTTGCCCCAAACTAGTAAACTGTAAACTTAGTCCAGGTAGAATCGCCCCACCTACTAAACGCTGCTGATGATCTGCGCCTGTAAAAGTCAGTGCTGTACCGGCATCAATTACTAATATCGGAAATCCCCATTTTTTTCCTGCACCATGTAAAGCCAAGGCGCGGTCAATTCCTAGGGTGGGATAAATACCGTGGATGGGGATATGGTTTAAAGTAATTAGGCGCACATTTGGGTAAGTTTGCCAAAGTTTTGTTTGACTGGGAACTACGGAAGCTAAAACGAGAGTGATAGGGAGGTTGGGTGAAAGGAAGATGGGACGAGAAGAAGAGGGTGAGAGAGGAAGAGTATTTGTTTTAGCTAACTGTTGCATATCAGATTCTGATAGATGGTCTGTATCCCAAGCGGAGTTAAGGGTATTGTCAACAAATAACGCCCAATGTAAGCGGGAATTACCAATCATTAATCCTATCCAAAGATTATCTGTGCGTTTTGGGGGGGTATTCTGTTTCACACTTTTAACTTTCTTAAGTGAGCCATAGGTTTTTTAAGAAAAACTAACATTCAACCCGTGCCACAATAAAGGAAGAGGAATAAATACTCAATATTATTAAGGAGGGGAATTATGGTATTGCTCACCGATAAATATGATGGACAGGGAAGCCCAACCCCTGAAAAACGGCTTACCATACAGACTGTAGATATTGCTGAGGATACGACAGCGATTCGGTCTTTGGACTGGGATCGAGATCGCTTTGATATTGAGTTTGGTCTGCAAAATGGGACAACATATAACTCGTTTTTGATTCGTGGTCAGCAAACTGCCTTAGTCGATACCTCTCACGAAAAGTTTCGTCAGTTATATTTTGATACACTCACAGGTTTAATAAATCCGCAAGAGATCAACTATTTAATCATCAGCCATACAGAACCAGACCACAGCGGCTTGGTGAAAGATTTGCTGCAAATGGCTCCTGATATTACTGTAGTTGGTTCTAAAGTCGCAATTCAATTCCTGGAAGATTTGGTACATCGGCCTTTTAAGCGGCGGATTGTTAAAAATGGCGATCGCTTGGATCTCGGTAATAATCACGAGGTTGAATTTGTAATTGCTCCTAATTTACACTGGCCTGATACAATTTTCAGCTTTGATCATAAAACCCAAACTCTCTTCACTTGCGATGCTTTCGGGCTACATTACTGCACAGAACGCACCTTTGATGATGACTTGGCAGCCATTGAAAAAGATTTTAAATATTACTATGACTGCTTAATGGGTCCAAATGCCCGGTCGGTATTGTCCGCAATGAAGCGGATGGCGGAACTAAAAACAATCAAAATGATTGCTACTGGTCACGGTCCCTTACTCTTTCACAACGTTGAAGAATTAACCGGACGTTACCGTAATTGGAGTCAAAGCCAAACCAAGGCAGAAACAGTAGTGGGGGTATTTTATGTTTCTGAGTATGGCTATAGCGATCGCTTGGCGCAATCAATCACTAACGGTATTGTTAAAACAGGCGTAGCTGTGGAAATGGTCGATTTGGGTGGAACAGTCGATTTACAAGAGTTACGGGAGCTTGTAGGACGTTGTGCAGGGCTAGTTGTGGGAATGCCCCCAGCTTCTGGTAGTTCCACTATTCAAGCTGCACTGAGTACGGTTTTAGGTTCGGCCAAAGAAAAACAAGCGATTGGGATTTTTGAAACTGGTGGTGGAGATGATGAACCAACCTATCCTCTTTTAAATAAATTCCGATCTGCGGGTTTGACTGTAGGTTTCCCTGTAATTGAAATTCGGGAAACACCGACAGAAAACATTTACAAAAAATGTGAAGAAGCGGGAACTGACTTAGGACAATGGGTAACAAGAGACAAAAGCATTAAAGCCATGAAATCTCTTGGTGCTGATTTAGACAAAGCATTGGGTCGAATCAGCGGCGGTTTATATATCATTACAGCTAAAAAAGGCGATGTATCCAGCGCCATGTTAGCTTCGTGGGTGACTCAAGCCAGTTTCAAACCCTTGGGATTTTCCATTGCGGTAGCTAAAGATAGGGCTATTGAATCACTGATGCAAGTAGGCGATCGCTTTGTTCTCAATGTACTAGAAGAAGGCAATTATCAACCACTGATGAAACACTTCTTAAAACGGTTTGCCCCTGGTGCAGACCGCTTTGAAGGAGTAAGAACCCAACCCGCAGAAAATGGTGCGCCTATTTTAGGTGATGCTTTAGCATATATGGAATGCGAAGTAGTGAGCCGAATGGACTGTGGCGATCATTGGGCAGTATACAGCACCGTCTATGCAGGACGAGTATCAAAACCCGAATCACTGACAGCAGTTCACCACCGGAAAGTCGGAAACCACTATTAATTCGTAATTCGTAATTCGTAATTCCTAATTCCTAATTCCTAATTGAAGAGAAATTTAAAATGGCGAATTATGAATTATCAATTATTAATTACCCAGTAGGGTGGGCAATGTCCACCTTACTAAAAATTCAGGTATTATACAGTTTGGTTTTTTGGTAATGTTTCAGAAACCAATTAGTTGATAAACAAACAGCAGAGGACGCAGAGGACTTAGAGAAATAAGAGTTTGAGGGATTTTGCTTTTGGTTGGTTGAATGTGTTTTAGTTGAATGTCTTGAAGTTGAAATAAACAATATAAATACAAGAAAGATATTAAAAAATGGAGATTAAAGCGATGTCAGAAAATACTAAACCCCGTGATGTACAAATTCTGCCCATTGGCACAGATACAACAATATTAAGATCGCGCAGTTGGACAAGATTAAGATTTGAAATAGAATATGCTTTGGCTAAAGGTACAACTGCTAATTCTTTTTTAATTCAAGGTGATAAAATTGCTTTAATTGATCCTCCTGGAGAAACTTTCACGACAATTTATCTAGAAGCTTTACAAAAACGGATTGATATTAAAGCAGTTGATTATGTAATTCTTGGTCATATCAATCCTAACCGGGCTGCAACATTAAAAGCTTTACTAGAAATTGCTCCCCAAATTACCTTTGTTTGTTCAAATCCAGGAGCAAAAAATTTAAAAGCAGCATTAGAAAATGAAGCCCTAGAAAATCAGAATCCAATTTTAGTAATGCGGGGAGATGAAACTTTAGATTTAGGTAAAGGACATCATCTGCAATTTATTCCTACACCTAATCCCCGTTATGCTGACGCACTTTGTACCTATGATCCCCAAACAGAAATTCTATTTTCTGATAAATTATTTGGGGCGCATATTTGTGGTGATCAAGTATTTGATGAAGGTTGGGAAGTATTTAATGAAGATAGGCGTTATTATTTCGATTGTCTCATGGCTCCCCACGCCAGACAAGTAGAAACAGCTTTGGATAAATTGGCAGATTTACCAATTAGATTATATGCCACTGGTCATGGTCCATTGGTAAGATACGCTTTACAGGAACTTACCCACTCTTATCGAGAATGGATACAACAGCAAACTAATGCTGACATGACCGTAGCTTTGATTTATGCTTCCGCCTATGGTAATACTACGACATTAGCTCAAGCGATCGCACGTGGTATAACCAAAGCAGGTGTTAGTGTCGAATCTATTAACTGCGAATTTACCGAACCCGAAGAAATCAAAGCCGCAGTCGAAAAATCCGCTGGTTTTGTCATTGGTTCTCCCACACTAGGCGGCCACGCACCTACACCAGTCCAAACAGCTTTAGGAATTGTCTTATCTACCGCCACAAATAATAAATTAGCTGGGGTTTTCGGTTCTTTTGGTTGGAGTGGAGAAGCGGTTGATTTAATTGAAAACAAACTCAAAGACGCAGGTTACAGATTTGGTTTTGATACTATTCGCGTCAAGTTCAAACCCAACGAAGTCACTTTACAAACCTGCGAAGAAGCCGGAACCGATTTTGCTCAAGCATTGAAACGCGCTGCTAGAAAATCCGTAGTTGCTAAACAACCAGCAACTAATGTAGAACAAGCCGTTGGGCGCATTGTTGGTTCTTTGTGTGTTGTCACCGCTACTCAAGGAGAAGTGAAAACAGGAATGTTAGCATCTTGGGTAACACAAGCCAGCTTTAACCCTCCTGGTTTAACCATTGCGGTAGCTAAGGATAGGGCGATGGAAAATATGACCCACACTGGTAATGAATTTGTTGTCAACATCTTGGCAGAAGGTCGGGAAATACGTAAGCATTTTATGAAGGTTTACACCCCTGGACAAGATAGATTTGCGGGTTTAGCGACTGAGGAAGCTAGTAATGGTGGTGTGATTCTGAATGGTGCTTTAGCTTACCTGGAGTGTTCTGTCCAAAGTCGCATGGAAGCAGGTGATCATTGGTTGGTTTATGCGACTGTTAATGATGGGAAGGTCTTAAATCAAGAAGCTGTAACTGCTGTACATCATCGGAAATCTGCGAGTTATTATTAAGAACCCCTCCCCGCTGTTTCGTGGAGGGGTAATTTATTTACCCATTTGGCCTAATTCTTCTCGTAATACTCGCCGTAGCGTTGCTTCTAATGGTTCACGGCGTTGTTGAATATACTCAAGCAGGGCATCATTAATCAATGTTTGGTAATTTCCGCCACCTGCTCGGTGTACTTGCTCACGAAACCATGTCAGTATTTCATCATCTAGGCGAATTGTAATCCTGGTTTTTCCAGGTGGTGTGGGTTCAATCGCACCCCGTTTACCTTGACTAAAATTATACTCGGTTTCCATAGTTTATTCTTCCTCATATTGTATGCACATTTGTACATACTAACAAAGTAGGAATGCTCAGTTAATAAAATTGTAGGTTGGGTAGAATAAAAAATCAGGACTTACGCAAAATCAGGAATAAACGAACCGCGAAGGCGCGAAGGACACGAAGGAAGAAGGGTTTGAGAGAGTTCTTGCGTAAGTCCTGAAAAATGATAGCGATCGCTTTCCTCCCCCCAACCATCGCATTTTTGGAGTTTGGACAAAGGTGATGTAAATACAGTATGCAGGAAAATAAAAAATATATCCCTCGTTCCCAGACTCCGGCTGGGAATGCCTACCAGGAGGCTCTGCCTCCAATCCCAGAATACAAGCCACTTTACCAGATTTTGTGCTGGTACTTGAGGCAGAGCCTCATCAACTGCATTCCTAGTCAGAGACTAGGAACGAGAAAAACTCGTTACGATAATCTAAAAACTTAGAGTAAGACTTGACGACGATAGATAAAGTGTGTATCATATTAAATATGTCAATAAAAAAAGGGCAGTGCTACCAACACTATCCGGTTTCCAGTGTATTTAAAAACACAAGCAAAATCTTACAATGCCTGTTATAAATACATGACACTGGTTTAGTTGAATCAATCTGAAAAACTGTTCTAATTTAATACTGAAAAACAATAAAACACTTATTTTTTCAGTATTTCTATTATAGGCAGTATGTTTTTGGCTAATAAAATGGCATTAGGCAAAATGTAGGCTATGACTAGCATTAAAGCCAAAGCCAACACCATGGTAATTATTAGACTGCTCATTTATTTCATTCCTTTTTTGTGATAAATACGCAATTTATAACCCTACGACACCCGATAAGATACATCTGGGTGGATTTCCGTTTTCATTGCATAATGATTGCTATTGTATCATATATATAAAAAAAGTACGAATAAATTTAATCTTTGACTCCTGTGCCTAAATATATAACTTTTTGCCAAAATACTCCCAGATTTAAGGCTAAGAGTAGATTTGTAGGTTGGGTTGAAGCATGAAACCCAACGCATTTGTTGGGTTGCGCTGTCGCTTAACCCAACCTACAGAAAATGGACAAGGTATTGATAGTGAACTTGACATTTCTTTTTTGCAGCCGTTATGTATCAAACAGACCCACCGCGTTCTGCTAAGGAATTCCTACCAACAATGTATGATTTACCTAGCGAAGATCCAGAGGAAGCCGGTTTGCCAGACGAATTTCATCTTTTACAACCCCAATTATTACGGGAAACTTTTTGTCCGTCAGACTTCCCGGAAAATCAGGTATTTATCGCCACAGACCTAAATCTTTACTACGATGTTCATCATCCATTATGGTATAAACGCCCTGACTGGTTTGCTGTCGTTGATGTCCCCAGGTTGTATGCACAAAAAGAACTGCGGCTGAGTTATGTAGTTTGGCAAGAAGGCGTTAATCCTTTTGTAGTGGTAGAATTTATTTCACCAGGAACAGAAAAAGAAGATTTAGGGAGAACCCTACGAGATGCTAGTCAACCTCCAACTAAATGGGAAGTTTACGAACGAGTTTTAAGAGTACCCTATTATATAGTTTTTGACCGTTACACTGACCAGTTAAGAGCATTTCAGTTACAGGGAAGTAGTTATGCTGAATTGGAAATCAATCAACTGCGTGTATGGTTAAATGATATTGAATTAGGTTTGGGACTGTGGCAAGGTGTCTATGAAGGCATTGAACGGCAGTGGTTACGCTGGTATGATGCTTCAGGTAACTGGGTTCTCACACCGGCAGAACGGGAAAGAAAACAAGGGGAACGGGAAAGACGACGTGCAGAAAGATTAGCAGCACAATTACGCACTCTAGGTGTTGAACCTGATTTTGGTGATGATGAAGAGGGCTAAACGGCTGACTCTGAAAAATTTAAAACAGAACAATTGCACTAATAATCTGCTATGAATACCGTCACCTTAAATTTAGATCCAGTTATTCACCTGACAGATGAGCAATTCTACCAACTCTGTACTGATAATAGAGACTTAAACCTAGAACTAACCGCAACAGGACAACTAATAATTCTCCCAGGTTCAGGAGGAGAAAAAGGTATTCAAGAAGCAAACCTAATTGCTAATTTAGGTCTTTGGAATTACCAAACCAAATTAGGAATAGTATTTAGTTCCTCAACAATATTCCGACTTCCCAATGGTGCAAAACGTTCACCTGATGTAGCTTGGATAAAAGTAGAACGCTGGGAAGCATTAACAGAAGAAGAACGGGAAAAATTTCCCCCACTCACACCAGATTTTATAATTGAACTGAGATCAAAATCAGACAGATTGAAAACCCTGCAAGAAAAATGCACCGAATATATAGATAATGGTTTGCGTTTAGGTTGGTTAATTAATCCCCAAGACAAACAAGTAGAAATTTACCGACCTGGAAAACCTGTATAAATCGTTCAACTTCCTGCTGTACTTTCTGGAGAAGACGTTTTACCAGGATTTGAACTACAGCTTTAAACGACATGAGAGTTTTTAGCCTTATTTAGTATAAATTTAAAATGTACCAATTAAAAAAATTTGCCGTGCAGGACTTGTGAAAATATAAACACAGTTCCTGACTAAAAAATTGTATATGAAAAAAACCCTATTCCTGAGTCCACCTTCCTTTGATGGCTTTGACGGTGGTGCTGGTTCACGATACCAGGCTAAACGAGAAATTACTTCCTTTTGGTATCCTACATGGTTAGCGCAACCCGCAGCCCTGGTTCCAGGTAGCAGGCTAGTAGATGCACCACCACATAGTCAAACTGTGGAAGATGTGCTGAAAATTGCCAAAGATTATGAATTGGTAATTATGCACACCAGCACCCCCTCCCTCGTGAATGATGTCAAGTGTGCTGAAGCCATTAAAGCCCAAAACCCAAATGTGCAGATTGGTTTTGTGGGGGCGCACGTTGCGGTATTACCAGAAGAGACTCTGCGGGAAAATCCAGTTATCGACTTTGTATGTCGGAATGAGTTTGACTATACCTGTAAAGAAGTCGCAGAAGGTAAATCTTTATCAGAAATCACGGGTTTAAGCTACCGTGACCAAAATTCCCAGATTCGCCATAATGAAGAGCGTGCTTTGATTCACGACTGGGATGCTATGCCCAGTGTACTGCCAGTTTATGCTCGTGATTTAGATATTAGCAAATATTTCATTGGCTATTTGCTGCATCCTTATATTTCTTTTTACACCGGGCGCGGTTGTCCAGCAAAATGTACTTTTTGTTTGTGGCCGCAAACCATTGGTGGACACCTTTACCGTCATAAAACCCCAGAAGCGGTGGGAAGAGAAATGGAAGAAGCCAAAGCCTTGTTTGGGGACAAGGTGCGGGAGTATATGTTTGATGATGACACGTTTACTATTGATAAGCATCGAGCGATCGCAATTAGCGAACACATGAAGCGGCTAAACCTGACTTGGAGTTGCAACGCCCGCGCTAATTTAGATTACGATACTTTAAAAACTTTACGGGATAACGGTTTACGCTTGTTGCTTGTGGGTTTTGAATCAGGAAATCAAGAAACTCTCAACCGCATCAAAAAAGGTATCAAGCTAGAAGTGGCGCGGGAATTTATGAAAAATTGCCACAAACTCGGTATCACCGTCCACGGTACTTTTATTATTGGTTTACCGATTGAAACCAGAGAAAGTGTAGAAGAAACAATTCGCTTTGCTTGTGAACTTAGTCCCCATACAATTCAAGTTTCTATAGCTGCACCTTATCCCGGTACAGAACTTTATGAACAAGCTAGGGCTAACGGTTGGTTTGCGAACGAATCATTAGTTGCAACTTCCGGTATTCAAACCTCAACTTTGCAATATCCTACTCTTTCCAGTGCAGAAATTGAAGATGCTGTTGAGCAAATGTATCGCAAATTCTACTTCCGTCCCAAAGCAATTATTCCCATTGTCCGGGAAATGTTGACTGATAGACAGATGTTAGTACGTCGTCTGCGAGAAGGTGGGGAGTTTTTCTCTTACTTGAAAGAACGTCGCACCCAGTCTGTCGCTAACGCTAAAGCAAATCAGACGGCTGTTGTTTAATAGTGTGGAGACGTTTCCTGAAACGTCTCTACATCCAAGACTAAATTAACAAATATGGATATTAATGGTTGAGGAAAAAGAACAAAAACATCGTCGTTTCGCCATTATCAATGGTGATGATTTCGGCTTTTCTCCAGGTGTGAATCAAGCCATAATCCAAGCACATAGCCAAGGCGTGCTGACTAGTACTAGTTTAATGGTAAGTGGTGATGCGGCCGAAGATGCGATCGCACTGGCAAAAAATTACCCTGATTTAGCAGTCGGTTTACACCTGGTGTTGGTTTGCGGTAAATCAGTTTTACCACCTTCGCAAATTCCCCATTTAGTCGATTCAGATGGTAACTTTTCTGATAATCCCACCCAAGCAGGATTAAGTTACCAATTTAACCCAGCTACCCGTGAGGAACTTCGTCAAGAAATCCGCGCCCAATTAGAAAAATTCCGCAATTCAGGTTTACAGCTTTCTCATGTTGATGGACATTTACACCTTCATGTACATCCTGTAATTTTAGGAATTTTAGTAGAATTAGCAAATGAATTTCATATTAAATTCATTCGTTTACCATCTGAAGAATTGGCAAAAAGTCTTAAACTTGATCAACGTAATTTACTGATTAAAATAGTTTGGTCAATAGTATTTGGACAATTGCGCCGTTACGGTGAGAATTTATTAAAAACTCATAATATTGAATTTGCTGAACGAGTTTATGGCTTATTACAAACTAGCAATGTCACAGAAGAATATTTACTGGGTTTGATACCGCAAATTCAAGCCGATTTAATAGAAATTTATTCTCACCCCGCAATAGTTAACGCTGGAGAACCGTTGAATACTCCAGGTGGTGAAGTCGAACTTGCGGGGTTATTGAGTGTGCGTGTGCGTGAAATGTTGGCGGTGAATGGGTTTGAGTTGACAAATTATATAAAGTTGAATAAATGAAAATAAGGTGTTAGTAATTAGATAAAATCAAGAAATATTTTTATAATTTTACAGATTTTTGTGTAATAAAAAATATATGAAACTTAATTGTAAGCCTTATTATGAAACCAAATTTGGTGCAACTTATTTAGGAAATAGCCTAGAACTCATGGCACATATTCCTAATGAAACTATCGACCTAATTTGTACATCTCCACCATTTGCACTGGTTCGTAAAAAAGAATACGGAAACGTTGATGCTGATGAATATATTGAATGGTTTAAAGATTATGCAGCACAGTTTTATCGTATTCTTAAACCGACTGGTTCACTAGTTATTGATATTGGTGGTAGCTGGATTAAGGGGATACCAGTTCGCTCACTTTATCATTTTGAACTGGTTGTTGCCTTGTGTAAAGCGAAAGAAAAAGGCGGACTTGGGTTTTATCTAGCACAAGAATTATACTGGTATAATCCAGCAAAATTACCTACTCCAGCTGAATGGGTGACAATTCGTAGGGAAAGAGTCAAAGATTCGGTAAATACAATTTGGTGGCTGTCAAAAGACCCACATCCTAAAGCTAATAATAGAAGGGTTTTAAAGCCTTATAGTAATGCAATGAAAAACCTTTTGAAGAATGGCTATAAACCCAAAGTCAGACCTTCAGGTCATGACATTTCTAATAAATTTGGGAATGATAGAGGAGGTGCTATACCCTCGAATATTATTGATTGCTGTACAGATAAAGGAGAAATAGGACAACCAATTCTTATTCAAGAAAATTTATCTGAAGATTTAGTTCAACCAGTCAATATTATTTCTGCTTCTAATACTGCTTCCAATGATTATTATCAAAGACGTTGCAAAGAAGAAGGTTTTAAACCCCACCCAGCAAGATTTCCTCAAGCATTACCAGAGTTTGTGATCAATCTTTGTACAGAACCTGGTGATATTGTTTTAGAACCTTTCGCTGGTTCTAACATGACAGGTCGAGTTGCAGAAACCTTACAAAGACGCTGGTTAGCTTTTGAGATTGATGAACAATATATCATAAGCTCAAAACTAAGATTTGAAGAAAATGCTCCTTTGGTTGTTGAACCTCCAACAGATTTACCAAAATTAACATTAGAAAATAATAATCAAAACCAACAAGGAGTACAGTTAGGACTATTTTAATAAAAGCTCTGAAACTAACTATATTTTTTAAGGAATTGCGGAATGGAGTCTAAAAAATTAAAAAGGTTTACTTATGGAGACCAGTTTGATCCAGCTAAATTTTCTTTAGTCGAAATTTTAGGGTTATGTAAAGAGTGTCAACCAAATCGGGACACGCTAAAAGTCAATATTGCCCAACGCTATTTCTCACAACATTCTCAAGGGACTTCATCTACACTATCTGAACAAAATATCCGCACATTAGCACTAAACTGTTTTTTATCACTCAAAAACTATCAACTAATTGAAGAGTTAGAACAGTCACACCAATATAAACTTACTCCTCTTGCTATAGAAATTTTATTTAATACCAACAATACTTCATTTGTCAATCAGAAGTTTGCATCTCACATATTAAATAATTTATCAGGCATGGCTTTATTGAAAGCTATCGAAGCAATTAATGCTAGAGGTGAAGAGCCACAGTTGGAGTCGATAGCATATGAATTGCAGGAAAGAGGATATGCCATATCGCCTAACTGCACTTATGTAAGTACTATGAGACATTGGTTATCCCTAGCAGGTGTTTTTGAACGAAAATGTGAAATTAATTGGGATGTTGTTTCCGATATTTTAGGCATAAATAAAGATTTCATCGACGAGATTTATACCTTAAATCCGGGACAAAAACATTTTCTGCTGAGTCTGCTTAATCTTAATGTACAAGAATTTACACCTGCTAACAAAGTTGCCCAACATACCAGAAGTATTTATAAATTAAGACTCACTACTAAAAATTTAGTCAAGGATATTCTTGAGCCTCTTGCAAATCTCGGTTTGATAGAAACAGAAAAAACCACAAGTGGCAGAGGAGCTTAATCGAATAAGGTCAGATTAACTAGCAAAGCCCAATCTGAACTATTAGCACCCATGCTAAAATCAATCGCTAATGAAACACGACTTTCTGAAATTGAACTAAACCGGACTTTTGATGATGTTGTAACTGAATTAAATCATCCAGATAAACATATTAAAGGCAAAGCGTTAGAGCTTCTGGCAATTTGGATGATACGCCTCACCAGTCTGCGTTTTACAAAATGGCGCAACAGAGAAAAAGGTAAAGGAGAAGTAGATGTTTTAGCAGCTTCTGATAGGTTTGTTTATAGTCGGTGGCAGATTCAATGCAAAAATACATCTAAAGTTGATACTGATGTCTTAGCCAAAGAAATTGGGCTAACATTTGTGACAGGGGCAGATGTCGTAATGGTTGTAACAACTGGTGAATTTACAAGAGATGCTTATCAGTATGCATATAGGATGATGGAAGTATCTCGCTACTATATGATTCTGTTACAAAAAGATGATATTGAAGCAATTAAAAGGGATAAGACGAATATTGTTGAAATTTTTGACAGAAAGGCTAGGCGAGTATTTGCGAAAAAAGAACTTGATGTGTCCGATGAAGAATTAAATGAAATTGAACAGGAAGAAAATTTGATGGTTGAAGCTATGGAAGATGAAAATAGTGATTAGGTAATCGTTAGTTGCATCATCTGCACTCAAACACAACTAAAAACTTCATTTCTTTGTAACGGCGTGTTTTTGCAAATCTTCCAAATTACACACCTCCACAGCCCTAGCATGGGTAGCTGAGAGGACAACTGGAGGTGCAACCCCAGCCTCAAGAGCTTCTTGCCAACGGGCTGCACACAAACACCAACAATCACCAGGTTTCAAACCGGGAAAATTATATTCAGGAAAAGGGGTACTCAAGTCGTTTCCTTGAGATTTGGTGAATTCTAAAAATTCTGCTGTCACTTGAGCGCAAACCACGTGCATTCCCACATCTTGTCCACCTGTTGTACAAAACCCGTCGCGGTAATACCCTGTCATGGGAGAAGTGCAACAAATTTCTAAGTTTGTTCCTAATACATTTTTCGCGTCTGCCATATTTAATCCTAATTTCATCCTATAACTGTAAGTTTTAAAGGCAATATTCTTTATTATATTCAATTTTACCGTAGTCTAGTTTAATGATGCGGTCTGCTAGATGAAAATAGCGATCATCATGGCTAATTACGAGGATGGTTTTACCTTGTTTTCGCAATTCTGGTAATAACTGAGTATAGAATATTTCTTTAAATATGGGATCTTGATCTGCTGCCCATTCATCAAATAGATAAATTGGTCTATCTTCTAAATAAGCTGTTAATAAAGCTAATCTTTTTCGCTGTCCTTGAGAAAGTGCTGTTGTAGAAAGTTGTCCATTTTCTATTTTTACTTTATGGTCTAATTGTAGTTTCTTGATATATTCTCTTGCCGCAAAATCTAGAGCGCTATTTTCTAAACCCAAAAGTTCTTCAAATAAATAAAAGTCGGAGAAAACAACAGCAAAATGTTGACGATACCATTCACGATTTTGATCATTAATTAATTCTCCATCAAAGACAATTTCTCCGTTTTCAGGAATGTATAATCCAGTAATTAATTTAGCTAGGGTAGATTTACCGCTACCGTTGCCACCAACAATGAAGATTATTTCTTGAGGATAGATTGTTAAATCAATTGAACCAAGGATAAAGTTGTTATCTTCTTGTTCTCTGTAATAAGTGTGAGTGATACCCTTAAATTGTAAACTTTGCCAGAAATATTTAATAGGGGGTGGTAATGTTGAGATTTCTGCCCGATTACCTAGAGATAAACCTAAAGATTCTATTTTTTGTAAGGCGATATTAGCTTTAGTAATTTGGGGAAGATTACTAACAATATTATCCATCGGCAACATCAAATAAGTAAAAGTTAGAATATAACTGGAAAGGGTTGGAGGACTGATAGGCAATAATTTAGGTAATACAAATAATAAAAAACCCATCGCAAAAAAGAATAGAAGTTTACCCCAACTAGTAGTTGCCGCAAATAAAGTCAAACCATCAATATTATGACGGCGAAATTGGCTGGCAGTTGATTGTAAATTTTTGGTTAAAAATACTTGTCGGCGTTGATAGTTAAGTTTAAGTTCTTTGATGCCATCTGTAATAGTTCCTAAATGCTTAAATAGTAAATCTTGATCTTCACGGGCAAGGGCTAATAATTGCCCTCCTCGATTTAACAACCATTGGCAGCTACCTATACCCACTACCATTAAAATAACTAGCATTAATAATACTAACCAAGATAAGCAAGTGATATAAACCAAACAACCCAAAACAGTTGCTAAATCAATGCACATAAAGGGTACGATATATACAGCATTGGCAACAGCTTGGACATCTTCTGTTAAAGTTGCTAATAATCGAGGATTTCCGATTTGTTCTAAATAACTTAACTCAGAAGCAAGTATTTGCCTACTCAAGCGCATTCTTAATTGTAAAATGGCATTTTGAGAGAGGCGAATTAGCATTACTTGTGTAATGATGCTAGTAATTAAAGCGATAATTACTAAACCCAAAAATCCGCAAGTAATCAATATTAAAGGTGCAGTATGTCCTTGATTTGCGCCCCTACCAATGAGGGCAATTAGTCCAGCACTACTAGCACCACTGACAAAACCAGTAAAGATAGCGATCGCTACCATTACCCAAGAAGAACTTAAAAGAAAGTAAATTAGATTCATGTGTTAATTGTGAGTTATCAGTTGTCTGCTGTTTTACTTACTGCCTCCTTTTGTTTATCAGCAGTTTTATTCTACTGTTACGGGATTTATGCTGCCATAGCATTTCGGCGTTTTTCCTATCCAGTCAATCCCGAATTTCATCCACCTCTAACCATTCTTAAGCCACTTTGTGGGCTAGATGCGGAGACTTACACAAATCTGGCTTCATTTTGTCAGCAGTATTACCCACAATACCAGATTGTCTTCGGGGTAAGAGATTTCATTGACCCCTGTATAGAAATTATTGAAAAACTAATTCAGCAATTTCCCAATGTGGATATTAGCTTAGTTGTCAATGATGAAATTATGGGTACAAACTTAAAGGTAAGTAACTTAGCCAATGCTTTCACCACAGCCAAACATGACATATTAGTTATCGCTGATAGTGATATTCGTGTTGATAAAAATTATTTACAACAGATTATCCAACCACTAAGAGATCCCGGTGTTGGTGTTGTCACCTGCTTATATCGTTCCTTAGCCCAGGGATGGGTAGCCAGATTAGACGCAATTGGTACGGCTACAGACTTTCATGCAGGTGTTTTAGTCAGCAATCAATTAGAGGGGATCAAATTTGCGCTTGGTTCTACAATAGTGATTCGTCAACAAGTGCTAGAAAAAATTGGTGGCTTTGAAGCGATCGCAGATTATCTCGCTGACGATTTTCAACTTGGTCATCTCTCAGCCCAAGCTGGTTATCAAGTCCTATTATCTAATTATATAGTTGATCATGTTTTAGATACCAGCAGCCTGAAGGACACCATCAAACGCCAAATCCGCTGGGCTAGGTGTATCCGTGTTTCTCGCCCTTGGGGTTATTTAGGACTAGTCTTTACCTACGGAACAGTTTTTAGTCTACTGTTACTAATAACTAGCGGTGGTTCTATATTCGCCTGGACTACGTTAGTAATTACTTGGGGAATGCGGTTAGTTATGGCTTGGGTTGTCGGAGTCAAAGTGTTGCATGATCCAGTGGCCAAAAAGTTTTTATGGCTCATCCCTTTCCGCGATTTGCTGCATTTCTTCATCTGGTGCTATAGCTTTTTTGGTAGCACTATTGAATGGCGGAAACAGCGGATGAAGTTGACTCACGAGGGTAAGTTGGTGGTGTAGCAGGTGACAGTGTGAAAAGTCAGATTTGGATTTGAGATTGACCTTTTTTTAATTAAAACTTAAAAATTAAAAATTTAAGATTAATAATAATTTTTAATTAATTTTGGGTGCAAGCCCCCACTGAATCAAAGGTTCAGTGGTCTACAATCAGTGGTGGGTACAAGCCCCTACTGATTGCAATTTTTAATTAATAATTTTTAATTTTTAATTTGGAGCGAAGCGACTTGACCTTATAATTTAATTTTGGATTTGAGATTTGAGATGTATTTCCAAAATCCAAAATTTAAACTCTAAAATTCGGTGAAGGCTTTTACAACCGACGTAACCAGGTAGATTGTTCCCAAACTGCTTGGAGGGAAACAAGATTTTGGCGATTAAACCAATGTTTCCAAGCTGCTATCAGATTTCCCTTGGCTGCTGCTTGCACTCCATCACTAACAGCCACACCAATATGCTGCATGACGCTAGAGTCACGGTAGCAATCAATCATACAAGCCGTACAACCATCACGCACCCGTTGGGAACCATCAAACTCTGTGATATGACACATGGGTTTCTCCCAGTTGTGGCAACGATAAAGGTTAAGATGCCAGTCTAGATAAAACAATTTCCAGCCACCGAGACAGCCAAATTGCTCTGGTTCTCCCCGTAAATGACGCTGCATATCTTCAATAGATGCGGTAGGATTGACAACCGCAAAGTCGCGTTTCAGGGCTTTGACAGTTTCAAAACGCTGATTTAATTCCTCCGCAGTGTAGTTGACTAAGTCAGATTCAGCATAACCAAGATAGGATGAGCCAAGAGTGGTTAAAGGATAAGAGAAAGTGACACTGTCAAACCCTAAAGACTTCAAAAATGGTGGTAGTTGATTATAATCTTCAATCAATCTACTCATGGTGACAGAAGCTGTAGTACTGATATTGCGTCGCTGAAAATGGGTATTGGCTTCTTGAATGCGATCGCATACGCCCCTGAGTCCCCGATTTTGCTCATGTTTTTCAGCCTCTGCTGCATCAATAGAAATAATCACACTCATTAACCCAGCATCAGCTAATTCATCAATTCGTTTTGGTGTCAGCAGTGATCCATTTGTCACCAACATTGTTGCCATACCAATACTAGAAGCATGGGCAATCATCTCATTTAAATCTGGATGCGCCATTGGCTCACCACCCACATAGATGAGAAAATATACACCGTTCCGGTAAAGAATTTCCGCAGCTTGTTTTGCCTGTTCCAAGGTAACAGAATGCCGCTCATCCATTGACATCTTATCCACAGCAAAGCTACAAAAACCACAACGGGCGTTACACACACTGGTAATAGCAAATTGACAAGTCGCAGGTCCCCCATCTAACACTCCTTGTCGAGCAAGTTCCCAAAATGAGCGCCTTTTTGCTCCTAATATCTGGCTATTTTTTGGCATTTTTCTAGTGATTTAATAATTTATTGTCAATTAAAGGGTTTAAATTAATGAACTTAAACTCTCTGCACTTCTTATTTTGACCTGTCTTTTGCCTTTTCTGTTCTATTGGTAAACTTCTTTTTAGACCGTTTGTTTATGAAGATGCAATTTATCATTTGTTGTAGAGACTTTCCATCAAACGTCTCTACCAAATAAATTTGGCGTTTACATATAATTGGTATTACCTGTTACCTGCTATATTTAGCTGAGTTTGAATAAAACTTTTACATAAAAAAGCAACCCATCCCGCAGCCGGAACAGGTTACTTTTAAATTTTTTAATTCAACACTTAGCTGAATTTGGCTTATTATAATCTACTTAGTAGCGATTACGACCGCCACCGCCACCGCCGCCACCACCGTAGCCGCCGCGTCCACCACCACCACCACCGAAGGAACCACCACGGTCTTCCTTAGGCTTGGCTTTATTAACTTTCAAATCACGTCCCATCCATTCAGCACCGTCAAGAGCCTCGATGGCTGCTGTTTCTTCTGCATCTGTACCCATTTCTACGAAAGCGAAGCCGCGAACACGGCCAGTTTCCCGGTCGGTGGGAATCTGTACGCGCTTAACTGCACCATATTCTGCGAATACAGCTGTTAGAGCTTCTTGTGTAACTTCGTAAGAAAGATTGCCTACGTAAACTGACATAGATTACTTTGTATCCAAAACCATCGGGTGTAGAGATTTAGATTTTGGAGAGAAGTCTGTAAATACCAAAAGGGAAAAACCTATCAATACTAACAACACACACTGCCGCCAAATCAAGTCTCACCTTTCTATAATTACACATCAGCCCGAAATTTGGGGGAAATTTTTGTAAAATTTTTATAAAAAATTATTTCCGCTCTAGATAACCTCTCGTGACTACAGATTGCATCATTTTCATGTTAGGTAAGAAAGGCAGGGACAAAGAGGGTTTTAGCTAGTTAATTATTCTGCACATTATTGCTCAAACCTTGTTTATTCCTGTCTTCTGCCTCCTACTTTACCCTCAGGATAAATATTCACACCCACATACTTATTACAGATAAGAGTTTGAAAAAGCTGATAGCTGATTGGTGGAGCTTAAATGATGATCAGCCTAAACTTCTAATCGCTTTTCCAAATATTGACCAATCATCAACTGTTCACCAGCACGGGAAATAATACTCTGTCTGGTGCGATATTTAGTACCAATGAACTTGATTTCTTCCTCAAAAACTGAGCTATTATACTCAGTTCGCAAAGACAGGGTTTGAAAATTGGAGAAATAATATTGAGCCGTGACTGGTTTGGTTGTAGCGAAACCGCGATCACGGTACAAGACGTTTCCCAAAGCACCAAAAAGCGTACAGCCTTGAGATTCTTTTCTAGCTTTGAGTGTATCAGTACTTTGCCAACTCACTTCTGCACCACAGGTTAAAATCTCTAGATTTGCCAAATCATGTAACTGAGACAGGTTTTGCAATTCCTCGCAACCTTGTTGTAAAAACCGAATGGTGATGAGACTCTCTACCTCCTTGGTTTCTCCATGAGGCAGGGTGTAATATCGTCGTTCAGATCGCCACTGTCCTACTGAGGCTTGGAAAAATTCCGCAATCTGCTGTTCATTGGCAGTTTCGACAATTTGCAGGGATGATGTCACTCTATTACCTTCCTTAAATATATGGTCGCTGTACTCTTGACTTTGTCTGCCAATATTGCTATGAGTATAACGTCTCAAAAATCAATCTTTGTTTAATATTCTTAATATATACTCAAAAAGCATATAAATACCAGCCTTAGAGATACATTTTTAGATTCAGGAAATAGGGAAATAGAAAGAAAATCACCAATTACCTGGCTCTTTTAACCATGACTAATTTCCTATTACCCATTTCCAGAAAAATATTTATACTAATTTTATGATTTCATAGTGTGTTAGCAATTATGTACATCTGTGAGACTCATATTTGATTTTTGTGAAAGTGTCCTGCACTTAGCGCTAACAAAACTCAGTAAACATATATCCCTTCTTTACTATTTCCTTGAACCCTGAGCTATTAGGAATCAAATCAGATGAGTACAGAGAATAATTTTGACAATTTAGTTTAGAAAAAATAGTGATTTTAAATACAAAAACTGCCGAAAAAAGATTAAATATTACTTATTTTTCGGTAATTTATAGTATTTAAACTTATTGAATTATCAACAGATGTTGAACTGCAAAGACTCCCAAATAGGAGAAAAATTCATGATTTTGGATGGAAAAAAGCCGAAAAAATCGGTGAAAATACTAACGACCTTAATTACCAGCCCAGTCATGAACAACCAGACATTATTAATGATTTGTATGTTAGGACTGGCATTGCTGACAGGGAGTTGTGGTTCATCGCCAAAAGAATCAGCTGAAGCTCAATCTCAGCGGACTGGTGGAAGAGAACGCGCTAATGTGAAAACATCTGTAGATGTAGCGATCGCGCGAACAAGTCCTTTAAACGCCCCAGCAGAGTATATAGGTAACACCACAGCATTTCGGATAGTTTCAGTGCGATCGCAAGTAGAAGGGCGACTACTAGCATTAAACCTAGATGTGGGAGATACAGTCCAACGAGGACAAATCATCAGCCAGTTAGATGATGTTCTCCTCAAGACAGGATTACAGCAAGCAGAAGCAGAACTAGCATCCCGTCAATCAGAAGTCGCCAGGGCTATGACCCAGGTAAGTAATGCTAACGCCGAAGTAGAAAAAGCGCGTTTAGAAGTAGTACAAGCCAAAGCAGATTCCCAAAGACAACAAAAATTATTGAAAGAGGGCGCAATTTCCGAACAAGCTGCCCAACAAGCTCAAACCAAAGCTCAAACAGCAGTCCAAGCCCTACAAGCCACCATTGAACAAGTCAGAACAGAAAAGCAAGCAGTCGCCGCCGCCCAAGGTATAGTATTTGCCCAGCAAGCAGCAGTTTCTGGCGCTAAAGAACGCCGTTCATACTCCCGCCTAATCTCCCCCATTACTGGCATAGTCATAGAAAAAGTCACAGAACCCGGTAATCTTCTGCAACCTGGAAACGAAGTCTTAAAAATTGGCGACTTCAGTCGGATTAAAGTCGTAGTTCAAGTTTCTGAATTAGAACTAGGAAAAATTCAGGTTGGACAATCTGTACAAGTGCGATTAGATGCCTTCCCTGAGCAAACAATAATTGGTAGAGTGGCGCGGATTTCCCCATCTGCCGATCCTACAGCCCGTTTAATCCCTATAGAAGTAGTAATTCCCAACAGTGGCGGCAAAATAGGCAGTGGACTACTAGCACGAGTTAATTTTGTTACCGAGACACCACAGCGAGTAGTGGTTCCAGAAACAGCAATTAATGGCAACCAGAAAAAAAATCAGTTAGAAAACAACAATGCTAAGGTGTTTATTTTAGAAAAAACCGATGGTAAATCCAACGTCAAAGAACGCTCTGTAACTTTAGGGAAAACATCTGATGGCAAAGTAGAAATTCTCTCTGGCTTACAACCAGGAGAAAGTTATGTGCTTCGCAGTAGTAAGCCTTTAAAAGATGGTGAAACTGTGAGTTTATCAATCTTGTCAGAAAAAGAATCGAAAGCACCGCAAAGAACAAAAAGTAAGAATTTGTAAATTGTAGTTAGGAAATTTACTCTGCAAAAAGTAGTTTATTTTTCAATTTTTAAAGATGCAGCAAACAAACAATAGTAGCGGATTTAGTATTAGTGCTATTTCTATCCGCCAACACATCGGCACACTCATGCTCACCTTGGCTGTGATTGTCATGGGCGTATTTTTCATTATTCGTTTACCTGTAGATTTACTCCCATCTATTACTTATCCCCGCATTGGGGTACGGATAGAAGCCCCAGGAATTTCTCCAGAAGTAGCAGTTGATGAAGTCACCAAACGTTTAGAAGAAGCCTTTTCTGCGACTGAAGGTGTAATTCAGGTTTTTTCCCAAACCCGTGAAGGTCAAATTAGTTTGGATTTATACTTTCGACCGGGAGGAAATATTGACCAAGCCCTTAATGATGCCACAGCATCCTTTAACCGGGCTAGAAACCGATTACCAGATAATATTGGAGAAGCACGGGTATTTAAAATAGATCCTTCTCAATTACCTGTTTATGAATTTGCAATCACTTCACCCACCCTTAAAGGTGTTGATTTACGAGTTTTTGCCGAAGAAGAACTAGCCCGTGAATTGGGGGTGGTAGAGGGAGTTGCCGGCGTAAGTGTATCAGGAGGAGTGAAAGAAGAAGTCAGGGTAAATATTGATTTAGACCGCCTCCAAGCCGTTGGTGTGGGTTTGACAGATGTACTCAATGAACTCCAAAACCGCAATCAAGATATTTCCGGTGGTCGAATTTTAGGAACAAATTCAGAAGCTTTGACCCGGACTGTGGGACGCTTCCAAAGTGCTGATGAACTTAATAATCTTTCCTTTGAAGTATCCGCGCCAAATTCTGCTATCAAAAACCGTGTTTACTTGCGCGACTTTGCAGAAGTTATTGATGGGTCAGAAAAACAGCGCGTCTATGTTTTCCTCAATGGCGAAGAAGCAGTAAAAGTCAGCGTTCAAAAACAGCCTGATGCTAACACCATCAACGTTGTCGATGGCGTGAAAAAACGTCTAGCAGAACTGCAAAAAGGGGGTGTGATTCCTGTAGAAGCAAGTCTCACAGCTACCTTAGATGAATCAAAATTTATCCGTAATTCCATAGCGAATGTGACTACTTCTGGGTTAATTGGCTCAGGTTTAGCCGCGATCGCAGTTTTACTCTTTTTGGGTTCTTTACGTCAAACCTTTATTATTGTTGTCGCCATTCCCCTAGCATCTTTAACAGCAATTATCTTCATGGGTTTATTTGGCTTGTCACTTAACGTTTTTAGCTTAGGTGGTTTAGCATTAGGCGTGGGAATTGTGGTTGATAATTCCATCGTCATGTTAGAAAACATAGCTGAGGGAATTAGTCAAGTAAAAATTCGCAATCAAGATTCAAAATTATCGGCTGCATCAATTATTCAACAATCTGAAGACAGCAGCCGAGAAGTAGAATCAGCTTTAGTTGCTTCCACCAGTACTAATTTAGTTGCAGTATTGCCATTTTTATTAATTGGTGGTTTTATCTCATTACTCTTCAACGAGTTAATTCTCACCATCAGCTTTTCCGTAGCGGCTTCAATTTTAATCGCCGTTACCGTTGTTCCCATGCTGACATCGCGCTTATTAAGTCTACCCGTTTCCAGTTCCCTGAATAATTTTTGGCCATTGCGGGTATTTAATAGCCGTTTTGAAGCAGCAACAAGAGCTTATAGTAGTTTTTTAGGCGGTATATTGCGCTGGAGATTGTTGACAATTGCGATCGCTATTATTGCATTAGGTGGTGGAAGTTTGTGGATAGCTCCTCAAATTCCCCAAGAAATTCTCCCTCGCATCAATACCGGACAAGTCAACTTAATTGCCCAGTTTCCCCCCGGTATACCCTTAGAAACTAACCAAAAAGTCATGAAAGCTGTAGATGACATTCTCCGTCAACAGCCAGAAACGGAATATGTATTTTCTACAGTTGGCGGTTTTCTTTTTGGTAACAATAGCAGTGCTAACCCTCTGCGAAGTTCCAGTACTATTACCCTTAAACCAGGCTCAAATGTAGAGACTTATGTTGAACGTGTCACCAAAGAATTTAGCAAACTGAACTTAGTAGATATTCGTCTCCGTCTCACCCCTGGACAAGTGCGGGGTTTAATTCTTAACAACTCCCCTATCCGCAACGCTGATGTTGACATCATTCTCCAAGGAAATGACTCCGACACTTTAGAACAAGCCGGTCGGGAATTATTAGCAAATTTAGAACAAAAAGCCACCGCAGTCCGTTTCCGTCCTGACGCAGATGCGCGTCAACCAGAAATTCAGATATTACCCGACTGGGAAAGAGTTGCAAAAGTTGGTTTAAATACCAAAGATATCGGAGACACAATCCAGACCGCAATTGAAGGTAGTATACCCACCCAGCTACAACGCAATAACCGTTTAGTTGATGTCCGAGTACAATTAAACGAAGCTTCTGTACAATCAACTTCTCAGTTAGAGAGATTACCTCTATTTGTGGAAGGTAATCAACAAATCCGTTTAAGTGATGTAGCGAAAATTGCCGAAGCTCAAGCACCAGGAGAAATTCAACGGATTAATCAGCGTCAAGTCTTCCTCATAGCTGGTAATTTGGCAGAGGGTGCTAGTCTCAGTCAAGCCTTAGTTCAAGTTAATAAAGTTCTCGAAAGTGTAGATTTCCCAGCAGGTGTAAGTCGCTTACCCAGTGCGACAGCTGAATCTAATCAAGAACTACAAAACTCGCTACAACTCTTAGGGGGATTAGCTATCTTCTTAGTCTTTGTAGTTATGGCTGTACAATACAATTCCCTCGTAGACCCTTTGGTAATTTTGTTTACTATTCCTCTGGCATTAGCTGGGGGTATTTTTGGGTTGTATATTACTGAAACTGCCATTGGCGCAACAGTAGTTGTCGGTGCGGTCTTGTTAGTAGGTATTGTGGTTAACAACGCCATTATTATGGTGGAACTAGCTAATCAACTTCGGGAACGAGAACACATTGACCGCAAAACCGCAATTTTAAAAGCCGCACCCCAGCGTTTACGACCTATTTTGATGACAACCATTACCACTGTTTTAGGTATGTTCCCTCTCGCATTGGGAATTGGAGAAGGTTCAGAATTTCTCCAACCATTGGGTGTGGTCGTATTTTCTGGTTTGTCTTTAGCAACGCTGCTAACGCTGTTTATAATTCCCTGTTTTTATACTCTGCTACATGATTTAATCGGTGGACGTTGGGCAAAACCTGTAGTTATCAGATTGCGAATTTGGAAGAAAAAATATCAGTAGGGGCTTATTGCAATACGTGCTTACACCAATTCTCTATACACTGCTAATGTTTCCTCATGAACACGAGCAATATTCAGCCAATCGAGGTTTTGCTTTGCTCTATATTTCCACTCTTGAAGTGTATCTGGTTTACTCAATAATTTGACTAATTCTCCAGCTAAGGCTTGACTATCTTTAGCTGGTACTAAAATTCCAGCTTCTCCATTGTCCAATGCTTCTGGGATGCCATCTACCTCTGTAGCAACAATAGCTACCCCTGCTTCTCTAGCTTCTGAAAGTACTAGAGGACAAGGATCTCGGTGAGAAGCCAAAACAAAAATATCACAAGCCAGGAGATAACATTGCGGTTCCGGTTGAAATCCTTCAAAATGGATACGATTGCTGACAGAAGTTGCTTGGGCTTGGGCTGCAAACATCTCTCTATCTGGACCATTTCCCACTAGATAAAGATGTCCTTCGGGAAACTCTGGGGCAATTTGCTCAAAAGCAGCAATTAACTCGGTGATACCTTTCCTTGTATACATTCCCGCTACCGTTGCGATCGCAGGACGTTGTAAATTTAAAGGTTGATAATCTGATATTTTTCGAGTCCGAGGACTTCCCAAAGTCCCATTACGTACTACCCGTAATTTATTTTCAGGAATACCACGTTGCACCATTGAAGTTTTCACAGCTTGACTAACAGCAATGACTCTATCTGCTAAACCCATTAATAAGCTAGAACGTTGAAATTCATTATGTACTGTGGAAATTAAAGCATATCTATTTTTTAGTCTTAAGATACTTGCTAAAACTATCCCAGTCATCATATGAGCATGAACAATATCGGGCTGAAACTGTTGTACAATTTTCCGATAAGCTACTGCTGCTTTAATAATATTGTTCGGGTTCCGACTTTGGTCTATTTCGTAGTGTTTGACACCAAATTTGTATAATAATGTTTCATACTCTCCCCCACCAGAAATTACAGCTACATCATGACCATTTTTTGCTTGTAAACAGGCAATGTCTACAGCTACATTGACGATGCCATTACCGATTTCTTGAACATGATTCAATATGTGGATGATTCGCATTATTTTGGAAATTGATGTTGAAAATTTACAATTAAGTAGAAAGGCACAAATAAAGATAACTATGTAATTAAATATGCATTAATAATTGATGCAGGAAAATGTCCCCCCATAATTTTAGGGAGAATCAAACTACAAATTGGTACGTAATTTATTACAGATGCTTATCTGACTAAATAAGAACAATACAAAAGAAAATAATCATCCTTATTTTCTACTAATTTCTATGTTCTTCACCAGTTTTATGATATTACAATCTATATTTCTGCTCGATGATATACAGCCTGATTTTATTTTTTATATTTTTATAAATGTAATTGAACTCAACCCAAGATTCTCTGATACTGCCAACTGTAAAAACTATTTCATGGCAATAATAGAAAAACGTTTATGTATCTTGCGGACGGAGATTGCTACAGCTTGATAGTGTGGGTTAAGCGCACAAAATAAGATGATAAATATCAAGATTTGCTCCTGTTGCTTTGTAAATCACTATTTACAAAAATGGAAAAATGCGCTAAAATCTGCTGAATTGCATTTTTTAATGAATAAGTATATTCTGAGTGCGATTAAGAGAAGCCTTGGAAAGTCATAAAAATTACCAAAATACCTGTCCTTCCCACAAGAAGATACATTGTTCGGCATTTTCAACAGCAACCAACATTAATAATCTGAAATAGCTGGACTGTCAGGCAGTTATGGATTTATGATTAGTGATCGTGAGTTTTTTTCGGAAAATTTGGAGAAACTATGAACGCTCAAGAGATTATTCGCTCAATTGAAGCGGAACAAATAAAATCTGATTTGCCCCAAATTTATGTGGGTGACACAGTAAAGGTAGGAGTAAAAATTAAAGAAGGCGAGAAGTACCGCGTTCAACCTTACGAAGGAGTGGTAATCGCTAGACGTAATGGCGGAATTAATGAAACTATTACCGTCCGTAAAGTTTTTCAAGGTGTCGGTGTTGAGCGCGTATTCTTGTTACACTCTCCCCGGATTGACAGTATAAAAGTATTGCGACGTGGTAAAGTAAGACGCGCTAAACTATATTATCTGCGCGATCGCGTCGGTAAAGCTACCCGGATTAAACAAAGGTTTGACCGCTCTTTGTGATTCAACCCGCCCAAGCGAGGAGAGAAATCTCAGCCTCCAAGCGGCATCTGCCGCTAACTTGCTTTTTAAACAAAATTAAGTTACAATCAGAGTCGAAATTGCGTTAGAATAAAAAAAGTTCAGCGCAATGACCGGAACAAAGACAGCTTGTGCGCTCTTAGTTCAGTTGGTAGAACGCAGGTCTCCAAAACCTGATGTCGGGGGTTCAAGTCCTCCAGGGCGCGCTTAAAAGCAAAAAATACTGCCCGAAACGAAAACGCATCTGCTACAATTGCATTTAGCGTTGAATATTTCGGGTATATTTATTTTTGCTTGCAGCTTATTTGTTTCCATTAAATAGGGTCGAAGCTGTAAACCTTGACGAAAACTAGCAAGGTGTGGCTATCTAAGAAATGGGGGGATAACGACCTTGGCCAAAAAAAATGAAGCAGAAATGCCAGAAACAAGCAATGGGTTTAGCTTAAACAATTTCTTCCAAGGAACAAAAGAAGAACTTGAGAAAGTAGTTTGGCCTAGTCGGCAGCAACTGGTGAGCGAATCAGCAGCTGTATTGTTAATGGTGACACTCTCCGCATCTTTGATATATTTGGTCGATGGATTGTTTGCGTGGGCAGCAAAACAGGTATTCTGATGACTTCTGCAACAGACGAACCACGGGATACGTTGCAGTCAGAGGAAGCACTAGAAACAGCGCTCAAGGAAGCACGCTGGTATGCAGTGCAAGTAGCCTCAGGCTGTGAGAAGCGCGTGAAAACAAATTTAGAGCAGCGCATCCAAACCTTTGATGTCGCTGACAAAATCATCCAAGTGGAAATTCCACATACGCCAGCGGTAAAAATCCGTAAAGATGGTAGCCGCCAGCATACAGAAGAAAAGGTTTTTCCTGGTTATGTGCTAGTGCGGTTAATTTTAGATCCGGCAACTAAGCAAATTCCCGATGATACATGGCAGGTGGTACGAAACACCTCTCACGTAATTAATTTTGTGGGAGCAGAGCAAAAACGTGGCACCGGCAAGGGTCGTGGTCACGTTAAACCAGTACCACTGAGCAATTCAGAAGTAGAACGTATATTCAAACAAACCAGTGAACAAGAGCCATTAGTCAAAATTGACATGGCAACAGGTGATAAGATCATTGTACTTTCTGGTCCATTTAAGGACTTTGAAGGCGAGGTGATTGAAGTTTCGCCAGAACGAAGTAAGCTAAAAGCTCTACTCTCGATTTTCGGACGAGATACACCAGTAGAATTGGAATTTAATCAGGTAGAAAAACAGAGCTAAATCCAAATGGCGAAGAAAGTAGTAGCGGTCATTAAACTGGCCCTGAATGCTGGAAAAGCCAACCCAGCACCGCCAGTAGGCCCAGCATTGGGTCAGCATGGCGTTAACATCATGATGTTCTGCAAAGAGTACAATGCCAAAACAGCAGACCAAGCTGGGATGGTAATACCTGTAGAAATTTCGGTTTTTGAAGACCGGAGTTTTACATTTGTACTCAAAACACCTCCAGCATCAGTATTAATTCGCAAGGCAGCGAAAATCGAGCGTGGATCTAATGAACCCAATAAAAAGAAAGTTGGGAGCATTACTAGAGCGCAGTTGAGAGAAATTGCTCAAACCAAACTTCCTGATCTTAATGCCAATGATATCGATGCGGCAATGAATATTGTGGAAGGAACCGCCAAGAACATGGGCGTAACGGTAGCAGACTAATTTTAAATTTGGCATTGTAGAGTTAAACACTCAGCTTCAATCCAAAATCTAAAATCCAAAATTTAATTGGGGGAGAAGCGTAACTTCGATATCACCCCAGGAGCAAAAAATGGGAAAGAAAATATCACGCCGATTAGAGGCGTTACAAGACAAAGTAGAAGACAGGGATTATACACCTGTAGAGGCTTTAGCTCTGTTAAAAGAGACAGCAACAGCTAAATTCGCCGAAGCCGCAGAAGCACATATCCGGCTAGGAATTGACCCGAAATATACAGACCAGCAACTGCGGACAACAGTAGCACTGCCTAAGGGTACTGGACAAATCGTCCGGGTAGCAGTGATTGCTAGAGGTGAAAAAGTCAACGAAGCTACAAATGCTGGTGCTGATATTGCAGGTTCAGAAGAATTAATTGACGAAATCCAAAAAGGGCGGATGGATTTTGACAAGCTGATTGCTACACCAGATGTAATGCCACAAGTAGCAAAGCTTGGTAAGTTGTTAGGTCCCCGTGGTTTGATGCCCTCACCCAAAGGTGGAACCGTAACATTTGACATAGCAAATGCGATCGCTGAATTCAAAGCTGGTAAATTAGAATTCCGTGCTGATCGAACTGGGATTGTCCATGTTATGTTTGGTAAGGCATCCTTTGCCCCTGAAGATTTGTTAGTCAACCTCAAAGCGTTGCAAGAGACAATTGACCGTAACCGTCCTTCAGGAGCCAAAGGTCGTTATTGGCGTACTTTTTACGTCTCTGCCACTATGGGTCCATCGATTAAAATCGATATCAGCGCCCTACGAGATTTAAAACTGAACGAATCAGCTTAATTGGAACATGGGTAATAGTTGAAATACCAATTACCAATTACCAAAATTTAATAGGCAAAGCCGGAGACAGCAGGTGCTAATAACTTAATATCCTGCCTAGGTTGATGCTTTGATTGCCTGAAATTTTATCAACATATGTATGATAACTGCGGCATTAAAAGTACTACTGTGAAACCCCGGCTAAGATAGTTGGGGTTAATTGTTTTCGGTTAGTCAGTAAACAGTAAACAGTAAACAGTGAACAGTAAATAGTAATAACTGATAACTGATAACTGATAAAATTTTGCCCTTGGAGGTGAAAAAAGTATGGGTCGAACGTTAGAAAACAAAAAAGAGATTGTCGCTGATCTCAAAGAGACTTTGAGTGAATCAACTTTAGCACTGGTAATTGATTATCAGGGTTTAACAGTTGCGGAAATCACTGACTTAAGGCGGCGTTTACGTCCTAGTGGCACAGTTTGTAAGGTGACTAAAAACACCTTTATGGGCATTGCCATTCAAGATCAAGAAAAATGGCAGCCACTGTCGGAACTACTCAAAGGTTCTTCCGCTTTTTTGCTAGTCAAAGAAGATTTCTCATCTGCAATTAAGACTTACCAAGAGTTCCAAAAAGTTACCAAGAAGACAGAACTTCGTGGTGGCGTTATGGACGGTCGCTTGCTGAAAGAAACTGATGTCAAGGCTTTAGGAGACTTGCCATCTAAGGAACAACTCATGGCACAAATTGCTGGAGCTATCAACGCTTTGGCTACCAAAGTGGCTGTGGGTATCAACGAAGTTCCCAGTTCTTTGGCTCGTGCTTTACAGGCTGTGGCTGAGAAAGAAGAAAGTGGTGCTACTGAAAGTGCTGCCGAAAGTACTACTGAAAGTGCTGCTGAGTAAAATACTTCATTAGTTGATAGATCATGGTCAAGAGTAATAACTAATGACCAATGACTTATTACTAATGACTAAATAACTAATCAAACATTACAGGAGTTATATCAATGTCTGCTGCAACCGAACAAATTTTAGAACAATTGAAATCCTTGACTTTACTAGAAGCTTCTGAACTAGTTAAGCAAATTGAAGAAGCTTTTGGAGTAAGTGCTGCTCCAGCTGCTGGTGGTATGATGATGATGGCTGCTCCCGGTGGTGCTGCTGCTGAAGTAGCAGAAGAAAAAACCGAATTTGATGCAGTTCTGGAATCAGTTCCAGCTGATAAGAAGATTGCTGTCCTCAAGATTGTCCGTGAAATCACAGGTTTGGGTCTGAAAGAAGCTAAAGACTTAGTAGAAGCTGCTCCCAAGCCAGTTAAGGAAGCTGTAGCTAAAGAAGCTGCTGAAGATATCAAGAAGCGTATCGAAGAAGCTGGCGGTAAAGTAACAATTAAGTAATTCATATTTGATTACTTTTTGTTGATGAAGGAGTCTAACTTTAGACTCCTTTTTTATTTTTTGTTTTCTGCTTAAACGCAAGACTGCAAAGTTTTGAATTTTGGTTTTGAATTTTGTTAGTGAAGTCCTCTGTTTGCGTAAGTAGGTAAACAGAAAAATTTAAAGGTATGTGAAGAAAAGTAAATAGGGCTGAAACCCTCTTTCCCCCTGCTCCCTGCCTTACCCCAACGACAATTTTTAACGGACACCTGACTTGAAAATAAGACCCCACCCCTAACCCCTCCCCGCTGTTTCGTGGAGGGGAATAAGAAGTTCTTTTTCATGTGTTCTGGTGTACACAGTTCATGATGGCTACTTAGTATCTCCGAAAAAATAAGAGGAATTTTGAATTATTTAGTTATTTAACATTCTTTAGCACTGGCAGGACTGACAAAATCATGTAATTCTTCATCCCAAATGCTAATGTAAATAAAATCACAACTTTGCCGCACAATTTGACCTTTAACAGCACCTTGGGTAAATGTAAAGTTATCTAATTGACGCTGTTGAATTTGTTGCAGTCCTTGTTTAATTTCTGCTGTGGCTTGTCCATTTAATAAACTATTTAAGGTTGTTTGCATAACTTGATTATCTACAGATGAGGCAAAAGCTACTTCAGTTTGCCGCAGTCTACCTGTATCACGGTCAAATAAGTAGCCTAAATCAATTTGCTTAGGTACGACTTTATAAGTAACAGCACGAGTATTACCCCATACTCCCCTTAAATCTTTATTTTTGCCAAGAGTCGCTTCTACAGTGCTTCTTGATGTACCTGTAGGAAATGCTGGTACATTAAATCTAGTTTGATTTGAACTTAATGTATCAGATAAGTTATTTTCGTTTTCTGCGCTGTTTTCTTTTTTTTTACCCTTGTCTTGCTGTTGAGGTTTTTTATCTTTGTCTGAATCTTCAACTACTTTTGGTGTAGTTTCTCGTGGCTGTGTTTCTGGTTCAAATGTAGGTATATTGATGGGAGTAGAATTGCTGGGAGTTATGGCTTCATTTCTAATTGGTGGTGTAAATATTTGCGGAGAGTTATTCTCTGATGAAGGATTAGAATTAACTGGTTGAGTTTGCTGTTGATCAGAGATAGTTGGTTGAGTTTGTGGTGTTGCTGGAGAATTTGTTGGCGTTGCCGACGTGCTATTGTCTCTGGTGATAGAGGAGTTTGTAGGTAGTGAGTTTGTATTTTGTGGGGGACGGATCAAACTAGAAATTGCCACTGCACCAATTAAACTACCAGCAACCAGGCTACCAATAATAACGGCTGGTTTTTGTTGTTTTATGGGATTGGGAATTTCTCTAATAACTGGATTTGTAGCAGATGACAACACATGAGGAGGACTAAGGCTAATGGTGGCAATATTAGCCTGGGAAGCCGGGGAAGATGTGTAAGTTTTATTATTAAGACTATGAGCAGATTTTAAAGCATAGAGCATTTTACTAGCAGTGCTATAGCGATCGCTCGGACGTGGTTCAATTGCTTGAGTGAGTATCTTCACCATTTCTGGGGATATACCAGCAGCGTATTGTTGCCACAGTATTTGCCCCGTCTGCGGGTGAGTTTCTAATTCTTGAGGTTGTTTACCTGTGAGTAGATAAATCGCCGTCAAGGCTAAACTATAGATATCTGTAGCATAAACTGGACGACCAATAGCTTGCTCACTGGGCATATAGCCTGGTGTACCTATGACTAGAGATTGCAGGGGCTGTCCTGAAGGATTGATAACTGTACGGATGGTTTCTTTAACTGCACCGAAATCAATTAAAACTGGTTTATTATCGTGAGAGCGAAGGATGATATTGTCTGGTTTTATATCTCGATGAATAATGCCTTTGCTGTGAACATAATCTAAAACTGACAGCAAACTTAAAAGAATTTCCCGAACAGTTGTTTCAGCTATATATCCTTTAGCTTCAACCATTTGCGTTAGCGTTTGACCTTGAATCCATTCTTGAACTAGATAAAATTGACCATTTTCAGGAAAATAAGCGTAGAGTTTAGGAATTTGGTCACTAGCTTCACCTAGATGTTCCAAGGTAGCAGCTTCTCGTTTAAACCTGTCTTGAATTATCTGATAAGTTTGTGGATCATTGCTAATCGGTTTGAGTTGCTTAATCACACAGCGACGAAGAGAAGGCATATGGGTATCTTCTGCTAGAAAGGTTTCACCAAACCCACCAGCACCGAGTACCTGAATAACTTGATAGCGATTGTTTAGCAGTGTTTGTGTCATGCTCGGTTAGATGCGATATCCGATTCAAATGTATATCAGATACTTTGACGATGTAGCGGTAAGATGTATCCCTCTTTAGGATGATGAGTCCTACTTTCGTTTTTTGTTTGTAGATTGACTAGCCCTTGATTCTAAGGTAAATTCTGGGATTTCCTCAAGTTCATGTTCACTTAAATTATACTGTTCACAAACCAAACTTAAGCGATTACCAGGAGTTTTCACTGCATTCACAGAATGAGTTAAATCACCTTGAAAGTATACCAGTGTATTGCTTTGAGGTTTAATTTGCCCAACTTGGCGTTTAGGGGATTTTAGCACCAATTCTCCCCCATCCATGTTTTCTGGTACACGCACATAGAGAACACTAACAAGGCTTGGTGGTTCAATGGTTTTGCAGTAAGAACGCAAAGAACGATCTATGTGCGGATCAACACGAGAACCTTCTTTTAGCAGCAAAGGATTGAGATAAAAAGCATTACAGTTAGGCTGAATTGCTAAATCTAAATAAGGTTTAAAAAAAGGAAACTTTTCTGCAACTGTTTTTAAACCTTGACGCTGAAATACCACAGAAAAGCCTTTGGTGTTGATAAAATCTCGGTTGAGATTGTTAATAGAAAAATAAGGACTAGCTTGGATTTCTCCCCACAAATCATTCAGGTAATTATTAGGTAAAACGCTTGTTTGTAGTTGATAGTATTTCACGATGAATAGAAAAAGATATTTCAGTATTTAGTCAAATCAATAAACTTGTTATTAACCACGCAAAATTCGCTTAATCATCTGGTTTGCTTGAGAAGCATAACCACCACCAAACAAATTAAAATGATTTAAAACGTGATAAAGATTATAAATAGTTTTTCGAGTTTCGTATCCTGAATTTAGGGGAAATACCTCTTTATAACCTTGATAAAAAGTTGGTGGAAAACCACCAAAAAGTTCTGTCATTGCTATATCAACTTCTCGATCACCATAATAAGTTGCCGGATCAAAAATTACTGGTTCACCATCAACAGTACAACCTGCATTTCCTCCCCATAAATCACCATGTACTAAAGATGGTTGGAGATGATGATCTGCCAATAATTCGGGGATAGTAGCTAATAACTGATCTTGCAAGGGGAAACTTCCACCGCGTTGCTTGGCTAACTGAAATTGATAACCTAAGCGATATTGAGTATAAAATTCTGCCCAATCATCAGTCCAAGTATTAATTTGTGGTGTTGAACCAATAGTATTATTCATATCCCAGCCAAAACCATTTTGACTGGTAACTTTGTGCATTGCTGCTAATTTACGCCCCATTTCTTGCCAAGATTTGCTGTCACTATCTACCATTTCTAGCCATTCCAGCACAATATAACTAAAATTATTAGCAGTTCCCCAACACAAAGGTTGAGGAACAAGGATCGTATTCGTGTTATGTATTTGCTGTAAACCCAGCATTTCAGCTTCAAACATCCTAACTTGGGATGCTTGGTTAAGCTTCACAAAGTAAGTCAGCTGATCATCACTCACAGCATAACCTTGATTAATACACCCACCACTTACGGATAAATGTTGCTGAGTTTGAAATTTTTGGCCAGTTACTTGGCTAATATGAGTATCAATTTCTTGCCAAATCATAGTTTGTTAGGGAGGCGAATTAAAACTCGCCCTTACTTGTCAGTTGTTAAGAAGAGATTACCAATGGATATTGAAAATGAAGGGTGGGGAAACCCCACCCCTATGCTGGTTTGATGACAACTACACCATAAGCATTGGGGGAAAGATATTGTTGTGCTGCTTGCAGAAGATGATTTGCATCTTGGGCTTGAATATAATCTGGGTAGTTAAATGCTGGTTCTAAATCACCAATTAAAGATTGATAATAACCATATAAGCCGGCGCGATCGCTTGGAGTTTCATTCCCAAACACAAACCTATTGGCTACACGTCGCCGCACACGGGCAATTTCCGACTCTTTTACCATCTCTGTTTGTAGTATATGCAGATGTTGTGCGATCGCTTCCTCTACTATTGCTAAATTTTCTACATCACACTTGGCGGAAATAGTAAAGACACCTTGCAACAAATTACTCATATTACTCACAGAAATTGAAGATACCAATCCCCTTTCTTCTCGTAAATCCTGCACTAATCTTGATGTGCGTCCATGTCCTAAAATTCCCGCAACAACATCTAGCGCATACGTATCATTTAACTCTATCAAACCAGGTACTCGCCAAATCATCACCAATCTGGCTTGCTGGAGACTTTCATCAACAAATTCCCCACGAACAATTTCTGTAAATGCTGGTTCGGGAATAACTGGTTTCTGTTCTCTGTTGACAGTTGATATTACCTTATTTTTACTAAATCCTTCAGCCACAATTTCTAGTAATTCTTCTACAGGTAAATTACCCACAGCTACCGCAGTAATTGATTGTGGTTGATACCAATCAGCATGAAAATCCCGCATTTGTTGCGGTGTAACTTGAGAAACCACCTCTTCTGGCCCCAGTACCGGACGACGGTAGGGTAAAGAATCAAAAGCAGTTTCCATTACCCGGCGAAAAGTACGACGACGGGGATTATCTTCTGAACGCCTGATTTCTTCTAGAACTACCAAACGTTCCCGTTCAAAAGCATCACCAGGAATACTGGCATTAAATACAACATCTATTTGTAGTGGAGCGAGTTCTGCAAAGTCCTGAGGAGCGGTATTTATATAATAATGTGTGTAATCTTGGCTCGTAGCTGCATTAGTTACTGCACCTCGTTCTTCAATTCGCCGTTCAAACTCGCCACTAGCTAGTCGCTGTGTGCCTTTAAAAATCATATGCTCTAAAAAGTGAGCCATTCCGTTAATCGCATCTGACTCTACAGCAGAGCCAATTTTTACCCATAAGCTGAGGTTAACTGCTTCCACGGGCATTTGTTCGGCGATAATTGTTAAACCATTGGGTAAATGGTGTAGCGTTGGCGCATTGAGGCGTGGGAATTTGAGCAAAGTTGATGTCATTGGTTGTGGTGAGGTGAAGAGCTTTGTTACTTCTCATATCTTACAACCCCCTCGATGGTGTAAACCCTGTAGAGACGTTTCAATTCAGATTACTGGCTTCTTAAAGAAGTCGGGGATCTTGTTTTTATGATCAAAGTCCTATTTATCTAAATAATCCTATTGATTGCAAACTGCTTAGTAATTGAGCAATACCTTGTGCAGCTAGTCCAACACCAACAGCTAAAGCAGAGGAAATTTCAATAATTCTTAGCAACCCACTAAACTTATCTTTTGCATCATCTAAATTATCTCTTTGATTTTGAATTTCAATAACTATATTATTATCTTTATGATTCAGAGAATCAACTAAATTCTCCATTTTTTTTATATGTCGTTCTTGTGTAGTAATGCGTTTTTTGAGATTTTCTAACTTACCATCCATCTGAGTTTTTATTTCACCAATTTTTTCTTTACACTCCTCTACATTAGTTTCACGAGTTTGAATTGCTGTTTCTACACTAGCAATTAAGTTATTATCTGAATTTGCATAAACTCCTTTACCACTTTTCAGCATCTTCAGTTTTTCCTGAAGACTTTCCATATCTTCCTGATACTCTTTTTGTGATTCTCCCAAAGTTTCAATTTGTTTACTATTATCTTTAATTTCATTTTCTAATTCTTGGCGATCGCTATATTCCATCTGTGACATAATTCTTAACCTCTATTTCTTAATTTCCCTAAACATATCTTGCAAATCTACCAAATATATGCTATTGACAAAATCTATCATTATTTGGCAATCATGGGCAATATTTTTCAATTCTTCGGCTTCAGGATTAGTGGTAAAATGTAATTGTGCTTTAGCAATTAATTTTGATAAATCCTGAAACTTAGATACAATTATCTTTTGTTCTTGCTGCATAGAAGCAACAGTTTTTAATGGAGAAATTCCAGATTTTTCTAATTCATAAAACCAGTCAGGTGCTAAAATTAGTTCTTCGTAGATTTTCAATAATTGTAAATAAGCATGATTGAAGTTTATAGCTTGATTTGCTAAAGTTTCGTAAGATAAAACCAGATTTTTAACTGCTATATCCAAAATACTTTTCTCCTATTTATAAAATTTATCAATTGTAGGTTGGGTAGAGCGATAGCGAAACCCAACATTCTGTATAATTTGTGAAGCGTTGGGTTTCCTTGCGTCAACCCAACCTACAGTTATTTTACTCATATTTGTAAATCACGTTTAACCTTATTAATTTTTGCTTGCTGAATAGCTAAACTCAACACCTCCGTTAACTTATTTTGTAATTCTTGTTTTTCATTTTGCGGACGTTTTAGAGTCTCTTTTAAAGATGATTCCTCAATATCGGTAATGCGTCTTTGTTCATAAGCAAGATTATCTTTTAATTTTTGAATATCCGCAACCTGTGATTCTTTATCTAAAACCTGCGCTAAATTGATTATCTGTTGTTGAACACTTTGTAATTGACGAGATGATTTTTGCCAAAGTTGTTGATAATGACTTCTACGAATACGGTTATTTGTATCCAACACTTTTTGATAGGATTGGTCAAATATTCCCAATTTAATATTTACCAAAGATTGTAATTCTACCAAATCCGTTAAAGTTAAATTACCAGCAAGTTGTAAATGCTTCAAACTGCGGATATTATTAGCATCAATGCGTCTATCTATTTGCAGTGATAATTCATCAGGAACTGGGTTTAAATCAAAACGTAATTTTCCAGCTAAACGATGAAAGATTTCCTGTTTTAAATCTGATAATAAAACTTGTAATCCTGTACAATCTTGAGAAACCTGATTTAACTCCTCCCGAATATCAGTTAAACTTTGATTGTGTTCTTTATCCAAACGTTGATATTCTTGTAAAGCAGTGGATAGTAAAGTTTCCTGACCTTGAATATACCAAGGACGGGATTTAATCACATCTTTAATTTTATCATTGGTAATAGAACTTTCTACCCCTAACTTTTCCTTAGCACTATTTTCATAAGGAATTTTTACCGGGTGGGGACGATACCAACCTTCCATATATAAGAAAGATTCACCAGGTTGTAACCGCGCAATTTCTTCCATTTGTGATTGGTCTAAAAGCATCGCTTGACCAATATCTTTTCGATCATCTGCTGACACCAAACGATGAGCAATTTTCACGTTTGTATTTTTGACAACTTCTGCTGCTACTCCTGTGGGTAATTGGTCAGCAATAATAATAGATTCTCTTAATGCCCGCATTTCTGCTAACATTCTTGTAACATAATTTGCGGCTTCTTGTTTTGTATTTGCATCTTCAGCGGAGGAAGTACCTAAATTTCTCCCGACTAAATTATGTGCTTCTTCTAATAATAAAATATGTTCAGGATTTCCGTCCTTTTCCGTGCGTTGACGTTTGATATATTCTCGAATTTTAGTTAGCAAAAAGAACGTCATCAAATTTGCTTGGTCTTGGTTTAAATAATCCAATTCTAAAATTGTGGGATATTTCAATAAATCAGCAATTGTCGGACTACTGCGTTGAGTATTTAACATCGCACCCACACCACGTTTTAATAAACTACCAATTCTCACTTCTAAAGCTGTTTTCAGGTTAGATTTTACCTCACCTGCGTAATCTTTGGTTTCAAATAAAGCGGTGATTTTATCATATAAATCCCGCATGGTGGGAATTTGTAAATTTTCTGGTGTTCCTTCTTCGCTTCCCGTCCATTCCCGGTCATAATATATTTCTTCCAATGCTTCGGAAAGTAAAGCGGGTAAAGGACCAGAAAGAGGTAACGCACCCCGAAAAGATGCTTCTAAATTAGAAATATGTTCATAAAAAGGAACACCTTGGGAAACTTCAAAGGGATTAAATCGAAAAGGGGAAATTAAATCATTTCCTAATGTGTAAACTCGTAATTGTTGTGTGAGAACTTTTAAAGATTTGAGAAATTCTATATCAGCGCGAGTAAATTTACTCAGATTAGGGTTGATAGCCAAAAGTGAACGATATTCAGTTTTCGCAGGTTCAAATACTAAAAATGGGATTCCATGACTCCACAACTGAGTTAGTAAATTAAAAGCTGTGGTGGTTTTTCCACTTCCAGGAACACCACAAATAAAAGCGTGTTTATTCAGTTGTTTTAATTCTATTTGTATTTTGTTTTCTTCACCTCGGTTAATTTCATAACCACCAAAATCAATCCATTGTTTATCTTTATCTAAACTGGTAATATCATTTTCTTGACTAATTCCCGCTACAGGTGCATCACTGGGTACAACTATGCGAAATAAACCACTAATTTCATTTAATGTTGCGTAGCGGTGTAAAGGTTTTAAATCTAAGACGCGCACACTACCTTTACCTGTGATAGAGTCACCACCAAATTCTGCTTCTCCTAATCCTTTATCCCATTCTTCCCAGTGGGTAGCGGTGGAAAGTTTTCCTAATTGGGTAGCTGCGAGACTGTCTGTAAATGTGGGATGATTGGGAGTGAGAATTACTGTGCGGTAGCGGCTTTTTTTCGTTCCACTTAATAACAATGTTCCTAAAACACTGCGAACTGCTAACTCATTTTTTCCCAAAACTTTGAAGCTATAACGAAATAAGCTTTCTGTGAGATAGGAAGATTGATATTTTTCATAAATCCGAGAAACTAATTGTGCGTTTCTGTCTCCTTCTTTAGCGGAACTCAAACTAGAACCACTACTAGCTTGTCTAAGTTGGGATAACATTTGGTCTAATGCGTTTATCCAATTAGATTTTTCTTGTAATGTGGTGGTATCTGGTTGAATAGTTATTTCCAACATTAGGGGACTATTGAAACGAGAAATAACTTGACAAACTACTAACATATCGTTAGCTTCATCTGCTTCTAATTGCAGTGGTACATAATAATTTGGTAGTCCTTTTGTATTTAGTGATGCTAAGGAATCTTTGGGACGAGTGCTGATAATTTCTTCGTGTTTGATTGCTTCACCAATACAATTTACCCAACTTAGATTTTGAATTTGGGGGACTTCTGTTTGTAATTCAATTTTATAAAATTGGTTGAGAAATCCATCGGTGATAATTTTTTTAATGTCTTCAGTAATTTGAGTTTCGGTATCTGGTGAAATAGGTTCTGATTGACTGACGACTAAATAAATACCCAGTCGTTTATCGAAGGGTGAACCGGGTGTATAGCGATAGCGAATGGAAAAGGTGAGGTTATAAACTCTACCGATATCACTGAGGAGGAGTAAGAAGTCTTTTTGACTGCTGAGGACTTTTTGACGTACTCCTTGTCCATATTGGGAGGTATATTTTTGGGATTTTAGATCAGGGAGTTGGGGTATTTGGAATATGAGGGGGAACATGGTTGAATAATTAAATTGATAATAGGTTTAATATTTTGTTTTTTTGATCATTAATGCTATTTCTTTCACTATATTTATTACTTTGAAATTCATTAGTAATATTGCCAGCAATTTTTATTAGCATTTTAGATATTATTGAAAATATATAACCAAGTACAATTGTTCCAAATATCTGAATCCCTACAGGATTATTATTAGCAATGGCAATTATAAAAAAAGCAATCATGTATGAAACTATTAAGAATATTGTTTGACTGGATTCTAATTCTTTAATAAATTTCTCTCTATTTTTAATATTTCTTTCTATAGGTGATAATTGCTCTTCATAAAATTTATTTACTTCACGTCTTAATCTTGATAACTCATCACGTAAGAAATTTAGATAATCATCTAATATTGAATTATATTCTTCATTTTCTTCTATATTAATATAGGGAACATTTTGAAAATTGTTTTTTGATATTACTTTTGTGTACACTGAAGTATTTATTGCTTCTATTTCATCTATTTTCCTATCAAGTGTAGACTTCATATTTTGAATTTGCTTGTACTTATTTTCACACATATTTTTTCTTTTAGTGATTTCATTTCTCAAACCATTTAAAAAATTATTGCAATCATCTTTTACTCTATTTCTACCTAATGTTGACAATAAAGTTATCAAATTATTGGCTATAAATTTCAAATTTTTATAAGACTTACCATTATAGTACAATTTAGAGTCGTTATTTGCATTAAATTCTTCTTTAATCAAAGAGATAGCAGTTAACAAATCGGGTTGGTAATAATTATTAAACTTACCCAACAATGAAACATCTATTTCAGATAAATTATGAGCAGCTATATTTCTAATATTTCGATTTTTACTTTGTAAACAATGAACTTGAGTTTCTATCAAGTCATCACGATTTATAACTTGATTGTTGATCTGTTTCATTGCTTCTTGACAAGCAGCCAATTCAAACAATTCATTTTCATCAACTGTTAATGCAGAATTTTCCATAGATTCCGCTCTTTCTAAACCATGATTTACATCCTTAATCGCTCTCACAACTAAATCGCTAAATATCTTAGTAATTAGTTCTTCGTATTTAGAATCTTGTCCATAGGACATAGAAGCTGTCTGACTTTTTAATTCGTTTAAATTTCCATATATCCAAAAATTTAAATATTCATCAAAATCATTATTTGATAGTAGATTTTTATCCTCCAGTCGTTTCAGTTTAGATTGTATTATTCTGTCAGCAATATTCTTCGGTTCTACCGTTAAATGTTGAGATACAGCAATAAAATCAAACCCCAAATTTACAATAGTCGTAGCAGCAGACCAACGAATTAATTCTGTTTGTCCTGACTTTGCTTGCTCACTTAAAATCGCCAACAAATCATCACTTTGCTTCAATCTTTCCCTAGTATCTACATCCGTAATCTTGCCAAAAGCCTGACTAGTTAAAGCCACCACTGCTTCTAATTTAATATTTCTCAATATTTCTACAAAAGCCTCAACAGGTGGACCATCACTTGTCGCTAATGCTTCAAATAAATCAATTTGTTCCCCTGCATTTTGACATTTCGGAAAGGCGTTAATGATATCAGCCGCAGTTCTGAGGCTGGAGTAATCCATACTGATGGTAGATGTGACAAGTTACGTCCATTGAGAATAACATAGGTAACAACGTAACAATACAGTGCTTATACTTAATTAACACTTAGTGAAAAATCTTGAATAGATCCAGATTCAGTAGAGGTTTAGCAATGCTTACTTGCGTAAGTCTTAACTAAGTTATTCTATCTATAGGTGGAAGCTGACTGAGATATTTAATTTTCTATATTATTGTATAATAGATTTATCTTCGTTTTTAAGAGGATTTGTCCATGAAAACAGAAGCTAAGTTAACCCTCTACGAAACTGACTTTAATCTCTGGTTAGAACAAACCGCGATTCTCCTGCAAGAAGGCAAATTAGAACAATTAGATATTGAAAATTTACTTGAAGAAATTGAAGGGATGAGTCGCAAAGAAAAAGATGCTTTAGAAAGTAATCTAATTCGGGTAATTCAACATTTACTTAAGTGGCATTATCAAATAGAAAAACGCTCTCCCAGTTGGTCTTATAGTATTTTTGAGCACTCTCGCAGACTAAATAAAGCTTTTAAAAATAGTCCTAGTTTGAAGGGTCACTTTGATGCTGTATTTGAAGAATGTTACTATGAAGCCTGCAAAGCGGCTGCTGTTGAAACCCAACTCCCTTTAGTTACTTTTCCTGAATCATGTCCCTTTACCAAGTCTGATGTTTTGGAAGTTAATGTTGATGATTATTTAATAGAATAAAATCTAATTTCCGACATTTTACATAAAATTATTTCCGTTTCAACTTTGATTAGTTTTGGGCAGGCAAGATGCCTACCCCACAAGAATTAGACCACTTCTGTTACTAAATTTTTATCAACTTTTTGCCATTGGTGGAAAAACAGAAAGGCTTTTTGGTACTTCAGGTACTTGAACTGATGGTAAAAATTTATCTGCCAACAATTGTTTGAAAGTATTTAAAGAATCTTGCCAATTCTGAACTCTTTGTTGCAAATCCTGTATTTTTTCTGCTGGGGTGTTACCAGCAAGAGGATAATTGAAGTTACCAGAAAATAAAATAGCAGCCGCTTGTTTTTCAGGAAACTGAACATTTACTTGGCTGATACCCAAGTTTAGTGTTCCCTGTTTTAAAGGATAAGTTAACTGCAAAGTAGCATTCACTTTTCCTTCTCCAAATTGCTGCCATGAGCCTGGTGATAAAAGTTTACCGCTTATGTATTGATACGCATCAGCTTCTGAGTCAAAGGTAGTAAATCCTCTAGGGTTAATTCCTACTGTTTGATACTCTACTTGGGATAGTTTGTCTATGAGGTTTTGAGTAATTTTAGGTATTAGTACTTCTGCTGTTTGTTTTGTTCCTATACTCTCCAATAACGTTACGCTGTTAGGTTGGGCTACAATTCCCAATCCATTGGTAAAGAAAATCTGAACTACACCATTGGTATAAGTAGGTTGTTTTGCTAACTCCCAATCTGCGGGAATAACTCCTGTGTATTTCAAGAAATCAGGAGTCAGAACGGTGGGATTGAGATTTTTGGCGATAATAACGATCGCTAATTCTTGGATTTCAAAATTTTTGCTCATAAACCTATGTGCTTTTTGACATTACTAATACTGTATACCCAAATACAAGTATAAATATAGCGTTTCCTAAAATTGATTTTCCCAGTTCCCTCTTTCCTTTGCCCAATTTAATTTAAAATTATAAGTAGTATTATTAATAATTGTAAAATTAAGTATCAATGCCTAGTCTTTCCCTTAACAAAAATCAATCCCGCGTCATCGTCGTTGGTGCGGGTATAGGTGGACTTACCGCCGGCGCATTATTAGCCCATAGAGGTTATAGCGTCTTAATTCTCGATCAGGCTTTAGTTCCCGGTGGTTGCGCTTCCACATTTAAACGTCAAGGCTTTACCTTTGATGTGGGTGCAACTCAAGTTGCAGGGTTAGAACCTGGAGGAATTCATCACCGCATTTTCTCAGAATTAGGAATTGAGTTACCAGCAGCAACGCCTTGTGACCCGGCTTGTGCGGTTTATCTTCCTGGGGAGTCTACACCGATTAATGTCTGGCGTGATTCTCAAAAATGGCAGGAAGAACGCCAAAAACAGTTTCCTGGTAGTGAAGCTTTTTGGCAATTATTAGCAACTTTATTTAATGCTAGTTGGGAATTTCAAGGACGTGATCCTGTTTTACCACCGCGTAATTTATGGGATTTAGGACAATTAATCCAAGCGGTGCGTCCGAGTACTTTCATAACTGCACCTTTCACATTATTTACTGTGGGGGATGCTTTACGGTTATGTGGTTTAGGGAATGATTCTCGACTACGGACGTTTTTGGATTTACAACTCAAGTTGTATTCTCAGGTTAGTGCGGAAGAAACGGCTTTGCTTTATGCGGCTACAGCTTTGAGTGTATCTCAATTACCCCAAGGATTGTTTCATCTCCAGGGTAGTATGCAAATTTTGAGCGATCGCTTACTATTTGCCTTAGAACGAGACGGTGGTAAGTTATTAATGCGCCACACCGTCGAAAAAATCAACGTTGAAAATGGCAAAGCTAACGCCGTAGTTATTAAAAATCAGAAAACTGGCGAAACTTGGACAGAATCAGCAGATCATGTAGTTGCTAACGTCACTGTCCAGAATTTAGTAGAATTATTGGGAGAAAATGCTCCATCTGGATATAAACAAAGAGTAGCCAAACTCCCCCCAGCTTCCGGTGCATTCGTGGTTTATTTGGGTGTAGACAAAAGTGCGATTCCTGCTGATTGTCCGCCTCATCTACAATTTTTATATGATGCTAATGGACCGATTGGGGAGAATAATTCTCTGTTTGTGTCTGTGAGTCATGAAGGAGATGGCCGCGCACCAGAGGGAAAAGCCACAATTATTGCTTCTTCTTTTGTTGATTTTACTCCCTGGTGGAATACTCAAGATTATGAAGGGTTAAAACAAAAATTTACCCAAGATGCAATATCTAAACTTTCGCAATATTTCTATTTAAAGCCAGAAACTATCATTTATGTAGAAGCTGCCACACCTAAAACTTTTGCTCATTTTACCGGCAGAGAAAGCGGTATTGTTGGTGGTATTGGTCAAAGAATTCCTACTTTTGGTCCCTTTGGTTTTGCTAATCGTACACCTATTAATAATTTGTGGTTAGTTGGTGATTCAACTCATCCAGGAGAAGGAACTGCGGGGGTGAGTTATTCAGCTTTGACGGTAGTTAGGCAAATTCAAGCTCAAGGGTAAAATTCTTTTTTTTCACGCAGAGGCACAGAGAAGAGATAACAAAAAAAATGATGACTTCATAAGTCACTTTTTTAAGTAAATTTAGTTTGTTAAAGTAACAACGTAATGTGTGTAATAATTATGAACAATTGCTCATTTGTATCCTTTATAGAGTTTTATCATCATGACTATAGTTTCAGTTCCCGGAGATGCCAATGATAATGACCCAATTAAGAAACTTCTAGATTGGATAGTTAATGTAGGGATAAATGGTTTTAGTGTTTTACCAGCAGCCAAGAAAGTTGCTGAAGATCATCTATCTGCGTGTGGATACGATAAAGATAAAGCTATAAATTCAATAATTGCTTGGAGAACAGCCTATGCTGCTGGTACTGGATTTGTAACCGGATTAGGCGGTTTAGCTACTTTACCTATAACTATACCTGCAAGTTTAGCATCATCTTACGCTTTAGCTGCTAATACTGCTGCTGCCATAGCAAGTGTAAGAGGTTATGATATTGAATCGGATCAAGTTCGTACTTTTGTACTTCTGGCATTACTGGGGGACTCAACTTTAGAAGTTATGAAGACAGTGGGTGTTAATCTAGGAACAAAACTCACAAAATCACTGATTAGTCAAATACCGGGAAAAGTATTAATAGAAATTAATAAAAAAGTTGGTTTTAGGTTAATTACTAAAGCAGGAGAGAAAGGAGTTGTCAATTTAATGAAGTTAGTCCCTATAGTTGGAGGTGTAGTTGGAGCGGGCTTTGATGGCACATTTGTTAATAAATGTGGTAATGCAGCAAAGAATCTATTTAATTAGTCAATAATTTGAAATATGGTAACAACAGCAACACCCGCAGAAACCAGAGCTTTACTTGAAAACATCACCTGGCAAACATTTAAAACTATGCTGGCTGAGATGGGTTCAAACCGCACAAACAGAATTACTTATGATCATGGAATAATAGAAATTATGACTCCACAAAAACCCCATGAAAACTCAAATCGTCTGATTGAGGTTTTCGTTGGGGTATTGTGTGAAGAGTTAGGATTAGAAGTTAACCGAGTTGGTTCACTAACATTAACAAGAGATGATTTAGAATATGGTGCAGAACCAGATAGCAGTTATTATATCCAAAATGAGTTATTAGTTAGAGAAAAAGAGAATATTGATTTAGCATTTGACCCACCTCCAGACTTAGTATTAGAAGTAGAATACTCCCGACCAAAAATAGATAAATTGAAGCTTTATGCTGCGATGGGAATTCCTGAATTTTGGCGTTTTAATGGAACTACATTAAGAATTTACACTCTTACAAACAAGCAATATTCAGAAACTCAAATCAGCCCCACTTTTGCACCTATCTCAATCAAAGAAATTCCCCGATTTATCGAAGAAAGTAAAAAGATTGGACAAATAGCCGCAACTCGCGTTTTCCGTAGTTGGGTTAGACTTCCATTAAATGAATAATATTAAATTAAACAAAAAAAGGGGCTGATTTTACACAGTCCCCTTTTTCCAATTACCCATTACAACCCATCACTAGTTGGAGATGGCTGAGATTGCTCAATTTTAGGCGATAACTCAGGCGATGATTCAGGTGACGCTTCTGGTGATGACTTAGGAAGAATAAATTGTCGCCAAGTTCTAATTTGTTCTTGGGCATCTCTATAAGCAGCACTACCACGTGGAATCAACCGAGCCGTAGCAATACTTCTAGCAACATCAACCTCACTTTGAGAGCGTGCCATTTGCAACAATTGTTGACTCCATTGATCAATAGCTACGTTCGCATCCATACGTAAGACGTTACGATTTGATACCCGATCCGCTAACTTGATCGCCTCAGCTAAAGCTTCTGGTGTCCCAGAAATTGCCACTTCTCGTGCTTTTGTCCAGTTGTCTTTCGCCCGGATTTGTTCTTGCCAAGTATCAACTGCTGTTTGGGCTTCACCTGCAAGCGCCCGTCCTGACGAAGCGATTTTTTGAGCTTCTCTAACAGCAGTATTTAAATCACCACTATCAGCGATGATGCGTGCTTGATCTAGATAAGGTTGATCTTGAATTTGCTGAATCTTAGCTGTCCAAGTCCGAATTTTTTTCCTTGCTTCTGGATATAAAGCACGACCAGATCGGATTTGACCTGCTTCCGCGATCGCAGATTGTAAGGAGCTAATATCTTCTAATAAAGCTATTTGTTCAGCACGCTCTAAATAAGGTCGATCTTCGATAGACTCCACTTGCCCACGCCAACGTCCCATCTCCTGCCTAGCTTCACTAGCACGGGGGTTACTATCGGGAATCATCTGTACTTCAGAAATGGCGGCAGTTAACTCGTTAATTGTGCCTTGACTGGCTAAATTTCGGGCTTTTTCTAAACGAGAAACATCTTCAATTTCTAATTGCCAACGAGCAATTAGTTGTTGGGCTTTGTCATAAATTTCTCTAGAAGCATCTATTTGTTGCGCTTGAGAAATGGCTGCTTCTAAACCAAAAACAGTACCTGTCCAAGCACTTCTTTGTGCTTCACCCAAAACAATAAAATCATCGATTTCAGTTTGTAATGAAGCAATTGGCGGAATTTGTCTGACAATTTCTAGGGCTGTATCGGCATCTCGATTTTTGATTTTCGCTTGTGCCAAGTTCAGCATCTTGCGCCCAAATTCGGGAATCAGTTCCTGTGCTTTTTGATGTAGGTAACTATCTGGTTTAATCGACTCTGCCAGCTTAATAGCTTCTAGTAAGTTATTGACTGAGCTATTTGCTGCTAGATTTTCAGCTTTATAAAGCTTATCTCCATCTTCCCGCGCGGTAACAATAATGTTATTTAATTGATCGTACTTGGTAGTCGCCCAATATTTATTGTTAACGCGCAACAGTTTAGATGACAGCATAAAAGCTGATTGCCAATGCCTTTCGCGCAGTTCTTTTTCTGATTCTTGATAGATTTCTTCTGCTTTTGACCAAATGGATTGCCATTTGGTAATTTGCTCTTCTACTAGTTTATGAGCTTCTAAGTCTGCGGGAATTTGACGAGCCGTAGCGATCGCTTCCTCTAAATTCCCGGCTTGGAAACTCTGATCAGCAAGCTGCAAAATATCCCGTGACCATTCTTCTAAAAAAGTATTAATTTGTCCCCTGAGTGGGTGATTTTGTGGCAGTTCCTTAACCAGAGCGATCGCTTGTAGCAAGTCACCTATAGTTTGCTTAGAAGCTGCTAACTGACCGCAATGTAAGCGTACTGAAGCACTTGCCAAAGGCCAAAAAATCTTTGGGCAGTTTGGTGCTGATGGTAACTTTAAGAGCATCGCTACTGACAAAAATGCCACACTACCGGGAACTAATGTTAGTAACACTGACCAAAATACCCAGCCTTTCATCCAACGAGGCATTCTTTCAGTCAGGTTACTGAAGTTAAAAGTTTCGTCTGAATGGTTAATTATAGGTAATCCTTCGGTATCGTTCTCTTTTCTCTGCTTCACTGACTTAGAGTTAGAACCAGTAGCTGGGACACCAGATGCTTGAGTTTTCCCAACTTGTGAAGTTGGGGAGATTTTTGTCTTTTGCTCTGGCTTTCTTGCTCTGGCTGGAGACCAACTGTCTGGAGTATCTCGCTCTGTCATCTCTCACACCAAATTAATTGAATAGCGGTCTGTGTTAGACCGATAATTCTATTTTCGCCATAGTAGCTTTCTTTAACGCCATTAAAAAGCTATTTTTTCAAGACTTATCCTCACAGATACCATTTACGATTTATGAGCATAGTATCATTTTATACTTAATTAGCCAGAAGATTCAGCCTGCAAATCAACAATTAGTTGAGCCAGATGATCGCTACTAGCTTGGTAAACTTTGCCACAAAAATCACAAGTTGCTTCCGCACCGTCATCTTTAATAATCATGTCTTGCAGTTCTGCTTCTCCCAATATCTTGAGCGCCCCTAGCACCTTATCAAAGGAGCAACCACAATGGAAGCGTAGCATCTGGCTTTCTGGAAATATGTTCAAACCCATATCTCCCAGTAGATCACCCAAAATTTCAGTTAACGTCTTTCCAGCTTGTAATAATGGCGTAAACCCCGATAATTGAGAAACTCTGGATTCTAGCTTTGCCACTAAGGCTTCATCTCTAGCCGCTTTGGGTAATACTTGTACTAGTATACCCCCAGATGCTGTAACGCCACCTAATCCCACAAACACACCCACAACCAAAGCTGAAGGAGTTTGTTCTGAAGTTACCAGGTAATGAGCAACATCATCGCCAATTTCACCAGAAACCAGTTCTACTGTACTAGAGTAAGGATAACCATAGCCGATATCTCGAACAATATACAGATAGCCATTACCTACAGCACCGCCAACATCTAGTTTACCTTTAGCATTAGGAGGTAATTCTACTGTTGGATTTCCTACATAACCGCGTACCGTGCCATCTAAGCCTGCATCTACTAATATACCACCTAAAGGACCATCACCTTTGACCCTGACATTGACCCTAGACCCAACACGCTTCATACTAGAAGCCATTAATAAACCGGCTGACATAGTTCTCCCTAGTGCAGCTGTAGCTACATAAGAAAGCTGATGCCGCATTCGTGCTTCTTCTGTTAAGCGTGTGGTGATCACACCTACTGCACGAATTCCCCCATCGGCTGCTGTAGCGCGAATTAACTGATCCGCCATGAAAACCTTACAATTCTTAATAAGATGACTTTTTTATTGTAAGTTCTCTGGGGACTAGGCGGTGGGAATATGGGGAGGTAAATAAGCCTCTTTCCTCTTTCCTAATTACCAATTACCAATTACCAATTACCAATTACCAATTACCAATTACTAATTACCATGCTAGGTACTTTTCAACAAAGCCAAATACGTATCGAAATTGAAGCATCAGTAAATGCCATTCATGACAGTCTACTGCAACCCACGCAACTACAAAAATGGCTCTTAGGACAAAGTTTTTCTCCCGGAATGCCGGAAGAACTGCAAACTGGATTTCAGTTTACTACTTCCACTGGGTTAATTCAAATACATCATCATGTTGAGGTCGCCAAACCCAATTGTCTGCGTTTGTTACTCAGTAACGGTATTGATGGTTTTCACGAGTGGTACTGGGGAGAAGGTTGGGTACAGTCTCGACTAGAAGGTGTGTCAATTTTACCCTTGAAGTTAGGACAAACTCTAAACCTGTTAAGTTTACGTCAGTTTTTAGGAAGTGAGAAAAAATAGTCCAAAATGCAGAAGCAAGGTGTTAAAAGTGAAAGCTGGTTGATATTTAATTTCCAATTACTTGGCTGTTTTCACCACCAAAACTGAACAATTAGCTTCTTCCATCACTTGAGTACTAACAGAACCTTGAACAATTCTTTTCATTCCTGTTAAACCACGACTACCAATCACAACTAAATCTGCTTTATGAATGTTGGCTAGTCGCACGATTTCAACAGCAGGATCACCATTAACCAGTTCTATTTCACTTGGAAATGACAACTGTTTTTGGTAAGATTGCAGATTTTTTTCAATATGTAAATAACAAACATTAGGTGACTCAGGGTGAGGACGATCAGCGGGTAATTCTATTTCTGAGTCTGCCGTAGGAAATACATGACAAAGAATAACTTTGGTGTTCGATGACAGTACCAAATGATTTAAAGCCTTAATTACTCGATCTGCAATTTCCGAGCTATCCAGAGCTACTAAAATAGTTTTTAACACCGCTTTTGTTTCCTCAAAAGTAGACCTATAAAATTGTCACATAGGGATTTTGATTAGTTTTCAGACTAACTGATTTCCCAAATGTGAGCTTTATTTTAGTTTATTAAAGTCACACACTTACTACCCCTAAATAGTACAAAATGGCGTAAATCAAGTAAAAATTAAAAATTACTGAAAAGCTTGTGTAATTTGCTTTTTCAAGTGTTAATTTTCAATTCTTCTCTACGATGCTAGTGAGTAAAGTTTGTCAAGTGCATTAAGCAAAAACAATGCCTAATAAATTACTCTTCAACTCTTCGTCTCACTGAATCAGCATGAGAAGGTAATCCTTCAGCATTAGCTAGTACGTCAATTGCACCAGCAACGTTTTGTAATGCAGTTGGTGAGTATTGTATTATACTGGAGTGCTTAAGGAAAGTTTCCACGCCCAAAGCAGAAGCGTAACGGGCAGCACCGGAGGTCGGTAAGGTGTGGTTAGGGCCTGCTAAATAGTCACCTACTGCTTCTGGTGTTGAGTAGCCCAGAAAGATAGCCCCAGCGTGGCGAATCTGAGAAACTAAAGACCAAGGATCTTTAACTTCTAATTCTAGGTGTTCAGGAGCAAATTCATTTGAGAGTTCTGCAGCTGCTTCTAGGGATTCAACTACAACAATTAAGCCATAGTGAGCGATCGCTTTTTCTGTGTCTATCCGTCGAGGGTGATCTACTAATTGTCTATCTACGGCTAATTGGACGTTTTTCGCCAAACCAGCATCTGTTGTCAACAAGATTGCCGCTGCCATTGGATCATGTTCAGCTTGTGCCAATAAATCCGCCGCCACGTGTGCCGGATTAGCTGTTTCATCGGCAATAATCAGTACTTCGCTCGGACCTGCTAATGAATCAATACCCACTGTTCCATAGACTAATTTCTTGGCTAAGGTGACATAGATGTTACCAGGCCCAGTAATTACATTGACTTTGGGAATCGTTTCTGTTCCATAGGCCAGAGCCGCGATCGCTTGAGCGCCTCCAACACGATAAATTTCTTGTATCCCTGCTTCTTGGGCAGCTACCAAGACGGCTGGATTAATCGCTTTACCTGCACCAGGTGGTGTTACCATTACCACACGTGGTACACCAGCTACTTTCGCTGGAATCGCATTCATTAGCACTGTACTGGGGTAGCAGGCGCGACCACCAGGTACGTATAAACCCGCCTTATCTACGGGGGTATAGCGTTTACCGAGTACTACTTCATCATCGCCAAAGTGTACCCAGCTTTTTGGTACTCGCTGTCGGTGAAATGCTTCAATTTGACTGCTGGCCAGTCGAATTGCCTGGAGCAAATCCTTCGATACCTGCTGGTAGGCTGCATCCAGTTCTGAACCTGTCACCCTTAATTCTTCGGGCTTCAGGGTTTGATTGTCAAATTCGGCAGTATAATGCAATACAGCTTTGTCGCCTTGGCGTTTCACTGCTTGCAACACTTCCCGCACCGTTGCTTCTTTGTAAAGCAATTGTTCATCGTGGGTGCGATCGCCTTCGGCGCGTCGGAGACGTTCACAGATACGTTGAAGTTCTGAGCTAACGTCTGCCTGCTGAGTAATAATTCGCAGCATGGAGTAAGGACAATGCCAAAACTATAAATATTCCGGTTTGAGAATTAGCTTTGCTTTTGATCCACTGGGGGAGTAAGCTTATTCCAACCCTCTCTTCTAGCTTAACCTGGATTTTTTTGATACTCCCAGATTTGCCAACAGATGATTTGCTTAAAAACAACTTTTTTATTCCTGCCAGCTGATGAATTTAGCGACAGGGATTTTATCTGAGTCTTTCCACAGCCGATACAAAAAAGCTAACTGATGCTAACAAGAGCCAGCTTTTTTTCCTGATTCACCAGTTCGACTACGCTCACTGAACTCCTAGTAGTGTCGGCACTGTCTAGTCCACAGGCTTTAATATCGGGTGTATCTCACCCTACTATTGGTGTATTTAGGTTTGGTTATCACCTCAAATACCTATCAATAATAGCATTTTTCTCTCTGCCGACCAGCTTTTTAAGGATTAAAGTCTCAATTTTTCTGTCAAAAAGTAGAGATAAATCTTGATTAAATGTGAGTATTTGTTAGCTTTTGTTAGTAAAACACTAACTAGCTGTTAACCCCTGCTTTTAGGTATAGAGAATATTAATATTTATGTATTTGTGTTGATATTAGCTGGATGTGGAGCATCTCCATCCCTGCACAATTTTTCCTTGTTTCCACCTCTACAGTCCTCTTAAACCTTAAATTTCTGATGGTCACTGCTGGAGTTTATAGCAATTTGTGATTGTTGGTGAGATTTTTTGCAGAAATTATAACATTGGCAATTTGGATGCTATACTAGTAAGCCTAGTAGTGTGTGTACATATTAATAGTCTTTTTGGAATTGACCGTGGCGAATACAAAATCTGCTCTTAAACGCGCCGAAATCGCAGAACGTAACCGACTGCGTAACAAATCATACAAATCAGCAGTAAAGACGCTGATGAAAAAGTACTTTGGTGCTGTTGAACTCTATAAAGCTAATCCTACCCCAGAACTAAAGCAAGCAGTGGATGCCCGGATGTCCGAAGCTTATAGCAAAATTGATAAAGCTGTAAAGCGCGGTGTACTTCATCCCAACAACGGGGCTAGAAAGAAATCAACATTAGCTCATAGACTTAAACCACTTAACGTTTAGTCAATAGTTCAGTAACAAACTGACAACTGACAAACCATGCAACTGATAGACACCCACGTACATCTCAACTTTGACCTTTTTCAGCCAGATTTAGCAACTGTGCGATCGCGTTGGCAAGAAGCAGGAGTAGTACATTTAGTTCATTCCTGTGTTCACCCTGAAGAGTTTGCCAGTATTCAAGCCATAGCACATCAGTTTCCTGAACTCAGTTTTGCTGTAGGCTTACATCCTCTAGATACTGCCAAATGGCATCAAGAAACAGCAGATAAAATCAAATTTCTCGCTAATTCTGATGCCAAGGTGGTAGCGATTGGGGAAATGGGACTGGATTTTTACAAAGCAGATAACTATGAAGCACAAATCATAGTATTTGAAGCGCAACTAGCGATCGCATCCGAACTAAATTTACCAGTGATCATCCATTGTCGTGACGCAGCAGTAGCTATGAAAGAAGTTCTGCAAAAATGGCGGAATAGTCAAGGAGAAAAGGTGCGGGGTGTAATGCATTGTTGGGGTGGAACTCCAGAAGAAACTCAATGGTTCCTCGATTTAGGCTTCTACATCAGCTTCAGTGGGACAGTCACTTTCAATAAAGCTAAATCCATACAAGCATCCGCTGCTATGGTAAATAGCGATCGCCTATTAATTGAAACTGATTGCCCTTTTCTGGCTCCTGTACCCAAACGAGGACAAAAACGTAATGAACCTGCTTATGTCCGTTATGTAGCAGAGCAATTAGCTAACTTACGGGGGGAAACTGTAGAGACAATTGCACATCAAACCACCGAAAATGCTTGCCAACTATTTGGTCTGTCCTTATAGATAACAATCAATCTGGGATGTAGCCCTTGGCTTATTCAGCATTTAAAGAAAGCAATCCCCCTGCTTTCTTCCGACTATTTTGTAGTAGGCTGATAAAAAATAAGACGAAGTATGGCAAGAATGTGCTAATATTATTCCCTCAAAAACATTTTACTTGCGCCATAATGGTGAAGGAAGGAACTTGTAAACTCTCAGAGAGCTAATTTTTTTACGCCGTTATTAACTCGACCGTCGTAATGGGAGATTTTTAAACATTTTTCAGATAAAAACCGAAATTACACGGACAGATATCTATCTCTACAAGCAGATGCTCTCAGTAGACAATCAACCGTGGACACCTAAAGTTTAGTTGGGATCTTTGTGCAGCAGTGGATTTTTTGTGTATTGAACCTATAAATAGAAAATTCTTAAACGTAATAGCCTTGTGAGTAAAATCCAGCTAAATAAATCCATCCTGATTCCGATCCGTATCTCGCGGATTATTCAGATTTGGGATCTCACTGTGAGTATAGATGAGGTTTTATAAAGATACAAGGAATGTAGACCAGCGTAGATTGACTGACGCTTTGTTTGCAGGGGAAGTGAGGATGTGGCCAATCAAAAACTAGGAATATATCAACCATAGTCCAAATGTTGAAATAATTCCCTAGATGTATTTTATTGCTGCTTGCTTCCAAATCAAAGGCGATGTCCCACTTAAAAAAATCGCCCATTCCAGATTTAATTGCTAAAAAGAAGCTCTTTGTCTGTCACCAGCAGGTAGACAAGAAGAGTTCCCCAACAGCTAATAACACGAGCTTATGGTTTTTTGAACATCATCAAGAGCAGTGTTCAAGAGATAGTTTAACCAGGTTGACAAAGGTAGAGGCATGACTAACGAAACATATATGGAACCAGCCTTTCTGTTACCGGACTTGATTGAAATCCAGCGTTCAAGCTTTCGTTGGTTTTTAGAAGAAGGGTTAATAGAAGAGCTAAACTCCTTTAGTCCAATTACAGACTACACTGGCAAACTAGAACTGCACTTTTTAGGAAACAACTACAAACTCAAAGAGCCAAAATACAGCGTCGAAGAATCCAAACGCCGAGATAGCACCTACGCAGTGCAGATGTATGTCCCCACACGCTTACTGAACAAAGAAACCGGGGATATCAAAGAACAAGAAGTATTCATCGGCGATTTGCCCTTGATGACTGATCGCGGTACGTTTATTATCAATGGTGCAGAGCGAGTCATCGTCAACCAAATAGTGCGGAGTCCTGGAGTTTACTACAAATCAGAAATTGATAAAAACGGACGAAGAACATATTCAGCCAGCTTAATTCCTAACCGGGGTGCATGGCTGAAATTTGAAACAGACCGTAATGACTTGGTGTGGGTACGCATCGACAAAACCCGCAAACTATCGGCACAAGTACTGCTCAAAGCTTTAGGTTTATCAGATAACGAGATATTTGATGCCCTACGTCACCCAGAATATTTCCAAAAAACCATCGAAAAAGAAGGGCAGTTCTCTGAAGAAGAAGCCCTGATGGAATTGTATCGCAAACTGCGTCCAGGGGAACCACCCACAGTCTTAGGTGGGCAACAACTCCTAGATTCTCGCTTCTTTGACCCCAAACGCTATGACCTAGGACGAGTTGGTCGGTACAAACTCAACAAAAAATTGCGGCTATCAGTCCCCGACACCATGCGCGTGTTGACACCGGGGGATATCTTAGCAGCAGTTGATTATCTCATCAACCTAGAATATGACATCGGCAACATAGACGACATTGACCACCTGGGAAATCGCCGAGTTAGAAGCGTCGGTGAACTACTGCAAAACCAAGTCAGAGTAGGTTTAAACCGCCTAGAGCGCATTATTCGAGAACGGATGACCGTATCAGATGCCGAAGTCCTCACCCCTGCCTCTCTAGTTAACCCCAAGCCCCTAGTAGCAGCCATCAAAGAGTTCTTTGGTTCTAGCCAATTGAGCCAGTTTATGGATCAGACCAATCCCCTGGCGGAACTGACCCACAAACGCCGACTCAGCGCCCTAGGCCCAGGAGGATTAACGAGAGAAAGAGCCGGCTTTGCAGTCCGAGATATTCACCCTAGCCACTACGGACGCATCTGCCCCATTGAAACTCCAGAAGGCCCCAACGCCGGACTGATCGGTTCCCTGGCTACCCATGCTCGTGTTAATCTATACGGCTTTTTAGAAACACCCTTCAGACCAGTGGAAAACGGTCGGGTGCGGTTTGATGTCCAGCCGGTATACATGACCGCCGACGAAGAAGACGACCTAAGAACAGCCACAGGCGACATTCCCCTAGACGAAAACGGCTACATCAAGGGTCCCCAAGTTCCAGTTCGCTATCGCCAAGATTGGGCAACTACCACACCTGAACAGGTAGACTATGTAGCAGTTTCCCCAGTCCAGATAGTCTCCGTCGCCACCAGCATGATTCCCTTTTTGGAACATGACGACGCAAACCGAGCGCTGATGGGTTCCAATATGCAACGTCAGGCAGTCCCCCTGCTTAAACCAGAACGTCCTCTGGTTGGGACTGGTTTAGAAGCCCAGGGCGCGAGAGATTCGGGGATGGTAATAGTTTCCCGTACTGATGGTGATGTCACCTATGTAGATGCAGCCGAGATTCGGGTCAGAGTCAGAGAACCCTTAACAGAAACAAACACCCAACACCCCCCCAAAGAAGTTAGATATGTTCTTTCCAAATACCAACGTTCTAACCAAGATACCTGTCTGAACCAAAAACCATTGGTGAGAACTGGTGAAAAAGTCGTAGCCGGTCAGGTTTTGGCGGATGGTTCTTCCACAGAAGGGGGAGAACTGGCATTAGGTCAAAATATTGTCGTCGCTTATATGCCCTGGGAAGGTTATAACTACGAAGATGCAATTTTGATTTCCGAGCGTTTGGTGCAAGATGATGTCTACACTTCCATTCATATCGAAAAATATGAAATCGAAGCTAGACAAACCAAACTCGGTCCAGAGGAAATCACTAGAGAAATTCCCAACGTCGGTGAAGATGCTCTCAGACAATTAGATGAACAAGGCATAATTCGCATTGGTGCATGGGTAGAAGCTGGGGATATTCTTGTGGGAAAAGTCACTCCCAAAGGTGAATCTGACCAACCTCCAGAAGAAAAACTCCTCCGAGCTATCTTTGGGGAAAAAGCCCGTGATGTCCGTGACAACTCCCTGCGGGTTCCCAATGGTGAAAAAGGTCGGGTCGTAGATGTGCGTTTGTTCACCAGAGAACAAGGTGACGAACTGCCACCGGGAGCAAATATGGTAGTGCGGGTCTATGTTGCCCAAAAACGCAAAATCCAAGTCGGCGACAAAATGGCAGGAAGACATGGTAACAAAGGGATTATTTCCCGGATTCTCCCTGCCGAAGATATGCCCTACCTACCCGACGGTTCCCCTGTGGATATAGTTCTCAACCCCTTGGGTGTACCCAGTCGGATGAATGTTGGTCAGGTGTTTGAATGTTTATTAGGTTGGGCAGGCCATAATCTAGGAGTCAGATTTAAGATTACTCCCTTTGATGAAATGTATGGGGAAGAGTCTTCCCGCCGGATTATTCATGGCAAACTCCAAGAAGCCAGAGACGAAACCTCGAAAGACTGGGTTTATAACCCCGATAATCCGGGGAAAATAATGGTTTACGATGGTCGGACTGGGGAACCCTTTGACCGTGCCATTACCGTGGGTGTCGCTTATATGCTGAAGCTGGTGCATTTAGTAGATGACAAAATCCATGCCCGTTCTACTGGTCCTTATTCTTTGGTGACTCAGCAACCTTTGGGGGGCAAGGCTCAACAAGGTGGTCAAAGGTTTGGAGAAATGGAGGTATGGGCGCTGGAGGCTTTTGGCGCTGCTTACACTTTGCAGGAGTTGTTAACTGTTAAGTCTGATGATATGCAAGGGCGCAATGAAGCCCTCAACGCCATTGTCAAGGGCAAAGCTATTCCTCGTCCGGGAACTCCAGAATCTTTCAAAGTATTGATGCGCGAGTTGCAATCCCTAGGCTTAGATATTGCCGTCCATAAAGTCGAAACCCAAGCGGACGGTAGTTCCCTAGATGTAGAAGTTGACCTAATGGCAGACCAAGCCACCCGGCGTACCCCACCGAGACCCACCTATGAGTCACTTTCTCGTGAGTCATTGGAAGAGGAAGAGTAACAATTAAAAATTATTAATTAAAAATTAAAAATGAAGAGTGAAAAACCTCTTAATTCTTAATTTTTAATTGATAGTTATCCTCTTTTTTAAATTTTAAATTTTTCATTTTTAATTGTCATGAGATCCCCCCAAACTAATCAGTTTGACTACGTAAAAATCGGACTGGCTTCCCCAGAACGCATTCGAGCCTGGGGTGAGCGAACTTTACCCAATGGTCAAGTTGTGGGTGAAGTTACCAAACCAGAAACTATTAATTACCGCACTCTCAAACCAGAAATGGATGGTTTGTTCTGTGAGCGGATTTTTGGACCAGCTAAAGATTGGGAATGTCATTGTGGTAAATACAAACGTGTTCGCCATAGAGGCATAGTTTGTGAACGCTGTGGTGTAGAGGTGACAGAATCACGAGTCCGTCGCCACCGCATGGGTTTTATTAAACTCGCCGCTCCTGTTGCCCATGTGTGGTATCTCAAGGGCATTCCTAGCTATATTGCTATTCTTTTAGATATGCCCCTGCGGGATGTTGAACAAATCGTTTACTTCAACTCCTACGTAGTTCTCGCCCCCGGCAACGCCGACACCCTCACCTACAAACAACTCCTCAGCGAAGACCAGTGGTTAGAAATCGAAGACGCAATTTATAGCGAAGATTCTCTCCTAGTCGGTGTAGAGGTAGGCATTGGGGCAGAAGCACTGCTGCGACTATTGGCAGATATCAACCTCGAACAAGAAGCCGAAAACCTGCGGGAAGAAATCGGCAACGCCAAGGGACAAAAACGCGCCAAACTGATTAAACGTTTGCGGGTAATTGATAACTTCATCGCCACGGGTTCTAAACCAGAATGGATGGTTATGGCAGTGATTCCTGTCATTCCCCCTGACCTGCGCCCCATGGTGCAACTCGACGGCGGTAGATTCGCCACCAGCGACTTAAACGATTTATACCGGCGGGTGATTAACCGCAACAACCGTCTAGCTAGACTCCAAGAAATATTAGCCCCAGAAATCATCGTCCGTAACGAAAAACGGATGTTACAAGAAGCCGTTGATGCCCTCATAGACAACGGTCGTCGAGGACGGACAGTAGTAGGCGCAAACAACCGCCCCCTCAAATCCCTTTCCGATATTATTGAAGGAAAACAAGGACGCTTCCGTCAAAACCTCTTAGGTAAACGGGTGGATTATTCTGGGCGTTCAGTCATAGTCGTTGGACCCAATCTGAAAATTCACCAATGTGGATTACCCAGAGAAATGGCTATTGAACTGTTTCAACCCTTTGTGATCAATCGGTTGATTCGTTCTGGCATGGTGAACAACATCAAAGCCGCCAAAAAACTCATTTCTCGCAACGACCCCAGCGTTTGGGATGTGTTGGAAGAAGTGATTGAAGGGCATCCGGTGATGTTAAACCGCGCCCCCACCCTACACCGTTTAGGGATTCAAGCCTTTGAACCAATATTAGTCGAAGGCAGAGCCATTCAACTCCATCCTCTAGTCTGTCCAGCCTTTAACGCCGACTTTGACGGTGACCAAATGGCAGTTCACGTGCCTTTGTCATTAGAAAGCCAAGCCGAAGCCAGACTGTTGATGTTAGCTTCTAACAACATTCTTTCCCCAGCCACCGGCAAACCCATCGTCACCCCTAGCCAAGATATGGTATTGGGAGCATATTATTTAACTGCCGAAAATCCCGCCGCCACCAAAGGTGCAGGTGGTTACTTCGCTTCCTTGGATGACGTGATTATGGCATATCACCAAGACCAAGTAGAGCTTCATGCCTATATATATGTGCGGTTTGACGGCGAAATGGAAACCAGCCATCCTGACACTGAACCTCTAGAAGTAACTGAAAACAACGATGGCACTAAAACATTGTTGTATAAATTCCGTCGTGTCCGCCAAGATGCCCAAGGAGAATTGATTTCTCAATATATCTACACTACTCCCGGTCGAGTGATTTATAACAAAGCCATTCAAGAAGCACTGGCAAGTTAGTACCGAGACACGGAGAAAGAGGGACGCGGGGACACGGGGACACGGAGACAAGGGAAAGAGTAAAGAGATATGAGGACACGGGAAAGAGGGACAATCTCTGCGCGTCACAGCGTATCCCCAACACCGCGTCCTCTTCCTTCCCCGTACTTATTAAGTATTAATTTTTAATTGGAGCCAAGCGACTATGATTTTTCGTAACGTTGTTGTTAATAAAGGTCAACTGAGAAATTTAATCTCCTGGGCGTTTACTCATTATGGAACAGCCCGCACTGCTGTAATGGCGGATAAACTCAAAGACTTAGGCTTTCGCTATGCCACCAAAGCCGGAGTATCCATCAGTGTAGATGATCTCATGGTTCCACCTTCCAAGCGATCGCTCCTAGAAGCCGCAGAAGAAGAAATTCTCAGCACCGAAGCTCGGTTTAAACGTGGTGAAATCACCGAAGTTGAACGCTTCCAAAAAGTTATCGACACCTGGAACGGAACCAGCGAAAGCCTCAAAGACGAAGTAGTCGCCCACTTCAAAGCCACAGACCCCCTCAACTCAGTCTACATGATGGCCTTCTCTGGAGCCAGAGGCAACATCTCCCAAGTTCGACAATTAGTAGGAATGCGGGGACTAATGGCAGATCCTCAAGGGGAGATTATTGACTTACCGATTAAAACCAACTTCCGAGAAGGACTCACCGTCACCGAATATATTATCTCCAGCTATGGAGCCAGAAAAGGACTGGTAGATACCGCACTCCGCACCGCCGACTCAGGATATCTCACCCGCCGACTAGTAGACGTATCCCAAGACGTAATCATTCGGGAATTTGACTGTGGCACCACCAGAGGCATACCCCTACGGGACATGACCGAAGGAGCTAAAGTCCTGATTCCCATTGGCACAAGACTCATGGGCAGAGTAGTTGGCGAAGACGTAATTCACCCCACCACCGGAGAAATCATTGCCCCCCGCAACACCCCCGTTTCCGATGACCTAGCCGCAGTCATACAAGCAGCTAAAGTCAAAGAAGTCTTAGTCAGAAGTCCCCTCACCTGTGAAGCCGCCCGTTCAGTCTGTCAACACTGTTATGGCTGGAGTTTAGCACACGCCAAAATGGTAGATTTAGGGGAAGCAGTGGGGATTATTGCTGCCCAGAGTATCGGCGAACCGGGAACCCAGTTAACCATGCGGACATTCCACACTGGGGGAGTATTCACGGGAGAAGTTGCCCAACAAGTGCGATCGAAAATAGATGGCACAGTGAAGATATCTCGCAAGCTGAAAACCCGTCCTTATCGCACCCGTCACGGCGAAGACGCACTGTATGCAGAAACCAACGGACTCTTAGAAATTCAGAACCCCAAAACCAAGACCCAAGGGGGAGAATTAGATACAGCAACAGAAAGCAAGCAACAAGAAATTCAAGTTACCCAAGGTTCTACCCTATATATTCATGATGGGCAGAAGGTGAAACTGGGGCAGCTATTAGCAGAAGTTGCCTTGGGAGGCAGAACCACCCGGACTAACACCGAAAAAGCCGTCAAAGACGTGGCATCTGACCTAGCAGGAGAAGTGCAGTTTGCGGATGTAGTTTCTGAACAAAAAACCGACCGTCAGGGCAACACCACCACAACAGCCTCCAGAGGGGGATTGATTTGGATTCTTTCTGGAGAAGTATATAACCTGCCCCCAGGTGCGGAGTTAGTAGTCAAAAATGGTGACAGCATTCAAGCCAATGGTGTATTAGCTGAAACCAAACTGACAAGTATTCATGGTGGGGTAGTGCGACTGCCAGAAATTATCCCTGGTAAAGCCACCAGAGAAATCGAAATTATCACTGCTTCGGTGGTTTTAGACCAAGCTACGGTGACAGTTCACAGTTCCCAAGGGCGGAATAATTATTTAGTCCATACAGGAGAAGGTTACAGGGAACAGGTGACAGGTGACAGCGGGAACAGGGAAGAAGGGAATAGAGAAGAGATAATAGAAAATTCTTCTTCTCTGTCACCTGTCACCTATCACCTGTCACCTTCTTCCCAGACATTCAACCTCCGTGCTACTCCTGGAACAAAAGTGCAGAATGGTCAAGTAGTCGCAGAGCTAATTGATGACCGTTATCGCACCACCACCGGAGGATTTTTGAAGTTTGCTGGCATAGAAGTTCAGAAAAAAGGCAAGGCCAAGCTGGGCTATGAGGTAGTAACAGGCGGCACAATGTTGTGGATTCCTGAAGAAACCCACGAAGTCAACAAAGACATTTCACTGCTGATAGTAGAAGATGGGCAATTTGTGGAAGCCGGTACCGAAGTTGTTAAAGACATCTTCTGTCAAACCAGCGGGGTAATAGAAGTTACTCAAAAGAACGACATTTTGAGAGAAGTAGTGATTAAGCCCGGTGAACTGTTGATGGTTGACGACCCAGAAGCAATCATGGGGCGCGACAACACCTTTATCCAACCAGGAGAAGAACTGCTGGGAGTAACCGCTACAGAACTGCGCTATATTCAATATATAGAATCTCCTGAAGGACCCGCCCTGTTAAGTCGTCCTGTAGTTGAGTTTGAAGTTCCCAGTAACCCAGACCTGCCCTCCACAACCTCAGTTAGTCAACAAACAGGACGCTCGATTCAACTGCGAGCCGTGCAACGTCTGCCCTATAAAGACTCCGAACGAGTTAAATCAGTAGAAGGAATAGAACTGCTACGGACTCAGCTAGTTTTAGAGATTGAGCAAGAGGGAGAACAAGATCATAGTTCTTCCCCATTAGCCGCAGATATTGAACTAGTTCCAGACACAGAAAATCCCGAAATCCAGAGATTGCAGCTAGTTATATTAGAGTCTTTAGTGATTCGTCGAGACATAGCCGCAGATGCTACTCAAGGAGCAACCCAAACCACCCTAGAAGTTGAAGATGGATTAAACATTGTCCCTGGCTCAGTGGTAGCACGGACACAGATATTGTGTAAAGAAGGCGGCATAGTCAGAGGAGTGCGAAAAGACGCAGAAGCAGTACGCCGTTGTTTAGTCTTACGCGACAATGACATGATCTCCATTTCTACCACCACCCCACCTAAAGTTAAAAAGGGCGACTTGTTAGTAGAAGGAACAGAAATCGCCCCCGGTGTTTTAGCTTCAGAATCTGGACAAGTGGTATCAGTAAAGGCAGGTGACAGGTTACAGGTGACAGGTGACAGTAAAGAAGAAAGTTCTTCCCTTACACCCCACAGCCCACAGCCCACACCCTATTCAATCACGCTGCGCGTTGGTCGTCCCTACCGAGTCAGTCCTGGAGCCGTATTGCAAATAGAAGATGGGGACTTGGTACAACGGGGAGACAACCTCGTGTTATTGGTGTTTGAACGAGCCAAAACCGGAGACATTATTCAAGGTTTGCCCCGGATTGAGGAACTATTAGAAGCCCGTAAACCAAAGGAAGCTTGTATATTGTGCCGTCGTCCGGGATTGGTGAAGGTGGTATATGGAGACGGTGACGAAATCACCAGCATTACCCGTGAAGCTTACGCTATCAAGGTTGTAGAATCAAACGGAGTCATCACCGACTATCCCCTCGGACCCGGACAAAACCTGATGGTTCCTGACGGGGCTAATGTTTTAGCAGGTCAACCGCTGACAGACGGACCCTCTAACCCCCATGAGATATTAGAAATATTCTTTAGTCTCGGTTCAGAAGATGGTATCTATGCCTGTGCTAGTCATGCCTTGCAAAAAGTGCAGAGTTTCTTGGTGAATGAAGTGCAGATGGTTTATCAGTCCCAAGGAATTGACATCGCTGACAAACACATAGAAGTAATTGTCCGGCAGATGACTAACAAAGTTCGCATTGATGATGGTGGCGACACGACTATGTTGCCAGGAGAACTGGTAGAACTACGACAAGTAGAACAAGTCAATGAAGCTATGTCTATCACTGGTGGTGCAAAGGCACAATATACGCCTGTGTTGTTGGGTATCACTAAGGCATCTCTGAATACCGACAGTTTCATATCAGCGGCATCCTTCCAAGAAACCACGAGAGTCTTAACGGAAGCTGCTATTGAAGGTAAATCTGACTGGCTGCGAGGCTTGAAAGAAAACGTAATTATTGGGCGATTGATTCCTGCTGGGACGGGCTACAACACCTATGAAGAGACAACAACAATTGATGACTATGGAACCGACCTAGGGACGGGAGTATTAGACGAAGTTGATGATGCCTTAGATATGGTGTTAGACGACCGCACAGCCAAGCTCTATAATCTTGATGTTCCCAGTCTAGGGGATGGTACTTATGGAAGCAGAAAAGAGCAGAAGTCGGTGTTAGATGATGATGACGATGATTTGATTGCTGATGAGGTCAGTGATTTGGTAGAGGAAGAAGAAGAGGAAGAAGAAGATGACTATGATGATGATGGTGACGATGATTACGACGAAGAATAAAGCTAACAGTTAATCATTAAAAAGGCAGAAGAAATTTCATCTTTTGCCTTTTTTTTGCTCATCTAGCAATAATAAGCTATCGCGCTTTTAATTTGCACAAATAGAATTGCCCTTATTTTTGACCTTTCGTCCCCAAAAAATAATAAGTTCTCCCTGATTTAGTAATTTATCTAAAAGAGATTTTAGCTCGGCTACCGACTGGAAGAGTCGATGTGCAATGTATTCTTTGCAGGAATGCCAGACTAATTCAATGAGATTATAATCAGGACTATAGGCAGGCAAGAATTCCAAAATAATATTGGGTAAATTTTTCTCAATTTCAGCACAAATATCTTTGCGCTTATGGTAACTAGCATTATCGAGAATGATGATAATTTTTGGACCTAAAGTCGCAAAATCTTCTGAGGAATATCCTTGGAAAATCCATTCTTGTCGGACAAATTCATATAGTTGCTTTAATTGTTCATAAAAGGTGTCACCATTACCCTTGTCAACAAAGTAACATAATCGCTTTTTATCAAAAAGACGTAGACCACCCATAATATTTACTCGACCCTTACTACGTTGCCCTGTGACTTTTTTTCTTTGACCTTTTTTACCCCAAGTTTTTCTTCTTAACTGGAGTTTAGACTAAATCCACTTTCATCTCAAAACCATATCTGTAAATGATTTGGGTTCATTTTAGCTATTGCTATATATTTTCTAAATCTTTCTTTAAATTCATTTCTCTTGGCTAGATTCTGTCTGTCTTCTAGACTGTACTTTGCCCAGAGATAAACGTACTTTTTTCGCTGTAATATCTTCCTTATTTGTGAACCTGTTAGTTTAATTCCTGTTTGTTCTCCTAAATATGTTGCTAATCTTTCTCCTGTCCATCTGCCAAACTCATATCCCAACTCTTTTGGCTCTTTTTCTACCGTTTCTATTAATTTATCTAGATACTCTTGTGTGACCTTTCTATACTCTCTTTTTCTTCTTCCATCTTCTAAACTTTCTATTTTATCTGGGTCTCCATGCACACACCAGTGCGCTACTGTGCGGCGTGAACAGCCTATTATTCTAGCTATTTCTTCTTGCGTCTTACCATCATTCATTAGTAAAAATATTAAAGCTCTTTCTCTTATCTCTGCTTTGGGATTTTGTTTCAATATTTTTTGCAAATGCTGTTTTTTCTCTAAACTCAGAAACCCTTTTGCTGGCATTACACCCTCTCCTTCTTGTTCCTCTGGTATCTTATTATATGCAATTTATAGGCGCGACAGCTTATTCTGTCCGGTTAAAGACTTATCATTAGGGCTGATGCGGAGATGCGGAGACGCGGGGACGCGGGGACGCGGGGACGCGGAGAATTTTTTTGATCAGCAATTAGCCGGACTTGACATAACCCAATACTTTTAAATTAAATTTAAATTAAATTGCGTAGCTTGGATTAAAAAACGTTCACCTTTGCGGAGCGTGGCGAAGCCATAACCCAACCTAGAATTATTCTTAACTTAATAGTATTGAACAATAACCTTGATCTACATTTTGAAGTAGTCACATCGTTTCTTAATGAAGAGGTCATTTATCTGTTGTTATAGAAATATTGCATGAAACGTTTCTACCAAATAAATTTGACGCAACTTCACATAGAATTGGTATTAGTTTTAATCAAAAATTAGTAACCGTCACACTCAGCCCCGAATCAAGCCGAGGAACCTTTAAATACTCGACAGGTTCTACATTCTGACCTATCGACTCATTCACTGATGGACATGATTGAAAAAAAGTTTCTGGATTGTTGATGTACTTCAGCGGGTTAATTTTTTTACATTCTGGATCACTTACTCTCAAACTTGAGTTAACACTCGAATTAGTGATATTATTCCACTTACTTTTAATTGTAGCTGGTTCAGTTACTAAATCTGCCGCCTGATTGCGTTCATTTTTAATAGTAGACAATGGTTGAGGAGAAGCATCAGCGCGAGGAGTAATAGCTATACCTGGGTTGGGTATAGCAATCGTACCAATCACAATGGTTAAGGTTAAAAAAGAAAATTTCATAATTCACTTGATTAAGATTTAAGACTAGTGAAAAAATTGTAACCAGCCAGTTGTAAACACTGGACACGCAAAGCTATTGTAAACTAAATTGCAAGTTTCTTTTGGAAGTATTCAAGTTGGGTGCTAATTTTTATTTTTAAAACTCCATTAAACTTTAAAATTCTTAATCTGACTCTCTCCTTTCTATTGGTGACAGAAGTACCATAATCCAATAGGCTATTCTTTAGATAGCAATTTTACAAAAACTTCGTATTTAAGACCTATTCCACCCCACAGCATAGTTTAGATAACTTTTGCCGATGAGATGAAGAGTAAGGTGCAGAGATGTTACGATGATTCTCAACGTAACCACGTGCAGAATCTTCTGACACTCAATCATCACTCAGTCTTCTATAAAAATCTGTAACGAAAAATGCCTCTAAAAATTGTTCAGAACTTTGATAGTAGTTTTATACTCGAACCTGAAGCTAAAGCAACTCTGTTTAAATTATTAACAGGGGAATCATTCTTAAGTCAAATTTGTCAAAACTTACAATGGGAAAAAGTAGAATTTACAGAACTTCTTTTTCAGCCAAGTCCCTATAGTTTAGATACACCAAAAGGGATGCCAACAGAATTTGAACAATATCATGCATCTAGTGAATACACAATCATTAATGTCCCACCAAATTTTATGTTTAATGCTAAAATTTTCCGACCTAGTCGCCTTTGTGCCGTTTACCGAAAAACGGCTGAATAAAGCAATGATAAAAATTGGATATTTTTATATTTGGGATTATCCAATTACAAATGACACAAATAAATATTCAGAGGGAACAGGAAGCAACTCTTAACAGAAAAAACTCATGTTTAAAAACATGAGATTGAAATAATGACACTGTTTTTTTCGTGCTACGCATCTCAAAAAAAAGGATGTTTTTTGACTGAGATGTAAACTCAGAACTAAAGTTTTTTATTTGTTCCCTGTTCCCTTCTTTTGTAAAGTTTGAATCTTCATTATGACTAACGAAACAAATATTCCTACTCTAGACAGTTTAGAATATGTAGCTTACATCGATGAGCAGGGTGAATTGCCAGAAAATTTCAATGGAAAAATAGGAGTTTATGCTATTTTTGATCAAGAAAAAAAACTCAAATTTGTAGGTTATTCCCGTGATGTTTATCTTAGTCTCAAACAGCATTTAGTCCGACAGCCTAAATATTGTTATTGGGTGAAAGTACAAACTATTCAGCGTCCTAACCGCACAATTTTAGAAAATATTGAAAATGCTTGGATTGATGAAAATGGTAATATTGATTTGAGAAATGTAGAAAATAAAGAAACATGGACTAATCCTATTAATACTAAGGAACTAATGACAATTGAAGAACAAACTAATTATCAAAATCAACTAATTGATGATTTAGATAAAATGAAAATTCTCAAAAATGTAGCGCGACGAGTTGAGGCAGAAGTTTTATCCGTATTAGCAGCACGAGGTGTAAAAACCCAAATTCGGTTTAATCCTAAATTAAAAGAACAAGGATTGCTAGATTTAAAATAAGAATAGACTCAAATTTGGGAGAATTACAAATATTTTCAAAACTCAAAAATTTAAATTAACTGAAGTTTTGATTTTTATAAACGCCTTGTGTTCCCATATCCGAGAAACTACGGTAAGCTAAATACATGAACTACGAAATAGCCCGTAAACTACTCATAAACCAAACCACGGATGATGAAAAATCAGATGCATTGTTAAATCATCTCAAGCAAGGAAAACTCCCTGTACCCGGTCAAATTACCTCAATTTTATTAGCCTTGAAAGTGGTCTTTGAAACCCTGAAAGAAAGTCCTAGCTTAGATAAAGAATTAGCCTTTGCCTTATATAAATTAGGTATTAAAGCTTTACAGTTATTCGCTGCTGGACGCAAAGTAGGCGTTGACTGGCCACCACTACTTAAAGAAGATTTACAACGCATTTCTCTAGCGGCAGAAAGTATATTTTCCGGCAGATGGGAAACTCTACCCACTGGAGGTAAGCTCAAGGATGAAGGATGAAGCAGTTAGAGAAAATACTGGGTTCATACTTCAAACTTTTACTTTTAACGGGTTCTGAGTTCTGCTTCTAACTTATCCAGATCAGATTTAAGAAAAACTGTTATTTGACCGCTCAAAGCTTTACCTTGCCTGGGTTTAGCAATTTCTACCCAATAAGCATAGCGATCGCCAATTCGTAATTCTCCCTTTAAAGCCTCACGAATTGGGGTTTTTGCTAAACGTGCCTGATTAATTGCACTTTGGTTAGGATACTCGTAAACCATCTGGGCGCGATTAAAATCTTGGTAAATATCCAAGCTATAAATGACCCGTAAAGATTCCTCAAGACGCTGAAGTGTCACACCATTCACACCATCATACATACTCATCCGCTCAGTACGAATTGTGCTGCGGTCTTTAGTAAATGTCACCTTACCCGGAGGTAATACGGACGCTTGAAAAGTGAATCTTTGGGCGGCGGTATCACTTTTACTGACAAACAATCGCTCCCCACTCCTAGGTCGAAGCGTTGGATGGCCTTGAATCCAGGTTGTTACTTCCTCTGTGCTTTCTCCTGGTAACGCCTGGGCTGGAGAGTTAAGTATAATTTCCCCAGATAAACAAGGTATAAGGGAACAAGACAAAATTAAAAAATTACGCAGAGATTTTTTTAGCATTTTTCTACTGAGATCGCAATTACCCCTTGAAAGGTAACAAAAAAGGGATGAACATAGTTTTCCCAATTTTTCCATAGCAATGAACTTTATCCCCAGATTGATCTATTATTCAGTACGGCAAAGCTAAAATGATTACTATTAACACGGTAATATTGCCACTTTAATTACCTTACGTGCCTTCATATCAGCAAACACCTGTTCTAAATCTTTTAATGGCCGCTGTTCACTGATTAATAACTCAAAAGGAATTTTCCTACTAGCTATTAGTGACAACGCTGACCCTACATATTCAGGTGTATTGTGAAAAACACCTTTTATGGTTAATTCACTATAATGTAGCTGTTCTGTATTTACACTAATCTTCGTATTTCTAGGACAACCACCAAATAAATTTACAGTTGCACCGGGACGGGCGCAAGCGATCGCTGTTTCCCACACACTAGGAACACCAGTAGCTTCTATAACTATATCCGCACCCCAGCCGTTAGTTAATTCCTTGACCATACCGGGAATATTCGCAACTTGATGATAATTAAAAGTCTTTACTGCACCTAATTTTCTGCCAATTTCTAGCCTTTGGTCATTACCTCCCCACAGCAAAACCTCAGCTTGCTTTTCTCCTGCTAAAACCGCCACAAACATTAAACCAATAGCTCCATCTCCCAGCACAACTACCCTATCTTGAGGTTTAATATGGGAACGAGCAATACCATGTAAAACACAGGATAGAGGTTCAGTCATAGCTGCCAATTCCAATGGTAAGTCATTAGAAACAGGCAACATATTGTGTTCTACAATCGGTGCGGGAATTTTCAAATATTCGGCAAAAGTACCATTATTCCACGTCAAATTAGGACAAAGAGAATATTCTTGACGTTGACAAAAAAAACATTTCATGCAAGGTGCAGAATTATTAGCAACAATTCTGTTACCTACCTGCCAATGATCCACACCAGCACCTACAGCCACAATTGTTCCCGCTGCTTCATGACCAAATAGCGTAGGTGGTGTCAACATTTTCGCATGGCCTCCACGCCGCCAGACCTTCAAATCCGTACCACAAGTAGTAGCTACTCCCACCTGAATCACGACTTCCCCATCTCTTGGAGTTGGGTCAGCGACTGTTTCTAGGCGTAAATCTTCCTGTCCATAAAGTAAAGCTGCTAACAAAGCTGTTCACCCAAGAATGAAGCTGTCAACTGATTTTACAAAAAAATGCGCCAACTATAAAATTCTCCCTGATTTGCTAAGGCAATGTTTGCTTTACCTTCGGAAGTCGTTTAATTCCCTGGGGAGGAATCCCCGTAAACCGAATCAAAAAATGATTTTCCTCAACAGTCGATTTTTTCATTACTTTGGCATAAATATCTGGTACTTCCGTAGATAGTGCTGTTTCTGCTAATAAGTTAAGTTTAAGATTACTTAATAGCTGTAAATCAAAATTAGCGCGTAGTTGTGCGCCGTTCTCTGATACTCCAACTATTGCACCTGTAAATATTTTACCATCTACGTGTTTGCCATGTAAAACAATAAATTTAACAGGTAATTCTTCACTTAAAATATCTATATTTTCATTAACTTTTGGTAAAAATAAATTATATTTTTCACCAATACCACCTATTTCATAAACAGTAATAGGATGTTTTATGCCTTTGGGTTCTACTTGTAATTGATTATCAATTCTCAAATCAATATTGGCATCTTTCCAAGTATGCTCAGAAATAAGAATTTGTCCCCCCACCGTATATGATTCAATCCGAGCAGCTAAATTCACATGACTGCCGATGACCGTGTATTCAGCACGTTTTTGGGAACCAATATTTCCGGCTACAACTTCACCTGTATTAATGCCAATTCCCATTTCTAGAATTGGGAGATTCATTTGCTGATTTTTTTCATTTACCTGTCGCATTGCTAACTGCATAGCTACAGCACAAGCAATCGCTCTTTGAGAATCATCTTCACGACAAATAGGCGCACCAAACATTACCAAAATTCCATCGCCCATAAAATCATTAATCGTACCTTTGTGGTGATTAATCACATCTGTCATCGCTTCCAGATAAAGATTAAGAATTTTGACTACCTGTTCTGGGGGAAATTCTTCAGAAATAGCTGAAAATCCCCTGATATCAGATACTAGAATTGTGACTTTTCTGCGTTCTCCTCCTAGCTTCAAACCAGAAGGAGTTTCTATTAAATTAGCAACCACTTCTTCTGTCAGATAACGCCCAAAGGTTTTTTGCAAACTGGCAGCACTATGGGCAATATACTGGGTAATAGCGATGGTTGCTCCTGCTAATCCTAAAGCTGGTGGTACTACAGGAATCCACCATCCAATTAAAAACGCTAGGAAACAGCAACCAATCAAAGCAATACCAAGCACAGAAATGTTAACAATAATAAGAAGAATGTTGTGGCGTTGCTGCCAAGATAATATAGCGCCAATAGTTGACCATAAAAAAATCCACAGCCATTCAAAAGGCTCATTTCCACACTTAATTAGTGGACGATCATCTAGAGCAGAACTTAAAATTTGACTAGTTAAATTAGCATGAATTGTTACACCTGCCATCCGTTCTGGCGCAGCAAATACTTTACTACTGTAAGGTGTAGAAAAAGTATCTCTCAAACTCTCCGCAGTTGAACCAATAATTACTACTTTTCCTCGCATCAAATCTGGCTGAATACGGTTTTCTAGAACTGCAGTCAGGGAGACTGTGGGAAACTGCTGTATCCTTCCCCGGTAGTTTAATAATACTTGGTAGCTGCCAGCATTGACCCCGACATAACCACCATCATTAGCTTGAAATCTAGGAAAAATCCCCTTACCTAATTGTAAGTAATTTGGGTTAGTGGTAGCTGCTTTTTCTGTAATTCCATCCAATGCTAAATAGGTTAATGCTAGTTTTAAACTAAAACTTTCTAGGAAATTATCATCATCTGCAAACAGGTACAGCATTCCTCGACGGACTTTACCATCTCCATCTACAGGTACGTCATTTCCCCCTACCTGCTGACGTTGCTTCAAGATAGGTGGTGGTTCTACGAGAGAACTATCAATACTCTGAAAAACTTTTTGGACTCCAATCAAGTTGGGGGTAGACTCAAATACCTTCACTAAGTCTTGATTACCAGGATTGACAACTAAGTTACGATAAATGTCTAACCCGATGGCTCTCGGTTGCTGTTGCTTAATCTTATTTAATAAGCTGGCAAGTACTGCATCGGAAATAGGCCAACGCTTCTGTTTATTAATATCTGCTTCATTAATTTCAACTATAACTATGCGGTTGTCAACTGGCTCTTGTGGACGAAGCAGAAAAAATTGATCCAAGGCTGTCAATTCTAGAGACTGAAGTAATCCACTCAAGCGTAAGGCGATCACAATAAATGTGACATTGGGAACAGCAATTAAAACCCCACGCCATTCCCATATTCGCTGTTTCAGCTTTTCCCACATAACAGTCAGTTATTCATTCTTGGTCTGACAAGAATCGAGTAATGGCTCAGACAGGATATTATTTAATCCCACTGATGTCAATAATTGTCTCCAATTTAGCTTGACTACTAAGTCATTTGGCTGAGTACAGCGTAACTCTACTGAAGTAGTTAAAGCTTCATACCAAATGCCGGATTCTGCGTAAATAGCTGGTAGTTGCCGTAGGGTTGCTTTTGCTAAAGTATCTGATAAGGATGGGTCTACTTGGGTACGTTGTACTAGACCTGCTACATAAGGATTGTTGCTGGAGTCTTCGGCATCACAAATTATTGTTAGATCCCAGCGGTAGGTTTTACCTACTGCTAATTCAGGTGTATTTTTAGGGAGAGTAAAGCTAAAAATTCCTGGTTGTTCGGGAAGCTTTATATCTGTTTCATAAAATGGTTGTTCATCTCCATTTGTCTTGATAGTAAACTGGGCGGTTTTGACTGGGAGAGTAGACACAGACCAATAAAATGTAGGATGCCCATTTAAAGTCAGCCCTAATTTATCGGCAGGGATTAAGGGAATTATTTCTTTTTTGCCTTGGAGACATGAGGCACTTCGAGTGGCAGCACCTACTGTTGGGGGATTTGGATCTTTCCCTCTTTGCGGCTTAAATGTCTGACTAATTTGCCAAGTTTTTAGTGTTGGTTGTGACTGAGCTAATACTGGTGCTGTGTTAGTATATGTAGTCAAAGAAACTACTAGTAAGTATAAAGATGCCTGAAGCCATTTCATCGTTATTCTCTCCTTAATTATTTTTTTGATACTCCAATACTTAGATTTACAAGTATTTTTAACTCTTTAAAAGTCCAAAGCTTGGCTCTAGTTTTACTAACTGGATATGATGAGATACAGTCTGTTCTTAATGTTTTACGAACCAGCCTTGATTATTTAATAATTTTTTATATACAAGGGTTAAAGTCTTGCAGACGTAAATTTTCTGAGGGAAAGTTCCCTCTTATAATCTCAAATTGATTACTCAGTAACAAAATTTTAATTACTTAAAGCGATCGCAGCATTTTGTCCACCAAAGCCAAAACTCAAACATAGTGACCTCTGTATTTCACTATCTCTTGCTGCTGTAACAAAATTTAAATCAAATTCTGACTGTTGTAATCCCACACAAGGCAGTAATATTTTATGCTTTAAACCCAAGAGCGAGAATGCTACTCCTAAAGATCCCGATGCTCCTAGTGTATGCCCCGTAGCACCTTTGGTGGAACTAATGGCTATTTTTTGAGTAAATAAAGACTGTATAATTTGGCTTTCTATCAGGTCATTGAGGAGAGTCGCTGTACCATGAGCATGAATATAGTCTATGTCTGCTGATTTTAAGCAACTACGTTCTAAACATTGCTTGATGGCTGCGATCGCACTTTTAGCTTCTGGTTCGGGTTTATTAGCATGATATCCGTCCGCTGTCAACCCAAAACCGAGGATTTCACCATAAATCTTGGCTTGGCGTTGCTTTGCCAATTCCGCAGATTCGAGAACAAACACAGCTCCACCTTCTCCTAGTACTAAGCCTTCTCGATGTAAATCAAAAGGATAAGCGCCCGTTTTTGCCAAAGCACCCATTTGCTGGAACCCGGAAATGGTGAGAGGTGTAATTGGTGCTTCTACTGCACCAGCGATCGCTCTTTGATATTGCCCAGTTTGAATCCCAAAAGCCGCTTGAGAAATTGCCCAAATTCCTGTAGCACAAGCCGCCATTGGGGCTAAAACTGTCCCTGTTGCCCCGATTTTTCTGGCTACAGCGATCGCATTCATGTGCGGTAAGGTATTTAACCAATTTTCTAAATTCAAGGGTGTTTGACGGGCATTTTGACCATACATTTGTCGCGTCCATCGCTCCCATTCTGCTTGATAACTACGACTAGAACCAATTACCACCGCACAGTCAGGTAAAGGTGCTATTAATTCAGCATCTTGCAAAGCAGAAGTAACAACCATCTGAGTTAGGGTATTCAAATCAGATGGTTGTTCAGCAATTAAGCCTAAAGGAATTATTCCTAGTTCTGGAAAAGGTTGATGTAATTTAATGCCCGTTTTACCCGCTAACAAATTTTGCCAGCTATCTTCTAAGTTTTTGCCTAAAGCGGAAACTAGACCAATACCAGTAACAACAACCTTAATCAATTTTAGATTTTAGATTTTAGATTTTAGCAGTTGCCAGCAGGTTTTTGACTACTGACAACTGATCACTGACTACTGTGAAGTTCTCAAATTCTCAGCGCCTTTAGTGACTTTAGCAGAATCAATTTTATCGCCCTGCTTGATTTTGTTAACTACATCAAAGCCTTGAGTGACATGGCCAAAAACAGCGTAGTTACCATCCAAGAATCCCAAATCAGCTAAAGCAAAATAAAACTGAGAAGAAGCTGAATTAGGCATTTGCGATCGCGCCATTGCTACCGCTCCTTGCTTATGCTGTAACTCAGGCTGCTCAGTAATAGTCTGTCCGTAAATGGGTTGTTTCGCGTTTTTTGGCTTAATTTCTAAGGGTATACGGCGTTCACTTCCGGTTTTGGGGTCTATATAGCCACCAGTTCCATTTCCTTTAGGATCTCCACCTTGAGCCACAAACGGTTGAGGATCAAGCACAACGCGATGAAATACCAACCCGTCATAAACACCCTTCTGCACCAAATCAACGAAGTTACCCGCAGTGATTGGTGCATTATCACCATCTACTTCGATGGTAATTGGTGAGCCTTTAACTGTCATCACCACAGTAGCTTTGCCTTTAAGCCGTGGTAAATCTTTAATTCCTGGAATACTCTCAGTACTAGTTTTTGATACTGTTGTTGCTTCAGTAGTTGACTGGGAGCTGGCCTCAGTTGCATTTGAGGTAGCTGTCGAAGTGGGAGATGTATTAGAAGCTACTTTTTCAGGTGAACATCCTCCCAACATCAGACCACCAATCATCAACAGAAGCACTAAAAATTGTGGAAATTTTAATCGCATTGCTAGTTAATGACTCAACCAGAGTATCTTACCTTCTTTCCAAATTTTAGATTTTGGATTTTAGATTTTAGATTTAAAATTCTCATAGTCCGGCTATTGCATCAGAGTTAAAACAATAGATAACATCAGAATTTGCTGTTCTCAGAAGGTAGATGTTCGATTTACCATCAATCCAAACCTGATCCAAAATCCAAAATCTAAAGTCTAAAATTTACAATCCTTCTAAGGGTACTCCCAAAAATCTTGCCAACTCAGCACCTTGAGTCTCCAAATCAGCTAAAGATAACGGTTGACCTACCCGCGTCAGGGGGATGTCTCTTCGTCCTTTAACCCTCAGATAAAGAGCGCGTTGGGGATTTAAACCTTCTTTAATAGAAATACGCACAGATTGTACATCTTGGATGCGATTTTCAATCTCAATTTGGCGGTTTTTACCAGGAAAACCCCAGCGGAAGATTTTGAATTTGCCAGTTTCCTGATTAAATTCGTTGTAACCACCGCCAACGTCCCATAAAATCACTAACCAGAGGTATAAGGCTAACAGCACACCAGCAGTGCCGTATAAACCCATTACCAATCCTTGAGGGACAAATATCAGTTGAGTTGCATCAGTGACTATGAGCAAATTAACTTTGAGATAGCTGGAAATGCCAGCCAGCAAAAAGCCACTTGCTCCCAAAGAAACGATAGTTGCCCACCAGTAGTTGCTAAACCGACGAGAACCGAGAACGTTTTGATGCAAGAGGCTATCGCCTTTATTAATCGTTGTTGATGCCGTCATGGAACTACCTTGGCCTGTGAGATATTCTCTCTCAAAGTCTGCCACTTGAGCAGTGTGTATTGCAAGTTGTAAGATTATGAGAAAATGTGTGTCAAATTGTTAAAATTCTGATATTCATATATTTATATAGTTTGAAATATCTGATTACCTTCTGCATCTACAGCACAAACCCGGACGAATGTGATAAGTTAAGAATCATTAAGCTACTACAAGCTAGATTACTAGTGAATGGCACGTGTAATGGCATAATCCTGAGAAATACCCAACTACTCACGTTGTAAATTCTCAGCATTTTAGCCGCTTGTTAAGGGCTAAGTGTGTCAATAAAAACGTTGAATTCTTCGCGGCAGTCACTCATGGGATGTTATCCCCAGATTGCACAGACTTAAAAAACGTGGCAATTTTAGTAAAAAAGAGGATTGTAGTTCAATGACCATCGCAGTTGGACGCGCCCCTAGTAGAGGGTGGTTTGACGTACTAGACGACTGGTTAAAGCGCGATCGCTTCGTATTCGTAGGTTGGTCAGGAATATTATTATTCCCCTGCGCCTTCCTCGCACTAGGCGGTTGGCTAACCGGTACAACCTTCGTCACATCCTGGTACACCCACGGATTAGCATCCTCCTACCTAGAAGGAGCTAACTTCCTCACCGTAGCAGTATCCACACCAGCAGACAGCATGGGACATTCCCTACTGTTGCTGTGGGGACCAGAAGCTCAAGGCGACTTCACCCGTTGGATTCAACTAGGTGGCTTGTGGCCTTTCGTAGCCCTACACGGAGCCTTTGGATTAATCGGCTTCATGTTGCGCCAATTTGAAATTGCCAGACTAGTAGGGATTCGTCCTTACAACGCTCTCGCTTTCTCCGGTCCCATTGCCGTATTCGTCAGCGTCTTCCTGATGTATCCCTTGGGACAATCTAGCTGGTTCTTTGCACCCAGCTTTGGAGTAGCAGCAATCTTCCGCTTCCTCTTATTCCTGCAAGGTTTCCACAACTGGACACTTAATCCCTTCCACATGATGGGCGTAGCAGGTATTTTGGGCGGTGCATTACTTTCTGCTATTCACGGTGCGACAGTAGAAAACACCTTGTTTGAAGACGGTGAAGGCTCCAACACCTTCCCCGGTTTCAACCCCACCCAAGCTGAAGAAACCTACTCCATGGTGACAGCAAACCGTTTCTGGTCACAGATTTTCGGAATTGCTTTCTCCAACAAGCGCTGGTTACACTTCTTCATGTTATTTGTACCAGTTACAGGCTTGTGGATGAGTTCTGTCGGTATCGTTGGTTTAGCATTAAACCTGCGAGCTTATGACTTCGTTTCCCAAGAATTACGGGCAGCAGAAGACCCAGAGTTTGAAACTTTCTATACCAAAAACATTTTGCTGAACGAGGGTATCCGCGCTTGGATGGCTCCTCAAGATCAACCCCACGAACAGTTCGTATTCCCAGAGGAGGTTCTACCACGTGGTAACGCTCTCTAATAAAACATCAGTAATAGGCGGTGGACGTGACCTAGAATCAAGCGGTTTTGCTTGGTGGTCTGGTAACGCTCGCTTAATTAACCTATCCGGTAAACTACTTGGCGCTCACGTAGCCCATGCTGGTTTGATTGTCTTCTGGGCTGGAGCAATGACTTTATTTGAAGTTGCTCACTTCATTCCAGAAAAGCCTATGTACGAACAAGGCTTAATCCTCCTACCTCACCTCGCCACATTAGGTTGGGGCGTTGGAGTAGGTGGTGAAGTATTCGACACATTCCCCTACTTTGTAGTTGGTGTACTGCACTTAATTTCCTCTGCCGTACTCGGTTTTGGCGGTATCTATCATGCCGTCCGTGGACCCGAAACCTTAGAAGAGTATTCCTCTTTCTTTGGTTATGACTGGAAAGACAAGAACAAGATGACCAACATCATCGGCTTCCACCTAATCATCTTGGGTAGTGGTGCGCTGTTATTGGTGCTGAAGGCTATGTTCTTCGGTGGTGTTTATGACACCTGGGCTCCAGGTGGTGGTGATGTTCGTGTGATTACTAACCCCACACTGAACCCAGCTATCATTTTTGGATATTTGATTAAGGCTCCCTTCGGTGGCGAAGGCTGGATTGTCAGCGTCGATAACATGGAAGATGTTATTGGTGGTCACATCTGGATTGCTTTAATTTGTATTTCCGGTGGTATCTGGCACATTTTCACTAAGCCTTTTGCTTGGGCGCGTCGCGCTTTCATCTGGTCCGGTGAAGCTTACCTATCCTACAGCTTGGGTGCTTTGTCCTTGATGGGCTTTATTGCTTCCATCATGGTTTGGTATAACAACACCGTTTACCCTAGCGAATTTTTTGGTCCTACCGGTCCTGAAGCTTCTCAAGCACAAGCTTTAACCTTCTTGATTCGTGACCAACGCTTAGGTGCTAACGTCGGTTCTGCTCAAGGTCCTACCGGTCTGGGTAAATACTTGATGCGCTCTCCTACTGGTGAAATCATCTTCGGTGGTGAAACCATGCGCTTCTGGGATTTCCGTGGTCCTTGGTTAGAGCCTCTACGTGGTCCTAACGGTCTTGATTTGGAAAAAATCAAGAATGATATTCAGCCTTGGCAAGCTCGTCGCGCTGCTGAATACATGACCCATGCTCCTTTGGGTTCTTTGAACTCTGTAGGTGGTGTAGCCACTGAAATCAACTCTTTCAACTACGTGTCTCCTCGTGCGTGGTTAGCTTGTTCTCACTTCGTGTTAGGTTTCTTCTTCCTCATTGGTCACTTGTGGCACGCAGGTCGCGCCCGCGCTGCTTCTGGTGGATTTGAGAGAGGTATAAACCGCGAAAATGAACCAGTTATGTATATGGGCGACCTAGACTAGGTTTGGCTCAGATTTATTTCATCTTATAGCTCTTGCTTTGCAGCAAGGGCTTTTTTTTATGGTTTGTTTGGCTTTGAATATGACACAATTTAATCATTAACACTCTTTCTAAAATATATAAAATAGGAGGCAAATTATGATGGAAAACTTAAATTTTGATACTTTGCAATGGACAGCAGAAGCCCAAGTAAAGTTAAAGAATATTCCTTTTTTTGTCCGCACCCAAGCTCAAGCAAGAATTGAGCAATTAGCACGAGAAGCAGATCAAGAAGTAGTGACAGTGGAACTGGTTGAAAAAGCTAGATTAGAGTTGGGACAGTAAATGAGTAAAATCTAGCAAATGGTAGAAGGGCAATTAAAAAAGCAGTGCGGAAGTGGGTGAGGGGATAAAGTAAGCTATAATCAATACCTTGTCCATTTTCTGTAGGTTGGGTTAAGCGACAGCGCAACCCAAGGCATTTGTTGGGTTTCATGCTGATTGCTCCGCGTTCACGCAGTGTCCCGCAGGGATACGTTTACGTTCGACAACCCAACCTACAAATCAAGGCTTTTTCCAATTTGGACAAGGAAAGTCTATTGAAACTACATTAGGAAATATTGAACTTGATGCAGAAGATGTAAATGATATTATTGCTTCTTTAAAAACCATCAAATTTCAAAAATATATTGTATTAGAAGATTTCCATTATCTTGATACAGATACTCAAAAGGATTTTGCAGTTGCATTAAAAGCATTTCATGAAGCGTCTGAATTTTGCTTTATAATTATAGGCGTTTGGTTAGAAGAGAATAGATTGATTGTATACAATGGGGATTTGGCTGGACGCGTCATTGCAATAGATGCTGACCGTTGGATTCCTAAAGATTTGACAGAAGTAATTAAGAAGGGTGCTAAATTATTAAATATTGATTTTACAGAACACTTTATAAAAACTCTTATTAAAGAATCTTTTGATAGTGTTTATATAGTTCAAGAAGTTTGTGCTGAAGCTTGCCGTCAAGAAGAAGTAAAAGAAACACAAAATACACATCGTGTCATTGGTACTAAATTGTTTGTACATGAACTAATCAAATCTGTTGTTAATCGAGAAAATGGGCGATATACATCTTTTCTCCACAACTTTTCTGAAGGTTTTCAAGGTACACAACTTGAAATGCATAAATGGCTTCTTTACGCCGTACTTACAGTAGAATTAACTGAATTAGAGAAGGGACTTCGTTATGCACAAATACGGGAGATACTCCAATTGCATCATCCCCAAAAAACAGGACTTAATCCTGGAAATTTAACTCAATCTTTAAAATCAACAGCTTCGCTTCAAGTTAAGAAATATCTTAAACTAATAATTCTTGATTATGACGAGACAAACAAACGCTTAAATGTGGTTGATAGAGGTTTTTTAATCTGGCTTGCTAATCAAAATAAACGAGAACTATTAACTTCAATTGAATTGGTTTAGTTAAGTAGGGTGTATTAACACAACGTAAGAGCTAGAATTAATTTACAACAAGCTTTAACTCTATCCCCCCACGTTCATCGCTGCTAAAAAAGCCTTTTGACTCACATCTTTATAAACTACTTGCAAATATTTCATCACCAAATCACCAGCAGGTGAATTAGTTTTATTTTCTTCATCTTTTGCTAAAGGAATTGTACCTAATACAGTTAATACTGTCTCACTAACAGCAGGTGAAATTACTACTAAAGACGATTCTAACGGCTCATTATATTGCCAAAAATCATCTATTTTAATAGCATATTCAGGTTGAGAAAGTTTTTGTTGAATTGCTGATTTTTCCTGAATTTTTTCTACATTTTTAGTATTACGTAAATGGCGTAAATCACTGATAATTTGCTCTTTGGTACGTCCCCGTAATTGAAATAAAACAAATGGGTCTTCACTGAATCTGTCACCTAACTGATAATAAACAGCACCTACGTGTTTGCAAGGATTGACTTTATCAGGACAAGAACATTTACTGTGAACGTCACCTAAAGTAAAAGGAAATAAAGAAAGACCATTACTTGTAAAAACTTCTTCTATATTTTGTGGCATTTCTCCCGCTAGTAACTTAGCAGCATAGATTGCCTTTTTGGACATAGTTTCAATTACATAACCCCATTCTTCATCACTAAAAGGGTCAAGAGAAAGAGAAACTTTATAAGGTTCGGCTTCACTACCTTGAACTCTGGCTAATACTTTTGCTCCTTTAAATTCAATACTCAAAACATTTCCTTGTCTAGAATAGGTTCTAGCCCTTTCTAACCGTTTTTTAAACCGATAGGCATCTAGTAAATCCAGCCACTGTTGTGACCACCATTCTCGACTTGCTTGCAAGGTATCATTAGTCATAAGTCAAAGTTTGTTAAAGATAATTATTGACATTAATCTACTTGTATTTTTTGGACAATGTTTTTAACATAATTCTATTCTTCATCCTCATCAATTATTGCATTTCGGTCAAGTAATAGTAAATTGCGGAGTTGGTTTGTGTCCATTTCGGTTAGCCATTCTTCACCTGCACCAACAACTTGTTCTGCTAATTGTTTTTTACTTTCAATCATGTCATTAATTTTTTCTTCCAAAGTCCCAGTACACACAAATTTATGCACTTGAACATTCCGGGTTTGTCCAATTCTAAATACTCGGTCTGTAGCTTGGTTTTCTACTGCTGGATTCCACCATCTATCAAAGTGAAAAACATGATTTGCTCTAGTTAAATTCAAACCGACACCACCAGCTTTCAATGATAAAATCATAATTGGTGGACTTTCGGGATCATGCTGAAAACGGTCAATCATTTCTTCACGTTGCTTTTTAGTGGTACTACCATATAAAAATAATATTTCTCGATTTAGCTTTTTTTCTAAATGAGGCTTGAGTAATTTACCCCATTCTGCAAATTGGGTAAAAATCAAAGCCCGGTCATTTTCTGCTAAGACTTCTTCTAACATTTCCTCCAATCGTTGCAGTTTAGCTGAATTATGTTTTTCTAAATTTCCTAATTTTAAATATTGCGCTGGGTGATTACAGATTTGTTTTAGCTTAATTAATAATGCTAAAATCATGCCCCTACGCTGCAAACCTTCTGCTGATTCAATTTCAACTAAAGATTGATCTACTAATTTTTGATATAGTTGCCCTTGTTCGGAACTAAGTCCGCAAAATACAGTCATTTCTTGCTTTTCTGGCAAGTCTTGAATAATATCTTTGTCAGTTTTTAAACGTCGGAGAATAAAAGGCTGAACTAAAGAACGTAATTGAGTTAAAGAAGCTGTATCACCATACTTTTCAATGGGCATGGCAAATCGGCGTTGAAAAAATTGTTTATTACCTAAATAACCTGGATTTAGGTAATCTAAAATAGACCATAATTCTTGCAATCTATTTTCTACAGGTGTTCCCGTTAAAGCAATGCGAAAACTAGTTTTTATTTGCCGAATAGCTTGAGATTGCTTTGCGTCTGAATTTTTGACATTCTGCGCTTCATCTAAAACGATTATTTGCCAATTAATAGTTTGTAATAACTTCAAATCACGGGGGATTAGCGCATAACTAGTAATTACTAAATCATGCTTTTGTACTATTTCCGTAAATGCCTTACCCTTAGGGCGTTTATCACCATGATATTCTAAAACTTTGAGTGTTGGTGCAAATTTCTTCACTTCCTTTTCCCAATTTCCCATCACAGAAGTGGGACAAACTAACAAAGTTGGGTTTTCTAGTGCATTTTCTTCTTTGAGGTGGAGTAGAAAAGCAATAAATTGAATTGTTTTTCCCAATCCCATATCGTCTGCTAGACAAGCACCTAAACCCCAACGTTCTAGGAAAGCTAACCAAGCTGCACCTCTTTCTTGATAAGGACGTAATTGTCCCCGGAAACTTGCAGGTGTGGGTAAAGGTGCTATTGCTTGATTATTAGTTAATGCCCCAATCAATTCTTGTAATGTACCTGAAGCTTCAAAACTAACAACTGGTAATTTTTCAATTACTTGAGTATCTCCTGTACTAATACGTAAAGCATCTTCTAATGATAAAGACATCTGTTCTTTACGAGATGCAAAAAAGTTTTGCGCTGTTTTAATATCTTGGGGACGCAATTCTACCCATTCGTCATTAATCTTGACTAATGGACTATTTAAAGCTACTAATTTATCAAATTCAGTTTTAGAAATTGTTTGTCCACCAATTGCTAATTGCCACTGAAAGTTGAGCAGACTTTGTAAATCCAATCGTCCCTTTTTTTTCTGAGGTGTTTCAACATTAATTTTTAAACCTAAGCGGTTAGCCCATCCTTCACGGTTGGCTAAACTTGGTGGTAAAATTACTCCTAAACCGCTATCTTCTAATCTCCAAGCTACAGACTTGATAAATTCATAAGCTTGCATGGGTGTAAGATGACAAAATTGAGGAGATTCAGTTTCTAAACTGGGGGTTATCACTGGATACAATCGAGAAGCTAAACCCAAACCTCGCAAAAATATCTCTTGTGGTTGTTCAACGGTAAGATTTTGATAAATTAATTGTTCTGTAGGGTTAGCCCAAATAGTGGCTGCATTAACTAAAAATTCAGAATTATCTACTGCTTGCAGAAAATAGGCCAATACCCAATTTTTTTCTCCAGTTTCTGGAGGAAGTAGTTGAAAAGATGTATGAAATGAAGCTTTTCCTGTTAATTGATATTGTAATGGCAGAGTCCAAGCTTTTAGTGCGGCTTCTAGTCTTTCCAATCCCATTGCATCTGCATTAATTGTGTTAGATACACCAGTTAAGGCTTGTAACCAATGCTGTACTGCAGATGGTAAAGACATCATTTCTCTAGTTTCAATAGAAGATTGAGAACTAACCATATCGCGCAGTTGGGCATCTATGATAGTGTTGAGAAAACCCAAAATTAATTCTTGTGGTTTTATAGGTAAATCAACTGCTAAGTTACTTTTAATATCTTCTTGATTTTGCTGATATGTACGACAAGCTAAAGGCATTTTAGCTGCAAATTTTTCTAGCCGAGTAACATCTACAGCGCTATCTAAAATTACTTGCCATTGAGCAAATAAAGAACCAGCTAAGTCTTTTTGAATAGTTGGTAAAAATTTACAGCGGGAGATTAAATCTAAACTCCAACGCGCTACTTGTACCCAAAAACGTAAATCTCCTCCTAAAAAGGCATCTTTGCCATCAGTTGAACTTAAGGGTAAGAAAGTGAGAAATTTAATCGCTGCGCTGGGTTGGAGACAAAAACCTTCTACTCTCCAAGGTTGTAGGTATTTTGGCGAGTTGAGATCAATATCTAAACTAGCTGAATGTACTGGACAAAGTAAGGCATCTTTTTCTAGAAACTTGGTTGTTAAAGCAATGATTTGGGATTGTGTTGGTAAAGTTTTTTCTACATGATTTGTACTTTTACTTTTTTTTATGTTACTTACAGTAGATGACGTTATTTGAATATAATTATAAATATTTAAATTACGTGATTCCAACCAATTACTTAACTCAGTTGGTGTCATAGACAAGGGATGTGATGGAACTTCTCCTGATTTAATAAATTCCAGATTAACCTGTGAATTTCGCCAAGTTTCTCCCCAAATAAATAAAGAACTATTTTGATTTTCGAGTACCCAACTACCGTGTAGAATTGCCATATTTTTAGTTTAAAAGTGATTGGTTCGATTAAAATAAGACACAATCAGCTTATTTATTTCAGCAAGCTAATTAGTTTTAATAAGCAATAGATTGATAATTCTAGCAAATGTAGAACTCATACTTTCGATTTTGAGGCATTCTAGTAACTATAATCAAAAATTAATCTCCCTATGCCTACTGCCCACCCCCTATCCTCAATAGGATGGGGTAAATGCGCTGATCGTGTATCAGGCTTGACGTTGACTTAGAGGTTAATCTTGTTGATCTTTGTTTTTAACAGAAGCCGTCCATAGTGCATAAATGTTAGGATTGCCACAGAGAGAGAATAGCGTGCATAGAAGGAAAAAAAACTGAATGGCAGAAGTTGATAAGTCAATATCCTTTGATGGACGGGATATTCGGCTGAAGGTTGGATTGTTAGCCCCCCAAGCGGGTGGGTCGGTGTTGATACAATCGGGGGATACAGCTGTTTTGGTGACAGCTACGCGATCGCAAGCCAGAGAAGGCATTGATTTTCTTCCCCTCACGGTAGATTATGAAGAAAGATTGTATGCAGCGGGCAGAATCCCTGGTGGTATTATGCGCCGAGAAGGTCGTCCACCAGAAAGAGCGATTCTTACTAGTCGTTTGATAGACCGTCCTCTCCGTCCTCTATTTCCTTCATGGTTACGGGATGATTTACAAGTAATTGCTTTCACCATGTCAATGGATGAGCAAGTACCGCCAGATGTGTTGGCTGTAACTGGTGCTTCTATTGCGACCCTAATTGCCCAAATTCCTTTTAATGGACCAATGGCAGCAGTGCGGGTAGGTTTAGTGGGTGATGATTTTATTATTAACCCCACTTATGCAGAAATTGAAGCGGGAGACTTGGATCTGATTGTCGCCGGTTCACCAGATGGTGTGATCATGGTGGAAGCAGGAGCGAATCAGTTGCCAGAGCGCGATATTATCGAAGCAATTGATTTTGGTTATGAAGCAGTACGGGATTTAATTCAAGCACAGCTGGATTTAGTCGAAGAACTAGGTCTAAAAATAGTGCGAGAAGCACCACCGGAAGTAGACCAAACACTAGAAAACTATATCCGCGATCGCGCAAACAGTGAGATTAAAAAAATCCTGGCGCAATTTGAATTAACCAAAACCGAGCGTGATGCAGCATTAGATGTTGTTAAAGACGCTATAAAAGAAGAAATTCAAGCTCTTCCAGAAGAAGATCCCATTCGAGTTGCTGCTACTGCAAATAGTAAAGCCCTTGGTAATACCTTTAAGGACATTACCAAATACTTTATGCGCCGTCAAATCATCGAAGACAATGTCCGCGTTGATGGTCGCAAACTAGATGAAGTCCGCCCTGTTTCTTGTCAAGTTGACGTTCTACCCAAACGGGTTCATGGTAGCGGTTTATTTAACCGGGGACTAACCCAGGTTCTAAGCTGCTGCACACTGGGTACTCCAGGAGATGCCCAAAACCTCAACGATGATTTACAAGTAGACCAACACAAGCGTTACTTGCATCATTACAATTTTCCCCCCTTCTCCGTTGGGGAAACCAAACCCATGCGTGCGCCAGGAAGACGGGAAATTGGACACGGGGCTTTAGCAGAAAGAGCCATTTTACCTGTACTACCACCAAAAGAAAAATTCCCCTACGTAATCCGAGTAGTTTCGGAAGTGCTTTCTTCCAACGGTTCCACCTCGATGGGTTCAGTCTGCGGTTCTACCCTCGCCCTCATGGATGCTGGTGTACCCATTCTCAAACCTGTTAGCGGTGCGGCAATGGGCTTGATTAAGGAAGGTGACGAAGTGCGCGTTCTCACCGATATTCAAGGCATCGAAGACTTTTTGGGTGATATGGACTTCAAAGTGGCGGGAACAGATACTGGTATCACCGCTTTGCAAATGGATATGAAAATATCCGGTTTGTCTTTGGATGTAATCAAACAAGCTATCAACCAAGCTAAAGATGCCCGGTTGCACATTCTGGACAAGATGCTCCAGACTATCGACACTCCACGCATAGAAACGTCAGCTTATGCTCCACGTTTGTTGACGATCAAGATTGATCCCGACATGATTGGTTTAGTCATTGGACCTGGCGGTAAGACGATTAAAGGCATCACTGAAGAAACTGGTGCAAAAATTGACATCGAGGACGATGGCACAGTTACCATTTCCGCAGTTGATGAAAGCAGGGCGAAGAGAGCTAAGAACATTGTTCAAGGCATGACTCGCAAGTTACATGAGGGAGATGTTTACGTAGGACGTGTAACACGGATTATACCTATTGGTGCGTTTGTGGAATTCTTGCCAGGAAAAGAGGGCATGATTCACATTTCTCAACTCGCTGACTATCGTGTTGGTAAAGTTGAAGATGAAGTAGCGGTGGGTGATGAAGTGATTGTCAAAGTGCGCGAAATTGACAATAAAGGTAGAATTAACCTGACACGCTTGGGTATCCACCCAGATCAAGCAGCTGCGGCGCGGGAAGCTGCGGCTACAAATCGTTAAATCGATTAAGGATTTTAGATTTTGGATTAGGGATGAATCGCAAATCTAAAATCCGCGATGCCTTTTACAGCAGGCATCGCTGTATGATTTTTTAATTATTTTTGAATAGTCGAATGATAAGAAGCCGAACAACTGAAGTCGCGGCTACACTAGTACATAAGTTAGTGTTATTACGAGTGCCATCAAGTACCCACAACTTTTCAGTGAGAATTTATAAGATATGCAAAATGAGGCAATACTGAAACTAAAGCCGCGTCCTCTCCGCTTAGTTTATTTAGTGAATACAACAACAGACCTGAAAAATGCCGTCACTCTTTACACGCATTTATGGGGTGGCTTCTCAAATGCTATCTTTCCAGTACCTGATGATACTGATAAACTTATCCTCTTGCAGTACGCCTTACAGTCAATTAATCCTGATTATATTTTCTTGCCAGAGCAAAACCTTCCAGAAAATGTCATTGAAATTTTAGACCAGTTTCCAAGTCGTTGCTTAAAACTTTCATCCGACCGAATTGAAGACATAGCTAATCTTAATTATCATCGTCATGTTCTTCGATTGCGGACAATGAATGGTTATCAAATTGGAGAATTTCCACATATTATTCGTGTCTTAAATTCTATATACAGAAATCCCTTATCGGACAGTAATATTTGCTTGATTTCAGATAATTCTATATTTGAACATGAGATAGTTCTGCAATTTGGCAAACCATCAAATCAATATCAAGAATACCTACGAAATCATCTAAATGCTAGGTTAATTTCCATTAATTCTATTGAAGCTTTGCTCAAGGCAAGCTTACTAATAGCAATAGGAATATTAACAAACTCACTCTCTATGACGAAAATGGAGATTGTACATACACAATCTTCAGGTGGCTGGTCAGTTCGAGATCATGAAAAAGTTTGTAATTTATTCCTTTATGAATCTAATGATATTAATATTGCAGCTATTTTTTGGAACTACCGCCGTTTAGATATAGGTTATAGTAATAAATTTCTTTTTCCAAAAAAAGACTTCCTTGAAAAATTAGAAGAATGTATTTCAATTTTGGATAATTTTTTTCTTTCGATGCAAGAATTGAGAATTTATGTGAACTTATCACATGAGGAAGCGATAGATTTAGCCAACCAGATTAATACTATTTTTAACAAATTTGAACGAGATATTTTTGTAAGAGTATTTTATCAAAATTCCGGTTTTGACTTTAAGCCAGGAAGCGTTTACTCTAGCAAATCTATTGTTACAACACGAGAAATTTCATCATTAGATAAATCCATACGGTTTAGCCCTATCGTACCTTCTGGTCACGAAAATTCTGATTATCTTTTTGGGTATGATGCAGAAATTGAGTTTGCCTCTGGTGAATCGTTTTCTGCACCTTTTACACAAACTTCTGCTGTACTTCTATCTAATCACATACAACAAATTAAATATTCAGAAAATTCTCAAGACCCTCTATTCAAAGATTGGCAACAGCGGAAAACACAACCTATACGACCTGCTGAAAAGGGTGTTACGGGGTTAGTTTACTCTAATGCAGAATGCCGTATATATTTACCTGAAAGCGAAGAAATTATTGCCAGATGGTTAAAAAGTAAAGGTTTCATTTTTAAATTAAATGATCATACTCGTTATGCTAAAGGTTTTATTAAACGTTTTGGAGGTTTTGATAAAACTAGAGATTTAATTATGTCAGGTGGAGCGAAAATATTTAGGGCTTTTGGTACTAGTGAATCCTCGGAAATCAATAAATTAGATGGAAATAAATTCAAGCATTCACATAAATCTGAACAAAGTGGATTAAAATTTTCAGAAATAAAAGGATATTTAGAACGAGAATTAAATCTGACCCGGAAAGATTCAAAAAATACGAAAGATGCCAAGAATATAGTAGAGCAAAATCTTCCGGCATTATTGGAAGCAGGGTTATTATACCGAGGATATGCCCTAAAATGCCCACATTGTGGATTAAAAGACTGGTACAAGCTGGAAAAAATTAACGAATTTGTTGAATGCAATGGTTGTGCAGAAAATTTCCAGTTAGGTTGTAAAGAAAATTCTCATTTTGACAATTTGGATAAGTTAGAATTTGCATATAAACCTAATGAATTAGCAGCCCGTTTTCTCAAAACTGGTGGACAATCTGTACTATCAACAGCAGTTTTTTTATCCTGGCTTGCTTCTTCTGGACATATTCAATTAGGAGGAGACCTTCACAAAATAGGGGTAGAAAATAAATTCACTGACATTGATCTATTCATAATTGTGAAAAATGTTTTCATACTTATTGAATGTAAGTCTTGGCAAATCATCAATGAAGAAAACGTAAAAGAAATAATAGAACATCTTCAAAAAGTAATTGAAACAGCAGTCCTTGTAAGCGCCAAAGTAGTAGTTTTAGGTGTTGTGACTACATCAATTACCTGTGACTTACATTCCCTTGTGAGTGATGTGGCACAAAAGGCAACCGAAAAAGGAATTGGTGTACATCTATTGCTCAATGATACGTTTTATCTATGGGGTCAAAAAGAGAACGAAATCAAAGAACAATGGCAATTGAATGTGATGGATCTTTTAGTTCTAGAAAAGGACTTGCCACAGAATCCAAATGTATCTGTGGGAGAACCTGTGAGATTATATAGTTGGAACGAGGGAGATAAACTGGTAAATAAAGACGTACTGGAAAGGTGGAAGCAAGAATTTTAAAGGTTTATATGTTCGTATAGCTGCTACAATTTCACTCATCCGGCTCCCCTTTGCCAATTTGTCAATTTCAGGGATTTTTGGTACATAAAGATTAAGTAACCTACATGGTTTACTTTTATCCCATACTTGACACAAAGCATAGTGAGTGCTAAACGTCTACCAGAAACAACCGCCAACGTCAGAATCACCCGTCAATCTTGGCAACATGGCTTTCTTGAAGGTGAAGTCAGCGCCGGCGATTTTGAGTGGCATTTTCAGTGGCATTTCCGTCGGGGAGAACTTTCTGTGAAGCCTTCCCAAGGTCGGGCTTTAATAAAAGAACCTCTCGGCCGCTTTCTGGAAACACAAGATTACCAGTTAGAACCAGGAGGCGATTATGCTTTTACTATTCGGGCTGAGTTGTAGGTGATCCCGCCCCTACAGTCATCAGTTGTGATTCGCATTAGAAATACTAGCAGTCAGACGATTTAAGTATCTTTCAATTAAGAGGATGGCCACAATGTCATCTATTGGTCGTGGAGGTTGACGCATTCCCTTTGGTAAGAGTTTGGTGAGTCCTCTGGGTGGAAACATCTGCCAATAGCGATCGCGTGCTTCTAAGGTGCTATATCGCTCATCTATTAAAATAATATTCAGTGAATCTGTTAATTCCTGATTTAATTGTTGTTTCCACTTTTTGGCAGTTGTTTGGTCGCCCATCACAATTAAGGAAATGGGAAATTTTTGTCGTAGTGTTTCAATATGAGCGATCGCATCGGCAGCAGGTACAACATGATGATAATACAGTTGCCGATCCAGTCCCATCACGGCTACACCACATTTATCTCGACCGGGATCAAAGCCTAAAATTGCTGGTTGTGTATTAGTCATTGGTGATTGGTGATTGGTGATTGGTGATTGGTGATTGGTGATTGGTCATTGGTGATTGGTCATTGGTAATAATTATTCTCTCCCCCGTGTCCTCATCTCCCCATCTCCTCATCTCCCCATTTCCCCGCGTCCCCGTGTCCCCATCTCCCCATCTCCCCCGTGTCCTCATCTCCCCATCTCCTCATCTCCCCATTTCCTCATCTCCTCATCTCCCCGCGTCCCCGTGTCCCCATCTCCCCGCGTCTCTCCATCGGTCACCTGTCACCTAATTTACGTGCTAAAAATAACTTGCCCATTATAAATTGCTACTAGTTTGACTCTCAGCGGACCCGCTGTATAAGTATCAGCTGCGGCTATGGCTTTAATTTCCACAGGTTGCTCAAACTGCTGTAATTGGTTAAAAAAGCGTAAAAAAGTCCCATCTATTTGCACAGTTTCGACTATTCCCGCATTTCGGGCGCGAAATTGAGAAGCGGAAATCAGTAAATCAATTCGTTGCCGCAGTTGATAAGATGTCATAGTTTTCATATCGGCAGAGGTTGTCGCCAATACCTGGTCTGTGGAAAATACCAACAGATTCCGCGATGCATCAGCAAAAAATTCTATCTGCTTTTCTCCTCTAACATAATTCCCCGCAGAGAAAATCCGCACCACATATTCTCGACCATCATCAATCTGCTTGATCAGTTGCTCAACCTTGTCTTGGGTTAAACGCAATAGTTCTGTATTTCCAGTAGTTGTCCCTGGTTCAGCTAATTGAATATTAGCAGTGCGGTTAGCTTCCTGTAGAATTTGGATAACTACCTGACGAGCCGCAGCCGGTTGAGTGACGCGAACTACACCAGATGCTATGACTTGTCCGCGAACTAAAGCCAGCTTACCTAAACGGAGGTCACGGTAGGACTGATAATATTTTTCTAGCCTTGCTACTTCCTGTTCTAAATATTCTTGCTGTTTTTCCAATTCTTGGAGACGAGATTCTCTTGTAGCAATTACTTGCTCTCGTTTTTTAATTTCTAGATTACGATTTTGAATAAGTTGGTCTAACTGGGCAATTTTCTGATCGCGTTTTTCAATAGCTGTCTTGGCTTCATCAATAGCTTTTTTTGCTTCTGTATATAGTCGCTGACGTTCTGTCTTTAATTGTTCAACAGCTGCTTGCAATATCTCTCTTTGATTATAAAGACTCTGTAGTTCAGCTATGGATTTTTGGTACTGAACAACTACTTCACCCAGTCGGCTTTGAGTTCCTTGGAGTTGAGCTTGAGTTTTAGCTTGTTGGCTAATGGTGCGGTTGAGTTGGGCTTGTGTGATTCGTTGTTTGGCATTGACCGCTTGCAATGACTTATTGATTTCCTGTAAATCTTGCTGTGCTTGAGCTTGGTCTTTTCTAGCTTGGTTTAGCTGATTTTCTACTTGGCTTTTTTGGATTTCTGCCGTTTTTAGTTGTTCCCGCTTGTTTCTGAGGTCTTTTTGAATATCCTCTAATTCAAAAACCCCTTTTCTCAATCCTTCATCAGCAGCAAATAAAATCGCTAGAGTTGAGGCAGAAATTAAACCACCCGTAAAAATAGTGACTAGTACCGCCGTTTTTTTGGGACGAAGGTTGAAGAGTGAGAGACGTGCTTTGCCAACTCGTGTGCCGATGCGATCGCCCACGGTGGCAATTACGCCTCCCAAAATTAAAATTGCTGCGATGAGGATGTACCCAGTGGTCATCTTCAGCTACCGCTCACGTATTGGACGGTCGTTATAACACTTCCAGATACAGCCTACTACTTTCAACCATAGTCTGGTGGGGGATAGAGATTGGCAAGGCCAGAAATTACTCAATTTTTAGATTTACCTCCGATTGTGGTGTCCTTTCTGAAAACAAAACCTGTTCCAACTCATTCCCCCAGTAGCTTTTAAGTAAATTGTCTACTCAAGGTGACAGGCTTATGCACAGTAATTTTTTTCTTGTGAATCGAAATCATTTTTTTCTCACGTAAATCTCCGAGTAACCTGGTGACGGTGACACGAGTAGAACCAATTGCTTCAGCGATCGCTTGATGAGATAACTTCAGATCAATAGTGATACCATCGGCACAAGGAACACCAAAATCTCGACAAAGAATTAACAGAAAACTTATCAACCTAGAACCCATATCTCGGTGAGCGAGGGTTTCAATCATCATCTCTGTCTGGAGAATCCGTGAAGACAGACCCCGCAACATCAACATGGATAATTCGGGATTTTCCTTAAGAGCTTGCTCCACTTGTTCAATTGGTGCTGAAAGTAATTCTACAGCCGTAAAAGCGACTGCATGGTAAAACCTATCAGACTTGTTACCCGTTAGCAGTGACAACACACCAAACACACTATTTTCCCGCAGCAGCGCTACCGTTATTTCTTCTCCTGCCTCGTACACCCTGGAAAGTTTTACAGCACCCTTGAGAAGAAAATAAACTCGTTCGGCAGGATCGCCGGGAAAAAAGATAGTTTTGTTGCGTTCAAACGTTTCCACAACCGGAGGAAACGCCCCGGTCGCCATCTGACGAAAAACATTTGCTAGGGCTTTATCTTGTGTCACGATCATCTCCCTTCCCCTACCCAATGCCGGAAAAACAAAAACTGATTACCTAAGAATACACCTGAAAAATCAAGAAAGCACCGTCAACCTTTCTGTTTTTTCCTATACTCAAATTTGTGTCTTCATAGTTATTTGTTTACCATGATACATAATTATTGTTATTTTAAGCCAGCCGTTATTGATAAGTGGTTTCCTAAACTCAACTGAAGAGGTTTTTTCTCGAAAAGTTTTTGATATCTTCACAACTTCTTAAACAATCAGCAGCAATTTTGTTGCATTCAACACCTTGACTGCAAATAAGGCAACGGACAACCATATAGACGCAACAAGTTGAAAGAACTAAGATTTTTTAATGTATTTTGGTGATGTTGTTCAAGATAGCTGATAACTCTTGGTGAAATTAAAACTTAAAAAGTAAAACTGATAAAAGCTTATTTATCAGGCTTTTCAGCGATTTTAAATAGTAGGTTCCTTGCCGCCAACCTGCACTCCCTAATTAGAATTATCAAAAATCCTGTAGCCAACAAAATCACAGGAATTTAGAATACAGTAATGGGTCTTAGCCATTAACAATCACTAATATCATCAATTACTTGACCCCTACAACATAAAATTCGAGCCAAAAAATTATTTTTGACACATTTTGTGCAATGGAGCAGTATCTGAAAATTACTATCAGCTAATGGCATCATAAATATTTGCTTTCCACCTACAACCCCTTACACCTGAACTACTTCTTCGTCAAAATAGGCTCAGATTCTAGTATGCTCCTATTGGTTGATCAAATTAACAACTTCTATGCTGAATCTGTCTGGAAAAAACGCCTTAGTAACAGGTATTGCCAATAACCGCTCAATCGCCTGGGGTATTGCCCAACAACTCCACAAAGCAGGTGCTAACTTAGGTATTACCTACTTGCCAGATGAAAAAGGTAAGATGGAGCGAAAAGTAGCGGAATTGGTAGAACCCCTTAACCCCAGCTTATTCCTCCCCTGCAATGTGGAAAATGATGAGCAAATTAAATCGACCTTTGAGACGATCAAGCAGCAATGGGGGAAAATAGACATCCTCATTCATTGCCTAGCTTTTGCCAACAAAGATGATTTAAGTGGAGATTTTAGCCAAACATCCCGTCCTGGTTTCAATAAAGCTTTGGAAGTTAGCACTTATTCGCTAGTGCAGTTAAGTGGTGCTGCTAAACCTTTGATGACAGAAGGAGGTAGTATAGTTACTTTGACATATTTGGGAGCAATTCGCGCCATTCCTAACTATAACATCATGGGAGTAGCCAAAGCTGGATTAGAGGCAAGTGTACGTTACTTAGCTGCTGAACTAGGTCAACAAAACATTCGGGTCAATGGTATATCTGCCGGGCCTATCCGTACTTTGGCATCTTCTGCGGTGGGTGGGATTCTAGATATGATTCATCATGTTGAACAAGTAGCCCCCCTACGTCGTACGGTCACTCAGTTAGAAGTTGGCAATACAGCAGCTTTCTTGTGTAGTGATTTAGCCAGCGGTATTACCGGGCAAATCCTGTATGTAGATGCAGGATATGAAATCATGGGAATGTGATATTTAGCAGGGAACAGGCAACTTCTTGCCATTTTTCATGACTAATGACAACTGACTAGTGACAACTGACCAATGACTAATCCCCGCATTGCTACAGTTCACCGTTCTACGGGTGAAACTGATGTCCATGTCACCATCAACCTTGATGGTACGGGCATCTGTCAAGCCTCAACAGGTATTCCGTTTTTGGATCATATGTTGCATCAAATTTCCTCTCACGGGTTATTTGACTTGGAAATTCAAGCCAAAGGTGATTGGGAAATTGATGATCACCATACCAATGAAGATGTTGGTATTACCTTGGGGCAAGCCTTATATCAAGCAGTGGGTAATAAAAAAGGTATTGTCCGTTTTGGTAATTTTCTTGCACCTTTAGATGAAGCTCTCATTCAAGTCGCATTGGACTTTTCTGGACGGCCTCACCTCAGTTATGGCTTACAAATTCCTACTCAACGGGTGGGAACCTATGACACTCAATTGGTACGTGAATTTTTTGTAGCTGTTGTCAATCATAGCCACATGACGCTTCACATTCGCCAATTGGATGGCATTAATTCCCATCATCTTATTGAAGCAACTTTTAAAGCCTTTGCTAGAGCCATGCGAATGGCAGTAGAAATTGATCCACGCCGTGGGGAGACTATTCCTAGTTCTAAAGGTGTGCTATAAGTTACTACTTGAGGTTTCAAACGGCTACTTGGTTGACGATAACAATACTTTCACCATTTTTTGTAGGTTGGGTTGATTTGTTAGGTTATGGCTGCTCTTAGAGACGCTCCACCAACGCCACACTGAGTCAACACGAAGTGTAGAGGAATATGTGACGATTGCTCCGCGTTCACGCTGTGTCCCGCAGGGATACGTTCACATTCCACAACCCAACCTATGAATCAAGGCTTTTGAAAATTTGGCGAAGGTAATGCGATAATTGACACCTTAAATAAGGACAGTTATTATCGTCCTACCCGGTAACTTGTAGTTAATCACACTGAGAATTAGTCATTTAACCGCAATGAATTCTGTTGCAGACAACCCTAGACCTCAACTGAATCCTGTAGAACAACCACCAGTAGTCCTCACTTCTGAGTTACGAAAAGTCTATCGCACTGGATTCTGGCTGAATCAGACAGTTGTATCTCTCAAAAGCTGTTCTTTACAAGTTTACCCAGGGCAAACCTTTGGGTTACTAGGCCCTAATGGGGCGGGAAAAACAACGCTATTAAAACTGTTACTAGGAATTATCCGTCCTTCTTCTGGCAGGGGTTTATTATTAGGTAAGCCATTAGGCGATCGCTCTGTGAAGCAGCGTATTGGCTATTTACCAGAGAATCCCTACTTGTATGACTATCTAACTGGCTGGGAATTTTTAGAATTAGCGGCTGGGTTATTCCAAATTTCCCCACAGGTACAACGTCAACGTATTCCCCAACTACTAGAACTAGTCGGTTTATCCCAAACTGATGCTCGTAAAAAGCAGATGCGTCGTTATTCTAAGGGTATGCTTCAGCGTGTTGGCATGGCTCAAGCCTTGATTAATGATCCTAATTTAGTATTTCTAGATGAACCAATGTCTGGGCTTGATCCTCTGGGACGCTACCAAATGCGCGAGATTATCCTTTCCCTCAAATCTGCTGGGAAAACCATATTTTTCAATAGTCATGTTTTGAGTGAAGTAGAACAAATTTGCGATCGCGTAGCTATCCTTGATCGAGGACAATTAATTTGCTCTGGTTCGCTTAATGAACTTTTGGGTACAGAAACCACATATCATATCAAAGGTCAAGGTGGCGACGGAGAAATTCTCAAAACCAGGATATCCGATCTACAATTTGAGCCTGACGGTTCTTGGCAAGGCATATTACAAGACGATTACTATGATTTTCTGTCTAGTCTCCGGTTAATGGGCGGAGAAATCATCGCCATGAATCTATGCCATCAATCCCTAGAAGAGTTTTTTATCCAACAGATTCAAAAACAAAATCATTCACTTCAGGAGTAGAGGCTGAGATAAGCAATGAAATAGTAAAATTTTTTTCTCAGTACTATAATCACAATTACCAATACCATTGGAAATTTTAGATTGTGACATACTTACTAAAGTAGCTTTTGAGTATTCTATTTACTCGCTATTATTGTCAATATTGGTATCAAAATATGAGGACATAGCTGCGATTTATAATTGCTGTATTAAAGTGTGAAATTAGATTGATAAAACATCTTTGTAAAGTTAACAATAAATTTTCTAGAAATTTTGATTCTTAAACATTGACTATTTCGACAATACTTGGTCTAATCATTGACAATCCATGCCTTTATAAAGCATTGAGCTTTAAATTAACTTTACTAAAAATTCAAAATCAATCCCTAATTTATATCCGGAAAATCCAGGATATTTCAGAAAATAACAGTGTCGGGGAACTTGAATATTTCAGTATAGTCAACGTTAAAATGTCTAGACAGTACTTCACAGATAGTAGTTTCATAATCTCAGGTAAATATGCTTAATATAAATTTGTGGAAATTTTTTACTCATTCAACTACATCTGTAGTTTTGTTAACGACTCTCAATATTGCTCTACCATCTGTCAGCCTAGCTCAAAAACAATCAGTATCATCAAGCTCAAACATATCTACAGATTACTTATTAGGCGGCGGAGATGTGATCCGCGTCAATGTTTTTGAAGTACCAGAATATACAGGAGAATACCAAGTTCCTCCTGGTGGATCAATTAACCTACCTTTAATAGGCAGTGTATCCGTTCTCAGATTAACAACGGAACAGGCTGCGGACGAATTAGCCAGAAGATATGCTCGCTTTCTGAAACGTCCATTGATTTCTGTCAATTTATTGTCACCTCGTCCCATCAATGTTTTTGTGACTGGAGAAGTGACACGACCAGGGGCTTACACTCTCAACTTACAAGGAGGCGGTGGAAATACCCCAGGAGTACAATACCCAACTTTATTAGCCGCATTGACCACAGCCCAAGGGGTAACACTATCAGCCGATGTGACTAAAGTAGAATTACGGCGTAAGGTAGGACGTTCTGGTGAACAACGCGTCAGCTTTAACTTAAAGGAACTTACTCAAACAGGTGAGATACCCCAGGATATTACCTTACGGGATGGAGACACCATAGTTGTTCCCACCGCTAAAGAATTCAATGTAGCCGAAGCGCGAAATTTATTTTCTGCTAACTTTGCGGCCAGTCAAACGGCACCTCGCACAGTCGCAATTACTGGTCAAGTTTACCGTCCTGGTTCTTATCTTGTTACCGCAGGTGGTACAGAAGGAGCCGGAACAGGTTTACCAACAGTAATGCGGGCGCTGCAACTAGCCGGAGGAATTACATCACAAGCAGATGTTCGTGCTATCAGGTTACGGCGACCTACACGCACTGGCACAGAACAAACCATTGATCTCAATCTCTGGGAATTATTGCAGACTGGTGATCTTAATCAAGATGCGGTTGTGCAAGATGGAGATACAATTGTTGTGCCAACAGCAACGGCGATTAGCACAGCAGAAGCAACTGAATTAGCTACCACTACCTTGTCACCAAGCAAAATTCAAGTTGGTGTGGTAGGAGAAGTTAAAAAACCTGGATTAACAGATTTACAGCCAAATAGCTCTTTAAATCAGGCATTACTTGCCGCTGGTGGATTTAATGATGCTAGAGCTAGTAGTGCTGCTGTAGATTTAATTCGTCTCAATCCTAACGGTACTGTCACTAAGCGGATAGTCAAGATAGATTTCTCAAAAGGCATTAATGACGACACCAATCCTATACTTCGCAATAATGATGTTGTCGTAGTTGGCCGTTCTGGTCTGGCTAAGACTGGTGATACATTGGGTGTTGTCGCTGGTCCTTTAGGTATTATCTTTAATTTCCTCAGGTTTTTTGGACTTTAAGTTCATTTAAGTCCGTAAAGAGGGGTGCTGATTCACCCCCCTGCATTATTATTGGATAACAAATATATAAGAGTCTGAAAGAATTTTTTTGACAATAAAAGTAATCATGCTCCCAATTCATAAATTTTATGGTTATTGCCAGCTGGTGAGTAAAGTGCTTTAATAGCGATCGCTTATAGTACTGCCTTGCCAATAGAAGAATACTGGTTAAATGTAGACGCAAAGAGGCTTGTCGCCGAGTACCGCCAAGATGAAAGGGAAGAGAATCAATAATCTTACACTGGGAAAGGAGTAAGACTGTTTGCTGATATTACTTGTTAAAAAAATACACTTTCAAACTATTTTACTCACAGTTAATATACGCTGTTAGCATAAACCCAACAATTAATTTTGCCCAACCTTCAATAGGAGCATATATGGAGCCAATTATTGCCATAGTTTTAGCGCTGATAGGCTATGCCTTAGGATCTGCAAAGATGATTAATGAAGGGAATCAAGCCCTTGTTGAACGCTTGGGGCGGTATCATCGAAAACTTGAACCCGGACTCAATTTTATTGTTCCCTTCCTTGATCAGATTGTCATGGAAGATACAACACGCGAGCAGGTTTTAGACATTAAGCCTCAGAATGTGATTACTAAAGATGGTATTTACCTGGAGGTAGATGCTGTTGTGTATTGGCGAATCATGGATATTAAAAGAAGCTTTTATGAAATTGATGATCTTCAGCAAGCACTCTCAAACTTAACTACAACTACTCTACGGGAAATTATTGCTCAGAACACCTTAGATACAACTAATATGTCCAGAGCCGACATGGACAAAACCATTTTAGACCAGTTAAATCCAATTACAAATGATTGGGGAGTGCAAATTATTCGCTTAGATATTCAGAGGATTACACCACCTGAAAGTGTCAGAAACTCAATGCAAGAGCAACAAGCGGCAGAAATTAAAAAACTGGCGTTGATTTCCGCAGCTGAAGGGGAAAGACAAGCAGCGATTAAAAAAGCTGAAGGAACCAAGACTTCTATGGAGATTATTGGTGAAGTCTTGCGTTCTCATCCTGAAACCAAGGAAATTCTTCGGTATCTTGTCGCTCAAGATTACGTACAAGCCAGTCAAAAGCTGGGTGCTAGTAATAATGCCAAAATTGTGTTTGTAGACCCAGCTAACTCTACAGATATGTTTCAAGAGTTGATTGCTGAGTCAGTAACTCACGAAGAACATGGCAAAACTTCTGGGAACGGCAATGGTGCTAATTAATAGTTAGGTGATGCTTGGTGACGATAAATAGCATCAGCAACTAGGGCAACTTCACGCATTTCCAAAACATCATGAACTCGGAGGATATCAGCACCATTAAAAATGGCCGCAGAACAAGCTGCTGCTGTTCCCCAAATTCTGGCTTTTGGATCTGTTTGGTTTAAAATCTGACCGATAAAACTTTTACGGGAAGCTCCTACTAATATTGGACAGTTCAGCACTTTTAATGTTTGTAAACGGCGAAAAATTTCTAAATTTTGTTCATAGTTTTTAGCAAAACCAATGCCAGGATCAATAATGATTTTTTCATGTTTAATCCCCGCAGCAAATGCGGCTGTTATTTGCTGAGATAAAAAGCTATAAATATCCCCCATTAAATCTTGATAATTAGTTTGTTGTTGCATTGTCTGAGGGTTTCCCCGGATGTGCATTAATATAATTGGCACATCTAAATTAGATACGGTTGATAACATTTCCAGGTCAAATGTACCGCCAGAAATATCATTGACTAGATCGGCTCCAGATAATATCGCAGCTTTAGCTACGGTTGCCCTAGTTGTATCTACTGAAATAGGAATTCTAATCTCTGGTCGAATTACTTGTAAAACTGACAGAACTCGATCAAGTTCTTCGCTCAGAGTGATTTGTTCTGCACCTGGTCGAGTTGATTGACCACCGATATCAATAATGTCAGCACCAGCATTTACCATTGCTTGGGCTTGGATTAAAGCGGCTGAAGCTGTGTTAAATTGACCACCATCACTAAAGCTGTCAGGAGTGACATTTAAAATGCCCATGAGGTAAGTCCGCTGTCCCCAAATAAAACAGCGTTCTCGAATCATTAATTGGTTTGACATAAGTTACATCCAGCCTCAAAATTGACTTCGAGGCTAATAGCCACAGTCTGTTAAAAATGATAGTTTTCACTATTCTTAATAACCGTAGGGTGGGCATTGCCCACAATCTAAAAATAAGGGTTTGAGCAAACGGTGGGCATTGCCCACCCTACTGTAACAGGGAGGGAACTGGCAACAAAGAATATTAAACGTTGTTAATTGCCTGTTACTGATAATTGACAATTCTGGCAAAACTATCAGCTTCTAGACTTGCACCTCCTACGAGAGCGCCGTCAATTTCTGGTTGAGCCATGATTTCATCAATATTATTAGGCTTGACTGAACCACCATATTGAATAGATACGTTAGGATTAGTCAATTGAGAACGAATTAAGCCAATTACCCGATTCGCTTCTTTGGTTTCACAGGTGTCACCTGTTCCTATCGCCCAAATTGGTTCGTAAGCGATCACCAAATTATTTTGATCGATATCCACTAAGTCTTTTTCTAGCTGAGTGGTAATAACTGCTTCGGTTTCCCCTAGATCCCGTTGTTGTTTGGTTTCACCAACACAGAGAATAGGGATGAGACCGTGCTTTTGGGCTGCTTTGAGGCGCAGATTAACGGTTGCGTCTGTTTCACCAAAATATTGCCGTCTTTCGCTATGACCAACGATGACATAGCGCACACCAATTTCTGTCAGCATGGGAGCAGCAATTTCACCTGTATAGGCTCCATTTTCTTCCCAGTGGACATTTTGTGCGCCCAATTGGATCAGGCTACCGTGCAAATATTTAGACATGACGCTTAGGTCAGTGAAAGGAGGACACAATACGACTTCTCGTCTTGACGGTGTTTCCTCCAAGTGGGGCAGAAATCCGCGTAAAAATTCTTCGGACTCTGACCGGGTTTTGAACATTTTCCAGTTGCCGGCTATAACTATTTTTCGCACAGGTAATTTTGTCAAGATACTAACGCTACTAGATGCATTTTTCAGTCTAGAACTTTTCTGGACACAACAAGCTCCTTAAATAGAAGTTTGACTGTGATGCGATCGCCAAAATTAAAATTTTGGAAAACTTCCCCATAGGAAAGTTGATGCTGTATTTTCTATACTGGGTGCTTTGGCAATAAATTTTTATGATGCAGACGAGTGGAATAATTATTTGTCTTAGTTATATTTTGGGTTTGCTGTCTACCGCAATTCCTGGGGGTGGTGTATGGCTTTTAGTTTTGGGTACAGTCGGAGCAATTCTATTTCGTAGAATATACCCTAATTCCCCTAAATTTACTCGTAAACAAGAAAATACTGCTACTAAAAGCAAGTCAGTAACTAAAGGTTGGACAAATGCTCCTCATCCTACCGTATGGCTAATAGCTGGCTTGGTGGGAATTTTGGCAACTGTATATTTCCAATTGCGGATACCACAACCAGGAATCAAGGATATCAGTCAATTTGTTTCTGCGGAAAATAATAGTAATCAAGAACAATTGGTAATTGTCCGTGGCAAAGTTGCTACTAATCCTCGTTTGACTCGTAGCCAGCGGGGACAGTTTTGGCTAGAAGTGACACAAATGGATGAAGTAAAAAATGGTACAAAAACAGCAGGTAGTCCAAAAGGGGTAAAAGGTAAATTATATGTAACAGTACCTATACTCCAGATTACTGGTTTATACCCTGAGCAACAAGTTGCGGTGACTGGGATGTTATATAAACCAAAAGCAGCATTAAACCCCGGTGCTTTTGATTTTCAGAAATATTTAAGACAGGAAGGTACTTTTGCGGGTTTGATTGGTAAACAGATAAATTTCATTGATGAAGAGCATAAATGGGGATGGTGGCTCTTAAGAGAAAAAATTGTGCGATCGCAAGTGCGTTGGTTAGGTATTCCCGAAGGACCACTTGTCAGTGCTATGGTTTTGGGCAGCAAAGCCGTTGATTTACCCTACGATATCCGGGACTTATTTGTGAAGGTGGGATTAGCTCATGCTTTAGCAGCTTCTGGGTTCCAAACTTCCTTAATTTTAGGTGTAATTTTACAACTCACAAGGCGAGCAAAAAAGAGAACACAGATTATTTTCGGCTCATTGGGTTTAATTATTTTCCTGTGTTTAGTAGGTTTTCAGGCTGCGGTACTAAGAGCCGTAATTATGGGTTTTGCTGTCTTGATTGGTTTGGCCTTAGATAGGAAAGTTCAGCAACTGGGGTCATTGCTACTAGCAGCTACACTATTATTGTTATTTAATCCTCTCTGGATTTGGGATTTAGGCTTTCAACTCAGTTTTTTGGCAACACTGGGATTAATTGTCACAGCATCATCAATCATTAAACGATTGGATTGGTTACCACCTGCGATCGCATCGTTAATTTCTGTTCCTTTAGCCGCTACAATTTGGACTTTACCGCTACTGTTACAGGTTTTTAGTGTGGTAGGAGTTTACAGTGTGCCATTAAATATCATCACTACCCCATTAATTTCTGTGATTAGTATTGGTGGTATGATCAGCGGTTTAGCAAGTTTAATCTTTCCAGATTTAGGTAGTACTTTAGCAGGTTTTTTATATTACCCAACCCATTGGTTAATTCAACTATCAGAATTTTTTGCCAATCTGCCTGGAAGCTCAATTGCGGTTGGGAGTATATCTATTTGGCAGATGCTAATAGTTTACGGATTAATTATCTCTACCTGGTTGGTGCGTTGGTGGCAGCGAAGATGGTGGTTTGCTGGTTTTATTGCTGTTGCTTTAGTACTCATTCCTATTTGGCATTCTGCTAGTAATTTACTGCGAATCACATTATTAGCAACTGACACAGAACCAGTTTTAATTATTCAAGACCGAGGCCAAGTCACTATGATTAATAGTGGAGATGAAGGTACAGGAAGATTCACAATCTTACCATTTCTACAGCAACAAGGTATTAATCGTATAGATTGGGCGCTTGCTAGTAAATTTTTACCTAATGAAAGTGATGCTTGGTTAGAAGTTTTACAGAGCTTACCAATTCAGAACTTTTACACATATTCCTCTTTGATAGAAAATAATCTTCAATCTCAAGCAATTCAACAAAAATTACAAAAACGTCAAGGATTTTATCAAGCTTTAACATTAGGGCAAACCGTGAATGCTGGTTCAATTCTTGCTCAATTTGTCAATGATCAATTACCTATTTTACGATTGCAGATTTTTGGACAGAATTGGTTATTAGTCGGCAGTGTTAAGTCTCAACAAATAGCAGAGTTAGTCAAAACAGGGCGGTTATCTCGTCCGCAAGTGCTTTGGTGTCCATCTGAATCTTTAAAGGATTTAGTTCTAGCGCTAAAACCACAAGTTGCGATCGCAACTTCTAATAACCTGGACAGCACAACTATGTCTGCATTGAATACAGGAACAACAAAACTGTTCTTTACAGGTAAAGATGGAGCTATTCAATGGACACCCAATGGTGACTTTGAAGGGTTTGTTCAAGTACCAGAAAACAAATCTTCAGGTTTATAACAAGTTTGGAGAGACATTGCATAATTGCGGGATGATTTGAGAATCTGCATCAATATATAATCACCGCGTCTGGAGTGTCCCCGCGTTCCCCCGTCAGCCTCAATCATCTCCTTATTCAGCAACGCCGTTTGGGGATAGTGGCGTAGCTATAATATGCAGCAATTCAAATGCTATTATGGTATAATCAGGTAAAATGGTATTTACCTTGTTCACTAAAATATTTGGTGAATAAAAAATTGGAGAGGTGTCCGAGTGGTTGATGGTGACGCACTCGAAATGCGTTTTGGGGTGACTCAACGGGGGTTCGAATCCCCCCCTCTCCGTTGATTATCAAATGTTGCTGACCCAGTTTCTCAGAAATTGGGTGGCATCATGCTAATAACATCTTCTATCTCTTCTGGGGAAACCCGTTGAGAGACTTGCAAATAAAAAAGTCGTTTTGATTTCACAAATTGGCTCATCTTTTTTGTGGAGTTATCTGAGTCTAAATTTTGAATAACCCACCAACAAATCAGGACTAATAACTCAGCACTACTGAATAAATTTTAGGTTAAACTAATCTCAGTGTGTGAGAAGTGAAAAATGCCAAATCGCAACCAGACGCAATTATTTGCTTTGAGTTTTCTGAGTGTCTGTTTTTGTCTGGGTATTAGTTTAGGAGTGACAATTAAGTTTGGAAAAATACAGCAATCAGATGCTGCGGCAACAGAGATTCCTGCATTCTCCCCCGAATTCACTCCAGGTTTAAGTGAAGAGGGACAAACACTGACCATTAAAGCCGTTGGAGATATTATTCCCGGTACAAATTTTCCTGATAATAGATTACCCAGCGATAGAAATCAATTATTACCACAGTCCGTCAAAACTCAATTACAAGGAGCGGATATTTTATTTGGTAACTTTGAAAGTAGCTTAACTAACTACCCTTACAGTTCTAAAGATATCAGTCGTGGCCAAACTTTTGCCTTTCGTTCACCACCCGATTATGCACAATTATTTGCCGAATCTGGTTTTAACGTCTTTAATATAGCGAACAACCACACAATGGATTTTGGTGTAGTTGGACAACAAGATACAATCAAAAATTTAGAAACTGCGGGTATAAAAACATTAGGTCAGAAAAACCAAATCCTTTACTTAGAAGCCAATCAAATACCAATTGCAATGATTGGCTTTACAACTTATGAATTATATAATTCTGTTCATAACTTAGAAACAGCCAAAGCCCTGGTAGAAGAAGCCAAAAATAACGCCAAAATCGTCATTGTTTCCATGCAAGTAGGAGCAGAAGGAACCAGTGCTTTACACGTAAAAGATAAAACAGAATTTTTCTATGGTGAAAACCGAGGTAATTCCTTAAAATTTGCCCGGACAATGATTGATACAGGAGCAGATTTGGTGTTAGGACATGGACCTCACGTTCCCAGAGCCATGGAAATTTACAAAGGCAAAATCATTGCTTACTCTTTGGGCAACTTTTTAGGATACAGAACTTTAGCTACAAATGCCCAAACAGGTTACTCAATGATTTTAGAAGTCAAACTCAATTCAGAGGGAAAATTAGTATCCAGTAAAATTATCCCCGTTCATTTAAATCGGCAAGGTATTCCGCAAATTGATCAATATTTCCGAACCGTGGGACTGCTGCGTTATTTAAATGATCATGATTTTCCCGATAATACGATAGAAATTAATAAAAAGGGAGAAATTGTTGTGTTTAATCAAAAACAAAATTAAGCTGATTTTGCCAACGAGCTAAGTAGGTGGGCGTTAAAAATTGTCGTTGGGGTAAGGCAGGGAGCAGGGGGCTTTCTAGCAGGGGGAAAGAGGTTTCCAGCCCTATTTACTTTTCTTCACATACCTTTAAATTTTTCTGTTTACCTGACTTGAAAATAGATTTTCATCCCTCCTGGTGTACGCAGTTCATGATGGCTACTTAGACTTTTTTAAAAGTTGATTATCAGCAACCAAACTTAACACAAGCAATTCTTAATTCCCCGCAGGAATTGAATTTGTTTCTTGAGTTGGAACTACCACAGCAGAAGAATCAGAACCCTGAGATTCTTTTGGTGTTTCAGGTATAACTACAGAATTTTTAGGTTGTGGTGCTAGTGGTACGACAACAGAATTATCTGGTTTTGCAGGTTTGGGTGAGTTGTTTTGGGGAATAGGAACTGCAGGGATATTTTCTGAAGCTTTTTTGGGAGCAACTTCAGGAGATGACTTAGCTTCCCTGAGTATTTCACTTAGAGATGGTGTGGGGGTAACAACAGGTGTAGGTGTAGGTGTCCGTTGCTTAGTTTTACGAGGTGAGTATTCTGAAGAATTCTGTTGAGGTTTTTGAGATGATGATTCTGAAGAGTTCTGTTGAGGTTCTGGAGATGATGATTCTGAAGTAGCGCTACTATGATCAGGAGTTGGTTCTGGAGAAACACGACGATTGCGCTTGCGTCGTTCATAACTAGAAAAAGATGCAGATTCACGTGGAGGAACGGTTTGATTATTTTGACTTTCAGATAACTGTGTACTTTCAACTAGAGATTTTGGTTGAGCAGATTTAGATTCTGGAGTAGGTTGTTCAGAAAGAGGTTTAGGAACTAACTGGGACTCAGATTGAGGTAGCATTTTCGTGACACTAAATGCTGCTGTTCCAGTAATTAAAAATACTCCAACCCCGATAAATACCTTAGATAGTCCTACTTTTTTTGGTATTCTAGTGACTTCTCTATTTAGTGATGGTGTAGAAAGAATGGTAGGTGCAGCTTTATTGAGCAAATTTTCTGACTGTTGGGTAGATAAATCTATAGTCGGTGCTGGCTGAGTAAGTAATTGCTGTGTGATGTCTAACCCACTTCTAGGTAGTATTTGCAGCCACTCGGCGACTGTGGGAGGACGAAAACGGGACTCAACCGCCATTCCACGCATGACAGCTTGATTAACAGCTGCACTCAAGTGAGGTTGTAGTTCACGAGGAGAAGGCATTGGTTCGCGATCGCGCAATAATGATGGTAAAGGAACTTGTCCTGTTAACAGTGCATACAAAGTTGCCGCCAAACCATAAACATCTGTCGCTGGTGTACGAGGTGCTTGGGTTAAATACTGTTCAATAGGTGCATAACCTTCACTAACTAAGCCTGTATGAGTTTGTTTAACACCGCTATTAAATTCCCTAGCAATGCCAAAATCAATCAGTACTACTTCCTGAGTTCCTTGGCGGAGAATGATATTATCAGGTTTAATATCTCGGTGCAGCAAACCATTTTTATGTACTATTTCTAATGCTGCTCCAATTTGGCGGATATAATGAATTGCTATTTCTTCTGACAGGGTTATTCCTGGTAAAACAAACGCTTCACCTAAATTTTCCCCAGGAATATATTCCATCACCATGTACGGTAGCCCACCCTCAACAAAAAAGTCACTAACCCGAACAATATTGGGATGGACGCAGGAGGCTAATCTTTTGGCTTCGTCTTGGAATTGTAGCTCAAATTTGGGAAAATCAGAGTGTTGTCGTAAACGTTCATTAATAGTCTTCATCACTACCTCTTGACCCAAGTAGTGATGCATAGCTTTAAAAGTAATCCCAAATCCCCCTTTGCCTATTTCCTGGATAATGGTATACTTTCCACCTTGCAAAATTGTACCTGTTAACATAGGGAATCTTGAGTCCTAAGTGAGCAGTTGACCGAAAACATGGGATACAAGCCCCGTCGTTCTAGGACGGCTTTTCTTGATTCTTAATATACTCTTTTAATATTTCTAGTGGCGCACCCCCGACTGAAATGGCAAAATAGCTGGGACTCCATAGAGATTCTTCATGGGGTTTTTTATATCCGGCTTGTCCATATCTGCGGCTGGATACCCCTTTTAGAGCATTTACTATTTGAGAAACGGATAATTTAGGAGGATATTCAATCAGTGCATGGACGTGATTTCCTTCACCGTTAAACTCAAGCACTTTAAAATTCATTTTTTCAGCCACCTCACGAAATGTTTTTTCAATTAAATAAATACTTTCACCAGTGAACACAGAGCGACAATACTTTGTAACGCAGACCAACTGAATTTTTAAGTCCGTAAGGCTGTTTCTTTCTCTTCTGAGGGCGGTTGCCATTTTGTGCAGACCAATATATAATTAATTTACAGTCCAATTATAACATTAAGGATGAAAGCCAGATATCAATTTCGTTTCTACCCAACAGACCAACAGCAAAAGCTTTTAGCTCAGTTGTTTGGTTGTGTTCGCGTAGTTTGGAACGATGCACTGGCTATCTGCAAACAAGCAGAAAAATTACCAAGTAACAACGACTTGCAAAAGTTGGTTATTACTCAAGCGAAAAAAACTGTTGAGCGGCAATGGTTGTCTGAGGTTTCTAATATTCCTTTGCAACAATCAGTTGCAGATTTGGGAGTTGCCTATAAAAACTTTTTTGATTCTCTAAAAGGGAAGCGCAAAGGTAAAAAATTAGGTCGCCCTAAGTTCAAAAAGAAGACTAATCAGCAGTCAGCACGATTTAGAATTGGTGGATTTTCAATCAAAGGGGATGAGGTTTATCTAGCCAAAATTGGTAACGTTAGCCCGATTTGGTCAAGAGAATTACCCTGCTTCCCTAGCTCTTGTACTGTCGTAAAGGATTGTGCTAACCGCTATTTTCTAAGTTTTGTAGTAGAAGTTGAACCCGTTAATATTGATGCTAAAAACCAAAGTATCGGTATTGATTTGGGAATAAAAACTTTTGCTGTCATGAGCGATGGAGAAAAATCCCAAAGCCCCGATTACTCAAAATTAGACAGGAAGATTCGCCAACTTCAGAAAAAACTAGCTCGGCAACCCAAAGACTCACGACGAAGAAACAAAACCCGAATTCAAATTTCAAAACTACATAACGAAATAGCTGATACCCGGAAAGACTTTTTGCACAAACTATCCACCAAAATAGTTAGCGAAAATGAAGTTATCGTTTTGGAAGATTTGAATGTATCGGGTATGGTTAAAAATCGCAAACTTGCTAGGGCGATTAGTCTTCAGGGATGGAGAGAGTTTCGGACGTTATGTGCAGCTAAATCACAGAAATTTGGTAGGACATTTCACGTTATTAGTAGATGGGAACCAACTAGCCAAATTTGTTCTGAATGTGGCTACAAATGGGGTAAGCTTGATTTAAAAATTCGGTCGGTTCGATGCTTGAATTGTGGGACTGAACACGACCGAGATGAGAACGCCGCAAAAAATCTAAATAAAGCTTGCACTGAGCCAAGCCGAAGTGTCGGGATAGGGCATTGCCACGACTCTAAACGGGCGCAGAGACAGAGTAAGACTAGCAACAGTTAGCGTCAGTCGGTGAAGCGTCAAGAATCACCGTGCCTTTAGGTCGGTGAGTATGTCAAACTCCCCTAAACGGTTTTGTCTTTCTCATCATACATTCAAGAAGATTGAGGAGAAGGGAAGAATTATCTGTTCCCTGTTGGGAGTTATTAAAACCTTTGACCTAAGCCAATATGTACTCGGCTATCTCCTTGGTCATTAATTCCATAATCAGCCCGAATTAAGCCCAAAGGTGAGTCAACCCGCACTCCAGCACCATAACCAAAACCATTTCCTGGCTTACCACGCACACCCGCCGGATCTCCTAAAACTGTATCACCAGAACCTAAGTCGGAAGCAAAATCAGCAAATAGTACACCCCCAGCAATAGGGAAAATGGGAAACCGATATTCAGCAGAAGCTAACACATAACTACGACCACTACCGACCTTTCCAGAATCATAGCCGCGGACTGAATTAGAACCACCTAAGTTGAAGGTTTCATAAGGTGGTAAATCCCCAACCACAGTACCAGCTTGGAGATTTAACGCAAATACTTGTGGCTGTTTGCTGTTAAATAATTTAACGGGCATATACTGACTATAGTTGCCTCGGAGACGATTCATGCTAATTTGACCATTACCAACAGGTATAGATTGTTCAGTGCTGAAAGTTAAAATAGAACCTTGGGTAGGTTTAGCAGGGTTATCGCGTTCGTCTTTAGTAGCTGAGAAAGATACAGTAGTCAGGTCATCAATTCCCGTTCCACTGAATGATAAGGAGTTTTTGTTGGCATCATTTGGGGTAATATTACCTTGGCGATCGCTGATAGTAGTACGAGTGTAGTTAAGTCCTACAGAAGCATCCCAACCATCTGTTTTTTGTTGAAGACTGACACTACCGCCAATTCTTCCTTCACGGACTTTATCGTCATTTTCTAGCCTAATATCATCATCAAAAGTATCCGAAAGTTCTCGTCTTCGGAAGGTCTTGATGTTGTAACCAAGGCGATTAGGGTTAGTTGCCCGGTAGGGACTGGTAAAATTAGTATTAAAAAGTATATCTTGTCTATTTACTTCAACATTTGCGGCCAAAGTATCATTAACACCGCCTACATTTTGATCTCTATAACTTAAGATGACTGACAGCCCATCATCAGCATTGTAACCGCCGCCCAAGTTAACTGAACGCGCCCCAATTTCCTTGAGTTCATATATCAAATCTAATTTTGTTGCATCTCCTTCAAAAGCGATATTGACGGTTTGAAATAAACCCAATTTATATAAAGTTTGGACATCTTGCTGGGCTAAATTGTTTTGAAAGACTTTACCTGGTTGTAACTTCAGTTGCTGTTTCAGAAAATCCTCTTTAGTACGTCCCTTGACTGGTTTCCCATTGCTATCAAGGTTTTGTCCCTCGTCATTAACAAAGCGAAATTTAATCTCACTTACTAAACCTTCAGCTACATTGACAGTGAGGACACCTTGGCGGTTGGGTTGAATCGATAGTACCCTAGCTAGGGTATAACCATTATCGGTATACCACTGGTTAATTTGTTTGACTGTTTGTTGTAGCCTGACTGGACTAATATCTTTACCAATCTGAGATTGAAAATTTTCTAAGGCTACTTTATGGGTGAGAACCTTCGCACCAGAGAGTTGCAGGGCTTGGACTACTATTGGTTTTACTTGATATACTACATTTAAGCCCGTGGGCGTAAAGCTGCTGTTGACGGTAGCACTAGCAAATAAGCCAGTATCTAAAATTGCGGTTACATCTGTTTGGAGTTGGTTTTGACTGGTATCCCCACCTACTTGGGTTTTAATAGCTTTGCTGATAATCTGCTCTAATTCGGGGTTAGCGCCAATTATCTGGATATTGGTAGCGGTAACTACTAAGTTTCTGTCGGTTGGAGTATTATTATTTACACTTGTTGACACAACCACTCGCTCTGGGGCAAATTCCATAGCAAATGTAGTTTCTGGAGATGTTAGGGTTTCTAGCTGTGTGGGCTGGATCTCTACAAATGGTACTACTACAACATCTGTGGCTGTATTGGTTTGTTCCTCTTGATTTGTAGTTGCAGCAGTTGCTTGCTGAGTGACATTACTAGCTGCTACAGTAGCTAATGTAAAAATTGCCGCAGAAGAAAGTCGCATAATTAGTATTGATTAACTTAATTAACTCAGTCAGCAGTCAAGTCAACTACTAGGGATAATATGTAGTTCCCGTACCTGTAGATAAACAGACTATCAATTGTAATTTTTTGTTTCTTGTCAATTTTTATTGCTGACCTGCAAGATACTTGATGAGTATTTATATCTAGAAAATTTTTACTAGATTAAATTTGGGCTTACCTGGTAATTTACAATACTTACAATATCTATGCTATTTTCTGTAACCTGGGTTTCCCTTCAACCGCACCTAAAAACCAAGGCTTTTTAAAATTTGGCGAAGGTATTGGAACCACCAGAGCTTATTTTATTATCCCAGATTTTTGCCAAGCTTACCTCTCTTAGTGCTATTCATAATGCTTCTACAGCCGTTTAACCCTCGTAATTTGGATATATTATTCTTAAATACTTAAAAACTACTCTAAACCAAATACTAGCTTAATTGCAGCTTGCATTGCCATCCTACCATTCATACTGCGCCAAGGTGGAATTATCATCAGTCCTTTTATTGCTAACAATATTCCCCAGGCTTTGTACCAAATTTTATCACGTCTCCAATAATTATTAGCTGTGGCCATTGTCACTAGTCCTTTATCTTCTAAAGAATTTGATTTTGTGGCAAGTGACTGAGCGATATTCAGATATAAAAGTGATTCCTGGTGATTTTGTAAGTAACTATAGCAAACTGATATATTCACAGCACTTATAACCAGATAGCCTTCAACATTCAATTGCTGCATTATCTCTAATGCTTTTTGAAAATATGGCAAAGCCTGTTGATATCGTTTCAATTTATAACAATAAAGTACACCCAAGCCATTTAATGTTCTTATTTTACTATATTTATCACCCATTTCATCTGTAACTATTAATGCTTCTTGTATATACAAACTAGCCTGATCAGGTTGTTTTAACATCACATAGCATTGTCCCAAAATTTCTAATGCTGAATATTTACCACGTATATCATTGCTGTTTTTACAAATCTCTAATTGTCGAAGAAGATATATTAATGCTTGATCATATTGACCACGATTCAAATATATTTGACTGATATTATTAAGACAAATACTTTCTATTTCCTGGTTGTCCAATTTACAAGCTATCTCTAGTGCTTGTTTTAGATAATTTAATCCTTTTTGTTGATAATTTTTTTTACCTTGATTTAATTCTAATATATGTAAAGCATACCCTAAAAAACTAAGAGCATAACTTTCTTGTTGCCTATCCCCAATTTCACGAGCAATATCTAATTGTTGCTGGTAAAAAAAGATCTCTTCAGACATATTATTTTTAATATGTTCTATATCTCCAAAACCACCTAAAGCGAGTGCTTCTGCTTGGCGATTATTTATTAAACGAGCAAATTTTAGTAATTCTTGATAGTAATTAAGAGACTGAGTATAATCACTAAGATTATAGCAAGCTCTACCTAATCCATTTAAACAAATAATATCATAATCAGAATTTACCTTTCCTAAAAGTGCTTGATATAGTTCAATTTGTTCTCGATAGTAACCCCAAATTCGTAATTGTTCATGAAGTGGTTTAGATGTATAACAAAAAGATAAAACATAAGCGGCTTTTTGCCATTCTGAAACTTCACAAAGATTACGGAAAACGCGCAAATAACGGTCTATTTTTTTGATATTTTTAGCGTTGTCTGGTTCTTCATCTTCCAGTGTTAGGAAATATTTAATAGCAACATATACATCAAGATCGTTTAATGGAATCAGAGTCAAATTAATATCTATGTCTAATTCCTGATATAATTTTTGTCCTATAGTTAAATTTGACATAATTTTGACATAATAATTAAATGTAATTAAACTATGTAAATAAAGGCTGGGTAAATAAACTCTGACGATGTTCTAAAGCTACACTGCGAATTAAATTATGTAGTCCTAAAACACGATTATGTTCATGATTAATGGAAGTTTCTACTAAAAATCTAGCAAATAAATCATCTAATATCTTTTGTTTTTGTTCTTGACTATAAACCTCGTTTTTCAAACGTTGAATATAAATATCTAGCTGTAAAAACCAACCGCTATCTTGCACAGGACGAGGATATTTAGCAGCTACACAAATCAAAAAATAAGCATCAAGATTTTGATTTTTTAATCGTTTAAAAACTGCATCTAATCTCCGCCGATAAACTTCAGCCCTAATTTTTCTGGTTAATTTATGCAGTTTCCAATCATCATTTTCACCTTCTGATTTTAAACCAGATTCTGCTTCTGCTAAATGCTGTTCTACCAACTCAATTTCATTACCAACATTTTGCCAAAAAGCATAAGCATTATTACCAAAAGATTCCACAATTTCACCACTGACTACACGCAAAGTTAATGGATGTCCTTTATATATCTTGGCAATTCGCAATAGAATTAATTTATCTTCTGATTCTAAATCAACATCTAAACCTGCTTTTTCAAATAAAGAAATTTGTTCATCTTCTAGTAAACCATCTAAAATTTCACGATGATAGGAATTAGGGTAACGAGAAGCTAAAGTTTCAATTTTACTCGGTAAATCTTGAGAAGTTACAATTAATCTACTTTCAGAAGATTCTATTGTCAAAAAATCTTCAAAAAACTTTGCCCACCATTCATCCTCAAAATCTCCCCAACCATCTTCACTTTCTGTTAATAATGCTTCTGAAGAATCAATTAAAATTAAAATACGTTCCTCACGTAAATGGTTCACTAATCCTTTTAGAATCGTTCCTGTTTGCCTGTCTTCAATCAATAAACCTAATTCTTCTAACCACCTTCCTGCAATATTAACAAAGTTTCTGGGACTATCATCACTATCAAAATTTACTCTTAAAATCTTGGTAAATCGGGTTTGAATATCATCAGCAATCCTTTCAGCAAGGGCTGTTTTACCAATTCCCGTAATTCCTAACAATAGCAATAACCGACAATTTTCACGCAGCTTTTTTGTTAATGAGCTAACCAGTTTTTTGCGCCCTACCCAACCATCATCATAGACAGGCCAATCTGTGATTTTTTCAGGTACAAGTTCAACAATATTATCCCAACTTTCGCGCCAATTGGGAATTTCCAAGGCATCACAATAGGTTTCAGCCGTGTCTCTAATTACACCATCACCATCGTGAAATTTTGTAAAGGTTTGACGATGAATGCATCTTTTATTTGCTTCACAGAATCCATATATCGATTCATAGTCTTTCAATCCTTCTTTGACTAATCCATGCCCTATCTTTGTTAGCCTATAAAGTTTTGGTTTATTTCTGGCCATCTCACGCTCACCCCTTGTTACTGAGAGCATGATACATGATTAGTCAGCGATCGCACAAGCAAACGTACAAATAAAGCACAATTAACTAGTGACTTAGGTAGATGGCAGATTTTATACTCTTGATTATACAGTTTAATTTGACTACTAAGAGTTATAAAAACTATGACTAAATATAATTCTTGTCCGGGTTGTGGATATAACAAAAAGAGTGGTTTATTAACAGGGGCGTATTTTAATATTTATAAGTGTAAAGAGTGTAAACATAAGTTCTGCTCGAACTGTGGACGCGTTAATGTAGGTTTAATTGGTAGCACTGGATTTTGTCCTAAATGTGGTTCAGAGGGATATAAAGATGGTGAATGTTATTTAATAAGATAACAAGGATATTTTGAATAAAAACAGCAATTTTATGAGTTATTTCAGATAAACCGTAAATGAAGCTGTTTATGGAATCAAATAGAAAGGAGAGTTTATTATGTTTATTTTCCCACACATCAAAAAACTACGAACATTTATATTACTGGCTGTTATATCTTTCCTAGTAATGATTTTTTGTACTTCCGTGTTAGCGAAAGATGTAGAAAAACATGGAAATTTAATAGTTAGAAATGATAATTCTGGAAAAAAATATAGTTCAATAAATACCTTAACGACAGCAGGTGAATATTCAATCAGTTACCCTTCTTCTTGGGAAAATGTATATTTAAGTTTGTGGCACTACTTTTCTTCTTTCTCTAAAACAGATATGAGGTTCACCACTTGGGAAAGAATAAGTTCTTCTTGCAATCGTTGTGCGAGAATTGAGTTACGAATTTTTACCAATGATGAACTGACGTTTAAGTTATTTGATAGCAATTCACAAAAATTACAAGTAATATCTTTCGGTGATGCAGTTAAATCATTTGTAAAGATGAGAGAAAGTACCATACCAGGGCATAAAATTATTTCCCAGCAAAAGTTAAATATACATGGAAGACAGGCAGTAAGATTATATTCAAAAAAGGCAATTGAGGTCTTAATTGATATGGGAAATAATACAACTACAGTTATAGTAGGTTATCTATTGCCTAATGAAGAATCAAGAGAATGGAGTTCAATTCAGGAAGAAATAAAATTTATACAAGAGTCATTTAGACCCCCAAAATAAAATATGATAAGCTGAAATAATTCTCAATAGGGGCGATAAATAGGATAATTGAGGCGATCGCACAAGCAAACGTACAAACAACGCACAATTGGCTGGTGACTTGAGCGATCGTCTGATTTTATACTCTTGATTATAAAGCTTGATCATTGAGGGTAGTAAATTTTATGTACAAACAATATTCAGTAAGTATTGTTGTCACCGAAGAAATTCAAAAAGAATGTAATAGTTATGCAGGAGAGGGTTGGCAACTGGTAACAGCATATATGACTGCTCGTGTAGACTGTTGTAATAACCGTAAAGAATCAGCAGTTTTGATTTTTGGAAAGTAATGATGTGGATACATAGGAAACCAGAACCAGTCACTTTATTAGGTATTGGTTCACTAAGTAATGGTACAAGCAATAAGAAGGTTATCAAATTTTTATCAGAATTGCAAAGAATACCCTATTTTGCTCATCATCCATCATGCAAGTATTACCATAACCATTTAATTTGGCTTGGTAAAGTACCTTTATGTATGGGATGTACAATGATGTCTTTAGGTGTAATTATCGGTTCACTACTAATACCTACTTTCAAGTTATCTCAACTACCCTTTGAATATGTATTAATTATTGGAGTATTGCTTTATATACCCGCAGTAATTCAAACTAAAGTGCAAATTAGGTCTTACAAATTGCTATCCAGAACCTTACTAGGGATATCTGTTGTTTTTCTGATTTATGCGGGACTATGGTTAACCCCTTGGTCACTTATTGGCGTTATTTTGCGAATTGGTTTTGTGGGTATTTTTTTAGCTGTGTGGCAGATCACCTTACGTTTAAGGGTGCAGCGTGCAAAATCTCCTTGTGATAGATGTCCTCAAGGTCGTTTTCCTATTTGTGGCTATACAAGTGGTCGTATTCACAAATTATCTGAAAAATATTTGCAAACTTCTGATCATGATAATCATGAAATGGATGAAATTATCAAAGCCTTTCAAAGTCTTGCTAATTACTATACCTTGTAGGTTTTAGCTAGGTTTATTAAGTAATATTTAATAAATAAAACCTTGATAAGTTACATAAATTTGAACAGCAAATGGTTAATTGTTCTAAATGTGGAGATTGCTAAATATGGAAATGATGTTGTTATCTATAATTTACCTTATTGCCGGTCTTTGTTTCCTATTTTTTTCTTTAGGTCTTGCTTTTATTGTTTTGTCGCCAGTATTATTACCAATTTTATCTATTTTTTCATTTATTTTTGATAAATTTAAGGAAGTTCATCGAGAAAATCGGCAAAAAGAAGAAAATCAAAAACGTAATGCAGAGAATTCTCGCGTTGCTCTCCTATATAATGCAAGAGTCTTAGAACTTGAAAACTTTGTTGGGAATAATTATGGTTCAGATGGTTTTTTCAGAAACTTTAGTATGAGTGAATCAGAGAAAATATTTTCCAAACCATTCCTTGAAAGTGGTGCCAAATGGCTAGATTATGATGGACATGAATGGGGATTTTCTTCTAAGAGTTATGATAAATTAGGAATTTATATAAGTAGAGATAAATATAGAAAAACTTATTTTACTGGCGAGAAAAAATCAGAAGTTTTGCACAGCCATTATATAACAGATAGTAGTCCTCGTATATATTTAAACAAACAAACTGATGGAAGTTGGTGTTTCACAATTAAATTTTCTGAATGGCTACCAGAAGATTTATCATATCGGTCGTATTGCAAGTCCTATTAGATGGAAAAGAGCAATTGATGAAATTTTAAGACCATTAGGGTTAAGTTTTATAATTTCTAATTTAACTTTGTATGTTGGTTGTGAGACATTAGAACCACAGGAGATAAATCGGTTTCCTTGTGATATTTTAAATAAAATTGATCAACTTTGGACAACATATAGTAATGGTCATTTTGGTTTTAGTGTTCAAATGAGTATATATGAAGAGATTAAGCAAAAAAATAACTTGCCGTTACCTTCTGGCTTAGATGTAAGTGCTAGTAATGAGTTTATTCCTATTACATCTGTAACCTCTTCGCTAGGTTTCAATACAGATAGTATTCTTTCGTTAATTGAAAAATTAGAATGGTCTGATTATCGCCCTAATGTTTATCGTGAGACTTATTGGAGAAATGCCAAACACTTTAAATATAATATTAATGCTCCAAAAGGACACCTACCATTTTTATTTAATTATGAAGAGGAATTAGACTCATTTGAAGATTGGCATATGTTAAGTATAGAGGATATGACAAGTCTATGGAATCGCCTGAAAAGTTGTAAATATTAAAAGGTTTTTGAATAATCATCAATCTGGCAGATTTTTGGTATCTATTGGAAACTAAATATAGGATATCTGTAATCTTTGTAGAGACGTTCCATGGAACGTCTCTACATTTTCTCTAGGAGATATCTAATGAGTCGTACTGACGATAATCACAGCGATCGCACAAGCAAACGCACAAATAAAGCACAATAGGCTAATGACTTAGCTAGATGGCATATTTTATGATTTTCTCAATACAGCTTAATATTTGAAATTTTCTCCCATCATCGTTTCCAAAATTGAGGTAGTAAACATGAAGACTTTAATCAAATTAACAACAGCGACTCTTACCTTAGTAGCAATACTAGGAATTACCAAAGATGCCCAAGCATCAACTTTACAAAATGGTTGGAACTACACAATCGACTCTTTCACAGACTCTACATATCGTACATATCCTGGTAGTCCGACTAGCGTTGGTGGAGGGACATTTGAAATTTATGGTCTAGCAATGAAGGATGATATTGAGAATAATAAACTTACTTTTGCTCTTAATACAAATTTAGCAAGAGATGGTGCAGTAGTTCCTGTTGCTAATGGATATAGTCATATCGGTTGGGGTGATTTATTTATTCAAACTGCTTCGGGATTATTAGGCATTAATTTTACTGATGCTAATGATTCTGCTGCTAGTTTAGGAGTATATCAAGTCGCCGCTACAAAAAGTGTTGCTGCTGCTAACGACGGTTGGTCTACTAATAGTTCATACACTAATTTTGTAGCTAGTAAAGGTGGAAATCCGACTTTGGGAGATTTAGCTCAAAATCAATCACCTTTTGGTAATACTACTAATAGTGTAATTGCTGCTGGTCAGTCGATTGGTAATCTTCTTTCTGCTGATTTAACTGGTCTAAATTTTGGAAATTTTGGTGCTTTTGGCTCTCAAACGTTTGGATTTAGTATTGATCGTTCTTTAGTATCTCCAGGAGCTATCACAGCTTGGATATTTGAAGAGTGTTTTAACGATGGAATAGCAATGGCAGCAAATATTTCTGAACTACCTCCCGAACCCCCTAAAGAGCCTCAAAATGTTCCTGAACCTTCTACTTTAATAGGCATGATTGCATTAGCTGCAATGGGTGTATTTTCTGCTAAAAATAGAAAGAATGATCAGCAGGTTGCAGTTAATACTTGATTAAAGTTTTTCAATTTTCTTACATTTAGCGATCGCTGCTCTAGCCATGTTGACTTTGCGATCGCTTTTTTTTTAAAGATTAATAAATTCAACATAAATTCGATAAATAAAATAAATTTATATTGCTATCAGTCTTATGTATAAATATCAAGATTTTACTATTCATAATTGGCAAAAAAATGATCACTCATCTGTTATATATATCATTCAATCTATTAGATTAAAATATGGTGTTATAGTTCCAGAATATTATGATCAAGATACCCAAAATATCATAGACATAGAAAAATGTTATTTAGAAACTGGAGGATTATTTTGGGTAGTAGAAAAACAAAATAAAATATTTGGATGTGTGGCATTTTATCCATACAAAGGAGTAGTAAAAGGGGCAGAAATTAAAAAAATATATCTATTACCACAAGCAAGAGGTATAGGTTTAGGAAAGTTCTTATTACAACAATTAGAACCTGAAGGGGGGACAAAATCAACTAAAAGACTGACTGTATAAGGTTCATAGCTCTTAGACCTTGTTGATAATACTTGCGCTTATTAGGATTAAGTCTCATTAATTGGGCTACTAAAGGTTGACAATTATCCATAAAACTGATCCAAGTATAACCATATAGACCAATATAAAAACTGCTATGTCGTCTGGTACTACGGCTGTTTTCTTTAACTCTTCCGACATATTCTTGTACTCCCTTGCGTTTAATTTGTTGTCCCTGAATTGTGGCTGATGTGTAGGCAATAGCTATTAATAAAATTAGTGAAATCAACCGTTCTCCCGTGACTTTCGTATCTTCTAAATTATAACCTCCTGTTTTAAAATCTCTAAACATTTCCTCAATATCAAAGCGTTGTTTATAAGCTGTAATAGCTGCTCCTAACTCTGGTAAATCTGTGAGAATAAACCATCCTTCTTTTGGTGCTATACCCTGGAGTTTCCTTTTCCATTTACAGGCTAAATTAAAATATCCAAAACCTCTAAGTTTCGTAACTTTAACTCCCGGCAAAAATAACGATAATCCCGGTGCTAATCCCAAATCTTTCAACTCTAACCAAATATCTGATTCTTTTTTGACAAATTCATTCTTTCTTAACCTTAAACAAAAGCTTAAACCTTGCTGCTTCAACCAGTTCGCTAATTTGACAGAACAGAATTCTCTATCTCCTAATACACATATTTTATATTTTTTTACTATCGCTAAAATCTCGGTTAACGCTTCTGTTTGTTGTTTGAGATTGCTATTTCCTTTTTGCTTCAATAATTCAAAATATATCGGTATTGCTCGTTTCTCCCACACCATGCTGATCATTAATAAATTTATACATGACCATTTAGTCCGGTCTATTACTAGATATATTGTTTCTTTCTCTTGAAGGTATGTCTCTAACCAGACTTCAATTATGGGTAACCATATCTTCTTTATTGTTAATTTTGGCAATGATAAAAATCTTTGTATTTTTCTGCGTCTACTTTCAAATTTTATGGGTATTGGTAAGGCATTCGCTAAACTTTCTAGACTTACCTGTTTAATTGACTGTAAAATCTGAAGCAGGATTTTTAACAATAGGTATTCTGCTAGACTTAATTGACTTCTGAGATGGTTTTGATAGAATGTTGGTATCATTTTCATTAGATAGGTCTTATTGACAATACTTGACCTATCTTTTTTTACCATAAATCGTCACATTCTTTACATTGCCTTACTTTCAGCCTTGTTTGTCTCCCCTTCAGAATTAGAACTAGAAATTACAGCTAGAGGATTTCAAACTATTTGGATTAAAACTGTTAGCCTTTTCACTGAAGCTATTTTATTATATGAAAATAGTGGATATATGAAATTTTTAGATTTAGAAACTCCTAAAATTGGATATATTTACTATAAAAATATTTCTGAATCAATGTCCTCAAAAATTTAATATCCTCAATCAAAAACATCAATCACAAAATCTTATAAATCCCTAAATCTTATAAATCCTGTTTGCGGAGCATGGCATACAGCACTTCCCGGTGTTATGAAGTACAAGAACCCCACCCCCAACCCCCGCAAGCGATGAGGGGGCTAAGATGTACCTCATAAGAGCGGAAACCGCTGCAAGCCATTTCTGACAAAAAAGCTATAATACAATATATTTTGTAACCATAAAGATATTTGGGTTCGTATTGATAATCAACCAAATCTGGCGGCATTTTGCTGGAGTTGCGGTTTAAGGCTGCTAGATATTCATTGACGAATCGCTCTCTTAGATGTGCGACTATGTTACGGTGGCAGCAATTTCCTCATCCGTCCATACCTGTCTATTAAGATCAATATTTAACAAGATATTGGTGTGCATTTAATAGAATACTTGCGTGCTTAATTTTATAAGCCGATGCTTTGCCGAAAGTCTACAATTTAAATCTAAAATCTAAAATTTAAAATTTAAAATCTTATGCGTGATTTATCCCAATTAAAGCGGGTTGCATCGGCAGCGACTAAGTCTCCTTTGCAGTTACTAGTTTTAAGTAATGGTCATGGAGAAGATATCATTGCTGTCCGTATTTTGCAGGAACTGCAACAACTTTCTTCTCCACCAGAGATATTTGCTTTACCTATAGTGGGTGAAGGACGTGCTTACCAAAATTTAAATATTCCCTGTATTGGTTCGATACAGACTATGCCATCTGGTGGCTTTATTTATATGGATAGTCGCCAGTTAATGCGAGATGTCCGTGGCGGTTTGGTGCAACTGACTTGGAAGCAAATTCAAGCTGTTCGCGGTTGGGTGAGTGATCAAAAAAAATTGGGTAATAAAAAAGCTATTTTAGCGGTGGGAGATATTGTACCGTTGTTGTTTGCGGCGATGAGTGGTGCTAATTATGCTTTTATTGGCACGGCCAAATCTGAATATTATGTTAGGGATGAGGTGGGTTTGTTACCCAGAAAGTCAAAATCGGCCAGTTGGGAAAACTTTTCTGGTTCCATTTACCATCCTTGGGAAAGATGGTTAATGAGTCGTCGTCTTTGTCGTGCGGTGTTTCCTAGAGATGCCCTGACTACGGAAATTTTAAAAAAATGGCCAATTCCGGCTTTTGATTTAGGTAATCCCATGATGGATGGTTTGGAGCCGACGGTGAGAACCAAAAAATTTTATCATGGTCATGCTGAAGAGGAAGAACTAGTTCGTCCTTTGATTGTGACTCTACTTCCCGGTTCTCGTGAGCCAGAGGCTTATAGTAACTGGGAAATCATGATGGTTGCTGTGTCTGGGTTGATGGCTAGTTTTCGGGAACGAGATTCGATTTTACCATCGGCTGGGACTGTGATTTTTTTAGGTGCGATCGCTCCTGGTTTAGATTGCCAGATATTAGCTCAAACTTTGCAAATCCAGGGTTGGTGTTCCTGCGCCGAATCTCCTATCCCACTTGCTGATGCTAATATTTTGACTTTTAAGCAAAGAAATGGCTACTTAGTTCTCAGTCAACAAGCTTATAATGACTGCTTGCATTTAGGAGATTTAGCGATCGCTATGGCAGGGACAGCAACAGAACAATTTATTGGTTTAGGCAAACCAGCGATCGCTATTCCAGGCCATGGTCCACAATATAACCCTGCTTTTGCTGAGGCTCAAAGTCGTCTTTTAGGACCATCTCTGATTTTAGTAGACCAACCCACACAAGTTGCCCAAGCAGTAAAATCCCTACTCAAAAATCCCGATAGGTTACAAATAATTGCTGAAAACGGTGTCCAGCGAATGGGGAGGTCAGGTGCAGCAAGACGTATTGCTGAATGTTTGCAAGATCGATTTTGAGAAAATAATCTTAACCCACTAAACCAGAACGCAAAGCTCTAACAGCAGCTTGTGTCCGGTCATCTGCACAGAGTTTATTCAAAATATTCCGAACGTGAGTTTTGACTGTACCTACTGTGATATAGAGTTTTTCCGCAATTTGACCATTACTACAACCAGCAACAATCAACTCTAAAATTTCCAATTCTCGCTGAGTCAAAGGGTAGGTTTCCAAAACTTGCTCGTATTCTGTAGCCAAAGCCTCAATTTTTACAGTTTTTGGTTTGTCTGATGTTTGGATATCTCCTGGTATGCCCTGACGCATCTTCCGTAAGACTACATTGGCAATAGCCGGATCGATCCAAGAGTTACCACCATGAGTCGCTTGTATGGCCTCAGTTAATTTACTGATGCTTGTCTCCTTCATATAATAAGAATCTGCTCCGGCCGCAAAAGCTGCCAATACAGCGTCTTCTGTGTGATCCATTGTCAAAATGAGAATTTTTGTGTTTGATTGTCCAGTTTCTGTCTGGTAGCGCTTAAACTTGCGTGTAAGTTCAATGCCATCCATATCTGGCAAGCCAATATCTACTACAGCCACATCTGGCTTAGTAGTTTCTAAAAGTTTTAATCCCTGAGTGGCATTTGCCGCTTCACCAATAACTCTTAAACCGCTGTGTGACTGCAATGCAGCCCTTAATCCCATGCGGGTTAAATCATGATCTTCAATTAAAACAATGCTAATTTCGCTCATTTTTGCACTCAACTCTTTAGCTGACGACTTTTCCAAAGTTAAGACTTTAGTGTAAGTGTTGGCTCTAATTTCCCCAAACCAAAGGTAGATGATATTTTTACTGTCCTGCATCCATCGATAGAAATAATAAATTTTCTTTTTTTATGTAAGGTGAAAGTAAAAATCTAACTACGGGTATATGGCTATTCAGGAAAAAAAAGTGAAATATTGATGAGAATAATGCTGAAATATATTAGCCATTTATTCTGACTCAGGGTTTCTCAACCAAATTTCTTCCCTAATTTTACTTGTCAGCCTTGGGCGAAGCTGCTAAAAATCTCTAAATTAGCACAACCACAAGCTACCTAAAAAAAGGATGAATTCTCAACAGCGCCCTTGACCCAAACTGATCAGCTAATAAAATTAATGGAGCTATCTGTCATTTTCATAAACCGCAATTTTTCTCACTTCTTACTCTTTAATTATAGGTGTGTATTCCTAAAATTAGTTATTGACAGAACAAGTTTAGATTTATGATTGCCCAAAAAAGACTACATCAATTTTGCAGTTTTTCATCTATCATGATCATGTTTAAATTCAAGGGAATGATAACAGCATGACTGTGTTTTACTTTAAGGGCTTGCATAAATTCTTAAAAATCAATGAGTACTGCCGCTTTAACTGGAAAAAGCAAAATTATGAATAGTTTATTCTTTTTATAATCAGGGAACTAATACTCATCACTTAGAATCTACCTAAATTCTTTTGAATAAAACTTCTCAAGCTCTTGATCAGCAATGTTTGTATGCAACTCTCACTAATGACTGAGGACAAAGAATCGCTGACTCATTTACAATTATATTAACATAAGTAAAGTACCTAACTTTACTAGATATGGGTTCTGCTTATCTTAGTAGATAATCGATTTTATGTGCATAATTACTAGTTGCTCACCAGTGATTGGTAATTAAATAAAAGCAACAGTTCTTTAACCACAACGGTAATAAGTAGATTCAAATAAACGAATTTACAAGAAAATATAAAATATTCTCTTTAAATACTAGTAAAGAACAGTAAAATTGGTTAATATATAATAAGTAAAGGATGAAAAAATAATGTGCTAAATCTGGATCATATATTGGGTAAGATTCCCGAATAAATTACCATATCGTATAGCTAATACCACCCAAGCTAGAGCCGAATTTACCTGCTCCCTAACCTTGAACAACTCAGCTAATTTGTTAGTTAATATCCTGGATGAGTCACTATAGCTATACCAACTAACAGTAGTTTAAAATGGTTTGTTTTAATTATTAAATGCTGAAATTAATCAACAAGGGTAAATGTTGTATTTGGATAGCTTAAGAACATAAATCCTGTACATCAACCTGTATCGGACAGCGAAAGTAAAAACCAATGGAAGAGACGCTGAAAATCTTGGTTGTAAACAATGATGAAGTAGATCGCATGGCAGTAATTGTAGCTCTAACTCAAGCGGATTCTTATATAGAACTGCATGAAGTTAGTGAGATTAATAAGGCACTTATTGCACTCAGAAGTAGTAAGTTTGACTGCATTCTTATTAATAATTGTTTAACAGATCAAGATGGATTAAACTCGATTCACAAGCTACATTCTTCAGAAATCAAAGTTCCTTTAGTCATTATCTCTGATCAAGGAAATGAACAAATAGCTGTCGAGCTAATAAAAGCAGGTGCTACAGACTATATTCCTAAATCTAAACTATCCTCAGAAACTTTAGTACAGACTCTGAGGAGTGCAATTCGTTTATACCGAGCTGAAACTGAGGCAGCTTCAGCAAATCAAAAGCTGAAAGAAAGTTATGAACAACTGCTTCATCAGAACCAAGAATTGGAGAAACAACGGCAACAAATACAGCTACAAAATTTGAAGTTATTGGAAGCATCACGACTAAAATCACAATTTTTAGCAACTATATCTCATGAGTTAAGAACACCAATGAATGCAATTATTGGTTTTTCACAAATACTATTACGTCCTAAATTTGCTCAACTTACTAATCAGCAAACAGATATGGTAGAGCGGATTCTCAATAATGGTAAACATTTGTTAATGTTGCTCAATGAAGTACTGGATTTTTCTAAACTAGAGTCTGGCAACTTAGAGATAAAGCCAGAAATATTTGACTTATCTACAATAGTTAATAAGACGGTAGAAGAAATACGTTCTTTAGCTGAAGCCAAAAAGTTATCTCTGGAATTAAAAATAGATTTGCAGAATAAGTTGATTTTTAATGATCCAGTCAGAGTACATCAGATTCTCATTAACCTACTCTCCAATGCAGTCAAGTTTACAGAGAATGGAGGTATTTGTGTAAAAGTGAAAGAAACTCCTGGTAATCAAGTAACTATTAGTATCGAGGATACAGGAATTGGCATTTCTCCTGGAGATTTTGAACATATTTTTGAAGCATTTCGCCAAGTAGATCAAGGTATCAGCCGGAAATATCCGGGAACTGGTTTGGGATTAGCAATTATTGATTCATTAGTAAAAACAATGGGAGGAAAAATATTTCTAGAAAGTCAATTAGACGTAGGTTCAATATTTACAATTGAATTACCACGAAAAGTAATATTATCACCTAATTCTAGTTTTAATTTTGGTGGTGATGGGTTGTACTATTCTACTAATAATCATCTTCCATCTACATCTATATTTAGTAAATATTTTATGGAATATCCTAATCTTAAACCATAATTACAGCGGATTTCATTAGTCAAAAATTACAAATACTTAATATTTGATAGCGCAGTGCAAGCCCTATTCTCATGTTCAGCTTTCACCTGATTAATACAGAAGTTAAGTAACCATGTCTGTTGTCAAAAACGATAAAATTAGCCGAATTCTTGCCGTTGATGATTCTAGAGACAATCTAGTTTTAGTCCGAACAATTTTAGAGAGTGAAAATTATGAAATTGATTTAGTCACAGATGGTGCAACTGCTTTACAAAAAATTGCAGAATCACCACCACATTTAATTCTCTTAGATGTAATGATGCCAGGAATGGATGGTTATGAAGTTACGCGTAGAATTCGTAATAATCCTGATCTTAGCTATATTCCAATTTTGTTAATCACAGCATTTCACGAAGCCAGTGCTGTCGAAGGATTAGATATTGGGGCTGATGATTTTATTCGTAAACCCTTTGATACAGATGAATTACTAGCTAGAGTGCGATCGCTGCTTCGTCTCAAGCATAGTATAGACGAACAACAAAAAATGACCCGTCAGCGAGAAGACTTCGTTTCTCGTCTCACTCATGATTTGCGAACACCACTGGTAGCAGCTGATCGAATGCTGAGTTTATTTCAACAGGAGACTTTCTGCAATATTTCTCCAGAAATGAAACAAGCAATTGCTGTGATGATTCGCAGTAACAAAAATTTAATGGAAATGGTTAATACTTTACTAGAAGTTTATCGCTTTGAGGCGGGTAAAAAAACATTAAATCTACAAAACTGCAACTTAAAAGAAATAGCTCAAGAAGTAGTAAGTGAACTCAATACCCTTGCTAATGAGAAAGATTTAACTCTGAAATTAGATACTTATCAGTTAGATCAACAAGGTGATAATGCTGGTTTGATTATTGGGGATAAACTGGAACTAAGACGAGTTTTAAACAACTTAATTGGTAATGCTATCAAGTTTACAGATAAAGGCAGCATAGAAATTCGCATTTATGAAAATTTACCTACCAATACCAATAAAGCTGAAATCATCATTGCAGTTACTGATACAGGTTACGGAATTGCACCTGAAGACCAAATAAGCATTTTTGAAAGGTTTCGTCAAGGGAGAAATAAAAGATCAGGTAGCGGTTTAGGACTATATTTATCACGTTGTATCATAGAAGCACACGGGGGAAAAATCGAACTTTTTTCAGAATTAGGTAAAGGTAGTGTATTTACAATTCGATTACCAAAATCAACTTAATTGATGTAATCTAATTTAACAATTGTAGAATTGATAATTACAATTAAGTCTTAATAGTTATTCTTGACATACTTCAAAAGCTGAACATGGCGCTATTTTTCCCTGTAGCAAACGATAAATAATCACCTCTAAATCCTGAAGCATATAGGGCTTACTAATATAATCATTAAAACCCGCTCTCAGGAAACGTTCTTCCTGATCTCTACCAGCTAAAGCAGTAACTGCAACTACTGGAATATGCCAAGTTAGAGGTTCACACTTTAAAGATCGCATCACATCGAGACCACTAAGCCCAGGTAACAAAATATCTAATAAAATTAAGTCCGGCTGATAATTTTTGGCTACCAGTAGCGTGTTGGAACTATCAGTTTGACAAATAAATTTGCACCCAAGTGAGTCAAGGGCATAACTAAGTAGCAGTAGATTGTCATCATGATCTTCTACAACTAAAATTAAAGGCTTCTGAGAGGCTTGCTTTTTTTCATCACTCATGAATGAATTTGCCAGATACATTTCTTATCCAGAAGATTATATGGGGATACATTGTTTTTCTCATATAAACAAACGACATACCCCGTTGGACATCAGATAAAGCTCAATCTGGTTGATCTCGTGTGTAGTTTAGGTGAAGTTGAGAATCTTCACCAATCTCAAAAAACACAAAAATCTCAAACTAAATAAATTTAGTATACACCTCTTGATTATATGCAAAATTACAGAATATTTTCTTCATAACTTCATAATAAATTTACATATAAAAATCCAGCTTTATTTCGGTATATTCCCAGGAATTATTGTAATAATTAGAGGGTTGATAAATATTGCTTTGATATCCTGAGAATTTGTTAATAACTTAGCTGATACTTAGTTAAATATAACTATTTTGAAGAAAATACTTGACATAGACTCTTTTGTGTATTACAGTGTAGTACGCAAGCTAATGCTAATTAATGCCATAAAATTGTAGTGAATTTCACTACTTGCGTAACTTGGTGTAATACTGATCAGCACACTTTCCGGCAAATAATAAACTCTGGCTGTGGCAACTTGCACTCAGGTAGTTTATAGTACGAGAAAAGTTTTAGATCATCTCCTGCGTTAGCAGAAAATAGTTTGACTTTCCCGAATCACAGAAAATATGGATTTTGATTATTTTGGCAACAACGATGGTAATTCTAGCAATAATAACCGCCAAAACCTACTTTCTAGTGGTTGGCGACCATTTCACCGTGACTTTGATTGGAACTATCTCTGGCAAGTAATATTTCATGATACGCAGGAGTTAACCCAAAAAAGTATTAACCTAGCTAGTTATTATGCCGATGCTTTAGCTAGAAAAGATTATGCTTGGTGGGCAAATATATTAAATCTAGCTTCTGACTATACTCGTGGTGAATTACAAAAATATTGGAATTTTATCACACCAGAACCACTGACACCAGATTATCGCTATAAAGATGTTTTAAGTACAGAAACGCCCATAGTTCAATTTGTTAGTCGTAACAGTATTCCCATTGATTACGTACTCAATTTATTACAAGAAATTACTGTTTTACGAGTTCTACGTTTATTAGAACGTCCTGATATTATTACCCAATATTATTCAGAGAGAGATTTTTATTTTCCAGTTGATAAGTTTGTTAGCTGGGAACGTTTAGATGTATTCAATACTGTTTATGCTTATTGGGCTAAATATGATATTTGGCTGCAAATTGATCCCTATGATCGTGGGCGAAGACAATATACTTTAATGTCGCAAAATCTGGCATCTTTAATTAATAAAGCTACCCATGATTTAGCGGTGATGTTGAGTGGATATCAAAGTCGTGTAGGTAAAGTTCACAGTCAATTCCCTATTCGGACATTTCCCAAAAATATTCAAGATTTCAGTGATTCAGTCCAGCAAGCGATTCTCAATCAAAACCAATTAGCAGTTGTAGTACATGGAGAACCAGGAACAGGTAAAACAGCATGGACACAATCAGTAGCCAAAGAAATTCTTGTACCTTTAGGGTATGTAATTTTTATTTTGGATCATGATGCTATCACCAACTTTGTGCCGCCAACTTACTTAGAAAAAATTTGTATTATTATCAATGAAGCTGATAACTTAGCCCAAGATCGAGCTTCAGAAGTAGCACAATACAATAACAAAACTGAACATATTTTGGCGTTGCTAGATGGGACTTTGTACCAGAGTGTTATTGACGAATCTGGAGTGCAGATCAAACAGCGGTTGGTGGTATTGATGACTTGTAACACCACGGAAAGATTAGATCCAGCTATGTTACGTAAAGGCAGAGTAGATTTGATGTGTGAGTTTACTGAGCGTTTTGTTTAAAAAATCAGTTATCAGTAATTGTGATGATTTACACTCGCATTAGCCTGAATAGGAAAATAAATTTTCTCAATTTAATCTAAATTGAAATATTATGAATCCACAATCTCCCTTGCAGTTGACTAAAGGAGCAATTCTGCGTTTAAGCCTGTTATTTTTGGCAATGCTTGGGTTTGTTTTGTGGTTAAATCAGTCTGGTTCACTGGAAAATGCCCAACTTTTGGAAACCCTTTACCGTCAAGGAAATTATATTGAGGCAGTATTATGGGGTTTATTTGCCTTGGGATTTATAGTATATAGCTACAAACGAGATTGCCTCATTGCTAAACGCAAAAATAAAATTACTGCGGTGATTTTTCTGTTGTTCGGGTTATCTGATATTGTCGAAGTTCAAACTGGAGGATGGTGGAAACCTTGGTGGTTGTTCCTCTGGAAAGCAAGTTGTGTGTTAGGCTTTATGGTTTGCTTTTGGGATTATTTGAAAACTCATCGTTCGCAAAGATGATTATAACCCCACCCCCGCAAGCGATGAGGGGGCTATGATGTGCCTGATGTGATTAGGAAACGCCATATATAGCAATTACCATTCAAATGAGGTACAAGCTGTAATAATTAAACGCAGATGGACGCAGATAAACGCAGATGATTTTGTACTTCACCAGACTAGAAAACGCTATATCAACTTCAAGTATTAGTTAATAATTATGGAAAATGAGTAATTCACGGTTAGTGAAAATCAGCAAATTTCTGAGTAAATATTTACGTCATCAACCTGAAGAAATAGGAATTAAATTAGTTACTGGTGGTTGGGTTTCTGTAGATGAATTGCTAACTGCTTGTGCTAAAAACAAATTTCCCATTACCCGGCAAGAATTACAGGAGGTAGTGGCCACAAATGATAAAAAACGCTTTTCCTTTGATTCTACCCATACTTTCATTCGTGCTAATCAAGGACACAGTATAGAAATTGATTTACAGTTAGAACCTGCTGTTCCCCCAGATGTGCTTTATCACGGTACAGGAAACAAATCTGTAGATGGAATTATGCAAACGGGAATTGGCAAAATGTCACGCCATCATGTGCATTTATCATCAGATATCTCTACAGCTAAAATAGTGGGTGCAAGGCATGGTAGACCCGTGATTTTTGCTGTAGATGCTGGTAAGATGTATGCAGCAGGTTACATTTTTTATTGTTCAGATAATGCTGTTTGGTTAGTGGATCATGTACCACTTGAATATTTACAGCTATTTTTAGGTAAATGAATCACATAGCAGAAATTAAAACAAACCCTCTCCTTAAGAAGAAGAGGGATTTGATTTAGGACGTTCTTGAGATTTTATGTAATGTCCACAATCGCCCTAGAGTGTCACAATTTATCCAGAAAAATCACAACTTAAGCAATCATCTTGGCTTTTGACCAAACACCATTCTCATCTTCATCAAATTGTTCACGAACAGCACTCCAGGCCGATTGTTCAGCTGTAAGCTCGTCATTTGTTTCATTAAGTACGACGTTATAGCGCTCAATAAATACTCCTTGGGCTTCTCTGGAAAGATGAGTGCGAACTTCAGGCGCTAAATCCTCTGGGCTGTTACATCGGCCAGGACAAGGATGATCCAGGGCTTGATCAATTGTGTGAATTTCTTCACCGCGAGCGCTTTCAAATAGTAATTGAAATTCGCCTGTGCGATCGCTCGGAATTTCCGCCATCAATAAGAATTCCCCAGCTTCTAAGCGGGTTTGATAAACAGTAGCTTTATCTTCAGGCATCCCCAAAGTAGTGAGAACTGATACCAAACCAGCACCAGCACTACCTGCGATCGCACCACTAGCAGCCCCCAACAACACTGCACCAATTGGTCCTGCTGCTACAACCGGTCCCACAAAGGGAATAAACAAGACACCGACACCCGTTAACAAGCTCAGGAAAGAACCAAACAAAGAACCAAAAATTGCTCCTGTTTTCAAACCTCCCAGAATCACATCTTTCTTAGTCAGAAAACCAGAAATTCTTGTTTCTGACTGGAAATTTCTGCCCATCACCGAAATATAATCCTTGGGGATACCTCTATCTAGTAAACGGCGAATGACATCATCAACTTGCTTTTGTTCTTTAAATACAGCTGAGATAGTACGTTCTGCTTGATATTCTTCTGGCATTTATATACTCCTTAATCTTTTGGTATTTATAACTTTCAACTAAGTGAATAATCAAAAAATTGTAGAGAGGTCTAAAGACCTTTCTTTTACTTACACACCCACTGGAGTTTTAGTTTCTGTTGCTTGCTGTTTACCATCGGGTTGCAGTGCTTCTCCTTCAATAAATGAGCGTAACATCCAAGCCATTTGCTCATGTTTTTCCATTAAATTAGTTAAAAAATCAGCAGTTCCCTGATCATGAAATTCTTCGCTACACTGATCCACATGATCTCTAACATTGCGAATAATCTGCTCATGATCTTTGACTAATCGAGCTACCATTCCTGTCGCTAAGGGAATTTTACCCGCGTGTTCTTTAAGAGTAGCAACCTTAAGAAATCCCTCCATTGTTCCCAGGGGATAACAACCTAAAGCCCGAATTCTTTCAGCCAATTCATCAATATTTACAGTCAGTGCATTATAGTGTTCTTCCCAAAGTTGATGGAGAGTGCGGAACTGAGGACCAACAACATCCCAATGGTACTTTTTAGTTTTTACTAGAAGTACATAAGAATCTGCTAAATCTTGATTCAGCAAATTTATGACACCGTGACGCTGTTCCTCTGTTAAACCGATATTTATTTTATTCATTGGTCTTCCTTCCCTAGCTTTACTTACTGATATATATATTATTAAGTTCACAATATAGATATAATCCACATCACTCTAAAGGAATAAAATAAAAATTAACTATTCATCCTTGCTTGATAATTTTTGAATTTTTTAATTAATGACTATCAATTATCTATAAATTTATTTAAAACTAGATATAGCAACAGACAAGGCGGTTAGGACATCTACCAATGCTAAAACTTAGACACCAAAAGAGTTTTAGCACTGTCACCTGTCACCTGTTAAGAGTCACCTGCCATAACACAAAATAGAGGATCAATTTATAATACCTACATTACTCATTGATCCTGCACAAAATGTATGAATTATTATGAATAATTGTCACTAATCCTTGCCTGTAACTTTTTCCAAAAAGCCTTTTACTTCCTGTTCTACTGAAGTTGCATTCTGGGAATTTGCGGGAGTCTTCATTTTATCAATATCAGCATCTCCCTGAACTTCGTTAAGTCCTCTTTTTGTTTTTTCTTGCGTTTCTTTCAGTCCTATTGGTGGAGCTTTAGCCGCTTCATCAGTTTGGCGTTGAGTTTCCAGTAATTGTGTCGTACCTTCTGTTGGCTCACTTTGATAACTACTGATAGCGAAAGCCGGAAAAGTAGTAAATAAAAATATGAAGGCACAGGCAAAAGCCACAATTAAAAATCTAGAAGCTGAATCAAATCTAGATATAGCAAAATCAAGAATCTTCATTTGATATTTTTCACTCTATTCTGTCATTCAATGATAGTGAGGTTCAACATTGATTAAATCAATCTTCAGAGAGAATTTGCTCTAATTTTGAATTAAATAAAATTATATAAAATCACTCTTTAGATATAAAAAAAGACTGATAGCTCACATTTTGCACCATGCTCCTCGCTGCAAAATCATGGTTTATAACTGTGATTATTTCCTTTTAAATGGCATTGCCTAGACAATATGTCGGTTATTAGTGCATACCTCTATATCTTGTTGACAGCATCACGAAAACTACAATGATAAAAGCTGTAATAAATATCCCCTGAGATAGATTGCAAATTTAAGAACTCTACCCAATTTTCTAACAATTCTTCAATTTCATATTCATCTGTATCCAGTATTTCCGCGATAGCAGCAACAGAAATAGGTTGTGTTTGCTGTGCTAAAACTTTCAACACCGCTAGGGGGAAATCTTCACCTGTAGAGGGTAGCATTTTTTGTAAATGCTGTTGGTAATAAGATTCTAACCCAGGTGCTAGAGAGGTTTCTAACTGCGAAAGTCCGGTATAGAAACCATCAGCAATAGCAACTAAAACTTGACTCACGTACATAAAATTATTTTCGCTGCGGTTGGTTAAATTAGAAATAAATTCTGCTTCATTTATTTGGTGAGTATTTAACCAAGATTTGATTGACCTCTCCCCCAACCCCTCTCCTAAAAGGAAAGGGGAGTTAGATAATTCTTGTAATTCTTGTTCCCCCATTCCCTGGTAGGGAAGGGGGGTGAGGGGGGTTAGGTTTCTCTGAATATAATTTTGAATATCTTGTTTATTTTCCTGTGGATAATCTGCTAAATGCAAACTTTGCACCGGTGCTTCAATTAATAAACCAGAATTACTCAATAAAAACGGACGACGGGAAAGGAGAAAATACACCCCTTGGGGAACGTAACGAGGAAGATAAAAAATATTTGTTCCTGGTGGTTGTAAATTGCGGTTGATGCAGTTTAACCCGTCAATGGCAATAATTAATTTTTGATTTGCTTGTAATAAACTTTCGCTAATTTGTTGCAGCAACAACGATAAAAACCAACTTCCTTCTGTAGCATTATCCGGTAAATTTGGCAGTGATAAATTTTGAAACTTGGCGATAATTTGACAACATATATATATTAAAAATTCTTCAGCGTGATTTTTCCCCTCTAATTCCGCGTTGTAATAAATTACCTGGCAATTTTCTGGAGGATTATCTTTCACATATTTAGCAATTATAGCACTTTTACCGCTACCCGGTGCGCCGATAATAGTGAAATAACCCCGGTTATAGCGGTTAAGAAAATTATTAATAGCAGTGACAACAAAATCACGACCGATAAAATTCGCGCTTTTGGTATTAATAACTGCCGTGAATTGTTGCTGAGTATCCAGGTAATTATTAACCGTTGGTGGTCTGGGTGTGGAGTTCATAAATTCACTCTCCCGCATTTTCCAACTTTAAAAAATGCAACCTACCTGACCTGTCACCCGCGACAATTGTTAAATCATTTGGTGTAACCCCACAGGAATGAAAGTCAGCGTCGCCTATAAAAGTAGCTATTTCCTCCCCTGTCTCTAAATTCCGCACCTTGACAGTTTTGTCTCTTGAACCAGAAATCAACCGTTTAGAGTCTGCTGTCACTGCGACTGCGTTTACCCAATCACTATGACCTGAGAGGGTGCGGAGTAACCTTCCTCCTGCTTGGGTGAGACTGGGGGTGAGGGGACGCAACCAAGGGCGAGTTTGAGTTTGTGATATTTGTTGTAATAGTTGTTGAATTTCTGGGGTGTGGATAGCTTGTAACCTTCCCCATAATTGACTGGGTAATTGTTGTTTATGCTGGGTGACGATGTGTGCAGACAGTCGCAAAGCACTTTGAATATATTTTAATGTTTTGGTTTGGGTATCACCTAATAAATCATAATCTTCTATTAATGCTTGGATGCCAAAGTCAGGATGATTGATTTTGGCGGATATGAATTGATAATCTGTGAGGATTTGGTAATATTTGGTTAAGTTGCCAGAGTTTACCAAGTTATAAGGATATCTACCCAGATAAGCTTTTTGGGAATAGGATTTTTTTGAGGATGATTTTTTATTAAATTGCTGCATCTTCATCCCTGCTCCCGTTGCCAATAATCAACAATACGCTGATTTACTTCTGTAAATAACTTGCGGGTTGCTTTGAGTTCTCTTTTGGTTTTTAAGAAATCCAAGAAACTAGCATGATAGATACTATAACAAATATCTCCATCTATATTTGATTTTCTTAAATATTCAATCCATTCATCTAAAACATTCTGCACATCACATTCATCTTGATTGAGAATATCAAAAATCATCTCACAGGGAATTGGTGTAGCAATTTCCAATAAAGTAAACAGAATCATTACCTTCATTTCTTTAGATGAATCATTCATTTTCATCCTACCCCAATGGGTTTGATAATAGTTCTGTAACCCTTGTGGTAATTGGGTTAAATTCAAATCATTATATTTACCTTCTGCTATTGTTGGTAAGACATAGCGAAGATACATAAAATTATTTTCGCTCTTGTCTGCTAATTCTTTGATAAAAGCATCATGTTTAATATTTTTGCTGGTAATCCAATTTTGTAAACCGTTTTTATGTTCTGGGTAATTTTCTAAATAAAAGCGAATATATTCTTGAATGTCTTTTGCATTTTCTGAATTATACTTTTTATCAGTTAAATCTAAATATTCTTTTTTCAATCCTTCAGTATAGAGTCGTTCTTTAGTTGGTTCATAGCGTCGTCGTGTCAGCAAAAAGTAAACATTATCTGGTAGGGTTTTGGGTAAATATAAAATATTTTCTGCTCCTGGTTCTTGGTTGACTTCATCCAGTGCATCAACAACAATAATTAATTTTTCATTATTGCTGAGTTTTCCCGTAACTTTTACCAGTAATGTTGATAAATCAGCATTTTCAATATTTGTGATTTGATAGCGGTTAATTAGTTGTTTACGAATGCTTTCCAGGAATAATTCGGGACGGTTACGACCATCTACTAAGACGTTAAAATAACAAATTGCGTTATTTTCAGAAACGTATTTTGCAGCGATGGTACTTTTACCCATTCCCGCATCACCGATAATTGTAAAATAGCCTTTTTTATTGGTGTTGGAGAAGTTTTGAAATGCTGCAAATACAAATCCGCGACCGCAGAAGTATTGTATTTTTTCGCTGAAGGGGGGACAAAATCAACTAAAAGACTGACTGTATAAGGTTCATAGCTCTTAGACCTTGTTGATAATACTTGCGCTTATTAGGATTAAGTCTCATTAATTGGGCTAGTAAAGGTTGACAATTATCCATAAAACTGATCCAAGTATAACCATATAGACCAATATAAAAACTGCTATGTCGTCTGGTACTACGGCTGTTTTCTTTAACTCTTCCGACATATTCTTGTACTCCCTTGCGTTTAATTTGTTGTCCCTGAATTGTGGCTGATGTGTAGGCAATAGCTATTAATAAAATTAGTGAAATCAACCGTTCTCCCGTGACTTTCGTATCTTCTAAATTATAACCTCCTGTTTTAAAATCTCTAAACATTTCCTCAATATCAAAGCGTTGTTTATAAGCTGTAATAGCTGCTCCTAACTCTGGTAAATCTGTGAGAATAAACCATCCTTCTTTTGGTGCTATACCCTGGAGTTTCCTTTTCCATTTACAGGCTAAATTAAAATATCCAAAACCTCTAAGTTTCGTAACTTTAACTCCCGGCAAAAATAACGATAATCCCGGTGCTAATCCCAAATCTTTCAACTCTAACCAAATATCTGATTCTTTTTTGACAAATTCATTCTTTCTTAACCTTAAACAAAAGCTTAAACCTTGCTGCTTCAACCAGTTCGCTAATTTGACAGAACAGAATTCTCTATCTCCTAATACACATATTTTATATTTTTTTACTATCGCTAAAATCTCGGTCAACGCTTCTGTTTGTTGTTTGAGATTGCTATTTCCTTTTTGCTTCAATAATTCAAAATATATCGGTATTGCTCGTTTCTCCCACACCATGCTGATCATTAATAAATTTATACATGACCATTTAGTCCGGTCTATTACTAGATATATTGTTTCTTTCTCTTGAAGGTATGTCTCTAACCAGACTTCAATTATGGGTAACCATATCTTCTTTATTGTTAATTTTGGCAATGATAAAAATCTTTGTATTTTTCTGCGTCTACTTTCAAATTTTATGGGTATTGGTAAGGCATTCGCTAAACTTTCTAGACTTACCTGTTTAATTGACTGTAAAATCTGAAGCAGGATTTTTAACAATAGGTATTCTGCTAGACTTAATTGACTTCTGAGATGGTTTTGATAGAATGTTGGTATCATTTTCATTAGATAGGTCTTATTGACAATACTTGACCTATCTTTTTTTACCATAAATCGTCACATTCTTTACATTGCCTTACTTTCAGCCTTGTTTGTCTCCCCTTCAGATCAAGACCACTATATTTATTTCCAGATTTCTTTAAAGATAAAGCTGTAGAACATCTAATAGGAGATGGGATAAAAGCAGAAGATTTAAACGACGATAAAATAGGTAGAGTCATGGATAAACTCTATAAATATGGATTAACTAAACTATTCTTAATCATTGCCTTAGAAGTAGTAAAGAAATATGGAATAGACACAAAATATTCCCATTTAGACTCAAGCTCATTACATTTACACGGGGAATATAAGAATTGCCTAAATAATCTAGAGAAAGAACTAGGAATAAATAGAGAACATCCAATTATAATCACACAAGGATATTCGCGTGACCATCGTCCAGACTTAAAACAATGTATATTAGATTTAATAGTAAGTAGTGATGGGGATATACCATTATTTTTTAGAGGAGCATCAGGAAACGAATCAGATAAAGCAGTATTCGCTCACATCTTAGTAGAATATTCTAAACAAATAGATTTTGAAAGTATCATGGTGGCGGACAGTGCATTATATAGCGAAAGTAATTTAACATTAATGTCAAACATGAAATGGATAAGTCGAGTACCATTATCCATTAAAAAAGCAAGAAATTTAGTGAAAGCCTCCATCAATAATGACATGAAAGCCTGTAAAATACAGGGTTATAGTTATCTGGAAGAGAAAGTATCTTATGGAGGAATAGAGCAAAGATGGTTATTAGTAGAAAGTGTAGAGAGAAAAAAAGCAGACTTAAATAAACTAGACAAAAAAATCCAAGAAGAGTTATTAAAAGCTAACAAACTAGTAGATAAATTAGAACAGGAAGAATTTGCTGATAAATCTTTAGCCGAATTGAAAATCAAAGAAATAACAACCAAATTAAAATATCATCAAATATGCGAGCGGGAAATTACTGAAACCAATAAAGGGAAAACAACAGTTTATAGAGTGAAATGTAAATTAAGAGAAAATCAGGAGTTAATTACACAACAACAAAACTCGTGTGGCAGATTTATTTTAGCCACCAATATTCTGGATACTATTGAGTTAGAGTCAGAAGAAATCCTCAAAATATATAAAGAACAACAATCTACAGAAAGAGGATTTAGATTTATCAAAGACCCGTTATTTTTCGCGGATAGTCTGTTTGTCAAAAATCCTGAAAGAGTAGAGACAATGATGATGTTAATGGCATTATGTCTTTTGGTTTATAATTTAGGACAAAAACAATTAAGAATGTCATTGAAGGCACAAAAAGCCACAGTGAAAAATCAACTGAATAAACCCACAGAATCTCCCACATTAAGATGGATATTTCAATGTTTTCAAGGGATTCATCTTTTGATGATACAAGGATTTCAACGAATTCTTAACTTAACAGAGTCGCATCATCATATCTTGCAATTCCTACCTACTGCTTGTCAAAAATATTATTTATTATCTTAGTTTTTCTCTGGTTTTACGATTTCATTGGTTATCTTTTTGATAACTGATTGCACACCTTAAATTAAATATTATTGTTGAAATAGCTTTTAAACACCTTCTAAAGCTCAACTTTGTGTGTTCATAATTTTATTTTACATTGATACGTAATTGTTCAAACCATAAGTTTTAATTGACCGTCAATGTAGTTAAATTATGCTACTTTTTGAAGTGCGGAATGTGGGTTTTAACTTCTTCAACAACCACAATAATGATGATCTAGTCAAAATCAAAGTAGAAGCGCAGCAAGTAATAATCGACCGGTATAAATTAGCCTCTTACATTGCTGCTGGTGTAGTTGCTGCTTCTACCATGATGGCTTTAGGCGGTGTTGGTTTGCTATACTTTGGTAAAATTTCAGAAGCAACTTTAACAACAGGTGTGGGTGCTTTAGCTACCATGACTAGCTTTCAATATGCTAAACAAACAAAAGATGAATTGCTGGATATGCTGAAAGAAGCAGAGAAGGGTAATTAATCAATATTGGTCATCCTGTTTCAAATTATTTAGTCATCTTTAGATGACTTCAGCTATGAGACTGGGAATTAATTCCCAGTCGGAACTACCCCAAATTTAGATTTTCTGTTAATACTGTAAAAGCTCAAATTCCCATCCTGTGAAATATATCTATAGAAGTCATATTTGATTTTTGAAAAAAATTAGGTATTGTAGGGTGCGTCAGACTCCATAAATTCTATTAATAAACAGATTTGTAATATCTGACGCACCTACGTATCTTTTCATAAATCAAATATTATTCCTATATCGTAGATGAAACATTATGTCTCACAATTCCAATTCCACAAACAACCACAACCAAACAATAAAAATAATTGCTGTCACAACAATAGTATTATCTCTAACAGCTTGTACCAACAACCAAAATACAACACAATTAAAAACAAATAGCGAAGCCGTGGGAGTTTCCATTCCTGAAAATCAAACTAATCCGAAATCACAATCAACAGCTAAAACCGAAAACTTGAATTTTACCGTTCCCCCTCAATTCCAAGGAAAGACAGTTTATAAAGTTGAACCCAAAAACAACGAGAAAGTTATTGCTTTAACTATTGATGATGGTCCCTGGCCAAAAACCACGGTAGAAATGTTAGATATCCTCAAACAAAATGACATTAAAGCCACATTTTTCTGGGTAGGAACTTCCTTAAAAAATCATCCCGAAATAGCTAAACAAGTTGTAGCAGAAGGACACGCTATTGGTAATCATACATGGAATCATCTATATAAACGCATGGATGCAGCCACAGCTAAAAGTGAAATTGAAAAAACAAATGAATTAATCTATCAAACAACAGGTGTAAAAACATCTTTTTTCCGTCCGCCAGGAGGCTATTTAAACAACGGATTAGCCGCTTATGCTAAAAGTCAAAAAAACTCTGTTGTCATGTGGTCAGTGACCTCAGCAGACACCGATCCTCGTGCAAAATATCAAGTATTCGTTAAAAATATTCTCAGAGATGCTAAACCCGGCGCAATTGTGTTAATGCACGATGGTGGTGGAAATCGTGAAAGAACTGTCAAAGCCTTGCCAGAAATTATCAATGGACTCAAACAGCAAGGTTATAGATTTGTCACAATTCCTGAGTTATTAGAAATGGAAAAATAAATAACACAAAATTTTATGCCCAAAAATTATCATTTTTCGCGCACAAATAACCTCAAAAAAATACAAAATGTTATTGCTGCTGTCGTCATCATTCTTTTGATTATCTCTGGAATAATCATATTACCTAAAATACCAGAAATCTCTCTCACTAATCTCAACGCAATTCCAGTAACTCCCCCACCATGTGAACTGAGTGATCAATTACAGCCACCAGCTAACACCGCAAATCTGACTTTTAACATCCCAGATAAATCTCAATCTCAAATTTTTCGTCGAGTAAAACCTAAGAATAATGAAAAAGTTATTGCTTTAACTATTGATGATGGTCCGTGGAAAAAAACAACTTTAGAAATTTTGGATATTTTCAAACAAAATCATGTGCAAGCCACATTTTTTTGGGTAGGAACTTCCTTAAAAAATAATCCTGAAATTGCCAAACAAGTTGTAGCCCAAGGACACGCAATTGGTAATCATACCTGGAGTCATTCTACTCAACCCATGAATCCCATCACAGCCAAAAACGAAATTGAATGTACCGCTCAACTTATTTACACAACTACAGGAGTGAAAACAGCCTTATTTCGTCCTGGTGGTGGTAGGTTAAATAACGGATTATCGGCTTACGCCAAAACTCAAAACTATGCCATTTTTAAATGGTCAGTAAATTCAGGTGATTCTAATTCATCTGACTCACAATTTATTGTTAATAATGTGATCAAAGGTGCAAAAACAGGCGCAATTGTATTATTGCATGATGGTCGGGGCGATCGCACCAAGACAGTCAAAGCCTTGCCAGAAATCATCAACAGACTTAAACAGCAAGGCTACCGATTTGTCACACTTCCTGAATTGTTAGAAATGCAACAATAATGGTTTAATCAACATTCAGCACTTTTAACCGCATCACAAAGTTGAGACTCATACCAAAGTTTATACAAAAAGAACTCAGTCTGATAGCTCATCATAGTTACAAATACACCAACAGCATCCTCAGAACCATCTGATAACCAAGAACCTTGAAGCGTCACTTCCAGATAGTCAGCATCACAGGTACACAATGCAATAATTTCACCATCGTGTCTTTGTACCTCAGTCTTCAACCTTTCTACTCCCGGTAAATCAACAGGAAGTAAAAAGGAAGCCGTACTAGGTTCAAAATGTAGAGGTTGACCAACCCGTAGTGCCAAAATCACTCTTTGCGCCACCCATTCCTCTATTGACGGAGTGAGACACTCTAAATAAAAGCTCCCTTCAGTGTAAGTTAATTTCAGCATTTCCTATGCTCTCCTGTTATTCCAGGTTTGCTTGTAAATCAACCCAAAACTTTTCCGCAAAAGAAACAGCTGGGTGAATTGGTGGTTTTGGTTTGGTACGCAGTTGCATCCCAATTTCAGCCAGACTTTTATCGCCTTTACGAGAGTTGCATCTAGAGCAAGCTGTGACTACGTTATCCCAGGTATGCATTCCCCCTTGAGAACGGGGAATCACATGATCCAGTGTTAGGTTTTTTTTAATACCACAATATTGACAACTGTGATGATCTCGCCGCAACACTTCCCGTCGATTGACTGGGGGAACTTTCCACATCCGTTCAGCAGCAGCAATTTTTAGACGAATGTGCTTTGGTACAGAAATTACCAAGCTAGGTGAGTGAATTAACCAGCCTTCTTCTGTAGAAAAATCTACTGGTTCTGCCTTATTTGTTACTAACAAGACAATGGCTCTCTTAATATTTACCTGACACAGTGGCAAATAATTTTGAGAAAACACCACTACGGATTGCTCTAACACTCGCATTACGCTCGTCACAGCTTGACTCCTTATTAAAAAACCCCCACTTCTGATTTAGATGAAGCGGGGGTTAGAAATTGACCTGATATCTTTCTGGTCTTATTGCGGTACAGCATTTTTTCTTCTGTACCTCCCGCTTCTTACATCTGGTTCTGGTTTGCTATTCAGCACATCGAGGCTGATATATCTAGAATCATAATTAAAATCTTCATTACCCTGTGTGTTTTGCCCTTGATGCTGGCTGCTATTGGCGTTCATAAATAAATACTCCACTTCCGCAGCACTAAATTCCCTACCAGTTGGGAATTTGGTGGCACACAAAGAAGTAGAGATCGGGTAAATGGATTTCACAGAAAATTTCACCTATTGAACATTTCTTTAAACATACTACACTTGTATTACTATCTTGTCTATAGTTATAAGGAGAAAAAGTCATGCAGACCATCGCACGCACCTCAACAACTGATATGGAAGTCACCAGCATCCGTTTGGAGCGGGAACTGAAAGATAAACTCAAAGAGATAGCTGGCAATCAGGGATATCAGGCTTTAATTAGAGATATCCTCTGGAATTATGTACAGCAAAAATCAGGTGAATGGAAACCGCGATTTTCCCGCACAGATATTAGAGCTAGTATAGCGGCTACCGCGCAGCAAGAAGAGCGATGTGTGCTTACCGGCAAATCAATTCAACCTCAACAGCCGATGTTATTAGGATTAACCAGAAATGGCGATATGGTTCCACTCAGTGTGGAGAGCCTGTCGCTATAGCGCATTAGTTTGATTTTATTTTGACAATCTCTCGGTTTATAACCGGGAGATTTTTCATTAATACGAGTTAGATTCGCTTAATTCCTTATCAAAAAAACTCTCCGCATCAGTTCTAAATACAGCTTTTGAATATAACATATTAATACTCATCTAATCAGTGTTAAAACGGATGATATTTATAAGAAGTTTTATGAAATTCTAGAGAAATTACGGTTTATGTAAAGTAACAGCCGGGATATCCTGGTCTAGAGACAGTAAAATAACCTTAGATTAAACTACTATCGAAAATCTTTGAAAAAAGGTACTTGGATAGAGAATACAACTATACGATAGGTACTTGAAATTAATTCATAAAGCAGGTATATAACCTTAATTAGAGTATATAGGGGTAATATCTAGCGAAAGTTTTCATAAAATACTTGTGACTCATCCGTTTTCTGCAATAAAACTAAAGGTTAATCAAATGCAAAAAAGTTGGTTGCAAATGAAAAAAATGGATCATTATCCACAGGCACAACAGTAATGAAAAAGCATTTATTATCACCGCCTCAGTACGTAAATAACGTAGAACAAAGACAACCATACCAAGTCAAGCCAATGCAGCCACAGGAAAAAACTGCCCATGCGTTGGCACAGAGCATAAATTACATAATTGCTAATAGCACTACAGCAGCATCTATGCTGCACGAAATTGCTCATTTATTAGGGGTTGAGTTTAAGGTAGATTGCTGTTGCCTAGTCACAAGTGATGGAGCTAATGAATCAGCAATGGCTAACTGGTGCCATGCCAAATATATGGGATTACCATTCTCAGACGAGATATTGCCAATAGAACAGTTGTTGATAAGTTCACCGATAGTGCAATGTGCGGCTGAACCATTGACGATTGATGATATTTCCACGATTCAAAAAACTCTGATAATTGGCTGTCAGTCTTTGCAAATACCGATTAAATCGGTTTTAGCTATCCCTACCCGATTTGGTGGCCAGAATAATGGCGTAATTAGCCTGATAAAATTTCAACCCTATGATTGGAATGAATCAGAAAAAGAACTACTCAAGGCAGTAGAGTCATCTTGTGCGATCGCATTTGCTCAAGTAGCACAAACACAAATCATTACTACTCAAAAGCAGTCTCTACACAATAGCAGCCAACATCAAAGTTTAATTAAGCAATTAACTATACTAAGCCTTAGTAACTTGGAGTTGAATCAAATGCTCCAGTTAGTCATTTCCTCGACTGCTGAATGTTTAGAAGCTGATCGAGGGTTACTCATTTTATTAAAATACACAGATCCACTGTTTTGGAAGTCCCAAAAACAAATCCCCACTGCTAAAGCCACAGTAGTTGGGGAATGGAGTAAAACTCAACACACTGAGAATACAGAGACAGAAAAGTTGGAACATTCTTTTTTATTGTCAGATTGTGGTTTATGTCAGCGTGTATTTACAGAATCGGGGAAACCGATCATGATAGACAACTCTACAGAGCAAAAAGATAATTGGAAACCCCATCCCTTATTTGCCATTGATGAGTTTCCTGCCACACTATTAATGCCATTGGAAAGTCAAGGTAAAGTTTTAGGGTTCGTGGTGTTACAGCAAGCTGTATCTCGTAATTGGCAACCCGCAGAATTAAATCTAGTAGAAATGGTATGCGCTCAATTGAGTAACGCCATCATTCAGTCACAGACTCTGCGACAAGTCCAAAATTTAGTGGATGAGCGCACTGAACAACTCAAGCGCAGTTTAGAAGTACAGGCGAAATTATACGAAAGAACAAAGCAGTATGTTGAGCAACTGCAAGAACTCAATGAACTCAAAGATGAATTTGTCAGCAATATTAGCGATCGCTTGCGTTATCCCCTCACCAATATGCGGATGTCAATCCGTAACTTACGTTTACCAGGAATTTCACCTGAGCGTCAAACTCGATATTTAGATATTCTCGAATCAGAATGTACTAAGGAAATTAATTTAATTAATGATCTCCTCACTCTCCAAAAACTAGAATCCCATCAAGAAGCACCACAACTTGAAGCTATAGATTTAAGCACCACAATTAATAACATTCTCAACTCTGCTGAAAAGCAACTCACAGATAAGGGATTAGTTGTTTACGTAGATTTACCTAAAGAGCCGTTAAAACTCCAAACCGAAATCGAGAGTTTTGATCGTATTTTCCAGGAACTGTTGACTAATGTCAGTAAATACTCGGAGCGTAACACTGTTGTCCACTTACAAGCTACTCACAGAGTTGAACAACAACTTGATAGCGAAGCGCTCGGTAAGAATCAAGTGATTATTAAAGTCACTAATACAGGACGTGGTATCTCACAAGAGGAAGCAGCCTATATTTTTGATAAGTTCCGTCGCGGTAAAGGAAGATGGACTCCAGGTACTGGATTGGGACTGGCTTTAGTTAAGTCTCTAGTATTGCATTTGAATGGTGCGATCGCTATTGAGAGTACTCCCATTGCCAATTCTGACTTGAGTGAAATTTGTTTCACCTTGACTTTGCCTCAGTTTTCCGTCGCCAATAAAGCATATTAAATAATTCGTAATTCGCAATGCTCCCTTCGGGAGAGCTACGCTAACGTAATTCGTAATTTGTAATTTGTAATAGATTCATTAATGGTAGGGGCAGAATTTCCCCGCCCTTCATTGTATTGCTATTTTTAAAAGACGAATCCTGACCGAAGAGGACGCGGAGAGTCGCCTGTGTCCGATGTCCGACGCAAATGGTTTCAAGCCCCCGATTTGAGTCCTGGAGAAGAAAAAAGACATTCCTTGCTGGAATCCCCTGGCTTTAGACATGGGTGTCCCCGCGTCCCCGTGTCTTCTTCAAAGTCCTACTTTTTACCCATTTTTTCTATAACTGCTAATTTCATCAGGGATGTAACTAATAAATATAGACAAAAAGCACATACACAAAAAATCGCTATCGCCCAATTATTATATTTGGTGATTATCAAAATTAATCCTATTAACATACTAAATCCTGTTAAACAAGCATAAATCAAGGTTTTGACAGCTAGATAAATTCGTCTTAATATGCGATCACTTTCAACAGTTTTAACCCTTAATTGTAATTCTCCCCTTTCAACTCTTGCTTCTAAATTTTTAAATAAAACTTCGGCTTTATTCGGTTTGGTAAGTTGATATTGGAGAAAATCTCCGGCTTGTTTGCTTAACTGGATCAGAGTATTTCCTTTACTTTTTGTGACTGCCAGACTTTTTACAAATGATTGGGCTGACGCTGTAGGATTATATTTAGGATCTAAAGTTCTCGCAATACCATCTAATGTGGTTAAGGCTTTTAAGATAAATGTCATTTGAGCAGGTAAACGAAATGGTTGCTGTTCAAACATTTCATAAAGTTCGCTTTTCAACTCACCTAATGCTTTAATATCTAAGGGTTTGTCTGTGAATTTATCTAATAAAAATGTAACTAATCTTTTCACTGGAGTCATATCTGAGATAGGTTCAAGTAATCCCATACTTATTAAAGTATTTACTACTTCATTACTATCCTTTTTTAACACAGCAAAAAAAGTCTTAATCATCTGATCTTTATCCAAAGTTCTGATTTCTGCCATCATGCCAAAATCGTAGAATATAATACTACCATCTGGATTGACTGCCATATTCCCCGGATGAGGATCAACTTGGAAAAATCCATCTTGTAATAGTTGCTTTAAATAACAACAAATCCCGGTTTCATTTACTTTATTAATATTAATACCACAGGCTTCTAAAGCCGCTTTATCATTGATTTTAATTCCCGGTCTATATTCTAAAGTTAATATCTTAGTTGTGGTATATTGCCAATATACTTTAGGCACAATAATCCGGGGATATCCATGAAAATTTTCTCTGAATTTATCAGAATTTCTACCTTCTTGAATATAATCAATTTCTTGAAACAATAAATTAAAAAATTCATCATAAATCGCTTCTAAGTTATACTTTCTAACCCCAATAAAATACTGATTACAAAACTTAATTAACTGCAATAATATTTTAAAATCTAAATTAAATAAAGCTTCTAAACCTGGACGTTGTACTTTAACAACCACCTCTTCGCTAGTATATAATGTAGCTTTATGAACTTGACCTAAACTGGCAGCAGCCAAGGGATTAAATTCAAATTCTTTATAGATAAATTGGATAGGTTTACCTAATTCTAATTCAATCATAGCGATAGCTTCTTGACTACTAAAAGCCGGAACTTGATCCTGTAAAGTTCCCAAAGCTTCCACATATTCTAAAGGTAATAAATCAGCGCGAGTTGACAAAGTTTGACCAATTTTAATAAAAGTAGGACCCAAATGAATTAAAGTATTAACTAACCAAGTAGCGCGACTTTTCTTATGTTCTAAAGAATCTTGAGGAAAAATGCTATCCCACCAAAGACATAACATAAATTTACCCGCAGCCATGAAAATGTCTATTTTTCGAGATAAAGGAGAATATTTAGTTTTTTGCCACCGAAATTTTTTAGATTTTGCTATCATAAATACAAACAAAATTTGATCTCTGCATGATTGATTTTTTGTAATAACTATTTTTAAACTGTCAGAACTTCTGTTAGTTTCTTTTCCTGTTGTTCTATTTGCTGCGCCATTTTTTCCAGCAGTTTTCTGACACTGGTTGGAGTCTTTTCCCAATTTTTTGAGGCTATCTGCTCTAACTTATTGACGCGCTTCTTTTCCATGTCACTTAATTTATCAGATTTTGAAGGCAATGTTTAAAGACCTCCAAACCAATTTTCTCGCTATTCATCAACGTACAAATTAATTAGCTACAGTATAAAACTAAAAATTTAATGTAGATGCAAGAGTACATTTGGCTTTTACATAAAAACAATCAAAAGTAGAAAAGTCAATACACCTGTCTTTTCTACTTATTTATGTATTAACTTTTTTTCAGTACCCCCAGGGGAATTCGAATCCCCGTTACCTCCGTGAAAGGGAGGTGTCCTAGGCCTCTAGACGATGGGGGCATTGGACTCAGACTTTTAATAACATAACTGATTTTTTAAAGTCTGTCAACAGATTTTTTGAAAATAATTTTGTTAATCTCGAAATGACAACTGAGCGATCGCCATTTTGGGATGAGATTACTGTACAGACAACAAATTAAGCACAGCGTACCCTGTCGCCAGACAGCAAAAAAAGATGTACCATAAGAAACTAAGCATGAAAAAATCTCTTAATTTCTTAACAAAGGGTATGCTGTTGTCCCCTGTAGAGTTAATATTTATGATTCTTTACAAAGGATTTTGAAATCAATCACTCAAAATCTACAACATGGAAGCATCTTTTGACATCACCCTACAAATGGTGATCACGGTTTTCGCAGGCATTAGCGCCCAGGTAATGGCTGCATACTTCAAACTACCTAGCATTGTCTTATTACTCCTTTTAGGCATCCTACTAGGTGCTGATGGAATTGGATTACTGCACCCGCATACCCTAGGAACTGGACTGGAAGTAATTGTCTCCCTAGCCACAGCAATTATCTTGTTTGAAGGCGGACTCAAATTAGATTTGCGGGAATTGGGTAGAGTTTCAGTCAGTTTGCAATTACTTGTCACCCTAGGAACACTAATCACCCTCCTGGGTGGCAGCATGGCGGCTCATTGGCTGGGAGAATTTCCTTGGAATATAGCTTTTCTCTATGCCTCCATCGTCGTTGTTACAGGGCCAACAGTTATTGGTCCCCTACTCAAACAAATTAACGTAGACCGACAAGTGGCTACGCTGTTGGAAGGTGAAGGCGTTTTAATCGACCCAGTCGGGGCTATTCTCGCCTACGTTGTCCTAGATACGATTTTGAATGGTGACGCAGATCCAATTAACGCCATTATCGGTTTATTGCTGCGTTTGGGAGTGGGAGGCAGTATTGGTGCTGTTGGTGGTTACTTGATGAGTTGGATTTTCAAACGCGCCAATTTCATATCTTTTGAACTGAAAAACTTAGTAGTTCTGGCAGTGCTGTGGAGTTTATTTACCCTAGCGCAGATGATTCGCAGTGAGTCAGGAATTATGACGACAGTAGTAGCTGGAGTGGTATTTGCTAACTCATCAGTTCCAGAAGAACGCCTGTTGCGAAGCTTTAAAAATCAACTCACAATTCTCAGTGTTTCTGTACTGTTTATCCTCCTAGCTGCTGACTTATCTATTGCCAGTGTTTTAGCGTTGGGTTGGGGTAGTTTATATACTGTTTTGGTCTTAATGTTCGTTGTTCGCCCAATTAACATCTTGTTCTGTACTTGGAACAGTGATCTCAATTGGCGACAGAAGCTGTTTTTAAGTTGGGTTGCACCAAAAGGGATAGTTTCTGCTTCTGTGGCATCTTTATTTGCAATTTCGCTGACACAGAGGGGGATTAATGGTGGTGATGCAATTAAAGCTTTAGTGTTCCTGACAATTATCATGACAGTCTTCTGTCAAGGGTTAACAGCTGGCTGGATTGTTAAATGGCTACGCATCACCTCTAAAGATGCAACTGGAGCTTTAATTGTTGGTTGTAATCCTTTGAGTTTGTTGATTGCCCGGTTTTTTCAAGAACGGGGAGAAAACGTAGTGATGATTGATACAGACTCCCAATATTTTACTCAAGCTGAAGCCCAAAATCTCCGGGTGATTGCTAGTAGTGCGCTGGATGCCGAAGTATTGGAAGAAGCTGGCATTGCTTCTATGGGTACTTTTTTGGCAGTGACTAATAATGGGGAGGTCAATTTTGTCTTAGCTCAACGGGCATCTGAGGAATTTAGTCCGCCCCGTGTTTTAGCAGTGTTTCCCCGTGATCCTCAAGCTTCTAACTCGACTAATTCTAAAGTTGATCAAGCTTTTGTATCCGATTTACCAATTAAAACTTGGAATGAATACTTGAATGATGGCAGAGTCAAGTTGGGGACAACAACTCTCAATGAGGAGGAATTTACCAGCCAGCAGGAGCATATCCAAGAAAAAATCCAGGCTGGTTTGTTAGTACCATTGCTGGTAGAACGAGAAGAACGTCTACAGGTGATGTCCGCAAATCAAGAGTGGGAAATTGGCGATCGCATTATCTACTTATTACACGATTCTAGACCAAACCTGTTGAAACGCTTATCTGGCGCTAGTCAGTCTACGCCTCTGTCTTTAGAAACTTTAGCAGAAGTAGAAGAAGTCCCGGCTGCTAAATTATCTCAACTTTCTGCTAGTGAGGCATCTACTAATTGAATTAGAAACTTACAAATAAAAAAATACCCTATCGCTTTGAGGTTAAGGGGCTTTCTAGCAGGGACACGAAAATTCGTTTTGATGCTGTAAAATTAACCAATTTATTTTTTGGAGTTCTCTTACACCCTTTTAGTGAGAGCTTTCTCCCTCTGATCATAATAAAACCGACACCTACACAACAGATAAAATTATGGCATGGGAAACATTGAAAAATCAGTAATTAACCTCAAAACTATTGCCGGATAAGGATAAACTACATCCGTAAATCCTTAAACTTAGTGAATTATGTAGTAACTTTTTTAACCATTTTTGCGAAAATGAAACTTAAAACTACAGTTGATCCATTAAAAAAATAAAAACTGTCATATCACTTGAATCTTCCTGTTTTGAATGGCAATATAGGAAGTTATTATTTGATTAGAGAAACCCATCTCTAAGATGGCAGTATCGTCTAAAAAATAAAATTACTAGCAAAGCACGGCAGAAACGGGTCAGTATTTAACAATAGCTTAATTAACAGCTATATTCTATTGAGTGTTACAGCCTTCTGCCTTCTTAAACTAGTCAATCGCAACTGAGCCGAGTGAACGATAAAAGCTATGTCTTACGTCTCCCTGCTGAAAAATATACCAGAAATATTAAGCCAACCAACTGGGATAGCAGCTATAGCCTCTCTTGGCATCCACGGTGCTATTGCTTTGATTGTGCCATTAATGCCTGTTGATTCCAGTACAGCCCCAAAAACAGATTCATCGAAAGCAGTCGGATTAATGGAATTGAGTCCAGCAGACCAAAGCCGTTTACCACAAACTCTTGATACATCTCAAGTTGCTTTGCAACAACCTCAACTGCCGCTACAACAGCAACTACCTTCAGCCAATTTTGAGAGTCAGTCAACAATATTACCACCCTTACAAGCACCTTTACCTAACCAACAAGCATTGCCACCTATCCCTACTTCATCTGGGAACTACAATCTTTCTTACTTACCTAGAAGCCAGCCTAGTTCGAGATTTACAAGAAACGACTTTAGCCGACAAATTTCCAATTTTCAAGTTAGAAGTAGATTCTCTCCATCAGCTTCTCCTTTTGTTGATGATCTAGACAGTAAGATTAGAGAGACCGAACCACTGAATTTAAATAGGTTGCCACAGGTAGAAGCAGAAAATAAACTATCAGGGGAACCACTGAAGAACCCATCTCCTGAGCCGATTGATATTGGCTCTACTACAGCAAACGGAGTTTCTCAACCCCAAAAAATGCAGTTAGGGGATAACGTAGCTCAAATTGGTCAAAATTCTTCGTCTCAGGCGCTTGGGGAACAATCTCTACCAGGTAATGGCCAATTAGCATTGGCAGGAAAAGGTTTACCAGCATTACCAGAAAATTCAACCAAGAAGCCACCAGAACTGCCTGCTTTTAGCCAGTCTGATTCACAAGGACAGAAAACGCAACAGTTACTGGCAAATCTCACTTCTTACAATAAACTCAGAAAAACAATCCAGCAAGAATATCCTAACGCCAAAGAACAAGCAGTGATTCGGGAAACTATTTCTACAGATAAGCAAAACCTGGAAGGTAATGTTTTGGGACGCTTAGTTGTAGATTCTGATGGTAAAGTCTTGGATATCAAGTTCCAAGATAGGTCAGTTGCACCGGAACTGCAATCAAAGGCAAGGGAATTCTTCAACGCCAATCCACCTAAAAGTGGTAAGCTAACCAGCTCCTATCCGTTTCACCTACGGTTTAAAAATCAAAACAATAATAATATTCCAGCAGCAACTTCTGAGCTAAAGCCTTCACCAAATAACAATTCCGAAAAAGCACCAGAGCCGCAAAATAGCAAAATAAACCCCTCAACTCCAGGTGTCGTCATTATCAAAACTTCACCTACTGCAACAGTAAGTAGCACTGAACCTGCTGCCTCTGGTGAGTCTACTCAAAAATTAATACAACAGTTACGTCAACTCAAGGAACAAAAACAAGACTCTAATCAAAAAAAATAAAATCACCTGGGGATTTAGATTGTGGGTTGGTTATCTCCCCAATCGTTTCCTGCTGAGAATCAAGTATTGACATACCTCCTCGTCCTAAATGAATGAGGATTCCTTGACACTTCGCTGGGTTGCGCCACAAGTGGTCTTACCATCCCTCCATGTCAGAAGTTGAAGCTGCTTGATATTTGATAGCGCATCTAATGCTATTACCTAATTTCCTGGTAATCTGCTGTAATTTACACACATAAGTTACAGCCACTTCACCAGCCTTTTTCAGCTTTCTGGAAAACATAAGCTCCTACCTCTAAAATTTCCTGGTAGCTTAACTTTTTCTTGAAAGCGGGCATAGCACCTTTACCATTCTGTATTTGGTAAATAATAGCCTGCATGGGTTCGATGTTATACTTTGGCAAGTATTTTGATAAAGCTTCTTTTCGTAAAGTTTTATCCTCAATGAGGATATTAGCGCCTCCTATATGGCAAGCAGTGCAGTTAGCATTAAAGATTTTACTCCCATTGAATGTTTCTGCTGCTAAGGCTGGATGAATGAAGGTTAGTTTAAATAAAGCGATCGCTAAAACTAGAATTAATAAAACGACTCTCAAGATATTTTCCTCGTAGCCAGCATCCAGCATTTATAAAATATCATGTATGGCAGGTGACTCTTAACAGTTTGAAAAGTCTTTTGCTGTCTAGGTTGTATCATCTGTTGGTGTCCTAGCCGCCCTGTCTGTTGCTATATTTTAAAAAAATATGAATTATTTAATTTTCTGTTCTGATGGTTTGAGCAAACTTGGATAAAAATTAGCGGTAACTAGTTTCTCCCTTAATTGCCATACAGTGTTTAATCTGTCAGATAGGGATAAAACTTATTACCGCTGCATCACTTAATGATCTAGAAAAATCGAATAGTTGACATACCTCCTCGTCCTCAAGGAACGAGGATTCCTTGACACTTCGCTGGGTTGCGCCACAAGTCGTCTGACCATCCCTCCATGTCAGTGTCAAAGTTGGAAGTTTTCTAACCTGCAACAGTGATTTTACCAATCATACCAGCTCCACGGTGGGGTTCGCAGTAGAAGGTATAATCACCAGATGGTGCGTCTGCGGGGAAAGTAGTTCTTTGCTTTTGACCAGGACTCATCAATAATTGCTTGTAAGACAAAGATTGAGCTAAAGCAGCATTCTTTGCAGGGTTTTTGGCTTTGTCAAACACAACATTATGGGGGGGAACTTTGTTATTAACCCATTCGATTGTATCGCCTGGCTTAATGGTCAATGCTTTGGGTTGAAATTGCAGCATTCCTTTATCACTACCCAATTTGATGGTGTAGGTTTCAGCCGATGCGGTGGGACTGAAAACAGCAAAGCTGCTCACAACTAAAATGACAGTCAACACAGTTAAAGTCAAGCGTCTCCAGCTTGCGGTCATCAATTTCATGGCTCTATCCTGATATGTAGTTTTATTTTCCTGTTCTCATTTTAAATACAATTAACGCCAAATATGACAATCTGTCATATATAAATTTTTTTCAATAATTGACGAATATCACTAACAACATCAGGGCTGGAATCCAAACAAAGCTCCGAATCCTGCTTCCAGAGAGCAAAATCAAGTATTATGCTTGAATGCACGTAAGGATTCAGGACTCGGAACTAAGATTTTTCCAGCGTAAGGGCAATATTGCCCCTACTTTAGTAAATAGGCAGTCTAACTAGCAGATGTTTAGTAATAAATCTTACCACCACCCCATTTAGTACCAACAACTTTAGGTTGCAGGAGGATATGACCTGCGATCGCACTCAAGTCTTCATCTGTCAAGTTTCTCATTTCTGTAAAAATATCCGCACTCTTGATGCTGGGATGTATTTCAGAAATTTCTTCTTCACCATCGTAAGTTGTGGGACTTTTCATGTAGTCTACTAACCCTTCAATGTTGTCACGCTTGGGTGTAGCTAAAGCCAAAGCTTGTGGTTCTAGTCCTACGTTTTGGTTAGTCTTGGTTACACCCCCAGCATGACATTGAGCGCAAGCGTAATTAAATAAGCGTTTACCTTCTTTAACTTGCTTCAAGCTGAGTACAACAGTATCACCTTTATCATTCAATGCTACTGTTCGGATGGCTGCATCCAGTTCCAACGCTGTTGCACTACCAATGAACAGCTGAAACGTCAGCAAAACAGTAGCAACAACGCCAATCAATCTTCTAAACATATTTCCCCTTCAAATTTTTAATGCTCAACACAGCTAAGACACCCATAGTTTCAAAAAGCATAGATATTTCTCTGATGCTAAAAGTTTGCCGGGTATAATGCCGACGGGGAGAACTACAACACCCCTGATCCTGAGGCTAAAAGCTATCAGGATTACTTTGGTAAAATATTCTCGCTATCATTAACATCAGCATGAATCAGTTTACCATTAGCTGCTCTACACAGCTGCTGACCCTAATTTTGTCCATAACTGGGAATTAATAGATTTGATACTTTGATACAAATCTTTATTAAAAACTTTACAAATTGAAATGTTAACTTTTTCCACCAGTAAAAGTTACACCTTGAATAAAATAGCGGTTAAAGAAGGCATAAATTCCCAAAGCTGGGAGGGTGAAGATCATAGAAGCTGCCATGATGTAATTCCAATAGCTGATATATTGACCTTTGAAAGTATTTAAACCTAGAGGCAGGGTAAACATCTCCGGGTCAAATAATATCACCAGTGGAAGTATAAAATTATTCCAACTGCCCATAAAAACAAAAACTGCCTGTGCAGCTAGTGCTGGTTTGGCCAGAGGTAAAACAATATTTTGGAAAATCTCCCAGGTGTTTAAACCATCTAATTGGGCTGCTTCTTCTAATTCTTGAGGAAAATTAACAAAAAACTGCCGCATCATAAAAATAAACGTAGCATTCACCATACTAGGCACAATCATGCCTTGATAAGAATTAAGCCAACCCAACGCTTTTAAAATCAAAAATGTAGGAATGAGGGTAATTTGTGCGGGTACTGCTAGTACAGCTAAAATCAGGAAGAACCAAAAACGTTTACCAACAAATCGCAATCTAGCTAAAGCATAACCAGCCATTGAATTTAAAAGTAAATTTAAAACTGTAACGCTAAAAGCAATGATAATACTGTTAAATAACCAGTGGAAAAATAGGGGTTCTTGGAGAAAAATTTGCTTGTAGTTATCGAGAGTAAAATTTTTGGGAATGAAATTTGGCTCACCGTTAATAATTTCTGAAAGTGGCTTAAAGGATGCTGACAGCGCCCACAAAAACGGAATTAGGGTGATAATTGCATAAATTGTTAACAATAGATATAACAAAACTTTCAGCCAGGGCAATCGAGAAATTAAATTCACATTCTTGCGCCTCCAAAAATGCGCCGTTGAATCAAAGTGATAGTAATGATAACTGCTGCCAGTAAAAATGCAATAGCGGCAGCATATCCAAGTTGTAAATTTCTAAATACAGCCTGATAAATTAGCAATACTACCGTCAAAGTAGCGTTATTAGGTCCACCAGTTCCGCCAGAGAAAATGTAAGATTGATCAAATAATTGAAAAGTGCCAATTATCCCCACTGTTACTATAAAAAAAGTCACAGGTTGCAATAAAGGAATAGTAATACTTATAAATCGATCCCAACCATTTGCCCCATCTAAAGCTGCTGCTTCATAAAGTGTTTGGGGAATATCTTGTAAAGCTGCTAAATAAATCACCATGTAAAATGGAGCAGTTGACCAAATATTCATGATCATAATGCCTTTTAATGCAACTTTTGGATCTCCTAACCAGTTATATTTAGGTAATCCAAAAAAGGCGAGAAAATCATTTAGTAATCCATCGGTATTATAAATCCACATAAAGATGAGTGTTAGGACAGCAGAGGATGTAACTGTAGGTAAAAAATAGAGAATCCGCCACCAGTTTTTTCCACGAATACCAGAATTTAAAGTAACTGCGAGAATTAAAGCCAAAATGGTTTGACTGGGAACGACAATTGCCACATATTCTGCTGTATTTTTTAACGCAATTCCTAATTGTTCATCTTCTATCAAACGGGTGAAATTACTCAAGCCAATAAATTGATATTTAATATCGCCTAAAAGTTGAACTTTGTGGAGGGAAAGAAAGACAGCGTAGAGGATGGGGAGAATAACGAAAGTACCTAAAACTAAGATTGTGGGCATCATGAACAGATACCCGGCTAGATTTTCGGTAATTTTCCAGGGTTGGTTCCTGTTTTGTCTGTTGATGGGAAACACAACTAGACCTCGATAATTTTCTATAATTTTACAGCTTTTATCTCGTTCCCAGTCTCTGACTGGGAATGTCTTGAGGGAGGTTCTACCTCCTGTTCAAAATTCGTTATTAGTGTCTTTTCACACTGACAGAAGGCAGAGCCTTCTAAACTGCATTCCCAGGTAGAATCTGGGAACGAGGTAAATAAAGAAGTAAATATTTTAGTAATTAAATTTATTGTAAATCTTCTATCCAACACAAATAACTAAACAGCTTATCGTTAGACAGCGCATTATAAAATCTTTCATCAGCCGTTACCATTTGACAATCGTTATTCACAGCTAAAGCTAGATATACACAATCATACACCGCCTGTTGAACTCTTACGGCGATTTCTAAAGCCATTGGCATTAAAGGAGAAGATAAGCAAACTTGCAAAGGCAATTCTAAAAGTAATTCCAAATCATTTTGAGCATCATCTAAGGTCATTTCTCCTCGACGCACACGCTTCCAGAAAATATTTGCAATTTCTGGAAAAAAGAAATCAGGAACTAATAATTGGTAATTTGGTTTATTTAAACGTAATGCTGCTTGTGAATGGATTTCGGGTAACACCCATTTAATGCCAACATTTGCATCTACCACAAATTTACTCAACCGTTTCTGTCCTCACGCAAAAGTTCAACACTATCACTAAAAGTTTTACCTAAATGGCGCTGACGTGCAGCATCTATTTTTGCCCATGCTTGTGCTTGAGCAGATTCTTGATTGACTAATTTATCTTCTACAAAATTTTCTAATATTGCTTTAACTTCATCTTCTAAACTGCGGTTATGGCGTTGCGCTAAAACCTGTATTTTTTCTAATACAGAAGGATTAATATTTCCTATTACAACCTGAGTTGTCATATTACCTCATTATGGCTACAGAACAATTTACAACAAACTGCATTATATTTAGACAATAACATAAGGCAGAGCCTTCTAAACTGCATTCCTAGATAAAACCTGGGAACGAGGGAATCCCTGAGTCAAATCTGTATCATGTATAGTTTCATTTTAGTTGCGTAATTATTAATACCGTATTATTATGATTACATAAGTTGTTTTTAAATCAAATATGAATATAAATTTAACCTCAGAAGTAATTTGGAATTTAGTCTTAACCAGTCTGATAGGTTTATGGCTAATTTGGCAGGCTGTAAAGATAAACTCTGAGATTGATATATTAAAAGTATCAGTTGACTGGTTTAGCGATAGACCTATTATTTTACCTTCCTTACTTTTTTTAGTTTCTCCATTTTTGTCAACATATATTTTCCATAATCTACCACCAAATTTTAATCAGATTTTTGACAATAAAATCCTTGTACAAGTATTAACAACTTTTGGAGCAATTATAAGTCTATACATTGGAAACAGAATTTTAGAAAGCTTTAGGAAAACTCAGGAGCAAAAGAAAATAGCGAAGATACTTATTGCAGGTATGGAAGCTCACATTGAGGACTTTGAAAAACTTAATATTAATATAAAAAAATGGATATCTAAATTACAAAGAGAATCTCTTGAGAGGATGTTTAACAACATAAAAAAAGATTATATATATGAATCTGCTCTCAAATCAGTTGGAATTTTTGAAATTAAATATATAGATATAATTTCCAAATATTCCAGAAAATTAAACCATATTACAGATGAAATATTGAATATTTATGAATTAGACCAAAATCAAAAAACATATAGAGTTACTTCGGGTTTAGAGTCTTACTTAGATAATCTAAAAAAACAAATTAATATGCTGACTATATCTGCACTGTTAAATAGTATGATTCTAAGTAGAGAAATACTTCAGCATGAAGATAAAGTCAAGGAGTATAAGATTAAAATAAAACGTAAATATACTTCAGAAATAAGTAACTGGAAAGACAAGCAAGAATTCTGGAAAGAGAAAATACAGTTGCATCCAATATCACCAGAGCTTCAAATATTATTGAAAGAGTATAGTCAATTTCCAGAAATTGAGCATTATTTTAAACTCAACTTAGAATATTTTAGTAATTCATCTGCACAGAATTTAAATGAATGAGAAATTATTTTTTTGCGATCGCTTGATAATCAAGACAGTAACTATTCCATCATTTTAATCTGCTGATTAGCATTATTTTCCGCCCTCAACATCGCCTGATTTAACGGCTGTTCTCCCAACAAAGCACTAATAAATTGATTATCAAAATTATTCGCAATTGCGGCTGGATATTTCCCCACTTGCCAAGGAGTAGCATAATCAACACCCGCAACTAAAGCAGACCTGAAATTATCTTGATCATACCCTAATTTCTCGGCTACAGATTTACGAGTTGGTAAAGCAAAACCTTTACCTGTCCACTTTTCCATTCCTTCTTTTCCGGTGAGGTAAGAAATTAATTTCCAAGCTGCTTGTTTATGTTTTGTTTGCTTATTCATCACATAGGCAACAGTATAAACCATCGTCCCTTTTTTGTTATTAATAGTAGGAACTTCTGCGGTAGCAAAATCTATCTGCGGGAAGGTTTCTTGCAGATAAGGAATAGCCCAATTTCCTTCTATTACCATTGATACTTTACCTTGACCAAACATATCACTACCAGAACTAGCACCAACATCGGATTTTAAAACTGAAGTTCGCTCTTTTTGATATTGGTCAATTACCAAATTTAAGCCTTTTAACCCAGATTCACTAGCAAAAGTAGCATTACCTTTTTTATCAACTATTTTCCCGCCATAAGCTTTAATTTTATATGCCTGACGTGCTAATTCTGGACTTTCACCAAAACCATATTTATTAAGTTTACCTGTTAATTGTTGAGAATAGCTGCGTAATTCATTCCAAGTATTTGGGGGACTATCCAAACCTGCTTTACTGAAAGCTTTTTTGTTATAAAATAGGGCTAAGGTTGAATAGTCTTTAGGCAGTCCATAAATGTGTTTTTGATATTTAAAGCTATTCAGTAAATTCTCTTCAAAATCTGCTAAATCAAATTCTGGTGTGATGTAATTATCTAAAGGTTCTAAGACATTTTGACTCATTAAAAAAGGAGCTTCTAAGGCATCAAGATAAAATACATCTGGTGCGGCTTCTCCAATTAAGCGAGTTTTAATTACATCCATGTATTGATCAGAAATGACCTCATATTTAACTTTGATATTTGGATGTTTAACTTCAAAGTCTTGTAATACCTGTTTGAGAAGTTTTTGTTCTACAGGAGAACCACCCCAACCACTGAGTTTAATAGTCACTGATGATTTACTGGGTGGTAGATGATGACAACTGATAACAATGATAGCCACAGTTATCAATAATCCCCAAAAATATAACCACTTGCTTTTGTTCACAAATAGATAAAAGTCTCTCTCACTTTATTTATAGCTTCTGTAACTAAGGAAAGATATTTAACCAATTTAAAGTTTTGTTGAGAAATGCTAGATAAAATAACAAACAATTATCATTAATTGAACTTCTGCTATATTACGTCACCTGTAGACGATAGTTTATGGATTCTTTTCCGGTTGAAATAGCTGCATCTTTAAATCTAGAAATTTCTCAGATCGATTCATCACCAATAGTTCTTTCTCCTAGCGCACAACCTAACAATCAATTTCCTAAAAATGCAATTCGTACCAGTTTACAAGCCTCTACAGCAGATGCTATTTTTTCAGGAATTTTCTCTCTGACTACTGGTGGAATTTTGCTTAGTAATTTGTTGGTAGAGTTAGGTGCGAGTCCATTTATATTTGGAATGCTATACTCAATTCCCATGCTGGTGAATCTTATTCAACCCTTGGGTGCTTATTTCTCAGAACGCACTACTAGTCGCTTTCAATATTCGCTTCTAACTTATGGAACTTCTCGCTTACTGTGGCTGATTTTAGTAATTGGTATTGTTGGTGTCAATTACGGAGTTGTTAACTCTCAGCAATTGATAATATTAACATTATTAATTGTTTGTTTTAGCCATTTTTTGGGAGGTTTAGGCAGCGCATCTTGGCTGAGTTGGGTAGCAATAATTGTGCCTCGGCGTTTGCGAGGTAGGTATTTTGGAATACGTAATAGTGCTGCCAGCTTAACAAATTTAGTTTGTGTACCTTTGACTGGTTTTGCTGTATCACATTGGTATGGTGGCACTATTCAAGGTTATGGAGTAGTTCTATTTGTAGGTATTATTTTAGGAATAATGGGGTTAGGTTGTCAGTATTTCAAAATTGATGTGAATCCCAAATTACAAAATACATTTCATGCCAATTCATCACCAGAAATAACTGCATCAATACCCATTTCTCAAAATTATGTGACTGAAAATATGCAGCAAAACTCTAATTTTTGGAGATTTCTGCTTTATTTCAGTTTATGGATACTATCGATTAATCTTAGCGCCCCATTTTTTAATTTCTATCTACTGGAAATATTGAATTTAGATGTGAGTTGGGTAACTGTTTATGTCAGTATTCAAGCGGGGGCAAATCTACTGATGTTAATTCTGTGGGGTAAACTAGCAGACAAAATCGGTAATCGTCCAATTTTAATTGTGATTGGGATTCTGGTTGCAGTTACCCCGTTGCTATGGCTTTTAATTGGTAATAGTAGCCTGACATTCTGGCTATGGTTGCCACTATTACACATTTTTATTGGTGGTACTGGGGCAGCAATTGATTTATGTAATAACAATATGATGTTAGGAATTGCCCCATCAAAAAACCAATCTATCTATTTTGCGATCGCTGCGGCTGCGGCTGGAGTAACTGGTGCGTTAGGGACAACAATTGGTGGTTTTATTGCCCAATTCCCTCAATTTGGAGGTTTACTAGGGTTATTTGCCCTTTCTAGTATTTGCCGACTCGCTGCACTTATCCCACTAATTTTTGTTCAGGAAAAAGGGAATAGGTGATTGGTAATGGATTATTGGCGTTGCATAATTGCGGGATGATTTGAGAATCCGCATCAATATATATATAATCACCGCGTCTGGAGTGTCCCCGCGTCAGCCTCAATCATCCCCTTATTCAGCAACGCCGGATTATTAATCTCCCCATCTCCCCATCTCCTCAATCTTTTACTCCGCAGCTGTTGAACTCAAACTCATTGTTTCCCACAAAACCATATTTGGTGTAGTTGGTAGAGGTTGGTGCAAAGCAATTAGCTGTGCCAATGTATTTTTTAATTGGGTACGAGATACAATATCATCCACAAACCCATGCTTGAGTAAATCTTCGGCCGTTTGGAAATCTTCGGGTAATTTTTCCCGTAAGGTTTGCTCAATTACGCGTCTTCCAGCAAAACCAATAGTAGCTTTAGGTTCGGCGATAATAACATCACCTAACATTGCGAAACTAGCCGTAACGCCTCCTGTGGTTGGATTTGTTAACACGGGAATGTATAATAAGCGGGCATCTTGATGGCGTTGTAGAGCTGCGGAAATTTTCGCCATTTGCATTAATGACAGCATTCCCTCTTGCATTCTTGCACCGCCAGAAGTGCAAATGATAACTACAGGATAACGGCGTTGTGTAGCTTGTTCAATCATGCGGGTGAGTTTTTCACCAACAACAGAACCCATGCTACCACCCATAAACCGGAAGTCCATGACTCCTAAAGCGATGGGTAAACCGTTGATTTGACCTAAGCCTGTTTTGACTGCGTCTATTAAACCGATTTTTTCTTGAGTTTCCCGCAAGCGATCGCTGTACGGTTTACGATCTCTAAATTGTAAAGGATCAGTGGGGCGTAAATGCTCATCCAGTGGTTTCCATGTATTTGCATCTATCAATTGACGGATTCGCTCATCACTATCCACCCGATTATGATGACCACATTCAACACAGACCATTTGATTGGCTTTTAAATCTTTGGCATAAGTTAAAACACCACACTTAGAGCATTTGTGCCACAGTCCATCAGCAATTTCACGTTCTTGTCGGTCTAGACTGCTAGAACCAGGTTTACGGCGATTAGCAAACCAATCAAACAGAGACTTTAAACCGCGTGATTCTTCGTTGTTCGCCATTTTTATCTTATGTAAGTGGGTATGAGGTCAAAAACAGGTCAATTCGGTATAAATTGACCATTGCCACTAGGGAAGTGGGTATTGAAAATTGTAGATTTTAGATTGATGATTTCTTTTAATTGACTAAATCATCTAATTAAGATTCTCAGCAATTTGGACTTGATTTCAGCGACTTTTGTATCAATCTTAACGAAAATAATGATGTCAATACTAATGTTTTCCTGCTGTAATAGAATACTTAGTATTTGCCAACTGTATATTGCTATTTGAGGTTAATGCAAGTTATGGGCTAATTGTACCAAAATCTCAAGTTCCAAGTGGGTAATGGAGATGACAGTCATGGGTTAATAGGTACATGATCAGAAAAAAGACATTTAAAATTTGTTTTTGAATTTTGTTCACGGAGTCTCTCCATAGCTCAGGGGAAAGTAGAAAAGGAAATCCGAGGGATTTTGAATTTTGACTTTGTTGCCTATATTTCAAGATACAGGAACAAATAACCGCAGATAGTTAGACAAAATAGCTTGGCCGCTAAATACAGTAATGACAGCACCCAAAGCTAAGAAAGGCCCAAAAGGCATCTTTTGTCCCATTTGATGACGTGACAGCATAATAGCCCCTCCACCTATCAATACTCCTAAGCTGCACGCCATGAAACTCGCTATCAATAAATATCTCCAACCTAACCAAGCTCCCATCATGGCTGCTAATTTAGCATCACCTGCACCCATGACAGCTTTACCAAAAGCGATAGAACCCAAGATAGAAATTCCATCAAATAGCCATAAGCCAATGACAGTACCAGCTATGGCAGCTATCAGGTGATTTGTTAAACCTACCCAGTTAGCTGTTGATAGTAAACCCACAGCCATTTGAAAAACTATTCCCAAAATCAAACCTGACTTGGTTAGTGGATTTGGTAAAGTCATCGTATCTAAATCTATCAGGGATAGGGCTAATAACCAACTACAAAAAGCCCAATAACCGATTGTCCAAATCGAAAATTGAAAAACCCAAAATGTTATCAAAAACATTATGCCTGTTAATGCTTCTACCACAGGATAACGGGGAGAAATCTTGTTTTTACAATAACGACATCGCCCTTTTAACCACAACCAGCCAAACACTGGTACATTATCGTGAGCTTTGAGTCTATTTAAGCATTGAGGACAACGAGAAGGCGGCCAAAGCACTGATAATCCAGAAGGTAGTCGATAAACCACAACATTGATAAAGCTACCAATAGATGTACCCAAAGCAAAGACAATGATACTCGCAGGGACAACAATCAAAATGTCCATATAATTAGTTACCAGTTACCAGTTACCAGTTATCAGTTTTTAGCGAATCACCTCTTCACCAATTACTAATACATATAGGATTCAATTTGATTTAACGGCACAAAACACTCTTGCGGTAACAAGACTGGGTGTTGAGTGAAAATCACCTTACCCCGATAAGTTACGCGACTAATTGCTACTCCTGAAGGTTGCCCAACGATTTCGGGATGTACCTCACAGTATGTATAGTAAATGTGACCAGCCGCTTTGATGACAGTGGGATCAACCAAAGGCGGATGGTTTTTTGGGGCGGAAAAATTCGCCTGTCCTTGTTGTGCAGCGTACACTATTGGTGTTTATGTGATTTATAGATTTGCTTCTAGTTTATCCGAAACTTTTAGCAAAAAATGTTAAAATCCTCAAGCCATAATCAGGGAATTATTTTGCTTCTAGAATTTGAATCAATGCATCGCCCATAGCACGACAACCCAACAGATTCATTCCTAAAGACATGATATCCCCAGTGCGATCGCCTTGTTGTAAAACTTGTAACACTCCATTTTCAATCAAATCCGCCGCCTCTGGCTGGTTTAACCCATAGCGTAACATCATCGCTGCACTCAAAATCTGTGCCAAAGGATTAGCTTTATCAAGTCCGGCAATATCTGGGGCGGAACCATGAACAGGTTCATATACACCAGGGCCAGAAGCTCCCAAACTCGCAGAAGGTAACATCCCAATACTACCAGTCAGCATCGCAGCCGCATCAGACAGAATATCACCAAACAAATTCCCGGTAACGATAGTATCAAACTGTTTAGGAGAGCGTACTAACTGCATAGCAGCATTATCTACATATAAATGAGATAGTTCAATATCTGGATATTCTGAAGCCAGCTTACTTATTCCTTCTCGCCACAGTTGAGATACTTCTAAAACATTAGCCTTATCCACAGAACAGAGTTTTCCACCCCGTTTTCGTGCTGTTTCAAAAGCTACTCGCCCAATACGATCAATTTCTGATTCTGTGTAAACCATTGTATTTACACCACGTCTTTCTCCAGTTTCACTAGCAAAAATACCTTTGGGTTTACCGAAATAAATCCCGCCCGTGAGTTCGCGCACCACCATAATATCCACACCTTCCACTACTTCTCGTTTTAAGGTAGAAGCGTCAATTAACTGGGGCAAAATTTTGGCTGGACGTAAATTGGCAAATAGTTCTAAACCCGCCCGCAGCCCTAACAAACCCGCTTCAGGACGCTGATTAGAAGGCAGAGAATCCCATTTGTAACCACCAATCGCAGCGAGTAATACAGCATCGCTATTGCGACACATAGCCAAGGTAGTTGAGGGTAAGGGTTCACCTGTTTCGTCAATTGCTGCACCGCCAATTAAGGCTGTTTGAAATTCAAACTGAATATCAAAGCGCTTCCCTACAAGTTTTAGCACATCCACCGCTACATTCATAATTTCGGGGCCAATGCCATCACCAGGGAGTAGGGTAATGCGATAGTTTTGAGTCATAACTAGTTGTGATGATGTAAAAGTTTAGGCAGATTTATTATCATACCGAGCAAAATGTACCTATGGAGTTTTAAATTTGGGAGAACAAATCACTAATGTGATTAAATTGACTCAAAAGTAAAGCAGAATATTGGGAATAAGAATACTGATTAATGCCAGATATATTATATTTTCGTAATCAATACTGTAGCCATTAATTTGCGATATATAGAGGAAATAGCCCTAAATTAGTAATTACAGTTCAGATGTATTAAGTTAATTATGATAATATAATTATTTTTTATACACAATAAATGTGCTTATTTTGTCATTACTAGGGATTTTAAAATGATTCTTGATATTGATAATGCTTGTATTTATACAACATAATTTTATACTTGATAAAAACAAACTTTAAATATTAAATAAAGTATATTTTCTTGAATATGAAGAGTATGTAAAATATGGATATTTAATCTAGACAATTACCTCAAATAAATTAAGATGTATTTGAACAAATAAACTTGGTATTGCTAAATAGCAAGATAAAATACACCAGAAACACAAAGTTTATTACATTAGTGACAGGTGAAAAATACCCTTGCTTTTGTGAATAAAAATTCTGCTTTAAACTTTCAAAAAGACAAAGCATAAAGCGAACTTTAAAGATGATTTCAGGGAAGAAAGCAGTTCGCGTAATATTAAGCTACAAACAAATCCACGTCAATGCACATTTTTTTATACCAGGTTGCAATAACATTTTTCATTAACATTAGTAATTGGCAAATTGGATGCAGCCTTTGTCTATCAGAAATGGTTTCTGGGTATTTTTTCGCGTTTCAAATTAGCAAGACCTAGTTTCCGAACAGCTTCATTAAAATTCGGAGAAAACTATGACACGTTACGTTGGCGACGACAATCAAAATATCATTGTTGGAACAAATGATAATGATCAATTTCTCGGTTTACTGGGAGATGATAACCTAGATGGTCGAGAGGGTAATGACACGATCAAAGGTGGTGCAGGTAACGATGTGATATTCGGTGGTAATGACGGAGATGCAATCTATGGTGAAGCTGGTGATGACACAATCTATGCCGGTGAAGGGCGCGATGTTCTGAATGGTGGCACAGGTAACGATACCCTCTATGGTGAAGGAGGAGACGATACTTATATCGTTGATAGCCTAGGAGATGTTGTTAGTGAAGATAATGTTTCTGGTGGTGACGCAGGCGGTATTGATACAGTCCGATCTTCTGTGAGTTGGACTTTAGGTCATAATTTTGAATATCTCGTCCTTACAGGCACAGATGCCATTGATGGTACTGGCAATGGATTGAACAATATTATCAAAGGTAATAGTGCCGATAATATCCTCTCTGGTGGCGCTGGTAATGACACTCTGGAAGGTAACGCTGGCAACGACACAATCTACGGTGGTGATGGACGTGATGTCTTAAATGGTGGTACTGGCGACGATACCCTCTATGGTGGAGCAGGTGACGATACTTACATCGTTGATAGCCTAGGGGATGTTGTCAGTGAAGATAATGCTTCTGGTACTGATACAGTTAGGTCTTCTGTGAGTTGGATTTTAGGTGATAATGTAGAATACCTTGTCCTCACTGCCACCGATAGCATTAATGGTACTGGCAATGAATTGAACAATATCATCAAAGGTAATAGTGCCGATAATGTCCTCTCTGGTGAGGCTGGTAATGACACTATTGAAGGTAACGAGGGTAACGACACCCTCTATGGTGGTACTGGCAACGATCGCTTGACTGGTGGTGTTGGCTCTGATATCTTCGGCTTCAATAATTTTAGTGAAGGTGTTGATACCATTACTGACTTCAACGTAGCTGACGACTTTATTCAAGTATCCGCTGCTGGTTTTGCTGGTGGTTTAACCGCAGGTTTATTCGATGCTGGTCAATTTACCATTGGTTCAGCTGCGACAAGCAGCGATCAGCGATTTATCTATAACAGCGCTACTGGCCAACTATTTTTTGACGCAGATGGAAATGGTAGCGGCGCTCAGACACAATTCGCTAAGTTATCGACAGGATTAGCTCTCACTGATGCAAATTTCAGTGTTATTGCCTAATTTCGACATTGAATTCAATTGTCCAGAGTTTACGAGACTGACGAAAAGCAAGATAAATTGATCCTATGGAAGTCCACCTCTTTAACAACATGAAGGGGTGGTATTTTTTTTCAATTACTCCCTTCCCACCAGAAGAATAGAGATTAAATAAACCGCAAAGACGCATAGACGCGGAGTGGCTTCTCGCCAGGTAGAACGTGTATCGCTAAAGCTAAAGCTTGTTTCTATTTCCGAAACAGGAGTGACAAATGTTGTAGAAAAAGGTTAGCTTAACGGATAATCACAAGCCGCACTTCAGCAGCTATGGCAAAAGAATTAGCAATTAGCACCCGTGGACTAACTAAGCAATTTGAACGACACATTGCTGTCAACGACGTTGACTTAGAAATCCAGATGGGAGAAGTTTACGGATTAATTGGCCCCAATGGCGCGGGCAAAACAACTCTGATGCGGATGTTAGCTGCTGCGGAGGAACCAACTACGGGTGAGATTTATATTAATGGTAATCGCTTACTGCGAGACCACAGCAATCCCACCCTCAAGCGTCACCTGGGTTACTTACCCGATGATTATCCACTCTATGATGATTTGACAGTCTGGGACTACCTAGATTATTTTGCCCGTTTGTATCGTTTGCGGGAACCGCGACGCACACAACGCCTACACGAAGTTTTAGAACTCATCCAACTTGGTAATAAACGTAACAGCCTGATTTCTACCCTTTCACGGGGGATGAAGCAGCGCTTAAGTTTAGCCCGCACTATTATTCATGAACCGATTTTATTGCTGCTAGATGAGCCTGTTTCTGGACTTGATCCCATTGCGAGAATGCAGTTTCGGGAAATTATTAAAGCTTTGCGAGAAGCGGGAATGACAATCCTAATTTCTTCCCATGTTCTCAGCGATTTGGCTGAGTTATGTACTTCAGTGGGAATTATGGAATTAGGCTTTTTGGTAGAAAGTGCTTCACTGCAACAACTTTATCAACGTCTGGCTCGACAGCAAATTTTAGTCTCAACTTTGGGCAATATAGATACATTGGTGAGTCAACTAAAAAATCATCCTTTGGTGGAAGAGTGGGAGGTGTTACCTAGCAAAAATAGTGTGCGGGTGAATTTTTCGGGGAAAGAAGAAGATTGCGCTGATTTATTGCGATCGCTTGTGAGTACAGGCATTCCCTTAACTGATTTTCACTGCACCCAAGAAGACCTAGAAACTATTTTCCTTAAATTAGGTCATAAACAAGCATCATAGACAATTCAAAATTCAAAAATTACAATGCTTAGGGATTTTGATTATGTTAATAAATTTCATAGACAGAGTTGGTGAATTAAATCCACAACTATTCCGAGAACTTAAAGGAAGACTCAAGCCTTTTAACGTGTTAATCACTGTTGTTTCATCTTTGTTATTGCAACTTGTGGTTTTTTTGTTTCAGTTACGAGAATTTCCTGATGAAAAATATTCTCTGAGAGCGAATTACTGTAATTTAACACAAGGATATCAAAACCAAGAGCAACAACTTTATCAGCAGCAAACCTTACTTCAACAGAAAATAGATAGCTATCGACAAATTACACTATCAGACAATACCATAATTCCTAACTTAGAAACACAAATTAAGCAAGTTCAAACAGAGATAAGTAACTTGCAGAGTTATTTGTCCCAGAATATTTGCCCTCCGGATCAAATTAACTGGCAGTTGTGGTGGAGAGATCACTGGGAATACTACTTCTTAGCATTTAGTGTAATTTTTGTTTTTACACTATTGGTTGCTGGAACTTATTTACTCATCAGCGATTTAGCTAAAGAAGAACAGCGTGGTACACTGAACTTTATTCGCCTCAGTCCACAGTCAGAAACAAGTATCTTGACTGGGAAAATGCTAGGAGTTCCGAGTTTAATTTATCTGTTTATTCTCACAGCAATTCCTTTACACTTCTGGGCTGGACATTCTGCAAATATTGCCTCAGGATATATTTTCAGTTACTACGCCATTCTTGCTGGTAGTGGCATTTTCTTTTACAGTGCTGCACTCTTATTCGGTTTAGTTAGTCGCTGGTTTAGCAGTTTTCAACCTTGGTTAGGTAGCGGTGTTATTCTCCTGTTCTTATTTACGACAATGGGAATAGCATCATCTTATAGCAACGACATAAATAACCCTCTTGCTTGGTTGAGATTTGTCAGTCCTTGGGATATCACTAATTATTTATTTCCCAATTTATTCCGTATCTATAGAGGTTCACCCCTAGACAACCTACAATTTTTCTATTTCCCAATAGGTAAAACTGTAGTTAGCTTAGTAGGTGTTCATTTAATCAATTACGGAATTTGTACTTACGGTATTTGGCAAGCAATGAAACGCTGCTTTAGAAACCCAAATACTACTATCTTAAGCAAGGGACAAAGTTATTTCTTTATAGCTTTTTCTCAGCTAATGTTTATCGGATTATCGATGCAAGACATTGAGCGTACACGAGATGTAAACCTGATAGGCTTAGTCGCATTTCTTAACCTACTCATAGTTATCGTGTTAATTGCCATTCTCTCACCTCATCGCCAAACTGTACAAGATTGGGCAAGATATCGACACCAAAATCATAGAAACGCATCTCTATGGCAAGATTTATTTTCCGGTGAAAAAAGCCCTGCAATAATGGCAATAGCAATTAATTTAGCAATTGCTGCTATACCTTTAATAGTTTGGATTTCACTCATACCAGAAAATTTTGACAATAGCGACTTTGGGAAAATTAAAGTATTGTTAGCTGTTGCTTTGTCTATTAGCTTAACAATGATTTGCGCTACCATTGCTCAGTTAATGTTGTTGATGAAAAATCCCAAGCGTCATATTTGGGCAATTGGTACTGTGGCTGTGGTAATGTTTTTACCACCTGTAATTCTGCAATTTTTGGATATTTATCCTTCCAAAAATCCAACTATTTGGCTGTTTTCTACCTTTCCTTGGTCAGCTATAGAATACGCGGGAACAGGGACAATCTTCATGGCATTACTAGCTGATTTTACGGTTCTAGCATTGTTAAACTTCCAATTAACAAGACAAGTTAGAGTCTTAGGTGAGTCGGCAACAAAGGCATTATTAGCAGAACGTTAAAATAAGTCTAAAGACAAAAATAAAGACTTGTTAATTAATTAAACACATGATAACCGCTGCTAGACACTTGTCTCGGCGGTTAAATTTTGTGATCAAAATTACTGATTATGTTTAATAATGATATTTGAAATCTCACAGACAAATTCATGAAACACTCACTCAGACTTCCTCAAAAATTGATGCTGCTAGGTTCAGGAGAACTAGGCAAAGAATTTGTAATTGCTGCTCAACGCTTGGGTAATTATGTAATTGCAGTTGACCGTTATGCAAATGCTCCCGCTATGCAAGTTGCAGACTGTGCTGAAGTTATTTCTATGCTCAATGCGGATGATTTAGAAGCTGTTGTCAGTAAACATCAACCTGATTTTATTATTCCCGAAATCGAAGCTATTAGAACTGAAAAACTACAGGAATTTGAGCAAAGAGAAATTACAGTTATTCCTACAGCAGCGGCAACTAATTACACAATGAATCGTGATAGAATTAGGGAATTGGCACATAACGAACTAGGAATTAGAACAGCTAAATATGGTTATGCGGTAACTTTAGAAGAATTAATTACTATTTCTGAAAAAATTGGCTTTCCCAATGTTGTCAAACCTGTGATGTCATCATCGGGAAAAGGTCAATCTGTGGTTAAGGATCAAACAGAAGTTGAGAAAGCTTGGAATTATGCTATTTCTAATTCCCGTGGTGACAGTCAAAAAGTAATTGTCGAAGAATTTATCAACTTTGAAATTGAGATTACTTTACTAACAATTAAACAATGGGACGCACCGACAATTTTCTGTTCTCCTATTGGACACCGTCAAGAAAGAGGCGATTATCAAGAATCTTGGCAACCAGCAAATATTTCTGAAGATAAAATATTAGCATCTCAAGAAATCGCTAAAAAAGTTACTGATGCTTTAGGAGGTGCGGGAATTTTTGGAGTTGAATTTTTTATCACTCAAGATGAAGTGATTTTTTCTGAACTTTCCCCCAGACCCCATGATACAGGTATGGTGACATTAATTTCCCAAAATTTGAATGAATTTGAATTACATCTACGGGCAATTTTAGGTTTACCAATTCCCAATATTGAGCAGTTAGGATTTTCTGCAAGTGCAGTAATTTTAGCTTCCGAAAACTCTGATTCTATTGAGTTTACTGGTGTGGCTGATGCTTTAGCAGAAAAAGATGTAGATATTAAGTTATTTGGTAAACCCTCTGCTCATCCTTATCGACGTATGGGAGTGGCTTTAGCAAAAGGTGTTGATGAAAAAGAAGCGAGGGAAAAGGCAACAAAGGCAGCTAGTAAAGTTAAAATAATTCGTAATTCGTAAAGCTCACCAACCACGTCAGATATCAAAAATCTGTTTATTTACTAGATTTATGAAGTCTGACGCACCCTACAATAGATTTTTGGTGTGACACTTGCGTAAGCCCTACCTATATTTCAAAAATCAAATATTTGCTATATTTTGATTACAGACCCAAATCAACAGCAATGCGATGAGCGCAAGCAAACCCAGAAAAAGCCACCGCATTTAAACCCTGTCCAGGAAAGGTGCTATCCCCCACACAATACAGCCCAGGAATAGCGGTACGATTAAAAGGCATTACCAATAAACCCCACAATTTACGTTTGGGTATGGGTCCATAAGTACCATCTGTGCGGCCTAAAAAGCGACGATGAGTCAGCGGTGTTCCTATTTCTAAATAATCTAATCCAGCATCTAATCCGGGAAAAATCTGTTCTAGTCGTTCAATAATTACTCCTGCGGCTTGTTCTTTCTTTTCTTCATACTCACTTGGTGAAAGTCCCTGCCAATCAGCAATCCAGTGTGGTGTAAAAGCATGGATAATGTGGTATCCCTTTGGCGCTAAATCTGGATCAAGTAAGGTGGGAATAGAAACGAAAATAGTCCCCCCCGCTAACTCCATTTTCTCCCAATCTTCTAGCAAAATATGATGACACTCTGTTTGGACAGGTAAAACTGACGCTTTTACCCCTATATGCAAACTTAAAAAACTGGGGGATTTTTGGTATCTTTGTTGCCAATTTTTCTCATTATTTGGCATTTTATCTGCTGGTAGTAGTTTTTCAAAGGTGTCCCAGCGCGTAGTATTAGATACTATCTTTTTAGCATGATAAATTTTACCATTAGCCAGTTTTACACCTACAGCTTTTCCCTGTTCAGTCAGGATTTTTGTCACTCTGGCTTGGTATTGAATTTTACCTCCATATTTTTCTAAACCTGCAACTAATTTTTGGGCAATTTTTCCTACTCCACCTTGAGGATACTTCACTCCTCCATAGTGTCTATCTGAAAAAACCATTCCTGCATTAATCATGGGTGTCATTGCGGCTGGAACTACTGACCAGCAATAACACTCGATATCAATAAACTTCAATAACAGCGGATCTTTAATGTAGCGTTTGGCAATATCTCCGACATTTAGGGGTAAATACTTAGCCAAGCCTAGACAAGCTAAAGGTTGTTGGAAAAATACCCGCAGTAGATATCCTGGTTCTTCTAGGGAAAGTAATTCAAAGCTATTTAGGTAATTAAAGACTTTTTGACATTCACCATAGAAACCACGAATTCCTTTTTCTTCATGAGGGAAATAAGCAATCAGATTTTGCAAAAATTTTTCATAATTTTTATCAACTTTAATATCTAACCCGTTAGGTAGATGATAATGAATCTGCACAGGATCTGCTATTGATTCTAGGCTGACATTTACAGCTTCTAAGGCGCGGGTAAGTAGGTTTGTTGTGCCTTTATCTCCCAAACCAAAAATCATGGATGCGCCCACATCAAATGTGTATTCTTGACGTTGAAAATAGCCAGCGCTACCGCCAGGTATCAGATAACTTTCTAGAACTAAGACTTTTGCTCCTTTGGCTGCTAACTGGGTTGCTGTTACTAAACCCCCAATACCAGCACCAATGACAATAACATCAAATAATTCGTAATTCATATTTTTTAAATTTAGTTTAGGAGTTTATCAGCAATACTATTGGAGATAGTATTAATGTATGATACATGATTTCTATTTTATTCCAGATAAATGCCTCAAAATTTGGTTTAATGATGCTGAATTGACAAAAAAAGAGGGAAAAGCCTGCTGCTGCTGGCCAATCCCGTCTGCCGATCCTTTAAAGAGAGGAGAACACTTTCTAAGAGTGTAGCCTTGATTGAGAATATATGTCAACTATTAATGAAAAATTATCTCAATAGATAGGTATAGATAGGTAGGGTATGAAGAAACTTGGCTATTGCCAATCCCAATTTGGGATCAGCCACACACGGGAAAGAGTATGATGATGATGTTTCAGTTCCTATATAATGACAGGCTGCCTATTTCTGGCTATGACGCAACAATTGCTTGTTTATGTCCCACCCCATCCTTTAATCAAGCACTGGCTGGCAGTTGCCCGTGATGCGGCTACGCCTTCAGTATTATTTCGTTCTGCAATTACTGAGTTAGGAAGATGGCTAACTTATGAAGCGGCACGAGATTGGTTACCTACCCTAGAAACAACTGTGGAGAGTCCGTTGGCTCCCTGTTCAGCAACTTTGATTGATCCTTTAGTACCTGTTGCAGTTGTGCCGATTCTCCGGGCTGGGTTAGGCTTACTGGAAGGAGCGCAAACTTTGCTACCTTTAGCATCAATTTACCATTTGGGTTTAGTGCGAAACGAGGAAACACTAGAAGTTTCTTGTTATCTGAATAAATTGCCAGAAAAATTTGCCCCTGAAACCAGGGTGTTAATTACCGATCCGATGTTGGCAACAGGAGCGTCTATAATGACGGCAATGGCAGAATTGACACAGAGGGGTGTTGATCCCGCATTGACACGAATAGTTTGTGTGGTAGCTGCGCCACCAGCCTTGAAAAAATTGAGTAGTGCTTATCCTGGCTTAACGGTTTACAGCGCTACTATTGATGAAATAGTAAATGACAAAGGATACATAGTACCAGGATTGGGAGATGCAGGCGATCGCATTTTTGGAACTATTAGCTAGTAGGATGCAGCTAGAGCCAGAAAATGGTTTAAATACTTTGGAAGTAGCAGGTTTCTTGAAGGCGGTAAAGATATGAGTCAGCGAGATGGTTTTGCTAGTGGTTTTTTTGTTGGGACTTTAGTTGGTGGCGTAGTTGGTGGGATTCTGGGTGCAGTGCTGGCATCTCGAAGGGACGCGCAGTTGGCAGCAGAAGAGGAGATAGGACTCTCTGATGGTTCCATCGAAGGAAATAAAGTCACAGCTAAAAGACGGCAAATGAGAGCCGCAGCCAATGAAGGTTTGGAAATGGAAACGGCACGGCGATCGCTAGAAGATAAAATTGCCCAACTCAATGCCACGATTGATGATGTTCGTAACCAGTTAGGGAATGTCAATGGCAATTCAGTCCAAGCTGCAAATGAGCGCAGTCTTTCCCAAGACTCTTGAAAAATGTTTGTTACATAGTGAACGCACCAGTTATGGTAGATGTGGCAACGATTTCCAAACATTAGGACGGTATGGCGGAAATCAAATAACTATTTAAAATTATTAAAAAGCTTGTTAAACCAGGTTTTTGGATTTTGAATTTTGGATTTTGAATTCCGTCAAGCGGTACTAGAGCATTGGTTCAATTAAAATCAATCATAAGACCTCATTTGACACTTAGCAGGAAACCAACGAATCCATGTATTTACTATTTAACACACTGGCAACCTTCGTTACCTTTTATAGCTCTTTGCTAATTATTCGAGTTTTGTTAACCTGGTTCCCGCAAATCAATTGGTATAACCAACCATTTGCGGCTTTGAGCCAAATTACTGATCCTTATCTAAATCTGTTCCGCTCAATTATTCCCCCTTTGGGTGGGATGGATTTTTCTCCAATGGTAGCGATTCTCCTACTCCAAGTTTTAGGTAGTGGATTGCAATCAATCGTGTAACTGAAAATTTGTAGTTGATTCTACATTTATACTCAAAACGGCTTAATCATTTGGTTCCATAGGTAGGGGTTTAGCAGTGCTAAACCTTTACACATCTCGGTTTTTCGTGATCTTGCAAAAATCCATGTTTCAGCCGTGTTTAGTATAAAAACTTTTGAGTCTGGACTAACTAGCCCAGACTTATTTTATTTATTTACTAACGCCTAACTTGTCCGCTAAAGCCAGTGGCTTTAAATTGCTTCAACTTCAATGGAGTTGGCTGATTTGCAGGTACAGAAATTCTTAGCTCAAAATCACTGATGCCTGGGGGTACTTCGGGGATAGAACCTAATCTAGTGCGGTTTTGCATGACTGAATCGTTGTTGGCATCATAGATACGTCCAAAGATATCTGCATCGTAAACTGTTTTGTAAGTGCCATTTTCTGCCTTACCAGTGACTATAAAGCAATTAGCGGCTGCTGAACCGCTACTAATAACAGCACCTTCTGCTAGTTCTGGAGGACAATCATTATAGGAAATATCAAATAGTCTAATTTGTGTCAGTGCTACAGCCGGAGGAGTAAACACCCACGAAAGTAACCCGATAACGCCAGAAATCAAGATAAGCGTGAGTGAGCGCGATCGCATAGAAGACACCGTAATTTTATTAAGATTATACGCAACTTTTAACATCAGTTGACCTAAATTTTACGGCTCAGGAATTTGAGAGTTGAATTTAACGCTGTAATAACGCTGTAATATTTATATAAAATAGACCCTCAGTTGCTATTGCCCTATGAACCCAGATGAGATTGAAGCAGCCTTGCAAACAGCTTTTAATCGTTGTGATGCAGCCCGCTGTCCTCTCACTGATATCCAAAAACAAATATTACTACAACTAGTTGGTCAAGTTCAAAGAGATTCGACTTCTAGGGTATCAGATGCTGATAATCCATTGGATGAACTGACATCAGAGGAGTTAGAAGCGTTTTTACAGTTTGTCAAAGTAGAGGAAAAACAAAACCGTACTTGGAAGGTGCAACTGCTTAACGACTGGCTTTTGGGACAAGATTCGGGAAAAGTGCAGTTTATCCGCGATCGCTATGGTTTACAGTGGTTGAATCGGGTGGAAGCATATCATTTTGACAAATATTCTTATTTTGAAGAAGCGCTACAGTTAAGAATAGGCGATCGCATTGAAGTTTCTAATGCACTGTGGGAATGGATACCCGAAGATGATTCCTATGAGCGGGAATGGTTTCCCTGTATGGTGATTAAGGTTGATGAAATTAGCGATGGTGATGAAGTCTTTACTAGTTGTCTGATTCGCTTTTTTAATGGCACTGAGTATGAGATTCAAGGCATTTATGAATGGAATCGCTATAATTGGCGTTGGCCGCAGATGTAGAGCATATGTGGTGATTTTTAGTCTCTACTTTTAGCAGTTTATCAAATAACTCAGCATATTTTTTAATTCGTGTTTAGCCAGTTTTCAACTTTCAAATTAGGTAAGTACTAGGACAGAATTAATTACACAATGTCATTGCGAATGGAACGCAGTGGAATGACGCAATCGCAAGGGCTGGGATTGCTTCGCTTCGCTCGCAATGACTGTAAATATTTTTGTCCAATTACTTATACGGGAAAATTCACGGACATTGTTTGTAATTACGGTTAGATTTAAAATTATTGCATGGGCAGCAATTAATAAGTCGTTACTACCTATGGGTGTTCCTTGTTGTTCTAAATAAGTACGAATTTCTGCGTAACTGTAATCTACGTTGGGTGTTAATGATAATATAGGAATTATCTCGAAAGCTAGAGAAATACGCTGTTTTAATCTCAGTGAGTTCTTTTTTTCTGCCCCAAATCGTAATTCACAAGCAACAATGATACTAGTACAAATTTTTTCTTCTCCAACTTCTTGAATTTTAGAAAATATTTTACCTGTTGGATGTTTAATAAAGTCCGATAATGTATTAGTATCGAGTAAATAAGAGTAAGACATTTTAAAGTTCTATATCATCTAAGGGTAATAATCCTGCATCAACATCGGGAAAGTCTTCATCAATATCATCAAGGGTAGCAAAGACTTCAAGAAGGGATTTTTTCTTAATAGGAGAAATGATAGCCAAGGGAATACCATTTTCTGTGATAGTCAGGGGTTCACCTGTTTTTTTAGCTTGGTTAATTAAAGTTTGCAGGGTTTGGGGGAGTTCGGAAAGGGTAATTTGTGTCATGGTGGTTTCTGGTGTGGGAGGATGATATATATATATTGTATGAGAGAAAGTAAATATTAAGTAGGATGTATGCTGTGCAAAGATTTAAAATATAAAATTGTAGGGGTTTAGCAGTGCTAAACCCCTACGACTAATTCATAAGTATGAAGATTTTGGTAAATTGGTATTACTCCTATTTTCATCCTGTAAATCCTTTAATCCTGGACATCCTGATTCAGACAATTACACCGTTAATAATTGTTTGACAGCAGCGTTGATGATTTTTTCGCTCTCTGTTTGAGTTTGTGTTAGTTTGCTTTCTAGTTCATCACATAGTTTCATTAATTTATCTACTTTGGTAACTATGCGTTTTTGTTCTTCAAGTGGAGGTAATGGTACAACTATACCTCTAATTTTACCTACACTTAAACTATAAAGTCCGCTAGTAGTAATTGCTAGTTTTTTTATTTCTGTTATTCCAACAGGAGAATTTAAAAACAGAAGTGTAAAAAGACTTCCAGTATGTCCAAGTGGTCTGCAACGAATTAAATGATTTTGATGAACACAATTTTTTATCTCTCCATTCCAAATAGCACATCTACCTATTTCGTTTTCACTGCCATTACCCTCAACAATAAGTAAATCTCCAGGGAATAAATTCCATTTTTGTAGGTCATTTTCAAAAAGTTCAAAGTACATAATTTCTGATAAATCTAACCTTCCTCTATAAACGTTAGCTACTCGTAAATAAGGAAAATAGTTAGAAATTGGTGTTCTTTTGGGAGTCTTCTGAATTCCACCTACAACTTCATAAAAATCATCAATACGTACCCACTCCCACCCAGATGGTAATTCAAACAGTAATTCATCTGTTTCTAGTGGAGATACTAACTTTGATTTACTAATCTTCCCTTCCTTAACTAACTGTTCCTTTTCCTTCTTAATTCTCTCCAACAAAACCGCCGCAGGTTCATCATTTGCATCTTGCGGAACTAGCTTACCCATAACAGCGAGTTGGAGAATAGCTTGACGCAATTTACCAATATTTTCTGGCGCACTGTAGAGAATGTCAAAATTATCGCAAATGCACTGCCAATTTTTGGTGAATGTCTCTGGTGTGTCAGCAGTGAGGAGTTTGTTTAATGCTGCATTATTTATTAATATGCGGGTTTCCCGTTTCTTTTTTTGACGTGCTTCTAATTCGTCGCACAGTTTCATTAATTCATCTACTTTGGTAACTATGCGTTTTTGTTCTGCAAGTGGTGGGAGTGGGAAAAGTAAATTTCTAATAGCATCTGCCCCAATATTACCTTGATTAGCAGTTCCAGTTTCTGCACTAAATAGTAAATCTAAAATTATTGAAGATTTTAGAAAAATATTAACTAATTGAATTGTAGTATCTTCATTTATCCTTAAACTACCAACTCTTTGATTTAAATATAAATTTTTATTAGCAATATGTTTATCATTTACAACTGAAGTAAAACAGTAGTCTCTTTTATTTTTAGTTCCTGTCATCGTTATCAATATATCTCCTTTACGAATTAAAAATTTATCATTTTCAACAGCTATTTCATCAGATACATATACTGGACTTTGTTCCAAAATTATTTGATTGTTTTTAACATTACCAAGCCTAATAACTTGATTATTTGATAATTTTACATAAGAATTACTCTTAAAGGCATATCCCCCAAATAGTAAACATATTTCACCTAATCTTACCCATTGCCAATTTTTTTGTAAATCATACAGCAATTCATTATCTTTAATTGGTGATAAAATATTGTCTTTTTTAATCTTCCCTTCCTTAACTAACCGTTCCTTTTCTTTCTTAATTCTCTCCAACAAAACCGCCGCAGGTTCATCATTTGCATCTTGCGGAACTAACTTACCCCTTACAGCCAAATCTAAAATCAATTCCCGTAACTTCTGCACACCATTAGGCGCTTCAGCCAACAAATCAAAATGCTCAAAAAACGTTTCTAACTTCATACAAATTCACCACCTAAAGCTGTCATCAATTCCCGTTTTAAACTATTGCGAGTTTCACCTAAATCATCTAAAAGACTTGCATATTCTTCCAACATTTCCTCCACATCTCGATGTTCAAAATCAACCGTGTGCGGATTTTTAATATCTAAATTATAGCCATTATCCTTAATTACCTGAATAGGAACTTTCCAAGCAAATTCAGATTCTATTCTATCGTCCCACCAAGCCTTTTCCGGTGCAAATTCTTCTATCCTAATCGGCTTAGTTTTCGAGTAGGACTTATACCCCGGTGGATAAGGGTGTTCATAATACCAAATCTCTTGAGTAGGTTCACCCTTAGTAAAGAATAATAAATTAGTTTTAATGCCAGTATAAGGACTAAAAACCCCATTCGGTAAACGGACAATAGTATGTAAATTACACTCCTCTAACAACTTTTCTTTAATGCGGGTTTTCACACCTTCACCAAATAAAGTCCCATCTGGTAAAACAATACCACCCCGTCCCCCATTTTGTAATAAATGACTAATCAATAATAAAAATAAATCAGCCGTTTCTCTAGTGCGGAAAGTAGCCGGAAAACCAGACTCAATTCCATCTTCTTCCATGCCACCAAAAGGCGGATTTGTAATAATCACATTCACCCTATCACTGGGTTTATAATCCCGCAAAGGTCGAGATAAAGTATTATCATGAGTTATCGCCGGAACTTCCACACCATGCAATAACATATTCGTCATACACAATAAATGAGGTAGGGGTTTTTTCTCCACACCTCTAATTAACTTATGTAGTTTTTCGCTATCTTCTGAAGTTTTTACATATTTATTTTTAATATGTTCCAAAGCACAAGTTAAAAATCCGCCCGTACCGCAAGCAGGGTCTAAAATTCTTTCCCCCAATTTGGGGTCTATCATATCCACCATAAATTGAGTTACAGCGCGGGGAGTGTAATATTCTCCAGCATTACCCGCACTTTGTAAATCACGGAGAATTTGTTCATAAATATCCCCAAATAAATGCCTATCTTGGGAACTATTAAAATCAATTTCGTTTAATTTATTAATTACTTGACGGATAAGAGTGCCATTTTTCATATAATTATAGGCATCTTCAAACACCGCCCTAATCACAAACCCCCGGCGGTTATTATCTTGATAGGTATTCGCGTCTTTTAGAGTTTTGAATAAAACATTATCCACAAAATCAAGTAAACCCTCTCCCGTCATTCCTTCCGAGTCTGTAGCCCAATTCCGCCACCTTAAAGCCTCTGGTATGGGAGAATGGTAATTATCATCTAACAATTCATATTCAGCTTCTCTGTCGTCAAAAATCTTCAGGAATATCATCCATACTAATTGACTAATACGCTGGGCATCACCATCTACACCCGCGTCTTTACGCATGATATCTTGGATAGTTTTAATTGTGGTACTGATTGACATTTGTTAATAAAGATAGAGTTTTTGTAGTAGTGAAATAATAGCCCAGGCGAATAGAATTCGCGGCTACACAAACGAAGTCCGCCTTCGCGGACTCAATAAAAAATCAAGGGATTGAAACCCACGAAGGTGGGTTTTGTCTGTGTAGACGCGGTTTCTAACCGCCCGTTTAAATCATATTTGTCTCGTTCCCAGTCAGAGACTGGGAACGCTAAGTAATTGGACAAAAATATTTACAGTCATTGCGAGCGAAGCGAAGCAATCCCAGCCCTTGCGATTGCGTCATTCCACTGCGTTCCATTCGCAATGACATTGTGTAATTAATTCTGTCCTAGTACTTATCAAGAGGTTCTACCTCTAGTATCACTGAAGGCAGAGCCTTCTGAAATTCATTCCCATACAGAGTATGGGAACGAGAATAACGAGAATATATATTCAGTAATTCATATTTCATGATGCCATATAAAGTTGATTTTTTAACTCCTGTAATGCTTCTAAATACTTTTGTTTATTACCAAATATTTTATTGACAATTTCTATAGGTGTACCTATTTTATCAAACGGTTGCACTTTTAAATCATTTATATTTTCAATATTTTCAATCCCTTCATCTGCATATTTATCTAAAAGTGCATCTATAACCGCACGGGCTTTTTCACTGTATTTATTAAAGTAATCACGCTGACGTACCTTTTTAGCCCGTTCTTTACGACTTAACGCAGGTTTGTCAAAAGCAACATGACAAATTAAATCAAAAGGATCAAAATCTTTCCCTACTTCCTCTGCTAATGCTTCTAATAAAATTCCTTGTTCATTCAATTCTTGAATAATAGCTTGTTTCTGTGCTGCTGCATTCCAACGACGCAGAAATTTATCTAAGGTGGTAAATTCTTGTTGGACAGTTTTGCGGGTATAGTCTTTAATAGATTCCGTGATTAATTTACCATCTTTACTACGATAAAGTGTCCTTTCAGAAACTATATTAACATCCACATCTACAGGTACAAATTTAACTCGCTTCTGTCCTGATTTTTCAGGTAAATCATCAATATTATCTCCACTATCTGGACTACCATCATAATCATCAGGAGGTACAGGAGATTCCCCTGTCTTTGGTTCATATATTTGTACAGGTTCACCATCAAAATCTGGGTCATCAAACTTTTTAGTCGCTTTTTTGAAATCTATAATTGTGAAATATGTTTTATCAAATTCTTCATTAATTCTTGTGCCTCTGCCAATGATTTGTTTAAACTCTGTCATTGAACCAATATTTTTATCTAAAACAATTAATTTACAGGTTTGGGCATCTATTCCTGTAGTCATTAATTTAGAAGTTGTCACAATCACTGGATAGGGACTTTCTGGTAAAATAAAATTATCTAATTCTGCCTTACCTTGTTCATCATCTCCCGTAATTCGCATAATATATTTACGATTTTGGGAAACTAAATCACTATTTTCATTAATTAAAGCACAGCGCATTCTTTGGGCGTGGTCTATATCTTCACAGAAAACTATGGTTTTATCAAATCTGTTGGTAGCTTTGAGAAATTCGGTAATCTTTTTAGCTACTAAAATATCCCGATTTTCTAATACCAATGTGCGATTAATATCTTTTTGGGTGTAAAGTTTATCTTCAATTAATTGATGATATTTATCTAATTCTCCTGGTGCTGGTTGCCAACCTTCTAAATCTTTATCAATGTCAATTCTCACAACTTTATAAGGGGCTAGAAATCCATCTTCTATCCCTTGTTTGAGAGAATAAATATAAATGGGTTCGCCAAAATAATCTATATTAGAAACTTCTTTAGTTTCCTTGGGTGTAGCTGTTAAACCGATTTGAGTAGCAGCAGTAAAGTATTCTAAAATTTCTCGCCATGCGGAATCATCAGCCGCACTCCCCCGGTGACATTCATCAATAACAATTAAATCAAAAAATCCTCTGGAGAATTGTTTATAGATATTTTTAGATTCTTCTGTTCCTGATACACCTTGATAAAGGGCCAAATAAATTTCATAGGCTGTATCTACCTGACGTTTAGTGATTTTCGTCATGGCAGAACCAAAGGGTTTAAAATCGTTAGTTTTAGTTTGGTCTATGAGAATATTTCTATCAGCTAAAAATAATATTCTGGTTTTATGTTTAGATTTCCATAACCGCCAAATAATTTGAAAAGCTGTGAAGGTTTTACCCGTGCCTGTAGCCATAACTAATAATATCCGGTTTTCACCTTTGGCTATGGCTTCTACAGTTTTATTAATAGCAATTTCTTGATAATAACGGGGTGACTTACCACTACCATCATCATAATAACTTTGAGTCACAATAGGCTGTAATTGATCATCAATATTTCGCCATTTACAATAACGTTGCCATAATTCCGCCGGTGTGGGAAATTTATCTAAAGGAATTTGTCTTTCTCTTATCCCTGATGTCACAGTTTTATCATGTTCCAAAAATGCGTCACCGTTGGAACTATAAACAAATGGTATATCTAACATTTCTGCATAATTAAGTGCTTGCTGCATTCCACTTCCCACACTGTGGTTATTATCTTTGGCTTCAATGACAGCAATTTTGATATTCGGTTTGTAGAACAAAATGTAATCCGCGCGTTTACTTTCTCCTCTGGTGACCAATTTACCCCGGACATAGACTCTCCCAGAAGTAAAGGTGAATTCTTCACGGATTTGGGTGTGTAAATCCCATCCTGCTGTTTGCACTATGGCAGGGGTGATGTATTTGGTACAAATGTCACGTTCACTGAGAGATTTTTTGTCAGAGTCCATGCGATTAGGTAGAGGTTAAAGACAACTAGTTGATATAAATCACGTTACGAATGCGTACAACGTGCTTATTATTATTTAGTCTACCCAATAGTCTACCCAATACCCGATGTCTAATTTACATCTAATCAAATTTTCAAGGGAATTTTTGATGTTTGAACGCAACTTGGTAAGTAATTGGACAAAAATATTTACAGTCATTGCGAGCGAAGCGAAGCAATCCCAGCCCTTGCGATTGCGTCATTCCACTGCGTTCCATTCGCAATGACATTGTGTAATTAATTCTGTCCTAGTACTTATTACCTCACCAATTGCATAGCATTATTAAAAAACTGACGACACAATCCTTTAGTCACTAATACCGTTGTCAGCAAATTCGCGACAACAACCATAAACATAATCACAATTTCATAAGATACAGCATCCAAAGCTGTGACTCCAGCTAATAATTGTCCACTGGTAAAAGTTGGTATTGTTACCATACCTATTAGCATCATTTGATTCAAGGTAGGAAGCAATGCGGCTCTAATTGCATCTTTGCGGTATTGACTTACTGCTTGCTGGGGAGTAGCACCTAAACTTAAATGAGTTTCTATTTCTGTGGGAAATTGGTTAATAGCACTTACAAGCCTTTCTCCAGCTACTGCTGCGGCATTCATGCCATTACCTAGCAAAATACCTGCTAAGGGAATGATATAACGTGGCTCGTACCATCTGTCTGGTTGGATAATCAAAAAGTTGGTGTAAAGCAATGCTAAGGCTGTACTGGCGAAAATTGCTGCCCAGACTAAAGGGAGTACCAGAGGAATTTTTTGGCTGATGCGATTTCGTGCGACAATCGCCGTAATTGTCAGCATGATTGTTAAAATCCCCAAAACAGCCCAAACATTGTTAACAGCAAAGATGAAGTCTAAAACGTATCCTAAGACGATGAGTTGGAGGATGGTTCTACCGGTGGCTAAAGCTAAGTTTAACTCTAGTCCTAACTTTTCCCAGGCAGATAAACCAATAGCGATCGCTATTAATGCGACAGCTAAAGCTAAATCCACAATATCCAGTTTGATTAAATCCGGCATGGTTTCTTTACTTCCGGGGATTGTTTGCTTAAAACAGCCTACACAAGAACTATTCAAAATTCTAAATCGTCTACATTTATCATGGCAGTTAGCAGTTATTTTGAATATTGCAGGACTTACGCAAAATCATGAAGAAACAAACCGCGAAGGCGCGTTCGCGGTAGCGTTGCGAAGCAAAGGACACGAAGGAAGAAGGGTTTTAGAGAGTTCTTGCGTAAGTCCTGTATTGAACAAATTTGAGAGGTTATATCACTTATCTTCCGGTATATTCCGTAAAAACCCTGAACAAATGAGTATTTTCAGCGATCGCGCTTTTCAGACTTTTGGGAAAAATTTAATTAGCTAACAGCGCCCGTAAAAGTGTATCTTTTGTATCTGCATTAAAATAAAAACTTATGATCCAAAGTGTAAATTCCATCCCTGCCTTTGATATCAAGCAGCAATATGCCACCATTGAGGCAGAAGTGAGTACTGCTGTTTTAGAAGTTCTAACTTCTGGGCGTTATATTGGTGGTCCAGTTGTTGAAGGCTTTGAGCGCCAGTTTGCTGCTTATCATGGAGTTAGTGAATGTGTAGCTTGTAATTCTGGTACTGACGCGCTTTATCTGGCGCTACGGGTTCTAGAAATTGGCGCAGGTGATGAAGTTATTACCACACCTTTCACCTTCTTTGCGACGACGGAAGTCATCAGTGCTGTGGGTGCAAAGCCGGTGTTTGTGGATATTGATGCAACTACGTTTAATTTAGATGTAGAACAAGTTGCAGCCGCAATTACACCTAAAACCAAGGCTATTATGCCGGTTCACTTGTTCGGACTACCTGTGGATATGACAGGATTAATGGCGATCGCACAAACTCACAATTTACCAGTAATTGAAGATTGCGCTCAAGCCACAGGTGCAACTTGGGATGAGCAAAAAGTTGGCAGCATTGGACACATTGGCTGTTTTAGTTTCTACCCAACCAAGAATCTGGGTGGTTGTGGTGATGGTGGCGCAATTACAACTAATGATAGTGCGATCGCAGCCAAGTTGAGAGTATTACGGGAACATGGCAGTAAAGAAAGATATATTCACGAAGAAATCGGTGTTAATAGCCGATTAGACTCTATCCAAGCTGTAATTTTGCAAATCAAACTGCGCTATTTAGATACTTGGAACAAACAACGACAACAAATCGCAGCTTATTATTATCAATTCCTCAGTCAAATTCCCGGTATCGTCGCACCCCAAGAATTACTAGGAGGAGTAGGTGTCTGGAATCAATACACCATTCGTATTTCTGGTGAAGGTAGAAATGGTGCAAGTGCTAAATATCGGGACTGGGTACGGAGTCAATTACAAGATAAAGGCGTGAGTTCCATGCTTTACTATCCTCGTCCTTTACATTTACAGCCAGTTTATGAAAATCTAGGCTATCAACCCAGACAATTGCCAGTATCTGAGCAAGCTTGTCATGAAGTCATATCTCTGCCCATGTTCCCAGAACTGAGACAAGAACAGCAAGATCAGGTGATTTATGCTTTGAAGGATTGTTTAAGCTAGAAGAGGTGACAGGTGACAGGTGACAGTTAAGAGCAAGTATTATAGGGTGCGTTAGGATGAATCTGTAACGCACCATTATCTGATTTCTATAAAATTAGGACTTACGCAAGTGTTACACTCAAAATCTGTTGTAGGGTGCGTCAGACTGCATAAATCCTGCAAATAACTAGATTATTGATATCTGACGCACCCTACCAATGTGCCAGTTGCGTAAGTCCTGAAAATTTTATACACAAAAATTAAATCAGACTATAAGCAGCTTTTAAATATAGCAGGAGTCAGGAGTAAAACCCTTTTTTAGTGAGAGTTTCATTATCAATTGATGTCCTAACCACCCTGTCCACGGCCATAACATCATAGTTGCACCAAATCTTTTATAGTTACTAAAAATATACTAAAAATTTGTTGTCTGAATCAAGATGTCCATAATTTAAGGATTTACAGGATGTTGTTTGATGGTTGTCTGAATCAGGATGATAATGATAACTTTCACTTATGCTAATTTAATTTTACTTTGCATATTTAAAACTTACGACTATTTGTTCTTTACTTTTCTTAACAATTAATTGAGAATTATTTTTATTTACCAACGAGGTTGCAATATTTTCAGGCATTTGCTATAATTCATTGAAATTTCAAAATTGGGATTTTTATAACCAATTTTGTGTTCTTCATAAATTGTCATCCTCAAACCCTTAATTTATAGTTGTTTCAAAAATTCTGTCCTGCAAAAGATACAAAACTTCACCAAAAAAAGCGCTCTTGCTATAACAATTTTAGGAGTAAATTTATCTAACCAGAATAAATAGTACAAATTTACTCTTGGCAAGAAGTTTATCTGCGGTTATGTGCGTTTTTTGTGGGAACATCCCAAATGTGTAAGTTTATTTTTATCTAACAGCAGAAAATTATTTTTTCAAAATTGGGATGCTCCCTTTTTTGTGTTTCAGCAGCTGAACTAGAAAATATAGGACTGGGGAAGAAAATTTTAGATTATGGATGACAGTTGGTTACATACAATCCAAAATCCAAAAATCAATCCCCATTCCCTATAGGAATCTATGCAAATGTGCGAATATTTGCAGTTGCCAAAGCTTCCACCAAGCTACGGACAGCAGCAATCATGGCGATTTCGCTATTGAGTTGGTTGATAGCAGAACCGACACCAACACCTGCCGCACCAGATGCGATCGCTAGAGGTGCAGTCACATTAGAAATGCCAGAAGCACACAATACAGGCACAGAAACCACGCGGGAAATTTCATAAGCCGCCGCCAAAGTAGGAGCAGCTTTTTCAAGTAATCCCAAAGTACCACCGTGAGCGGGTTTGCTGCTAGTACCACCTTCAGTTTGGATGATATCAGCACCAGCTTTCACCAATTCCTCAGCCAGTTGTACCTGTTGATCCAATTCCAGGATATGAGGAACAGTTACAGACAGGGTAATTTCGGGTAACAAGGCGCGGGTTTGGCGAGTTAGGTCTAAAACTTCCTCAGCTTCAAATCTACGACCTTGAGCGTAAAAAGAATCAAAATTACCGATTTCAATCAAATCAGCACCAGCAGCTACCGCTTGAACAAATTTTTCAGGTTCTACAGCTGAAACACAAACTGGTAAACTTGTTAAACTTTTAGCTAATTTAACCAAAGCTGCATCAGCAGCAATATCAACAAAAGTTGCACCACCCAACTCAGCCGCTTTCACAGTAGCAGCAACACTTTCGGCGTTGAAATTATTCAAACCGCTAATTACTTTCAGAACACTGCGGTTAGCAAACGCACGTTGCAAATTAGAATGCATAGTCATAATTCTTGTTTTGAGCCTATTGAGGTAGGAATATTTTTACACTATATAGACGCTGGAAACTAGAGGCTACAGCAAGAGACTTTAAGAATTTGAGACAATAGCACTAAAAATCCTGCTAATGCTAGAAATGGGAAAGACACATTTGATTAAACAACAATGAACGCCCAAGAAAGCATAAATCAGCGAGATTGGTCATGGCCTTTTTGGCCTGCACTACCACTTTATCCCTATGGTAGAAGACGAACAGTTCGTCGAGAAATAGTCAAGGATAGCATTTGGACATTTGACCAATTACAAGGCATCCTCTATACCATCGTACCAATTCGGATGACCGTCATCAAGCTGCAAGCTGGTGGTCTTTTAGTCTATGCACCTGTCGCACCCACAGGAGAATGTATTCGTTCGGTTCAAGAGTTGGCAGCAAAGCACGGTGAAGTTAAATATATCATTTTGCCTACCAGTTCTGGTTTAGAGCATAAAATCTTTGTTGGACCTTTTGCGAGAAAATTTCCCCAAGCTGTAGTCTATGTTGCACCTCACCAGTGGAGTTTCCCATTTAATTTACCACTGAGTTGGCTTGGCTTTCCTCAAAAACGGACTTTAGAATTACCAGAAAATATTAATCAAAATCCTTTTGGGGATGAATTTGAATATAAAATTTTAGATATAAATTTAGGAAAAGGCGCTTTTGTGGAAGTGGCATTATTTCACAAACCATCGCGCACTCTCTTATTAACAGATACTATAGTTTCAGTAAAAGAAGAACCACCAGAAATATTACAATTAGAACCATATCCTTTATTATTTCACGCTAGAGAACATGGACAAGAGATTATAGAAGATAATCAAAAAAATCGTCATCAAGGATGGCAGAAAATATCTTTGTTTGCAATTTATTTTCGTCCCAGTGCTTTAGAAATTATGGGAATGAAAGAAATATGGAAAGATGCTAAAAAAGCTCCAGACCATTCTGCCAAAGCTTACTTTGGTTTATTTCCCTTTCGCTGGCGAAATAATTGGCAACTGTCTTTTAATGCGTTGTCTGGAAATGGTCGCCCTTTTGTCGCACCAATTTTACAAGTTCTCATTCTTCCCCAAGCACCAAAACAGGTATTAGACTGGGCTGATAAAGTTGCAAATTGGGATTTTGAGCAAATTATTGCTTGTCATTTTGATTCACCAATTAAAGCCAGTCCGCAGCAATTTCGACAAGCATTTACTTTTTTAGAAAAAGCACCATTGTTGAGAGATGATAAACCTTTATTGGTTGAAGATTTGCGATTTATTCAGGAACTAGAAGCGGGTTTGCTAAAGCGTGGTATTGCTACACCTGTTAAGGATAAGGTTTAATTGTCAGAAATGGTTATAGCTTGCGTGACAACGCAGGAGTCATAAGCCTCCCGTAAGGGATACAGGATTTCCAGGATTAAAGGATTTACAGGATTAAGATAGGACTTACGCAAGTGTCACACCAAACATCTATTTTATGGTGCGTCAGATATCAAGTATCTGTTTATTTACAGGATATGTCAGGTCTGACGCACCCTACCAATATGCCAGTTGCGTAAGTCCTGTAAGACTGGAATTTGATCACAAATTACCTATTACCAGCCTCAACTATCTTGCGCCTAACGATTGAAATCGAGGCTACACAAACAAAGCCTGTCTCCAAGGCTCGAAAACATTGATTTTATATTAGTCCACGGAGGTGGACTTAGTTTTTATAGCCGCGACTTCTAGTCGTTCGGAATTGGTGCAAAATGTCAGTTTATTTCCCAATACAAAACCTACTAAAAATCCGATCTAAAACTGATTCCGTCACCTCTTCTCCGGTAATTTCTCCCAACGCATAAATCGCTCCCCTTAAATCAATTGTCCAAAAATCTAAAGGTAACTGTTCGATAATTGTTTTCTGCACTTGTTCCAAATCAATCTTCGCTTTTGTTAAAGCTGCGGCTTGTCTTTGATTAATTGCTAAATCCATATCAGCAGCTTGCACTTTTCCCGCTTGGACTATTTCTAAAATCGCAGTTTCTAAACCATCAATTCCTTGATTTTGTGCTGCCGCCGTTTTCACAACCTTCCTAATAAATTGATCATCTTCTTCCCTAAAAACCTCATCATAAAAAACACCTTCCCCATCTCTACTTCTCTGTGTCCTCTGTGTCTCTGTGGTTCGTTTATTCAGTGATTTCTGTGTAATTTGTGAAGATGTTTCTAAAAGGTCAATTTTATTAATCACCAAAATCACCGGACGGTGTTTTACTTGTTCATAAATTTCTTGATCTGCATCTGTCCAACCTGCGGAAGCGTCAATAGTCAATAATACTAAATCAGCAGCACTCGCAGCACGACGCGATCGCTCTACCCCAATTTTCTCCACCTGATCTACTGTTTCCCGAATCCCTGCTGTGTCTAAAACCTGAACAGGTATTCCCCCGACAACTAGCTGAGATTCAACTACATCGCGGGTTGTACCGGGTAAATCTGTGACAATAGCGCGATCGCTCTGACTCCACGCATTCAATAAACTCGATTTTCCCACATTGGGACGACCAACAATCGCTACTTTTAAACCAGTTCGCAATAATTCACCTTTATCTTTTGTGGCTAATAACTTGGTAATTTCCAACGTAACTTGATCAATCTCGGAAATAATTCTTTGCTCATCTAAAGGTGGTAAATCTTCCTCAAAATCAATCCGTGCTTCAATTTCCGCCAAAATATCCAAACATTGAGCGCGTAACTGACGAATCGGATGAGCTAATTTACCCTGTAACCCAGCTAAAGCTGTTTGCGCTGCTTGGGGAGATTTCGCACCAACTAAATCTGCGATACTTTCAGCTTGGGTTAAATCTAAACGTCCATTTAAAAACGCTCTTAATGTAAATTCCCCCGGTTGTGCTAATCTCGCACCATTTTCTAAACATAGTTGCAATACTTGTTGTACAGCCATAATTCCCCCGTGACAATGAAATTCCACCACATCTTCACGGGTAAAAGAACGAGGTGCTTTCATAATCAACAACAAAGCTTCATCAACAATTTGCTTAGTTTGGGGTTGACGGATGTAACCATAGAGAATGCGATGACTTGACCAAACTTGTTTTCCAGGTGCAGAAAATAGAGTTTGTGCGATCGCTATTGCATGATCACCAGAAACCCGCACAATCCCCACACTACCTTGTTGAGGGACAACAGCAGTAGCTATAGCAGCGATCGTTCCAGTATGAGCTAATAATTCCGACATGGGAGTTCAAGTGACAGGTGACAGTGATAACTGACCTACAAAGTTAATAGTAATATTTATCTAAAGGGTAATAAAGCCTTACTTTAAAGAGGAGTTTACTGTGGAACAAACAATTAACTGCGCTGAAGCTTGCGTTAACGGTTGCGTTTTAGGCGATAAATGTCCTAATACTGAGTTTAAAGAAGCAACTTCCAAGTTTATTGAAGAAACTTCTTTGGATCAAATGCTAGAGATGGCTGAAGAAAGATTGCGGAAAAAAATGACAGAACCGCCAAAATGGGTATTTCCCGAAGATTCTTAGTTAAATAGTATTTGGATCAATACCTAATTCTCGCAGCTTCGCCGCCAAGCGATCGCTGCATTGTCTTTCCTGTTCAGCCCGTTGTTTTTCCTGTTCAGCCCTTGCAAATTGCTGTTTTGCTACTTCTTCAGGTGTGGGAACTAATTCTCCTTCAGGCGTGAAAAAGCGTAATTTGTTTTGATCAACCCCCAAAAATAAATCTAACTGCTGACTCCATAACCAACCTTGACTATTAGGTTCTATTGGTTGATACTTCCCAGCGAGGAGAACAAAGCCAGCAAACTCTAAATTGTGAGGATCAAACCAGAAGTATTCCGGTGTCCGAAAAATATCTTGGTAAATTTGTTTTTTCAAACCCTTATCAGTTTTAGCTGTAGAATCTGAGAGCAATTCCACAATTACATGAGGATACTTCCCATCTTCTTCCCAAACAACCCAACTTTTGCGGGGTTTACGTTCAGTTCCCAAAACTACAAAAAAATCTGGACCCCGGAAATGCTCAGATTTAAGCTGGCGCGGACTGTAGTAAACAGTAACATTCCCCGACGCATAGAAATCATTTCTATTTTGCCACAACCATTCAAGACATTGAATGAGCAGCGTCATTTGTAGTCGATGTAAGTCAGTTTCCAAAGGTGGTTCGTCACTATATAAATCCCCTGGAGGGAATATAACATCTTCTGGGATGGGAATATCTTGGATAAGAGTCATGGTGCTAAGTGTTTCAGTAATAAAAAAATCAATTTAATTAAACATAAAACATCTATTCAAAATTTTCTTGTTAATTGAGTAGAGAAACTATGAAAATACTCAATATTAATCAGCTAAAAAGCTTTGTTGAACACAGGATTGAGAAATATCTACGAACGCACTACTAAATTTTATACTATTTCTTAGTATCTCTAGTGGCTAAAATTTTGTGGCATATATAATAAAAATGTGGCACAAAAATAAGTTGTATGCCTAATATGTTTGTTGAAGTACATTTAAGTTCCCAAGGTCGATTAGTAATTCCTGCATCTTTAAGGAAATCACTTGGCTTTGAACCTGGTGATGTCCTAATTGCACATCTTGAAGAAGGCCGGTTGATTCTCGAAAAGCAAGAAACTATTAAGCGTAGACTCAAAGCTCGTTTTTCCCAGTTACCAAAGGATATCAGCCTTGCTGATGAGTTAGTAGCTGAACGCCGCGAAGAAGCCAACCGTGAGGAAACTGCATGAAAGCAGTTCTTGATGCTTCCGCTTTGCTGGCCTATTTGCAGGATGAGCCTGGTAATGAAGCAGTTGACGCGGTATTAGCGGAGTCAGTTATTTCCAGTGTGAATTGGGCTGAAGTGGTACAAAAGGTAATAGCATCTGGTGTGCTTGTTGATGAGATGCGTAATGATCTTGAGGCTTTAGGAATGAAAATAGAGCCATTTATGCCAGAGGATGGGTTGCTGGCGGGAGAACTTTGGCAACAAACCCGTCAATATGGGCTTTCTCTTGGGGATAGAGCTTGTTTGAGTGTGGGTTTAAGGCTTGGAATTCCAGTTTTGACTACTGATCGCATTTGGGCTAACCTTGGTCTGACTTTAGATGTGTGTGTTATTCGTTAATGGAGTATTGTGTTAATCATTATTTGGGATGAAATTATGATTGTAGAATAAGCTCAAAGTCTCGAAAAGGCTATACTGTCAAGCATAAAAAAGTCATGAAAATACAAACTCAAGCAACATTATATGAGCTAGATTATGGTCTGTGGCTTGAAACTACAATAGATAAATTACAAGAGCATCAGTTTGAATCTGTAGATATTGACAATTTAATCGAGGAACTTGCAACTTTGGGACGGAGTGAAAAGAAAGCTTTGCGGAGCTATCTAAGGTTAATTGTCATGCACTTGCTCAAATGGCAATATCAACCAGAAAATATTAATCAACCCAAAAAAAATCGTTGGCCACAAGATTAGGTTCTACTTCTGTTTTTTGTACCATACGAAGACGCAAAATAAAGAAGGGAAATGATAAAATAATAGAGTAACCCACAGTTAAGGCTGAATGTGTTCAATTGGAAATCCTAATTTATTAGATAGTTCCAAAACATTATTACTAAAGTCTACAGTTGTAGCTACAGTCCCACCTATTACACCAACGAGTGCTAATAATGCACCAATACGAGCTTTAATTCGAGGGTTTCGCTTTTCAGGTATAGTGATATGAATATCTTCTTGCAAATCCTCTTTATTTTCAAAAGAAATTTTCTGACAGTTAGAGTTCCAGAAAGAATCACAAATTTCTTGTTGTGGGTCTCCTTCAAAAGTAGATGTAGTAATAAATAAATGTAACTTGATTGGAATGAAATTTTTACAATTTACTCGTTGAATAATTTCAGGAATTGGGCATTCATTACAGATATCTACAGAAGTTAATGGTGTATATTCTTTTCCTCGAATTTCAGCTATCTCACATTCTAGTTTTCCTTGGTGAGACTTTCGGTAAGGACATGGTTTCAGCATTAGGTTAGAATATTAGAAGTGAAACATTACATTAAAGTTTAACATAATTTAAGTATCAAATTAGACTTCCTTATATTTTATACAGGAATTACCAAATTTACATATAAGGCTCACAGTTATTGCATCTTGGTATGAAACCTAATTATATTGCTAAAATAAGTACAAATAGCCTAATAATGAATAATGGTAACATTACAACTTAGACAATTAACTGTACCCCCAGGACATAGAATAATATTACACAACATCACTTGGCAAGAATTTGAAGAAATATTAACAGAATTAGGCGATCATCGTACCAGCAAATTAGCTTACAGTCAGGGAAATTTAGAAATCAGGATGCCATTACCAAAGCATGAAGTAGCCAAAGTTATCATTGGAGATTTAGTTAAAATTATCCTAGAAGAATTAGAAATTGATTGTGAATCTTTTGGTTCAACTACTTTTAAACGTGAAGATATGGATAGTGGTATAGAACCTGATGACTCGTTTTATATTCAAAATCATGCGCGGATGATTGGTAAAGAAAAAATAGATTTAACAATTGATCCACCACCTGATTTAGTAATAGAAATTGATGTCACATCGAAAACTCAGTTAAATGCTTACCTAGCATTAGCAGTTCCCGAAATATGGCGATATGAAAATGATAAATTACAGATAAATATTTTTGAAAATGGTCAATATATAGAATCAGAAATTAGCCCTAATTTTCCTAAATTACCAATTAAGGAAATAATTCCTCAGTTTGTTGAACAAAGTCGAACTATCGGCAGAAGTCCTACTCTGAGAAAATTTCGCCAATGGCTAAAAAATATGATCATTGAATAATTAAATATCCAATCCCAACACTGTTAATTCTGGTGGATGCTCAACACTAAACTGATAATATACCTCCTGTTGTTCCTTTGCTGCCAACACAATATCCCACTCCAAAATTCCGATTTCACTTAATTGAATTTGTGGCTGAGAACGAGAAAGACGCACCTTAATTTGCTCATTGCGACTAACTGGTAATTGTTCAGTTAATTTTAAACTTGCTTCTTGATTTAATAAATTAGTAATTACCACCCGATAAGCATAGGTAACTCGGCGTTGACTACTCATCAGTTTCTTATCTACCTGACGTTCAACTAAATCACGTTCAATTTTTAAACCTTCATCTATACCCAAATTAATTTTAAATTCCTGTCCTGGAGCAATATGTTCTAATTGAGTTGCACCGACAAAGATACTGTCCCGAAAAATATTTGCTTTTCCTGGTAATAAAGTTGCACCATCAGGACTATTGTTCACATTAGCTTGTAAATAAGCAAAACTAACTAAACGTGGCATTCCTACATAATTGAATTGACAAGGATAATCATCTTGAAAAATTGTGGTTTTATGAGGTGCGCCATCACTGGGAATATTACCACCACTATTTAGTTTAAAAGTAACTACGCTGCCTTGTTTAGATACTTCCGTGACAACTGTTTCAGCAATGATAAAATTTTCCTCGTCTTCCTTTTTTGCCGCCTTTGGCGCATTATGAGGAGGAGGCATCAGCACAGCCATAGCAGGTGGAGGAGACATTGAACGCTGCATAGTCAGAGCATCATCTGCGCGTGTACGTGGTGTATCAATATACCAAGGCTTCAGCTTGGGTGGGATTGTACCTAATCCCGGTTTGGCGGTAGAAAAAGTCAGCGCAACACCAAGCCAATCTTCTCCTGTAGTTTGGGTAACTTCTGCTAAGTAGCTCAGATATAAGATATTGCTGCTACTATCAACCCGCAAGTCATAAAGCGGCTTCCAGTTAGCACGATTCACCAAATAAGACATCTCTAGCTCAAACTCACCTTCCCCCGCAACTTCCACACCGACAATTACACTCAAGCTTTCTTTAGGGTGGGGTGTTTGGATTTTTTGCAATGCGGTGCGGAGTGGTTGTAATTGCTTTTCTAATTCTTGCTGTTGGGTTTTGCATTCCCCGGAAGCGATCGCATATTCGCTATACTGACTACCAATAAAGTTGAGGAAATCCAAAGTTTCACTCAAACTGAGATTTTTCCGTGACAGGCTTTGAGCAAAGGGTTCTTCTGTCTTTTCACCCAAGCCTGTAATAAAACTAGATTGCAACGACAAAGCATCTATTTGAGCTTGTAAATGGCGTTTTTCTGCTTCTAGTTGCTGAATTTGTTTGGTTAACTGTGCCACTCTGTCCGCCACAGGTTCAGTAGTATAAATGCGATCGCTACTGACTCCCAGCAACCGCACCCCTACCGTACCAGTACCGCTTACCCTCAGGGACTCAGTTTCTAGAGTTACAGGTAATGGTGTAATTAATAACTCCCGTTCTGCTCCCGTTAAGGATATGACACCTCGTCTTGTGACTAGAGCTTTTTCACCATAGACAGTAACAGCAACAATCTGGTTTTCTACCGTTTTGCGCCAAGATAATATTTCCGGATTCACCATTGCCAGTTTTCCCCATATTTATCAACCAGTAATCTATTTGCTGTTAACTGGTTCTGTTGGTTAATTGTCAATGGTTTCCGGTTTCAGCGTCAAGGGTTATCAGGTGGTGAATGTAAAATTTATTCTGGAACTGAAGTAATTACTTCTTGCACCACAATCTTCTTAGCCGCTTCTAGTAGATACTCATAATAAGTACGAGCCACAATCGATAACTGCTTACCAGATGGGTAAACCATATACCAAGTACGCTTCATGGGAAAGTGCTGCACATCCAAAATGCTGAACTCAGAACTATCTGTCAATAAAGTATGACGAGATAAAACCGAAATTCCTAAACCCCCAGCTATTGCTTGTTTAATTGCTTCATTACTCCCCAATTCCAGTTTCACCTTCACCTTGATTCCATGTTCATCAAAGAGAGATTGCACAGCACGGCGTGTACCTGAACCAGGTTCGCGCATGATAAATGGTTGATCTACCAATTTTTCTATGGGGATATTTTTTTCCTGTGCTAAAGGATGATTTACAGGTGCAAAAACTACCAAAGGATTTTCTAAAAATGCCTTGACATTGACATCTAAATGATCTGGAACCTGGCTCATAATATATAAGTCATCCAGGTTATTGACCATCCGCTCTAAAATCCGTTCATGATTAGTGACTTGTAGGGAGATATCAATTCCTGGATATAATTGGCAAAATGGACCCAACAAACGCGGGATAATATATTTCGCTGTTGTAATCACAGCTAACCGCAATTGCCCTTGTTTTAATCCTTTTAAATCTGCCACCGTCATTTCAAATTGAGCTATGGTCTCAAAAATCTGACGACAAGTAGTAAATAATTCCCTTCCAGCTTCCGTCAAAAATAAGCGTTTTCCCACCTGCTCAAATAATGGCAATCCTACCGATTTTGTTAGCTGCTTGATTTGCATCGATACGGTAGGTTGGGTGAGAAATAATTCCTCAGCAGCACGAGTAAAGCTACCGTGCCGTGCCGCAGCCTCGAACACCTTCAACTGGTGCAGCGTCGCTTGGTTCAAGGTGATTCTCCTCTAATAGCAATTCTTAGACATAAATCCAGTATCACTGAACACTACCCCCTGATGTAATGTTACAGAAAAAGGGAACAGGAAACTCTTAACAGGGAACTCTTAACAGATAAGAAACTTTAGTTGCTGAGTTTAAAGCTCAGTCAAAAAAAAGATGTTTTTACAAGATGGGTAGCACGAAAAAACAATGTCATTATTTCAATCTCATGTTTTTAAACATGAGTTTTGTTCTGTTAAGAGTTTCCCGTTAAGAGTTCCCTCTAAATCATACAAATTTATGAGGTTTAATATAGATAAAAATCTATCTTCGCTATCAGAAGTACGGTATTGGACTTATCGAGTTAAGAAGTTATCATCAAGAAATAAGCAAAGCATAAAATGCCTTCCAACTCAAGATGAATGTTGAATATTGAATAATTTATTATTTATAATTCATCATTCATCATTCCATAACTCTTCCTTAATTTTTACAGGCAATCTAGCTAAATCTGGCAACTCCACAGCTTCTGCATCTACAATTTTATCCCTGATATTCAAAGGTATATTTAAAGGCTCACGTTCTTCTATCCAGCAATTAGCCACCGGCAAGGTTAACTCCATTTCATCCAACGGACGAGGAATCACCATTACCGCACTCAATTCTCCTATGCGTTCTGCTTCAAACATCCCTGCTTCTACTGCTACGGCAACATTAGCTACAGAGCCACGAATTATGGCTGTACACAAACCCGCACCAATTTTTTCATATGCTGCCAAATGTACATCAGCCGATTTAAGCATGGCATCACAAGCGCCTACCATTGCTGGAAAACCTCGCGTTTCCACTAAACCAATTGCTTGATTACTCAATCGGCTGTAACTGCCTTCCTCCATCAATTTACTGATGCGGTTGGTAATTGGCAACACAATGTCGAGGTTAGGATAAGGTCTGGGAATCACCAAACTGGAAACCAACTGACCAAACTGTTCAGCCGTGTGTACACCCGCTTCTACAGCCAAGCGCACATCAGCAATACCACCTCGAATAATTGCCGTACAGTGACCACTACCGATTTTTTCATAACCTACTAAGTGAACTCCAGCCGATTTCAACATCATGTCAGCTGTTCCCACTATTGCTGGAAAGCTAAGAGTAGATACTAAACCCAAGGCCGTATCCTTGAAGTTGTCTCGGTGACGACGACGTGCTGGCTGAACAGTGCTAAGAGATCGTTGATTAGATGTTTCCATCATGAATTCTCCAGGATACTCACAAAACTCTCCACTTAACAATTAACACTTACTATGAGGAATTGTCAGAGTGTTTGTCGTTCAAGGATTGCCTATGGGGAAACAATGTGATCAACAGTCTATTGATGCTACCTTGCCCATAAATTTGAGTCCCAAAAGTATTATGGGATTCGGTTTCAGCTTGGCTGGGTACTGATTCTGGATTAGTAATTTCGGCAGATTCTTCTTGGTTAGAGTTAGCCACCTGAGTCTGTTCCTCCACTGGTGGAGATTGACTTTTAGGAGTTGGAGAAGGCTGAGAAACAGAATTAGACTGCTGTTGAAATTCCACAAAGGCTGAGGCTGAGAAATGGGTTGAAGAAACTACTTTTTCTTCTAGCTTTTCTTCTTGAACTTTTGTGGAAGTAGAGTTATTCGTGGATGGTTCAATCTGTGGAATTTCTTCACTACGACTGGTGTCTCCCAAAAGGGAACCTGGTGGAACTACTTCTCCCGATGCGACAGAACAGTTAAATACTGTTGTTGCTGCACCGATACAAGCATTAGTGCCTATTGTGCCTTCACCAACCATCAAAAACCCGGCTCCCAGGTTAACACCTGCTTCTAGTTCTAGAATACCTTCATTGACTTGGAGAATTGACCCCATGCCAATACAGACACCAGGTCCGATAATTATTTTGCTGTTGGCAGATGCTTGAATGATTACCCCTGGTGCAATTACCGCACTGGGATGAATATTCACCTCACCACTAATGTGAGAATCAAAACTGTTGCCCAGGCGTAGCAGCGGCACAGACATGGAATTTGTCACCTTGGAAGCCGGAAAAATGGGTATTGAGAATAATTTTGAGGTGGGGAGGTGGGGAGAAAATTAAGAATCACCGAATTTTAGATTTTAAATTTTGAATTTTGGATTGAAGATTCAAAATCCAAACAGGTCTAAACGCGATAGTGTCTCGTACAGAAGCCCCGACTTGACTGCTAAGAATCACCGAATTTTAGATTTTAAATTTTGAATTTTGGATTGAAGATTCAAAATCCAAACAGGTCTAAACGCGATAGTGTCTCGTACAGAAGCCCCGACTTGACTGCTGGGGTCAATCTAAAATCTAAAATCTAAAATCCAAAATTGTGTTACCTGTCACCTGTTCCCTAATTCTTATGGACGTTGGATAATTGCTTCCAATACCCGGCGCTTGGCTGTGGCATCAATACCAATTAAGCGTACGTATTCTCCTGGGTATTCAGAAAGATGTGCCTCCAAAGCAGCGATCGCATCTCGTTCAGATGTAGCCTGAATTTGACCGCAACTAGCCCAAGTCCCTGTTCGGAAACGTCTTTGATCAACGTGTTCCAGGCTAATTTTAAATCCACTAGCCAATAATTGCCGCAGTTGATCTACTACTTCTGCGCTCAACCGAGTGCTGGTAACTGTTGCAGTGGCAGTAGCAGCAGTGGAACCAGCAAATGATTTTGTACTAGCAGATGCAGCTACTTGACCATGAGGACGTTGGATAATGCTTTCTAGTACCCGACGTTTAGCTTTGGAGTCAATACCAATTAAACGCACATACTCGCCTTGATGGTTGTCTATACACTCTTCTAACGCGGAAACCACTTCTTTTGCAGAAGTTGTTTCAATTGGCTTACAGCTGTTCCAAGAACCTGTGCGGAACCGGCGCTCATCTACGTGTTCTGTACCGATTTTGTAACCGCCTGCTAAAAGTTGACGGATTTGGTCTACTGTTTCGGCGCTGAGTTTACTGCTACCATTGCCGTTACCATTGCCGTTGTAGCTGCCATTGCTGGAAGCAACAGATGGTTTAAAGGTGGATGTACTTGCAACCACTCCATCTGGACGTTGGATGATGGTTTCTAATACTCTTCGTCTATCATTGTCAATACCAAACAGACGGACATACTCGCCACTGTGGTCTACCAGACAACTTTCTAAAGCTGCGATCGCTGCTCCTAAAGACCTGGTTTCAATTGGCTGACAGCTTTGCCAAGAACCTGTGCGGAACCGTCTTTGATCAACGTGTTCTGTACCTATTTTATACCCTTGCTCTAGTAAATAGCGCAACTGATCTACCGTTTCTGCACCCAAGCTATTGCTCGCCACTTCACTACTCCTTTCCAATTCTTCAACAACAATACTTGTATAAGATTTAGCCCCAGAAAGATTAAGTTCATCCCGAATGGGTGCAATACACTTGCTATCCGCAGCACAGCGATAACCAGTCCGCAATGCCTGATTAATGCCGACTACATGATGAGCAAACTGCTGATCTTGAGCTTGTACATCTGGTAATCGGTCAGCTTGCTGCTGGGTAGTAATTATCGCTCCTGAAGGGACATATTTACCTGGGGGGATTTCTACATCTTGAATCAAAGCGTGCATCATCACAATGCAACCTGCACCCACCTTGGCATTAAATACCGTAGAGCGAAAGCCAATAAAGGAGTGATCCCCTACATAAGCTGGCCCATGAATTAGAGCCATGTGGGTAATAGAAGCATCTTCACCAACCCAGACCGAGTATTCTTGTTGATCATCACCAATTACTCGACCTTGCTCCAAGCCATGAATGACCACACCATCTTGAATATTAGTGTTTTCACCAATATAAAAAGGTGTACCTTCATCTGCTCTAATTGAAGTCCCTGGAGCAATAATGACATTTGCACCTATCAATACATCCCCAATAATGTTGGCAGAAGAGTGTACAAATGCAGTTTCATGGATTTTGGGTTCAGCTAAACTCCTTGACCACGGGGTTGGGGGGGCCGCCGTGCTGCGGACTACCATTGAGACATTCCTCCTGAATTAAGCTTTTTCTCAGTTATTCAGTTGTCAGTAGTTAGTTGTTGGTGGTCAGTTGTTAGTTGTCTCTTACCGTCAACTCTTTCCTGTCACCTGTCACCTATCACCTGTCACCTCTTAATCTGACTATCTATATTGTTCTTTTTTGCTGTAGATGAGGCGATCTTCAACATGAATCGTGTCTATTATCGCCACTACTGCTGCATCTAACGGACGTTGTTCATTGCCTAGAACTTGACGCGCGGCACCGTTACGACTGAACAGTACCCACTCTTCCACTCCTGCTCCCACACTATCGGCTGCTACCTCGTATTCTGGCAGGAAGTTTCCGTCTTCATCTACTAACTGCAACAACAGTAGTTTCACACCTCGAAGACTGGGATCTTTTTGCGTGCTGACTACTGTGCCACGAACTTTGGCAATTTGCATTATAAATTACGGTCTTCTACCAAAAGGACGAATTGCGTTTACACCTTCCCGGAATTGTTCTACATCTTCGGTATAACGAATTGGCAGGACGTATTCCAAGTTTTCGTGAGGACGAGCAATGATATGAGTGGATAGCACTTGTCCACCATTAACTCGCTTGACATTTTCAATCCCTGCTGCTACTGAAGCTTGTACTTCAGAAACGTCGCCCCTAACGATAACTGTCACCCGACCGCTACCGATTTTTTCGTATCCTACTAGGGTAACGCGAGCGGCTTTCACCATCGCATCAGCAGCTTCTACTACTGCTGGAAAGCCCAGCGTTTCAACCATTCCCACTGCAATTGACATTAGTTTTAATCCTTAAATCAAGTTTATGGCTTGTGCCACTCTGTTCGCCTTCAAGCCTGAAAAATATTTTCCCTCAAGCAAGCAACCCCGTTAATCACTTTGTTTAAACAGTCTGTTAAGTACGGAACTGTTCTACAGCTTCTGTATACCGAATTGGTAAAACGTATTCTAGGTTTTCGTGGGGACGAGCGATGATGTGAGTGGATAACACTTCACCACCGTTGACTCTTCTGGCTGCTTCAACTCCAGCGGCAACTGAAGCTTGTACCTCAGAAACGTCGCCCCGCACAATCACGGTAACACGAGCGCTACCGATTTTTTCATATCCTACCAAGGTGACACGGGCTGCTTTCACCATTGCATCAGCAGCTTCTACTACTGCCGGAAAGCCTTTCGTTTCAATCATTCCAACTGCAATTGGCATCGCAGAACTCCTAAAAAATTAATTCAATCTGTACTATGGTTTGAAATTTTTGACGGGGATGCTGATCTTGAGCGAAGAAAACACTTCTAAAATTAAGCATAGGAAACCTTGGCATCCCTGGCAACACAAATTACTATAATAGTTTGTAATAAAAAAGTTTTAGAAAACTTAACAAAAATTAATATTTTCCTTTAATAAGATCAAAATTCACGTATTCCTAGAGGGGACGCTTATGCTTTATAATTTCTTTATTACATTTAGAAAATAACATTCATAACCAAGGTTAATCCTATTGTTTCAGGGCATTCAGATTCTGTACATTATACTGTCTCGGTTTTTTTTCATGTTTTGTTATCTGTACATAGATTAATTAAAAAGATATATAAATTTTTTAAATATATCCTATAAAATTATTTGTTCAGAGTAGCAATAGAAATTTACAGCCAGAATATTTATGAATACATATAAGTGCATCTAAATAGGTAAAGTTATATTTAACTGCCATTTAATAACGGAGGCTAAAGCAAAAATGCTGATTTAAGTTTATTAGCAAAATAGTTAAGAAAAACTTGATTTTACCAAAATTAATTTTTTTTAAGCAAATGATGGTTATAAGGCTGTTTAAGAAACTAAAGGTTGAGTGGTCAAGGAAAATTTAAATGAATGAGTTTCTCTATTTTACAAGTTGGTTTGTGCCTTTTTATAGCTTACTAGGCGCAATTTTAACTCTACCGTGGGGAATGGGAATAATTCAACGTACAGGGCCAAGACCTGCGGCTTACTTCAACTTGTTGACGACGATTTTGGCTTTTTTCCATAGCTTATTTGTATTTAACGATATATGGGAGAGAGATCCAGTAATCTTGGTAGTTAATTGGTTTCAAGCTGCGGATTTCAATTTATCATTTGCCTTGGAACTCTCCCCAGTCAGTATAGGGGCAATAGTTTTAATTACAGGATTAAGTCTATTAGCCCAAATTTATGCCCTGGGTTACATGGAAAAAGACTGGTCTTTAGCACGCTTTTTTGGTCTGCTAGGATTTTTTGAAGCCGCACTAAGTGGTTTAGCGATTAGCGATTCTTTGTTCCTGAGTTATGCCCTACTAGAAGTCCTCACCCTTTCCACTTACTTACTGGTGGGATTTTGGTATGCTCAACCATTGGTAGTCACAGCAGCGCGAGATGCTTTTTTAACAAAGCGGGTGGGAGATTTGTTACTGCTAATGGCTGTAGTCACACTTTCCACCTTAGCAGGTAGTTTAAACTTTTCCGATTTGTATGAGTGGGCGCAAACTGCTGAGTTAAATCCATTAACATCAACTTTGTTAGGTTTGGCTTTGATAGCAGGTCCTGCGGGTAAATGCGCTCAATTTCCTCTACACCTGTGGTTAGATGAGGCCATGGAAGGACCTAACCCAGCGTCGGTAATGCGTAACTCGTTAGTGGTTGGTGGTGGGGCTTATATGTTATACAAGATTCAACCATTGTTAGCACTATCGCCAGTAGCACTGAATGCCTTGGTAGTTATGGGTACGGTGACAGCGCTGGGTGCAACATTGGTATCGATTGCCCAAATTGATATTAAACGGGCTTTATCTCACTCAACCAGTGCCTATATGGGATTGGTGTTTTTAGCGGTGGGCTTAGAACAAGGGGGTGTGGCTCTCATGTTATTGTTAACCCATGCGATCGCTAAAGCATTATTATTTATGAGTTCTGGTTCAATTATATATACCACCCAAAGTCAAGACTTGACAGAAATGGGGGGTCTGTGGTCACGAATGCCAGCTACTACCACTGCCTTTGTTGTCGGTTCAGCAGGAATGGTGACACTGCTACCACTGGGAAGCTTTTGGGCAATGTTAGGATGGGCTGATGGCTTAGTCAAAGTTAGCCCTTGGGTAATTGTGGTTTTAGTGTTAGTCAATGGCTTGACAGCATTGAATTTAACCAGAATCTTCCGCTTAGTATTTTGGGGAACACCACAACCGAAAACTCGCCGCGCCCCAGAAGTTGGTTGGCAAATGGCCTTCCCCATGGTGACATTGACTATATTGACACTACTATTACCCCTGATGCTACAGCAATGGTATTTACTACCTAGCTGGGAAAGTATTGATTGGTATATATTATTGTCTTTACTCGCTTCTACCTTCTTGGGTGTGGGTATTGGTTCGACAATTTATCTGCACAAAGCTTGGTCAAGATCAAGAATTCTGGCTTGGAGATTTATCCAAGATTTGTTAGGTTATGACTTTTACATTGACCGAGTTTATCGCCTCACCATTGTCGGTGCAGTAGCTTTATTATCCAGGATTTCTGCGTGGAGCGATCGCTATTTAGTAGATGGTCTGGTAAACTTAGTCGGCTTTGCCGCAATTTTTAGCGGACAAAGTTTAAAATACAGCATTTCGGGTCAATCCCAAGGCTATATGTTAACTATCTTGGTAGTAATTAGCGTCCTGGGTTTTGTCATCAGTTTTTCACTAGGTTTATTCGATAAATTACCTTTTTAGGAGGGTGGAGGCAGTCTTGCTGGAGGTAATTATAATTTTCCTCCTCTCTCCATCTTCCCACCTCCCTCACTTCCCACCTCCTCACAAGGGTAGGTATTTTACATCGTCGTGAGGGCAAGACTTGGTGGACAAGGTGGACAAGGTGACAAGGGAGGAAAACTGTACAAAGGATGTACGATTGGTAACAAGAACTGACGCTCACCGGACTATTTTATGGATAAAATCTTCCTTGTCTACTTTCCCTCCTTGTCTTCCTGGTCTTGCCTTCACAGATAATATTAAAAACATACCCTTGTGAGCTTCCCACCTCCTCATCTTCCTAACACTTGCTTATGCTGAGTACGTTGATTTTGCTGCCGTTGCTGGGTGCAACATTAATAGCTTTCTATCCTGCTACTATGAGTGGGAAACTTTCCCGCAGCTTGGCTTTAGGCTGTGCCGTGATTACTTTCTTATGGACAATTTTTCTAGCCATTAAGTTTAATCCTGGGGAAGTTGGACAACAGTTTGCCGAGTCACTGCCTTGGGTAGATGCTTTAGGCTTAAACTATAATTTAGGAATAGATGGTTTATCATTGCCATTGCTATTGTTAAATGGACTTTTAACCTGCATTGCCATCTATAGCAGCGATGAATCTCTTCAACGTCCCAGATTTTATTATTCCTTAGTCCTACTATTAAGTGTTGGCGTAATTGGAGCCTTTTTAGCACAGGATTTATTGTTATTTTTCATATTTTACGAATTGGAACTGATTCCCCTCTATCTGCTAATTGCAATTTGGGGTGGTGAAAGACGTGGTTATGCAGCAACTAAATTTCTAATTTATACTGCTGTTTCCGCCATCTTGATTTTAGCCAGTTTCTTGGGAATGGTTTGGCTGAGTGGTTCTCCGAGTTTTGGACTAGCAACTTTGAACACCCAAAACTTATCTTTAGCCACACAACTGTTGCTACTAGTGGGAATTTTGGTGGGTTTTGGCATTAAAATTCCCCTCGTTCCCTTTCATACTTGGTTACCAGATGCCCACGTCGAAGCTTCCACACCAATTTCTGTATTGTTAGCTGGTGTATTGTTGAAATTAGGAACTTACGGTTTATTGCGGTTTGGGATGAACTTGTTGCCTGAAGCTTGGGCATATGTAGCCCCTTGGTTGGCAACATGGGCAGTCATTAGTGTGCTGTTTGGTGCATCTTGTGCGATCGCGCAAACAGATATGAAAAAAATGGTAGCCTATAGTTCTATCGGACATATGGGCTACGTTTTGTTAGCCGCCGCCGCCGCAACACCTGTAAGTGTATTAGGTGCTGTCATGCAAATGGTTAGTCACGGCTTAATTTCCGCCCTGATGTTTCTGCTGGTGGGAGTTGTATATAAAAAAGCAGGTAGCCGTGATTTAGATGTGCTTCGCGGGCTGCTAAACCCAGAACGGGGAATGCCTGTGATTGGTACTTTGATGGTTTTAGGAGTTATGGCCAGCGCTGGTATACCAGGAATGGTGGGTTTTATTTCCGAATTCATCATTTTTCGGGGTAGTTTAGCAGTTTTCCCGATGCAAACATTGATATCAATGCTGGGTACAGGTTTAACTGCCGTTTACTTCTTAATTCTGCTCAATCGTGCCTTTTTTGGGCGGTTATCTGCACAGGTGAGCAATTTACCCAGAGTATATTGGAGCGATCGCATTCCTGCGCTAATTTTAGCAGTATTAATCGTGATTTTTGGTATCCAACCTTCCTGGTTAGTGTATTTAACTGAACCTAGCATCACAGCAATGGTAAATACACCAAGTTTAGTTGCAAATGTGTCAGTAGATAAACCAGGTAAAACCTAAAAAATGCTGGGTTTGTAGTAGAGATTAACAACTACTACAACCTGATCTGTAATTCCTTATCTTTCAACCTTCTTTATTTTTAATTTTCTGGAGAAATACTAATGCTTAATCTTAAAAATAAACCAGTTAATCACCCTTTATCTGAATATCTTCAACGCTTACAAACTGGGGAAGCATTACTTAAAGATACCCCAGAAAATGTTTTGGAAGTAGTTGGTATTCTCAAAAGTTATGGTGTAGTTTTAGATGCTTATTCCCAAAACCTCATTTACATAGCCGAACATCAGTTTTTAGTAATTTTTCCCTTTTTTAAATACTTTAATGGTGAGGTTTCTTTCTCAAAACTACTTCATCACTGGTGGCATGACAGAATTAACTTTGAATATGCTGAATATTGCATGAAAACCATGATGTGGCATGGTGGCGGTGGACTAGATGCCTATTTAGATACAAAAGAATTTCAAGAATTAGCTGAAGCTGTGATTACTGCTAAATTAAAAAATGATCCCTTAATGCAGGGACTTAATCAACTGTTTCCAGACTTTTTAATAGAACAGTTGCGCGTCTCTGCTTATTACACTGGTTTGGGTCAATTTTGGCGGGTGATGGCAGATATGTTCCTTAGCCTATCAGATCGTTATGATCAAGGGGAAATTACATCAATTCCCCAAGTTGTAGATCACATTAAAACAGCTTTGGTAAAAGATGCACTTAAGCCAATTACTTATTCAGTCAAAATTAGGGATAAAGTTTATGACATTATTCCTAAATCAGCCGGTTTAACTTTTCTTTCCGATACAGCAATACCTTATGTTGAAGCTATCTTCTTCCGAGGAACTCCTTTCATGGGCGTAGTGTCCTACAATGCTCAAGCATATCAAATTCCACCAGATCAATCTCGATTTGAGTATGGTGCATTATACGCAGATCCTTTGCCTATTGGTGGTGCTGGTATTCCTCCCACCTTGTTAATGCAGGATATGCGCCATTATTTGCCAGAATATTTACATAATATTTATCGTCGCAGTCGTCGGGGTGAAGATGATTTGCGAGTACAAATTTGTATGAGTTTTCAAAAGTCGATGTTTTGTGTAACGACAGCAGCGATTTTAGGATTGTTACCTTATCCGCTAGATACTCAAGATTTAGATGAAGAAAAAGCAAACAGAGTTTATTTAGAAAAGTGGTTAGATAGATTAAAAAATTCGCAGCTATTGGTAGTGAATAAATAAAGTATAGCTGTAGCCAGGATAATTAGGACATTATTAATCCTTGAAACTTAGATATAATAAGGCTTTCCCTCCTGCCTCCTGCCCTCTGCCTCCTGCCTCCTGCTATAATTCCTAGATTTCAACACCTAAAGTAGACGATTTGCCACAAAAAAAGTCCGCCTGCGCGGACTCTGTCCATATAGCCCCACAATTTTAGTTTGCGGAGCAATTGCAGGACAATTTACTTATTATGTGAAGTGTAATAAACCTTGTTGCCCGTATCTGGAACAAAATGACAGCTGATAGCTGAACGCCATAAAGACTTCCAAACAGGTTCTTTAGATTCGTGGAAATAGTCACCCATAATAGGTTTAATCGCCGCAGTTGCCTTCAGCAAATTGTAGTGAGGCATATTCAGGAAGATATGGTGAGCAACATGAGTACCGATATCGTGATGGATATGATTGATAAAACCATAATCTCTATCAACACTAGAAATAGCACCTTTTAGAAAAGTCCATTCTTCCCCACGATACCAGGGAATTCCCGGCTCAGTGTGGTGTAAAAATGTTACCAAATCCAGCCAAATGATAAACCCAATGTATGGACCTGCATAGTATTTTAACAACCACATCCAACCCCATTGATAGGTGAGGAAACCTAACAAACCTACAAAGCCAATCCAGAGTGTAGTGCTAGTAATAATATCCCATTTTTCCGAAGGCTTGAAAAGCGGGCTGCTGGGTGAAAAGTGAGAGCCTTCTTTACCAGGAGAACGCTTAAACAAATACACTGGATAAGCCAACAAGAATACATAAAAACGCCCAATTTTTTGTAATAAAGGCATCTCATTGTATTCTGATTCAGATATAGGATACCAGCTTTCATCATTCTCCAAACTACCAGTATTTTTGTGGTGAGTTCTGTGGCTAATTCGCCAACCATGATAAGGAACTAAAATGGGAGTATGGGAAAGATGACCAACTAAATCATTCAACCATTTATGCTTAGAAAAAGATTGGTGTCCGCAGTCATGACCAACTACAAACAAAGCCCAAAACATGGTTCCTTGCATAACCCAGAAAATTGGCCAAAAATACCAAGAATCCAGATAATTAGCAACCGCATAAAGCAGACCAATAATCAAGATGTCACGAAAAAAATAATAGAGTGATTTGATCACACTAGGCTGAAAACACTCAGCAGGAATTGCAGCTTTTAAATCCTGAAGAGTAAAGGGTAACTTAGTTGTTTCCTGAGAAGATTCAGAACTATCTAATTGGTTGAAATTGATTGTATCTAGTTGCACTGGATTTGATTATCGGTTGTAAATTAGAAGTTATTTTAGAGGCAAGTAATCTCACCTCTGCAATGTACAGTGTGGGAAATCTGTGACAAATCACAAAGCTCAATCAAGGAAGAAATTAGTAAATATCCTAGCAATATTTTGGTATAGAGAATTGCCAGTACTAATTAAACAAGGATAAAAGTCAAGGTGCTAAAAATTTCAGCAGACATTCATACCTTTATCCTGCATCCTGAATTTACTACTCTGCGTAATGTTCAGTGAAAGTCTTGTAACCAACATCAGTTGTGTAGAGTTGACATTCGTCGGTAATTTTCTTCATTAAAGACCAAGAAAACTCACACTCATCGTGTAGATAGCTACTCCAATTTTCCTTAATGCTGCTGTAAGCCAAACGCAAATTATAAGAAGGAATAGCAGTAGAAATATGATGGGGAACGTGAACATTGATGTCGTGGCAAAGAATTTCTACCCAGCGAGGATAATCGCAGTGAATTGTTCCAGATAGTTGCGCTAAAGCTTCATTCCACTTATCAGCTGTTGTAAAGGGAACATCTGCGGTTGTATGGTGAACAATTGTGAATGTACTCATCCAGAAATGGTAAACTATCCAGGGTATAAACCAGAATTTTATAAATCCCCAAATACCCGTTGTGAGAATGAGTGTGGGGAAAACAATTGCAGCAAAAACAGCCACTACTGCCACAGAAAGCTTAACACTGGCTTGGTCTTTTGGTTGGAATTTGCGGGCATCAAAATGCACAACAGCCCAATGTCCAATAGAACCTACCCACCAGAGGCGTTTCTCCATAAATAATACAAACGCAGACTGTCTGGTTTTATCCCAAGTTTCAAAAACTTCAGGTCTGATAGGATGCCAAGCATTATCTTCATCCAGCTTGTTTGTATGTTTATGGTGATAATTATGTTTAATCCGCCAACTATGGAATGGATAAATTAAAGGCATCATGAAGAAATGCCCAACTAAGTCATTTACCCAACGACGTTTAGCAAATGAACGATGACCACAGTCATGTCCAATCACAAAAAAACCTGTTAAAGCAGTTCCTGTAAAAATCCAGGCTAGAGGTAATAGAAACCAAGGAGAAATTGCTAAGAAGAAGTATCCTAATCCAGCCATAAAGAGGCTGAGTATGGCTTGTGTCCAAGCTTTGCGACTATTTTTCTGAAAACATTCTTTTGGCAGACTTTTGATAATATCTTTGAGTTTCAGTTGGGTATTACCAAAGTCTGTAGAGACGTTATTTACCTGGCTGTTAATTGTTGTAGTCATGAATACCTGAAAAAGAACAAAATCCCCTACAAAGTCACTAAAAAGCAACTAGTCGCAAAGTTTTGTAACATTAATTCTTCGGATTATAGCAAGCTAAGTTACCGTAACGCACGGACAAAAAAAATTTGCTAAAAATTTCCGAAATGAGCAAAAATTTTGTAGTGAATGGAGAAAATGAATTAATCTACACAAGCCAAAAGTCAATAATCGAAAGTCAATCAGTAATTGACCGTTTGACTATTGACTATGTGACTATTTAATAGTATGGGATTACTGCTTTCTATCTGCCAGCTTTATATTTGTAGCTAGACCAAGTAATTGCAGTAATTGAATTGTCATCCAAGTCATATCAATTTCCCACCATTCCAAGCCATGACGGGCTGAGTATTGAAAGGCGTGGTGGTTATTGTGCCAACCTTCACCGAATACTAGTAGAGCTACCCACCAACAATTAGTGGATTTATCACCAGATTCATGACTACGATAGCCAAATTTATGAGTAGCACTGTTAACCAACCAGGTACAATGGTAAACCCAGACAATACGAAAGAAAATTCCCCAAACCACGAAAGACCAGCCACCTAAGAAAAATAGTGCTAAACCCAAGGCAATTTGTAAGAAAATGAAATTTTTCTGTAAAAACTGATAGACTGGGTCATCAATAATGTCTTTGGTAAAACGAGGAACTTCATCGTGAGCCGGAGCAAAATGAATCATCCAGTCCATATGGCTCCACCAGAAACCTTTATTGGAATCATGGGGATCTTTTTCTGTATCCGAGTGCAAGTGATGGATACGGTGTGTACCTACCCACTCAATCGGTCCACCCTCACAGGAAAATGTCCCAAAAATAACTAGGACATATTCTAACCACTTAGGTGTTTGAAAACTACGGTGGGTAACAAGACGATGATATCCAAGGGTAATGCCTAAACCACCAGTCACCCAGTAGAGAAATAATGCAATACCAACGGCGTTCCAGCTAAAGTTACTAGGAACCAAAACGAACAGAGCGCCGACGTGTAGTCCAACGAAAAATAGGGTGTTAACCCAGTTAACTTGAGGTTTAGAAGTAGCAATTGTCATGCAGTATCCTGAATAGAAATTGTTCAGCCTAATCTGCGCGATCCTAAAATCCGCATATTTATATTTTATTTTTTTGGATGAAGAAACCATGAACAGCTCACAACAGCTGCGGCAAGCAGAACAGGCACTATTAGAGATTTTTTCTGGTATTGACGCTCAGGTCAAGCATAATCTTAAACGAGTATTAGATGCCTTTCGTCATCACCGAGTAGGCGCACACCATTTTGCAGGCGTAAGTGGCTATGGACACGATGATTTAGGAAGAGAAACCTTAGATAAAGTATTTGCCGAAGTGATGGCTGCCGAGGCTGCGGTGGTGCGAGTGCAGTTTGTTTCGGGAACTCATGCGATCGCCTGTGCGCTGTATGGTGTACTCCGTCCTGGGGATGAAATGTTAGCAGTAGTTGGTTCTCCCTACGATACGCTCGAAGAAGTAATTGGCTTGAGAGGACAAGGCCAAGGTTCTCTAATTGATTTTGGCATAAATTATCGACAATTGGAGTTAAGTTCTCAAGGAACAGTAGACTGGCAAGCATTAAATACTAGCATTACTGATAATACCAAGTTAGTTTTAATCCAGCGTTCCTGCGGCTATTCTTGGCGGCCTAGTTTGTCAATTAGCGACATTGAGAAAATAGTCCACTTAGTCAAACAGCAAAATCCCCACACCATTTGCTTTGTAGACAACTGCTACGGCGAATTTATAGAAACCCAAGAACCCACAGCCGTAGGTGCTGATTTAATGGCAGGATCATTGATTAAAAATCCTGGAGGTACAGTGGTGAGTGCCGGTGGTTATATCGCCGGACGGGCTGATCTAGTAGAAGCCTCCGCTTGTAGGCTTACAGCCCCTGGTATTGGTAGTGCTGGGGGTGCTACCTTTGACCAAAATCGCCTCTTATTTCAAGGGTTATTTTTAGCACCGCAGATGGTAGGTGAAGCCATAAAAGGAACTTACCTCACAGGTTATGTATTTGACAAACTCGGATATCCGGTTAACCCTCCACCCTTAGCACCGAGGGGCGATGTTATCCAAGCGATTAAACTTGGTTCAGCTAAAAAACTGATTGCCTTTTGTAAAGCTATTCAACAAAATTCGCCTATAGGTTCTTATTTAGACCCCGTACCTGATGATATGCCGGGATATGAAAGCCAAGTAGTCATGGCTGGGGGTACGTTTATTGAAGGTAGTACCTTGGAATTATCAGCCGATGGACCTTTAAGAGAGCCTTATATTGTTTATTGTCAAGGTGGTACTCATTGGACTCATGTATCTTTGGCGTTACAGGCGGCTATTGAGGCGGTGGGAGAGGCATAAAACTCATATAGGGATTTTTTGGGGAATATTGTAACGTCGTTGTCATTGCTAAAATAACTTCATCAGCAGTGACACCCCAAAAAATAAACCATGACCAATTGTCTCCAGTTGAACCAATGACATTGATGATTAGTCTCAATGATTTACGTGATTCTATTACTTAGGAAATAACGCGGTTTACTAGTGACATATTCCATCATGTCGTTCTGCACTGTGAATCCGTTAGAGTTGTATTCAATTAGCGATCGCCATTTTAGTTTATATATGCTTCCAAACAGCTGCTGAGAAGTAACAGGAGGCATGATGGCGTTAAGTAATTCTGGCATTAATATGGGTTTGCGGTGAATCGCTAAGGAATAGATCACGGTTTTCTCTAAATCTGATAAGCGTTGAAATTGTTGATCTAACAAATCGTAAATGTTGCTAAATACGGTTACACCTTGGTCTAAAAAAAGATCAATCTTACCAGAAAATAGAAAATCAATCTTGGTGGCAGCAATTTTGAGTATCAGCGGATTTCCGGCATAGTGATTATGTAAGGTTTGCCATTTTGCTTCAGTTTCGTTAATTCCTTCTGACTGTAAAATCTTGAGTCCGTCTTCAGGAAGCAGCCCCTTCAGAATCAGCGATTTTATCGAATTGGCTTTTTTCTCTAGTAAAATAAATGCGATTGGTGGTTCTCGACTGGTGATAATTAAACAACTTTTGTGGGTAGACTCCCCAATTCTGCGAATCAGTTGTCCATAGCCTTCAAACCCTTCCCGATATGATCCCCCTCGTTCTCCCCATTGCAAAATAGATTCTAGATTATCCAGAACCAGCAAACAACGAGTTTGATGGAGATAGTGCATTAACTTTGATATTAATTGATCTGGAGGTTTTGGTAAATCAACGGCTTTCTGGTCAGAGAGGATGTGAATTAGCTCAGTTAAGGTTTCTTCTACAGTTGGAGCATGACGAAGCGAGCGCCAAATGACATACTTAAATTCTGATGATGACGAGTCTTTGCTGTTGGTAAAGCCTTGCATTAACTTGGCTATGAGACTAGTTTTACCCATACCACCCATACCTAAGACCATGATTAATTGACAGCGATTAACCTGAATCCACTGGTTCAATGTTGCCAGTTCTGCGGTGCGTCCATAGAAAACGGAGACATTGGGGGCTAAACTATAATCCCCATAGGGCTGAATTTGAGGCTGTAGAGGTTGGATAGGGAATTGTGTTGAGTGTGTTTCTGGTTTGACTAATGGGACGGAAGGAGGTGATTGATAATCATCAGCCTCTAGCACTAGATTAAATGCTTTGAAGCATTGAACTAGAGACTTTTTATCAACTCTGACGTTGCATTGAAAAATTTTGCATAGGGTATGAGAGTCTAATTCAGTCTGAATACTGAGATTATCAAGGGTAAATCGCTTGCCGTTATTTTCAGCATATTCCTTTGTTTTTATGGCGTTTTTAAGTTTATCTAAACCTTGATGCGTGAGGATTGACCCACGTTTACGTTTTCTTAGTAAGTCCATAAGTATAAAATATAAAATATAAAATATAAATTTTTTTAAGCAAGGCCAAATAGGGCAAGAGGATTAGCTCTAACCGCTGGAAAAATGACCGAATTTTAGGAAAACCGGGATTAATCTGACAAGAGTATAAAGATACAGCTAAGAGATTGAACAGAGTATAACGCTTGCTTGATGTGTTTATTAATACAGCATTTTACAAAAAAGGGAAGTTTTAACAATTTGAAATAATTCTGCGGTCTAATTTGCTTACAGTCTCAACGCTTGAAAGGGTTGTGGTAGAGAAGTGAGAGCGATCGTTTGTCGGGATTCTTAAGTTCCGTTGCTTAAGTTGGCAAACTTCCATTGCTGTATATACGTCGAGAGGTATAGAATCAGCCGATTAAACTTAATTTTAATGCTATTTAGTAGGCAACTTTTATGTCACAAAAACTAGCGATCGCAATCAGTGGTGCTGTTTCTTTAGGTAGCTATGAAGCAGGTGTAATGTATGAAGTATTAGAGGCGATCGCTCAATATAATGAAAAACGGGAAAAAGACGACCCAAATCGAATTGAAATTGATGTGATTACGGGTGCGTCAGCAGGTGGAATGACAGCAGGTATTCTTGCTCAAAAGCTACTCTGTGATGGAGATAGTCTGCGTAAACCTTATGAGAACCCCTTGTATAAAGCGTGGATTGAAGATGTTGACATTGAGGAACTTCTTGAAGTCCCCAAAGAAATTGAGGAACTTCTTGAAGTCCCCAAAGAAAATTATAAAAATTCCCTACTGTCATCAAAGGTAGTAGCAGACATTGGAAAAAAATATTTATTAGATAATCCACCAAGCCCAAACAAGCTTCATCCTTCTACTGCTCAAGAAATTTTTGTGGGAATTGCAATGTCTAACCTAAATGGTTGGGATTACACCGTCAACCCACGTAATCAAGAAGGTGATGGTAAGTTTATATACACACGCTATAAAGATGGCTTTGTTTGCCGATTACAACATAATTCAGATGATTCTATCACCTTGGCTGAAATGTCTCTTGAACATACAAAAAATGACGCTGAATGGACGGATATAGATAAGACTAATTGGGAAATGTTACGCGAATGTAGTTTATCGTCTGGAGTATTTCCCCTTGCATTTGAAGTCAAGGAAATTAGAAGGGTTCCAGGCAAAGGTGAATTTGAAAACCGGGAAAATAAAGATTATTATTATACAGATGGAGGTGTTTTTGAGAATGAACCATTAGGAATAGCTAAAAAGCTGGCAGAATGGGTTGACAATAAAGCCATCAAAGAGAACCCTCAAAACGAACCAAATAAACGCTTTTATTTATATGTTGCACCAGGGAATAAAACCTCTACTGCAAATGTTGATTTTGGAAAAAATGGGATTGATCTTTGGACAACTCTAAATGCTTTGCTTGCGGCTGTCTTTAATCAAGCCCGCTTTCAAGATTGGATTATCAAAGATTTGGATGATACGAGTCCTATTTTCCAGATTACGACGAAAGATGAAAATTTAATTGGAGAGCTATTTTCTGCTTTTGCTGGTTTCTTAGATATCCGTTTCCGTTTCTATGATTACAATATTGGTAGAGAATCAGCAAGAAAAGGGCTAGAGAAATTTTCAGAGAAAACTTCTAATCCCAATTTAGCTTACTGGACAGAGGCTAATGTAGAAGATAAAGATCAAAAACTTTTGTGGGAGTTTATTGATACAGAAGGTATAAAGCAGTCAATTGATCAGCATGACTACAGAGAATATGCTAAGAAGAATTCTATAGATCAACTTTTAGATATAGTTGATATAAAGAAACGAAATAAAATACTAGAGGCACTTCTAGCAAGATTCAGACAATTAATTAAGTTTGTTAGTGAAAAAATAGATGGAGAAGAAGAAAAAAAGAGGCCTTTTTTGGGTCTAGATCCAAGAGATATCTTCGTAAAGATTGCAGTTGATCTAATAGTAAAACCCGTGCTTCAACGCAAGCTTTTTCCAAAATAATAAAAGCCCTTGATACTAATGAGTTCGCGGTTCTTATATGCTACACCAATGGTAAGGATTCAGGTCTAAATTTGAGGGATTAAATTTGGGGTCTGCATATTAGGATTAACCATAGATTGAATAGCTTTGTCAAAAAAGTCAATCACAGAAATAGAAAATTAAGGCGGTTGCAATAAATGACTGACGATATTATTGAGAAATCCGACGAGCCAAAAAATCCACCTAACCTTAGTATCTTGATTTCTTGTTATAAAAGCGCTTTGGATAAACTTGTAGAAAATAAGCATACTGATTGTAGAAATAAGGTTTTAGCTGTTCTTGTCGCTCGTGATGCAATTCATGTAGCCTTGAATGGCGAATCTCCTATTTATCCTGAATCAGAACATATTAATAACCTAATTGACTTAGATAAGGAATTAAAAGAACACGCTTGTACCAAGTACATTGGTAGCGAGTTACCAGAATGGAGAAAGAGTGTGAATCCACAGTCAGAGCGATGGTGGTGGTATCTTAAATACCCCTCACCAAAGCGGCTTGACGAAGCGGTGAAATTATATTCTGACTCGCTGAGGGAATATGAAAAAGAAAATGACCCCTGGCATAAGGACTTGTGGGACTGGTTAACAATGGGAAACCTTAATCATGAAACGGAGGCAGAACGAGCGATAAATGTACTTCTAGCCCGTGAAGCAGTTGAGGAAGCGTTAAAGAATGAATCACCTTCTGATGATCTGATAAGAACTATTATCGAGTTAGATATTATCCTGAAAAAGCACGGTAAAGAGATTGCCCGACGTAATCAATTGGCTAGATGGAAAAATAGCTTTAAACACTTTTCAGATCAATGGTGGTGGAATCTCAAACCGACTGCTATTGGCTCACCAGATGAACCACAGTCTGGATTAGACGTACTTTTAAATGCCCTCGCCATAGCGTTCTTGGTAGCTGCCACTAGCTTTACCATTAGTTCTGCCAAGGCTTTCAAAGACAGTAAAGATTTTGGTGTGGACGGTTTGATTATTACTGGACTACAGGCTGCACTCTTGGGTGTGGCTGCTAAAGGCACTTTGACCACAGAGGGACGAAAAACTATTGAAAAATTCCTCATTACTATTGATGCGCCTCCGAAACAGCAAGCATTAATAGTTTGTTCTTGTTCTGGTTTATTGCTGTTGATAACTGCGGGTATCAAAGTCTCTTTTTTACCTTGGTCTGCCCATAGTTTGTACAAAACAAATTTAGATAATGAACAGAGTAGAAAAATAGAAAATGTGGAAAATAATTACCAAAAAGCTATAAATTTAAATGACAATCCTAAATTTCGCTCAGTAGTCTATATAAAGTTAGGAGAACTTAACGAAAATCAATTTAATCTCAACAAAGCCCTAAAGAATTACCAAAATGTTTTAGAGATTAATCGCCGTAATCCGGCTGCCTATAACGGTATTGCAAGGGTCATCCTTTTACAGGAATTGGAAAAACAAAACTGGCAGATTAAAAAAGTTGAAAAAAAGGTACTTATTAAAGTTGAACAAAACTTGCAATATGCCCTTCAAAATCTAAATAATAATGGTGAAAAAGAGAATAATAATACGGATGAATATAAAAAAATAACGGATGAAGATGAAAAAATATACGAAAAATCTTTGACTTTTGTTCAATCTAAAATTCTTATTAATCAGGGTATTCTATTTTTAGTAAAAGGAAATAATAAAAAAGCAGGAAAAAATTTCGATAGCGCAAAACAAAAAGCAGAACAAGAAATAAAAAATAAAAAGAAAAAGCTAGAATCAAAGATAATAAAGCTAGGATCAAAGATAACCGATAACGAATGTGAAGGACAATCAATATCAAATAATCAAACTTTCATTATCAAATGGTTGAGCCAATTTAACCGAGAAAAAAAATTATGCAAGCAATGGAAAGAAGAAATTAAAAAAATAGAAGATGATAATAAACCTCTAAAGACAAACATTGATAACATGGCTAAGTATTATGAAGCTATTATTAAAAGACAACTAAAAGATATCAATGACAATGATGGATTAACAGTTTATGATGAAATTATTGGAAAAAATTTAACTAGCACTGAAGAATAGGTTAAATTAATTGCTATTGGAAGTCTAGTCTTGAGTCTTTTTCTTTACCAGCATATTAAGGCAAGATAATACTAAATTTAAACTGTAAATATCTAAAATTATGTCAGACAAACAAGAAATAGAAATAACATTCCGGTGGACTGAAGAACGACAAAAACTACGTAAAACTTTTCAATTTAAGCCAAACAAAGACAAAAATAATTCCTTCAAAATTGGACGTAAGCCTAATTATGAGTGTGATTTGTGTCTTGAAGATCCCTCTTTAGAATGGGTTCATGCAGAAATTTTCTGGAAGGATAAAAATGAAAATCAGGAACAGGGTTTTTATCTAAAATCTAATATTTCTGGTGATAATTGTCTTAAGGTTGATAATTATATTGAGGTTATTGGTCAGATTGTACAAAATGATGAAAAGCCAGAAGATAAAGAAGTAAAACGAAGTCCATTAATTTTTCTGAAAACACTAGCATTGAAGATTGAAAACCTTTTGTCTCAGTTAGATAAATTATTGAAATATAAGTATAAAACATACCCATTCGCAGAAACACTAGCATTGAAGATTAAAGACCTTTTTTCTCAGTTGTTATATAAATTATTGGAATATTATAAAACATACTCAGAAAAGAGTAAAAAAGAAAAACTTGAAGAAGTAAAACTTGAAGTAGATAATCGCATAAGAATAGGAAAGACATTGTTGAAAGTAGTTTCAATCTCTTTATGCGAAGAAACTAACCCTAATTCTCCTAAAGAGAATTTATGGAAGTATTTGAATTTTGGCGTTGCTGATTTCGAGTATGATTTATATTTGTTGGCGATCACTAAACTATTACATGACCAATACTTCAGATTATTAGATTTTTATTTTCATACCTTGATTCAGCAACGCCTGAATTTTATTAAAAGTAAGCATTTATGGAAGCATTTATGGAATTTTATTAAAAGTAAACTTTTATGGAAGCGTTTTTTGGCATCATGTATTGATTTTGTTGTCTTGATTATGTTTCCTGTTATACAATTAAAAGTTGTTATTTCCATTAATTGGCTAAATAATTTTGCTAGTCAATTATTTTCCGACAACGAAGTTATTTTGATGTTGCTATTTTTGTGGCCGTTAATTGTATATCCTACTTTCTTTGAGTTTAAATTTCATAACACAGCAAAAGAAGAAAATTACAAAGATAAATCTATAAAATTGACAATACGTCCTTTTTCTCGTCGGGCAAGTTTTGGCAAACGTCTCTTGGGAATTTATGTAACTGACTTAAACAATGAGTCCATCTCCATTTTTAGTTCAATTGCGAGATGTTTTTTCCAACCTTTATTTATTTTTGGATACCTTTTTCTAATTGATACTATTCAGAATTTTTTGTTACCTAGACTTGGATTTATGCCCATTTCTATTAATGGATTATTGATATTTTGTTTGAGTATCATCCTAATTATTATTAATTTTATTATGCTTGTTTTGACAAAAAATGATCAATCTTTGCGCGACTGGATAACTAAGACAAAAATTGTAGAAAGAAAAGAAGTTCCATTATGGAATATAGTTGTTAAAATTAAAGGTTTTTTGTTTAAGAGATGGCTTCCTATATTTCTATTTTCAATAGTTCTATTTCTAATAGTTGTCTCTCCTTCAAAATTTTCAGATTACTATCATCACAAAGGAAATGAACACTTATCTCAAGCAAAAAATTACTACAAAGAGAAAAAATATAGCAATGCCAAAAAAGAATATGATAAAGTTATAACCTACTATAAAATAGCAGAAAACCTCGATAATAAGAGAAATTATACTGCCTATGCTCAATACGAGAAGGGATTAGTTAATTCTAAATTAGGTAATTCTAAATTAGGAAATAATCAAAAGGCGATCGAAGATTTTAAAGAGGCGATCAAAGATTTTGAGGAAGCCAAAATAATTTTTGAAAACAATAAAGATAAATCTAGCGCAGAAAACGCACGTAAACAAATCAATCAGCTTCAGTCCAAAGTTAAGGAAAATACCAAATGAGCAACATAGCAAAAACTGAACCAAATAACCGCCCCAACCTCCAAAAAGGAGACAAAACAGAGTGGGTTGTCTTTCTCCAAGACATATTAAATGGATGCAAATGCAACCCATTAAACCTTGATGGAGACTTTGGTAATAACACAGAGAATGAAGTCAAACGATTCCAGCAAAAAGTTGGTTTAACAGCAGATGGTAAAGTTGGTGTAAATACATGGACAGCCCTTGATAAATATGAAAAATTATTTGGCTGGCAATGTGAGTGGCCTAGTGCATTGAGTTTAACCGGCATCGGTGGAGTTGACACCTTAGAAAATGTCACAGCTAACATGATTCCCAAAGCAACCACCTTTATGGGAACTCCTCCACGTTTTTGGGGACGATATTTCCAAGGCAACAGCAACGATGGTGAGTACCTTCGCGCAAAAGAAAATAAGCCCTTGCATGATGCCAAAATTAGACTTTTACCAATTTCCAGACAGACTAATAAAGTTGATGGTACACAACAAAAAGGAAAAGAAATCGGTAGTAGTCACGCACAAGATTTGATATCAACCTTTGGAGAAGATTATCTAGCTGCACAGGGAGATAGCTTCTATTTCTTCCTTGATGTTGAAGGAATTGAGGGACAACCATCATTATCCAAAGAGTTTTATTTAGGATGGTCAGAAGCCGTTTTAAATGCCAGTAGTAAAGTGAAATTGCTTCCTTGCGTTTACCTGAGTGCCAAGCAAGATCCAACTTCAAAACTAAATCTCAGTGCTGCTATGAAAGCCGGCGCACAATGTCATGGTTTATGGGTTGCCAATTACGGTAATCAACAACCAAATCTGCGCCCTTGGGATCGAGATCAAATAGCACCTGCAAATCCAGTTCCTTGTAAGGTTTTAATTCATCAATATGCAGGAGATATTGCCAATGGACTATTTGATTTTAACCAAATTAATCCATTCTTAGACAATCCAGAATTAGTTATCCAGCGACTCATTTTACCACCAGCATAATTATCGCAATTTTAATAATCTGGAAGACGTTGCATTAATCCTTCATTCTTCTCATTGCTGAAAGAGAAGGATATTTTTTATTGTCAATAAGTAACTGACTTTCTAATAAACGAGATTGATCATTAAATCCTAAAATTCTAGCCGTCACTTGTCCTATATTTGTGAGAGATTCAATAGTAGAATTATTCAGTTTAAAATGTTCTCCCCAATTATCCCAACGAGGATGATAAAACCGCACAAATTCTTTTTTATCTAAAATAATTGAACCGATATCACTGCCTTTAAAACGATTACAATAAACACAACAATAGGCTAGATTATCTATATTTGATGAGCCACCATGTTTGATACTAATAATATGATCAATGGCACACCCTAAAATGGTATCATGTTCAGCAATCAGGCAATATTCACATAAATTATCTGCTCTTTCTGCCACTAAACGGCGAAGTTCTAGATTTAAATAAGGACGCTCCATAATGGAATTTTAAGCCTTTTCGTTAATAAAATCATAAGCCCTAGCTTTTGCTAATCTTAATAAATGTTCTAGAATAAAATAATGATCTAATTCTGATTTTTCCTCTGAAGAAATACCATCAGTTTTTTCTCGAAAAATCAAATCAGATACTCTTTCTTTTACTGTTTCTGATACTTGAAATTCAACTAAACTTTGAGATGTTATGCCAGCAGCGAGAAAGTTGATTATCTCTTCATAAGCTGGATTAATACTGATTGATGTTTTCATGATAATTAATTATCTCCTTAAGGATAGGAGCGAAGGACACGTTCGCGTAGCGTGCCATAGGCATAGGGAAGAGGGAAGAAGAGAGTTTTTGGTGTTGCTAAGGTTATTTTTTCAAAATTGGGATGCTCCCAGGAAAGAAGGCTGTCAGTATGTATTGAGTTCTGTATGGCTACGCCACGCAAGCTATCAAAAATCAAATAGGAGTCCTATATTAAGGATATAGCATTTCCAGTTTTTTGCATTATTACACTTATAGCGATCGCTCTCCCCAATAAGATAAACTGCAATAAAAGAGCGATCGCATAACATACTTTTTATTCCGGTAACTTATACTGCGCTACTATCCGCTTCGCAAACTCCGGTACATGAGCTTCTAATTTCTCTGGATGATTCCGCTTCACATATAAGTAGTTTCTTGTAAAGTGAGAATCCATCGAAAATCTTCCATATTCCAATCCTTGGGGTCCGATTTTATCTATTACTACTCCCATTAATTTCGCTACCCACATCGGTAAGGTAACAGCTTTATCATAAGCTTCTATTCCTTGTTGTACGGCGGCTTTTCTGTCTCCTTTGGATGTAACTGGTTGGGTGTCTAGTTGGTCTTTAACCAGTTCTAACATTTCTTTCCCGGTATCATTTCTCACTACTATCCATTGCCATTTAAAGGGTGCGCCCATGTAACCAACAACTATGTCTGCTAGGGAGTTGACGTAATCAAAGCAACTCATACAAGATGGCGCAAAGATATCTTTTAAAACGTTGGTTTTTAAGCCAAAGAAGGGTACTGTTTCTTCTGAACCGTCTTCGTGTTTAAAATGTACCCTGAAGTCTTGCATAAATTCGTAACTAACCACTGTTTCCGGGGAACGGCTGGTGGTTTCTAAGAATTTTTGCAGTCCGGCGCGGGTAACGTTATCTACGCATGGTGTACCGAGTACGTAGAGTTTTTCTAGTCCGAGTTTTTTCTCAACGGCGCGTAATGCTTGGATTTGACAACCTACTCCGATGACTAATAACCGCTTCATTCCTGATTTTTCAATTTCTTCTAATACGGAGAGGTTGGGGGATAGGGTAGGTTTATTTACTTTGGCTGCTAGTATTTCTTCGGGAGTTCGCGCTATAATGGGCATGGGTTGAAAGCGGTCTTCTTTGGTGTTTTGTACACAGACTACGCCTTCAACTAAGCCGCGATTGAGCATTTCTATGGCTATGCTGCTAACTATTCCTGTCCATTGTGCGCCTTCTATGGGTTGTTGTTTGCGGGCGGCTATCATTTCTTGATGAACTCCAAAGTAGAGTTCGTTTTCGTCTTCTAGGTTGCGGGGGCGGTTATGGGTGGTGGTTTCTAGTTCGTCTATTCTTTGGGTGATGAAGGCGCACGCTTCTTTGACGTAGTGGATGTAGTAGGTGTCGCATAGTCCGCATTCGCTACAAAGTTCTTTGGCGGGGCGCACGCTTCCGGGTTTGAGGGCTTTGGCTTTTTTGTGGGATTCTATGGATGTCATCTATTTTGTTTATTTTTACTAAATATGGCTTTTATTACCTTACCGTTAGGGGTTGTGATGTGGGTGGTTTGATTTGGGTAAGAGTTTTGTTTCACGCAGAGACGCAGAGAAGAGTACAGATGGAGTTTTGATGGGTAGGTAAAGGGTATTATTATTAGTGAAGCATTTTCTATCTATAAAAAATGATGAATTATGGACAATTACGACCACAATCAACAAGCAAAAGAAGCTTTAGGAAAGTTACGTGAAGGAGCAGCTAGAGCCAGTGTAGCTCAAACAATTGCTCAACGAGATTATGCAAAAGCTCAAGCAGAAGCTGATAAATGGGAAAATGAATATCAACTTGCTTTGAAAGCAGATGATAAGGATTTAATTAGTAGAGCAAAATTTCAAAAAGAACGGTATCAAGCTATATCTAGTCGGCTAAGAAATCTTGTAGAGGAGCAAACACCAAAAGTAGAAGAAATTAAAAGCAGCTTTAACTCTTGGGAGAAAAAAGTTTCGGAAGCACATAATGAAGTATTATGCAACAAGCCTAACCCCAGAGAGGTTTCATCGACTTTCATCAACTTTGAATATGAAGATATTGATGTATGGGCTGATGATGTATTACAGCCAACTAAAGAAACATTATTGCTACCACCTAAACCTCAAGAGCAAACTCAAATTCAAAAAGAAGCTAAAAACTTTTTGTTAGAGGCTATTCATGAAACAGAAGAAGCTATAACAAATGCTGTTGCTAATCAAGAAGGTATTCAGAAGGATTTTGAAAAAGTGCAAAAAGAAGCTAAATACTGGAACGAAAAAGCTCAAATAGCTTTAAAAAACAATGATGATGATTTAGCTCTTCAAGCTGTAGTAAATAAAAAAGTTAAAAATAAAATTGCACTTACTATTAAAAATCAGTTTCAGCAACAGGAAATAACAATTAATATACTTGTACAAAATCTGATGATTTTAGAAAAGCTCAAAGAAAAATTGGATATATTACAAAATTAGACACAGTGATGGAAGAAGAAGCGTTCTTTTAGTTAATTCTGCTGAAACAATTAGCACTGGATTAATGACACAAATACTCCGTGATTTTTAATTAGATAAAGAAGAATTTAGGAATTTAATTTAATGTATTTTTATGATTAAAATATATCTTTCGTGATCCCACAAAACCGCCTGAGAATTAATTTTCAGTCTCATAGCAAAAGTCTGTTAAAACAGACTGAATAAATATCAATCCTCATTCAGCTTTAGCTGAATTTTGCTATTAGCCAAGAAATGAATTTCTTAGCGGTAGTGATATCATTTAAAAAATGTATTAAAATAACAGAAACAACATGGAATGGCCGAAGCATTTTCCTGAAAATTGTCCACCTGAAGCTGCTCAACCAATTTCAGGAACTATTTACCGTCTAGTAGATAACAACCCTCCTACATCTGATGATTTTAGATCATGGCGTGAACAAAATATAGATCAACCTTGTCCTAAAAACATCACAGAATGTCAAACTTGTGGACTCTCTGTTTTTACCTCAGCAGCAGGAGTTTGTAATGCTCGTAATAAAATTCCTGCACTTCGCAAAAAACAAGTAGCATTAGGATATGGAAATTCTGATTTAGGAGTAATGTTAAACACACCTTCCAGAAAAACAGGTAATGATCATCATACTTGGTGGTTTCCAGCTAATCAAGAACCTTGGAAAAATTTTGAACTTGTTAATATTACTTCTCCTGACTAAAAATGAGGTTTATCTATGAAATTACTACCACAATATCCACCTCTAGTAAACCTAGAAATTATTGAAATCTATGAATATTATGATTTCCCTTGTTTATTTAGCTGTCAAAATGCTTCAGGACAGATTTTTTTAGCTGTTTGGATAGATGAAACACCAGATTATAAAACTTGGCTTTATTCTCCCATGTCAAAAAGCAGATTAAAAAATATTCGTTCTGGTAATATTGATTTATATGATGCTTTTAAAAAGTCAGAAGATGGTTTTATTTATCAAACTATAATTCCTGAAAATGATAATTGTGATGTTGTAGAAATTATATTTTGTGAAAATCTCAATGATGAATGTTTACCCATTTCAGGAGAAATGATTGATTTTAATGATCAACCTTTTCCGCTAGAAAATAAGGAGAAAATCAAGATATAAAATATTCATTTTATGTTACATAAAGCCCAAGCCGCAGTTTTACTTCGTTGGCGCGGATATAGTTTACCAAATCTTTAAATTATATTATTGTGTCTACTTATATGTCTGAGAATTTAAGAAAACAAATCATTGATCATGATAAATCACGTTGTTGTTATTGCTTAACATCCGAAGCAAATATGCGTCTTTGCTCCTTTGTATCTTTGGACGAAACAAAATCAATATTTGGTTCATTAACCGAAAAATCCCATGAAACCAACTTCTAAAACTGGTGCAGCATTTATCACCACCGGCACTTTAACAGGTGCGGGTATTTCCTCCACCGTAGGAGGTATCGGAATAGCTGGAAGCTTTGGCGGTGTGGGAATAGGTGCTGCTTCTGTAACGGCTGCGGGTGCGGTTGTTGGTGCTGCTGCTTATGGCGCTTTCAAAGGAATTACAGAAGGGGATACAGCAGCTTTTGGGGCAATGGGAATAGGTGCTTTTGGTGGTGTTGGACTTTATAATGTTGTTGGTGGAATAGGATTTGTTGCGCCTAAAATTGGTTTAGCTTTTGGTATTGGTACAGTACCAATGGCGGGAATTGGTGCAGTTTTAGGACTTGCTGCTTTTGGTGTGGCTAAATTATTAGATGATTCTGAATTTAAAGAAACTCCCATGCAGCTTTTTGAACGCATGGAGGAAAAAGTTTTACAAAATGATTATTATTTAGAAGCATTACTAGAGTTATCTGGTGATGATCTTAATGCCAAATTCACAGCTTTAGAAGTTGAGGAGGAGTTAAAACAATTAAAAACCAAAATAAATGTTGAACTTCCACAAAGCAAACCAAAAATATTATCGATAACTCCTCAAGTCACGGGAATTTGGCAATGTGTAAAAACTCTAAGGGGGCATACCGCCACAGTTAATGCTGTAGCTATTCATCCTGATAGTAAAACGTTAGTTAGTGGTAGCAATGACAGACAAGTTAATTTATGGAATTTGCAAACCGGAAAATGGATTTATACTTTTTCTGGACAAGCTGAAGCTGTGTTATCTGTCGCTATTAGTCCCGACGGCAAACAGGTAATTAGTGGTAGTGTAGATCGTAAAATCAGCAGTTGGCAATTAGAAACAAAAAAATATAACCGCACATTTTCTTATTTAAATTCTCCCTATAGTCATAATGGGTTTGTTAATGTACTGGCTTGTAGTCATAACGGTAATATTATTGTTAGCGGTAGTACGGATAAAACTATTAGAATTTGGGGAAGCTACACGGGAACAGTTAAACGCACTTTAAATGGACATACGGATGCAGTTTTATCTGTTGCTATTAGTCCTGATTGTACAACCCTTGTTAGTGGGAGTGCTGATAAAAGTATCAGAATTTGGGATATACAAACTGGTGCAACCCATTATTTTATTAATCAGCATTTAGCGGCAGTAAATACATTAGCAATTACTCCCGATAATCAAACTCTAATTAGTGGCAGTGCAGATAGTACAATTAAATTGTGGAATCTTCAAACTGGGGAATTACGCTGCACTCTTCATCATCACTCAACGGCTATTTCTGCTATTGCTATACACCCAGAAGGTAAAATTATTGCTAGTAATAGTCAAGATGGAATTATCAAAATTTGGAATCTCCAAACTGGGAAATTGCTAGAAACTATTTCTGGATTTAGTCCTCTAGCTTTTAGTCCAGATGGTAAAATATTTATTAGTGGCGGAAAAAGTGGAAATATCAAGATTTGGCGACAAGTTCAAAGCGGTGATGATTTACCCTTAACTGGGGAATGGTGGGAAATTTTAGGGGTAGAACCCAAAACTCATCCCAAAGACGTAAAACTTGCCTACTTGAGATTAGCCAAATTATATCACCCCGATATTAACAGTTCCGTCAAAGCTAAAACTGCCATGCAAGTAGTTAATCAAGCCTATCAAAAGTTCCAGCAGCAACTAAACACACACAATTAATTAACTCATGAAAATTTGGGGATTTTGCTACTATAGGCTCTATTTCTGAACGCCTAGTAGTGTACAATATATATCCCTTCATCAGTATTAATCCCCCAAGTTTTCTAACTGTTTATATTGCATATTCGTAAAAAACGTTATAAATTGTTAGTTTGTAGGGGAATAATATATTTTTTCATCTCCATAGCCAATTCCTGATTAAGCATATATACTATACCTAGGATATTATACACACAAGGTTGTGTATTTTTAGTAATTGAAAAAGCTGCTGAATATTACGCAATCATGCCTTTATATTGCCTAAGTTTTAGTATTTTGACTGCATTGATATTTGCTATTTCAAAGTTATGATGAAAATGGCATAAAGAATATTTAAAGGTGTATCTACTGCCAACAAATCTACTATCTAAATGGAGTTAGTCTGGTAATGCAACTAAACGAATTAGAGACAATTAACAATATAGAAAATGAAGCATGGCAAGTATTAGAGAATTCAATTCTCTACTATAAAGGTCGCCCTATTGGCACTTTAGCCGCATATGATCCATCGGTAGAAGCATTGAATTATGACCAATGTTTTGTGAGAGATTTTGTATCTTCTGCACTAATTTTTCTCATTAAAGGGAGAACAGAAATTGTTAAAAATTTTCTAGAAGAAACATTAAAGTTACAGCCAAAAGAAAGAGCTTTAGATGCCTATAAACCTGGTAGAGGTTTAATCCCAGCCAGCTTTAAAGTTGTATCTATCAATGGAGAAGAACATTTAGAAGCTGATTTTGGTGAACACGCAATCGCTAGAGTCACACCAGTAGATTCTTGTTTGTGGTGGCTGATTTTATTACGTGCTTATGTCATTGCTACTAATGATTATTCTCTAGCTTATCAACCTGAATTCCAAACAGGTATCAGATTAATTATGGAAATCTGTTTGGCTAATCGCTTTGATATGTATCCAACGCTATTAGTTCCTGATGGAGCTTGTATGATTGATAGACGGATGGGTATATATGGCCATCCTCTAGAAATTCAAGTTCTGTTTTTTGCTGCCTTGCGTGTAGCGCGGGAACTACTAATTTGTCAAGGTAATCAAGATATTGTGGAAGCAATTAATAATCGCTTGCCTTTGCTATGTGGTCATATCCGTAAACATTATTGGATAGATATTTCTCGATTGAATGCCATATATCGTTTCAAGAGTGAAGAATATGGTAAAGCGGCCGTGAATCTATTTAACATTTATGTAGATTCTTTGCCTTATTATGAATTAGATAAATGGCTACCTAAAAAAGGTGGTTATTTAGCAGGTAATGTTGGTCCATCCCAGTTAGATACACGCTTCTTTTCTCTGGGAAATTTAATGGCTATTATTTCCGATCTTTCTACAGAATCACAATCCGAAGCGATTATGAATTTGATTGAAGAACGGTGGGAAGATTTGGTGGGAGATATGCCCATGAAAATCTGTTTTCCGGCATTAGAAAATGAAGAGTATAGAGTTGTCACAGGATGTGATCCTAAAAATATACCTTGGTCATATCATAATGCGGGAAGCTGGCCTGTTTTAATGTGGATGTTAGCCGCAGCAGCAGTGAAAACGAAAAAACCCCAGTTAGCAGAAAAAGCTTTTGAAATTGCCAAAGCACGTATATATGAAGATGAATGGCCAGAATATTATGATGGTAAAAAAGGGAGACTAATTGGTAAACAAGCTAGAAAATATCAAACCTGGACAATTGCTGGATATTTATTAGCAAAAGAACTTATGGATCATCCTGAATTCTTACCATTAGTTAGTTTTGATAAATTACCCCCAGAAACAATTTCTAGAGCTTGTGAGTTTGAAGTTGGCAGTTTAGATCCTTATATGTCTCTATAATAGATGCAGCAATCTTGAATAGTTGTACTTCTAGTAATCTGAAAAACTGTTCAACTAAGACAACATTGGTTTAGCCCCTATGAGAAAATACGGGGCTTTTTTTATTTTGTGGATAAATAGCTTTCAGTAACCAGTCAAACAAGATATCATAATAAGAGAATAGTAAAAAGCAACAAATCGAAAAGTTTTGTTATTCACAAGACAAACTGTCACTTCCTAAACAATCTCATAAAAATGGAGTAATTACCCTATGACAAGAGAAGAAATATCAATAGTAAATACTCTAGAAAACCAGGCTTGGGAATTGCTAGAAAGGTCAATTGTTTATTATAAAGGTCATCCTGTAGGAACTATAGCTGTTTGTGATAAAACTCAATCTATTTTAAATTCTGATCATTGCTTTATTCGAGATTTTATGCCATCAGCTTTACTTTTTCTAATCAAAGGTAGATATGATATTGTGCATAACTTTCTAGAAGAAACTTTAAAATTACAACCGAAAAAAAATCAATTTGATGCTTATACACCTCGTAAAGGGTTAATACCAGCCAGTTTTAAAGTAGTATCAATAGATGGAGAAGAGTCTTTAGAAGCAGACTTTGGTGAAAAAGCTATAGCTAGAGTGACACCTGTTGATTCTTGTTTATGGTGGATTATTCTTTTACACGCTTATGTTAAAGCTACAAAAGATGTGAAGTTTGCCATGCAGCCTCAATTTCAGCAAGGCATTATGTTAATCATGGAGATTTGTTTAGCGACGCGGTTTGATATGAACCCAATGCTATTAGTTCCTGATGGTGCTTGTATGATTTACCGTCGTATGGGTATTTATGGTTATCCTTTAGAAATTCAATCTTTATTTTATGCTGCTTTACGGGCAGCACGTAAATTGTTAATTTGTGCAGGTAACGAAGAGATTGTTACAGCTATTGATAATCGCTTACCTTTATTAAGAGATCATATCCGTCATCATTATTGGATAGATATGAAACACCTGAATATTATCTATCGTTTTAAAAGTGAAGAATATGGACAAACAGCAGTAAATCCATTTAACATCTATCCAGATTCCATTCCCTACGCCGATTTATCCGTTTGGTTGCCAAAACATGGTGGTTATCTAGCTGGAAATGTCGGACCATCTCAGTTAGATGTTCGTTTCTTCTCTTTAGGAAATTTAATGGCTATTATTTGTTCTCTTACTAATGAACGTCAATCCCAAGCCATTATGAATTTGATTGAAGAACAATGGGATGATTTGGTGGGAGAAATGCCCATGAAAATTTGTTTTCCGGCTTTAGAAAATGAAGAATATAAAATTTTTACTGGTTGTGACCCCAAAAATGTCCCCTGGTCATATCATAATGGTGGTAGCTGGCCAGTTTTGTTATGGTTTTTAGCTGCTGCTGCTCAAAAAACAGGTAGAACCAATATTAGTGAACGTGCTATTGAAATTGCTCAAGCAAGACTTAGTCAAGACGAATGGCCAGAATATTACGATAGTACGAGTGGCTCATTAATTGGTAAAGAAGCAAGGAGATATCAAACTTGGACTGTGACAGGTTTTTTATTAGCAAAAGAATTAATGCGAAATCCTGAATATTTGGATTTGATTAGTTTTGGAGAATTTGATATTGAAAAGAATGACCGATTTTGTGATTTATAACTGCTAATCTCTGCTAACTTAAGCAGTTAAAAATTAAGCTGAATCTTCGTAGGTATAGCGCCCAACAGCACTAAATGTGCATTTTCGCAGTCGCCCTACATTTGAAGATTCGGGTAAATAGCACAGTGTTGGTTCTATTTATGCTGCTCTTATTTAAGAATTTAGTACGACAAGAAGCTGAATATTTTTTGTGTGGTTCTCCATCTTTTATGGAGTCCATAATTTTTACCTTCGCTAATACTCCATTTTTCAAACTTTTAATCCTATCTTCCGCACCCTCAACTGTCACAATCGGTTTTTACTCTTTTTTGTGATGATATGAGGATGTATTGTATACCACATCTCAATGAATTAACGGATACATGATGTCGATAAGGCATAATTTATATCCAAAAATCAAGAGAGAATTAAGTGATAATACTATGTGACACCCCAGGGTGCGGAATGTGGGTTTAATATACTTTAAATTGTTTTTGAAAGTTATACTCTACAGGATATCTAGGATAAAATACGGCTGTTAAAACAGATTTAAACCATGTAACTGCCTTCTTTGAGTCGATGACGTGTATTTAGGCGTATCGACTCAAGTTGTTGACAAATCATCTCATACTCAGCATCCTAGGCTTTGTCAATTAGCAACTTTCCCAGCAGATTCCGATCAAATTAAAAACGAACGAGCTAGGAAAAAACTAGCAATAGATTTAGCATCTACAGGTTCACCTTCACGAATAGCTTGGTCTAGTTCTTCGGGAGTCAACAACACTGTTTCTATATCTTCGTCTTCGTCTTGTTTTGGAGGTATTTCCAGCTTTTGCAAATCTCGTGCCAAAAAAGCATAGATAATCTCATCGGAATAACCAGGAGCCAGAAAAAACTCTCCCAACTTATCCCATTTATCAGCGTGGTAGCCAGTTTCTTCCTCAATTTCCCTTTGTATAGTTTGTAAAGGATCTTCATTGAGTTCTAGAGTGCCTGCGGGGAATTCTAACAATCTCCCTTGTACGGCAAAACGATACTGACGTATAAGCACCAGTTTACCCTCCGAGGTGACAGGAACAGCAAGAGCGCCACCGGGATGACGAATACACTCCCACTCTCCCTCAGTTTTATTGGGTAAACGTAAGCGATTGACTTCAAAATTAAACTTGCGTCCTTTGTGGAACAAGCGTTGCTTCAGCAGCTGTGGTAATTCTCTACCTAGTGGCATAGTTAAGATTTTATGGTCTGCAAATACACAGAATATATACTGTAGCTTTTTTGTGTAATCAGTATTTTTCTGCTTTTAACGATGGTAACTTTAATTGCTCTTAACTAAATGTACATCAGAAGTGTCTACTTCTTGGAGGAGATCATGAATTATCCTTTGAGAAAATGGTTCTATCCAATCCGGGGCAATTTCTGCCAATGGGACTAATACAAAAGCTCGTTCGTGCATTCGGGGATGAGGAATCTGGAGATTTGGCTGATCTACAATTAAGTCATCGTATAACAATAAATCTAAATCTAAAGTACGCGCTCCCCAACGTTCTTGACGGACACGTCCGAACTTTTGTTCAATTGCTAACAAAGTCTCTAACAACGCCTGGGGTGATAATTTTACTTTGAATTTGGCACAGCCATTCAAGTAATCTGGCTGGGGTGGACCGACCGCTTTAGTTTTGTACCAACTAGATTTGGCTTCGAGGATAATACCTGGGGTTGCGGCTAAAGTCTCTAGAGATGCTTGGAAAATTTCGTGGGTATCACCCATATTACCCCCAAAAGATATGGCTACCCTCGCCCCTCTCATCTTACCTCTGTTGGGGAAGCTAGATGCTTGCGCCGATTTTTTAGACACAGTTGCGCTATCTGAGTCTTCAGGGATCAAAGTTTGTGGATAAGTTGCAGGTGTTTCCAATGGTCTTTATGTTCCGCAAAATTATTTAATAATTGGAAGAAACCACTATCACTAAACAGGTTGTGAAAAAAGCAGAAGTCAGTACTGAATTAAGTTGATTATTTATGGGATATTATACTAGCACTAAGGTCTTGCTCTAACACCAAATCTAGTCATGATAGTTCTGTGGCCAAGACTTGGAGTAAAAGTCAACAAATACAAGTAACTGTGACGAGGAGAAACTGCTATTGCCACTTGGGAATCATCACAAAAAAGAGGAGTCCAGACATGACAACTTACCACAAACCATGTTGGTGAAAGCAAAGCAGTTACTGAACCAGATGACGAACATATCATCTGGGATGGTTGCCAGGATTGGTAGGAGCGATAAACCTTTTTATCGTCGGATTTGGTTTTGGACAGGCTTGGGTTTAGGTGGCGGAATTATTGCTTTTAGTTACGGTATAGGTTCTATAGATCGCTCTTTACCAGATAAAGCTGAACTAAACGCAGTAGTGCGAGAGCAAACGCTGACTATTAAAGCTGGGGATGGTACTGTTCTTCAACAGCAAGGAGAAGCGACAAGGGAACAGCTAAAGCTAGAGCAAATACCAGATAACTTAAAGAAAGCTTTTATCGCTTCAGAAGACCGAAGATTTGCACAACACAATGGGGTCGATACTCAAGGTATCATCAGAGCAGTTGTAAATAATTTGCGATCGCAAAATGTGGTAGAAGGTGGTAGTACCATTACCCAGCAAGTGGCACGAATTCTCTTCCTCACCCAAGAACGGACTCTCTGGCGCAAACTCAAGGAAGTCCGTTTGGCTCAAAAAATGGAGCAAGAATTGACCAAAGACCAGATTTTAGAACGTTACCTGAATCTGGTTTATTTGGGTTCTGGAGCCTACGGTGTCGGAGATGCCGCCTGGGTATATTTTAGTAAAACAGTAGATCAACTCACGTTGTCAGAAATGGCAACCATTGCCGGACTAGCCCCCGCTCCCAACATCTACGCCCCAGATAAGAATCCCAAAGCGGCAATAGAGCGCCGAAATTTGGTCTTGCAACGGATGCAGGAAGATGGAGTAATTACACCAGAGCAAAGACAAGCTGCGATTCAAGAAAAACTGACTGTTAACAGTAGTTTACCCAAACGGTTGCAAGTCGAGTTTCCTTACTTTACTACCTACGTTCAGCAGGAATTGCCCAAATATATTTCTGCTGATGTATTGGCAGGAGGCGGTTTATTAGTAGAAACAACTTTAAATCCCAATTGGCAAAAATCAGCCGAAGAGGCAGTTGCTAAAACTTTAAAAAATCAAGGTAGATGGGAGAATTTTAAAGAAGCAGCTTTAGTAGCTATCGATCCCCGTAATGGAGAAATCCAAGCAATGGTGGGGGGTAAAGACTTTAATAAAAACCAGTTTAATCGAGTTACTCAAGCCCAACGGCAACCAGGCTCGACATTTAAGGGTTTTGTCTATGCTACTGCGATCGCTACAGGTAAGAGTCCCTATGACGGTTATGTAGATCAACCTTTGGTAGTAGATGGTTATGAACCAAAAAATTACAGCGAAAAATTCTATGGTTGGATGAACCTCAGAGATGCCCTGACTCGCTCCATCAACACAATTGCAGTCAGGTTGTTAATCGATGTGGGATTTGAGCCAACAATTAAACTTGCCCATGATATGGGAATTAAATCAGAACTGAAACCGACTTATTCTTTGGCTCTCGGTTCTAATGAAGTCAATCTCCTGGAATTAACCAGTGCGTATGGTTCTTTTGCCAACCAAGGATCACATACAGAAGTTCATGGTATTCGTCGCATACTTAACCGTCAAGGTCAGGTAATTTGGTCTGCTGATTTCCCATCTAAACAGGTTTTGGATGCTGATAGTAGCGCCATTATGACCTGGATGTTACGCAACGTTGTCAACAACGGAACTGGTGGTGCTGCCCAATTAGATGATAGACCCGTGGCTGGCAAAACTGGTACTTCTGATGAAGCCCGTGATTTATGGTTTATTGGTTATATTCCCCAAGTCGTAGCAGGAGTTTGGCTAGGTAACGATAATAACCGCCCTACTTATGGGAGTAGTAGCAGCGCCGCTTATACCTGGCATGAATTTATGGCAAAAGCGGTGGTGGGTATGTCTGTAGAGAAGTTTCCTGCACGTCCTAAGTTGGAAAATCGCAAAGGGACAATTACAGCCCAGCCCATCAAACCGAAAAAAATTGTCAATGTCTCTTTTTCTAATAATGATGAAAAATCGGATGAGGATAATACCGACAATTCTAATTCATCAAGCAGACGCAGACGCAGAAGACGAGATACTCAAGTAGAAGAACAGTCATCGAACTATACCCCAAGACGGAGAAGACGTTACCAACAACAAGAAGATACCACTCCTAGAAGAAGACGACGACGCGATCGCTCTGAAGAATCTAGCAATAATTCTTCTTCGGAATCATCTTCTAGTTCTCGTCGGCGCAGCAGAAGTAGAAATAACGGTGCTGCTAACTCTTCACCTGCTGTTCAGCCCTCTTGGCGGGAAAGACTTAAACCAGGCGCTTCTTCTGAATAATTAGGACTTGCTGAGAAAGTCTTTAAACCTGTGGTTTTTCATAAGTGCTATGGGCGGATCATCAAAAGTAAATACCATTAGATGTCAAGTATTTCAAACTAGAGGGGGATGTAAGTGATAAGCTCGTTTTATACTTTGTTAAGAAGTGTTACCTCAAAGTAGGAGAATATACTCATGCATTTATTACTTCAATCAGCAGCACCAGCCGCAGCCGGACCACATTTCCCCTTAGCTTTTACTTTGGTGTATGTAGTAGGTTTTATTGCTGCTGTCACCATTGGCTCAATTGCTTGGTACAACTCAAAACGTCCCGCAGGTTGGGAAAGCAAAGATCGTCCTGACTTTGTACCTAAGGTTGATAAAGATTAAATTTGGTGATTGGTAATTGGTAAGTGGGAAAAATTTATTACCCATTACCAATTACCCATTCTCCATTACCTTAATTTTGAACCTCAACCCAACGACGGTAAAGCTTTTTAATTTGTTTAAGCAAAGTAGTATGAGCCGATTGGTTTGACTCGTTAGACTTGCTTAACTCCTCCAACGTTGTTAGCAATCTGGCTTCTTCGATTCCTACCTCACCGTCACTGTAAATTAAGCCGCTGATGGCTTCAATTAAATTTTCGCAATCTTCCAAACTAGGGCGATCGCCTAGATACTCTCTGACCCATTTATAACAATCTTTTGGCTGTACGGGAACTAATTCATACAGCCAAGGTTTAATTTCAGGATCATTAGCCAAGCCTTTAGCCTGAGCGATTTCCCGTAAATATTGCCTTTCTTCCGGCTGGATTCTGCCATCAATCCAAGCGGCTCCAATCAAAATTTTAACTAATTTTTTTACATGAGAATGAGTAACCATTGCTGCCTCCTCTGGTAGATTGCGGCTTCAATCAAATGGTACAATCGTTAGCAATATTCACTCGTAATTATTGGTTTTTCTTAAGCGCACCATAAAAAACCCATCCATATCCTGTTGATGAGGCCAAACTTTTAACCAACCAGGAGCAGCACTATTAAGTAAATCAAAAGAGTGAGACTCTATTTGCCAATGGGGATTTGCTGCTAAAAACTCAGAAATTACTTCTTCATTCTCTGTCGGATGCAGTGTACAAGTTGCATAAACTAAAACCCCACCAGTCTTGACAAAATTTGCATTATGTGATAATAATTCTTTTTGTAGTTGGGAAAGTTCCTTTACAGATGTTGGTGTTTGTCGCCAACGGGCATCAGCGTGACGGTGCATGGTTCCCAAACCGGAACAAGGAGCATCAAGTAATACACAGTCAGCGGTTTGGTAGAATTGTGGTAAGTTGCGGCTATCTCCTGTACAAATCTCGATAGATTGTAAATGCAGACGTTGGGCATTTTCTTTTAATTTGCGTAACCGGGAAGCAGTTTGATCACAAGCCCAAATTTTGCCCTTATCTCCCATTAACTCAGCAATATGTGTTGTTTTCCCCCCTGGTGCAGCACAAACATCAATCACCACATCATCGGGTTGAGGGTCAAGTAAATAACCAACTAATTGGGCGCTACTATCTTGAACAGTCCACCAACCTTCATGGAAACCAGGTAAATTTTGAATTGCACCAGTATTCCCAATGAATCGTAAAGCTTGGGGTAAATGGGGAATACGTTTAACTAAAACCCCCGCAGACTCAAAAGCCGATTCTACCTCTTCTAAAGAACTACGAAGAATATTTACCCGTAAATCAATTGTCGGGGTTTGATTCATCCAGATACAAAGTTTTTCGGTTTCCTCAAAACCCAATTGTGATAACCACACTTCAATTATCCAATTAGGGAAACTGTGTAAAATTCCCAACCTTTCTACCGGATTTTCTGGTAAATTAAGTGGTTCTGAGGATTTTTCTGCCACCCGGAGATATTGACGTAATAAACCATTGACAAAGCCAGTTAAACCAGGAAAACCATTTTCCTTTGCTAATTCGACGGTGGTATTTACAGCCGCAGAAACGGGTATTCTTTCTTGATAACGCAGTTGGTAAAAACCGAGATGTAAAATAGTGCGGAGGTCTTTTGGTTGTTGCTGGGTTTTCTTAGTAGCAAGTTGGTCAATTATAGTATCTAGGGTACGTTGTCTTCTCACGCTACCATAGACTAATTCTGTCATTAAACGACGGTCATTATCGAGCAACTTAAACTTTTGTAGCACTCGGTCTAAAGCAACATCAGCATAAGCTCCTTTGTGAACTTCTTTAAGAGCAATAAAGGCTAATTGACGGGGATTTGTCATGAAATTCAGGAAAATAAGTAGGTTGGCGTGAAAAATTGTCGTAATGATCAGGGAACAGAGAACAGGGTGGAAACTCTTTTTTTAGATGGCGGCGTTGCATAATTGCGGGATGATTTGAGAATCTGCATCAATATATAATCACCGCGTCTCCTTCCGCGTTAGCCTCAATCATTCTCTTATTCAGCAACGCCCTTTTTTATATGGCTTTGTTCTTAAATTTTGTACTTCATAGGACTAAAGCTGCGTGTCACACCAAAAATCTATTGTAGGGTGCGTCAGATATCAAAAATCTGTTTATTTACTAGATTTATGCAGTCTGACGCACCCTACCAATGTGCCAGTTGCGTAAGTCCTGCTTCATTTACCGACAATCTGCTGTATTTAAGATTTGAGTTTCTAACTTATTTTGCTCAACCATGCAACAAGCCTCCATGACAGGTATTAAAGTGAGTGTGCAATTACCTTTAATAAATTCGTGAGTGCTTGTCTAGTTTTCTGGATGTTCATAAGTACGGTATGCAGGATTTATGGCAAAATTAGCCTATTCAATAAATCACTAATCAGCTTATGAATCGTTCAGCACCCTATCAACCCTTGTTATTGCGAATCCTGCATGGTGTCAGTGGGATTTTAGTAATTGGCACAATTATTAGCGGGTTCTTAATTTACAATACTTTTGACAAAAGATTTGGTCAAATCCCACTTCCTAAAATTAATCCAATACAAGATATTCACGGGACATTTGGGCTATTTTTCTTAATTTTTCTGCCGTTTTTCGCTCTTTATAGCTTTCATGCTGGAAAAAGACGCTTACTACAATCAGACTCTATCCAAAAACTAACTCAATTTGGTAAACCGATTTGGTGGGTAAGCCTACAACGTTTAGTAAATACTAAAATGTTACTTGCTGCGGTTTTAGCGGTGATATCTGGCAGGATGATGAAGGAAGAATGGCTACCTACGGGAGAACTTGATCATATTTGGTATTACCTTCACTCGATAGCTTGGGTGATAATGATTTTTGGTTTAGCAATTCATATTTTGATGTCAGCTAAAGTTGGTGGTGTGCCATTATTACTATCAATATTCTCATGGAAATTCCGCCCAGAAGATAGTCCTGCTAACTGGTATGGTCGTTTGCGTGGTTGGTTGGATAATTTTACCAATAACTTTCAGAGAGAAGTTGATCAGTTTATAACGAGTAGTTTATTATTGAAGATGATGGAAGTGATTGTATTGGGGGGAATTATGGCAGCATTTGTTTTACCGTTATTTTTCTCCGGTGGTGAATAAAGCCAAGACTTAATGTGGTTAGCGATCGCTTAACGTATCCTTCCTGATGCATAATCACGAATGCGGTAATCAATAGTGTGGGGCAGAAGTTTCTTTGTAGGGGCGCATTCTAGCAGTTGTCCAAGGCCATTTTCGTTGTAGTGAAATAAAGCTGTAAAATCTGATAAGCGAGACACTTGCTGAATATTGTGAGAAATAAAAACAATTGTCAATTCAGAACGCAAACACTCGATTAATTCTTCAATTTGCATCGTAGAAACAGGATCAAGTCCAGCACCAAGTTCATCAATAAGCAAAACTTGGGGTTTGACTGCTAAAGCGCGAGCAATACACAATCTCTGTTGTTGTCCATAGGATATTTCTAAAGCAGATTTATACAGTTTATTTTTGACTTCTTCCCAGAGATTAGCAGATTTTAGTGCTAATTCAACTATCTCATCTAGTTCTGATTTTGGGTGCCATCCTACTAATTTTATCCCATAAGCAACATTATCGTAAATGCTCATAGGAAAGAGATTTGGTTTGGCATAAATTGTACTAATTTGACGACGTAGCCTAGTTAAGTTGACACGACGACCATAAACATTTTGACCAAAAAATTCTACTTTTCCTTCAATACACACTTCTCCTTCTAACTCACTCATGCGATTTAGAGATTTTAAAAAAGTAGACTTGCCACAACCGCTCGGACCCATAATAGCGGTAATTTTATTTTGAGGAATATCCATCGACACACTTTCAATGATTTTTTTGGTGTCGTAATAGAAACTGAAATTTTTAACTCTGATGGCAGGAATTATTTTACTCATGCTGACAAACCCTATGAAACCAATATTAATTGAGCTATGTAGTGAAAATCAGTTTTGCTGTTTCACTATCTTGTTTGGTAGAGAGAGCAATGAATAAATTAAATTGATAAACAGCAAGTACCTAGTCACTGGATATTTACGGAAGTAAATTACTGTAATTTTAACTTTGACGAAATTGTAATTACTAATTGTTACTATAGTACTTTTTCTGCAATCATGAAAAATTAGAGATTAAAAAATTGCTAAAATAAAGAGTTTCTAAAGAAAAGTCGAAATGACATAAAAAAGTGTAATGGGTAATGGGGATAATTATCAATCAGTTATGGGTCAAACAAATTGGTAATGCTCCATTCTCTGGATAATTTTCAGAAATATAGGTAAATTGGTTATGCTACAGCGTTTAAATTTGATAGTTACGACTGTGATGTTTTTGCATTTGTGTATTCCTTTGGCAATGGCAGAAAATAAAAAGCCAGAACAACTGGATAAATTTCCTCCTAGTCCATTAGAGATTACCACACCCGATCCTTTAATCCGAGGTGGCCTAGATAAACAACCCTTAACACGGGAAGAAATGCAAAAGTTGGAGATTTCTCTAGATGAGTTAAATCAACAAGCTGTGGTGACGTTACAAGGTGGGGACAAGGAAAAGGCATTTGAGATTTGGAATCGGGAACTACGTTTGCGGCGTTTTTTAGGTTTATTGGCTGAGGTAGAAGCATTATCACGAATTGGGGCGATCGCTTGGAATGAAAATCAGCGACAGGAAGTAAAATATATTACTCAGCGCTTACAAGTAATTGAAAAGCAAATCTTGACTCAGAAAAGCACTGATTTAGAATTATGGCGATCGCTAGGTGATGGATATCAAAAAATGCGTGTTCCCAAGTTAGCTGTGGGAGTCTACCAACAAATTTTAACATTAGTGCGCCAGCAAAATGATACAAATGCCGAACTGGAAACCTTAAAAACAATTGGGGAAATTCATCTGAGTTGGTTTGATTATTCCCCAGCCGCAAGCACATATCAAGAACTGTTAAATCTAGCTCAAATAAAAAATGACAAGTTGGATGAAGTAGCGTATTTGCAACAGCTAGTTTACATTTATGAAAAAGCAAAACAGCATCAACAGGGGATAAATGTTCTCAATAATTTAGTATCTCTTTATACAGATGAGAATAATCTTACCCAAGTTCCGAGTTTAAAGATAGCGATCGCTTCCAACTATCAATCTCTCTCTCAGGAAAATCCTAATTTGCTACAAGCAGCTTTTAATAACTATCAAGAAGCTTATACAATTGCTTGGCAATTACAGCAATATGTTACTGCTAGTGAAGCTTTACAAAAGCTAATCACGCTTTACCGCTCACAAAACCAAATCGATGAAGCTTTACAAACCAGCCAGATTCTTTTGGAGACAGAAAAACTAGCAACTAACGTTTATGGATTGATGCAAGCTTATGACCAAATTGGAGAATTGTATTTAGAACGCCAAGACAATTCCAAAGCACTAACAGCTTTTCAAAAGGGACTAGAATTAGCACAACAACTTAAACATGAAGAAATATACTTTACTCAGAAAATTGATACCTTATCAAAAGCCAAATTTTAATTGATAACAACTCAAAAGTATCAGATACTCAACTTTCTAGATAAGTTTTAGATAAGTTGGGTATTTTTTTATATGCAAATAATTTACCTTAGTTAAAAATAAAAGTAGCTTGGGTTATACTTTCTCTTTACTATACTTTCTTAAGGAATAGATTTCTCAACGCAACATAAATTAGTTTTAGTTTTGTTTCGGATTGGATATTTTTCCAAAAAGTATCAAATTTACTAAAATCATATTCACCAATAAGCTAAATTGAAACCAAAGCTATTAAATGCATCAACCACAACATTAATAACCTAAGTATTGCTGCAATTCTATATAAGCAAAATGGCGTAAATCAACCAACTTATATATTTACTTAAACCCCCAACTCAAAACCCTTTCCCTAATCATCTCCGCAGCGGCGAGGAAAAAGAGTCAAATTTCACATAAAACCACACCTATTAATCACATTAAATCATGAAATCAATTGCAGATAAAACAGTCCTTTTAACTGGAGCGACCGGAGGAATTGGAGTATATATTGCTCATACTTTAGCCAAAGAAAAAGCCACTATATTAGCAGTATCCAGATCACCAGAAAAGCTCAAAAAAATATCTGATGAAGTAGATGAATTAGGCGGTAAATGTATTAGCTTTTGTTTTGATATTAGCAGAATTACAGACCTATCTATTTTGTTAAATCAAATTTATGAAGTTACAGGAACAATTGATATTCTAATTAATAATGCTGCCATAGAAAAATATCGACCTTTTCAGCATTATACCTTAGAAGATATTCAGTCTATATTAACTACAAATCTGATCACAGGTATGGAATTAACCAGGTTAATATTGCCGAAAATGATCGCTCAAAATAGTGGTCATATTGTAAATATTGCCTCTGGTTCTGGTAAAAAAGGAGCGCCTTATAACAGTATTTATTCAGCTAGTAAAGCTGGTTTAATTATGTGGACTGATGCAATCAGACAAGAATTAGCTGATAGTTCTATAGGGGTATCAGTTATTTGTCCAGGATATACCAATGCAGGAATGTTTCATGCTTTTGGACTGTCTGCACCTTCTTTAGCACGTGTTTCTGAACCTACAGAAGTAGCAATTGCTGTCATAAAAGCCATTCAGCACAATCAACCAGAAGTCATGCTAGATGGAATTTTAACAAAACTTTTATTTTCTAACATCCAGCTTTTTCCTAAATTTGGTGATTTAATTTTTCGGTGGATTGGTGTAAATAAACTCAACCAAACCTGTGCAGAAAATCAAATGCGTGATCTTGAAAAACTTTAATTAAAACGGAGAAATAAAATGACTGATTGTCATTATGACTTCATCATCATTGGTACAGGTGCAGGTGGTGCTACTTTAGCATATCGACTAGCAAGCAGTGGCAAGAAAATTTTAGTTTTAGAACGGGGTGACTTTGTCCCCAAAGAAAAAGCTAATTGGGATACTCATGAAGTATCACAAAAAGAACGTTATCGGACTTCAGAAGTGTGGTATGAAAAAGATGGTAAAGTCATTAACCCATTGACTCATTATTATGTAGGTGGCAATACTAAATTTTATGGTGGTGCTTTATTTAGATTTCGTGATCGTGATTTTGAAACGGTCATTCATCAAGACGGTATTTCTCCTGAATGGCCATTAAAATATCAAGATTTCTCACCCTACTATGACCAAGCAGAAAAACTTTATGAAGTACATGGACAAAGAGGTCTTGATCCTACAGAACCACATACTACTTCAGAATATCCTTTTCCTCCAGTCAGTCATGAACCTTATATTCAGGAAATTAATTATTCTTTAAAAGATAAAGGTTTACATCCATTTTATCTACCACTTGCTATTAAGCTAAATCAAGTAAATCGGCATTTAAATAAATGTATTCGTTGTGATACTTGTGATGGTTTTCCATGTTTAATTAATGCTAAGAGTGATGCCGATATTAACTGTATAAATCCAGCAATAGCATATAAAAATCTGACATTAATAACTCAAGCAAAAGTAGTCCGTTTACATACTAATGAATCTGGTCGAGAAGTTACTGGTGTAGAAGCAGAAATAGCAGGACAGCTGGAGATGTTTTCTGGAGATATTGTAATTGTTGCTTGTGGTGCAATTAATTCCGCAGTATTATTACTAAAATCTGCTAATGACCAACACCCCAACGGATTAGCTAATAGTTCTAATTTAGTGGGTCGAAATTACATGACACATAACTTTGGGGTACTCATGACTTTGAGTACTAAGTCAAATCCGACAATTTTCCCCAAAACTTTAGCAGTAAATGATTTTTATTGGGGAGAAAAAGATTTTGCTTACCCAATGGGTAGTATCCAATTACTTGGTAATGTCAATAAAGATAAAATAACTGCCTATGGACCGCCTTTAATGCCTCAGGTTATTGCTGAATCAGTAGCGAATCATTCTATTTCTTGGTTGATGATAACAGAAGATTTACCAGATTACAATAACAAAATCAGTATTAACAATAATAAAATTTATATTGAATACACTAAAAATAACAAGATAGCATTTAATCGTTTACTCAACCGCTGGACTGAAGTATTAAAATCAATTAGCCAATATCAAACCACAAAACAATTAGCTTTGCATCTTCCCCAGAACATGGGTATGAGAGAAGTTGCCCATCAATGTGGGACTTGTCGTTTTGGAGAAGATCCAAAAACTTCGGTATTAGATATCAATTGTCGGACTCATGATATTGATAACCTTTATATCGTTGATGGCAGCTTTTTTCCTTCGAGTAATGCTTTGAATCCATCACTCACTATTATGGCAAATGCTCTGCGAGTAGGAGATCATTTATTAGCTAGAATCAAGTGAAAATCTCCTACACAATTTTGAGTACAAATAAATAAAGTCCGCTAGTGCGGACTATGGAAATTGGATAAGGTTAAGTTGTCACCAAGAGAGCCTACAGGATGTTAGACTTATTTGTATTTTCACTAACAAAATATAAAAGATCAAGTCTATAGATAGAAAGACTAAGACATAATTTCAGGAGTTATGTCTAGTAATATGAATTATATTTCTTGTAGGGTGTGGTTCGGCAAGCTCACCAACCACGTCAGACACGATATTTTCACAAAAAACAGATTCTCTCTATCTAACGCACCTTACTCAATAAGTTATTCCCAAAGGCGAAAACGACGCAATTTCGTTCATTCACATCATGGCAGATTCGTACAGTGCGTAAGTCCTATAAAGTTAAGAATGTTTTATTCTCTCTTCTCAGTGTTCTCTGCGCCTCTGTGGTTCGTTTTTAAAAAAATTTTTAGGCTTAACTGAACCATATTGAGACATAATTACAGTAATTTTGTCGAGTATTTCCTCAAGCTCCATATTTGGAGATGAGAAAAGACCCCATAAGAAATTACTTATGAGGTCTACAGATTTTTAGGCACAGTTGAGGACAATACCAATAGCATAATCAGTTGAAGTAGGTCATTTTCCTACTGAGAACACTATGGCAAAGTTTACAAATATCTCGAACTTAGATCCTAAAAGTCCACAGGTCAATTACTGCAATACTTTACCAGAGCTAACCAAGAATATGTAGCCAGATTGGCTATTTTTTCTAAATTCATTAGTAATTACTAGGATTTAGACATCAATTAATAACTTTAAGGGCAATTGAAAAACTGCCCATCAGGTAAATCAAAACTTTGACATTATCTGTACAAAAGCTATAATTACGAATTATTAGAAAATTCCAATTTTTCCGGTATTTCCACTAACTCATAGAGCCTATTTTCAAACTTTTGGGTACATACCGACCAATCAAATTCTAATATAGAAGGTCTAGCTTGCTGAGATAATTGTGCTTTGAGTTCAGGATTTTCTAGAATCGTAATTATCTTTTGGGCAAAATCTTTGGGATTGTTAGGTTGAGCCAGAAAACCGTTATAACCGGGTATGACTTGTTCAGCCGTTGAGGGAGCAACAGCAGCAACTACAGGAGTTCCAGAAGCTAAAGCTTCGTTATTTGTAGTGCAGAAGTTTTCAGTAACTGAAGGGTTAATAAAAACATCTGCTCTAGCGAACCATCCTAACAGTTGTGTGCCGTGAGATTCACCCCAAATAGTAACACCAGATTGGTAATTTTGAGCGCGACGGCGAATTTCTGCATCTAAAGGACCACTACCAACAATAACTAAATGAACATCAGGAATTTTAGCAGCAATTAACGGATAGATATCTAAAAGTTGAGTAACATTTTTTTCTGCGGTAATGCGTCCCACAAAAAGGATTGTCGGTCGCTGATCTTTGGGAATTGGATCATAACAGATGTTGCGGGGGTGAAACTTTTCGCAATTAATTCCTTGATAGGGAAGGTATTCACCTGTTTGGCATTTTAACTTTTGATATTTAGCAAGTTGTTCCCTCGAAGAAAATAAATTGAGATTATAAGACTCACTAAACTGTTTAACTAAAAAGGGAATAATTGGACTAACTAAGTTAAAGAATATATCGCCTAAGTAATATCTAATATAGGCAACAATATCTGTATGAAAGATTGAAATAATCGGAGTTTTAGTTTTTTTTGCGTATTTCACTCCCACAGGACGACCATAACCTTGTAAGAAGAATGAGTACAAACCTCTCATCTGTGCAGCTTCTTCAACTACGATAATATCGGGTTGAAATTTTTCTAGCAGTTTAGTATCATTCCAATGGCGATAGTGCAGTGGTTGGGGTAGAGATTTGTATAAAATAAGTGGCTTAGTAGGGAAAGCAAATGATGAGAAATTAGGAAAAGATTGTAATTCATCTAATCCCGGCATGGGACGATTACCAACTGCTTTAGGATATAGATTATTGATTTCTGGATGAATGAGAAAAACTTCATGTCCTTGCTCAAGTAACCAACGTACTCGCTGATGTACTGCAACTGAAACTCCTGTTAAAAATGGAGCAAATAATCCTGTAAATAATGCTATACGAAGAGGTTTTTTGTTCATGGCTAAAAGAAATATTTCATAAGAATGCCAGTTTTTGTATGTTCTGATCCAACAAATACAAGCATAAGATTACAAAGAATGTTTGCCATCAATTGGTTGATCTAACCATTGATAAGGATGATATTCAACTAAGCGAATATTCCACGGACCTTGAATTTTGTAAGTAAGTCCACGCCATGTAACTGTTGACATCCACAGAGAAGATAGCATTGCTAATCCATAAATCCACTGTGTTAAAGGAATAGCAATTAGCATTTTTATGATTGTAGTTAGCGAAATCTTAGCAATTATTTGACCTTGAGAGCGAACTACTTCTTGTACTCCTAATTCCATCACTAGCATTAACAAGAGTAAGCCGATTGTGTAAATACTATAGGACTTCAATAAGAAAGCTGCACCTTCCCATTCTGTTGCTAACAACAATCCTAGAGCTAAGATGATGACTAAAGTGGGGAAGAGGATACTTGAAATAGCATCACTTACTAAAGCCAACCAATTTGGGTGATAAAGTCGAGAGCAAAGTATTAAGCGTTTGAGAGATGCAAATACAGTTATTAACTCGCATTCTTCTCGATTAACCATTAACAAAGAAGGGACGAATTTTATTTTTAATCCGTGTTTTTTAATGACTTTATGCAGCAGCATATCATCACCAAAAGCCTCTCCCCACTTCTCAAGTAATTCCGTTTGGTGTAGCACTTCTGTTTTAATTGCTAAACTTCCACCCCAAGGAACTTGAAAAAGAAACATTTGGACGACAGTCGAAACATTGCCGGCATAGCGTACCAAAGACCCCCAATACTTACCTGTGGGTACATACCAACGGTTTCCTGTTGTTAATCCCACTTTGTCGTTAGTGAGAGGACTAACTAATTCTCGTAACCAATTAGAATGAACAATTGTATCTGCATCTACTAGAGCAACTACTTTGTAAGAATCATCTAAATCTGAAACAGCTTGCACTAAAGAACTGCATTTGAGACTACAATTATGGCGAACTGTGATTAACGTACTAATTTGGAAATTCGTTGCACCAATTTCAGTAATTGCTTCTTTAGCAATTTTAAAAGCTGGGTCTTCTGGACTATCAATAATCAGCTTTAAGTCGTATTGTGGGTAATTTTGTTGTAAGAGCGATCGCACACAATTAGGTAAAAATGGATCAGCACCTCGTAAACAAAGAATTACTGCGGTTTTTGGTAATTGCTCATCTGATATTAAGGGTTGTTTGTATGAGCGTAAATACCATAAAAATACTACCGTTAAACATACCTGAATAACCAGCCAACCTATTAAAGACTTAGACAGAAATGTCATTAAATCTTGCATAAAATCTATAGTCTCCGGCAGAATTATGGCAGATGAGAACATGGAAAAATTGGAAATGGAGAAAATAACCTGTTCCCCATTCCTTTTTGTGATCAATGATTAGGGGTCAAGAGAATATTTAATGGATATATTGATAGTGGTATTCTTAGTCATTTTAAAACTAGAATTACGAAATTTCGGTGTGCCAGTTTGAACTGAAACAGTTGGGTTTTTAGAAATCCCAAAACCTTCTTTAGGAATCCCAAAAAAATCTTTATTTAGTTTGCGATCACCATTTTGATCATCAACCACTGCAACAGCATAAGTACCAGGTTTTAAACCAGAAAATACTTTTTTGACAGAGTTACCAGTAATTTTTGTGCAGCCATTTTGAACTTCACTAGAATTACTCATGGGAAATCCTTTTTCAGAATCATAAACTCTGAAGCAAATCTCACCTGTTTTATGACGTATACCATTGACCATTACAGTCAGTGTTGTCGTGGGTTCTGCATGAACTGTTTTAGAGCAACTTAGGCTTAATAAAGTTGCCAGTAACAGATAATAAAACCGAGAGATTTTCAACATATTAATTGATGCCAGAATAATGGGTTCAGAGCGTAGCTGTACTCGTTCCTAAATTAGGTAAACATAGCGGTTTTGCAGCTATCAAAAAACCTTAAAACATAAGTATTCAGGGGTTAAATTAAACTACCTGACTATACTCAGCCTTAATAATAAAATCCCATCTATATTATCGTTACCACCCATAGGAGAGATTTTTAAAGCTGGATAATTGATAGCTGCAAATATGTAATTACCCAATAAATTAGGCTATTTCATCAGTTTTTGGATATCAGTTTTTTGTAACCATTGATGAGTGCGTTTCATTCCTTCTTCAAGATCAACCTTGGGCTGATAATTTAATATGTTTGTCGCTTTAGCAATAGAATAAGCATAAGGACGACTCATAAAATCGACAGACTCAGGAAGAATATCGGCTTTTTTACGAAATAGTTTTTGTCCCTGATGACGCACACGGAGAAATAACTTCATTTCTTCCTTAGGAAGAGACATAGGTGCGGGTAAACCTTCCATTGCAGCTAAGTGAATAAAATATTCTTTCCAGGAAGTTTCTTCACCATCTGTGATGTTAAAAATTTCGCCGTAGGTTTCTTTTTCTATAGCTAAAAAGATGGCATCAATTAAGTTATCAACATATAAATGATTCATCACACCCTGACCATCATTTGCATAGGCAAATAATTTTTGTCGCATCATCATTACTGGACGCACTATCCAAGGCATACTGCCTGGACCATAAATATCTCCAGCACGGATAATAATCACACCAAAATCTGATGGAGAATTGAGTTGTAAAAGTTCTGCTTCTGCTTCAATTTTTGTTTGACAGTAAGGGTTATTTTCACTAGAGAGTGTCCCTATTTCTGTGACATTATTCGCATAATTAAAGCCATAAACTAGCACAGTAGAAAGATGTACGAAGGTTTTGACACCAGCTTGTTTTGCAGCTTTAGCTATATTCAGAGTACCACTAACATTTATTTCCCGAAAATGTTTGAGTTCTCCGGCTTCTTCAGCAAGTTGATTTGTGTGTAAAACAATGTCCACTCCTTGGCAAGCTTTTTGAGCTATTTTTGCATCAGTGATGCTACCAACAATAATTTCAACTCCCAAATTTTGGATGTTTTTATCCTGTACAGAAGAACTTTGTAATCCTCTAACTTTCATACCTTGAGCTACAGCTAACTCGGCTGCACGCAAACCGATAAATTCGTCGATTCCGGTGATGAGAATGGTTTTATTGTTGAGGTTCATAGTCAAGTATTGAGAAGTAAATATGTGAACTGAATGTGAACTGAAATTGCTGAATTTAATCTAGATTTACTAGAAAATATCAGCAGGATCTGCGGAGCGAAGTTTATTAATAGCTAAAGCTCCAGAAGTTGTGCAAATCAAAACTATAGATGTTAAGACAATTAAGGCATTGTTCAGAGTCATGACAATGGGTAAATTAGTGGATTTCATAGCAAAATCGTATAAACCTAAGGAAACAATAAACCCTGGTATATAAGCTAAAATAGCCAAGATTAATGCTTGTTGAAAAACCACATTTAATAAATAAGTATTTGCATAACCAATAGCTTTTAAAGTTGCGTAAGCAATAAATTGAGTGGCAATATTGCTGTAAAGAATTTGATAAACAATGACTACACCAACAACGGAAGCCATTGTTAGCATTAGGTTAAGTATGAACCCAATAGGAGTTCTTACAGCCCAATATTTTTTTTCAAAGTCAATAAAGCCTTGACGAGTAAAAATCTGGACATCATTAGGTAAACTGGCTTTTAAATTTTTCAGAACCTGATTTATTTCAGCACCAGGTTTGAGTTTGATAATGCCGACATCTATCTTTTCTACAGGACGGGAATTAGGATTTATTCTGAGGAAAGTTGAGTCACTAACAATTAAATTTCCATCTACACCAAAAGAAGGACCTAAGCTAAATAAACCTCCCACTCTGACCCGATAACCTTTAATTGCATCAAAAGGAAATATTTCAATTGTTTGCTCAGTTTCTCCCCGATCAAATTTTTCGGCTATTGGACCGAATTCTGGTCGGGAATCTCTGTCAAAAAACATGATGTCAGGAATTTTAAGTTTATCTAAATTATGCTCTAGTTCGGGAATATTCAAAACTGGATTTCCAGGATCAAAACCAATTACATATATTGAATATTTTTCACCATTAGCAGGATTTTTTAATTTAGCAAATTGCAAATACATGGAACTAACTGACTCAACACCATCAAAACCTAATGTTTGATATAAGCGAGTTCGGGAAAAGCTTTGATTGGAAGTCAAAGATTTATATTGGGAACTGACTAAAAATAAATCCCCCTTGAGATTTTGATGAACTGCCGTAGCACTAGAATAGAGTGCATCTTGGAAACCAAGTTGAATAAACATCAGCAGCACTATAAATGCAATCCCAGCTACAGCTATGACAAAACGCACTCTTTGCTGGGCAAGCTGTAGCCATGCCAAAGGAATTTTGATATTCATATATTTTGCTATTTGTTATTTGTCAGTTGATGGATCATCAATGACTAATGATTAAATTTGAATAGAAACGTCCACCTGCAAGTTAGTTAATCGAGCTACCTTTGTATTATCAGCAGGGTTATCAATTCCTATTTTTACCTCAATTATGCGTCTGTCAGTATCAGAATTGGGGTTAATACTAAAAATACTTTGTTTCTCAACTTGCCAACCAATTTCTTGGACAGTTCCTTGCAATTTGTCAGGAAAAGTAGCACTGGTGATAGTAACTTTTTGACCAACACGTACTTTTTGAATATCGGTTTGATAAACTTCAGCAACCACATTCATATCTGATGTTTTACCGAGTTCAGCAAAGCCAGAACTAGCAATTAATTCGCCATTTTTAGCATGAATTTTCAAAATTCGGGCATCTATAGGCGATTTGATGTAAGTTAAATCGTGGTCGGCTTTGGCTTGTTGAATAGCAGTCTCAGCACTTTTGACTTCACTTTCTGCTAACTGAACATCTACATTGCGTACTTCGCTAATGCTGTTGAGTTTAGCTTTTGCTTCTTTTATTTGATCTTCTAAGGTATTTTGAGTACGTACTAAAGATGCTTTAGCTTCTATTAACTGTTGTTGAGTAGTTTTTAGTTGCAAAGCTTTAGTATCAGTTATGGAAGCAGAAATTGCCCCATCTTTATATAATTGCTGATAGCGATTACTCTCTTTTTGAGCATTATCTACTTCAGCTTGAATGCGGTTAATGGTCGCTACTTGAGATGCAATATCACCTTTTAATTGTGAATTCAAACGAGTAATTGTTGCTTTTTGAGCATTAACATCTCCAGATTTAGCTCCAGCTTTTACCTGTGCTAGTTTAGATTTAGCAACTAGTAATTTATCAAAGGCTTGCTTAATAGCTGCTTTAGAACGAGCATAATCTTCTAAATAGGCCAATACTTGCCCTGCTTTTACCTCATCTCCTTCAGTTATCAACACTTTTTCTACACGCACACCATTGATAGAATTAGGAGCAGATAAATAAGTAATTTTCCCTTGTGGTTGCAAGCGTCCTAAAGCAGTTACAGCAACTTTTATAGGAGTTGCATTGATGGAATTTACTGGAGAAGATTTAATTTGAGAAGTAGGTTGTAGCTTTAATTGAGAAAAACTGTAGAAAGATACTAAGCCAGTTGCTAAAGTAAGAGAAGCTGCCAAAATTATTTTCCACTTCTTAGCGGTTTTTTTCAATAACTGGCTTTCTTTGTTTAGTGCCATATTGTTATTCCAATTATTTTCTACTCAGGTATATTCGTAATAGTTATATTCGCAGATTACTTAAAAGAAATTATTCTATTTAGGAATCTACTTTGATTTCTGATAGCTTGCGTGATGTAGCTATAGTTACTCATGGAGGCAAAAACTCTTAATAGGGAAAGGAAAAGAAGCCTACTAAGTTTTGTAAGTGCAGAGTATAGGATACGCTTACAAAAATTAGATGGTAATTCTATATCTGTACTTTTATTCAGTGGTTAAGGCTAATTGATTTGGGCTTATTTTTTGTGAAGCTTTTTAGCCACTAGAGGTAACAATATTAACGACGAAATCAACAGTAATATGACTTTCAATTATCCTCAGTTTTATCCCTAATAGGCTTTTGGTAAAGTAGCGTCAAATACCATAATGCCAAATAAACTTTTCATCTCAAGATGCAACGAAGCGGTGATTATACTTAACTGGAAAAACTGGATTAACTTATATTTTATTCTGCCAAAATAATTCCTATTTGTCAACAAAGTAAATCAGGTAGTTTTCTCTGGTAATAACGATAATAGTTGGACTTATCAACATAGATGAAACCAGCTATTTTCTACTCACTATTCTTTTATAAACTCATAAACTAGTTATTAAATCTGTATTTTCCTTATCAAATAGTCTTGATGGAATTGTAAATATGCAGATTTCATCACAAGTTATGCTGATAGTGTTTAACCAAAAACATCTTGTCAATTAATATTTGCTTTATAAATAACTATTTTTTTTAATAAGCCAAGTTATCTTATAAATTCATCAAAAAAGGAGACTGAATTATGATGCTTTTCTGAGAAAAGAACATTTATGTTCAAAGAAAATGTATGTATATTCATGGATTTGTTACTTAGTAGACAACAGAGGTTTAAAGCTTGATTTATAAAGACAAAATGACCATTTAAACCCTAATTACTGAAATCAGTAGCCAGTCAATTTTAGCTAAAGATTATACGTTCCTATTCATTTAAGCTAGAAAAGTAACATGAGTGATAAAATATTTTTTTCTAAACTTACTTTAAATGAACTATTCAATTTCTCTAAGCCGTGCTATTCTTTTTATTAATTCAAGGCTAAAAAGCCACTAAATAGTCAGGTAATTAATTGAGAAAAAGCAAAAAATACCATAACCTAACTAGGCGCTAATCAGATGTAATAAGTTTAAGCATTTTTTCAAGTTCCATGAATTTAGATTAAAGGTGTTGCTCTTTTTGTAACAATTTTAGCAACTTTTATTGGTCGAATAGCATAAAATATATTATCCTACACAGTGAAACTAGCTATGGTATTGATCAAAATACAGAATGTTAGGATTAACACTAATAGCATTGCTGTAGTCAAGCTAGATTATCTAAATGGTGCGAGAGAAAAACACATTTCTATTTTCATCACTACTCCTCAGTTTTTCTGGTTCCAGTGGGATAAAATCGCCGAAATCTTCACTATTAATCTGGGATGCAATTCACCAATTTATTACCTAAAGTACACCTAGAATATTTTACCATTTGCTACAATATCAAGACTTGTTTGTGTATTTTTTAGTAAATTTTACGGACTATCTGTGCATTGCAATTATGCTGTAAATTTTACCCATAATGTTGCTAAAAAAAGGCACAAAAGGGAAGACGGCATAGTATTTTTTCGGGATTATAGTGTTCATAAATTGCCTGAAAACACCAAAAATGCCAATTATCTGGATAGGAAATCAAGACGGTATTCACTGTATGGTGTTGATAGAAAAACCCTTATTCCTTACGCAGATAGGATAGCTAACTGCTGGTAAGAAGAGATAGCTTCATTATTTGTAAGCAACAGAAATTACTGTAGCTCAACAATCCACAGTACTCAAGATTAGTCTATGCCATGAGATCTGTTTCTTCAATTAATAATGCCTTGTCGGAGTTAGAGAGCCTGATTAACAGTTGTGAAAAGGATTTGATTAGGTTTATAGAGGAAAAACAAATGAAATCAGAAACATTAGTATCGACCAACAAAATTAATAGACAACTGCAACAAAATCCCATAGCAATTGTTGGGATGGCATCTTTATTACCAAATGCTAGAAACCTGCGAGAATACTGGCATAATATTGTTAATAAAACCGACTGTATTACCGATGTTCCTGATACACATTGGAGCGTCAAAGATTACTACGACCCTAACCCCAGAACTCCAGAGGATAAAACCTATTGTAAGCGCGGTGGATTTATCCCCGAAGTTGATTTTAATCCGATGGAATTTGGTATCCCTCCTAGCATTTTAGAAGTTACTGATGTATCGCAACTATTAAGTTTAGTTGTTGCTAAAGAAGCAATGGAAGATGCTGGTTATAGTGAATCTCGTGAATTTAACCGCGAGAATGTGGGAGTAATATTAGGTGTAGCGCAAGCGAAGCAATTAGGAATACCATTATCTGCAAGGTTAGAATATCCGATTTGGGAAAAAGTTCTCAAAAGCAGTGGTTTATCTGACGAAGACACTAAAGTAATTGTCGATAAAATCAAAACTGCTTATATTAAATGGGATGAAAATGCTTTCCCTGGAATGTTAGCAAATGTGGTAGCGGGAAGAATTGCTAATCGTCTTAACTTTGGTGGTACAAATTGCGTAGTTGATGCGGCTTGTGCGAGTTCCTTCGGGGCTTTGAAAATGGCAATTAGCGAGCTAATTGAATATCGTAGCGATATGATGCTGACTGGTGGTGTAGATACCGACAACAGCATCATGGCTTACATTTCTTTTAGCAAAACTCCTGCTGTTACTCCTAGCGAAAACGTCAAACCTTTCGATGCTAAATCTGATGGGATGATGTTAGGTGAAGGTATCGGCATGATTGTGTTAAAACGTCTTGAAGATGCCGAAAAAGATGGTGATAAAATCTATGCCGTTATCAAAGGTATTGGTACTTCTAGTGATGGACGTTATAAAAGTATTTATGCTCCTCGAAAAGAAGGACAAGTGAAAGCCTTAGAACGTGCTTACAATGATGCTGGTTTTTCTCCTGCGACTGTGGGTTTAATGGAAGCACATGGTACAGGGACAATGGCTGGAGATCCTACAGAGTTTGGATCTTTGCGAGATTACTTTACTCAGCATGACAACAAGAAACAGCATATTGCATTGGGTAGTGTAAAATCACAAATTGGACATACAAAAGCCGCAGCAGGGGCAGCAAGTTTAATTAAAACTGCTTTGGCTTTACATCACAAGATTTTACCACCAACTATCAATATTACTGAACCAAATCCGAAGCTAGATATTGAAAATTCGTCCTTTTATTTAAACACTGAAACTAGACCTTGGATTCGGGCTGAGTGCGAAGCGCCAAGACGTGCTGGTGTGAGTTCCTTTGGTTTTGGTGGGACTAATTATCACGTAGTTTTGGAAGAATACGAAGCGGAACAACAACAGGCTTATCGTTTACATAATGCCGCGAGTGAAATGTTATTATTTGCTGCCAATTCCAGTGAATTAATTAATAAGTTAGAAGCAACATTTAATGATTTGCAATCTAACGAGGGCGAGAGACATTACTCTCAATTAATCCAAACATCACAAGCTGTAACTATTCCCCAAAACACAGCGAGAATTGGCTTCATCGCTGAGAATTTGCAAGAAGCTTGTAAGTTGCTGAAAGTTAGTATTGATTTACTCAAAAATAAGCCGTCAGCAACTTCTTGGGAACATCCTCAAGGTATTTATTACCGTGCTTCTGGGATGGAATTGGGCGGAAAAGTTGTGGCTTTATTCTCTGGACAAGGTTCTCAATACCTAGAAATGGGTAGAGAAGCGGTGATGAATTTCCCAGCTTTGCGTCGTCTGTATGGACAAATGGATGGTCTGTTAATTAAGGATAATTTGCAGCCAATTTCGGAAATTGTTTTCCCCCATCCAACTTTTGCAGAAGAGGAAAAAACTGCTCAAATTGCAGCTTTGCAAAGAACTGAATATGCTCAACCTGCGATTGGGGTTTTTAGTGCAGGTTTGTATTCTATCTTCCAACAAGCTGGGTTTAAATCCGATTTTACCGCCGGACATAGTTTTGGTGAATTAACGGCTTTGTGGGCGGCTGGAGTATTAACTGAGGAGGATTATTTGTTCTTGGTTAAGTCTAGAGGTCAAGCGATGGCTGCACCAAAAGACCCAGATCATGATGCGGGTAGTATGTTAGCGGTGAAAGAAGATATCACGAAAGTGGAAGCGGTGCTGAGGCATTTTCCACAGGTGGCGATCGCTAATTTCAATTCTCCCACTCAAGTTGTCCTGGCCGGACCAACGGCGGAAATTAAGACAATACAGCAAAAGTTTGAAGAATTGGGTTATGGGGCGGTGTTGTTACCAGTTTCCGCTGCATTCCACACACCTTTGATTGCATTTGCTCAAAAATCATTTGCGATCGCTACTAAGTCAGTCGATTTCCAAAATCCCAAAGTTCCCGTTTTCAGCAACGTCACTGGAAAACAATATCCTCAAGAACCATCAGGAATTCAAAGAGTTTTGGAAGGACATCTTTCCAGTTCAGTGATGTTTAAGCAAGAGATTGAAAACATCTACGCTGCTGGTGGTTATTGCTTCGTAGAATTTGGACCAAAACGGATTCTCACCAACTTAGTCAAAGATATCTTAGGCGATCGCCCCCATCTTACCGTCTCCCTCAATCCCAGCGCCAAGAAAAATAGCGATCGCTCCCTCAGAGAAGCCGCAATCCAACTGCGCGTCATTGGTATGGCTTTGGGTAATCTCGACCCCTATCAACTACTTCCAGTTATCCCCCCAACTTCCACCAAAAAGACCTTAAGCGTCAAATTAAACGGTGTTAACTACGTTTCCGAAAAAACCAAAAACGCCTTCACCGAAGCCTTAGAAGATGGTTTCACCGTAGGGGCGGGGTCTCCCCGCCCTCTTACTCACCTCTCAGAGTCTCCTCGTCCTGAAACTCCCATAGAAAATTCAGCCAAACCAAACAACGGTCACAACGGTAACGGACACAAAAAAACGCCTGTAATTAGCACCCCACAACAGCCTCAGATGACTCCTGCACTTCGTTCAAATCAAGCAATCCCAGAACTATTACCCATAGCACGCCAAGCAGTTGCAGAGCGTCCAGGAGGGAAAATGGAAACACCAAATCAACAAATCAACTTCCAAAAGGTTTTAGAAAGTCTAGAAAACCTCCTCAACCAATTTCAACACAACCAAAGTGATAACTTACAAATTCACGGGACTTACCTGAATCATCAAATGGAATACGCCAAAACGTTCTTCCAATTGATGCAACAACAAAACGCCCTATTTATTAATAGTCAATCTTCAGAAACCGCCCAACTCAAGCAAGTTGTCATAGAAAGCTTTGAGCGTAGCATGATGCAGTTTCACAATCAACAAAGTGAAACCCTCCGCATTCATGAACAATATCTACAAGAACAAGTAGAATACACCAAAAACTTTTTCCAACTCATTCAACAAGAATATTCTCAACTAATTGCTGGGACAGACACAACTCAAACCGTCATTCCACCCCAACTTACAGAAACACACACCAACAGTCTACGGGAGTTAATGCCCCCCAGCCCAGAACCAACTATTGCGGAACCAGTTGTTTCTCCTGCCGTCAAAATTGTAGAAAATCAGCCAGTAATAGAACCAGAAATCAGCAAATTTGTACCCGTAATTACCAAAGTTGAACCTGCAATAGAAGCAATTCCCCTTCCTGAAATTGCCGAACCTATCCCAGTTATTGAAACTCAACCTCAACCAGTAGCACCTGTAGCTTTAATTCCCGAAACAGCAACCACCGACATTAATATTGATGACATAGGTCAAAACCTCCTAGCTATCACCAGCGAGAAAACAGGCTATCCCATCGAAATGTTAGAACTCGACATGGACATGGAAGCCGACCTAGGAATTGATTCCATCAAACGGGTAGAAATTCTGGGAGGATTGCAAGAACTATACCCCAACTTACCCAAACCAAACTTAGAAGAACTAGCAGAAAAACGCACCATTGGTCAAGTTGTCGAGTATCTGCAAAAACAGGTGACAGGTGACAGGTTACAGGTGACAGAAGAAAAACAGGTTACAGGTGACAGGTTACAGGTGACAGAGAAGAAAGTAGAGGAAGCAGGAGAAGAATTACCTCTTCCCAGTCCCCAACTCCCAGAAGAAAGCAACGAATACGCAGACTTAGGACAAACCCTGTTAAACATCACCAGTGAAAAAACAGGCTACCCAGTCGAGATGCTAGAACTAGAAATGGACATGGAAGCCGACTTAGGGATTGACTCCATCAAACGGGTAGAAATACTGGGTGCAATGCAAGAAACATACCCAGACCTACCCAAACCTAACTTAGAAGAATTAGGCGACCTGCGAACAATTGGGCAAATAGTAGACTACCTCCAAAAGCTGGCGGGAGGTGAAAAAAAAAAGCCTGATTCTCACCCGGTAGGGGCGGGGTCTTCCCGCCCTCTGGGGTCTCCCTGTCCTCTTAGCCTCCCACAGACAGTAGATTTAACACCACCACCAACAGTAGACCCAAATCTTCCCCGTCGTCCTGTAAAACTAAAAAGCCTACCACGACCTGATTTTTGGGAATGCAAATTACCAGAGGGACACATTAGTTTAATCACTGATGATGGTTCCCTCACCACCACCAAACTAGCTCACGCACTAGTTGAACAAGGTTGGAAAGTAGTAGTTTTGAGTTTCCCCCAAACATTAGTTCCTCAACAATTGCCATTACCCCTAGGTGTTAGCCGCGTCACCATGGCCAATATGAGTGAACAACATCTGCAACTACTATTACAAAGCATAACTACTCAACACGGAAAAATTGGGGCATTCATTCATCTTCATCCTCAATTCAACACAGAAAACACAGGTAAAATTTCCTATCTAGAAACAGAAAAAGCCATAGTCAAACAAGTGTTCTTGATGGCCAAACATCTCAAACCAACATTGAACACAGCCGCTGATTTAGAAGGAAGAGTAAGCTTCTGTACAGTAGCCCATCTTGACGGAGCATTTGGGTTAGAACACAAAGAAAACTTTGGAGTTATCGGTGCAGGATTATTTGGATTAACCAAAAGCTTGAGATGGGAATGGCCAAAAGTATTCTTAAGAGCAATTGACTTAAAACCTTCCTTAGATCCTCACCAATCAGCAGAATATATAGTTGCCGAATTGCATGATTCCAACAGATATATAGGTGAAGTTGGCTATAGTTCTCAAGGAAGAGTCACCCTCATAGCTAAACCCGAATAACCAGTAGGGGCAATTCATAAATTGCCCTACTCAAAAACTCCTCTCTTCCTCTTTGCGCCTCTGCGTGAGACATTCATAAACTTATTCATCAACACAAATCAATTATAAAGTTGAAATATGACAACAACACTGCAAATTAATCCATCATCTGTCTTCATCGTCAGTGGTGGAGCCAAGGGAATCACTGCTGAATGCACCATTAAATTAGCACAAAACCAACCTTGTAAATTTATTCTGCTTGGTCGTTCTGAAATCACCACAGAACCAGAATATACTCGTGATTGTTTAGAAGATTCAGCTTTGAAAAAACGCATCATGGAAAATCTGATTTCTCAAGGTGAGAAACCAACACCCATGATGGTACAAAAAATATTTAATGATATTAATTCTAGCCGAGAAATTAATAAAACCTTGGCAGCTATTGAAGCAGCAGGTGCAAAGGCAGAATATATAAGTGTTGATGTTACAGATACCGTAAATTTGAAAGCCAAACTCGGCGCTGTCGCTCAAAAATTTGGTCAAATCACAGGCATTATTCACGGTGCTGGTAATTTAGCTGATAAGTTAATTGAAAAGAAAACATCAGAAGATTTTGAAAAAGTTTACACCGCAAAAGTTCAGGGTTTAGAAAATCTACTCGCTTGCGTTAATATCCAGCAATTACAGCATTTAGTTTTGTTTTCTTCTGTCACAGGTTTTTATGGGAATATTGGTCAAAGTGATTATGCTATCGCTAACGAAATTCTCAACAAATCAGCCCACCTCATCAAACAATCTCATCCTCAATGTCATGTAGTGGCAATTAATTGGGGTGGTTGGGATAGTGGTATGGTGACACCACAACTGAAAAAGGCATTTGCGGAAAGAGGAATTAGTATTATTCCCCTAGAAGTGGGTACACAAATGTTAGTTAATGAACTGCACCCCGCTTATCAAGATAATACACAAATTGTCATTGGTAGCACGATGATTCCACCCGCCATGCCTTTAGATTCACAATTGCGAAGCTATCGCATTCGGCGACGGATGACATTAGCAGAAAATCCATTTTTGTATGATCATACAATTGCCGGCTCTCCAGTATTACCAGCAACCTGTGCTAAATCTTGGATGGTTAATGGTTGTGAAGAAATTTATCCAGGTTATAGATATTTCAGTTGTCAAGAATTCCGAGTTTTGAAAGGAATTACTTTTAACTCAACCTTAGCTCATGAACATTTTCTAGAAATAGAAGAAGTCTCTAAAAGTGATGGTAAGTTTGTTGAATTTAAAACCAAGATATTGAGTAAAACTCCAGAAGGAAAAACTCATTATCATTTTAGCGCTCTCATTAAAATAGTGCGAGAACTTCCAGATGCTCCTATTTATGAATCAGTGGATCTCCGCGAAGATAACATTGTCACCACCACAGGTAAAGGTTTTTATCAAAATGGAGATTTATCCTTATTTCATGGCCCAGCATTCCAGGAAATTACTAAAGTCTTAAATATTAGTCCAGAAAAACTGACAGCCGAATGTTGTTGGCAAGAAATTACAGCCAAACAACAAGGACAATTCCCCGTTAAATGGCACAATCCCTACATAATTGATTTGAGTACTCAAACTCTATGGCTATGGTTAAATCATTTTCATCAAGAAGTTTGTTTACCAGGACAATTAACATACTGTGAACAATTTGTAGATGTTCCATTCAATGTACCTTTTTATGTGTCTTGCGAAATTATTAGCAAAACCGATACTGGCATAAATGCTAATTTCTTAATCCATAATCGTGAAGGACAAATATATTCACGTATTCTCGGAGCAAAAGCAGTTATTTGGCCTATGAAAATGCTTAATCGTAAGTAATAGTAGGTTGGGTTAAGCGACAGCGCAACCCAACAAAAGTCCGTAAATGTTGGGTTTCCTAACGTCAACCCAACCTACTAAAAAACGAACCGCGAAGACGCAAAGGACGCGAAGAGAAGAAATGAAAGATTAAGTAAGAGTGTTTAGTGTAGTTTTTGTAGGTTGGGTTAAGCGACAGTGCAACCCAACAAAAGTCCGTAAATGTTGGGTTTCCTAACGTCAACCCAACCTACTAAAAAACGAACCGCGAAGACGCAAAGGACGCGAAGAGAAGAAATGAAAGATTAAGTAAGAGTGTTTAGTGTAGTTTCACAAAGAAACGGTATTACATAATAACAGCGAAAGTTGTTAATCCTTGCCGATTGGGGGAATAGCGTAAATCCTGAAAAACTTAGGAAATAAAAATTTCCTTAACGTCTTATGCCCCAACGAGGATTTCAACAGTGGAGAAAATAGCGATTATCGGGTTATCTTGCCTGTTTCCAGATGCTAATAATCCTGACGAGTTTTGGCAGAATCTCAGCGCAGAAAAAGACTCAACTTCATCTGTAAGTGTTGCCGAATTGGGAGTAGACCCCGCTATATTTTACGATGCTAATAAGGGGAAAACGGAAAAAATTTACTTTCAAAAAGGTGGATTTATCCGCAATTTCAACTTTGACGCTAGTGAGTATAATTTACCTGCAACATTTGTTCAAAGTCTGGATAATAGTTTTAAATGGTCACTGTATGCCGCTAAACAGGCAATTATCCACAGTGGTTATTGGGGAAATCAATCTGCTCTTTCAAAATGTGGCGTAATTTTAGGAACTCTCGCTTTCCCAACCAAAGCATCTAATCAATTATTTGCTCCTATTTATCAGCAAACTATTGAACCTGCAATTGGTGAACTTTTACAGGAAAAAGACTTCCGTTTAGGTGGGTCATTCACTGCCGCAAAAGCATCTCCATATAATGCGATGGTCAGCGGCTTACCTGCTGCTATAATTTCCCGTGCATTTTCTCTTTCTGGAACTCATTGCTGTATAGATGCTGCCTGTTCATCATCATTTTATGCCATTAAATTAGCATCTTATTATCTGCAATCTGGCAAAGCTGATTTGATGTTAGCTGGTGCTATTAGTTGCTCAGATCCATTGTTTGTGAGAATGTTATTTTCTGGTATTCAAGGATATCCAGAAAACGGTATTAGTCGTCCTTTAGATCAAGCATCACGCGGGTTAATTACCTCCGAAGGTATCGGAATGGTAATGCTCAAACGCTACAGTGATGCTGTTAGAGATGGAGACAAAATTCTCGCCACAATCTGCGGTAATGGTCTATCTAATGATGGTAAAGGTAAGCATCTCCTCAGTCCTAATGCTCAAGGACAAACTACGGCTTATCAAAGAGCTTATGCTGAGGCTAAACTTAACCCCCAAGCAATTGATTTTTTAGAGTGTCACGCTACCGGCACTCTGTTGGGAGATACCACCGAATGCAACTCAGTTGAAGGTTTTTTTGGTCAACACCAAGCAAAACCTTTAGTGGGTTCAACTAAAAATAACGTCGGTCATTTACTCGTTGCTGCTGGCATGGTGGGGATAACAAAGACGATTTTAAGTATGTCTCATGGTGTTATTCCTGCAACTATAAATGTCACTGAACCAGTGGGTTCTGAAAATAATGTGATTTCGCCTCAAAACATTGTCAGAACTGCCACACCTTGGCCGAGTAAAGGAAATAAGTACGTAGCTTTAAGTGCATTTGGTTTTGGTGGAAATAACTCTCATTTAATTCTTGAACAGGGGGAAGTCAGCTAATGAGTATTCAAGAAAATATGACTGCAAAAATGGCAATTGTCGGCATGGATGCCTTTTTCGGTGAATGTCAAGAATTAGATGCTTTTGAGAGCAGTATTTACGACGGAAAGCAGCATTTTATTCCCCTGCCAGAAAAAAGATGGCATGGTATTAATGAGCAAGAAACATTACTGCAAGAGTACGGTTTAGCAGCCGGAAAAGCTCCCCAAGGTGCATATATTAGAGACTTTGAAGTTGATACTTTAGCTTACAAAATTCCCCCTAACGAAGTTGAAAAACTCAACTCGCAACAACTTTTATTATTGAAAGTGTGCGATCGCGCTCTCCAAGATGCAAAAATACCCCAAGGTGGTAATGTAGCGGTAATTATCGCTGCGGACACAGAATTATCTGTACACCAACTACAACAACGTTGGAATTCAGCTTGGCAAGTTAAAGACGGTTTAAATGCTGCGGAAATTGCCTTACCTCCTGAAAAAATTGCCCAACTAGAAACCATAGTTAAAGATAGTATTCACCACCAAGTTGATTTGGGTGAATATCTTAGCTATGTCGGCAATATTATGGCCAGTCGCATTTCTTCATTGTGGAATTTCTCTGGTCCATCATTCACTGTTAGCTCTGTAGAAACTGCGGCTTTTAAAGCTTTAGAAATCGCACAAATGCTATTAGCTACAAATGAAGTAGACGCAGTTGTTGTTGGTGCTGTTGACTTAGCCGGTGGTGTGGAAAATGTCTTACTCCGCAGTCAATTCGGAAAAGTAAATACAGGTATCAATACCTTAAGTTTTGATCAAAACGCCGACGGTTGGACTGTGGGAGAAGGTGCAGGTGCAGTTATCCTCAAACGTCATGATACAGCTTTGGAAAATAGCGATCGCATCTATGCAGTCATTGACGGTATCAGCATCGGACAATCTGCCTCAATGGCTGTAGATGAAGCAACCATCAGCCAAGTCTGCAAACAAGCTTTTCAACAAGCAGGAATCCAACCGATAGAGGTAAATTACCTGGAAGTCTGCGGTACTGGAATTCCCGCAGAAGACGAAGCCGAAATTAACGGCATCCTCCAAGCTTATCCCCCCGTCGGTAACGGTTTACACTGCGCCATTGGTAGCGTCAAAGCCAATATTGGTAACACCTTTGTCGCTTCGGGAATAGCCAGCTTAATTAAAACTGCCCTCAGTCTCTACCATAGATATATTCCCGGAACCCCCAATTGGTCTGGTGTAAAAACACCGCAAGTATGGGAAGGTAGTCCCTTTTATGTTGCTACCGAATCAAGACCTTGGTTTTCACCAAAAGAAGGTAGATGTAGAATTTCCGCTATTAATAGTATTGGCTGTGATGGCTCTTTTGCTCATGTAATTTTATCAGAAGATACCCATCAAGAAGAACGAGTTAGCCGCTATTTAGAATCACGACCTTTTTATCTTTTCCCTATCGCTGCTGATGATTATGCCACTTTGTTTGCAGGTTTAGATAATTTGCAACAAAACATTGAAAATGCTGATCATCTTCAAGCTACTGCAAGTCAGACTTTTGTGGAATTTCAGCAGCATAAAAATGCTAAATATGCCTTATCTATTACCGGACGCAACCACAAAGAATTACTCAAAGAAATTAACTCGGCGCGTAAAGGTGTAAATCTTGCCTTTGAAAAAGGTACAGATTGGCAAACTCCTCTTGGTAGTTATTTTACACCAAAACCACTTGGTAAAAATGGAGAAATTGCCTATATTTATCCTGCCGCAGTTAATTCCTATGTGGGCATGGGGCGGACTTTATTCCGTCTTTTCCCCAAATCCTTCGATGACTTAATCATCAAAAGTCTTTACAAACGTGCTGCTGATGTGGAACTACTTGTTTTTCCCAGAAGCTTGAGCAAATTGTCAACACGACAACTAGAAACTCTAGAAAAGAAATTGTTTGATGATTCTCTGGCTATGTTTGAAGCCGAAGTGCTTTTTACCAGAATGATCACGACAATTATCAGCCAAGATTTTCAAGTTAAACCTAAATATATCTTTGGGTATAGTTTAGGTGAAACAAGTATGATGGTTGCTCAAGGGGTGTGGAGCAATTTTTATGAAGTCAGTCATACTTTTAATTCCTCAGCTTTATTTGGTGATAGATTATCAGGCCCCAAAAATGCTGTGCGTGAGTATTGGGGACTACCAAAAGCATCCTCAACTTCTGATAATAATTTCTGGAGTAACTACGTTCTCATGACCAGTCCTACCCAGGTCAAAGAATGTTTAAAAGATGAAAATCGCGTCTACTTAACTCAGATTAATACACCAGAAGAAGTATTAATTGCTGGTGAACCTGCTGCTTGTGAGCGAGTAATTAAAAAGCTTGGTTGTAACGCTTTTCCTGCACCTTTTGATCATGTGATTCATTGTCAAACAATGCAATCAGAAGCGCAAGAATTGGAAAAACTCTACACTTTACCAGCGCAAACAATTCCCGGTATTACCTTTTATTCTGCCGCTGAGTATCAACCAACTACACTTGATAGTCAAGTAATTGCTCATAACATTGCTAAAGGATTATCTCAACAACTCGATTTTCCCCGCTTAGTTAATCGTGTCTACGCAGATGGAGCTAGAATATTTATTGAAGCAGGTGCTGGTGGTGTATGTTCTCGCTGGATAGATAAAATTCTTGGCAACCAAGAACACCTCACAGTATCCCTAAATCGTCGCGGTATGGATGACCATACATCACTTGTCAAAGGACTAGCAAAATTGCTCAGTCATCGAGTGGATTTGAACTTAAATCAACTCTACAACTTATCCTCAAAAACTGGCAATCAAAATAGAGCAACGCTGAAAAAAATTACCCTAGGTGGTAATTCTATGACTACTGCCATATTGAGTGACGAAAACCGCAAACTTTTCTCCCATAGCAATTCTCAAAAGCAGCAGTCAAATCTTTCTAATTACCGAGAGTATAAAATCATTAATTCTCTCCAGGGTAATAATCAAATTAGCCCTAGTGACATTTACCCTCAGCCGATAACACCAACTAATTCTCAGCCAGAAAGCATTGCGATGAAAACTATCATTGATAACTGTTTTGAATCTAGAGAAGAAGTACAATCTTCTGAGTTAACTGCCACTTTACAGCCAACTACTCAACTCATTCAAGACTCTAAATCTACAATTAGCATGAATGATTTTAAAACTCATCAGTATCAAAAACTGAGTATCAATAATTCCAAATTGACTAAAGCCCACATCAGTTTTTTAGAAGCCAGACAAGACTTCAGTAAGCAAATGAGCGAAATCATTCAACTGCAATTAACCTGCGCTCAAAACTTGCTCAACGAAGAAACTTAATCAAGTATTTATCATACCGAGACGCAGAAACATCAAATCTCCTTCTCTGTGTCTCTGCGTCTTTGCGTGATCTAAATTCTTCATCTCATATCCATTGCTTAAAACTTGAGGAATAACTGCCGTGACAACTGTAGAGACGGTACGAAATCAACATAATAATGGGCTAAGTTTTTTTTCTTGGTCTCAAAATCAAAAACAAATTTGGAAAGGTTCCTTAGATTGTATCTCCTTTGAGCAAAGCGCCATCAAAGATAAATTGCTGGCATCAGATAAACCTTGTTATATTATTAGAGTTGGTGGCAAAATTGGTGTTACTAACGATGGGTATTTAGTACCTGCTGATAACGGTTCGATAGGACAAGCAGAACTTTTAATCTCAGTTCCACCCATTCACCTACAACAATTTGGCGACCCCAATTTTCTCACTACTTATGGTGTGAAATATGCCTATGTGACTGGTGCAATGGCAGGTGGTATTGCTTCCGAAGAAATGGTAATTGCACTAGGAAAAGAAAACATTTTAAGTTCTTTTGGTGCAGGTGGTTTAACACCAGACCGTTTAGAAGCAGCCATTAATCGCATTCAACAAGCCTTACCTGATAAACCTTATGCTTTTAATTTAATTCACAGTCCTAATGAACCTACTATTGAACGTCGTGCTGTAGATTTATACCTCAATTATGAAGTAAAAACTGTAGAAGCTTCAGCATTTTTAGACTTAACTCCTAACATCGTCTATTATCGTGTATCTGGGCTAAGTTTAAATAGTTCTAATCAAGTTGAAATCAAAAATAAAGTCATTGCTAAAATTTCTCGCCGCGAAGTTGCAACTAAATTTATGCAACCAGCACCGGCTAGAATCCTAAAAGAATTAATTCAGCAAGGACTAATAACTGAGTTACAAGCAACTCTAGCCAGCCAAGTTCCTATGGCTGATGATATTACCGTCGAAGCTGATTCTGGTGGTCATACAGATAATCGTCCTTTAGTTTGTTTGCTACCTTCAATTATTAGTTTACGAGATCAAATTCAAGCACAATATCATTACACAACACCCATTAGAGTGGGAGTGGCTGGAGGAATTGGCACACCAGAATCAGCCTTAGCTGGATTTATGATGGGTGCTGCTTATGTAATGACTGGTTCAATTAATCAATCTTGTCTTGAATCTGGAGCTTCTGAACATACCAAAAAGTTATTAGCTCAAGCAGAAATGGCGGATATGATTATGGCTCCAGCCGCCGATATGTTTGAAATGGGAGTCAAATTGCAAGTTCTCAAACGTGGAACAATGTTCCCCATGCGAGCGCAGAAATTATATGAATTATATCGCAGTTATGACTCAATTGAAGATATTCCTGTAGCGGAAAGAGAGAAATTAGAAAAACAAATCTTCCGCAAAAGTCTCGCTGAAGTTTGGGAAGGAACTGCTGCTTATTTATCCCAAAAAAATCCAGAGAAATTAGGTAAAGCCGTTAATAATCCTAAACTCAAAATGGCTTTGATTTTTCGCTGGTATTTAGGATTATCTTCCCGTTGGTCTAGTTCTGGTGAAAAAGGTAGAGAGGTAGATTATCAAATTTGGTGCGGTCCCGCTATGGGTGGCTTTAATGACTGGGTGCGAGGTTCATATTTAACTGAACCAAATAATCGTCATGTAGTCGATATCGCTAATCAAATTATGAAAGGGACAGCTTTTCTACACCGCGTCCAAAATTTAAAAATTCAGGGATTGCAAATACCCAATTACTACGGTCAATATCACCCAGTTCGGTCTACATTGGAGATGTAAAGATGAATTTAAAACCGTCTTATTCTGCTGAAGATATTCAAAAATTTCTGGTGACTAATTTAGCTGAAGTAATTTCCACTTCAACTGATGAAATTGATGTTGAAGAAAATTTAGAAAATTATGGTTTGGATTCTGCCCAAGCCATGATTATTATCAGTAAATTAGAACAATTACTAGGATTTAAACCTTCTCCTGTTCTACTTTGGCATTACCCAACTATTGCTTCACTTTCCCAGCGGTTATCTGAAGAAGTACCGAATACATCTCAGGTTAAAGATTCTGAAGGTAAAACAGTTGCTAATGTCAATATTGCTCCTCCTTTCCTCGATTTAGCTGCTGAAGTTGTCCTCGACCCCACTATCCAACCGGTTGGTAATTCTCCGGTATCTATTAGCGACCCCAAAAATATCTTTTTAACTGGGGGTACGGGCTATTTAGGCGCTTTTATCATCAAAGGACTTTTGCAAGAAACTCAAGCAAATATGTATTGCTTAGTTCGTGCAACTGATGTTGTAGAAGGTAAAAGCAAATTAGAAAATAATCTCCAACAATATGGACTTTGGGATGATAGTTATAGCTCCCGAATTATCCCAATTGTAGGTGATTTAGCACAGCCACTTTTAGGTATTGATGCAGAACAGTTCCAAACCTTAGCAGCTAATATTGATACTATTTATCATAGTGGGGCTATGCTGAATTATGTTTATCCATATTCAGCTTTAAAAACTGCTAATGTTTTGGGAACTCAGGAAGTTTTACGCTTGGCTTGTAAAACCAAAGTAAAGCCTGTTCATTACGTTTCTAGTGTGGCTGTTTTTGAATCAACTGCTTATGCTGGCAAGGTAGTTACAGAACAACAAGACTTTAATGATTGGGAAGGCATTTTCCTCGGCTACTCACAAACTAAATGGGTATCTGAAAAGTTAGTAAAAATTGCCGGTAGTCGGGGGCTTCCTATCACTATCTACAGACCACCTTTGATTTCTGGAGATAGCACTACTGGTATTTGTAATACCCATGACTTTATCAATTTGATGATTAAAGGCTGTCTACAAATGGGATCTTTTCCTGATGTAGATTATATGTTGGATATGTCTCCTGTTGATTATGTCAGCAAAGCTATTGTTTATTTATCACGTCAACAAAAATCCATTGGTAAGGCTTTTCACTTACAACATCCTCAACCTGCATCTTTAGCATCTTTAGTTGATTGGGTACGCTCATTTGGTTTTTCAATTAAGATGGTTCCCTATGAACAGTGGCAAGCTGATTTAATTAATAATGTCACTTCTGCTGATAATCCTTTGTACACCCTAAGACCATTCTTATTAGAGCGTTGGTCTGATGAACAATTGACTATTCCCGATTTGTATTTGCAAGCCAGAAGACCGATTATTAGTTGCCAAGAAACTCTAGAAGCACTAGCTGGTACTGCGATTGTTTGTCCACCACTCGACTCACAATTATTGATGACTTACACTTCCTATTTGGTTCAAACTGGTTTCTTGAGTCTTGCTTAGTTATTAAGTAAACAGGGTGGGCATTGCTCACCCTACTCTGTTGAAATGCCAGTATTTCCGGCTAATTTCACAAAAATTTTGACATGAATATACAAGACAAACAAACTGCTCTGATTACTGGGGCAGCTAGTGGAATTGGTTACGAATTAGCCTGTATTTTTGCCTCCAAAAATTACAATCTTGTTTTGGTCGATAGAAATAGACTAAAACTTGCAGAAATAGATGTTGAATTTCAACAAAAGTTCAAAGTTTTTCCTAAGATTCTTGTTAAAGATTTATCTATATCAACATCGCCAGAAGAAATTTTTACTGAGCTACAACAAGCTGAGATCAAAGTTAATGTCCTAGTCAATAATGCTGGATTTGGTACTTATGGCTTATTCAATGAAACAAGCTTGAGTATTGAATTAGAAATGTTACAGGTAAATTTAGTTTGTCTTACCCATTTAACTAAGTTATTTCTCAAAGAGATGGTTAAACAAGGTCAGGGCAAAATATTAAATGTTTCTTCCGCTGCTGCTTTTCAACCTGGTCCTTTAATGGCGGTTTATTTTGCAACTAAAGCTTATGTTTTATCTTTTTCTGAAGCTATCGCTAATGAATTAGAAGGAACTGGTGTGACGGTGACAGTTCTTTGTCCAGGTTCAACCGTATCTGCATTTCATGAAAGAACAGGAATGGCAGATTCTAAGCTGGTTAAGGGTCAGAAAATGATGGATGCTCAAACTGTTGCCCAGCTTGGTTATGATGCTTTAATGCGAGGTAAGACGATTGTTATTCCCGGACTTTTAAATAAAATACTGGCTAAAAGTGTCAGATTTTTTCCTAGAAATCTGGTGACAAAAGTTGTGAGAATAATGCAGGAAGATAAGTAGTTTAGGTGATTATCAATGGTATCTAAATTAATAAAGTCCTTATACACGGACTTATTTTTTTGCTTATAATAAATCAGTATAATAACTTGCATTGCATAGCCATAGATGCGCTTTTTTCATAAACCCTAAATACAAGTACTGTATTAAATAAGTCAATTCGCTGAAACTTTGTACTCCCATCTTTGGAATCAGAGTAAGTATCAACTATAATTAATTATCCTGATCAAAAGTATTAATTTACTGGTGCTTTCTGGCGATGCCCGTGGTATCCTTGTTGCCATCGTCTCCGGTAAGAAACAATTACATCTGGAGATAGAGCAGTTAGTAACATAGCAAACTGTATGCTGTATTTACTATTGCAAAATGTACCTGATATAAAATTTTTTTATTAAAAATGCCAGTAAATTTTCTCACAGAACCTCTCATTTCCTTTACAATTCTCCTCTTAGCTATTTTTCTTGTTCCGCCGCTATTTGAGAGATTAAAATTACCTGGATTGGTGGGTTTGCTACTAGCAGGTGTAATTCTCGGTCCTAATGGACTCCATCTCCTCAACTCTAAATCAGAAACCATAAAACTGCTTTCAGATATCGGTAAAGTTTATTTGATGTTTGTAGCAGGTTTAGAGATTGATATTGAGCAGTTTCGCCAAACTAAAAATCGCTCAATGGGGTTTGGCTTTCTGACGTTTTTAGCACCTTTAATTGCTGGGATTATTACAGGACGTTTATTCAATTTTAGCTGGAATTCTTCTGTTCTGATTGGTTCTTTACTTGCTTCTCATACTCTTCTGGCATATCCAATTATTAGTCGTTTAGGAGTCATAGGCAATGAAGCAGTAACTGTGACAATTGGGGCAACGATTTTTACTGATACAGGTGCTTTATTATTACTGGCAATTTGTGTGGGTATTCATGGAGGAGATTTCACAGCTTTTAAATTATTCACTTTATTAGGTGGACTGGCAATTTATTCAGTTGTAATATTATTTGGGTTCAATCGGGTCGGAAAAGAGTTCTTCCGCCGTACTGGGGAGGAAGAAGGTAATCAATTTTTGTTTATCTTGCTGGCATTATTTTTGGCATCTGTAGGAGCGCAGGTGATTGGAGTAGAAAAAATTGTCGGTGCGTTCCTCGCAGGTTTAGCAGTCAACGGCGTTTTGGGAAATAGCCCAGTTAAAGAAAAAGTAGAGTTTGTTGGTAGTGTTCTTTTTATTCCTTGTTTCTTTGTAGACATGGGATTATTAATTGATATACCTGCATTTATCAAAACTCTTAGTTCAATTGGTCTGACTGCGGCAATTGTAGTGGCGCTGATTAGCAGTAAATTTGTTGCGGCATTTCTAGCAAAAATATTTTATCGCTATAACAATTCAGAGATGCTGACAATGTGGTCATTATCGCTACCCCAGGTAGCAGCCACACTAGCAGCAACATTAGTTGCCTATCAATCCCTAAATCCTGCTGGTGAGAGACTAATCAGTGAGGATGTCTTAAACAGTGTCATTGTCTTGATGTTGGTTACTGCCATCATGGGTCCAATAGTTACAGCCAGGGTGGCTAGGTTTTTACAAGTCACCCCAGCTGCGGACTGGAAAACAGACAGTCTATCGGTGTGGTGGGAATCTCAGGAGGCGGTGATTGAGCAACCAGAGAAAGCAGACAACCGTTTGCAGCAAGATTACCCGCCATTCATTGTCGTGGTTCCCATTTATAACCCGCTCACGCAACGCTATTTACTGGAAATGGCAGCACTGCTGGCGCGCCATGAATCTGGACAGATTATGCCTTTAGCCATTACTCAAGCCCATGTGAATATGGATGATCCGACATTAGTAACGGCACTAGAAAAAAGTCAGGAAAGATTGAGGTTGGCTTTAAAAATCAGTCAAGAATTTGACGTACAAGCATCACCTACAATTCGGATTGATGATGATGTGGCTTTGGGGATTAGTCACGCTAGTCGGGAACACAATGCTAGTTTAGTGGTGATGGGTTGGGGAAATACCAGAAATTTCCGCGCTCGTTTATTCGGTAGTCTCATTGATAAGGTTTTCTGGTCTTCTCACTGTCCGGTAGCAGTAACACGCCTGTTAAAAAGTCCTACAGAAATCAAGCGAATTCTTGTCCCCGTTGGTGACTTAACGAGGGCGACTATCGGTACTGTGAGGTTTGCCCAAATTTTAGCTGATGCCAATCAAGCTGAAGTTGTGCTTCTGCACATAAGCCAACGCCTCATACCTGCTCATCAGGTCACACATTTTACCTCTCAATTGTCTGATATTGCTAATCAAAGCAAGTTACAAGTAAATACAAATATCCTCACAATTGTTGGTGATGATATTCCTAAAATCATTATTGAGCAATCTGAGGGATTTGACTTAGTGGTTTTGCGTTCTGTGCGCTATCGTACTGCTGGGGGATTAGCAGTTAGTGAAGTGACAACTCAGGTAATTAATAACTTGAAATGTTCGATTGTGATGCTAGGACAGCCTCAATAATGCCCATAATTTCAGGTTTTATAACTCTTTAGGGACTTCCAAATCAAAACAAAGGAGATAAGTAGGTGAACGGAAAAAAACCGTAGACGCGCAGCGGCTTCTCGAAGAGTACTATGTAACGAAAAGTAAAATCTCCCAAAACCTCTTCTCTGTTCCCTGTTAAGAGTTCCCTGTTCCCTTGTCATAACGACAATTTTTAACGCCAACCTACTTAAATCATTTCCCAAGTACACAAATCCCCAATAGTACCTGCAACTACAACAGCAGCAGCGAAATTATTTGCCGGTGCTAATTCTTTTAAACTCCAATTTCCTGATACAAGCAATTTTGCAGGTTCTGTAGGTGTCAAAAATATCTCAATTTGCTCTAACTGAACTAAACCATCACCGGTTGCTTTTAAATAAGCTTCTTTGCAAGTCCAGTAACGGAAAAATATCTGTTGCTGTTGATCTAAAGGTAGGGATTTAACTACTTCATATTCTTTGGGTAAAAAGAAGCGTTTGGCAAGATTTTCTAAATCTGACATAGAGCGAATATATTCTAAATCTACACCTATTGTCCGCGTATAACTTACCCCACACAGAGCTAAATTTTGAGAGTGAGACAAGTTAAAAAATAGCTTTCTTTCGGCAAATTTAGCTGCTAATAAAGGTTTTCCCCGTGGTTGATATTCAAATTCTACTTGTGAAGGCTCAATATTTAAATAACGACCTAAAATAGATCGTAAACTACTCCTTCCAGCAATGAAACGCTGACGATGTTCTGGAAAATAAAACCTTTCAGCACGAGCAATTTCATCACTAGAAAGGTTTTTCTGGAAAGATTGTATCTGTGATTCTGGCTGTTTTAAATCTATTTTCCAGATATGTACATGATCCGATGACAAAGTTAAATCTGTGGGTGCAGGTAGCCAGATATAATTAGAATCATTCACAAGCAATTCAAAATTGAAGAAGAGACAGAGGGAAACTGAGAGGATGTTTTAAAAGTTTTTAATGTATAAATAAACCCCTCTCCAAACCTCTCCCCGACGCGGGGAGAGGCTTTGAAACCCCCATTCCCTGGTAGGGAAGGGGGGCTGGGGGGTTAGGTTCTTGGAAATTATTGGTTTCATCTAATACTTTTCAAACAACCTCTGAGACGTGGGGAAAGGTGATGCTGTTTTCTGGATAAATTATCTGATCAGGGAAATTTTTTCAACTTGCTCAGTGCGCTTTGCTTCTATCCATTCTAAAATGCGATTCCAAGCCCACCATTGGTCAGGATCTTGGGCTTGGTGCTGACATTTTTTGCTACTCACATAACCAACATGACCTCCATAAGATGTGAGTAATAAATCTATGGCTGAATTTTTGGAACTGGCAACTTTTAAATCGGTAACAATGTCGGGATGAAATAATGGGTCATCAGCAGCATAAAGAATTAAGGTTGGTTTTGATAACTGAGGTAATAGATTTAAAGCGCTGCTGGCTTCATAATAGTCTTCTACAGACGAAAAACCCAAACGTTCAATTACTAGTTCTTCGTCAAATCCCCAAATGCTGTTAGCTCGTTCAATTGCTTCTGCTTCTAAACTACCAGGGTGAGCAGCGTGTATTTTCCATGCCAGTTTTTTTAATTCCCTAGCAATGCGTGGTTCTACGTATTTACCAAAAGGAGTTGTGACTAAATACGTGAGCGATCGCAATGAATCCAAACTTGGACAAATCACCGCCCCCCCAGCAATGTCACTCTCTTTAATTCCTAAATCCCCTGCTCTAGTCAAATCTACAGCCGCTTTCACCCCCCACAGCGCCAATTGTCCTCCTAAAGAATACCCTGTAAACCAAAACTTTTTTGGGCATCCCATCGCCGCCGCTGCCGCCGCAATATGGACAAAATCTTCACCTTCATACAAACCATCGGAAGTTAAAGTTGGAGATAATTCTGCGGTTTTACCATGCGCTCGCCAATCAAATAAAACTACAGCGTATCCTTGCGCGTATGCTTTACGTCCCAACAGCCGCAAAAACCATTGTTGATTTAACTCTCCGGTAATGCCATAAGTGCCAACAATTGTGCTATGGGCATTTTTGGGAATAGCAACCCATCCAAAAATTGGCACACCTTGCCCACCACTAAAGATGACTTGCTGATAAAGTGGCTCTGGATCTATAGTTGTACTTTGCCAATGACGGCTTCCCCACAAAGCAGTGTAGGCAGTCATGGCTACACCATTTTGCAGAAAATAAGGTGGATTGTAGGTAGAGTTACAAATCATATAAAAATTTCATCTAATTTGATCTTGATTTCTAGGTCTTTTAATCTTAATATTTATGTTAGATTTTAAATCTTTTTCATAATTGTAATCACAATTTTTGTATATCTCAAAGGTTCTTAATTTATCCTTAAATAAGTAGTCATAATTTTTTAAGAATGCCGAGGATTCTTGTCATAGACGATGACCCAGCGATTTCAGAACTCGTTGCTGTCAACTTAGAAATGGCTGGCTACGATGTTAGTCAAGCTGAAGACGGCATTAAAGGTCAGGCACTGGCTCTCCAGCTGCAACCAGACTTGATCATGCTTGATCTCATGTTACCCAGAGTAGATGGATTTACCATTTGCCAACGCCTACGTCGGGATGACCGCACCGCTGAAATTCCCGTCTTAATGCTGACGGCTTTGAGCCAAACTCAATATAAGGTTGAGGGTTTCAATGCGGGTGCAGATGACTACTTGACTAAGCCTTTTGAAGTTGAAGAAATGCTGGCACGAGTACGGGCTTTGTTGCGGCGTACTGACCGCATTCCCCAAGCTGCAAAGCATAGTGAAATTCTCAGCTATGGAACTCTTACCCTAGTTCCAGAAAGGTTTGAGGCTATCTGGTTTAATGAAACTGTGAAACTGACTCACTTGGAATTTGAGTTACTTCACTGCTTGCTTCAACGTCATGGCCAGACGGTTTCTCCCAGTGAAATTTTGCGAGAAGTTTGGGGTTATGATCCTGACGATGATATCGAAACAATTCGGGTGCATATTCGCCACTTGAGGACTAAGCTCGAACCAGATCCTCGTCATCCCCACTATATCAAGACAGTATATGGTGCGGGATACTGTTTAGAGTTACCCAGTGTGCCTCCCTCTTCTGAGAGTACTGCCGCTACAGTAGTTGAGTAAATTAGCGCTACATAGTGCTTTGATGTGATAAATTGGCACTCTATTCTGAAGTAATTCAGGGAGTGCCAATTTAATTAAGTAGTTGTGCAAAATAAATTGTACATTTAGGAGAGGGAACAGGGAACAGGGAACAGATAAGCACTATAGGGATTTTTATTTGTTCCGAAAATATTCAATTAATTTTGCTCAGGTACTTACAGTAGTAAGTTGAATACTTATCATTTAGACTGACGCGGAGACGCGGGGACGCGGGGAGACGCGGGGACGCGGGGACGGGGAGACACGGGGACACGGAGACGCGGGGACGCGGAGAATTTTTTTTGATAAGTGATTAGGCGGACATAATATCAATTAGTTCTTGACAGACTAGTAGGTTTTGCTGAAAAAGTTGGATGAAAGGGAACAGAAAGACTTTAAGAACAAGATTGTTGCCAAGTTTGTTTTTTCTCAACGGTTTGCTGTTCCCCAGGAGGAACTGTACGCTCATCCATAAAGTAAATATCTAAGTTTTTTAAATGTTGATTACCCGTGTGTTGAGTATTCCAATGACGACATAGATACTCACCATAAAAAGGATAAAGCTTTTTACCAATTGCTCGATTGAGATTAATAAAATAAGTGCGCCATTGCATATTATGGTAAATAGCACTTCTCACACCCAGACTAGGTTTATCCCAATTTACAGGATTCCCATTTCTAAAAATATCAACTTCGCTGCCATCTTCAAGTCGTCCAGGAATTATATGCCAACCATCATCTCTGGGAGGACTTGGGGCAAAAATACTCCATGATTGATCAAGACGTGTAACCCTACCAATAAATGCAGTTTGTTCCCAAATTTTTCGTTTGAATGAATCGGGAGAATAACTACTAAAGTTCCAAATTAAAGTGTAGATTAGTAAGACCACAGCTAGAATATTCAAAAAGCGTGATTTACGAACTTCTAGAGGACGAAATTTCAAAGGTTTAGTAAAATTGCCAGCGAATTTGCGGTTAGTTGCGATCGCTTCATAAAATTTTGTTCCTCCTGCCATGACTGGTTTCCAACTCAAAAATGGTACTAGAAACCTAAATATTGGCGAAAGACTAACTACATAAATAATTCCTTTAAATTTGAAGTATCGGTTGCCTTGATAATCTTCAATTACCCAGGAATTATGGGTTTGCATATCCGCACAAATATCTGGATATTCCTGTGCCATTAATAACGGAGTTCCTGGTAAAATCAACAAAGTCCGTAATATATGTACAACTTTTTTACAGAAACCACAATCAGCATCAAAGTAAATAGTTAAACCTTGACGTGCTGGATTTTGGATGCGCTTTTCCAGTACATTCCAAAAAGAACTGGGGAGGAATGCTAACCAACTAAAAATACTCAAAAATGGGAAAATACCGATATTCAAAGTTAAGGCAAATCCGGCATGAAGTCCAATAAAAGTGATAATGGCACACATCCGTAAAAGGTCGTTACGGAAAGGAATAAATATCACCAAAGGACCAATCCATTCCAACACCAAAGTAATTTGTGTAAATACTTTTAAAATAGGTTGAAAATTTAGGAGAAAATGACCAAAAGGAGTGACGTATTGATCAAAACTCAAAGCATAATAAACGGCACTTCCATCAATCCAGACTGGGCTTTTCGTCTTAAATGCGGCTGAGAAAATATAGATAAAGCACTGTTGACACATCAAGGCCAAAGTAGCACCAGAAAACACTCGTTCTGGTAACTGACGATGAGAAGTGTTGAACGCACTATCCAGCGAATAGCAAGCTCCCCAAGGCAGGAACATAGCCCAAAACATGAGAGCGCGAAGGACATCATCTGCGGCAAAAATCAGGGCTGGATTGCGATTGTGGAGAGAAATCAGCAATACCCAAGAAGCGATAGTTGCCACTCTAGTGCGATAACCCACTAACATGAGAATTGCGAAGAATGCTGCGATCGCAAATAATAGTATCTGAAAAATTGGTTCTCCACTAATCGTATGTAAAGACCAATATCCAGATTTGGCAATTTCAGCCAATATAGACCGAGGAAGCACCCCTAAATCAGAATAGTGGGCGGTGAGATCCCCAAAACGTGTGCATAAATCAGTGAGAATAATTAAAGATATGCCAATTCTGAAAGCTGCAAGCGATCGCAAATCTAATCCTAAGACAGTTTCTAGATTTTTTCCCAAAAAAGTTTTTGATGTTTGTTTGTGAATAGTCATAATTTTTTTTTAATCAACCGCGAAGGCGCGAAGGACACGAAGGAAGAAGGAAAATAAGTTTTTTTATTAGGAATAAAGATAGTAGGATTTTACTCTCTGCGTTTGGATCATGAGCATAATTTATCGTTGCAGTAGCTTTTTCATCCCTCTAACTATCCATCTTTTAGCTACCTCAAGTTTATGTTTGAGAGTTGGTAAACGTTGAATATAAACTCCTGTGCGAATAATTCCCGCTAGATTACCATGTAGGGTAATACCAAAGCTATAAACTACAGCATTCTTAATACCCAGGGTTAGCATTTCTCCTAAGTGCAAATAACTAAATGACTTTAATTTACGTCCTGTAATTTTTGCCCAAATATTACGAGCAGCACGGGGGGCTTGCTGAAAAGCAGCTTGGGCTGTAGCGGGAGATTCGTTACCTTTAATATCTCTAATTTCTGCTAAATCTCCTAAGACAAATACATGAGGATATCCGGTTAGTTGTAAGGTTGGTTTAGCAATCAATTGTCCTTGTTGATTATGTTGACAATTTAGCTCTTTTATCCATTGAATTGATTGATTTCCTCCTGTCCATAATACTAAATCTGTTTCTATATGGCGCGTTTTATCTTGGGAGTTAATGATAATTTTATTAAAGTTAATAGCTTCAATATTAGTATTTAAATTTATCTGTACACCACGTTTTAGTAAAGCTCTGTATGATACAGTACGACTACTTTGAGAGAAAGTTTTTAGAATTTCATTACCTCTATCAATTAAGTGAATTTCTCCTCTTTTTTTTAATCTGTCTGCTAACTTACAGGCTATTTCTACGCCATTTGGACCAGCACCTGCTATAGCTATGCGAATCACAGGAATATCTGAAGCTTCTAAAAAAAGTAACCGTTTCTTTAAACATTCAGCATCGGCTAAAGTGCGAAAAGTTTGGGCGTATTCTAATGCTCCTGGAACTACATCTAACCGCGTTTCTTTACCAACAGATAACACTAAATAATCGTAATTTACGATTTCTCCGTTCTGTAAATTTACCAATTTTTGTTCTAAATCAACTCCTTGAATTTCCGCTTGATAAAATTTGGCACTACTACCTGCTAACAACTTTTTATAAGCTGGTGCAACTTCCCAATCATGTAACTCTCCAGTCACCACTTCATAGAGTAAAGGAGTAAATACAAAATGGTCACGTTGTTCCACCAGCGTAATTTCATATTTGTATGGACATTTAGCAAACTTTCCCAATTGTAAAGCCGTATAAAGCCCACCAAAACCACCACCCAAAATACAAATCCGCAGCGGTTTATAATTACTAACAGATGGTTTTTCAAACTGACCTTGCTGATGAAATTTATCGTCTATTTGATACATAGCTTAATAATTATTAATTAATACAATATGGCGTTTCCTAGTCTCACGAAGTACAAAATCATCTGCGTTTATCTGCGTTCATCTGTGTTCTATTCTTACCGCTTGTACCTCACTTGAATGGGAATTGCTATATTTTTCTAATACTGCACTTTCGCTTTTCTCTCTGTGTCTGAAGCTTGAGCCAAAAAATTTGTAATTCAATTACGAATGATATTGACTGCTTTCAACTGCTCAACCAGTTCAGTAGTACGGATACGGCGACCGCTGGGATTAAGATGATAGTGAGTATCAGCAAACAGACTAGAATCTGTTTTCACATTTAAGGTATTTTTGTCATAAAGTACCGGGGCAATTTTACTTAACTCCTCTGCTGTCTTGCGGATATTACCTAGAGTTTTCGAGTCAGTGCTGCCATAAATCCAGGAAAGTCCTAATACTAAAGTTGCACCCTTAGATTCAACTTCCTGTTTAAATTGCTGAATGCGCTTGAGAGAGTGGGGAGAAACACTATCATTAATCGTCAATGACCACCATTTGCTCTTAGTCCGCTGCTTCATTACGGTTGGATCACCGTTAGCTGTAATGGGATCTGAATAATAGCCAGTTAGATGACCTTTTTCCACAACATCAAAAGATGATTTTGTCAATGCTTTGAGAGTGGGTAAACCTAACGACATCAGGTCTTGAGCTAGTTGTTTAGCGGGTATATTCCCTAATCCGGGTTTACCGATAGCCGCACCAAACTGACCAGAGCGATCGCCAAAACCGTCATCATCTAAAAGCAGTAGATACTCTGGAATCAGCACCACAATATCGCCTTTTTTAATCACATCAGAGACGCTGGCCAAAATTACATCTAAGCCCACAGGACCATCGGTGGCCATGTTGAGAGTAGGAATACCCACATCCTTTTGCATCAGTCCTGCATCTACGGTGTAGTGCGCTCCAGAACCTCCAACAATGAGAATGCGTTGGGGGGCTTGGACTTCCTTAGCTAACGCCATTTTCTGCTCATACATGATCCGCAGCCAGCTAAGTTCACCACCATAACGGGCATTGTAGAAATAGCCTACACCCCAAGTTAAACCTGCGATCGCTAACCAACTAGAGAGTCTCAAAAATTTATTCATTAGCTAAAACTCAAAGTAGATGAACGGAGAAGGTGCAGTAGCAGCTAACAAGATAGTCAGAGCAAATAGTATCCGCGACATCCACGGAGAAAGTAATATATCGTATTCACACTCCCGTTGTTGCCAAACGCCAATTTGTTCCATCAACAAAACTCCCATTGCCAGTAACAAAGCTAATGCCAGAGTTCCCCCCCCATTGGCATTCAAAAATGTGAAAGCCTCACCCAAATTGCTCAGAGAATAATTCCAGGGAGTAACGATAACTTTCAACTTTTCTAGCAACCGATAAGTATTGGTTTCCATGAAAAACAAACATCCCAGAATCACCGAGCCAAAGGTTAAAGCCCAGGAAATAAACTGAGGCATGAGGAACTTTTGCTGAGATAGTAATTTATAAAAAGGTCGTCCGGCATAGCGTATTACTAATAGCAGTAGTCCGTGGTAAGCTCCCCAAATAATGAAGTTCCAAGCCGCTCCATGCCAAAAGCCAGATAGGGTAAATGTAATAAATAAATAAAATGGAGCCCACTTCATATTTCTACCCATTAGCGGTAGAAAAACATAATCCCGAAACCAAGTGCTGAGAGTAACGTGCCACCTGCGCCAAAACTCGTTAATACTTTGGGAAGTATAAGGAGCAAGGAAATTAATGGTTAAGTTAATACCTAGAAATTTGGCTAAACCCAAGGCAATAAAACTATATCCACCAAAATCAAAGTAAATTTGCAGGGTAAATAAAAATGCAAAAAACCAGACTAACCAGGGATTATCAACTTGAGCTACTTTGATGTAGGGTGAAATATTGTCAGCCAAGACAAACTTCATAAATAACCCCAAGGAAAGCCAGCGAAAACCAGCTTCAAAATTATCAAATGTGAATTTAAAAGTGAAATTTTCAATCTGGGGAAAGAAATCAGCCCGACGTTCAATCGGACCTGCTACTACTTGGGGAAAAAATGACGCAAAGTTGACGTAATCTAATGCACTAATCGGTTGTTTCTTTTTACTGGTGTAAGAGTCAACGACAAACGCCACCATTTGGAAAGTGTAAAAGGATAATCCTGGTGGAATTGAACCTAATCCAGGAATATTCCGCGACTGCCAAGTTTCTGATAATCCTGGTATTAATAACCCTAAAACGTCCTCTATAAAGAAGTTCAGATATTTGAAATAGGCCAGGATAGCAATATCTATCACTACTACAACCGTAGCTATTGCCTTGGCTTTCCATCCTGTTTGTCGCAACATCAACCACACCATGATGTAGTTAAAGATGATTTCACAGATGAAAATGGCAAAGCTAGATTTAGAGGCGTTAAGAAACAAGAACAACGACATTGCTGCCAAACCAAAGGCATCAAAAGCACCTTTCCAGAGGTTTAAAGACTTAGCAATATAGCGAACTGTGAAGTAAGGAATGCTGAATAGTATTAGCACCCACCAGAAGGAAAACTCTGAAAAATTCAATTCACCCTGCCTCCGGTCTGTGAAATGCCTAAAATTTAGAGTAATGGGAATGGGTAATTAATAATTACTTCCTATTCCCTGTCACCTATTCTCTTCATCAGCTACCACTAATTTTGTTCCAAAGACCTCCCCAGCCTTTGCCTTGGGAAACTTCTTCTTTAGGTTTGCTAACAGATGCTACTGGCTGGGAAGCCATGGCTTCAGAAGGCAATACACTCAGTTCGCTAACCAAGTAATTAGCTGCTTTTTCAATGGTGGGATAGTCCCAAAGTAAGGTGGAAGGAAGTTCTGCATCTAGCCAATCTTCCATATCACCAACGATGGTTACTGAGTCGATAGAGTCTAGACCATAGCGAGTCAAAGGTTCAGTAACTTTGATGGTTTGAGCATTAATTCCCAATTGTTTGGCAATTTGGTTAATCAACCACCCTTGGATGGTATCAACAGCAGTAGTGGTACTAAGATTGGAGTTGGAGTGTTGAAGTTGCATTATTATTAGCCTCTTGTTGTTGAGATTTTGCAAGTTGGAAAGGAACGATGGAAAACATCCGGTCTTCGCTATACAGTCGGATCAATTCTTGGGTGATTGCCCCGTCGTCGATCCTTCTAGGTAATGCTTTCCCAGGACGAAATGTCAGCATTAGCTTACGCAAGCTAAGTGCTAACCAGTCCCCGCTGGCAAAGAAGTCTCCCAGATGGTTGCGGTTATGAAGCCACGTATGCACACAAGCAGCCGCTACGTGCATGACGCAGTATTGTTTCGCCATATCGAATAATTCTGGCGATTGCTCATGGCCAAACTGGAAGTTGGAAGCTGTAACCTGCTGATCAAAAGCATTTAGCTCCTCCTGTACCATTTCTGTGAAGGTGATGATTTGGTACAGAATATCTGGGTCAAGGTTAGAGTCAGACTTCAAGTCTTGCAGAGATGTTAATGCCAGGTCTAACCCTTGCAGGACATCATCTCCACCTCGATTTACCAGTTCCAGTTTTTTGCCATCAAATGCTGGTAAAGGCTGGGTTTGATCAAAAGTGATTGCCAGCCGTTTTTGTAGTGCTTCTGGATTGCGTCCAGCGTTTTTGGTGCGCGATTTAGCTAACTGACGCAATTGCAATAGCAGAGCATGAAGATTTACGACGGTGCTGCCATCAAACATACTGATAATGGCGTTATCTCGTAAAACTTTTTGGAAAATTCCCCATTCGTGAGCTTCACGCATATAAAAACGTGAGCCGAGAACTACGGAAACGTTCTGCACCACTGTTTCCAAAGTTGTGGTGACAAAGTATTTGACGACTGCGGACCAAACACTGATTTGCTCTGGAATGGAGTTAAATCCACGGGCTACTCCAATGGTGGCACAGTCACAAATTAAAATATCTAGAAACGCATCGGTGAGAGTGCGTTTGGGTTGGGGCATATCGAAAACTGTTTTGCCATACAATTTGCGGTCTAGGGCAAATTTGAGGGTGGTACGCAATGCTGTATCTGCGGCACCTTGAGAAAAGGCTGCACATAGCGCCCTGGTAATTTGAAAGCCTTTCAGTGCTAGTTCTAATCCTAGTCCTTCTGCTCCCAACCGCATTGATTCGGGAATAAAACAGTTATCAAAGCGAATACCACTCATATCCGAACCCCGTACCCCATGAGTCAGGATTTTGGGGAGGTGGCTATAGTTAGCTGGGTCAATTTTGCTCTTTTCTACCATGAATAAGGAAAGGCTACGCGCCCCACCTGCTTCATCAGTTCTGGCTAATACGAAAGATACTCCAGAGATAGTGGCACGATTAATTGGCCATTTTTCCCCATTCATGATGTAGCCACCAGGAACTTTCGTGGCTTGCATATCACCAGCTAATAAATCGCTACCATGTGCTTTTTCCGAATAAGCTAGGCACATAGCACCGTCGGCATCTTTCATGAAGCTGGAAAGAGTCTGTTTTTGTTCCTCTGTCCCTGCCATCCATGTTAAATATGACCAAAACATGGTAGTGAATGCGATCGCTGCGGTTTGATCTCGCCGAGATAAGACCCGCACAAAAGATATAAATTCATCAAAGGTTGTGAATTCGCCCCCGCACTCTGTGGGGATGTAATAGTGTTGGAGTTTCCAGTTATAGAGCCATTGGATAATTTCGTGGGGAAATTCTTCTTTTTCATCCAGGTCTATAACCTGTTTGAATGACATCATACTGTCTGGATTGCCAGGATGACCTAAATCCTGTTCTAGTCTTTGGGCAACCCAATATTGCTTTAATGGCTGCATAGTGTTTTCTTTAGGAGGTAATTTGCACTTGATCTAGCAAGGAATCGATTTCATCTGATAATTTACGGAAGTTGGCGTTAAATTTAGGGTTTTCACTCCAGTTAGCTAATACTCCTAATTCACCTGCGAGGAAACTGGCTTTACAAGCCCGGCGCTGAATTTTGCCACTAGAGGTTTTGAGGACATTACCCGGCTTGGCGAGAACAACCGCGTAGACTTGAAGTTCATGAATTTCGGCGATCGCTTGCTGAATGCTGCTAATTACCTCTTCTGGGTTAAAATCTTCGGGATTGCGTTTGACTTCCTGCACTATTACCAGTCGCTCAACTGCATCTACATCTATGGAGAAGGCTGCACCATAGTCGGGACGGAGGCAAGGATGAAGTTGCTGCACTGTCCACTCTAGGTCTTGAGGATAGTGGTTAGTACCCCGGATAATAATCAGGTCTTTAATCCGTCCAGTGATAAATAATTCACCATTTTTCATAAAACCCAGATCGCCTGTCCGTAGAAATGGTCCCTCCTTGTTATCGGCTGTATAAGCACGGAAGGTACTTTCACTTTCTTCGGGGCGATGCCAATAACCGTCTGCTACACTGGGGTCAGATACCCAAACTTCTCCGACTTCATCAAGTTGGCAACTGGTGAGTGTGTCGGGGTTAACAATTGCTACTTTGGTATCACAAACTAATTGACCACATCCAGGAATAGCCCGTACTCCTTCTCCCCAAGCTGTGGCTTCAACAATTTTGTTTCTTTCAATTTCTGATGTTTTGACTAGGCAGAGTACAGGCGGTTTTTCTCTGGGACTTGTTGATACTAAAAGTGTGTTTTCTGCTAATCCATAAGCGGGGGCGAAGGTTTCCCAACGGAATCCACAAGGAGCAAATTTTTCAAAGAACTCTTCTAACACCCTGGGATTGATTGGTTCTGCCGCATTACCTGCCGCTACCCAACTGCTGAGATTGAGGCTATCCAGTTGCACGTCGGTGACACGCCCAACACATTGCTCATAGGCAAAGTTGGGAGCTTGACTGTGTGTACCCCGATAGCGCGAAATGGCATTAAGCCAACGAAATGGTTGTTTGATAAAAGCTAGAGGGGACATTACGTAGCAAGGATGACCGTTGTACAGTGGCACAGTTAATCCTTCTACTAGCCCGTAATCATGGAAGTAAGGCATCCAAGTGATGGAAACACTTTGTGCATCATAGCCACAGGCTTTTTGTAAATAGCCGCAATGGTGCATGATGTTGTGATGATTGATCATCACTCCTTTGGGAGTGGAAGTAGACCCAGATGTGTATTGCAGATATGCCAGGGTCTCTGGGCTAACTTGAGGATCTTGCCACTGGTCTGCCAGTTCTAAGTCAATGTCTTCAGTGACTATCCAATTTATTTGCTGAAATTCGGGAAAATCTAATTCTGCTTCTTGTAAAATACTTAAAAACCGCTTAGTGGTTAGGGCAAAGGCAGCATTTGCATCTTTGACGATTGCCCGTAACCGAGGCAATGCTCGCTTTAGTCTTCCTGCATCGGGTGGTGGTACTGGTATCGCTATCACACCGCCATAAAGACTACCCAAAAAAGCTGCTATGACATCCAGTCCTTGAGGATAAAGCAATAATGCCCGCTCGCCTTTGCCATTGTGTTGCTGTAAAAGTGCGCCTATGGCACGGGCTTGACGGTCAAGTTCTCCGTAGGTTAACTTGGCTCCTTCTGTTTTTCCATCAATGAGAAACATATAAGCGAGCTTGTCCATCTCATGGGTAGCACGCCAGCGTAGTAGTTCGACCAAGGTAGAGATGTTTGTCATTAGCAAAATTTGGGTAGCGAGGCATTAAGTCATTTCACGACTCCGCAAAAACTGGGAGGATATGAAATTTATGAACCCTTACAACATAGCTCCTGTGTATGGAGTAATACTGTATAGTTATAGTTATGTGTTTAATAAATTCGGCTCTGCGTCAATTATACTCAATACTGACATATAAAACCCCCTTACTGGAGTATTTTCTCGGTGTTTTCACTAAAAAAATAAATTTAACCTCCTCTAGTAATTTCCTATTTCAGTGTATGTCTGTGGCATAAGTATTGTTTTGAAAGGATTTATCATAATTTTGACGATGTAGAGATGAGAGACTATGATAAATTTTTCATGAAAATTATTTTATAGGTGATAAATTCCTACCTTTGTATGGTAAGTGAATTTTTGGGAACCTACCTATTTTGGTTATAGTAGCTAAAATACCCACCCTCGCTTGCGAAGATGGGTAATATTATAAAGTGCTGTTAGCTTTGTTCTGTACGAGATGCTAAGTTCTACTTTTCGGAAAAGGCTACGTAAACAGAGCTTTTACCCCTTGCTGAGTATAAACCTATCTGCTTCAAGGTTTTGAGCAATCAACGGATAAGCTTTATCTCGATCTTGCTGTCTTGAACTAAGGTTAGGGAGCTAGAGCGTTACCCCGAATTAAGCTACCAATGGTTTTGGCAGTAATTTTTAGTTGGGTGATAGGATTAGCTGGAACCACGGTTTTATACAAGTAACTATCGAATGTTAGTTTTTGTACATCCATGTCACCACACATCTCTACAAATGCCTCACGGGTAGCATCGGAACGATAGAAGACACTTTGGAGAATGTCTAATACCTTGTAGGTGAGTCCGTATTTCTTATCCCAACGCTTCAGGTAAATCTTGAGGTCGCCTTCTGTGGGAATTCGCGCACCACTGTTGGAAGCTTCGACAATGGTTTCAGCACACATCCGCCCTGATTTAGCGGCAAAATAGATACCTTCTCCAGAAGACTTGGTAACATAACCAGCCGCATCTCCTACTAAAGCTATACGTCCCACAACACGACGAGGACGGGGATGTTCGGGAATGGGATGCGCTTCTACTTTGATGATTTTACCGCCGGCTAATTTTTCAGAAGCACGGGCGCGGATGCCGGCTTGCAGGTTTTTGATACTGGCTTTGTTGACGTGCATTGTACCAGTACCTACTGCTACGTGGTCATACTTGGGAAATACCCAAGCGTAAAAGTCAGTAGAAACATCATCGCCAACGTACATTTCGGCGAGGTCGTTATAGTAGTCCATTTTGTCTTGGGGTAGACGAATGCGTTCTTGGAAAGCGATCGCATAATTATAATCCCCTGCATCCATTTCCTTAGCAATGCGGGAATTTGCACCATCAGCCCCGATTACTAAATCCACTTTTAGGGTTTTGCCAATCCCCTGCGCCCCACCTTCTGTATGGTCAACATAATGAATGGTATAGGGGTCTGAGTTATTTGTGGGTATATCAAGTTTATGAACTGTGGCATTAATTAAAATTGCGCCTAATTTGGCCGCCCGGTCGCGGAGGAATCCATCCAGCACTTCCCGGCGGCACATTCCTATATATTCATCTTCATTTATTAAATTGATATCAACCTCACGATTTGAAGGCGAAATCATTTTCATCTTCCGCACTCGACGGTCGATGATTTCTGGTGGTAGGTCAAATTCACTCACCATACAGAGGGGAATGGCTCCCCCGCATGGTTTGGCGTTATCGAGCTTGCGCTCAATTAGGTAAGTTTCAATTCCAGCTTTTGCCAATGTCTCAGCGGCAGATGAACCAGCTGGGCCTGAACCAACAACTGCAACCCGTAGTGTCAAAGGTTTTCTCCCAATCTTCACATTTACCCAAAGCATCGTATCACGGTATTTTGGTTGATTTGGCGCTTTCCCTTCAGGTTTTGAGAAAAATGCAATATTCCTTAATATTTCGATATAAAAACTGAGGTTAAAAACCGTCATTAGGATTTATGACTAGATATTAGTTGATGGTAACTAGAAGAATTAACTATTTCATACAGACCTGAAAAAATATGCAAGTTTCAGTTTGGGATTCTTTTACTAGAAAAGTTGGTGTTTCCGCAATTACTGGGTATCAACAACATATTTCCCCTTATAAAGGCTTTACGTGCGCTCACCGAGTTTTGTATGGTGGTGATTCTTGCTCTGGTTACATTAAGCGGGTAATTGCTCAGGAAGGGTTAAAAGCTGGATGTGCCAAGTCCCGTGTGAGATTTCAAAGTTGTAAACAAGCAAATAGAATTCTCAAATCCCAAGCGGAGGAACTAGAACCACCAACAACAGATGAAGATCAGCAAAAAAAGAAACCTCAGCCAATTGCTCCCAAACCATCTTGTCAAAATAATTTTGATGCTGTGGATTTAGGAATTAATTGTGCTGAAATAAGTGGTGATTGTCCAGAAATGCTGAATCTGGTTGATTGTAGTTCTCTAGAATGTGGTGCTATGGATTGTAGTGCGGTTGATTGCAGTTCTCTAGATTGTAGCGTTGCTGATTGTAGTTTTCTCGATTGTGGTGGTTGTAGTTGGTAATTTTCTGCAATCAATTCTGAATATGATATAAATATACAGTAGTCCTACCCGTAAACCGTAGATTAATAGCAGAGGTATAAAACCAGTGGGCATAGTAGTTGAGAATGTCTCTAAGCAATTTGGTAGTTTCCAAGCCGTTGATCAAGTGAGTTTAGAAATTAACAGTGGTTCACTGGTGGCTTTACTCGGTCCATCTGGGTCTGGTAAATCTACCCTGCTGCGGTTAATATCCGGTCTAGAAATGCCCGATAGTGGCAAAATATTATTGACTGGGAAGGATGCAACATATCAAAGTGTGCAAGAACGAAATATTGGCTTTGTATTCCAGCACTATGCTCTATTTAAGCATTTAACTGTGCGACAAAATATCGCCTTTGGTTTAGAAATTCGTAAAGCACCGCAAAAGAAGATTAAGGGAAGGGTCGAGCAGTTATTAGAATTGGTCCAATTAAGTGGATTAGGCGATCGCTATCCGTCACAACTTTCTGGTGGACAAAGACAACGGGTAGCCTTAGCTAGAGCATTGGCTGTAGAACCGAATGTATTATTATTAGATGAACCATTTGGCGCATTAGATGCCAAAGTCCGTAAAGATTTACGCGCTTGGTTACGTCGTCTCCATGATGAGGTTCATGTTACCACAGTTTTCGTTACCCACGACCAAGAAGAAGCAATGGAAGTGGCAGATGAAATCGTGGTGATGAATAAAGGCAAAGTTGAACAGGTAGGGACTCCAGCGCAAATTTACGACCATCCTGCGTCAGCATTTGTGATGAGTTTTATTGGACCTGTAAATGTTTTACCCAGTTCTTCCAAGATTTTTCAAAGCAGCGGTTTCGATTCGGTTAACCCAGAAGTATTTCTGCGTCCACAAGATGTAATTGTGGAAAGAGTTGCTAACGGTACAACCGCACCTGCTAAAGTTAACCGTGTGATTCATTTGGGTTGGGAAATTCAAGTAGAATTAGCATTAGATGATGGACAAATGGTGACAGCGCATTTAACACGTGATCGCTTTGATGAGTTAAAATTAAAACCGCAAGAACGTGTGTATGTAAAACCCAAAGATGCTAAATCTTTCCCACTTTATTATTCTATTTAAAGGAATTTCCAAACTAAATCTAGGAGCATGGTTTAGGTTGCATTAGTAAAGAATTGTCTCCCTTTTGACCTGCTCCATTTTCCCTATAGTCCCCAAGAAATAAACTATCAACCTTAGAGCTGATTATATCAAGTCTGTTTAATTGCTGATCAAAAAAACTCTCCTCATTAGCTCTAATAATAAGTGTTCAACCTGACAAGATATTAGGGGTTGAACATTCGATATTGGGTAATCGAATAGTTTTAATACCAATATCATAATCTATACACTGATAACATCAACCAATAAAATTGACATAATGAAGTTGACAAAAATAGTAAATAGTCAACTGAAACATTCTATGGCATTTGATACTGTTGGTGCTGCTGTCGGTTTTGTTACTCATACCACGAATCGCATTATATCAGCGTTTATTAACCAAACTCTTGTTCAGGAAAATATCGTTAATTTACCTGCTAAAGTTCAAGAAGTTAGACAAGATCAGCGAGTACTTCAGGCAGAAATTGACTATTACAATCGTCGAGAAGCCAGAAAAAAAGAATTCTTACAAATTGAAAAAACAGGTTTAGATGCAGATTTACCAATTTCAGCAGATCAAGAGGTAAAGAATGCAAGATTACAGCAAATTAAGCAAGAAGAAATAGAAGATAGGAGCAAGTTAAGCGTCTTATATCTAGACTTAAGTAGAGAAGCAACTGCTAATGAAATTGGTATTAAACAGAAAGAAATTCAGGGAATTTTTGACCAGCAGAAGTGGCCGGGTGTGTTAAGTCGTGATGAAGCACAAAGAATTTTTGTAGATGAACAGAAGAAACCACGGTTATTAATGTTAGTTCCTCCTCCAGATATTAGCGATGACTTTCCTATATCATTCCGCGATAGTCTCAAAAAAGAAATCCGTAATCAATTAAAACTATTTTTAGAGAAGTATTATCCACTTGGTAGTGATTTCTGTCCTGTAGAATTTTATGGTAAATATTTTGAGCGCTCAGTTTTTGATGCTGAAGTCAAGCAGTTAGAAACGATTTTATCCGCCGTACCAACAGCCATTATTTACACTGATATCACGGACCATGAAGTTTACTTTAATGTGAGATTTTGGGGACTACAAGAGCCAGTATCTTTATCCTTTGAACCTTTGGACTGGGAAGAACTCAAAAGACAACTTGAGGAAGCAGGAAGTGATGAAACTAAGAGTTTGCGAACAATTCGACAGACTATTGTGATTCTGCACAAGCTATTAGCAGCATTTTTAGCAGATTGGTATTACCTGAATATCAACCCTAATTATGAACCTCAGTTATTTAACTTAAGTTCAGATTTTCCTTCAATATGGACTGATAAAATGATGGAAAAGCTCAAATTAATTAGGCAAACATATAGAAATATTTATAACAATGAATTGAAAATATTAGCTAATTCTCAAAAAGAAAGACCAAAATTTTGGCGCTGTGTGAATACACTTTACGGACATTCAGATCATATTTTTTCTGTTGCTGTCAACCCAGATGGCAAGACTTTTGCTAGTGGAAGTGCAGATAAAAGCATTAAGGTTTGGAATATAGAAACTGGTGAAATAATTCATACTTTAACTGGGCATTCAAACTATGTTCGCTCTGTTACCTTTTCCCATGATGGCAAGATTATTGCCAGTGGTAGCGATGACAAAACATTTAAACTATGGCATTCTCTAAAAGGTAAAACATTTATTGAGCATTCAGATGGTGTAAATTCAGTTGCTTTTAGTCCTGATAGTCAAACTTATGCCACTGCAAGTTTAGATAAAACAGTTAAAATATGGGATTTAATCAACGAAAAGTTAATTTATAATCTGATTGCACATGAAAATTCTATTAACTCGATTGTCTTCAGTATTGATGGTCAACATCTAATTAGTGCTGGTTGTGATCAAAGTATCAAAATATGGAATGTAAGAACAGGCATGGTAGATACTACCATTGCCGATCATTCAGAGTCTATTAACACTATAGCTGTCAGCCCTGATGGGAAAACTTTTGCCACTGGTAGTGACAATAACACAATTAAACTTTGGTATCTGGCTACGGGAGAGCTTATTAACACATTTGCTGGTCATACCGATTGTGTAAATAGTATTGCTTTTAGCCCTGATGGTAAGACTTTAGCGAGTTGCAGTAATGATAAAACAATTAGGCTTTGGCATCTAGAGACCAAAGAATTGATTAATACTCTTGTAGAACATTCATTAAATGTTTATTGTGTAGCATTCAGTCCAGATGGAAAGACAATAGTTAGTGGCAGTGCTGATAATACTATCAAAATTTGGCAGTATAATTAATATTGTCAAGTTTTGATGCTGCTAAAGCTGGAATTAAAATTGCATAACTTGGATTTCATGAAGCTCGTTAATCACCACATCTGCGCCTTTAACATTACTTGAATTACCAATCCAAGTAATCCCAATACAACCAGCGGCTTTAGCATTACGTGCCATTTGCATATCACCAATGGAATCACCTACCATGAGTGTTTTACATGGGTCTACTCCCAAAAGTTGGCAAGCTTGCAAAAATAGTAATGGATCTGGTTTACTTGGGCCTTCATCAACTCCCATTTCTAGTTGAAGATAATTGCCTAACTGGTGATGAGCAACAAATTCCCCCACATCTTGGCTTGTGGCTGCTGAGAGGATGCCAAGTTTTAGACCTGCTTCTGATAGAAACTTCAGCGCCTCTAAGCTACCTACAAACAACGGTGAAGGAGTTTTATCAATGTATTGTTCAGCTTCGATTAAAGCTTGACGGGCGATTTTTAAAGAATCGAACCATCCTCGACCTGTTTCAGCTATATATGCGGCGGCGGCAACTTCTGTTTCTCGGCGACTGGCTACTGCTAGTAAACCAGCGGGATCTAATGTATTGCTATTAATACCAAAAGCCATCAATAAAGGTTCCCCAATTCCGGGAATTTGTGCATCTATGATCCGTGCGCCTCTTTGTCCGAGCGATCGCAAATATGCTTGTGAGTCTTCTAAAGTACCATCTTTATCAAATAAGATTGCTTGAATATCAGAAAACGTGATTTCTCTACATTTAATAGTTGCCATGTTATAACAGGAAATAGGGAACAGCTTTAACAGTCCTTTTGTCTTTGAGTTTTATAGCAGGTGACAGAGGATAGATGACAGTATGAAAAGTCTTTTGCTATCTAGGTTTTATAATCAGTTGGTGTCCTAACCACCTTGGCAGTTGCTATAAATGGTTTCAGCATAAAAAAAGAGGGAAAATCCCTCTTTGTTAAATGCTTTGATGCTTTAAGTTGCAAGTAATTACAACTGAAAATGCATTACTCTTCAATAGCTGCTGGGATCTCTTCATCAGCTTCAGTGGCTGGTGGAATTTCTGCTATGACTTCAACGGCTTCCACTGCTTCCACTGCTTCCACTGTTTCTACGACTTCAACTGCTTCAACTGCTTCCACTGTTTCTACAGCTTCTACAGCTTCTACAGCTTCTACAGCTTCTACAGCTTCTACAGCTTCCACAGCTTCTACTGTTTCTACAGGTGTAGCCGTGATACCCTGTTGTTTCGCTAACATCTGTTCCCTATACTTAGCTGCCATTTCTTCGGCCTTATCATAGACCAAATCACGGTTTTTAATCATGTCACCAGGTTCAGGTTCTAACTGTTTGGTAGACAGGGAAATCCTTCCTCTTTCTGCATCTAAGTCAATGATCATCACTTTCACTTCATCATTGACATTAAAAACGCTGTGAGGTGTGTCAATATGCTCGTGGGAAATTTCCGAAATGTGGAGTAGTCCACTAACACCACCAATGTCGATGAATGCACCGTAGGGCTTAATACCGCGAACAGTACCAATTACTACTTCACCAACTTCCAAGCGGTTCATCTTGCGCTCAACTAGCGCTCGACGATGAGAAAGAACTAAGCGATTACGTTCTTCGTCTACTTCTAGGAATTTCAATGGTAGTTCTTCCCCTACCAATTCTTCTTTAGGTTTGCGGGTACTAATATGGGAACCGGGGATAAAGCCGCGTAGTCCCTCAATTCGTACTAATGCACCCCCACGATTAGTAGCAAATACACCAGAACGGACAGTAGCATCTTCTGCCTGTAATTGGCGTACTCTTTCCCATGCCCTCATGTATTCAATACGACGAATGGAAAGGGTTAACTGACCATCTTCGTTTTCATCAGTGAGGATGAAAAATTCCCGTGTTTCATTTGATTGTAAGACTTCTTCCGGGCTATCCACCCGGTTAATAGACATTTCCTGTATAGGTATGTATGCTGCTGTTTTAGCACCGATGTCAATCAGAGCGCCGCGCGGCTCTATACTGAAAACTGTACCTGGCACAACATCACCAGGGCTAAAGTGATAATCGTACTTATCGAGTAGAGCAGCGAAATCTTCGTGAGTAAATCCAATTTCTGTAGCGGTTAAGTTCTGATTGACCATGCTGATTTGTTCCTGGTTCTGTTCTCCGTCAAGTTTTTGCCACAATTAACAATGTGTATTCGACTGTCTGCTGCTAATCAAGAAAAGCAGTTTCTTGCTTTACGGGGAGTCTAATGACTTTACCCACCACAAGCATCCATTGTCTGTCCCACAACGGGTAAGGGCTTTTTTTAAAGAAGTTTACACTTACACCTTTGTTTATCCTAGCGCAGAAGAGCTAGGTTCACACATATGAACTTCCAGATAGGATATTATATCACATATCAAAAAGTTTTTCAGTAGTTGGCGGTGGTAGCCTCATCAGTTTAGCAAAAGACACTCGCAAAATTATCCGTTGCTACCTAAACAGGCGGCAACGGATAGAATCTTTAGATTGCTTTACAAATCTGGTAATAGAAATCTACTTATCTTTTCTCTCAAAGCGGGGGGGTTCGCGGAATGCGATCGCAAAAAAGAGAACGCCTATTGCCAAAGTCAAAATCAAGATGTATGCAACACTTTCCATATTACGAGTTCCTGTTTATCCAGCCAGTAATATTAGTGTACCAAGGACTGGGATTAGGTGCTGGGTGATATCCCAAAATTCCCAATTCCCAGTCCCCAAAAATTAGAGGGCTTCTTTCCGGCGGGTTGATTTATCACCCACTTTCTGGAATAGACCCCATTCTACTTGCTCTTCTAGATCTGCTTCCACACCAGCAAACACATCTCGGTAGATTGTCCGAGAACCGTGCCACAGATGTCCAAAGAAGAACAACAGAGCAAATACGGCGTGACCAAATGTAAACCAACCTCTAGGAGATGTACGGAATACACCATCAGAGTTTAAGGTTTCCCGGTCAAATTCAAATATTTCGCCACCTTGAGCCTTACGGGCATACTTCTTCACATCAGCAGGATCTGTAAAGGTTTGACCATTCAGATTGCCACCGTAGAAGCTAACAGTAACGCCTGTTTGCTCAAAGCTGTACTTAGATTCTGCCCGACGGAAGGGGATATCAGCGCGGATAACACCATCAGCATCAGTCAGAATTACTGGGAAGGTTTCAAAGAAGTTAGGTAGACGACGTACTGTCAGTTCCCGACCTTCAGAATCTTTGAATACCGCGTGACCTTGCCAAGATTGGGCAATGCCATCACCCTTAACCATTGGTCCTGTGCGGAACAGACCACCTTTGGCGGGGCTATTGCCTACGTAATCGTAGAAGGCCAGTTTTTCTGGGATTTGTGACCAAGCTTCTGTAAGGCTTGCACCTTGTGCAACACTAGTTTGCACACGGCGTTCAATTTCCTGATGGAAGTAGCCTTGATCCCATTGGTAACGGGTGGGTCCAAACAGTTCAATAGGGGTGGTAGCGTTACCGTACCACATAGTACCAGCAACTACGAAAGCGGCGAAGAAAACCGCTGCGATACTGCTGGAAAGTACTGTTTCAATATTCCCCATCCGTAGGGCTTTGTAGAGCCTTTCAGGGGGTCTAACTGTGAGGTGGAATAAACCCGCAATAATGCCAACAACACCCGCTGCTATGTGGTGAGCCACAACGCCACCGGGGTTATAGGGGTTAAACCCGGCTGGTCCCCATTCTGGTGCTACTGCTTGGATGCTACCGGTGACACCAAAGGCATCAGAAACCCACATACCGGGGCCAAATAATCCAGTGAGGTGGAATGCACCGAAACCAAAACAAAGTAAACCAGATAAGAACAGGTGAATGCCAAACATTTTTGGCAAGTCTAGTGCAGGTTCGCCGGTGCGGGGATCTCTAAAGAGTTCCAAATCCCAGTAAACCCAGTGCCAAACGGCTGCCAGGAATAACAGACCGGAAAGAACGATGTGAGCCGCAGCAACGCCTTCAAATGACCAAAAACCAGGGTCAGTTGCTTGAGCGCCAGTAACGCTCCAACCACCCCAAGATTGGGTAACACCTAACCGTGACATGAAGGGAAGAACGAACATCCCTTGCCGCCACATGGGGTTAAGAACTGGATCACTTGAATCGTAAGTGGCCAGTTCGTACAGTGCCATTGAACCTGCCCAGCCAGCAACTAGGGCTGTGTGCATTAAGTGTACAGAAATCAGCCGACCTGGATCGTTCAGGACAACTGTATGTACTCGATACCAGGGTAGTCCCATTGACTACAATCCTCCTAGATGAGTTAGTTTTGTTTACTAAGCAATTTTCTGACTGAGGTTATCAGGAACGAGAATCGCGCCACAGATAACTTTCTAAGTTTTTTTATTGCCAGTGTTGATTTTGGCAATGCCGATTCACTATCACAGTTCACTTTTTTTGTCAAGAAGTTGCTGTTTGAGTGGTTGGGCAATTGCTAATCAAAAATGAGAATGTTTTAAAAAGTGTAACTATTGATGGAACGCTTTGCAAGCGTGTCAATAGTTGTGATTACTTAGCTTGTGGCTTAAATATTGCTACTAATTCCACGGTTGCTACTGATTATAGCCTGATCTATCTGGAAAAATGAAGTTTTTTTCATGCCACAATTCCACCATCAAACCAAATTGGGGCTTGACCAAGCGATCGCGAAGCGCAGCTGCTTTTAGCAGATAGCTTGTAGAAGAATTTCAGACTTATTTCAGACTTATTGCTGTTAAGTGTTTGAAGAGTGCTTTATATTGTCCGAAAATATTATGGTATCGTTAAAATGGTTGTGATTCTTTCAATACCTGAGTTAGTTATGTCTAATCAAGGGAAGTTTCGTTGCAAAAGACAGAAATTGTCCGTCTAATAACTAGTTAACCTCAAAAAGAATTTTTATGCCACTAAGTACTGCTGAGATATTGATGCACACTACCGTGCGTTTAGAGTGTGAATTACAAGATGGCAACTCATGCACTGGAACAGGTTTCTTCTTTGCGTTTGCACTAGAAAATAATCAAAGTATCCCTATTATTGTTACAAATAAGCACGTAATTAATGGTAGTGTCGTGGGTTCATTTGTTCTTACAAAAAGTGACGAAAATAATGAGCCAATTTTAGGAGAAGTTGAAAAGATAGTATTAAGTAATTTTGAAAGCCTTTGGATTAAACATCCAGATAATGATGTTGATTTAGCAGTATTTCCAATGGCTCCTTTGTTTCATGAAGCAGAAGCTAAGGGTGTAAAATTTTTCGCTCCACCTCTTGACGATTCACTAATACCTACTGATGAAACCCTAGCGGACTTATCTGGACTGGAAAATATAACTATGATTGGTTACCCAAATGGTATTTGGGATAAACACAATAATATGCCAATTATCAGGAAAGGTGTAACAGCAACAAGTCCTAAGTATAATTATAACGGTCTTCCAATTTTCGTGATAGATTGTGCCTGCTTCCCAGGCTCTAGCGGTAGTCCTGTTTTAATCTTTGATCAAGGTGCTTATATGAATGCTCGTGGAACTATGATTAGAAGCAGTGGTAGACTTATTCTATTGGGCGCTCTTTTTGCGGGTCCACAGCACGTAGCTCAGGGAGAAATTCAAACTATTAATATTCCACTAAGTCAAATACCAATAAGCTTATCAAAAATCCCGAATAACTTAGGATTCGTTGTTAAATCTCAAAAAATAAGAGATTTCAAACAACTATTAATGCAAAGATCCTAATACTTTACTGCACCGGAATATAGGATTATACATTTGTTCCTGACTCTAAAGTATATCGCCGACCTGTGCTGTGGGTTCGTCTGTTATGCTGCAATGCGATCGCCTCTCTTGTAGATAAGGTTGAGAAACGAACCCCAACATTCTTTCTTCCTTTTATTTTAATCCTGAAATTTATAGGCTAAAATTTAGCTAACTAATAAATAAATAGATAAAGGAATATGAAATGGATGCCATGACGACTCAGCAAGCAAGTCATGACTTAGATGGTTTGATAGATCGGGTTATTGCAGACGTGGAACCAACAATTATTTGTAATAACAAAGGCAACAAGGCTATTTTGATTTCTCTAGACGAATTTTCATCATGGCAAGAAACATTATATTTGCTGTCAAATCCTGTTAACGCCAAGCATCTTCTTACCTCAATTCAATCAGCAAAAGCAGGTGAGATTGTTGAGAGAGATTTAATTGAATAATAAGAGATCAAAAAACTAAGTGATAATTAAGGTAAGCTAACCCACGGGAGAAAAGGCAATGACAGTAGCAATTGCTAAAAAGATGACCTTTGAGGAATTTCTCAACTATGACGATGGTACGGATAGTTTATATGAATTGGAAAATGGAGAATTAATTCCCATGCCTTCAGAAAGTGATATAAATCAACGAATAGCAATGTTTTTGGTTGCCTATTTTTTAACTTATGGTATCCCATCTTCTCGATTGCGGATGAAGGCCGAGGTGGCTGTGAATAGCAGAAGAGTGGGTGTGCGTGTACCTGATCTGGTAGTATTTTCGGAAGAGTTAGCTGTTGCAATGGCAGGAGCTACTCGTTCACTGGTATATATGGATATGCCACCACCCTTACTGGTAGTTGAAGTGGTGAGTCCTAATCAGGCTAGTCGTGATTATCGTTACAAGAGATCCGAGTATGCGGCGCGGGGGATTGCCGAATATTGGATTGTTGATCCCATTGACAAAAAGGTGACAGTATTAGAATGGGTGGAGGGTTTTTATGAACAACAGGTATATGAAAATGATAGCTTGATTGTTTCGACCCTTTTTCCTGATCTCAAGTTGACTGCTGCTGAAGTTTTACAAGGATGAGATGCTGTTCTTGTAAAGATAATCTGAGAAGATGTAATTAGCTAAACACATATATTAGAATAATCAATTCCTGATTTAAAAATATTAATCGTGATAACTTGGTTGTCCTTGTCTAAACTCCGGTGGGTTAGGGTTACAAGATTCCTATCTTTGTTCTGTTTATGTTTATTCTTGTCTGTTAGCTGCACCCCTCGCACGCAGACTACTACTCCAACAACTGGTACTGTCAATACTCCGGCTGGGGATGGACGGATTACCATAGGTACGACATCGAAGCCCAGAACTCTTGATCCGGCTGATGCGTATGAATTGGCATCATTGGGTTTAGTATTTAATATGAGCGATCGCTTGTACACCTATGAACCAGGTAGCACAGAAATTAAGCCCCAACTGGCTACAGCATTACCTAAAGTTAGTACAGATGGTTTAACTTACACCATCCCCATCCGTCAGGGAGTGGTGTTTCATGATCAGACTCCTTTCAACGCTAAAGCAATGGAATTTAGTATCCAGCGTTTTATCGAAAATAAAGGTAAACCATCTTTCTTGCTTTCCGATACAGTTGCTTCTGTGAAAGCCACAGGGGACTATGAATTAACAATTAAGCTTAAAAAGCCCTTTGCCGCGTTTCCCTCCCTATTAGCCTTTTCTGGGGTGTGTGCAGTTTCTCCCAAAGCTTATGAAATTGGGGCTGGGAAATTTAAGCCGAATACTTTTGTGGGGACTGGTGCTTACAAATTAGCGCAGTATGGTACTGATTCCTTACGATTTGATGTATTTGAGCAATATTGGGGTGAAAAACCAGCCAATAAAGGTGTTAATGTCCAAATTCAGACTAGTCCAGTTAATTTGTTTAATGCTTTCCGAACTGGTGCTGTAGATGTCGCTTACTTATCTTTGCAACCAGACCAAATTCGCAGTTTAGAGGAAGGTGCTAAAAAAGGAGATTGGCAAGCTATTACCGCTCAAGGTAGTGTAGTTAGTTATATGGTGTTGAATCGCAATCAGAAACCTTTAGACAAACCAGAGGTTAGAAGTGCGATCGCATCATTCCTTGATCGTCCATTATTAAATGAGCGAGTATTATTAGGTCAAGCTGATCCACTCTACAGCATGATTCCCACCACATTCAATGTTTCCCAACCATTATTTAAAGATAAATATGGTGATGCTAACTTTGATCAAGCTAAAAAATCCTTAGTTGCGGCTGGTTTTTCTAAAGAAAATCCTGCTAAAGTTCAAGTTTGGTATCCTGCTAGTTCACCTACTCGTAGTTTAGCCGCACAGACACTAAAATCTCTGGCTGATACCAAAATGGATGGGATATTGCAATTAGAAGTTAAAACCGTAGAAGGTGCTACCTTTTATAAAGAAATTAGCAAAGGTTTATATCCCGCAGCTTTACTAGATTGGTATCCAGATTTTTTAGATCCAGATAATTACGTACAGCCATTTTTAGCTTGTGAAAAAGGTTCAGTTGCTAAAGGATGCGAAAATGGAGGCAGTCAAACCCAAGGTTCTTTTTACTATAACGAAGCTGTTAATAAACTAATTGATCAGCAACGTAAAGAACAAAATCCAGAAACACGTAAGAAAATATTTGCTGACATTCAAACACAAGTATCTACTGATGTTCCTTACGTTCCTTTATGGCAAAACAAAGATTATGTATTTGCTCAAAAAGGTGTCAATGATGTCAAAATTGATCCTACCCAAAACCTGATTTATAAAACAATTAAAAAGTAATCACTAGGAGACAGGTTTGATCTCGTTCCCAGACTCCGGCTGGGAATGCCATTTAGAGGCTCTGCCTCATGCTAATTTATGCAAGCAGAGCCTCAAGAATACATTCCTTGTCAGAGATAAAAAACGAGGTTAAATTTGTGACTATCTGCCTCAAGGCTGCATTTCTTGTCAGAGACAAGGAACGAGTTGAAGTTTGAATTTTGAATTAATAAAAATATGTCTCGTTCTAAAGCATTACAATATTACATCGTTTCTCGGTTGCTATTTGCACCACTGCAACTATTAACCATTATTACAATTGTCTTTCTTTTATTAAGAGCAACCCCAGGAGATCCAGCAGATGCAATTTTGGGTGGACGTGCGCCAGAAAGTGCTAAAGAAGAATTAAGAAAACAACTTGGTTTAGATTTACCTATTTGGTTACAATATCTCAATTATTTAGGCAATTTACTACGTTTTGATTTAGGAACTTCCTTAACCAGTCGAGGACAAAATGTTGGCGAAATCATTGGACAATATTTTCCCGCAACCGTAGAGTTAGCCATTTCTAGTATGGCTGTAGCCCTAATTGTCGGCGTTTTAGTGGGTACTATTTCCGCTTCTCGTCCCGGTACTTATTTTGATATTGGTGGGCGTTTGTTTGGTATCATTACCTATGCTTTACCAATGTTTTGGGCGGGAATGTTGTTACAGTTAATTTTCTCAGTTCAACTAGGTTGGTTTCCTAATTCCAATCGTTTTCCCCCCAATCTTCCCGCACCTGCAACTATCACTGGTTTATATACAATTGATAGTTTATTAAGTGGTAATTTCAGCCAATTTTTCATATCTTTACATCATCTAGCTTTACCAAGTTTGACTTTAGGAATTTTACTGAGTGGAATTTTTGAGCGCATTGTGCGGGTGAATTTAAAGCAAACCTTAAAAGCAGATTATGTAGAAGCAGCTAGGGCGCGGGGAATTTCTGAAAATAAGATTTTAGTCTCTCATGCTTTAAAAAATGCCTTAATTCCTGTAATTACGGTATTAGGATTAACATTTGCTTCCCTATTAGGTGGAGCAATTTTAACAGAAGTGACGTTTTCCTGGCCGGGGTTAGCAAATAGATTATATCAAGCGATTTCTGACCGAGATTATCCCACAGTTCAGGGAGTGTTAGTATTTTTTGGATCAATTGTTGTGAGTGCAAGTATTTTAATAGACATTCTTAATGCTTATGTAGATCCAAGAATTAGATATTAGTTATTTTTGTCTGAATCAGGATTGAGAAGATTTAAGGATTAACAGGATGTTGTATTTATTAATCCTGAAAATCCTTTAATTCTGGGTATCCTGATTCAGATATTCTCATTATTATTTTCATTGTCTGAATCAGGATTGAGAAGATTTAAGGATTAACAGGATGTTGTATTTATTAATCCTGAAAATCCTTTAATCCTGGATATCCTGATTCAGACATTATTCCATTTCTTTAATAATATTCATCGTTTCTACACTCACGGTACAGACTTTCATTAATAAATTTATTACCTGTTCTTTATAATCTGCAAAACAATAAGTATTGAATTTTTCTGCAATTGTGGGATCTTTTGGTTTCTTTTCTTTATATTGATCTAATATCCATTCTAACGCGCAACGATTACCTAGCATATATTCCCAAGCTGTGAGAGGAATATTTTCTAATCTGGTGACATCATCTAAAATAATGCTATTTTTGGTTTTATCGGCTTTTAACTTGGGTTTTGGTGTTTTTTGGCGTTCCGTGAGTGAAGTCGAACGGTTGTTTTTTATGTCTTTTAAAGGAATATCAAGACGGGTTAATTTATAGGGTGTGACTGTTTCATAATTAATATGTAATTCTATGAGTTGTTTACCCCAATTAACCCATTTTTGGAAGTCTTCATAATATGGTAAACGAGGAAATTCGCGTTTGAGGTTAAGTTCGTATTTGCTGCGATATGCTGGGTTATGTAAGACTGCGTAGGTATAATGAAAGATATCTATTTTGGTAATTGTTGTATCTTGGTAATGGTTTTGAATTTGTTTTAATCCCCAGTCAGTAATATTATCAATGCGTTTTCCTTCTTTGTCGTAACGGTAGAGAGAAAAACATTGAGAATCTCCTGTTAAATGCAAATCAATAATTGTATTACTACCTAAACAATGAAATGGTTTTGTATTTCCTAACGCTGAAAATGCTATATATATATTATCTAATATATCACTTCTATGAATTTCCAACCAATAGGAAGGCATTCTATTAAAATGTCTATCAAAATAAAAAAAGCTTTTAGTATAGGGACGATATAAACTCTTAATAATTTGTGTTATATTAAACTCTTTATTTATTTTTCTGTCTAAATATTTTGTAATTTCTCTATCCCGTTTAATTTCATTTGTATATTGTAAATCCTTATTTTGTAAAGTTTGTTGATAGATTTTGATAAAAAATCTAATTTTATCTGTAAGGGTGTCTTCACAAAAATCATAAACCCATTCATCTCTACCTGTTTCCATACCTCTGAAGAATAGTTTAAATACGGCTTCTTCCCCTTTACCTGCTTTCACATCTTTATTAACCAAAGGTAAAAGAGTTTCAAAATCATTATCAGATTGATTAATCCAATTATAGTTTTTATCTGGTGTAATATGTTCAAAAGGAATTTGATTAAATTTAGTTTGAGATAAGAACTTTAATTTTTCACTTGCTGTATCAAAATCTGGACGACGAATATGGAATATTTGACAATTATTAAAATCACTTTTCTGCTTTTTCACCAAAAACATAATAGCGACACCAGTTTGAATCCCAAAAACATTATGTGTAGTTCCTGAAAGTTTGGGATTTTTCCTGACATCACCATGTAAATCTATTATATAGATATAATTAAAATCATCAGTTATCGCTTTTCTAAAACCGTCGAAGGTTCTAGCATCAATAAAAGATGAATTAGTGATAAATGCAATAATCCCATTTTTACCTAGTCTATCAGCAGCCCATCTAATAAACCGAGTGTACATATCATAAACAACAATATTATTTTGAGCTTTACTATATTTAATATAAGATTCCTTAATTAACTTATCTATAGCTTTATAATAACGATTAGCATTATTATCATTAAAGTTTTCCTGTTTTGCATTATAAGGAGGATTACCAATAATCACAGAAATAGTTTTATCATTCTGTCTTTTGATTCTTGCGGTATTCTCCACACTCGTAATAAATAAATCCAATTGCTTATCTACAAAAGGTACATTATCTAAAGTATCTACAAAACAAATATTTTCAAACTCTTCATACACCCCCATTTTCTGCTTATAGGTAAATTCAATATTCAAATTGGCAATGTAATAAGGTAAAATTGCCACCTCATTACAATGAATTTCGTGTTTATATTTATGTTCTAAACTATGTTGTGGTAAATAATCAATTAATTCAGTAATAAAAGTCCCCGTTCCTGTCGCAGGATCTAAAATTTCGACATCTTTATCAGCTAACAATTTACCAAAATGTTTATGTGTGAGAAAATCGACACTTTCAATCATAAACCTGACAATTTCATTAGGAGTATAAACAATTCCTAATCTATCCGCAGCTTTAGGATTATATGCTTTGTAGAAATTCTCATACAAGGCTTTAAGAAACTTCTGTTTTTCTTGATGATTATAAATATTTGCCGCAGTTCGTCTAATAACTGCATAATATCTTTCAATGCTTCCCAGAGTATTGCGTTTGACAGTTCCAGTAAAAAAGGTAGAAATTATTTCTTGTAATTCTCGCGCTACATTATTTTCTTGATGAAACTGTGATTCACTGAAAATATTGATAAAAATATCTTCTGTTAAAATATGCTGAATCATCATTTCCCGAATATCAAGTAAACTGATTTCTGGATTAATTGATTCTTTGCAAATTCCCCAAAACTTATCTCGCGCAGTTTGAAAAGATTTGTTATTTATTCCTTGACTATCAATCAAATCTCTGAGAGAATTTAAAATAGTAGGTAAATCTTGTTTAAAGATTTCTATCGCTTCCCGAAAATCTCTAACTTCAGGACGAACATAATTAATAAAACTGGTAATAATTCCATCTACTGCGTCAGCATCGCGCATGGAAACGCGCTGAGTTTCCTGTCCAGATTGAATTAAAACCGCAGTTTGGGAATCTTCAAATAAAATATTACTATCTGGATAACCTTTATTTAATTTATTTTCTATTTCTTCGTCTAATTGATCATATTGATCTTTGCTTTCCCAATAACCCCAATCTAAACGTAAAGCATCTTTAATTGTCCCATCTGGATAAACAAGTTTACCATTTGGTAGTTTATAATCTAATTCAGGAATGAGTAGAAAATCTCTGGGTTTGCAATATTCATTGAGGAGGTTTTGAAAAGCAACACGAATAGATGTTTCTTTGCGAGAACCACCATATTCAATAATTTTTTCTACTTCCGCTTGATATTGAGTAACCAGGAGTCTAGACATAAGTAGTAAGACTGAATAAAATAAAAGTTAGTAGTAAGGGCTTTAGCCCTAACAAACCTAGAAAGAGAGCGATAAATCGCTCACTACGATAAAAATTTTATCTGACATTTAATTCTGTCTACCTAGTTAAAAATAACTTTATAAGAATTCTATCTCTGTAAACTACGAGGATCAAGGGCATCACGCAACCCATCACCTAATAAGTTAAATGCTAGAACAGTAAGAACAATCAGAACTGCTGGTGGCCAAATTAGCCAAGGTTGTAGAATTAAAATGGAAGCATTACTAGCCAAAGAAAGCATATTTCCCCAAGAAGGATCTGGTTGTTGAATCCCTAAACCAATTAAACTCAATACTGCTTCTGCACCAATAAAACTAGGAATTGATAGTGTTGCAGAGATAACTACATAACTAGCAGTTTGGGGCAAAATATGGCGGAGAATAATATAAATCGGTTTACCACCCATAGCTTGTGCAGCTTGGACAAATTCTCTTTCTTTAATTGAGAGAACTTGTCCGCGAATTACCCTTGCTAAACCTGCCCAACTAATTACAGAGGTAATTACAACAATTAGTAAAAAGCGTTGAGTACTAGTTAATTGTGGACTCAAAACTCCTGATAATGCTACTAATAAATAAATGCTAGGAAAAGTCATTAATACTTCTGCCAAGCGCATAATAACACTATCAATTACACCACCAAAATAGCCGGAAATTCCACCTATTAGTAAACCCAGAGGATAGGTAATAATAATACCAAAAATCCCGATAAATAAACTAATTCGCCCACCATAAAGTAGACGACTAAATTGATCTCTTCCTTGTTCATCAGTACCTAAGATATTCCATTTGGCTTCACCTTTTGAGCCAAACAAATGTAAATTTAGGGATATACCAGGGATAATTGTGACTTCATCCCACTTGGGAGGTAAGGGCAAACTCAGTTTAAATAATTTATATTCTCGTCCAGTCACAAATAAACTCACAGGAGAAGGTTTTTTGAAGTTTAAAATGAGTTTTCTTTCCCCTGTTTCTATATTTGTATCTCCTTGAGTTGTTGGATATATGTGAGGTCCAATGAACTGTCCTGAATGAGACCAATAAATGCTGGTTGGTGGAAGTAGAGAACCATTGGGCTGTGATTCGTAAGGGTCGTAAGGGGCGATAAAATCAGCCGCGATTACTGATATATAAAATACAAGTAGTAATATTGCCCCAAATCTCGCCAAGGGGTTTTTCTTCAGTCTTTGCCACCAATTCATAGTTTTTATTTACAAGTTAACGCTGTTTGATTAAGTTGCTGTACAAAATTAATTTGCACATTTTAAAATTCTGTATGTTTCTATAAATATCCTAAATGATTAATGGTTGGGTTAAGACGCAATTTGGTGATTTGTTTGATCAGATTTATAAGTTAATTATCGCGTCCAACCCAACCTAGAATGTGTTCACAATTTCGGGAATAATTACTATATTTAGGCGTGTAATTGCTCAACTAAATACAGCAACTCTTCATTTTGTTTTTCATGTTCAACTACAAATACATTGGAGTACAGATTGGCGATAATCTGTTTTCCTTGCTGTGTCAGGGATAGATATCGTAGTCCACCTTTGATATATGGATAGACACCATGCCAGTAAAATTTGGCATAATTTTTCCGTAAATCTCCAGGGTTTTGATAGCCTAGGATTTTATTCATCCCAGTTTCTTCAAATTCATAGAATAAACTGGTAATCTTTCGCAAATAACGTGGATCACTTAATTGCCCAATTAAATCAGCAGCACGTACTAGACCGGCAAAGTGGTTGGTGTCTTGATGATCTTCTGCCGTAGGTACAGGAAACCGAGTTAATTCAATATTGGTTTTAATGGTTTCAGCATCTATTAAAGTGTGTCCACCAAACCGTTCACCAATAAATAATTTTGCTCGATCTACATGATATGGTGTGAGACTAGCATCAGAAGCGCCGTGAGGTAAAGCAATCATATTACCATTCTGCCCCGTAGCATATAAGGATTCTGATTCTATGTCTTCGCGGCAAACTCCTTTAACATAGCCAATATCGTGACACAACAAGGAGATAATAAAGTGTAACCAGTCTTCACTGGAAACACCACCTTCGCGGATGTGTTTACCACGCAACATTTCTTGTCCAACAAGGGTGACAAGAACGGAGTGTTCGACATTGTGATACAGGGCATCGCTGTTGGCAATGTTTTCCAAAGCCATGTTACCAGCCCAAGCAATGATATCTTGATAGTCAGTTTTTAAGTTGCCGTAAGTGCGTTGATAGCCCTCTCGAATTTGATTTACAAAAGCATTAATGATAATTTCCGTTGTATTGAACATACTTGATACTCAGGGTATATATTTTGTATAATTGAGTTTACCTGTTGAAATTTCGGTCAATCTAAAGTCCTCGGTTTCACTATGGGTCAAGGTACTTGTTCCAGCCAAAATGGGGTATTATCGATAAGATGTGCGATCGCTACCTCTGCAAAGGCAAAGATTTGAAAGTTGATGAAGAGCATGGAACCAAGACCTGAGTATAGTCAAAGACTTTGGTGCTTTAAACTCCCATTGGATTAAGTGTACATTATCCTTCTCAATTTTTCCTCATCTATCCTTTGGGAGCATAAATATATCAATAAATTAAGGTGCTGATTAGATTTTTCTTAATTATGATATAATTTTTTTAAACATGAATTCACAGAATTTCGATTTGCGGGTGTAATTCAGTGGTAGAATGTCTGCTTCCCATGCAGAATGTCGTGGGTTCGAGTCCCATCGCCCGCTTTAAAGGTTTTTAGCTAATAAATAATATTTTAGTTGTTTTCCACTATGGTGAATTTGATAGTGAATCACTGTTTATTTAGTTATGACAAAATTTCTGGTAATGGCAAGTAAATGAAGTTCAATATGTCATTATTAGCCTATGTACCATAATTTTAATTTGTTTATGTCTCCTTTTCCAAGTTTAGTGACTGTATCCGCACTTATACTTTACTTTGTTGTTACAATTAATGTTGGTAGAGCTAGAGTCAAATATCAAGTACCCGTACCAAAAACTACAGGAAATCTAGATTTTGAAAGAGTGTTAAGAGTTCAGCAAAACACTTTAGAACAACTTGTTGTATTTTTACCTGCGTTATGGTTGTTTTCTGTCTATGTTAGTCCTATTTGGGGTTCTGTTCTTGGTGCAACTTGGATAATAGGACGTATTGCTTATGCTTGGGGATATTATCAAGCAGCGGAAAAGCGCGTGATAGGTTTTGCTATCAGTTCTTTGAGTGGTGTAGGACTAATTTTAGGTTCACTAGTTGGGATTATTTTATCTTTGATGAAGGCATAATTGAGGAAGTGTGATCTTTTTTAGATGATCGCACTTCTTTAAATTATTTTTTTATAAAAAATCATAGGTAATTGATGATAAATTTTGCGTAAACAAAATATTTGCTAAATGCGTCTCGAACAGGTTATTATAGTTTTTTTATGTCTACCAAGTTAGAGGCTAAAACTCTCATACCACTTTCTATACAAGAACGGAAAGAAATAATCTTACATCATGCATCATTAATTGATGTTACTCATATAACCGATGAAGATTTGCACGTAGCATACAAATGCGGAAAAATTATTTCCTCAATAGCATTAGCATATTTTGATTTTCAAATTCAAAGAGACAATGATAATGACTCGATACTAGAATTAGAGACTCAATCCCAGTTAATCAGCTATAAAACAGATAAATTTGCAGATAACTTTATCAACTGGTTAAGAGCAGATTTTGAAAAGAAAAGTGCAATACTTGATCATCATCCTAACCCGCAAAATCTCTTTGAACTTTGTGGAGCAAAATTGCTAGTAACTAGTAACTCAGTTACAAGAAGCCTTAGCACAAAAATGGGACAACTTTGGGAAGAAATAGCTGATATTAGCCCTTATGTAATTGTACCTGAATTTGAGTTTGGAATTAAAATCAAGGGAATAGATATTGTTATACTAACAGATGAAAAAATTAAATTAGCACAGTTAAAAACTTTAAAAGGCACTTTGACTGGTTCACAAACAAATAGAGCCAAAAAAGAGTTAGGAATTCATGATTATCCCTTATTTATAGCCGCTTTTAATTTAGGTGGATGGACATTTAATGATTCTAAAATTCCTCGTATAGCTGGTAAAGAATTTTGGAAAATAATTCATTTAGAATATGATCTCATTGAGAACCATGTGAAAAATATGCTACAGAAAATTGATAAAGCTTTTGCAGAGTTAGCAGCAAAGTAAATTCTATAGAGAAAATAAAGAGAGTTGTTCAGCTACTGCTTTTCCTTTTGGTTGATTTCCCCGCATTAAATTAAACAGATAATCACCAAGTTCTTTAGCAAGTAGAACTGGTACTGCATTACCAATTTGTTTATATTTAGAAGTTACGGAGCCATAAAAAATCCAATCATCAGGAAAAGTTTGAATTTTTGCAGACTCACCCACTGTTAAAGGACGAAGTTCTGTAGGATGACACATATCTGTAGCTTTTTGATGAGGACAGGTTGTGATAGTCGGTGAAGGTTTATCCCAAGATAATCTTCTGTAAAAACCAACTTTTCCCCCACCAGAATTATAAGCACCTCCCATTGCTTCTTTTTGCAATTCTTCTGGTAAATTTCTCCAATTTTGTCCTGCTTGTAATAATCTTAAAAACTTCAGACGATTTTCTGAATAACCAATAAACTCTGGTTGAACATCAACAAAACTTATTAACGCATCTTTTAAAGTCCGCCATTTCGGTAGATTTTTACCATCTTTGCTATATTTAGCTAAAGGAAATGTAGCAGCTTCACCATCTCTAGAACCAATAAAAACTACACGTAATCTATTTTGAGGAACACCATAATCTGCCGCTTCTAAAAGGTTGTAAACTACGTTATAGCCTAATTCCTTCATTTCTGCTAAAACTACCTTCAAAGCTGCACCAGCTATTTCATCAGGTTCTAAAAGTGGGTAATTTTTCCCCCGTTGGTTAATTGGTCTGTGACGAAGAGAAGCAGAAAGTAAACCTCTCACATTTTCCATTAAGAAAAAACGGGGTTGGACTTCTTTCACAATGCGGATAAAATCCATAAATAAACTACCGCGAGGGTCTAGAACTGAACCGCGTTTTCCTGCGGTGCTAAATGGTTGACAAGGGGGACCACCAGTTACTAAATCTACCTCACCAACGCTTAAAGCGCGACCTAAATTTAAAACTCTTCCTCCTTCCTCAAGTAATTGCTGGGAAGAAACTTTTTCTAATTCTCTGGGGACAGCACTTTCTTGGAGATAAGGTCTATTGAGAGCAATTGTTTTTGTGGCATCGCGGTCTTTTTCTACTACACTTACTGTATGAAATCCTGCTTGTTCTAAACCTAAATCTAAACCATAAGCACCAGTGAAAAGAGAAATAGAAATAAGTTGATTATTTATCATTTTTATTATTATGTTTTTTAAAATCTCACATATTATGATACATCAAAAATGCTATATTTAACAAATAATCAATATAATTTATTACAAATATTTAAAATAATCAGGTGGGCAAAACCCACCCTAAACATTATAAAGGAAAATGGCAAGCATCTACTGCCAAACGTAGATAAGCAGAAACAAAATAATCCAGATGACATCAACAAAGTGCCAAAACAACGAAGTTGAATTAACACCAAAGTGACCAGTATCGTAATTACCGGGAATGAAAGAACGAATCAAAATAATGGACTGTAACAAAATCCCTGTGAAAACGTGCAAACCGTGAAACCCGGTTAACAGATAAAACATCCCGCCAAAAGTACCGGAAGTAAAACCGAATTCCAGTTCACTCCATTCCACAGCTTGCCCATAAAGGAAATAACTACCCATTGTCATTGTTAGTAATAGCAATAGACGATAACTATTTAAGTCATGTTTTTCCAGGGCTTTTTCAGCAAAATAAATGACAAAACTACTAGCAACCAGAATTACAGTGTTAATTGTTGGTGCTGTAATTTCTAGTCCTGAAACACCAGCAGGTAGCCAGTTAACTGTTGTGGTTTTGTAGATAATATAGCCAGCGAAAAAACTTAAGAAAATGACACTTTCAGATAAGAGAAAGACAATAAAACCAAACATTTTATTGCCTTCTTCGTCGTGTTCATGTTCATGGCTGACATGATGCAATTCTTCAGGGTTAATAGAACTATCCATTGGGGAATTTCTCCTTTTGAGTTTTAAACGCAGAGGAACGCGGAGGGAAGCGCAGAGGGGACGCAGAGGTTTTCTACGTCCTTCTTTTTCTCTGCATTATTCTGCGTTTTGTAATGTTGTGTAGTTTTCCAGGTTGGCTGTTAATGGCTCAGATTTTCCATAGCCATAAGGTGCGCTAATAATGATGGGAATTTCTTCAAAGTTTTCTACGGGAGGAGGTGAAGAAATCATCCACTCTAAACCAATCGCTCTCCAAGGATTATTAGGTGCTTTTTCACCTTGCATCCAAGAAATTAACATATTGAAAATGAAGGGTAAGGTAGACATTCCTAAGAGAAAGCCACCAAGACTAGCGATAATATTCCAGAATTGATACTCTGGTGCATAGGAAGCAACACGGCGTACCATCCCTTGCAAACCTAATGGGTGCATGGGTAAAAAGTTGAGGTTAGTCCCGATGAATGTTAACCAGAAGTGAATTTGACCCCAACCTTCGTGGTACATTCGCCCTGTCATTTTCGGGAACCAGTGATAAATGGCTGCATATAAGCCCATTGTTACTGTTCCGTAAAGTACATAGTGGAAATGACCAACAACGAAGTAAGTGTTGTTAACGTGAACATCTACTGGTACAGAAGAAAGCATAATTCCTGTAATCCCAGCAAAGACAAACATCACCAAACCACCCAACCCAAACAGCATTGGTGTGGTTAACCGGATTTTTCCACCCCAAATTGTTGCTACCCAAGCAAATACTTTAATCCCTGTAGGAATGGATACAAACATTGTTGTCAACATGAAAATCAATCGCATCCACCCAGGAGTACCGCTGACATACATATGGTGTACCCAGACGATACCGCTAACGACGGCGATTAACATGGAGGAAACAGCGACGACTTTGTAGCCAAATAAAGGCTTGCGAGAATAAACGGGGAATATTTCTGAGAAAATCCCGAAGATAGGCAGAATGATTACATAAACTGCTGGGTGGGAGTAAAACCAGAAATAATGCTGGAACATAACTGGGTTTCCGCCTTTGCTGGGGTCAAAAAAGGCAGTTCCAACGGTGATGTCAAATAACAGCATGACTGCACCAGCAGTTAAGGCGGGAAGTCCAAATAATTGGATGATTTGGGCGCTAAATACTGCCCACACAAATAAGGGCATTCGGAAGAAACCCATACCGGGGGCGCGCATTTTGACAATGGTGGTGACAAAGTTCACCGCGCCCATGATGGAGGAAACACCGGAAATAGCTACCGCTAATAACCACAGAACTTGTCCGTTAATCAAGTTACCCGTGGGGTTTTGGGTACTGACGGGGGGATATGCCCACCAACCAGATTGGGCGGGACCACCGGGAACAAAGAAGCTGGACATGAGGAGAATTCCCACCACAGGAACCATCCAAAAGGCGACGGCGTTCAGGCGAGGGAATGCCATATCTCGCGCCCCAATCATCAAGGGTACGAGGTAGTTAGCTAGACCCACAAGTGAGGGAAATGTCCACAGGAACAGCATGACGGTTCCGTGCATGGTGAACATTCCGTTATAAACGGTACGGTCTACTAAATCAGATTCGGGGGTGACAAGTTCTCCCCGCAAGATCATGGCGAAAATACCGCCAATTAGGAAGAAGAAAAATGAGGTGACGAGGTATTGAATACCGATGACTTTGTGGTCTGTACTAAAGGTGAAGTAAGTTTTCCAGTCGTTTGGTGGTTCGTGGTGATGTGTTTCACCTGCAATGTGAATGGGGATGTTAGTCATTCGATTTTAGATTATGGATTATGGATTAAATTTCTGAATCAGGATGCCCCGAATTAAAGGATTAACAAGATTTAAAAAACACACAGAAAATAAATTTCTGAATCAGGATAACCAGGATTAAAGGATTGACAAGATTTAAAAAATACACAGAAAATAAATAAAATCTTGTACATCCTCAAATCTTTTAAATCCTGATTCTGACAATTAATCCTGTACATCCTTAAATCCTAATTTAGTCAAAGTTGACTAAGGGCGGTGCAGCAGGTTTAACAGTTTTCCAACCAGTTTTTATGCTTTGACTGGTTGTTTGCGCGTATTCATTGGCGGCTTGATTGTTGGCGGGAATAGGTATCTGGCTTGCAGCTTTTGTTAACCACTCGTGATACTGTTCTGGAGATTCAATAATCACGTTGGCTTGCATGGTTGCAAAGTATGTACCACTATATTGGGAATCCGTGAGGTGATATTTACCTGGGCGGATTGGTGTAAATTCAAAGTCGATTGTCCGACCAGGAATTATGTCTTGTTTGAGGCGAAAAGCAGGGATATAGAAGCCATGTAGCACGTCTTCTGATTGCAATGCTAAACGAATTCTGCGATCGCTTGGTAAATGCAATTCTGTACTGGTAATATTCTTCTCAGGATAGTGAAACACCCACGCCCATTGTTTAGCCAGTACGTCAATTTTTTCTACAGATTCACCCACCATTGTTGGTGCTTCTTTATCTTCTGCATAAGCAGTTTGCATCCCAATAGGATTATGCAAATGTAACAAATGAGATGGGCCTTGAATCCCCATTTGTTCATAAACTTGGTAGCTGTAACCTGCAATCCACAATACCAACATGATCGGGATAGCTGTCCATACAACTTCTAAGGTAACGTTACCTTCAATATGTGGTCCATCACTCAAGTCGTTGCTGTTAGCACGGTGGAAAATAACGGAATACAAAACAGTACTTGTGACACCCAAAAAGATGAAAGCGCCCAATGTCACCAAAAAGCTAAATAAATCATCAATAAGATGAGATTCAGCCGCAGCCTGAGGAGGAAGCCAAGAATAAGCTTGTTTGCCGATACCGATACTGATCAGAGTAACGGCAACTACCCCAGTCATCAAGGTTAAAATATTTAAAATCTGCCGAATTTTCATGGTTACTCATTGGTCAGTTTTGATTGGTAATAGGTGATGGGTAATTGGTAATTGGCAACAGAAATCTATTAATTACGAATTACGAATTAATTTCCCAGTACCTTGTTAATGTCTTGTCCCATTCTCAACAAGTTATCTGCAGTGTTGTGAACGCCAAAATCAGCGGCTAATTGCGCTCCTAATGTACCGTGTAAGTACATAATAAACATGATGGAAATTCCTGCTAACAAATAACTCCAGCGCACTTGTACATCTGAGTCTTTACAGGAAATGTAGCGTTGCCATCCTCTCCAAAAAGTCATGCCAATAATCAAAGCTAGTAGTGCAACACCGCCTACGCCATGCCACATCATGGTTGCCATTGCTTGCATACCCCAAGCACTTTTAATATCAGCAGATGGGGTTGCTAAGAACATTTCATAAAAACCCGCAGCCACTGTAAAAAAAGTGATGACAGCAGCAGCCACCATGTTGTACCAACCAACTTCAAATAATTGAGCGCGTTCTACAGAAATTGCCAAATATTTGAAAGCCCATTGATCTAATGGGAAGAGTACACCAACGATATCGAAGGTAATAGCAATGATGAATAAACCTAGTGTGAGATGTACTAAATTGGGGTGAATAGGAATGCTGTAGGGCAATCCATTTGCACCCATTTGAGCGCTAATTTGATCAATTAATTCTGAGTTCATGGTAATATTCCATCCTTTACCGCTTCCACAACGGGAACGGTGTGTAGTCCATAAACCCACACAAGTTGATCACCGAGATATACTTGTACTCCAACAATGATGGTTAAAAGTAGCCCAGCAGCTAGATAGTGAATTGGTAGTTTTTGTGGGTTCCGGGTGCGGAGTACATAACGCCAAGCTGTAATTGTGGCGATAATTCCCGAAAGTGACCAACCAATGAGGGTATGGTAATTTAATACTGATTTAACTAGGTTGTAAGGTTTGGCTAAACCAGCTTCAAATTGACCAAAAATAATGGCGACGAAAATGGCAATTGTCGCTACACACATATTCCACCAACTCACTTCAAATAAGCGAGTTTTACCAGTTAAATATCCAATCAGGTCACAGAAAAAAGAAAATACTACCATCGCAATTACGAAGTGAACGACGATGGGATGAAGCGTATCTGGGTAAGGTAAATTATGGTCGTTCAACGACGTTAAAGACTCTAACATTAAATTCTCCTGGACTTATGTACTACTCCTGTACCAAACTTCAATAGTTCCTAAATATCTGCTGAGAGCAAATTAATCCAAGTTTTTTGGCGCAGCCTAGTTTTAGGCATAAATTAACGGCTGAATATTGATGATTTACCGTCAATTCATTTGCTCATTACAACATTCTGCAACAGCAATTTTTGATGTAGCTAAACTAAATTGCCGTTGGGTTTTTGATTTACCAAATCTATTTTCTAGGTTAGGTAAATTTTTGTAAATAGTCAAACAAACTAAAAGTTAAACTTTTAGAATTAGTAGAGAGCAATCAAGGAAATATGCTAATTCAGCTACCTTGGCTTTCTTTAAATATTATGAAATAAAAAGCATAAGTTTTGATGTCTAGTGTTGTACATATAATAATTATTACTTTGTAATGTAAATAACAGAAATTTAGATGATTTTTATTATAGATAACCAATCTATCTGGGTAATTTAGTTTAGTTAAGAATTATTGTAAATTGGATATTATTATTATCTCTATTTTTCTGTAGCAATATTTGGCAGCTAAGTGGATAAGCTTAATTAATTAAATGTTAAACTAACTTGTTTATACTTATTTAGTCTAATCTGTCAAATATTATGTTATACAAAATTAGATACACTTACCCTGAAGTCGAGAGATGAGTTATTACCAACTACCTATTCTGAAACGAACAGTTAAAAAAGCCCTAACATTATTTTCCGTGTATTATGCTTATATGCTAGAGTATCGCTCAGAACTAATACTATGGATTTTATCTGGTTCTTTACCAATTATTCTCATGGGTGTATGGATACAAGCAGCCCAAGGAGGTAAATTTGGTTTTACTTCTGTAGAATTTGCTCGTTATTTTTTTGCAGTTTTTCTAGTTAGACAAAGTACAGTTGTTTGGGTTATTTATGATTTTGAAAAAGAAGTAGTAGAAGGCAAACTTTCACCGCGATTATTGCAACCATTAGATCCAGGCTTTCATCACTTTTTTACTCATGTTGCTGAAAGATTTGCTAGAATGCCTTTTGTATTTATATTAATAGGATTATTTTTCTTATTATATCCCCAAGCTGTTTGGTTGCCTAGTTTGGCTAATTTATTGCTTTTTACATTAGCTACAATTTCAGCTTTTAGCTTACGGTTTTTAATTCAATATACCTTTGCTATGTTTGCCTTCTGGACAGAAAGAGCCACCGCTATAGAAAGTTTTTGGTTTTTGTTTTTCCTATTTTTATCCGGTATGATTGCACCCTTAGAGATTTTTCCAGAAGCGGTGCGGAATGTAGTCATGTTTACACCTTTTCCCTATTTAATTAATTTTCCTGCCAGTATTTTGGTGGGGCTACCTGTGGATTTAACAAGGGGATTTTTATCAATTTTGGGTTGGTTACTAGTATTTTTGGGTGCAAATCGCTTGTTATGGCGTGCAGGCTTAAAGCGCTATTCAGGAATGGGAGCGTGAATAATTCATAATTTAATGTATTTCAATAGTATGAATATTTTGTATGAGTTCTCGTAGTTCATCGAGATTATTTACAGTTAAGACATATTTATGAATAGTCCTTAATAATTCCAAATCGGAACTTTGAGAGATTTCTGAGATTAGTTCTAAACCTTCGATGCCAAACTTTACATCTAAAGCTAATTCAATACTTGCAAGCCGTTCTTGTAACCGTCCTTCTTCTCTGCCCTTATGCAGAATTTCCTGATAAAAGAAAGATTTTTCTAACACTATTTTCCTCCACCTGATAATTTATCTAACCTGTATGAGTTTGATTGATTAAATAAGTTCCTAGAATTTGATAGTCGTTCATTAATTGGAGGTCAATAACTCAGTAATAAGAAGTAAAATGGCTACGGATATAGTAGTCCACCCCTAATTATTGAACGGATATGAATCCTTAAGTAAATGCAGCAATTCTTACTGCACATCAATATACAAGGTTTAATGTGTAACTAAATAGCTATATTCCATTTTAACTATGAGAGCAGTGATTTCTAAAATGCCACTATGATCAATAACACGCCAAAACATATAATTTTACTATTTAGCTAATTGCTGCATTAAATTTACCACATCTCGTCCAGATTTACTACCTAACACTGATGAAGCATTTAATACTCTTAGCTATTTAGTAGCCTTGCAGAGTTTTTTCAGACTGTCACCTGCCATATCTAGCTATAAATCTTTAAATACGATAGGGGCATCACATTGCGATGCCCCTAAAAAGGTTATTATAAACTAAGGGTATTCAGATATAAAGTGGTTAATCGTAAAACCCTAAATTTTAACAAATAGCGATACCAACAGGGTGTTACCCTTACTTGTTGCTGTTGTGGAAAAAGTATTTGTAGAGAGGTTTCATCAAATATCTTCACAACCTAGTCTATCAGAATTTACTAAATAATACTCAGAAAAAGCTACACCAGTGCAGTTGTAAAGTTATTAAGTCCTAAGTCTCCAGTTAGTCCAGTGACTTCAATGATCGCATCGGTATTGGCACTAAACCCAGCTGTAGAATTATTAATGGCGACAAAGGTACGGCTACCAAAGGCGTAATCAAGGGTGAATTGAGCAGCAGAGTTGGCTACAAAATTAGCTGCGGTTAAGACGGACGCAATGTCAAGTGAACTCAGTGTTGCAACAGTTCCCGCATCAAAAAATGAGGTGCGTGCAGTGGAAACTAGGAAGAGATCATTGCCAGTCGTAGCATCAAAGTCTGTAATCACATCAAAGCTACTGAGGAAGGAATTAGCTAAGTTACGGTAGTCAAAACGATCAACTCCCTGGCCTCCAATTAGAGTATCTTTTCCTGCGCCACTATTCAAAATGTCATCACCATTATTTCCAAAGAGTAGGTTATTTTGGCTGTCTCCGGTAATGGAGTCATTTAAATTTGTACCATTGACATCATCAAAGTTGACCACTGTGAATGGTCCAACTCCAGGAACACCATTCACAACCAAAGATTGGGTTTGCAGGTTAACAGTGATAGATGCACCAACTGCTGTAGAAGAATCAATTGTGTTATTGGTAACACTAGAATTGGCAATAATTTTCTCGATCTTGACCAGTTGATCTGTACCGAAAATACCTTTGCTGAGAACTCCTGTGGGTTTGAGAGAGATACTTGTACTCAGTTGACTATAATCAGCTGTATCGTTACCTACTCCGCCATCGATGGTATCGTTACCAGCACTGACTCCAAAGATATCATCACCATCATTCCCAAACAGTAGGTTATTTTGGCTATCTCCGGTAATGGAGTCATTTAAATTTGTTCCCTTGACATCATCAAAGTTGACCACTGTGAATGGTCCAACTCCAGGAACACCATTTACACCTAAAAATTTGCTTTGGAGATTGACAGTGATGGAGGCACCAACTGCTGTAGAAGAATCAATTGTGTTATTGGTAACACTAGAATTGGCAATAATTTTCTCGATCTTGATCAGTTGATCTGTACCGAAAATACCTTTGTCCAGAAATCCTGTGGGTTTGAGAGAGATACTTGTATTCAGTTGACTATAATCAGCTATATCGCTACCAGATCCGCCATTAAAGGTATCGTTACCAGCACTTCCCTTAAACAAGTCATCACCACTCCCAGCATCAAGAGTGTCATTACCATCCCCACCATCAAGAATGTCATTACCATCCCCACCATCAATAATGTCATCTCCACTCCCACCATTAATGGTGTCATTACCATTACCAGCGATAAGGATATCATCTCCATCCCCACCATCAATAATGTCATCTCCATCAAAGCCAAAGATAATATCGTTCCCAACAGTGCCGTTAAGAATGTCGTTGATGTTGCTGCCTAATAAAAGAGCCATAAGTAAAATTTGTGACTGTATTTTATATACACAAACGTGTCTGTTGTCATATTAATATCATTAATCCTTCGATGTCAAACAGGTAGTGCAAATAACGCCCGAATTTTAAAATTCAGAGTTGAGGGAGTGTGTCACAGTCATAGTCAAAAGCTTATTGAACAAGGATTTTCCTTGAAAATATCAAAGCCGTTGCATAGCTAACGCCAACAAAAAATGGAATTTTTCGACTGAGATTATTGAGAAGAGAATCAATAAAGTCTTAAATTGATGTGTATTAAGTAAGTGGGCGTTAAAAAATATAATATAAACCTAACCCCCCAACCCCCTTCAATAACAAAAGTTGTTCCTTTTCCCTCCCCGTTTACCTACGGTGTACACACATCCGGACCCAGAGAGAGTTTCCACCCCTGAAAGCAGGCTTCAAATTGGCGTAGTCCGCAAACCAAAGTAGGAATTCCAGGAGGTTTTTGAGAGCGATAGCCAGAGTAACCGCCAAGTCGAGCAATAATCCAAGTTGCCCAAGATAAAGAATTAGGTGGATAAGGATTTTGTTGCAAGGAAGTACGTCCGGAAACAGTGGGAGCAAGCATTGATAAACATTATTGTTGTTGCTCAGAAAAAGCTAATGTTGCAGGTAATTGAGGCTGGTCTCGTCCTACAAGCATTTGTAAAATACGCACAGCGACAGATAAAGCTAAAACAGTCAGCCGTTGAATGGATAAAATTGACTCTAATTGAGTAGATTCAATATCTAAACCCACGGTTTTCAGAGTAGTGAATAGTTGTTCAATCCGCCAGCGCCATTTATACCATTTAATCACTTGTAATGCTTGTTCTAAACAAACTATTGTATGGGTAGTAAGTAATCGCCAATGGATTGGTTTTTGATCTTTTGGAGCATTGACTTCCATAGCTTCAACTGCATAAAGTTGTACACTTTTAGGATTATCTGCTACAGATAATTTATCTGGGCGCTGAATTTCTACTTTGGCACAACGCACTACCAGTAATGCTTCCCTGGCTTTTCTCTCGATACGTGAATCTGTTGTAACTGTAACTGTATATGTTCCTTCAATCGGCTGCTGACCAAGGTATGTATATAGTGAATCTGATTTATCCTTCAGCCGCCGATTCTGGCTGACTCTGACTAACAAATGATTACATTTATTTGGAACTCTGACAAATTCCTCAAATATGTCGCTTTCTCTATCTCCAATATGAGTAATCATTTTCACATTAGACCGATTCAAGCAAGTTCTCGTTTCTTCGGCTGATTTGATCCACTTATATGATTCTTTCTCTTCTATCGGTAAGTTTTGGTATTTTCTTTCATCCTTATGCAAATGGTCTGGTTCTCGTGTCCATAATTGCACTGTGCTTAATCCCAATGGGAATCCATTTTCTGCATCTACTGCTAATGTTGGATGAATATAAAATCCTACATCTGAGTTATTCCCCACTACTCCTATTCCCTCTGGCTTCAATCTCCCTACATGAGACTGTAGGTTAATTTCACTTGTATCGCTAATTGCTAATATATGTTGTGTTCCCTCCAGATGTAAGGCGCAATTTTCTCCTACACTTGCGACTAATTCCCCTATGCTCACATTTTCATTCTCTAAAAATCGGTAATATCCAACTTGTTCTGCTCTATTTTTACTTATTTTCCGAATATTTACTGATTGTTTGTGTGCCATTGCTGCATACAATCTCGCCCCCTTTTTACTAGCCTTGGGTCGCCGAATGTTTTTCCTTTATGCTCTTGTGCATGAATTAAAATTGGATTTTCCACCTGTTTTATCTCCTCCTCCCCTTCCCTTTATACTTTACACCGACTTGTGTGTACACCGTAGCCCCTGTAGGGGAGGGTTAGGGAGGGGGTAGGGAAGGGGGAGTCAAAGCCTCTAGGCGATATATTCTATGGGCAGCGACTCACCATCTAGGCAGAGGGTTTAATATTATGTTTAATATTATGTTTAATATTATAATTTGCGAGTTTTAAAATATCTTTTAAGGGATTTCATAAATTGCTGGGTATGGTTTTGAATTTATTTATCGCCCCCAAAGAATAATCTTCTAATTTAAAATCAGCAAAAGGCTTTTTTTCTAATCTATTTCGTAAGGCTTCATCTAATATTACGCCTTCGGCTTGTTTTTTGACACCAATAATAATGATGCTGCGTTGATAAGCTGTTGAATCTTGATTTGCTTGACAATCTTTTCTTTGGAATTGTCCCAGATTTAATAAGCGATAGCCTTTGACGCTGGGTATATTACTAAATATCTTTTTTCCTAATAGTTGGATTTGCTGAGAACGTTGTAAAGCCCGACTCTGTTCGGCGGCAATATCACCTTCACAAGAGGCTGTTCCCACAGAAATAATCTCGCTAGGATTTTCCATGATTCTCTGAATACCTTCTTGTTCTAAATTTGATTTTAAGGAGTCAAGAGTAATGGTTTGATCGTTATATTTAATTTGGTATGTGCTACCTAATTGCCATTTATATTCTACTGATAAGACTGCAATATTAAATTCAGCAACTTTTCCTTGACTATCTTTGCCTTCTTCATAGGGAAAATAATCAACTTTGCCTTTTTTGACTGGTGGTTGTCCATAATCAGGGGGAAGAACGGTGAATTTATTATTTCTGTTGGCTAGTGCTACAGACCAAAGTAATAATAAGGCAACTATTAAAGCAGATAACCATGCTAACAATGGTAATTTTTCAGGCTGCTTCTGTGGTGGGAGAACGGTATGATTAGTAGCTAATTTGTTAAGTATTTCAGTTTTAAACCCACCTACTACATTTACTGTAGCAGCAGAACTTCCTATCATTCCTATAAGTTGATTTTCCAGTTCGGTCAATTTATCTAATATTTTTCTGGCATTTTCAGGACGTTTATTTACTTCATTGATCATTAACCAATCAATAAAGTTTAATAGTAATGGAGAAACATGAGTTGCATGATGTCGCCATTCTAAAACATCTAAGTGAGAATTATATAATTGAGTAGGTTGATATCCCGTTAATAAAAATATAAAGGTGCGTCCTAATGCAAAAAAATCTGATTGGGCTATAGCTTGTCCTCGCATTTGTTCTGGAGGACTATAACCTGATGACATAATTGCTGTCACGCTGCCATGATTAGCCAGATAGGTTTTTGTAACTTCCCTAGCTGTACCAAAATCAATTAATACCAATTGTCCATCAGGACGAATCATGATATTTGATGGTTTAATATCTCGATGTAGATATTGATTGTGATGAATTAATTCTAAAATTTCTGCTAACTGTTTTAACCAAGCTATGGCTTGGGCTTGAGAAATGGGACGGTTTTGTTGTTGTTTTAGCCATTGTTCTAGGTTTGGTCCCTCGATTTTTTCCATAACCATACAATGCAAGATTAAACCCATTTTGGTTTCATAGGGAAAATAACCTTCTGTTTGGGGAATACCATAATGATTTAATTTTTCTAAAACATAGGCTTCTTGTTGAAAAAGTGATAAGGCTTTACTATCATTTGCTAATTCTTCTTTGAGAATTTTGAGAATTTTTGGTGTATCCTGTTGATAGGCTTCGTAAACTTTACCGAATCCAGTTTTATCACTTAATAAACGCAAAACTCGATAACGTCCAATTACTTCTAATTGAGAACCACAACTTTGACAAAAACGGTTTTCATCGTTGTCTGGATGGTTGGGTTGGGGACAAATTGGATTAATACAAAGACTCATAAACAATTAAAAATTAAGAATTAAAAATTAAAAAAAGATTGGTAACTGATGATTAGTAATATATCTCATGTTTGTGCTGCTAAAAAAGTGGCAACTGTCTGATTAAATTCGTCTGGGTTACTTAAAAAAGGCCAATGATTTCCAGGAACTTGACAGAGATGTAACTTTTTTAAGTTAGTTTTGTAAGGTTGAATTTGCCAATCTTGGCGGTTTACACCTTTTTCTGGTTGTATAAAGAGGGCAGGAGTTTCCACGGGGTGAATAAAACCTGGTACGTCCATTACTGCGTCAAAAATCCCGTCACGGGCTGCAATTGTAAATTTGCTACCCCAACTACCATCGGGTTTTTGTTCAATGCTGGCTTGAAAAACTTGCTGTTGCCAAGAATTCCAATTTTGATATTGGCTGAGTTGTCTAATCTTTTGTTCGGCTTCCTCGTAACTAGCAAATGGTCCCATGCTTTTGAGGAAAGGTAAGACGCGGTACAACAGGGGAAATGTGATTTTTAGGAAACTGGGCATTTTCCAGATAAAAATAGGATCTACTAGGGTGATACTCCGTAAGCGTGGTGGGTTTTGTCTAGCCCAAATAGCGGCTAATTTCCCTGTCCAAGAATGACTGACGATATGAGCAGCAGACCATTCCAGTTTATCCATTAATGCTTCCAAATCAGCGATCGCACTCTCAAAAGTATAATCCCTCTCTGGCTTACTACTCTCACCATGACCCCGCATATCTGGTGCAACTATATGGTAATCTGCTGCCAAATAATCTCCCAAACTAGACCAAACCAAAGCATTATCAGCCATACCATGTAACAACAGTAATGGTTCTTGGCCTTGATTCCACTCTAGATAAGAAAGTTGAATATCAGACGTTGATAGAGTTTGACGTACAGGCATCATTTGCTTAATCTTCTCCAAGATAGGTAGCTGAAAAGCATATCAGCAAAAATTAAGTTTTAGGTTTTAGGTTTTAATTTTAATGATTGTACTCATTAACACGAAATAATGGAGCTAATAAATGTCAAGATCAACTATAGGACTACTCTAGAATATTAAAATTACTATGCCAGAAATACACCAATCCATTGCCCAACATTACCACGAACGGACTAAATATGACCCTGAGACTCTAGCCTCTAAAGGTCAGAGGTTAGATTGGTCTAAACAGCCAGTACCGTTCAAAGAATACAAAATTGGCTCTGATTTTGACCTTAAACCCTATCTGCAAGAAAAACCGGAGACATCTGCCAATAATCCAGATTCTCAATGGTGGCAGAGGCTTTCACAGCTACTGTTTCGCAGCTACGGACTAACAGCAAGAATGCCTTCTATGGGTAGTGCTGTATATTTGCGATCTGCACCTAGTGCAGGCGGTTTGTATCCGGCTGAGGTATATTTAGTTTCCCGTGGTACGCCTTTACTACCACCGGGACTATATAACTATCAATGTCGAACTCATTCTCTCAAACATTATTGGGAAAATGATATTTGGCAAGCTTTACAAGCAGCTTGTTTCTGGCATCCTACTTTAGAAAATACCCAACTTGCTTTGATCACTACTGCGGTTTTTTATCGTTCAGCATGGCGTTATGAAGATAGAGCTTATCGCCGCATTTTTCTAGATACAGGACATCTTTTAGGTAACATCGAATTAGCTGCTGCTATTACTGATTATCGCCCTCATTTAATCGGCGGTTTTATAGATGAAGCAGTTAATGACTTATTATATATTGATCCTCAACAAGAAGGTGCTACTGCTGTATTAGCATTGGCAGATTTGTTAGATATTCAACAAAATTTACCATTGGGAAAAACTGCTTTACCTTCTCATACTGAAATCAATTATCCCTCAATTCCTGATGGGGAACTGCTGAAATATTTTCATTTACATACCCAAATTAAACCTGATACAACTGGTAAACAAAATTTGCCCACGGGACAACAAGAAAGATCCTTGGAGGATAAATATAATTTTCCATTTTGTGAAAAAGTTTCTACTGTTACTACTTCAATTTATTGGGGTAAAAATCTTTCAGAATTAGAGAATACTATCTATAATCGACGTTCTACCCGTGCTTATAGTGGTGATGATTTAACTTTAAATGAACTCAAGGCTTTACTCGATTTTACCTACCAACCACAAAATTACATTGACCAAAGTTTAGATAATTATCCAGATTACTTTGACCTGAATTTAATTGAAACATTTATTGTAGTTTCTGGTGTAAAAGGACTAGATTCAGGTTGTTACTATTACGCACCTAAAGCCCAAGAATTAAGACAAATTCGCTTTAAAAATTTCCGACGTGAGCTACATTTTCTCTGTTTAGGTCAAGAATTAGGACGAGATGCAGCAGTAGTGCTATTTCATACCGCTGACCTAAAATCTGCGATCGCTCAATATGGCGATCGCGTTTACCGTTATTTACACATGGATGCTGGACATCTCGGACAAAAACTCAATTTAGCTGCAATTCGCTTAAATTTAGGTGTTAGCGGTATCGGTGGCTTCTTTGACGACCAAGTAAACGATGTTTTGGGTATTCCTGATGATGAAGCAGTTTTGTATATCACAACATTAGGAAAACCAAGATAGATTTTTGATCCTGAGTAATACTTATAGCAGAATCAAAACCATCTGATCTTAATACTTGATTTTTGGCGGCAATGTTGTACTTCTTACAAGCTGCTGTAATCAATACCTTGTGCATTTTTTGTAGGTTGGGTTGAAACATGAAACCCAACAAATGCGTCGGGTGGCGCTGTCGCTTAACCCAACCTACAAATCAAGACTTTTTCGATTTGGAAAAGGTCTTGGTAATATGACTGATTTCTTTAGTTAAACCTCTGGTTCTAAATCTAGACTATAAAGCTTTTCACCCGCTAAATTATGCAAAGTCACAGTTAAAACTTCAGTTTTACCGTCAATTTTGACAGTCCCAAAAAATTGCAACCCTGCACTTGGTGGTTGATTTTGTTTCATCTCTGCTGGAATACTTTGGAACTTTACTTGTGGACCAAAGGTATTGTCGAGTTTAGCTGGACCAAATGTGCCAGAATTGAGAGGTCCAGCCACAAATTCCCAAAAAGGTTTAAAGTCACTAAATTGAGCTTTGTTAGGATCATAATAGTGAGATGCCGCATAATGCACATCAGCAGTTAACCAAACAACATTTTGGATATTGTTGTTTTTAATAAAGCGGAATAAATCTGCTAATTCTAATTCTCTTCCCAATGGTTTTCCATCTCCATTAGCAGCATTTTCAAAGTTAGTTTGACCATCGCGCACTACTAAACCAATCGGCATATCACTAGCAATTACTTTCCAAGTAGATTTTGAGTTCTTTAATTTACTCTTTAACCAACGCAATTGAGAACTACCAAAAAAGGCTGTTTCTCTACTCATTACCGTTTGGTTATTTGGAGAATTTTTTCCTCGATAACTACGTTCATCTAACATGAAAATTTCTAGCAATTGCCCATGATTAAAAGCACGGTAAATTCGTTCTGGGTCTTTGGCATCAAAACGGATAGGATTATATTCTAAAAATGCTTGTTTTGCCCGTGATGCCAATAGAGAAACATCCTTAACTGTGTAGCGGCTATCATCTAATATCTGTCCAGGATACCAATTATTTCTCACTTCATGGTCATCCCATTGTACCAATTGAGGAACTTGGGAATTAAAACGACGAATGTTTTCATCTAATAAATTATAAGCAAAATTACCTCGAAATTCTTTGAGAGTTTCTGCTACTTTTGACTTTTCTTCGGTAGTGATATTTTTCCAGATACTACCATCATCTAGCTTTACCTCTGCTTGAATAGGATTATCAGCATAAATAGTATCCCCAGAATGAATAAAAAAGTCAGGATTTAGCTGACGAATCGATTCATAAATTTTCATACCACCCCACTCTGGATTAATACCCCAACCTTGACCTGCGGTATCTCCTGACCAAGCAAAAAAGATATCATTTCCCCGTCCTTGAGAAGGCGTTTTTAAATGTCCGATAACAGGAGCGCTGTAAATGCTAGTATCGACTAAATCCTGAAAAGTAACACGGTAAAAAATATCTTGACCTGGTGGTAAATTATCTAAATAAGTTTTTGCTGTAAAATCAGTGTAACTTGTAGCAAATTTGCCAATAACTTTTTGTTGATTACTGAATTTCTCATCAGTAGCATATTCTACAATCATTCTTGCAGGTCTATCGCTTCGACCCCAAATCACGCCGCTATTGCTGTTAATATCGCCACTAGCTACACCGTAGGGCATAGCTGGACGATTTTTATCTAATGTGATAAATGCCGGTGTTTGAGCTAAACCTGATTTTGACCACAGATTTGTCCCTATGATACTACCGCTAGTTATAGCTGCTTGGATTAAAAACTGCCGACGGTTCGGTGTTGATTTTTTCATCACTTTATTACCAAATATTATTTAGACAAAATGAATCAAATACAATTACCTAAAAATGAATACCGCAGACTAAAAGCCCTATATGAATATCAAATTCTTGATACAGAATCTGATGCAGTTTTTGATGATTTGGTTCAACTAGCTGCGGATTTGTGTGAAACACCTATTGCTGTAATTAGTTTAATCGATGCTGGACGAGAATGGTTTAAAGCTAAAGTTGGTATAACTATATCAGAAGTTCCGCGAGATTTTGCTTTTGGTAGTTATACTCTTCTTCAAACTGAAATTTTGATTATCCCCGATACATTTGAAGATCACAGGTTTGCTAATAATCCTTTTGTCACTTCATACCCCTATTTACGTTTTTACGCAGGAGTTCCTCTAATTAATTCTAGTGGCTTGGCTTTAGGATGTTTGTGTGTCATGGATTTTGCTCCTCGTAACTTCAGAACTAAGGAACAAAAAGCTTTAAAATATCTCGCTAAACAAGTAGTTTCAAATCTAGAATTAAACTTAAAAACAAAATCTGACAATATCAAAATTAGGGATATTACTCAAGCTATTCCCATTCCTTTAATGATTTTTCGCATATCTGATGGGTTGATTTTGTATGCTAACTCAGAGCTTATGCAAACATTTCAACTTGCTTATGAAGAAATTGTGAATACTAAAATTTCCGATTTATATAATCAAATATCTGAACTAAATCCTCTGATAGAAACTTTATCTAACAACGGCTATCTACATGGACAGGAAATTCTTTTTAAAAGGAGAGATGGTTCTTGTTTATGGGCTATCACTTCCCTACAATACTTAAGTTTTAATCAAGATATTGTGATATTAATAGTATTTCATGATATTACAGAACGTAAAAAAACAGAAACTCAACTACGAGAACAAAATGAGTTTTTACAATCTATATTTCAGAATATTCCTTTGATGATTGCACTTAATGACATTAATGGCAAAATTCTCTGGGTAAACCAAAATTTAGAACAGACTCTCGGTTGGACTTTGCAAGATTTCCAAACACATGATGTTTTTGCAGAGTTATATCCTGATCCAGAATATCGTCAGTGCGTAATTGATTTTATGCAGTCTGCACAACCAGTTTGGCAAGATTTTAACAATCAGCTACGTGATGGTCGTATAATGGATACATCTTGGACTAATGTCAGGCTTCCTAAGGGTGAAACTCTTGGTATTGGTAAAGATATTACAGCACGCAAACAAACCGAGCAAGCACTCAAAGCTCAGATTGAACGAGAGAAATTAATGCGAACTATTGCTCAACGCATTCGTCAATCTCTGAATCTTCAGGATATTTTAAATGCAACTGTTAAGGAAGTGCGAGATTTTTTGCAGGTTGATCGTGTTGTAGTTTATCAGTTTGCTCCAGATATGAGCGGTAAAATTGTCGCTGAATCTGTAGTTGCTGGATGGACGGTTTCTTTAGGAATAAAAATTGAAGATACTTGTTTTCAATCAGGTGCAGGCTTACAATATCACCAAGGACGAAAACGAGCAATTAGTAATATTTACACTGCTGGATTGACAGATTGTCATCTGAATTTATTAGCACAGTTTGAAGTCAAGGCTAACTTAGTTGTCCCGATTTTACTAGAATCAAGCGGAGAAAATTCAGGTTCTGTTCTTTGGGGTTTACTAATTGCTCACCAATGTTCTGCACCTCGTGAGTGGGAAGAAACCCAATTAGATTTGCTTGATCAATTAACAGTACAAATAGCCATTGCTATTCAACAATCTAGTATATTTCAACAAGCTCAAATTGAAATTAAGCAAAGACAAAAAGCAGAAATTCAGTTAAGAAGTGCTTTGGCTGAAAAAGAAGTTCTGTTAAAGGAAATTCATCATCGAGTTAAAAATAATTTACAGATTGTTTCTAGCCTATTACAACTTCAATCTCACACAACTAAAGATACAGAAGTTATCAAAGCACTCCGGGAAAGCCAAAATCGAATTGAGTCAATATCTCTGATTCACAAAAATTTATATACTGCCCCTAATATTGGACAGCTTGATATTGCTGAATATATTAATAATTTAACATCCAGTCTGCTTATTTCTTATCAGATAGTATTTAATCAAATTATTCTAGAAACTCAGATAGATTCGGTAAAATTAAATGTTGATGAAGCTATTGCCTGCGGTTTAGTTGTTAATGAATTAATCTCTAATGCCATTAAGCACGCTTTTCCTGATCAGCAACAAGGGAAAATAATTATCAAATTACGTAGTTATAATCATAATATTGAGCTAGTTTTTCAAGATAATGGTATAGGTTTACCAGATGGGTTAGATTGGAAAAATACTAATTCCTTGGGTCTTTCGTTGGTATATGACTTGGTGACAGAACAACTAGAAGGTAATATTACTATAGAACGCAATCAGGGAACATTATTCCACATTCAATTTCCACAGTTAACATGAGCAAAATTTAATAGTAAATGAGGCAAGCTAAAATTTTAGTGGTTGAAGATGAAGTGATTTTGGCTAGAACCATTGCTAGTCAATTAAATCAATTGGGGTACATTGTTACTGGTACGGCTTCTTCTGGAAAAGCTGCTCTTGCTAAGGCATTAGAAACTCAACCAGAATTAGTTTTAATGGATATTATTCTTAAAGGTGAAATAGATGGGATTACTGCTGCTGGTGATATTCGTGAGCAGTTCGATATACCTATAATTTTTCTGACTGCCTATGGTGATGACCATACGTTAGAACGCGCCAAAATTACTCAACCTTTCGGTTATGTTGTCAAACCATTTACTATCCAAGATTTACGTATAGCGATTGAGATAGGGTTGTCACAACATAAATTAGAACGTGAACTACGAGAAAATCGAGATCAGTTAGCAACCCTGTTAGACTCCATGAGTGATGCAGTAATTGCTACTAACGAGCAGGGTCTTGTCACATTTATGAATCCCGCTGCCCAGAAGTTGACGTGCTGGCAGCAGGAAGAGGCTCTGGGAACCAATGTATCAGAGATATTAAATCTAATTGATGACTTTACAGAGGAAATAATAGAAAATCCTGTATTCACTGTACTCAGGGAACAAAAAGTGGTTTATTTGGCTGAATTTACCTCTTTAATTACCAAATATGGCAAAAAAGTACCTATTGGTGATAGTGCTTCACCACTGAGACGGGGACCTAATGAGATTACTGGTGCAGTGGTCGTCTTCTGGGATCTCAGTGAACGTCGTCAAAAAGAATACTTAGAACAAGCTTTGAAAAAAGAGCAAGAACTGAACCGCCTCAAGTCTTTGTTTATATCAACTGTCTCCCATGAGTTTCGTAATCCTTTGACTGTAATTCAAACGGCAGTAGAACTTATAGAAATGCAGGGAGATAATTTAACAGAAACTAAAAGAAATACTTATTTAACTAGAATTTATCGTGCTGTACAAAGCATGGAAAAATTGATGAAAGATGTACTTTTTATGGGTAAAGCTGAGGCGGAAAAACTGACGTATAATCCGGTTGCAATTAATTTAGAGAAATTTTGTCAAGACTTAATAGAAGAATTTTCTACTCTTGAATCTAGATGTTCTGATGTGATTTTTACCTGTCATGGAGAGCATACAAATGCTTTTATGGATGAACAACTTTTACATTTCCTATTTATTAATTTACTTTCTAATGCGGCTAAATATTCTCCCCCAAATGCTAAGATTCAGTTTAATTTGACTTGTAATTTGCTGACAGACACAGCAGTTTTTCAAATACAAGATCAAGGAATTGGCATTCCTGAAACTGACCAAGAGCAAATTTTTGATTCTTTTTATCGAGCTTCAAATGTCCAATTAATTCAAGGCAATGGACTAGGATTAGTAATTGTTAAAAGGTGTGTTGATGCTCACAAGGGAAAAATTGAGATGAGCAGTCAAGTTGGTGTTGGGACTATATTTACTGTCACCTTACCGTTAAATCAGTTATCAGTGAATAGTTAGGGCTTGCTGAATAAAGATGAAACCTTTTATGAATAAGGGTTTCGCGGATTTAAGAAACAAGAAAGTGCAAGATTTTGGCTTATGGTGTCTTAAAATTGGTGCATTTTCCTCGGTCGGATTTGGGAAATTGAGGATATCCAGATGGCTGAAACTGTTCCCTGTTCCCTGTTCCCTGTTCCCTGCCCTCACAGACAACTTTTTCAGCAAGCCCTAGTTAATACCAATTTTATGTGAGGTTGCACATATTTCTGAAATCCATTGATTTATCGGTCTTTATCTGTCTTTATCCGCGTTTATCTGCGTGCATCCGCGTTAAATTATTCTATGCAGCTTCATATCAATCTGGTATAACAGTTATCAATTACCGATCCTGACTGACTCCACCCACAACTGGCTTAACATCAGAAAAAGGATCAGTACCACCACTCCAGTTAAAGTCACTAATGCGAATGCTAAAGCCACCTAATTCCAGCACCGGATTGTAGCGTAAGACAATACCATAGGAGCGACGACTATATTCTAAAATGTAATCCGTACTGCTTTCTTTACCTGTATCCAGGTTAACAGAGGTTTGAAAACCTAAGCGTAATGGTCCGTATAGCTGCTGTGAAATACCAGCACTGAGAACTTTGTTGTCAACTGAGCGGTCAAACAAGAAGGGTGATAATCCACTGTTGACACCTTGGGAGTAACTGACATTAAAGGCTGTGTAGTCCAAAAAAGGTTGAGAAAAATTACCAATTTGTCCAACTAAGCCAATTGTACCAATCAAAGTATTTTGATTATCGCCACTTGTGTAATAGCTTGTAGTACCAGTAACACCTGCGATCGCTTGCAAATAAGGTACTAAAGGATTGGGCGTATATTTTAATCCCTCAGCGGGAGTGGCTGGTAATGGTTTTCCTTGCCAGAGTAAGAAGCCAGTACTGAGAGCAACGCTACCTTGTAAGCGACCAAGAGAGATGCGATCATTCTTCCGTTGTGGCTGGAGTAAATCCTGGCGGTCAGTGTTAGCATCAATATACTGAGCGCCGCCTTGATAGCTGAGATTAATTCCACTTTTCCCCAAAGGAATAATTGGGGAAGTAATCACCCCACCTAAACTACTCTGCACAGTTTGAAAGCCGAGAGTACCATTGTAAAGGCGATCGCGGTAGCTGGCTTCCAAACTTAATATATGTGGATTCACCTCACCTAATGCCTGCCGCAACCGCAAACTCCCCCGTAAATTATCTTCTACTTTGTTGAAATCAAAACTGGTTAATTCTCCCTTACCTTCAACTGTAGTTTTAGCACTCAAAACAGCATTCAGTTTTGCCTTCACACCAAACAAATCCGCAACATTACTATTGTCAGTAAAAGCTTTCTGTACAAAAAACTGGGGTGTAAAGCTCAGATTTGTCTGATCTGTAGTTATGACCGGAAAATTACGCTCGACAAAAAGACCACCTCGTTTGCTACCATCAAACCCTGGAGAGACGATAAATGGATTAACTTCGCGTTCCCGGCGGTCAATTTTTTGGCTATTTATAGGAATAGGTAATGTAAAATTTTGGTCAAATACTAACCGCTGACGTTGGGTAGTAATGCGATCCACCAAAGGTGCTTCTCGCGTCAGAGTCACTTTATCTGCCCGTAATTCTAATTCTGGTGGTGAAAACGGATCATTAGTAATCCGCACATTCTCAGCTTGCCAACCTTGTGGATAGAAGTCAATCCGTTGGGCTTCAAATCGTAACCGCTTAACAACACCACCTGTTTTTGGTGAAGCAATGTTTCTGGCATCGGCTTGACCACCAATAGTAACATCAATCCCGCCTGGACTACTGATACCAGTCACAGGCTGATTAGCACGAATGCGATCGCTAGGAGGACGACTGGGTACACCCCCAGATGTTATATCTGTAGGTAGAGAGGGAGAAGTCGGTTGGAAAGCAAAATCTGTTTGAGTTGTGGGGACGTAAATTTCTCCGCTGCCATTTTCCAAATCCCCATTGTCTTGAACAAAATTATAGGTAAAACGTTGTCCTCTCAATACCTGATTGCCTCTAGTCAAGGCAACATTGCCTTCACCCACAGCAATTAAATTATCCAAATTTACTTGTAAGCGATCCGCATCTACCACCGCCCCATCAAATCGCACTACCACATTACCTTCTGCTGTAACAATCCGCCTTTGCTCATCATATTCTTGACGGTCAGCAATTACTTCTACAACTCGTTGTCTTACTTGTGGAGTATTACCAGATGGTTGATCTGCTGGTGGAACCGTTGCTGGAGGTGGAGGAAATTCTACAGTAGTAGAAGTTGAAGGTTGATTGTTGGGATTACGAGGCTTAAATTCAATAATATTTTGTACTGGAACAGAAATCGGTATTGTTTCCCCAGTAGATCCTGCCAGATTAATTTTGCCCTCAGATGCCTGTAAAGTCACAGAATCTTGCTGTTTTGGTGGGACTTGTCTTGTGAGAACAACTGATGATTGAGATAAAAATACACTTTTTTTATGGAGAACCTCACCAGAAACTGTCGGCAGTATGACAGATGGTTTATTGTGATCAGCAGCAGTTTCCATTTGATTAGGAGAGACTACCAAGGATTTTCTGAACATCACCGCACTTCCCGAAGTCTTGACAGGGGAAAATTCCGGTGGCAATTGCTCTGGTTGAGGAGATGAAAATAAAGACTTGGTCGCTACTAAATTATCTTGATGAGCAGAAGTGGAATTGGGCAGCCCATTATCAGCCTCAATTAAGGTTCCTGGAGTTGCTAGTTGCTGCATATCGCTCTCAGTCTCTACCACAGAGGCAGAAGCAGGAGAATTGGCAGGTCTTAAATATTCGACAATGGGAGGTGAGTCAGGTGGCAAAACTGGATGCAGCATATCTCAGGACAATCAAGCTAACAAACAAGGCAGGTATTAAGCCGGAAGGATTAATTACACATTTGCCTTCCGACTTTCGCCTTCTGCTGACTTGCAGTAAGCCGCCAAGAGGATGACACTGTATCATTTTTCCAGATTGGTCGCCAGAGTTTGGGCGTTTAGTGTCTTCCACCTTCCAGCGGTTGTAGATGATTTGTGGTGTTTCTATTCTGAATCCCGCTGTCCAGGGTTACGAGCAGGGTCGTTTGATAAAAACCCAAACACAAAAATTCCTACAAAAAAGGCAACAACAATATAAACAGCGATTTTTAAAGTCACCATAGAAATATCTCCCAGGGGTATGACAAAAAAGGTCTCAAAAATCTGCTATCCAGAAAAGATAGCTCCTTTATCTTACCCATATCTCGGCATTTTTTCGAGAATTATAGTCAGAGAGTAGTACCTTACTCTTGAGTTCAGGTGGTTTTATGTCTGACCAGGCTAATTTTTAGGTTTTCCATTCAATAACTTGTTTTAAGTAGGTATGCACAATATAAATATAACCATGTAAAGAAAAATTAACGTTGCTCAAACCTTTTTCCTTCCTGCCTTAACCTAACGATAAATATTCACGCTTACTGACTTTAGTGTAAAGTTTAGCAACAGCTGGATGAATTACTCTCAATGCGTAACAAAGTATAAAGAATTGGCAACATTGGGAAAAGACAGTAAAAAATAACCATAGCTCTATCTAAGACCTTGTCACACTATGCAGCCAATTCGCACATTCAACGTATCTCCTTCACTGCCGCAGCGCCTAGAACCGCTGCGTAAACTAGCATACAATCTGCACTTTGATTGGAATGTTGAGAGCAAAGACCTATTTCGCCGTTTAGACCCAGATTTATGGGAATCGAGCCATCATAATCCAGTTTTGATGCTGGGGACTATCAGCCAAGGGCGGCTATTGGAAGTTGTCGAAGATGAAGGCTTCCTAGCACAAATGGATAGAGCCGCTCGTCAGCTAGAAGATTATTTACAAGAGCATACTTGGTATCAAAAACAACGCTCTCAGCATCCCCAGGAATGCTATGCTTATTTCTCTGCGGAGTTTGGATTAGTAGACTGTTTACCTGTCTATTCTGGTGGTTTAGGTGTATTAGCAGGGGATCATCTCAAGTCTGCTAGTGATTTGGGATTACCTTTGGTGGGTGTGGGCTTACTTTACCAACAAGGTTACTTTGCTCAGTATCTCAATGCTGATGGTTGGCAGCAAGAACGCTACCTCATCAATGATTTTTATAATATGCCCTTGCACTTGGAGCGGAATCCTGATGGCTCTGAGCTAATAATTGCTGTAGATTATCCAGGACGTAAGGTGTATGCCAGAGTCTGGCGTGTGCAGGTGGGAACTGTACCGTTGTATATGTTGGATACCAACATTGAACCTAACAACCCTTACGACCACGATATCACTGACCAACTGTATGGTGGTGACATCGATATGCGTATCCACCAAGAAATTATGCTGGGTATTGGTGGTGTGCAAATGCTCAAAGCCTTGGGCTATAAGGTAACAGCTTACCACATGAATGAAGGCCACGCGGGGTTCTCTGCCCTAGAGCGTATCCGCCTTTTGATTCAGGAAGAGGGACTCAATTATGCTCAAGCGAGACAGGTAGTCGCTTCCAGTAATATTTTTACTACCCACACACCAGTTCCAGCGGGAATTGACTTGTTTTCTCCCGACAAAATTTTGTACTACCTGGGCTATTACGCAGATATTTTTGGCTTACCTAAAGAACAATTTTTAGGACTGGGGCGAGAAAATACTGGGGATTTATCTGCGCCTTTTAGCATGGCGGTGCTGGCGCTGAAGATGGCAACATTTTCTAATGGTGTGGCACAACTACATGGTGTAGTTTCACGGCAAATGTTTCAAGGTCTGTGGCAGAAAGTCCCAGTCGAAGAAGTGCCGATTGCCGCTATTACTAACGGTGTTCATGCTCGGAGTTGCGTTGCTAAGTCAACTCAGGAGTTGTATGATCGGTATCTAGGTCCTAACTGGTCATCAGCACCACCAGATAGTCAGTTGTGGGAACGAATGGAGGCCATTCCTGATGAGGAATTATGGCGCAATCACGAACGTTGCCGTTTAGACATGATTTTGTATGTCCGGGAGCATTTGGTCAAGCATTTGCGCGATCGCGGTGCTTCTGCTTCCGAAATTGCTCTATCCCAAGAAGTGCTTGACCCCAAAGTTTTAACCATTGGCTTTGCTCGTCGTTTTGCTACCTACAAACGCGCTACTCTGTGGATGCGCGATTTAGAACGGATTAAGCAAATTCTACTAAGTAACAAACATCGCAAAGTCCAATTTGTAATTGCGGGGAAAGCTCACCCTAAAGATATCCCTGGTAAAGAATTGATCCGCGATATCAATCACTTTATCCGTGAACAACATTTAGAAAAACACGTTGTGTTTGTTCCCAATTATGATATTCACATTGCCCGGTTAATGGTGGCAGGTTGTGATATCTGGTTAAATACGCCCCGTCGTCCCCGTGAAGCTTCTGGTACTAGCGGCATGAAAGCGGCAATGAATGGATTGCCAAATTTAAGTGTACTAGATGGTTGGTGGGATGAGGCTGATTATGTCCGCACTGGTTGGGCGATTGGACATGGTGAAAATTACGAAGATCCCAATTACCAAGATGAGGTAGAAGCTAACGCTCTCTATGAATTGCTAGAGAAAGAAGTTGTACCTTTATTTTATGAGCATCGGGACAGTGATGGTTTACCTCGTCCCTGGGTGGCAAAAATGAAGGATGCTATCCGTTTAAATTGTCCGTTTTTTAATACAGCGCGGATGGTGCGGGAATATGCACAACGGGCTTATTTCCCCGCGAGCGATCGCTATCATACCTTAACTGTTGATAATTACGCCCCCGCTAAAGAATTAGCAGATTGGAAAGCAAAACTAGGTGAACACTGGTTTAACATCAGAATCAAAGATGTTGATGTCTCCGCAGTCTCAGAACTGCAAGTTAATCAAACTGTGGCAGTAAAAGCTAAGGTTGATTTAGCAACTTTGAACAATGATGATGTGCAGGTAGAACTATATCAAGGTTCCATTGATGCTAATGGCGATATTGTCAATGCTGTACCTGTGGTAATGGATTACCAAGGACAGGATACCGAAGGATTCAGTATTTACACTGTAAGCATTACTTATACCACCTCTGGGTTACAAGGCTTGTCTTTGCGTGTGTTACCAAAAAATCAATACCTCGCTACTCCTTATGAACCCAGGTTAATCGCTTGGGCTGAGTAAGTTATATCCTGTACGGTGTTAAAGACTTTTGATCAAGATCCAGTTTTAAATCTTTAAGTCAGTGAAGGCGGGTAAATCCCGCCTTTGATTTTATCCACCATTCATCCCACGCTCCCCTTCTCTGCGAGACGCTACGCGAACGGGTGATATCATGTCAGCCTAATCACTGATCAAAAAAAATTCTCCGCGTAAGAGCGTCTCCGTGTCTTGAGCGTCAGTCTAAATGATAAGTATATCTCTGACGAGACGCTACGCGAACAACTGGACATGATATGAGTCCTGGGGCTACTGTCGGTTTTAGCTAAAAAACAGTCCTGAGTTCAGAACTGTTTTGGTAACGGAGAAGAATTTTGCCAATCTTTAAGTAATTGATGCAGTTTTTTTATTTTAAAAAGTGAATCGTGGAACCGATGACTGAGGCTGGTAGTTCAGACATAGATGATACACCCTTAGCAGGAATTCGAGTACTAGTATTTAGTCCAGCAGTCAGGTGCAGTAAAAAGGTAATCAAAGCAGCTTGTATAAGTCTTTCCAGCATATTACTTCTCTCTCTTAATTGATAGCATTTCAAGTAAGACTAGTTATTCTAAATACACCTCATATTTTCGATTTACCAGATTTGCCGAATATGTCCGGATAATTAACCAGAACAAGTCTAAAAAATGTGAAAAAAGTTACTACTACTTGAAAAATAATTTCTTTCTATCTAAATCTACATTTTTCCAATCAAGGCAAGACAGAGGTGTAAGGTAAGAGTAGCTCAAAGTATAAAAGGCAATATCCCCTTTATTTAGCCCTCTTTTCAGACAACCATAACTACATAGACGCTTCTGGGACTGAAAAAGTGTCCGGTCAAGAATTTTAGATTTTAGATAGTTTGGTGCGATGAATCTGCTGGCTCAGAACTGATTATGGGCAAATAAACTCTGATATTTTCTAATTCTTAGGGTGTTTTCCCAATATTCATTGGCCTATCTAAACACAATCAGCCATTGACATCGATAGAATAAATGGAAAATAGCTACAAACACCTCTCCATGATTCCTATCGTTATTGAACAATCGGGTCGAGGCGAACGCGCCTTTGATATCTACTCACGGCTGTTACGTGAGCGCATCATCTTTTTGGGACAACAGGTTGATAGCAGTCTTGCTAACTTGATTGTTGCCCAATTACTGTTTTTAGATGCTGAGGACTCGGAGAAAGACATTTATATGTACATCAATTCTCCCGGTGGTTCGGTTACGGCGGGGATGGGGATTTTCGACACCATGAAGCATATTCGTCCCGATGTCTGTACTATTTGTACTGGACTAGCAGCCAGTATGGGTGCTTTTCTCCTCAGTGCTGGTGCTAAAGGTAAGCGAATGAGTCTACCCCATTCACGGATTATGATTCATCAACCTCTAGGTGGCGCTCAAGGACAAGCGACTGATATTGAAATTCAGGCGCGGGAAATTTTATACCACAAGAAACGGCTAAATGATTTTTTAGCTGAACACACAGGTCAGCCAATTGAGCGTATTGCTGAAGATACAGAACGTGACTTTTTTATGTCTCCTGAAGAAGCCAAGGAATATGGCTTAATTGATCAAGTGATTGACCGTCACGCTGCGGGTAGTCGTCCCATGGTTGTGGTGTAAGAGATTGCTGAGTGCTGAGTGCTGAGTTCTGGGTAAATTTTCCTCACAACTCACAACTCATGACTCAGTACTCATGACTCGGTACTCAGTACTCAGTACTCAGTACTCAGTACTCGGTACTCGGTACTCAGTACTCATGACTCAGTACTCAGTACTCTCTAAAACCCAGCAATAGGGTCTGGTTGCGATTTAAGATAGTTAAGAAAATTTAGTAACTCTTCTTCACTGAGTAGAGAGCGCCCTAGCTTCCCGTAGGTTTTTTTGAGAAATTCCCTTCCGTCTTCTTTAGTCCAGCCTAAACGCTCTATTTGCACATCTGTTTCGGCAATGACATCAGATAAATTAACAGGTTCATTTTTTCTCTTTCTTGTTCCCACAGCCAACTGTACACCAACATCTTCAGGCGGAGAATAACTGCGTGGGGTGAAGGGTGTAACATTACTGGGAGTAATTTCTGGTAAAGAAGAATGCTTGGATTCTTGGACTGATGATATCTTTAAGCTTTCTTCAGCAATATCAAGTTGTTGTTCTCTAGAAGTTTGTTCTGGAAAACGTTGGCTCAACCCTTGGTTGTGAGTTTCAGGGTTAGGTATTAGTGTATTGCTGGCTGTTGACCAATGATTACTGACAATATTCTTAGGGACTTGGCCGGACTCATGTGAGACATCTGTGGAATTTAAAGAGGGATTTAGCGGAACTGAGGAAATTGGTTTTGGGGTGAATGTACCTGTTTCCCTAGTGTTAGTGATTCCTAAAACCATTAATGCCCTGCTTCTGGCTTGGTCTTCAGCCACTTCTATGGTTTCTGCTCCTGCCATACCAGTGGAGCGGGTAATGCCTTCAACTTGTACAGTGACTCGGACGAGGTATTTTCCTTGAAAAATTTGTACTAATTCCGAGATAATACTGCCGTTGGGATACAAGCTCTGAAATTGAGCCAACATAATAGTGCCACCAATCTAAATCTGTTTAATTACTGGGTTGATGTTTTCTGTGTACAGAGGTAACATCCTTTCATGGAGTTGAAAATCCTGGTAGAAGATCACCAGTTTTGCTAAAGTCGGAAGTCACTTTAATTTTAGTTCTCCTCATAGGACTTCAGGGTACTTTTCGCGGTATGATCGTGTGTCACGATTGTAGCACCAGCTGTTTTTTGAGCAAATTTTTGGCTACTGTTGAGTAACTTAGGGTGTTCTTCCTTTCAATGCTATACTAATTACCCAATTCGATATCTAAAAGTATTTTCTGGAAGTACGCTCTAAATCTACAATGATAAGGATAAGGTTCGCCCTCACGGCTTGTTAAGCTGCTTACCTAATTGTTACCGATTCTACAGATGGGAAAATTAGGTTTATCGGCAGTTTCTCCTAGTTAAAATTCAGATTCTTATGGCGAAAAATCACCTTTAGTCTAGACAATCAGACACTTGTGCTTCTCGTAGGTATGAGATTTTTGGGTAGTATGGAGAGTTCTCTAAACCAAACCTCTCAAAAACCCATAGGGTAATTACCTGGTGAAGCAAAATTGAGTATCAGGAGTGCTTGGTAAGATTGTTTAGATAAAGAAAGTTTCACCCAGACAGATTCTGAGGGGGTCGTGCAGTGAGAAGTTCGAGCAGAGGCTGTCTCTGACATGATCTTCAGTAGCCTTGCCTTCTCTACAAGACGCTACGCATAGCTTGCTTCTTCACAGGAGTACAGATAATTCGTTTGTAGCAAATGTCTTCTGTCATCTGTGAGGGCATACAGGGAAGAACCAGATTAAACAACAGACACTTTAACGCCAGTGACAAGCCACTTGCTACAACTCTCTAGACTAGAGTAACGCAGTAGCTCATTAACGGAGGGGGACCTCCGCACGTAAGTGTCCTCAAAAAATGATGTTTTGACCAAAGGTCGGTTCACTGCATGGAATTTTCAATCGCTACACTCCTTGCCAATTTTACCGATGATAAATTGGTAGCTCGTAAAGTCTTGGAAAAGAAACTAGGTTGCGAGGATGAAGAAAGTCTAGAAAAACTTCACATTGCTTTGGAGGTGCTGGAAAAAGTAGGGCTGTTGGTGAAAGAACGGGGTAAATACCGTCGGGTGACAGAAGAGGGGTTAATTGAAGCAAAACTTCGTTGCTCTAGTAAGGGGTTTTGCTTTGCGATTCAAGATGTGGAAGGATCTGAGGATATTTACATCCGGGAAAGCCATTTGAGTAATGCCTGGAATGGCGATCGCGTTTTGGTCAGAGTTCTCAAAGAAGGTAGTCGCCGTCGTTCACCAGAAGGCGAAGTTAAGCTGATTTTGGAGCGTTCAAATCACACCTTGCTAGCACGAATTAAACAAGTAGAAGGTGGTTTTCGGGCTGTCCCCTTAGATGATCGTCTGCTGTTTGAATTGAAACTACTCACAAACGGCATGAAGTTAGATCAAGCAATCGATCACTTAGCCCATGTAGAAGTCCTGCGTTACCCTCTAGCTCAGTATCCTCCCTTGGGTCGCGTGGTACAAATTCTTGGTAGTGATGCTGAAGCGGCGGCTGATATAGATTTAGTAACTTGTAAACATGATCTGTCACGTAATTTTCCTGATACTGTCCTCGATGTCGCCGCTAAGTTACCCAAAAAGCTGCTGAAAGCAGATTTAAAAAATCGGGTAGATTTACGCAATTGGTTTACTCTGACAATTGAAGGTGTCAATGGTGACGACCGTGTAGTTGAAAATGCCTTTAGTTTGGAAAAAATCCCCAACAAACCTTGGCGATTAATTGTGCATATTACGGATCTTTCCCACTATATCCAACCAGATGAATCCTTAGATAGGGAAGCACTTAAGCGGGGAAGGTCAGTCTATCTGGGAGAATTAATTCTACCGATGTTACCAGATGCTGTCACAGAACGCTGTTCTTTATCACCTGGTAGCGATCATTTAGCTCTATCCTTTGTGATCACAATTGATCCCCAATCGGGAGAAGTGTTGGACTGGGAAATTCAACCTAGTGTGATCAATGTAGACACGGCGGTAAGTAAACAGCAAGCCGAAGCAATTCTTACAGGTAAATCGACAAAAGTAACTGCTGAAAGTATCGAGATATTACAGGACTTGGAAAGTTTAGCACAAGCGGCCAAACAAGGTCGATTAGCTCGCGGTAGCTTACAATTGAATCTACCACCTAGTCAAAATCCCTACTATGATGAGGGAGTGATGGGATCTGTGGTAGTCAATGATTTACCTGTGCGATCGCTGTTAACCGAGTTAGTGCTATTAGTAAATCAACTAATTGCAGATCACCTCAGCGCTTTGGGAGTTCCGGCTATTTGGCGAGTCCAAGGTACACCTGATACTGAAGATGTTCAGGAAATGCTGAAACTGGCGATGAATTTAGGTGTGGAATTGACATTAGAAGCGGATGTGGAGATCCAACCCTTAGATTATCAACACCTAACTGGAGCTTTTGCTGAATCACCATCTGAGCAGGTTCTCACCTATTTATTGCAAGATACCCTCAAGCCATCTGTATACACCACAACAAAAGGTTCTCACTTTGGTTTGGCGCTAACACAGTATCTCCACTTTAGCTCTCCCCTGCGGCGCTACCCTGATTTACTCATGCAAAGGGTATACCATGCACTATTAGAATACGGACGCGATCGCCGCAACACCCGTGTGAAAGAGCGTGTTAACCTGCGTCACTCCTCCAGTCATACAGAAATTAACTGGAACGTTCTCCCCCCAGAACTACAACAAGAACTCCAAAGTGATTTAACTAGAGTACTCGTCCAGATTAATGACAGAGAAAAAGAAGTCCAAGAAGCCGAAGCTGATTTAGCTGGACTACAAAAAGCTCAACTGATGAAGCAGCGCATTGGTCAAGTCTTTCCAGGGGTGATCACTGGTGTTCAATCTTACGGGTTCTTTGTAGAAATTGAAGTCCCAGCCCCAGAATTAGAAATTGCTTCCCAGCTGGGTACACCATTGCGAGTAGAAGGACTAGTACACGTTAGTTCTCTCAAAGATGATTGGTATGAATATCGTGCTAGACAGCAGGCTCTATTTGGACGCAAAAATCGCGCTTCCTATCGACTAGGCGATCGCGTTTCTGTACAAGTCAAGAGTGTTGATTACTACCGCCAGCAAATTGATTTAGTCACTGTTGGTGTGGATGGTGTCGCCAAAAATTTGGGAATTGGTGCAGAAAATCAAGATATGTCAGACATTTACTTACACAATGACCTTGAATCTCTTGACTTAGATCCCTATGCTGATGACGAGTAATTTTTTTGTGAACTAGCGTGCTTAATGACACAAAACCTTTAATTTTGGGCGTATCCGGTGCATCAGGTTTGATTTACGCCATCCGCGCTCTTAAATTTCTTCTTGAAGCAGAGTATACGATTGAACTAGTTGCCTCTAAATCAACTTACATAGTTTGGCAAGCAGAACAAGAAACTCGAATGCCAGCAGACCCAGAAGGGCAAGAGCAATTTTGGCGAGAACAAGCTGGAGTGGCACTTGCCGGTAAACTGCGCTGTCATCCTTGGAGTGATGTTGGGGCTGGTATCGCCAGTGGTTCCTTTCGGGCTTTAGGGATGATTATCATACCATGTAGTATGAGTACAGTAGCAAAACTGGCAGTTGGCTTGAGTTCCGATTTACTAGAACGAGCTGCCGATGTCCAGATTAAAGAGGGACGCAAACTGGTCATTGTTCCTAGAGAAACTCCTTTTAGCTTGATTCACCTGCGTAACTTAACAACCTTAGCAGAAACAGGAGTGAGAGTCGTCCCCGCCATTCCGGCTTGGTATCATCATCCCCAAACCATTGAAGATTTAGTTGATTTTGTAGTAGCCCGTTCCTTAGATCAACTGGACATCGACTGTGTTCCCATCCAGCGCTGGCAAGGTCATCGTTAAAACAGTAAACAGTTATCAGTTATCAGCTATCACTGTTTACTGATAACTGTTACAAAGGTTTCAGGACTATCTCCTAATCATCAAAACTTGAACTTCACGTCTCTACGAGACACTGCGGCAAATCTTTTAATCTCTTCTTTCTCTCTTTCTTCGTGTCCTTCGCGTCTTCGCGGTTCGTTTTGCATTTTCTTATGGCTGTAATTCGCTTAATTCTGTTGGTAGCCGTGCTGGGAGGATTAACACTGTTGTTAGTTCAAAATTTATCGCCAGCCCTCCCATTGGTATTTTTGGGGATGCGGACTCAAGCATTACCATTAGCTTTGTGGATTTTCCTGAGTATTGCCACTGGTGCTTTCACATCTATATTAATTAACACTTTATTAAAATTCACTAATTATGTATCGGCTCAACAGGTGCAAACCACTTCTCCCCAATCACCTGTAAATTCAAGGCGTGTGAGAACAACTCCCAGAAAAGAATCTACACCTTCTCCTAGCAGTCCACCACCCGCGACTAGTAAACCCGATTACACCACTAGGGAGGAATTTGATGATTGGGAAACAAACTCCACTAATAATGATTGGAATTTTGAAGAACAACCACAGACAGCCAGCACCAAAGCTTCTGAATCTCAACCTGGATCTGTTTACTCTTACAATGCTCAAGAACCTAAAAATACTGGTGTGGGAAAAACTGAATCTATTTATGATGCTGATTACCGAGTAATTATTCCTCCTTATCAACCGTCAACTACTCACCAAGCAGATGATGATGATTGGGATTTTTTTAAAGACGACGACTTTGAGGATGAAGATGAAGGCTCTCGCCGATAAGCTGAACAATTAATAATTCATCCTACTTGATATAGCAACAGACAGGGCGGTTAGGACACCAACTGCTGATCAAACCTAGACATCAAAAGACTCTTCAGACTGTCACCTGTCACCTGCCATACCACACTTCTCCCGTGATTCCTGCTTGATTTTCCCGGTCATAGCAGCTTCCTGCAAAGTCATGAAGGCATTAAAGTCTTCCAAGTTGTACTGGGTAGTTAAAAGTTGTCTCAGTTGGTTTTCCGCTTCTACAGTTAAATAACCAGTTGTCAAAGCTGTTTGCACAACGTCTAGAATTCGAGTCATAGCTGAAACCTCATTCATAATTCATACCAAGTCAATTGATGGGAGTTTAGTCTAATGAGAAAGGCTTGTTTGTCGAAAATGGAAATTTGAGTTATTTTTTACACCTTGCTCGCGATATTCAAGTAATTAAGGCTGGGTATTAATCCAGTTGAGACGAAAAAACCGCCTGAGAGAAAAACTCGATTCACTCACTAGATGAAGTTGGATTTTTATATTGACAGAATTTATTTCCTTAAAGTTTCAAACAAGTTATATGAAATTTACGTTAAGCCTAAGAATACCTAAGTAGTAAATAAGAATGCACCTAACAATCGTTATAAATTTCGTTATAAATTTATCGTTTGTTTATTCTGACTTTACATAACAAACGTTAGTATATCGCTAATATAACTGTAAATATACTAATAATAATGATGGTGATAATGAGTTCTCAAGTGGTGGAAGAAGAATTTATAGAAGCACAGAAAAATTGGGACTTAGAGAAATTATACCTAGATTTAGGTTCTGCAAAGAGAAAAGCCTTAACACCTGTGGAAAAGAAATTCCTGAGAGGGTTGCTTTGTGGTTGTAGTCCTGCGGAAATAGCAAAAAGAGTTTATCAAAGTCGCAGTAGCAGTACAGTCAGAGTTTATTTGTCGAATGGATTGTATAAATACATAGAGGATATGCTGAGTACTCAAGCCGGATACTCAGTCAAGGTGAAAAACTGGAGTCATGTAACTCATTTATTAGAAAAAGCTGGGTATAAAAAAAATTGGGTGGAATTAAACCCAAGCATCACTTTGATTCAAGATACTAAAACGCAAGAAACCGATTTAATTGCTGCTACATCCCCAAAGATTCAAGATTGGGGTGAAGCCGTTGATGTCAGCGGCTTTTGTGGAAGGAAGACAGAATTAGACACAGTTTCTGAGTGGATTTCACAACAGCACTGTCGGTTAGTTGTAATTTTGGGGATGGGTGGAATTGGTAAAACTGCTTTTTCCATCAAGTTAGCAGAGGGGATTCAAGATCAGTTTGAATATGTAATCTGGCGATCGCTACATCTATATCCATCAATAAATGAGATGTTAAGTAATATCATGCAGATATTGTCGCCAACCCTAGAAATAGATCAGACAGCAACTCTCAACAGCCGGATTTCTCAACTGATTAATAGTTTACGCAATGTTCGTTGTCTTTTGGTCTTAGATGATGTTGACTCAATTTTATCTAGTGTAGGAGACGAAACCTCCGTACCATCTTCTACTATAGGTAATACACTTGATGGTCTTTCCCCGATTCGGTATCATCCTGGTTATGAAGGCTATGGTGAATTGATTAGAAGGGTGGGAGATTCCCAACATCAAAGTTGCTTATTATTAACTAGCCGGGAAAAACCGCCGGAAATTGCGGCGATTGAAGGAAAAAAATTACCTGTTCGTTCTTTCAACTTGACTGGTTTAAACAAGAAAGAAAGCCTGGTTATCCTTAAAGCTAAAGGATTCGCTGAGTCTCAATATCCAGAATGTAGTGTATTAATTGACTACTATGCGGGGAATCCATTATTTTTAAAGTTGGTTGCGACTACTATTCAAGATTTGTTTGGTGGTAGTATCTATGAGTTTCTGGAACAGGGTACTTTAGCATTTGGTGATATTCGCCAGATTTTAGACCAGCAGTTCTATCATTTGTCAGAGTTAGAGATATCTATTATATATTGGCTGGCACTCAATCCAGATTGCACTTCTATACATAATGTGCCGAGTAATATTATCCCTGGTTTGTCACCAAGATTGGCACAAAGATTAATTCTGGAAACGATAGAATTACTGCAGCGGCGATCGCTCATTGAGAAAAATAAAGTGCTGACAGATACTTATCCTACACCTCCCCTCATCAACAGCCAACTATTTTCTTTAGCGCCTGGCATAGTTTTAAGGGACTATATAATCGAACGCTTAATGGTAGAAAATTTTAAATCTCATCTAGCCACAGAAAGTAACTTATTGCTACGTAATCCCATTGTGGCGGCACAATTGAAAATTGACATGAAAAAAAGTATTGTTAATAGCAAGGTTTAAATAATTCGTAATTCGTAATTCGTAATTCGTAATTCGTAATTCGTAATTCGTAATGGGGATTTAACCCCAACACAAAACTTACCGGTTATGGAACTGGGGGACTTAAACCCACGGAACTTGATAGAATAAATAATAAAACTGGAGTAAAGAGACTTGGCGAATAACTTATTAAAAGGAGTCAACCTATATTTAATTGGGATGATGGGTGTAGGTAAGACCACAGTAGGACGCTTACTAGCACAGCAAATTGGTTATGGGTTTTTGGATACTGATGATGTCATAATTAAAGCTGTCGGAAAATCCATTAATGAGATATTTGTTGATGAAGGTGAAGCAGCATTTCGCCAGTTGGAGAGTGATATTCTCGCTCAAGTTTGTGCTTATACTCAGTTGATTATAGCCACTGGTGGGGGGATTGTACTCAAGCGAGAAAATTGGGGCTATTTGCATCATGGGTTGATTGTGTGGCTGGATGTACCAGTAGAAATACTGATGAATCGGTTAAGAGAAGATCAGACAAGACCTCTTTTACAAGATTCTCACCCTGAAGATAAATTGCTATTGCTCCTTGAACAACGCCAATCGCTTTATTCCCAAGCCGACTTACATATTACCATCACCGAGACAGAAACACCAGAACAAGTCGCCACAAGGATATTCACAGCAATTAAGAGCATTATCAAAACTGAAAATTCTCAGCAACAAAATTGATCTGAGGAAATTTTGTGATCTTAAAGTTGCTAAAGTTTTTGATCATGTAATCACCTGACATCCAAAATTGGAAGATTCTTATGATGGTCAACGATACCGAGTATATCAGGCAAGCTGAAGCTAATCGCGTTGAAATCCTCAGCGAAGCACTACCTTACATTCAAAAATTTGCAGGTCGCACCGTTGTTGTTAAATACGGAGGTGCAGCCATGAAAGATAACACCCTCAAAGATAAAGTTATCCGCGACATTGTATTTTTGTCCTGCGTCGGATTACGACCAATTTTAGTACATGGTGGTGGACCAGAAATTAACAGTTGGTTAGGTAAACTGGGGATTGAGGCACAGTTTAAGAACGGTTTGCGCGTCACCGATGCCGCGACAATGGATGTGGTAGAAATGGTGTTAGTCGGTCGAGTCAATAAAGAAATTGTCTCCTTGATTAACCAAGCTGGTGGTATGGCTGTGGGACTGTGCGGTAAAGATGGACACTTAATCACCGCTCGTCCTCAAGGTGATCAAGGTATTGGCTTTGTTGGGGAAGTTAGCAATGTGAATATCAAGATTTTAGATACTTTGTCTAAAAATGGTTATATTCCTGTGGTTTCTAGCGTGGCTGCTGATGATAGCGGACAGGCTTATAATATTAACGCTGATACAGTCGCAGGGGAAATCGCTGCTGCACTAGGTGCGGAAAAATTGATTTTGCTTACCGACACGAGGGGGATTTTAAAAGATTATCAAGATCCTTCCACCTTAGTCGCCAAAGTAGATATTCCTGAAGCTCGTGAATTAATTGCCAATGGTACAGTCAGTGGGGGTATGATTCCTAAAGTAACTTGTTGTGTGCGATCGCTCGCCCAAGGAGTTAAAGCCGCACACATCATTGATGGCCGTATTCCTCACGCCCTGCTGTTGGAGATATTCACAGATGTGGGGATTGGAACAATGATTCTGGGTTCTCAGTTTAAATAAAAATTTGCTCATTGGTGATTGGTAATTGGTGATTGGTAAGACTCTAATCTGTTTGTTCTTCTTAATTGCCTATTACAAATCACCACCAATGTCCTATGTCCAAGAACAATGACTACAGAAAGTTTAGAAATTGCCAAATCTCGTTACGAAACTGGAAAACTTGCTTTTGAAAATGGACAATATCGGGAAGCTGTAGAAAATCTGGAAAAAGCCAGCGTCTTGTTAGCAAGAAATACACGCTTTGCTGGTGAAGTAGATATTTGGTTAGTCACTGCTTATGAAGCTGCGGGAAGGACTGATGATGCGATCGCACTTTGTCAACAACTTCGTCGTCATCCCCACTATGAAACCAAGAAACAAGCACGGCAGTTAATCTACATCTTACAAGCTCCTAAGCTAAAAAGACCCAAGGAGTGGATGACAGAAATCCCCGATTTAGACGCAATTTCTGATCACGACTCCAAAAGGTTTGTCACCGCTACACCTAAAAAATCTACCCCCAGACAGAAGTCCACAGAACCAGAATATGTTGATCTCAGCACAGTCAATACAAGAGATAATAGTTTTATCTGGGTAGCGTTAATTGCAGTTGGTTTAACTATTTCTTATCTAGTTTGGTTAAGTTTTTGAGAGATGATCAAATCATGAATATATCTAATTTACAAAAAAATGTATTATCGTTGATTAAAGCATTTACTTTCATGTTCATTAAAACCAAAATAAAACCTATTTTATGGTTTGTAATATCTGCCACTTTCATGTTATCTGGTTGCGTTCAATATGATTTAGGAATTAACTTTAACAATACCAATAATGGCGAAATAGTACAGCATATTCAGTTATCTGAGAAATTAACCAGCTTTAGCGGTGATTATATCTGGGAATGGTTAAATAGTTTAGAACGTCGCGCCCAAAAATTAGAAGGTTCAGCAAAGCGGATTTCTCCAGAAGAACTAATTGTCAAAATTCCCTTTAGTAACGTTAGAGAATTACAAGAAAAGTTTAGCGGATTTTTCAACTATCGCACTGAAAAAAATTCTAATCAAGTCCCCCAAGATTCAGAAATACCAACAATTTCTTCCAACTTACTAGTAGAGGAAAACAATTTTTTACTATTATCAAGAAATCGGTTAATTTATGATTTAGATTTGCGTTCCCTTTCTGCACTTACCAGCAAAGGAAACGGTTTAGCTGGTCATGGTTCAATTATCAACTTAGACTTTAACTTACAGACACCTTGGGGAGTTAAAAACATTCAACAAACCGAAGATGCTATCAAACCCGAAAAGCATGGAAATCAATTAGTTTGGAAACTTAAATCTGGTGAATTAAATCATATAGAAGTAGTTTTCTGGCTTCCTAACTTATTAGGTATTGGTACTTTGATAATTATTCTGTTTGTTTGGGGTGGTTTTTATTTGCGATATACATTATTACCTGAACCAGAATTATCAGGATTAAAGGATTTGTGATCTCGTTCCCAGTCTCAGACTGGGAATGCAATCATAGAGTCTCTGACTCTACTCTTACCAAAAAATTCCAAAAAGCATTTATACGTTGGGTTGTGGAACGTGAACCTTCGCAAAGCAATAGAAACAAACCCAACAAATGCGTCGGGTTGCGCTGCGGCTTAACCCAACCTACAAAAAATGGACAAGGTATTGACACATTTATGTTTTTTCTTAATCTTATCAAAGATTAAATTTCAGCCCTATGAAATATAGTCTATTTCTTATTTTACGTCTTTACTTTTATTTATTACGACTTAAGCAAGAAAAACAGTTCAAACTTTCAAGCTAATTTTAAATATGAAAATCCTATAGATTATACACATCCATAATACCATAAAAAGTCAAGAGGTCAAGAAGCTAATAAAATCGTTCTATTATTGACACCATTCTCAATATTATTGATAATCAACCTACCTTATTCTCAATAACTATTGTAGTGGACTTTTTTTTGATAAAGCGAATCAAAAAGCTTATAAATTGAACCAGAAACTTGTAATAAGTAGTTTACGTAATTTCTTCCGATATTGTTGTATATATTAAAAACATCAAAGTATCTATCCCTGGCCTTCAGCCCTAATGGTAGAACTTTGGTGAGTGGAAGTGATGACGGCACTATTAAAATTAGAGTAGTCACAATCAGAACAAGATCCCCGACTTCTGACTTGAATTTGTTGTTGATTTTTAGGTTTGAAAATAGAAGTCGGGGATCTGGGTAGGAAAACCAAGATTACAAGATATAGGAAGAAAACGCAAAATCTCTCTAAAACCTCTTTCCTTCGTGTCCTTTGCGTTCTTCGTGGTTCATTCTTCCATGACTTGTGCGTAACCAACCATCATCAAATAACATCCTGTAAATCCTGTAATCCTGTACATCCTGATTCAGACAAAAAAGATTAAACTATAACTTATATCCTATTTACAGGATTGAGAAATAATGACAACAGTAATTAATCAATCCCTCACCTTAGATGAATTTCTCAAACTACCAGAAACCAAACCTGTTAGAGAATATATCAACGGTGAAATTATTGCCAAACCAATGCCAAAAGGTAAACATAGCCGCTTACAATTAAAACTTTGTAATCGTATTAACGATATCACCGAAGCCGAAAAAATCGCTTATGCTTTTCCTGAGTTGCGTTGTAGTTTTGGTGTGCGTTCCGTAATACCTGATATAGCAGTTTTTAAATGGTCTGGTATTCCCTTTACTAATGATGGAGAAGTCCCTAATGATTTCTTTCTTCCTCCAGATTGGACAATTGAAATTCTGTCTCCTGAACAAAATTCAAATCGAGTGATAGATAATATTTTATATTGTTTAAATCATGGTTGTTTATTAGGTTGGTTAATAGATCCAGAAGACCGTTCTATTTTAATTTTTCGTCCCCATCAACAACCGGAATTGTTACGAGGTGATCAGAATTTACCAATGTTAGAGGGAATTAATTTACAATTAAAAGTTAATCAAGTATTTGGTTGGTTGAAAATGGGTAGTTAAAGGATATCCAAATTGTTTCTGATTTTAACATTTAAAATCCTGTAAATCCTGTATCCCTTACGGGAGGCGAAAGCCATTTCTGACAACCTATAAGTAACTATATGATTCTACAAACTCACCCAACTCAAAAAACACCCATTGTTACCTGGGAACAACTTCCCGCTGATTTTATTTTACCTGACGACCCAGTGGAAAATATTCAACAACCGCCTTTAGCTGCTGCATTAACCGATGCTTTAGGTGCAGCAGGACGCATCCTCCCACAAATGCTGATTGGCTCTAATTTTGGACTTGTAGCCACTTTAAACAAAAAAATCATTGTCAAAGACCCCGACTGGTTTTATGTGCCACAGGTGCATCCTGTAGCTGCTGATGTGGTGCGTCGCAGTTATACTCCCAACTTAGAAGGGGAAGCGGTGGCTGTAGTGATGGAATTTCTTTCCGATACAGAAGGTGGAGAGTTATCAGTACGTTCCACACCACCTTATGGAAAGCTGTATTTTTATGAACACATTCTCAAAGTTCCTACTTATGTCACCTATGATCCCTACGAACCCAGTTTAGAAGTCCGCTGTTTGCAAAATGGAGAATACACCAAACAACAAGCGGATACTAATGGGCGTTTTTGGATTCCTGAGTTAGAGCTATTTTTAGGAATTTGGCCAGGTGAAAGATTATGTCAAACCATGAACTGGTTGCGGTGGTGGAATAGGGAAGGAAATTTGCTACTTTGGAGTAGCGAACAAGCCGAACAAGAACGCCAACGTGCAGAACAAGAACGCCAACGGGCTGATTTATTAGCAGCTAAGTTACGAGAACTAGGTGTTGATCCTAACACAATTGTATAATTACTATTCCCTATCACTTATCACCTATCACCTGTCACCTATTCATTAAGGTGATAAACGTTCTATTTTCCAACTGCCATCATTTAACCGAGTATAAAGCAACCTGTCATGTAAACGGCTAGAACGTCCCTGCCAAAATTCAATTTCCTGGGGAATTACCCGAAAGCCTCCCCAATGAGGTGGTCTAGGAACTTCCTGATTTGCATATTGGCGTTGAAATTCTTGTAATTGTGATTCTAAAACTTCTCTACCGGAGATTACCTCACTTTGATTAGAAGCCCATGCACCTAAGCGACTATTATGGGGACGTACCTCAAAATAGCCATCAGACTCTTCTGGAGAAATCTTTTCTACAGTTCCCACAATTCTCACTTGACGTTCTAATTCAGCCCACCAGAAAACCAAAGCCCCATAAGGATTTTTGGCAATTTCTTGTCCTTTGTGACTATTGTAGTTAGTGAATAAAACAAAACCCCGTTCGTCAAAATTCTTCAGTAATACCATTCTCGCCGAGGGTTTACCATCTGGGGTAGATGTAGCCAAAGTCATGGCATTAGGTTCAGGTAATTGTGCTAAAGTTGCCTGATTAAACCAATTTTTAAATTGTATAAAAGGATTAAGGTCAATTTGATTTTCACTCAAATCTTGCAATGTATAGTCTTTGCGAAGGTTAGCTATGCTTTGATCCATAGGTTTTTATTTCCTGATCATTGGATACGTTTATACAATTCTGGGAGAAAAATATCTATCATGGAAATTAATAGCAATGCCAGATTGACAAATTTTCTTTATTGTTCTCAAGATGCGCCGTTCAGCCTCTGTCCAAACTCTGTTAATTTATGGTCTGAGTGGTCCGATTATCGCTCTCAATGTCTGGCTACTGTCTGTGCTTTTTAGTTATTTTCAGCATCCAATTACTATTCTTAGTATTGCGGCAATTCTGGCTTTTTTACTCAATTATCCGGTGAAATTATTTGAGAGAGTGCGAATTACACGCTCTCAATCAGTAATAATCGTCCTAATTATTACTTTAACCTTATTGATTATTTTAGGTGTTACCCTCGTACCGATAGTAATTGAGCAAACAATCCAACTTTTAAATAAGATTCCTGATTGGTTGGCCTCCAGTCAAGCCAACCTGGAGAAATTGCAGATTATAGCACGTCAAAGAAGGATAAATATTGATTTAAGCTTAGTAACTAATCAAGTCAATGCTAATATTCAAAATTTAGTGCAACAGATAGCTTCCGGTGCAGTTGGGTTTGCGGGGACGCTGTTGTCAGGATTATTTAATGTAGTATTAGTATTTGTACTGGCGTTTTATATGCTGTTATATGGCGGCCGTGTCTGGTCTGGTTTAGTGAATCTTTTACCATCTAGTATCGGTATCCCTCTAACTAAATCTTTACAGCTAAATTTTCAGAATTTTTTCCTCAGCCAACTACTACTGGGGTTATTTATGGTTATCACCCTGACACCAATTTTTCTATTTCTGAGAATACCTTTTGCGCTGTTATTTGCGATCGTTATTGGTATATCTCAACTTATTCCTTTTATTGGAGCATCTTTAGGCATAGGTTTAGTTACACTTTTAGTACTACTACAAAATTGGTGGTTAGCCTTTCCAGCAGCAGTAGCAGCAATGATCATGCAACAAATTAAAGATAACCTCTTAGCTCCTAAGTTGATGGGTGACTTTATCGGACTTAATCCCATCTGGATTTTTGTCGCTATTTTAATGGGGTTTGAAATTGCTGGCTTGTTGGGAACTCTGGTGGCTGTGCCAATTGCTGGTACTATCAAAGGCACATTCGATGCTATCAAAAATAGTAAGCATAATAACTTTGTATCAAATTTTACGGTTGAATATGATTCTCCACCTGATACAGATCATTAAAATAATTCGTAATTCGTAATTCGTAATATTTCCTGCAGAAGCGCTATGCCTAAGGCACACTGCCTGAACGCTAACGTAATTCGTAATTAAGTTGTGTCAATACAAATCCTATCTGTTGAAAGACAAATCTAAAATCTAAAATCTAAAATCTAAAATTGATGGATGCTACCGAGCTACTGGAAACAATTACACGTCTTATTCATCAAGCTGAACAAGGGGAAATAGATCCTTGGGATGTACAGGTAATTTCGGTGATTGACCGTTACTTAGAACTAATGTCACCAGAAGTAACAGCCAGAGGCTATGAATCTGACTTGTCTCAATCTGGACAGGCTTTTTTATCAGCATCAATGCTTGTCTTATTTAAAGCAAATACATTAATGCAATTGTCAACAGTAGACAATGCGGAAGAAGATGTTATAGATGAGATGATAACAGGTGAAGATGGCATATTATCTCCTGTTCATCGTCTGCAATTAGAACGACACCTACGTCGTCGTCCAGCAGCAATGCCACCACCAAAACGCCGAGTAACTCTGCAAGAACTAGTCAAGCAATTGCAGATTATGGCTAACCAGCTGAAACTGGTAGAGAAAGTCAGCAAGCCTCACCGTCCCAAGCGTCAGCCTAGTATGCGAACCATGCGGGAAGCACTAGAATTAGCTCACCAAGAAAATCTGACGGAAGTAGCTGTAGAACTAGAAGAGATGTTGCATCTATCTGCAAAAGAGCTAAATTTAGAGGAACATTATTTGAATCTAGAACAACTTGTAGAGTTGTGGATACAGACAAAAAAACCAGATAAAAATGGCGATTCCCATGACTCAGAACAGAGTCAGCTAGTCAGCATTTTTTGGGCATTACTACTGCTGTCGGCTCAATCCAAAGTAGAGCTATTTCAAGAAGAATTTTATCAGGAGATTAAAATTCGCTTACCAACAGGTAACAGGGAATTTCCGATAGGACTTTAAACCCAGATAGGTAAATGATATCATGTGCAGTTAATACCTATCATCAAGCCTAATATCAATTTACTGAATTTAAAGATACAAATGAATATCCACTTCTCCTTCTCCGTCTGTCTATTTGTATAAATCTTAAAATGAAATGATATGACATTTTGACACGGACTGTTTTTTAATCAGCAATTAGCCAGAATTGATATAACTAGAGGTAATCTTGTTTAAACACGCTATATATGAATTTACTGAACTTTTGCACCAGTAAAACCCAGAATCCGATTAAATTTAAAGGATAACTGGATAATCATCTAGCTATAGCCTTAGTTAGAACAAAATAAAAACTGATGATTAAGTATCACTCGATGAAAGTAAACTGGCTTGGGGTTGAGGAATAAAATTTTATGAAAGCGATGATTCTCGCAGCAGGTAAGGGTACACGTGTTCGTCCTATTACTTATACTATTCCCAAACCGATGATTCCCATCCTGCAAAAACCAGTGATGGAATTTTTACTGGAACTTTTACGCCAACATGGATTTGACGAAATTATGGTCAATGTCAGCCATTTGGCTGAGGAAATAGAAAATTATTTCCGTGACGGTCAGCGGTTTGGCGTGCAGATTGGTTATTCTTTTGAAGGAAAAATTGATGATGACGGTAAACTTGTAGGGGAAGCAATCGGCTCGGCTGGAGGAATGCGTCGCATCCAAGACTTTTCACCATTTTTTGATGATACCTTTGTGGTATTATGCGGCGATGCATTGATTGATTTAGATTTAACTGCGGCAGTAAAGTGGCATAAGTCCAAGGGGGCAATTGCGACTATTATTACGAAGTCTGTCCCCAAGGAAGAAGTCTCTAGCTATGGGGTAGTTGTAACAGACGAAGATAATCGCGTCAAGGCTTTCCAAGAAAAACCCTCCACAGAGGAAGCTCTCAGTACTAATATCAACACAGGTATTTACATTTTTGAGCCAGAAGTGTTTGACTATATTCCTTCTGGGGTTGAGTTTGATATTGGTGGTGAATTGTTTCCAAAACTTGTGGAAATTAATGCGCCTTTCTATGCTATTCCCATGGATTTTGAATGGGTAGATATTGGAAAAGTCCCAGATTACTGGCGGGCGATTCGGGGTGTGTTGCTAGGGGAAATCAAAAATGTGCAAATTCCCGGTCATGAAGTGGCTCCTGGTATTTACACTGGTTTGAATGTAGCTGTGAATTGGGACAAGGTGGATATCACTGGTCCAGTTTATATTGGCGGTATGACTAGAATCGAAGATGGAGCGAAAATAATCGGACCGGCGATGATTGGTCCTAATTGTTGGATTTGTAGTGGTGCAACTGTAGACAACAGTGTGATTTTTGAATGGTCACGCTTGGGACCGGGTGTGCGTTTGGTAGATAAGCTGGTGTTTGGACGTTATTGTGTAGATAAGACAGGAGCAGCAATTGATGTCCAAGCTGCGGCTTTAGACTGGCTGATTACTGATGCTCGTCAAACACCACCAGCTGATACTCCCATAGAACGTCAAGCGATCGCTGAATTGTTAGGGACAAATTCTATTTAGGGATTGGGTAATGGGTAATAGCTTTTCTAATTACCCATTACCAATTACCAATTCCTAACTATTCAAATACGTATATCTCGTGAGACTTTGTTCATAGGTTTGTAACAATCTCTGAGATTCGGCTAGGGTAATGCGCTTTTCTTCTAAGGCTTTTTCACAACGTTGGCGGATGTTTTCTACCATATCTTCTGAGTCGTACTGCACGTAGCTAACTACTTCACTCATGGTATCTCCCTTGACGACGTGTTCAATTTGGTAGCCTTTGGGGGTTAATTGGATATGAACGGCGTTGGTGTCACCAAAGAGGTTGTGTAAATTGCCCATGATTTCCTGGTAAGCTCCATTGAGGAACATTCCCATATAATATGGTTGTCCAGGCACGAATTTGTGCAGTTCTAGAACTGATTTGACATCACGCAAGTCGATAAAACGGTCAATTTTACCATCACTATCACAAGTCAAGTCTGCTAAGATTCCTCGCTGTGTGGGTTCTTCATCTAGCTTGTGTATGGGCATAATCGGAAATAGTTGATCTATTGCCCAACAATCAGGTGCTGATTGAAATACGGAAAGATTAATGTAATATATGGAAGCCATGATTTTTTCTAGGTCTTCCAATTCGTCGGGTACGTATTCCTGCTGTCTGGTGATTTTGAGAATTTTCTGACAACAAGCCCAGTAAAGACGCTCGGCTTTAGCACGTTCTTTGAGGCGCAAAATGCCTAAGTTAAAGCGGCTAATTGCTTCTTCTTTAAATTGTGCAGCGTCGTGGTAAAACTCCTGATAGTTCTCTTGGTTGATGGATTGGTAGGTTTCCCAAAGGTAATTAATAATTGGCGATTCGCCCTCTTGTGGAGGTTCTGGAAGTTCAAGGGGGACATCGCTAGTACTAAGAACATCAAAGATGAGAACTGATTGATGAGAAGCGATCGCTCTACCACTTTCACTAATCAGTGTAGGTACGGGTATTTGCCGTTCAGCACAAGTATCTTTTAACTCTGCCACGATATCATTGGCATAGTTTTGCATATTATAGTTTTTCGAGGCGTAGAAGTTGGTTTGAGAACCGTCATAGTCTACACCCAATCCACCACCAACATCCAGATATTTCATATCTGCCCCCAGCATCGCCAACTCTACGTAGATGCGGCTGGCTTCTTGGATCGCATCTTTAATCACATTAATGGCGGAGATTTGTGAACCGATATGGAAGTGCAGCAATTGCAAAGAATCGAGTAAGTCAGCTTCTCGTAACTTATCAACCGCTTCCATTATTTCTGGAATTGTTAATCCAAATTTAGCGCGATCGCCGGTGGAAGTTCCCCAACGCCCCATTCCTTGGGTACTGAGTTTAGCCCGTATCCCCAAAATCGGCTTAATTCCCAATTGACGGTTAGCAGCAATTACCAAATCGACTTCTTCGATCTGTTCTATGACAATAATTGGTATTTGTCCTAACCGTTGGGATAACATTGCTGTTTCAATGTATTCTCGGTCTTTGTAGCCATTGCAAATTAACAATGCTCCAGGAGTATCTAGCAAAGCCAGCGCAATCATTAATTCTGGTTTAGAACCAGCTTCTAGCCCAAATTGATGAGGTTTGCCAAAACGGACTAAATCTTCAATTAAGTGGCGTTCCTGGTTGCATTTAACGGGAAACACACCACGATATACTCCAGGGTAGTTATAGCGAGCTATGGCTTTAGCAAAACAGGCATTCAACCGCTCAATCCGATCTTCTAAAATATCGGAAAAGCGAATTAACATGGGCAGTCCCAAATTGCGCTGTTTTAAAGAATTAACTAATTCAAATAGGTCTAGAGAACCCCCGCGATCACCCTTGGGAGAAACTGTAACATGACCAGCAGCATTAATGGAAAAATAAGGCTTGCCCCAACCTTCAATTCGGTAGAGGTCTTCACTGTCTTCAATTTTCCAAGAACGAGGTAAATCTTCTGTACTTGTACTAGGTGGCAGTTTTTTTTGTTTCTGGCTTTTTAATTCCGATTTATGCCCGTTGGCAGGCATTTTCACAATCTCATCAGCGGTTGATTCAACACCCATTTCTTCCTGACCTCTGTTTTTCGCCCACGAATTAACAATTTAACTCATTCGTCTAGTAACCGATCTACACCGAGTAATAATTTCTGAGTATTAAGAATCAGTTAAGGAGTTTAAGGATCAGCATAAACGAGGAAATGCAGCGAGTATGATTTTTGCCGAGGGATGAAATTTTCAGTGGTTTGGGCTGCTTCTGTGTGGATGTTCAACTGACAAAATCATCAACGAATGAATTGCTTAACTCCTAAATTCTATGACAGTCAAAATCGGAATTTTCTGACACTACTAGACAAAAGACATCTAAACAACTGACAATTAACGCATAAAAACTTTATTAAGTTTTGGGAGATAGCTTTGGAACGCACATTTTTAGCAATCAAGCCTGATGGTGTACAGCGCGGACTAGTAAGTGAGATTATTGGTCGCTTTGAAACTAAAGGTTTTACCCTCATTGGCTTGAAATTTCAGAAAGTCAGCCGGGAATTAGCTGAACAGCACTATGATGTTCACCGGGAAAGACCATTTTTTCCTAGTTTGGTAGAATTTATCACTTCAGGACCCGTTGTGGCAATGGTCTGGGAAGGTGATGGTGTTATTGCTTCTGCCAGAAAGATCATTGGTGCCACAAACCCATTAAACGCAGAACCTGGAACCATTCGCGGTGATCTTGGTATTAATGTTGGTCGTAACTTGATCCACGGTTCTGATGCTCCTGAAACAGCACAAAAAGAAATTGCGCTGTGGTTCACAGATGAAGAATTAGTTGACTGGCAACCTCACTTAACTCCATGGTTGCATGAGTAATTAGGGATTGGGGTGACGGTGGGACGCGGTGACGCTCCAGATGGGGAGATGAGGAGACGCGGTGACACGGGGACGCGGTGACGCGGAGATGGGGAGAAATTATCCCACATTCCGCACCCTGGGGTGTCACATAGTATTATCACTTAATTCTCTCTTGATTTTTGGATATAAATTATGCCTTATCGACATCATGTATCCGTTAATTCATTGAGATGTGGTATACAATACATCCTCATATCATCACAAAAAAGAGTAAAAACCGATTGTGACAGTTGAGGGTGCGGAAGATAGGATTATTACTTTCTTCACCCTGCCCCCTGCGCCCTGCCCCCTGCGCCCTGCCTCTTATAGAACTTCGCTTTTTTCTGGCTCCTTGGCCTCTGCTGGTAGGGAGATGACTTCGCTGGAAGCAGGTATGACACTGCGTTTGGAAAATCCCCAAGCTAAAATAATTGCGATCGCACTAATCATGATCCATTGGGGTGGGACTAAGTCATCATTGATGACTCTCAACAACAACCGTAAACCCACAAATGCCACCGTGATATAGCCGGCATCTTCTAAATTTTCATATTCATCTAACCAACGGATAAATAATCCGGCCATGAATCTGAGGGTGACAATACCAATTGTAGTTCCGGTAATTACCAACCACATTTCTTGAGATACTGCGATCGCTGTTGTTACACTATCTAAGGAAAATGCCAAATCTGTAAAAGCAATCACGGGTATAGCCTGCCACAGAGAATTAAAACGTGGTCCGTGATGATGAGCTTCTTCGTCTTCTTGTGATGTAAAGTGTTGAAATACTAGCCACAGTAGGTAAGCAGCACCCAATAATTCAAATTGCCAGAATTTTTGTACCCAAGTAGCTGTTAGCAATAGGGTAATTCGCAGTACATAAGCGAAGACTAAACCAATGTTCAGTGCCTGACGTTCTAGTTTTTTGTCTTCTAATCCTTGGGCGATTGCAGCCAGAGCGATCGCATTATCAGCCGATAGTACCGCTTCTAAGAACACTAAGATTAACAGGACTATAGAGGCTTCTACACTAAAATGATAGTTCAGGTAATTAAAAATTTGGTCTAACATTCCAATTTCTCAAACAGGTAAAATTTAAACTTAACAGGAATAGCTAATTTAATATAGAACGCGCAATAAACCGCTACCGTTATCTAGTTTAACGCAGTTCTGGTACATTCTCACAACAGTTAAATCTATCGCTATTCAATATTTGTATAAAAAAATACTGTACTTTTTGACTATAGAAAGAGATACTTGATTTATGCAAAAATTGTCTTCTTCAGACATAAAACAAAACTAAACACTCAGACAAATCAAGATGGAAATTATTAACATTAAATTGCGCCCTCAACAATTACTCCTATGTCTGTCTATAGTGTGCGGAGTTGGTGTGATAAATCCCGATACTGTTTCTTCTCAAACTACTCCTGTCGTCCGTATTTTAAGGGTTAATGCTGTTTTTGGTACTACGTTCAAGCTACGAGAAAACTGGTATAAACAATCAAAAGATATCGCATCTAACAAAAGATGCTACGTTAAACAAAATGATAAATTTTTTGTGACTTCTATTAAAAGACAGATTCAAAACGCGCCAAATCGTCCTCAAGGTAACACCGAACGCCTCTCCGACTATTGGGAAGTTACATTTGAAAAACCACTTCCATGTGAACAAGAAATTGACAATGTTCAGACTTGGTTTGTCTATAAACCCCACGTGCAAGAACTCAGAAGTGTTCTTGTTCCTTAGGGACTTTTAATTCAAAAATTTCCTATTTTTACGGTGCGTTATTAACGCACCAATCATATTAAAATGATCGTAAAAAAGGTGGGCATTGCCTACCCTAAAAAATTAACCTTTAACACAAAGCACTTGCTTAAGAGTTGCCACTATTTCTACTAAATCAGCTTGATTTTCCATCACCTGCTCAATTGGTTTATAAGCACCGGGAATTTCATCTAAAACTCCCGTATCTTTACGGCATTCTACACCCTGAGTTTGCTCAATTAAATCATCAAGTGTGTAGACGTTTTTTGCCTTACTTCTGGACATTAACCGCCCAGCACCATGACTACAAGAGCAAAAACTATGAGCATTACCTTTACCTTTAACAATGAAAGATTTCGCTCCCATTGAACCAGGAATAATCCCATAATCTTCTGTCTGGGCGCGAACTGCACCTTTCCGAGTGACATACACATTTTCACCAAAATGTACTTCTTTTTCGGCGTAGTTGTGATGACAATTTACCTCTAATAAAGGTTTAGTAACTTTCCCTCCTGTCAGATGTTTTTCGACAATTTTTTTAAATCGCACCATCATGACATCACGGTTAAAAAGTGCGTAATTTTGCGCCCATTGTAAATCTTGCCAATATGCTTGGAATTCTGGTGTACCAACTACAAAGTGAGCTAAATCAGGATCTGGTAATTTATTACCTGCCATTTTTGCTAGTTCTTTGGCGGTGTTAATATGGCATTGTGCTAGTTTATTACCAATGTTACGAGAACCAGAATGCAACATTAACCAAACTTGGTTTTCTGTATCGAGACAAATCTCAATAAAGTGATTTCCTCCCCCCAGGGAACCCATTTGTTTCATTGCTTTGCTTTCTAAATCTTGCACACCACGATGCAAGTTAGAAAAATCTCGCCAGCGTTGCCAGTTAGTTACTGTTTTTTCTACATCTTTATTTTCATTAAATCCTGTAGGAATTGCTGCTTCAATATCCAGGCGAATTTTCTTGAGTTTACCTTCTAATTGTTCAGCAGTAAATGATGTTTTGATGGCGCTCATCCCACAACCGAGATCAACGCCCACAGCAGCAGGAATAATGGCATCTTTAGTGGCAATAACTGAACCAACTAATGCACCTTTTCCTAAGTGAACATCGGGCATTAAGGCAACGTGTTTAAATACAAATGGCAAGGATGCTACATTCTTAGCCATTTTGGTTTCATCTGAGCCTAAAGAATGATTTGCCCAGGATAAAACGGGGTGTGGCGTGGTAATTCCTAATTGTTCGTAGGGCATAAATTTAATTAATTTGATTAATTAATTTGGGATTTTGTATTGGGGAAATTTATAGATAGACTATTAGAGAAGTTACAGAAATAATAGTCTATATTATTGGTATAGATTTAGACATTGTGAAGAATAATACTATTTGTTTGTATTACAAGAGTAATATATAAGTAATATATTTGTCAAGCGATCGCTCACATTAACAGACACCAGAATGGATCATAATAATTTTCAGGATATTGCTTTCCCAGTGTTTGGCATAGTGGCATGAGTTTAAAGGCAGTTTTATTCGATTTTAATGGTGTGATTATTAAGGATGAGCCAATTCATCTGAAACTGATAGACGAGATTCTGGTGCAGGAAAATCTTCAACCCCAAAAGGTGCATGAACTTCAAGCTTCTCTGGGAAGGAGCGATCGCGCTTGTTTTCAAGACCTGCTCAAAAATCGTGGTAGAGTTATTACTGAAGAATATCTCATCCAGTTGCTGACTCGCAAAGCTCAGGCTTATGTCCTGGAATTGGAAAAGCTAGAAAAACTGCCTTTGTATCCAGGGATAGATGACTTAATTTTTCAGGTGCGATCGCATAATCTTAAACTAGGTTTAGTTAGCGGTGCTTTACGTCAGGAAATAGAACTGGTGTTAGAACGTGGCAAACTAGCAGAATATTTTGAGATTATTGTTGCTGGGGATGATACTAACACTAGTAAACCCCAACCAGAAGGTTATTTGCTGGCAGTAGAACGCTTCAACCAAGAATTTGTAGAATTAGATTTGCAACCCCAAGATTGTTTAGCCATTGAAGATACCCCTGTGGGTATTCAAGCAGCTAAACGCGCCCATATGCAGGTAGTTGGTGTAGCGAATACTTATCCTTTTCATATGCTCCAACGTCAAGCTAACTGGACAGTTGATTATTTAACTGATTTAGAATTGGAACGGGTAAAGGAAGTTTTTTTGCAAAAAGATATAAAATCTGCCGTGCCTGAGTGTTAAAATATAGTACGTCTGTCAGAGTTTCTAACTCTGCATTCACAAGGGGAATTAGCTCAGTTGGTAGAGTGCTGCGATCGCACCGCAGAGGTCAGGGGTTCGAGTCTCCTATTCTCCATTCTACATCTGGTGTCACTTGCCAGATTATTTGACCCTTTTTTTATTTCTTTGTGAGAAATCCGGGCTAAATATAAAACCTTTCCTAAAATTACGATGAATAGCAAAACCAAAATCTTCACTATTGCAACTCTCACCCTCACTGCTTCAGTTTTCACAGTGGGAACAGTTACCGCACAGACAAAATTAACAAGTCAGTCAAAAGTAACTATTAATGGTATTGGTGCAGTAAAAGCAGGAATGAATCTTCCTGAAGCTGCTGAAGCTGCTGGTGTTCGTTTATATGTTTCCCCTTCTCCCAGTGACAGCTGTTACTATATTCATGGAGAAGGAGAACTGAAAAATATATCCTTTATGGTGACAAAAGATGATGTTAAAAGTCGTCAGAAATATGTCACCAGTGATGTTATTGCTAGAGTTGATATAGATGACCCCAGAGTAACTACAATTTCAGGGGCAAAAATTGGTGACACTGAAGCAAGAATTAAATCTCTTTATCCAGGACAAATTGCAGTGACACAGCATCAGTATATTCAAAAAGGGCATTACCTAACTTTAATACCCAAGGATAAAGCTGACCAAAATTATCGGGTTATTTTTGAAACTGATGGACAGCGTGTCACTAGATATAGGTCAGGTAAATTACCAGAAGTAGCTTATGTAGAGGGATGTAGTTAAAATTTGGGAATGGGGAATTAAGTATTGGGAAATCAATTTCTAGGCAATAGTTAAAGTACGTTAAAACGCATTCTGAACATAGTTGGTTTCAACCGACTTTAGCTATCAGACTCTTAATTTATTCCCTGACTTTATTTATTCCCTGACTTGTACAATACCTTGTAAACATCCCCTCAACCACAACCGAAAACCATGATGATATAATTGATATTTAGTTTCCTTATCCGTGCGAAATTCTTGCATAAATTCCAACAACATTTCTATAACTTCCATCACATCAAAAACATCAACATTAATTTCTTGACTAATAGTTAAAGCTGACATTGGTTGCATTTCCCCAACAGTCAAAACCCACAACACATTAACAGCAACATCAGAAAAACCATCACCTTGCATTTTCTCCCAATGTTGTTGATAATAACTTTCCAAACCTAGAGGAAAATTATTAACATCATTTTCATCATAAAAACCCTCAGCAAAAGCTGTTAAAACCTGCTGCACATACATAAAATTATCTTCATCATCAATCAAATCAATTATATTCCTCTGTGAACTCTGTGTCTCTGTGGTTCGTTTTTTCCGAATAAATTCCTTCACATCCTCTCGATTTTCCCTCTGAAAATCCGATAAATCTAAAACCTGAGAAGGTGCTTCAATTAACAACCCTGTATGCGACTTTTTATAAGGACGACGTGCAAAAATAAAATAAACTTTATCCGGTAAATATCGGGGAAGATGAAATAAATTAGTCCCAATAGCTTGATCTGCTAAATTAATCGCTTCCAAACCATCAATAATAATAATTAACTTTGATTCTAGTGATAACCTCTCGCTGATTTGTTGTAACAACAACGAAAAAACCGAACTATCATAATTATCAAAATGCAGATTTTCCCGATTTAAGCAACTCTGGAATTTAGTAATTAACTGTGTGCAAACATCTGTGAAAAATTCCTCAACCCGATTTTTACCAGGAAATTGGGCATGATAATAAATAATATCAGGATTTTGCAGTACCAATTGATCAAGAATCGTACTTTTACCGCTACCGGGAACACCGACAATAGTAAAATAACCCTTGGGGTAACGGTGGAGAAAATTATCAATAGCAGAGAAGACAAAATCACGACCTACAAAATTTTCACTCTTTACTAAAGCAGAGAAAGATAAACTATTCATCTGTCACCTTCCTTGCAAACGCAGAAAATGTAACCTTCCTGATGCTTCCCCTGCAACAATTGTCACCCCATCGGGAGCAACTACACAGCAAGTTATAGGACTTTCTCCAGTGAAGGTTGCTATTTCCTTTCTGGTTGCTAAATCCCAGATTTTGATAGTTTTGTCATCTGAACCAGAAATCAGGGTTTTACCATCGGGTGTGAGTGCGATCGCATTTACCCAGGAACTATGACCTTTGAGGGTGAAATTTTCTCGTCGTGTTTCTCGATCCCAGATTTTGATAGTCTTGTCTCTTGAACTAAAAATCACCATTTTTCCATCGGCTGTGTAGGTGATCTGTTCTCCTCTTCTTTGTAGATTCCAAATTTCGATAGTGCTGTCAACTGAATGAGAAATATCGCGTATGACTGCTTTACCATCAGGTGTGACTGCGATCGCATTTACTGAGTAACTATTACCTGTGAGGGTAAACTTTTCTTTACCTGTTCCTAAATCCCAGATTTTGATAGTCTTATCCCAAGAACCGGAAATCACATTTTTTCCATCGGGTGTGACTGCGATCTCTCTTACCGGATTAGTATGACCTTTAAGAGTAAACTTTTCTGTTCCTGTGATTAAATCCCAGATTTTGATAGTCTTGTCATGTGAACCAGAAATCACGTTTTTACCATCGGGTGTGACTGTGATCGCATTTACTGAGTCTCTATGACCTGTAATGGTAAACTTTTCTGTTCCCAAATCCCAGATTTTGATAGTGTTGTCAGATGAACCAGAAATCAATGTTTTCCCATCGGGTGTCACAGCGATCGCATTTACCGAGTTAGTATGACTTCTAAGGGTGAACTTTTCTGTTCCTGTTCCCAAATCCCAGATTTTGATAGTGTTGTCCCTAGAACCAGAAATCACAGTTTTTCCATCTGGTGTCAGTGCGATCACATAAACCGGTTCACTATGACTTGTGAGGGTTAACTTTTCTGTTCCTGTTACCAAATCCCAGATTTTGATAGTCTTGTCAGATGAACCAGAAATCAATGTTTTTTCATTCGGTGTCACTGTGATCACTCTTACCCAATTCCTATGACCTATAAGGGTGAACTTTTCTGTTTGTGTTTCCAAGTCCCAGATTTTGATAGTCTTGTCAGATGAACCAGAAATCAATGTTTTTTCATTCGGTGTCACTGTGATCACTCTTACCCAATTCCTATGACCTATAAGGGTGTAACTTTTCTGTTTGTGTTTCCAAGTCCCAGATTTTGATAGTCTTATCAGATGAACCAGAAATCAAGGTTTTCCCATCGGGTGTGACTGCGATCGCATTTACCGAGTAATCATGACCTTTTAAGGTGAACTTTTCTTGACCTGTTACCAAATCCCAGATTTTGATAGTTTTGTCAAATGAACCAGAAATCACTGTTTTTCCATCCGGTGTGACTGCGATCGCATTTACCAAGTGACTATGACCTAGAAGGGTTAATTTTTCTTGACCTGTTCCTAAATCCCAGATTTTGATAGTGTTGTCCCTAGAACCAGAAATCACCGTTTTACCATCGGGTGTCAGTGCGATCGCATTTACCGATTCACTATGACCTTCTAGAGTGCGAATTAATCCTCCACCACCAGGAGGTGTGAGGCTACCTATTAAACTATATAAACCTGTATTTTTATCTGTGGCGATTTGTGCTAATAAATTTTTAATTTCTGGTAAATCAAAATATGTTAGTCGTGCTGATAGCTGTGCCTTGACTTGTTTTGGATCTTTAAATATTATGTGTGTTGAGCTAAATAAAGCCCTTTGAATTAATTTTAATGCTTTGACAATTTCCGCATACTTTGAATTATTCCTAATTTCAGAAGTATATAATAAATCATAATCTTCAATTAATGCTTGCACTCCAAATAAAGGATGATTAATTTTTGCTTCGATAAAGTAGTAGTTAGACAATAATTTACATAGTTTTTCGTACTCTTCATTATTTAATCGTAATTGGAGATATTCACGTAAAAACTGTTCTTGTTCTTCCTCTGACTTTGCATTAAAGAAACTGGGAAAGTTACTCATAGCATTAATCCCTCATCCATCTTATTAGCAACTTCCGCGCTAATTTCTGGTAAACTCACCCCCGCAGCTTCCACAATATCGTTACGTTGTAAAAAATCTCGAAAACTCTCATGATAAAAGCGATAACGGGGCGGTTGATAGGTTTTTTGTTCCTGTAGAAATTGTGTCCAACCTTTAAGAACTTCCTGGACTGTGAGATCATCTTCCTGGGAATATTTGATAATCATCTCACGGGATACAGGACTTTTTAAAGCACACATTACATAAATAATTTTAATTTTATCCTTGGGTAAGGGTTTCTTAGTCATTCCCATAATGCGCCAATGACTCTCATAATATCCCTGTAAACCTGCGGGTAATTCTTCTAGTTGTTCATTTTGATAAAATCCTTCTGCAATTGCTTCTAACACATAGCGTAAATACATGAAATTATTTTCACTTTTAGCAGCTATAGTTTTAACAAATTGCAGTTTACTGAGGTTATTTTGTTGATTAATCCAACTTTCTAAACCTGCTTTGTACTTTTCTAAACTGAGAAATTCTAAAATATAGGATTCAACATCATTTTTACTGTTTTCTTGATATTGTCTTAAATCCAATTCTGTATATTTAGTATTTGGGGAAAGAGATAATCTCTTATCATCTAAATTATAAGGTCTTCTGGTGAGGATGATGTAAACTTTGTCTGGTAAAGACATTGGTAAATTTAATAAATTACCATGATCATCTTGATCAACTTCATCTAAAGCATCAATGACAATGACTAAATTTTCAGAAGCAGATAATTTTTGACTAGCTTTAATTAATAAAGTTGATAAATCATCATTTTCTACATTAGCAATATCAAATCTTTGAGTTAATTGTTGACGAATTAATTTCAGAAATACATCGGGACGATTTCTACCTTCAGCGCGAATATTAAAAAAGCAAATAGTTCCAGGATTATCTACTATATATTTGGCAGCGATGGCACTTTTACCCATTCCCGCATCACCAAGGATGGTAAAATAGCCACTTTGGTGATTTTCGATAAATTGGTTAATAGCGTTAAATACAAATCCGCGACCGCAAAAGATTTGTGTTTTATCTGCAATCACTATTTTAAAATCTTCTGGTATCAAACTTGGATACCAATTATCAACAATATCTGAGGGGTGGAGTTTTTCATCTATATCATTTTTTTCAAATTCTGCATTTATAGCATTCACCACATTTTCTATAACAAATCTATCAACCTGTGTAATATTGGGGCGATTTTGTCCTATTAAATATTTAATTTGGTCTTCACTTGCTTTTGCTGCTTCTGCTAGGGATGCAATAGTAAAACCTGCTCGTTTATATTCTGCTTTGAGTTTAGCTTTACCTGACTCACTAGCTTGGACTTTCCCTGATTGAGTCATAAATAGTATTGATAGTAAGTTGAATTTTTTATACTATAGCAAAACTGAGTGATTTATGTCTAGGGAATTTGGGGTATTGATCTTTCCCTAAACTCCCTAAAAGCTAGGGAGAAAAAGTCAATATTTATAACCTAATTATATCTTTTTAATGTTTTGTACATTGCTTACTATATGAACAAGTTAAGGAAATTGATTGAAACTAAAAGGAAGAAAAGCTATGAAATTCAAATTTTTCACCAAGAACCAACCTCAAGAACAGGAAGTTAAAAAACAGATGCAAGAAAAAATCATTGCTGAATTTATCAGACAAACTCAACTCACATTTAATTTAGCTTTAGGTGTCAGCACTGCATCAGCAATTATAACTTTATTAGGTGTGGGTTTATTGTATATAGATAAAATTCCCGAAGCAAGTCTCACCGCAGGAGGGGGAATTATGGCTAGTATTGGTAGTGTACAATTTGCAAAAGAAACTAGAGAAGAGTTAGAGGAAATTTTACAATCTTTAGATGATGTCTGAAAACCGAATAATGGTTAATAATGTAAGGGTTTAGCAATGCTAAACCCCTACCCAATTTTACAATTTTCTGTTCTTTAGTCATCTTTAGATGACTTTTGCTATGAGACTGGGAATATGGCTTACGCCACGCTTCGCTATCATTCCCAGGCGGTTTATCGGTTTTAGGTTAATTTAACTCAGCAAAAAAGTATTTTATTTAATGAGAATTGATCTGTTAGCTTCCACACCCGCCCAGAAATGAATTTCCGGGCTAATAGCCAAAGTTTACTAAAGTAAACTATAAAAGACCAAATCAGATCCCCGACTTCTTTGATATCTCCTCAATAAATTCCCAAATTAATATCAAGAAGTCGGGGATCTATATCATCTTTCTACATCCTTAATTTCTTTAGGCACTCTCGCAGTTAAAACCTCATTTCCGTCTGCGGTGACTAACACATCATCTTCAATTCTAACCCCAATTCCCACCCAACGGGGGTCAATTTCTGGTTGGTCTTCTGCGGGTTTGGTATCAGGTACAATATAAAGTCCTGGTTCTATTGTTAGCACTTGACCAGGTTGTAAAAGTTGCGGATTTTCTCCATGTTGATAAACACCAACATCATGCACATCTAAACCTAACCAATGACTGGTGCGGTGCATATAAAATGGTTTATATTTTTCCTCTTCAATTAATTTGTCAATTTCCCCTTTCAATAAACCCAATTCTACTAAACCTTCTGTGAGAATACGCACTGCTTTTTTATGAGGTGCATCAAAAGCATTACCGGGTTTGACTTCTGATATGGCTTGTTTTTGTGCTTCTAAAACAATTTCATATAACGCTTTTTGTTCTGGGGTAAATTTTCCACTTACCGGAAATGTACGGGTAATATCAGAATTGTAATAACCGTAAGCACAACCAGCATCAATTAATAACAATTCGTTTGCTTGCATCTGACAATTATTTTCTACATAGTGCAGAACGCAAGCATTTTTACCAGCAGCAACAATGGAAGGATAAGCTGGTCCCATTCCACCCCGCAGTCGGAAAATATGTTCTATTTCTGCTTGGATTTCATATTCATAGCGTCCCGGTGCGGTAATACTTAAAGCGTGATTATGTGCTTCCACCGCAATATCCGCCGCTTGACGCATTAAGTCGATTTCGGTGTTACTTTTATGTAATCTCAAACTATGTAAAATAGTGCTGGTATCTTCTATCGCAACTGGTCCTGTTCCCCGTTTGGGATAGGTACGCAGTAAACTTTGATAATGTTTAAGAATGGTATCATTAAAATTGCGATCGCGTCCTAGATGATAATAAATGCGATCGCTCTTTTCTAAATACTGCGGTAACTTCTCATCCAACTCTGCAATGGGGTAAGCTTCATCTGCACCATAGATTTCCTTTGCTGCGTCCACTCCACAGCGATAACCACTCCAAACTTCCTTTTCCCTATCTTTAGGTTGAACAAACAAAATAAACCGATGTTCTGAGTGATGGGGTGCTAAAACTGCGACTGCTTTAGCTTCATTAAAACCAGTTAAGTAGTAAAAATCACTATCTTGACGATAAACATACTCGACATCGTTGTGCATGACTGCTGAAGGTGCGCTGCGAAAAATCGCTGTACCACTACCTATTTTCGCCATTAACTGCTCACGACGTTGCTGATATTCTGATTGCATAGCTAATTGACTTTTGGAAATATAGTATCGTTTTTAACTTTAGTAACTAGATGATTAGTTACTACTTTAAGTTATTCTAGCCAATTTCTCATGCACGCAATTAATTATTTCATGACTTACGCAAAGAAGCCTCAAAGTCTCATTCATCATTTATTTGTGCGAAAGTTCTGTTATAGCAATTATCATTCAAGTGAGATCCAAGCTGTAATAATTAAACGCAGCGAAAAGTTCCTCGAAGCCGGGTTTCCCGGCGTAGGAAACTTTTCAAGACAGATGAACGCAGATGAACGCAGATGTTTTTGTACTTCACTCTTCCTAGGAAAGGCTATATTTGTTTTATTTCCATAGAATTAATAAATCTTCTCTAACATTAATTGCCACTAATTGAAATTGTCAAAGAAGCAAGACTTTATCCTGAAATTATGACATTGACAAACAAAAAATAAAATCTTTTTTTGATTGTTTAAGCACAACTTTTATTTTGGCAAAATATAATTTTTTAACATTAAGGATATTATCTTTAAATAATGACATTTGCTCAAAAGAATTAGCTAAATGTTTTTGATTAACAGAATCTTTATTGAAACCAAATTAAAACTTTATATTAATTACTCTTAAAAACACACCATGTTTAAAGCAGCAACTCAGTCAGGATTATATTTAGAAAACCAAGCGACTGCGGGATTAGACTCTCTTGCTAAATCACAAGATTTTACAACTTCTCTTAATACCTCAACTGCCAGCAAGAGTTCTGCCAGCACACTAGAGAACGAACAATCTCCTCTACAATCTCCTTTCCCACTTGATTTAATACCTCAGTTCCCATCAGGAAGTTCCAACCCCAATCCTAATCCTTATTTAACTAGTGCAGCCATTGTTCCTGATTTCAATGGTGATGGTAAAACAGATAAACTTTGGGTAAATGCTCAAACAGGTGAAATTATCGTTCGCTTAATGAATGGTACACAAGTTATGGAACAGGCTTCTTTAGGTCAATATGACTTGAATACCTGGACTTATAAAACCGCTGATTTTAACAGCGATAATAAAACAGACTTTCTGTTACGCAACAAAGAAACAGGTGAGAATGTAGTTGTACTAATGGATGGTGCAAGAGTTTCTAGTTACCTGACTTTAGATAGAGTTGATCCAGGTTGGACTGCAAATATTGGCGATTTCAATGGCGATCGCAAAACCGATATTTTCTGGAATAATGCTACCACTGGTGAGAATGCCATTTGGCAAATGGATGGAACAACAGTAGTTAGTGCAAATGTGCTAGAAACTACAGACCCAGGTCTGACTGCAACCATTGTTGACTTTGACGGTAACGGTAAGAGTGACATCTTCTGGCGTAACAGCACAACCGGTGAAAATACCGCTTGGTTTATGGATGGTAGCCAAGCCACCAAATATAATCTCCAAGCACAGGATGCATCCTGGACTTCTACCCTAGGCGATTTTAACGGCGACTTCAAAACCGACATTCTATGGCGTAACACCAGCACAGGTGAAAATAAGATATGGACAATGAATGGTATTTTTGTTACCGAAGGTACTGTTAATACATTGGGTACAGACTGGGCTGCGAATATTGGCGATTTCAATGGCGACGGTAAAACTGACATCTTCTGGCACAATTCCACAACTGGCGCAAACACCGCTTGGTTGATGGATGGTACTGCTATTAGTTCTGAAGCTTTCTTGCCTAGCAATAGCACAGCTTTAACATCATCTCTTGGTGATTTTAACGGTGATGGCAAAACCGATATCTACTGGAGAGATCAACAAACAGGTGCAGACACAATCTGGACAATGAATGGCACTCTAGCCAGTGAAACTCCTGTAGCTGATGCAGATAAGCTGACTTCAGAATGGTACACAGGCTAATATCATGTCTAGTTGAATACTTATCATTTAGATTGACGCGGGGACATAAGAGACGCGGAGACATGGGGACGCGGAGAGTTTTTTTGATAAGTGATTAGACGGACACAACATAACTGACGACTTTTCTGAAATTTTACCAAGCGATCGCTCTTTTGATTTAACAGAGTGCGATCGCTTTTTTTGATCTATATCTCGTTCCCAGTCTCTGACTGGGAATGCTATCACAGAGTCTCTGACTCTATTTTATCCCGTTCATCCTTAAATCCTGGAAATCCTGATTCAGACATCTTCCGTAAATGTGAACCTGACGCATAGAGAGGAAGAGAAGTATTGACATGGAGTTTTGGATGTGTTATCGTTAACTTGATAAGGAAGAAATATCATGCAATAAAATTAAAATAATTAAGCTCATAACTTAAAAATATTTAATAGTTTTATTCCATCAGACAGGGGTTTAGCATTGCTAAACCCCTACAAAATATGTGGTTTTAACTTATGCACACCTCCACCAACCTCACCGAAACCCTCCGTCACCGTCGCCAGAAACTAGCTACCCTGATTGATTTTCCGGCAATTCTTTGGTCTGGTAGTAGCAGTCCCCGCAACTTCCTCGCTAATACCTTTCCCTTTCGCGCCAATAGCCATTTCCTCTATTTCGCCGGAATTCCTTTACAAAACGCCGCTATTCGCCTAGAAAGTGGCAATCTACAACTATTTATAGATGACCCCCACCCCAGCAGCGCCCTGTGGCATGGAGAAATGCCCACTCGTGAAGAAATCGCCGCCAAAATAGGCGCAGATGATGCCAGACCAATGGCAGAATTAGAAGATTATTTAGAAAATGCTGCTACTCTTCCTGTTCAAGATGCTGCTACTTGGACACAGCAAACACAATTATTAGATAGATGGGTGTTACCAAAAAATCAACTTGCAGGAATTGATTTAGAACTAGCTAAAGCTATTGTTTCCTTACGTCTCACCCACGATGCAGCGGCGTTAGTAGAATTACGTAAAGCAGCGGCTGTGAGTGTAGAAGCACACAAAGCAGGAATGGCTGCTACACCTCAAGCTAAACTAGAAGCAGAAGTCCGCGCCGCAATGGAAGCAGTAATTATGAGTCAAAATATGACCACTGCTTACACTAGCATTGTGACGGTACATGGCGAAGTTTTACACAATGGGCATTATTACAACTCCCTGCAACCAGGGGATTTACTTTTAGCTGATGTCGGTGCAGAAACTGAGACAGGTTGGGCTGCGGATATTACCCGCACTTATCCGGTTTCCGGTAAATTTTCATCTACTCAAAGAGATATTTATGATATTGTTTTAGCTGCCCATGATGCTTGTATTGAAAATATTGCCCCTGATGTGGAATATGCAGAAATTCATCTGTTAGCGGCAACTGTGATTGCTGAAGGTTTGGTAGATTTGGGGATTTTACAAGGTAAGCCAGAAGATTTAGTCAAAATGGATCTTCATGCGCTGTTTTTTCCCCACGGAATTGGGCATCTTTTGGGTTTAGATGTTCATGATATGGAAGATTTAGGCGATGTAGCAGGATATGATGAGGGCAGAAAAAGAAGCGATCGCTTTGGCCTGAGTTATCTGCGGTTAAATCGTCCCCTGCGTCCGGGAATGTTAGTCACCATAGAACCAGGATTTTACCAAGTTCCAGCCATTCTCAATAATCCGAAAACTCGTTCTCAATATCAATATTTAGTCAATTGGGAAAGACTAGAACAATTTGCCGATGTGCGTGGAATCCGCATTGAAGATGATGTATTAGTTACAGAAACAGGTAGGGAAGTTTTAACCGCTGATTTACCAAATCAAGCTAGTGCTGTCGAAGACTTGCTAGTTAGTTAAACTAAATCGTGAGACAAATTCAAAGTTATCAGGAGCAAGCCCATGCGATCGCTACTCGCCGGAGTTATTATCAGCCTAGGACTATCGCCATTCTTAGCTCAAGCACAGCAACCAGTTGCAGATTCCAAAGTTGCAGCAATGGTAGAAGCACTGCGACTAGCTGCACCTCAACCCAACAAGCCAAATGATGGATATTATAGTCAATGGCAAGTCAAACCAGAAACCCTCAAAGGTTGGTCAAAAACTTGTCTGAAAAAAGAATTAACACCAAGTCAGTTTGAAAATAACCCCAAAATAGCCCGTCAAGTTATCTCTTGCATCACACAACGAGAGTTAAATAATCAATTTCTGGCTACAAAAAATAACGAAACCGCTGCTGTGCGTGGAGTCGCTTGTTGGTGGATGACTGGTAATTATACAGGCTGCGACAAAGGTTTTACTGCTGACTACGTTAAAAAAGTTGTCAGTCTTTATCAACAAGAACGTTCAAAACCAGCAGCCAATCAATCAAAAAAAGGCAGTTCTTAAATAATTCGTAATTCGTAATTCGTAATTCGTAATTCGTAATTCGTAATTCGTAATTCGTAATTCGTAATTCGTAATTCGTAATTCGTAATTCGTAATTAAGTTTTGTGACGGGGATTTAGACCCCGACCCAAAACTTGCCGGTTATTGAACAGGGGGATTTAAACCCACGGTACTCGGTTAAAAAACAGGACTTACGTAAAAAACCTTTCAAACCCTCTTTCCTTCGCGTTCTTCGCGTCTTCGCGGTTCAATAGTTCATGATTCGTGCGTAAATCCTGTAAATATTGAATATTCTTCCTCTCCCTGCACCCTGCGGTTAGCAACCTCAGCCTAGATGTCGGCATACCGTTGCTACACTCGCCGTGAAAACTACTAAGCTGGTAAAAAGAATCTTAAAATTCTGAATCGCACCCAGCAGCAATTCAGACTCCCCCATTGACTAACTACGTTGTAACTGAATTATGTTTGATGCACTGTCTGACCGTTTAGAGTCCGCCTGGAAAAAACTGCGGGGACAAGATAAAATCTCTCAATCCAACATTCAAGACGCTTTGCGGGAAGTGCGCCGCGCCTTGTTGGAAGCAGATGTCAACCTCCAAGTAGTTAAAGATTTTATTACCGAAGTTGAAACCAAAGCTCAAGGAGCCGAGGTAATTGCAGGCGTGCGTCCTGACCAACAGTTTATCAAAATTGTTTACGATGAACTGGTGCAGGTAATGGGGGAAGAAAATGTTCCCCTGGCAGAAGTTGAGGGTAAAACCACTGTTGTCCTCATGGCTGGTTTACAAGGTACTGGTAAAACCACCGCTACTGCTAAATTAGCTTTACATTTACGGAAATTAGAGCGTAGTTGCTTATTAGTTGCCACAGACATATATCGTCCCGCCGCTATTGACCAGCTAATCACACTCGGTAAGCAAATAGACGTACCAGTATTTGAATTAGGTAGCGACGCAGATCCTGTAGAAATTGCCCGCCAAGGTGTGGAACGCGCCAGGGCTGAAGGGATAAATACAGTCATTATTGATACCGCAGGTCGGTTACAAATTGACCAAGAAATGATGGCGGAATTAGCCCGGATCAAGTCAACAGTCCAACCAGATGAAACCCTCTTGGTTGTTGACTCAATGACTGGTCAAGAGGCAGCAAATCTCACCCGCACCTTCCATGATCAAATTGGGATTACTGGGGCAATCCTGACCAAAATGGATGGTGATAGCCGGGGTGGTGCAGCCTTGTCAGTACGCCAAATTTCCGGTGCGCCAATTAAGTTTGTCGGTGTCGGTGAAAAAGTCGAGGCGCTGCAACCGTTTTATCCTGACCGGATGGCTTCCCGGATTCTCGGTATGGGAGACGTTCTGACTTTAGTAGAAAAAGCCCAGGAAGAAATAGACTTGGCAGATGCCGAGCAAATGCAAGAGAAAATTTTGTCGGCCAAGTTCGACTTTACAGATTTTCTCAAACAGATGCGTCTGTTGAAAAATATGGGTTCTTTGGGTGGGATCATGAAGATGATTCCGGGCATGGGCAAGCTTTCCGATGACCAGTTAAAGCAAGGGGAAACCCAGCTAAAACGCTGTGAAGCCATGATTAATTCCATGACTGGCCAAGAACGGCGTGATCCAGATTTATTATCTAGTTCTCCGAGTCGGCGGCGGCGAATTGCTTCTGGTTCAGGCTATAGAGAAGCAGATGTCAGCAAATTGGTAGCTGATTTCCAAAAAATGCGATCGCTCATGCAACAAATGGGTCAAGGCAATTTCCCCGGTATGCCCGGAATGTTCGGCGGCGGTGGCAACCCCTTAGCCGCAGGTAATCGCCCCTCTCCAGGTTGGCGCGGTTATCCTGGTGGCGCACTACCCGCCCAAAAGAAAAAGAAAGAGAAAAAGAAAAAAGGCTTTGGCACACTTTAACGATTGGGAAAAAACTCTTCCCCAATCACCGAAGAGGACGAGGAGACGCGGGGATACGGGGACGCGGACAGTTTCCCTGTCATCTGCCCGACGCGGGATATGAAGCTCCCTTGGGAACGAATGTTCATGGGTATGAAGCCCCCTCTGAATCTTCGATTCAGACGCTTAGAATTGGGTTCTGTTGCAATCCTCGTCCAATTCCTGTCTCCGCGTCCCCCCATCTCCGCGTCCCCGCGTCTTTTCATGAATCGTCACCCAATAATGCCTAGCAAGTGCTAAAATTGTCATTTCAACATCGGAACTTTTGAATAGAGGCAGTCTAGCCTAGTCACTGCTTCATTAACTAGCCACAAACTAAGCACCTAACCAAACAGGAGAACGATTTCTCAACATGATCAAACTGCGCTTGAAGCGATTCGGTAAAAAGCGGGAAGCAAGTTACCGCATTATTGCTATTAATGACCTATCTCGTCGTGATGGTCGTCCCCTAGAAGAACTAGGATTTTACAACCCCAGAACCGATGAAGTCAGACTAGACGTTCCCGGCATCGTCAAACGACTACAGCAAGGCGCTCAACCCACCGATACTGTACGTCGCATCCTTGTAAAAGCTAATGTTTTTGAACAGGTCAGTGCAACAGCCGCATCATAAACTTGAGATGAAATCACTAACAGCCAGTCCTAACTATGTTGGGCTGGTTAAGTTTCTTGTCCAACCGTTTTTAGAATCTCCAGAGTCTTTAAGCGTCGATTGTGAAATATCTGAAAACCTTAACAGGACTTGGATTCGCATCGCCTTTGAAACCACAGACAAAGGAAAAGTCTTTGGTCGTGGAGGACGGAATATTCAGGCGATTCGTACGGTAATCGCCGCAGCCGCAGAATTAGCAGGGCAATCAGTATACCTGGATATCTACGGTAGCAGTTCCCAAAGTCGAGATGGTATGTCTTTTGATGAAGAACAGGAAGAAAGAATACCACCACCAAAATCGAGAGAAAGAAGTGGAAGCATTCCCATGCCTGTTGCTAAACCCCGCTCTCGCTTGGTCTAAACTGGGAAATTTAAGAAGACTTAACCAGTAATCAGTTGTGGGAAAGATTGAGACAGGTAGCAACAAGATAGTCAAAGCTTTTCGGAATCTTTCGTTACTATGACGGAGTTACCAGTAAGTATGGACATCTGTTGCTGTCCTATTCTCAGAATCAATTGAATTTTAGATTTTGGATTTTAAAGCAAAGATTTATATAAGCCCTTTGAAACTTACGGATCAGTGTTCAAGATCATGCCAGTAAAGTATTGATATGTCGCCGCACAAGGTATTTTTGTTGCTCTGCCGAGAATTGCTCAGGACAGATGACAATTCTAGTGCCAATGCCATCCACTAGGGCGATGAGTGCATTGGCTTCGAGGGTTACATCAAGATCGGCTCGAATCAGATTAGCTCTTTGCAAGTCAGCTAACTCTTGAGAAATAATTTGCTGTAAAACGTCATAGCGTTTTTGGTGTTCCTGAACTAGATGTTCGCGCCCGATTGAATAGCCCAAAAACGCCACCCAAACTTTCCAATCGGCTTTATCACTGATATTCAGAGGGAGAGCCGTAAAAATTATCTGTTCTAGCCTGTCAATTCCTTCCTGTCCCTTGATACATACTTTCATATTCTCTAGCACGTTTTCAAACACTCGTTCTAGGGCAAATAAGATGAGTTCTTCTTTATCTCGAAAGTAGTGGGTAACAACCCCAGTCGATGAGCCAAGTTCCTGCGCGATCGCTCGCATACTGGTACGATCTAATCCTTCACGGATAATCACCCGCCATGCCGCATTAGCAACTTCAATGCGGCGGTTATCATAACTCATAACTCTCCCTAGTTTGCAGCCACATAAAACAATCATCTTGACATCTAATCATAACAGTTGTTATATTTTTTCTTGAAACATAACAACTGTTATCATATTTATTTTTTTACACACCTAAAGTTTGCTATGATCCGACCAATCATGCCCGATGACACAGATGCACTAATTGCCTTAGCTGACTCTATCGAATTCTTTTCGTCTGACGAACTAGAGGAGTTGCGTCAGATGTTGACCAATTCGTTGAGCAAAGATAGCGACATTCATCCATTCTGGATTACAGACGACGATGACGGACTTGTGGGATTAGCCTACTGCGAACCGGAACGAATGACCAGCGGGACATGGAACCTGCAATTGATTGCCGTCCACCCGACTCACCAAAGGCAAGGACGTGGTGCGAAACTGCTACTCTTTGTAGAGCAGACTTTGGCAAACCGGGGTGCGCGGGTCTTACTGGTTGAGACGATGGGTACGCCAGATTTTGAGTATGTGCGAGCATTCTATCGCCAGAACGGTTACGAAGAAGAAGCACGTATACGCGAGTTCTATGCACAAGGGGCAGACAAGATAGTTTTCCGCAAGGCACTCTCTACTCAGGGGTAGTGAATTAGAAACACTCACTTTTTCTATACTCAATGCCACTTAGGGCTTAAGGGAACACCAGAAAATAAATTATCCAATCTTGTGGGATGGGCATCCTACCCGTCCTTTATTGATTAGCGGGCTTTTCGTCCCGCACCACAAGAAATTTTTGTACATTTTTTTATTTGGAAGTCCCTAACAGAACCGTATTGTCCTGACTCCTGAACTCTTGCAATTTTTTCATCATACTTTAAGTTAAAATAGTATAAATTTTTAGAAATTTTAGAAAAACTTAAAAAATAATTTGTTGGTTTCTTCAGGACAACATCATCTTGATCAAGAACTGCTCCTCAACTAATTGTAAAAAAACTATGGCAGGTGCTTTAACAATTCAGCTGCCTAATATTCCTAGTGCGATCGCACTAGCAGGATATGGGGAAGCAAATCTCAAATTCCTATCTCAACAAACAGGAGCCAGCTTAGTTTTACGTGGACAGGAACTACTGATTGCTGGGACAGACAAGCAAGTTGAACTAGCGGCGCAATTAGTGCGATCGCTCGAAAGTCTCTGGAGTAAAGGTAATAATATCTCAACTGCTGACATTTTAACAGCCCGTCAAGCCATAGAGAGCGATCGCCAAGGTGAACTACAAGACCTACAGCGAGACATCCTTTCCAAAACTCGCCGGGGTCAAGAAATTCGCGCCAAAACCTTTCGTCAGCGACAATACATCGAATCCATCCGCAAGCGTGACCTCACCTTTGGTATTGGACCTGCTGGAACTGGTAAAACCTATCTCGCCGTTGTTGTCGCCGTCCAAGAACTCCTCTCCAATCAGTTTGAACGGATCATTTTAACCCGTCCAGCCGTCGAAGCCGGTGAAAAACTCGGTTTTCTACCCGGAGATTTACAGCAAAAAGTCGATCCCTATCTCCGCCCTCTTTATGATGCCATTCATGAATTTATCGACCCCGAAAAAATCCCCAATTTGATAGAACGTGGTGTAATTGAAGTTGCACCCCTCGCCTATATGCGAGGGCGGACTTTGAGTAACGCCTTTGTAATTGTCGATGAAGCCCAAAATACCACACCCGCGCAGATGAAAATGGTTTTGACTCGCTTGGGTTTTGGTTCTCGCATGGTGATTACAGGTGACATCACCCAAACCGATTTACCCATTAACCAACAATCAGGTTTATCTGTAGCTTTACAAATTCTTAAACACGTTGAAGGCATTGCCTTTTGCGAATTTACCCAAAAAGATGTCGTGCGTCATCCTTTAGTGCAGCGTATTGTTGCTGCCTATGAACAGTACGAAAAATAGTTAATTAATCAGACAATTTGGGATTTTAGATTTTAGATTTTAGATTTTAGATTGATTCCATAAATCCGTGGGCTTCTAACATCAATAAATCATTAGTTATTAGTCATTAATCATTTAGTAAAAAAACCTAGCTTATGAGTACTACTTTGAGAGAATTTATAGAAGCTTGTCAAAACTTAGGTAATGTCAGGCTTATTGTCACCAGCAGCGCCACTGTTTTGGAAGCAAGATGTAAGATTGAAAAACTATTTTATGCCGAATTGCTCAAAGGCAAATATGCAAATATGCACACCGATGACTTTGAATTTCACCTGAATATGGACAAAATTACTCAAGTGAAATTTGAAACAGGTGAAGCCAAAAGAGGCAACTTTACAACTTATGCAATTCGGCTTTTAGATGAAAAACAAGAACCTGCATTAAGCATATTTCTACAATGGGGTAAACCCGGAGAATATGAACCAGGTCAAGTAGAAAATTGGCAAGCATTAAAAGAAAAATATGGAGAAGTTTGGCAACCTTTACCAATTGAAACTTTGTAATCCCTCGTTCCCAGTCTCTGACTGGGAATGCAATTAGGAGGCTCTGCCTCCCTAAAAATATCAATTAACACCAATTATTAACCCTAAATCTTCCTATAATATTAGTATGTTTATTAAAATAAGTTTCAGCTTTTTTTTAATGCTTTTACTCGTAGTAGGAAACAGTGAAGCTCAAGCCGGAGAATTAGCAGAACGATTAGCACATTTCCCTCAATGGGAAAAATTAACTTCAGTTAAACCAGCCGAAGGGGATTTAGTATATCCTGATTGGATGGCTGGAAATTGGCAAGTTACCAGTACTTTAGTAGATTTAGCCGCACCTTTAGCACCAGATATCATCACACCTGGGTTTGAAGGAAATCGTCGTCAACTAAATCAACCTGTTACTTTTTTAGTAAGATTTATAAAAGTTAAACCGCAAGTTTCCGGTTCAAAACTTATACCCAAAATAGATAATCAAAATCAAATATTAGTAGCTGATAGAGTATTTAATAGCTTAAATTTATCAAGAGCTTATTTAGGAAATGAAGCTGTTTTATCAGTCAAAGTAGATCCAGAATCTCCTAATCGTCAAATTACATTTTTACGTGGCGAACGTCAATTAGTTTCTATTGTTACTGCACGTACTACAGAAACATCACCTAATAAGTTCATCACGACAGAAGTATTTCAACAATTATTTAAAGGTGGTTCTCGTCCCTATTTCAATTCTGTAGAATCGACAACAGCCTACCACAAACTTTCAAAATCTCATCCATCTATTGAAGCAGATCAAGTTACTGCTGTCTACCTTTCTCCCCAAGATCCTGATTACTTTACTGCAGGTTCTCGACCTGTTGCTCTTTATCGTTATCGTCTGGAATTTTTCTCCTCAACACCGCAGAATACGTCTCAAGAATGATTTAATCATTTACAGCTTGACTCTTTTGTAGCATAACTGTAGTATAAAGTTTACCAGCCAATGGTTATGCTTTATAATATTATTCATCATGGCGAATTTTCGCGATATTCTCAATTATTTTCGTCCTTACTGGAAGCTGAGTATTTTCAGCATTACCGCAGCCAGTCTTTACGAAATTCTTGATTTAGTTCTCCCTTATGCGATTGGACAAATATTAAATATTTTGTCTAATCAACCCTTAGACCAACCAATACAAAAAGCGATTTTTACTCTGGGAAATATCACAAATTATCCAGTTGATAAAAATCTATCACTAGCTTTTTTACTGGGGTTAATCTTTTGTGTTACCGTAGTTAGAGCGCCAACACAGCCTTGGTTAACTAGTTGGTTTCACTGGGATATCGCTTTAAGAGCGCGTCGAGATAAAAGCCAAAAAGCTATCGAAAAAATTCTCACTCTCCCGCTGGAATTTTACGATGAAAATAATCCTGGACGCATTGCAGGAAGAGTATCGAGAGGAATTTTAAACCATACTTGGGGTTATCCAGAAATTGCTGGACAATTTATTCCTAAACTCATGCGTGTGGTGGGAATATTTGTATTTATTTCCTTGATTGAATGGCGAATTGCAGCCTTATTATTAATTTCCTTTGTAGTTATTCTCAGCTTTACATTCCAGCAATTACAGCGGCTAATTAGGTGTGAAATTCTGATAGATAAACATATCGAAAATACAGAAAGTCACACTTCAGAAATTATCACAAATATCAAAACAGTCAAAGCATTTGCAACAGAATCTCAGGAACTTGAGCGACAAAAACAACGTTTGCATCGAGAATTAAAAGTAGTGGATTACCGACTTCACAAAGGTTATGTAAAACTAGCAACTTTGCAAAAAACTGTAATTCAGTTTTGTGTGTTTATGATTTTGGGTTTAACTCTAGCTGCCACACTAAATGGTAAAATTTCTCTTGGTCATTTTGTAATGACTTTAACTCTTTCTAGCATGGCATATTCTGAGTTAGAACCTATCAGCAACCTGGCAGAATCTTTTGCTCGTCGTTATTCTTCTATGATGCGGTTCCATGAATTGCTACAAACACCATCAGGAGTAGATTCATATGGACTTATCTCAGAAAAAATTCAGACGGAAATCCCTGATGAATTTACTGGAAAAATAGAATTTTCTCACGTTAGTTTTGGATATGATGGCAATCGTCAAGTCTTGCAAGATATTAACTTGTTAATTGAGCCATATCAAACAGTAGCCTTAGTAGGAATATCTGGATCTGGTAAATCTACTTTAGTTAAGTTGCTTTTGCGCTATTTTGAACCGCAAACAGGGCAAATTTTGATTGATGGTGAAGACATTCGCACCTTAGATGTAGGTAATTATAGACGCAGATTAGCAATTGTTCACCAAGAAGTAGATATTTTCAACGGTACTATCCTAGATAACCTCAAATATGGTCGGCCAAATGCGACTTTTGATCAGGTACAGGAAGCTTGTAGAATGGCCAAAGTTGACGAAGTAGTTCAGCACCTACCCCAAGGTTATTACACAGTTGTGGGTGAAAGAGGTGTGAGGTTATCAGGTGGACAAAGACAGCGCTTAGGAATTGCTAGGGCGTTGTTGGTAGAACCGGACATATTGATTTTTGACGAAGCTACCTCTAGCTTAGATTATGAGTCTGAGCGTTCCATTCAATTAGCCATGCGTTCAATTCAAGGAACTCGTACCACAATTATCATCGCCCACCGTCTCACCACAGTCAGAGAAGCCGATAAAATCGTAGTCCTCGACAAAGGGAAAATTGCCGAAGTTGGTAGCCACGCTGAGTTATTGCACCAAGAAGGCATTTACCACCGTTTACACTCCCTGCAAGAAACAGGAGATATCATCGTTTAACCACTCGAAACTCTTTTGGTATAGACCTTTTAGGTTTTACAGAAAAAAAATTGTTTTTAACCCTTGCCAAATCTAAAAGCTAGTGATATTATTGTAAAACGTGGGACATAACGGGTCGATGTCCGAGTGGTTAATGGAGACGGACTGTAAATCCGTTGGTTTACGCCTACGCTGGTTCAAATCCAGCTCGGCCCACTGCTCCTACAGAAGTGAGTTACAATAGCTGAGTATTGAGCAAATTTTTCAGCTTTGTAACTCATAACTCTAAGTAATAGGTAAATTTTCGCCCGTGTGGCTCAGTGGTAGAGCACACCCTTGGTAAGGGTGAGGTCACGAGTTCAATCCTCGTCACGGGCTTTTTAGCATAAGCAGCCATGTTGCCCCACGTCTCACTCTTAGGAGCGTGGGATGAATTGTGAGTGAGTGACGAATTGAGCAACGAGCGAAATTGAGCATAGCGAAATCAGCAATGTTGGTCGGTGTTAGCGAAGCGGCACGAAGTGCGGAATGAACACTTTCTTGGTTTTTTCCAAATATTTGATATAATTTTAACCAGTAGGTGTAATCCAATTAAATGCTGAAAAGCAGCCTATTAAAATAAAAGCTAATTGTTTGGCTCAACCAAAGAACTGTGGGGCGCACGGTCTTAAAGCTCAGTCAACGTCTTCATAGAAGAGTCGCGCTCGTTGCCCACACTCACCTGTTCGCGTAGCGTGCCGTAAGGCATAAGGGAGTGTGTGGAGTACGTCACCACTATCGCATTACAGGTAATAACTTACATAACAGGATTAGTAATCAAACAAGATTTACATATAAAATCTTTGTTATCAGAAAAAATCAAAATCTAGACCTCTTGCAAAATTATTTTATGCTAAGGTGAGAGACTTTGACCTGAATTTGCCCCGCCAATGGAATACGAACAAACAAAGCGATTGTCCAATCGAGAATTTAAACGTCTGGTTGGGGTACAACGTCGCACATTTGATGAAATAGTCCATGTATTGCGAGATGCTGCAACTAAAAGACTTTTCACACTATTATCTGCCATATCTCATTTATAGCAACGGACAAGGGGGTTAGGACATCTACCAATGCTAAAACTTAGACAGCAAAAGAGTTTTAGCACTGTCACCTGTCACCTGTTAAGAGTCACCTGCTATACTTACAATCTGCTGTAATTACCTGTGGGTAGGCTTCTAACCAAGCATCAATATCAGATAGCAACTCTTGAGAAATTTCCCACGGGAAAAGATGGGCAGTGTTGGGGTAACATTGCCACTGAGAATTTCTCAGGTGTTTGGCAGTCTCTAAACTAGAATCAGCGGTGATGTGGCGATCTTGAGAACCAGCAAGTACTAAACTGGGGCATTCAATATGTTTTAGGTCTGGAAGTCGGTTATAGCCAGCTTTAATGGCGCTATAAAGGGCGCGGGTGGCATGAGTAGATGTTTGTAAATAGGCTTGTATGGCTTCTTTGGCGATATAGCTGTAAGCCGTAGTTGTGTGTTGTTGAATTAAGTAGCGCAAGAGCGATCGCTTGCCAAAAGTTTCAATATTCCACTGCCAACCAGGTTTGATATAGTTTAATAGTCCCGCAATAGCAGTATAGACATTATCCTGTAAAGAAATCGGCGGATGATTGCCCCAAGGTCTAGCTGAAGTTGCTACCAAAATTAAACCAGTTATACGCTGTGGTAAGCGGAGTGCCAATTCCATCGCCAAAATACCACCAAGTGACCAGCCTAATACTAAACATTTTTCAATTTGAAAGCGGTCTAGGAGAGCTTCTAAGTCATCTAAATGCTCATGCATTTCAAATTTGCTATAGCAGCGACTTTTGCCGTATCCTCGCAAATCTGGGGCAAATGTTTGGAAGCGTTTTGATAAATGATTTGTAAAAACTGAAAGATTACGACCAGTTCCAGGATGACCATGTAAACCTAGAATCGGAAATCCTTGACCTTGAATGTGAACATTCAGAGGTACAGATTTAGTATTATAGCGATCGCTCATAACTTGCCACTACTCCTGTTTATTTTTCGATATAGCCGCCTGCATAGGTAATTACACACATATTTCTATAGGATTTATGAGAACCGTAAGCGACACCAGTCACCTTAAAAGCCGGGTTAAAAATGTTTGTTCGATGACCGCGTGAAGGTACACCATCATCAATAATTAATTGCATGACAATATCTTGTCCATTGTTGATGCCATAGCTGATATTTTCCCCAGCAGTGGTTTGCCATTTACCATAACGATTAATGCGAGTAGCAGAAGTACTCCCATCACTACCATTATGACCTGTATAACCTTTTGCTCCTTGGTCTTTGACGTGATCTTTAGCACCTAAAGACATTCCCTTAGAGGCTTTTAATGTACCTACAGGACGGACTGATTTAAGAAATGCGATCGCTTCATTAACTGGTTTTACCCCTTCTTGAGTAATTAAATAGGTATTATTAGCAATTTTGACTTTATTACCCTCAAAGCGTTTTTTATAGTTTTCTAAAATGGGTAAGTATGACTGAGGATTAGTTCTAACTTTGTTAGTTTCATCAATCACTTGTTGTTCTAATGGTGACAAGTAACTTTTCTGCGCGAACAAAGTCGAATTATTATTCTTAACTATATTTGGAGTCAATTGTGCTGTTGATTGTTGAGATTGCAGCAGTTGCTCATAAAAACTAGCTACCAGAGTCAAAGGCAAAACTATCCAAAATCCTAATTTACGCATTTAATAACCTCACATTTTGATTTAGACAAGTTATAAAAAGCCCCAATTTTCTAAATTAAGGGCATTTTGACTATAGCGGTTGTCAGTTGGATGAAAACATAAATTTATCATAAGATATAGCTCTAGCATAGCCTTAGCCATATGCCACTCTATCAGATGCCAAATGACGTTTAAATCTGTTACCTGCTATCAGGACAAAGTGTGATGTTAGTTCACTTAATTAAATCTCAAAATGAATCTCCGCATCAAAATATCTCTCCTTTGATATAGACTTGAGCTAAACTAGTGCTATTTCTCACTTGTCAATATATTCTCGATTTCTGATAGCTGAACTGGCCCAGAAAAATTCTGACTATTGAGTATGAAGGAAGGTGTGCCAGCAAGTCCCAATTTATAAGCCATTTCTAGGTCTTTTTCAATTGCTTGATTAGCTCGATTTTGATCAGTTTTAAATTTTGCTAAATCCAACTTGAGATTTTTAGCAATATCTAAATACAAAGTCTCACCTAGTTGCTTTTGATTAGTAAAGAGGGCATCATGATATTGCCAAAATTTACCTTGTTGAAATGCCGCCCAAGCTGCTTTTGCCGCTGGTAAAGCTTGCTCATGAATTTGGCTCAATGGCAAATGTTTATATACTAAAGTAAATTGATTTGGATACTTTGCTAACAACTCTTTGAGTTTTATATGTGCTTCTGCACAATAGGGACATTCAAAATCAGAAAACTCTATCAACACAGTTTTTAATTGACTCGAACCTGTAGTGGGTGAATCACCTATGACATCTTTTGTGTTAGTTTTGAAATTCTGTAGAAATTCTTGCCTTGCTTGCTGTACTTTCTGCTGCTGTTCCTGTTGATAGGTTTGCACCGATTCGATAATTATCTCTGGGTGTTTGCGGATAATTTCTAGTACTTGCTGTTCTAGTTGGGGATCGATTTTGGTATCAGCTTGAGCAGGAAGTGACCAGAAAAGACTCAAACACAGTAAGCTACAAATTACCCAGATACGCAGGGGTTTCAAAATATTGAACATGGGAAAATACTAGAAAAATTAAGACTATTTTAGTATCGCTGATAATGAGTTACAAAACATAGTGATGATATATCTAATCTGCTATTTCTCTAATTTTTTCCCGGAAGGCTATGGCCGCATCTAAAGGATCATCTGCTACTACATATTGTGCCAAGATTGTCAAATTTAAGTTTGGCAATAGTTCACTTTTTGAAACCAGTTGATAACTTTCACCACGCAAATTGTAAACTGCAAATTGATTGTTTTGGAAAAACCAAACTTCTGTCACACCCAATCTTTTATAAACTTCTAATTTATCAATTCCCCCACTGGTGACTATAACTTCAATGGCTAGATCAGGAATTTCCTTTTCTACACCTATACAGTAGGATTCATCTGGTTCTACTCCTCCTCTTTTTGCTTGTTTGCGGAAGGTTGTAGAACCAAGGGGAAAATAACGAATGCGTTTTTCTTGAAAGTAACTTTCTAATAAAGAGCCAATCACAGTTTTGCGAATTTCGTGGCGACGACTTGGTGACACTAATTCTATGACTCCATCTAAATATGTAACTCTATATTGTAAACTGTCACCCAAATCATTGAGTAAAGCTTCATAATTTTCCCAATTAACGCCAGTAATAGTTTGCCGTTCTTCTGGATCTTCTGCTTGTAATAATTCAGATAATTCTTGAAGTAAAAGCATATAATTTCCTAAAACCGAATTATTGCTAACTTGATTATATTATAATTTCCATAATTTCCAGATACCCGACTTCTTTGAGAAGTCGGGTATCTATGTTTTATTTCTATTCCGCCAATTTGGCTAAATTGTAAATAAATGTAAAGCCACTGGCAAATAAAATCTTCAGAGAATTAGATTGATCTAATCCAGTAAGTCACTCCCTGCGGTAGTCTAGATAGATGTTAATTTATTGCCTGGTTTGACAAATAGTTTTATGACTTCAGTTTCTAGTCCTGCACGCACTATTCGTATTGGTTCACGTAAAAGCCAACTAGCTTTAGTTCAAACATACTGGGTACAAGCGGAACTCCAGAAAAGCTTTCCCGACATTACTTTTGAAGTCCATACCATGTCTACCCAAGGGGACAAAATCTTGGATGTAGCATTAGCCAAAATTGGCGATAAAGGACTATTTACCAAGGAACTTGAATTAGGCATGATCAATAAAGACATTGATTTTGCTGTTCATTCCCTCAAGGATCTACCAACTAACTTACCCGAAGGGTTAACACTGGCAGCTATTACAGAACGGGAAAACCCCGCAGACGCTGTAGTGTTGCATGAAAAGCATAAAGGTCAGCAAATCGAAACTTTACCAGCAGGTGCGGTAATTGGGACTTCTTCTTTGCGAAGATTGGCACAGTTACGCCATAAGTTTCCTCATTTTACATTTAAGGATGTACGGGGCAACTTAATTACACGCATGGAAAAACTGGATAAAGGTGAATATGATGCGTTGATTTTAGCGGTAGCTGGTTTAGAAAGATTGGAAATGAGCGATCGCATTCACCAAATTTTGCCCCCAGAAATTTCCCTTCATGCAGTCGGACAAGGGGCTTTGGGCATAGAATGCCGGGCTGATGATACTGAAGTAATTGCCTTACTGAAAGCCATTGAACACCCACAAACACGCGATCGCTGTTTGGCTGAAAGATCATTTTTACGAGTTCTAGAAGGCGGTTGTCAAGTTCCCATTGGTGTAAATACAGAAATTAATGGTGATGAATTAACACTAAAAGGTCTAGTTGCTAGTGTTGATGGTCAACGACTCGTTAAAGATACTGTTAGCGGTGCAGCTGCCGATGCCGAAAAATTAGGAGCAGAACTAGCCAGTATTTTACGGCAACAAGGTGCTACAGAAATTTTGGAGGAAATCTTTACCGATATCCAACGCGGCTCATAAGGTGATAGGTTACACACAATAGATAACAGACAAAACAAAAATTTGAGATTTGAGATTTGAGTTAATCAATCCAAAATCCAAAATCCAAAATCCAAAATCGAATTACTAATCACCATGAAAATTTTATTTGTTGCAGCAGAAGCTGCCCCCATTGCCAAAGTTGGCGGAATGGGTGATGTTGTAGGTGCATTACCCAAATTCTTAAGAGAAATGGGTCATGATGTCCGGATATTTTTGCCTTACTATGGCTTTCTCCCAGACAAAATGGAGGTTCCTAAAGAACCGATATGGCGTGGATATGCAATGTTCCAGGAGTTTGCCGTTTACGAAAGTGTTCTGCCTGGTACTGATGTTCCCTTGTATTTATTTGGACATCCAGTCTTTCTACCCCGCCGGATTTATGGTGGAGAAGATGAAGATTGGAGATTTACCTTATTTTCCAATGGTGCAGCGGAATTTTGCTGGAATTACTGGAAGCCAGAAATTGTCCATTGTCACGATTGGCACACAGGAATGTTGCCAGTATGGTTAAACCAATCTCCCGATATCACCACTGTCTTTACTATTCATAACTTGGCATATCAAGGTCCGTGGCGTTGGTATTTGGAGAAAATTACTTGGTGTCCCTGGTATATGCAAGGACACAACACCATGGCCGCAGCAGTGCAGTTTGCCAACAAGGTGAATACAGTTTCTCCGACTTATGCAGAGCAAATTAAAACACCTGCTTACGGAGAACAAATCGAAGGTTTATTGTCTTTTATTAGCAGTAAGTTATCAGGGATTATCAACGGTATAGATACTGAAGTTTATAACCCCGCAAATGATAAATACATTACCCAAACTTTCACCACCGATACCCTAGACAAACGCAAAGCTAACAAAATTGCTTTGCAAGAAGAAATGGGTTTAGAAGTTAACTCTGGTGCCTTCTTAATTGGCATGGTCAGTAGGTTGGTAGAACAAAAGGGTCTGGATTTGGTTTTACAAATTTTAGACCGCTTTATGGCTTATACAGATGCTCAATTTGTCTTGTTGGGAACAGGCGATCGCTATTATGAAACCCAAATGTGGCAACTCGCATCTCGCTACCCTGGACGCATGGCAACTTATTTGCTGTATAACGATGCCCTTTCTCGTCGCATTTACGCTGGTACTGATGCCTTCTTAATGCCTAGCCGTTTTGAACCTTGCGGTATCAGTCAAATGATGGCTTTGCGTTATGGTTCTGTACCAATTGTCCGTCGTACAGGTGGATTAGTGGACACTGTATCGCATTACGACCCAGTAAATGAAGCAGGTACTGGTTATTGCTTTGACCGTTATGAACCCTTAGACCTTTTTACCTGCATGATTCGCGCTTGGGAAGGTTTCCGTTTCAAACCGCAATGGCAAGAATTACAAAAACGCGGTATGAACCAGGACTTCAGTTGGTATCGTTCTGCCAAGCAATACGATAAACTGTACAAATCAATCTACGGTTTACCAGAAGAAGAGCCACAGTCAATATTAACCGAGGCTGTATAGCAGGTGACAGAAGAGGACGCGCAGAGTGGGAGACGCGGTGAGGAAGTCGGAGTCTTGGCGGTTGCTATACCCGATTAAGATGAAGCTGCATAGAATAGGAGATCAAGACTAATTGACCGCAGATATAGACATCCTTAGGGTGGCTTCTCCAAAAATACGCAGATACAGCAGTTATCGGTCGAATGCAATACAATCGAGGGCGGGGAAACCCCGCCCCTACAGGCTTGGCGATGAAACCCTGTACCTCATAACAGCAGGAAGCGCTGTAAATGCAGATAAATCAATGAATTTCATGATTCTATGCAGCTTCACATAAAATTGGCAATTGCTATATTTTGGCAGTAGAATGTCTTTCTATCGCTAGTTGAATCAATTGATCTACGAGTTGGGGAAAGAGAATACCAGTATTTGCCCAAAGTTGAGGATACATACTTGTGGCTGTAAACCCTGGTAAGGTATTAATTTCGTTAATTAAGATTTCCCCAGTAGCTTCTACATAGAAAAAGTCTACTCTCGCTAAACCAGCAGCGTCAACGGCTGCAAAGGCTTGTAATGCCATTTCTTGAATTTGCTCGACAATTGCTTTTGGAAGATGTGCAGGAATGAATAAATCGGCTTTACCTTCGGTATATTTAGTTTCGTAATCGTAAAAATCACTATCAAAAGTAATTTCGCCAATTACAGAAGCTTTGGGATTATCGTTCCCTAAAACGGCGCATTCTACTTCTCTGGCTACAACTCCGGCTTCTACTATAATCCGTCTATCATAAGTGGCGGCATTATCTAAGGCGGCTTCTAATTCTCGGCGCGATCGCACTTTGGTAATTCCCACCGATGAACCTAGGTTAGCAGGTTTGACAAAACAGGGATAGTCCAATGTTGCTTCAATTTCATCACAGAGTTTGGGAAACACACAAGAATTTGACCAAACTTGCGCTCTCGTTATGGCTTTATATTTTACTTGTGGTAGTCCCGCTTGGGCAAAAGCGGTTTTCATGCCGATTTTATCCATTCCCGTAGCTGAACCTAACACCCCAGAACCCACAAAAGGCTTTTGCATTAAGGTGAGTAAGCCTTGAATTGTACCATCTTCACCATTGGGTCCGTGGAGAATGGGAAACCACAGATCAATTTCTGCCGTTTGTGGTGGAAATTGCCATAAATTAAGTGTAACGGCGGGATTTTCCATAGCCACACCAGATGTTAAAACTTGCTGTGCAGTTTCCCCAGCTTGCCAAAAGCCATCTTTTTGAATGTAGAAAGGCAGAATTTCGTACTTATTACTATTTTCTTCTGCACTTAAGGCTTTAGCGATCGCTCGTGCTGAAATTATTGAAACTTCATGTTCTCCAGAACGTCCACCAAACAGCAAGCCCACCCGCAGCTTAGTCATCTTCTCTACCTCGATACTTCTAAAGCAGATAGCGTACCATAAGATATCCAACTTCTTAGATAAATGCTTCTTTAAGCTGGGTGACAACATAGGCCAGTTTAAAGTCAAGGCTTTATTTGAGCTATCAATTCATGGTCAAATTTTTGACATTACTAAACTTTATGACTATGATTTTTTCTCATAAATGATTTAAGATGGCTATATATAGAATTAATATTTGATTTTTAAAATATACGTAGGGTGGGCAATGCCCACCTAAGACTGGTTTTGGTGGGCTTAAAAATTTTCAAATATCAAATATGATTCCTATAGTTGGCAGTAATATTTAAAGAAGATTGAAAAAATGGCAGACAATGCCGAGAATAATCTACCCCACTTTAATAACGCCGCCTTTGATATTGTGGCCATGGCAGCATCCGCAGGTGGGTTAAATGCTTTGAGTGCCGTACTATCGACATTACCCGCAGATTTTACAGCTGCGATCGCTATTGTGCAACATCTCGCTCCCCGTCATCCTTCACTCATGGCTGATATTCTGGATCGACGTACCGCGTTGCAAGTCAAGCAAGCAGAAGAAGGAGATCAGCTTACCCCAAGAACAGTTTATCTTGCTCCTCCCGACCACCACCTGCTAGTTAACTGTGACGGCACACTTTCTTTATCACAGTCAGAATTGGTACACTTCTTGCGTCCCTCGGCTGATTTATTATTTGAATCAGTTGCAGATAGTTACAAAAACCGTGCCATTGCTGTTGTCTTAACTGGTACTGGTAATGATGGAACGATGGGAGTACAAGCAGTGAAAAAAAAGGGGGGTACTGTCATTGTTCAAGATGAAAACACGGCTGAATTTTTTGGAATGCCAGGCTCGGCCATTGAAAGTGGTAATGTGGATTTTATATTGCCCTTAAATGAAATCTCACCAGCCCTGGTGAGTTTGGTTATGCATGGTGTTTAAATAAAAAAAATAAACCAAGAGGATGAATCTACCACAATCAAATTTATCCGCTGACTGGTAATGATTTATGTACTGATGGATTGACTGCGGATGTTTTTATGAATTACATAGAAAAAGATCCTGAATTTGAAAATCTACTTATATATTTGCGGCAAAATCGGGGCTTTGATTTCACCGGTTACAAGTATTCGACTTTGATGCGACGTGTATGCAAGCGAATGCAATCATTGAATTTAGAAGACTTTGGAAGTTACTTAGACTATTTAGAAGTACATCCAGAGGAATTCAATTATTTGTTTAATATTATCTTAATCAATGTCACCAGTTTTTTTCGCGATCCCTTAGCTTGGGAAGCCATAGTTGAGAAAGTTTTGCCTAATATCATCCAAGGCCAGAAAAAAACTGACAAAATTAGGATTTGGAGTGCAGGTTGTGCTTCTGGTGAAGAAGCTTACACCATCGCCATGCTGATGACGGAAATGTTGGGGTTCGAGGAATTTCGCCATCGAGTCAAAATCTATGCTACTGATGTAGATGAAGAAGCTCTCAACCAAGGGCGGCAAGCTACATATTCAGCTAAAGATATCCATCTAGTACCACAGCACCTACAGAAAAAATATTTTGAAGTCATCAATAATCGTTATGTCTTTCAGCAAGATTTACGCCGGACTGTAATTTTTGGTCGTCATGACTTGCTGCAAGATGCCCCAATTTCTCGCTTAGACCTGTTGGTTTGTCGCAACACTTTGATGTATTTTAATTCGGAAACTCAGGGGCGGATTCTGAGAGGGTTTCATTTTGCCTTGAAAGACACAGGTTATCTGTTTTTGGGTAAAGCGGAAATGTTGTTGATGTATCCTAATCTGTTTACACCTTTAGACTTAAAGAACCGTATTTTTACTAAAGCATCACAACCTAATCTGCGTGATCGTCCCTTATTTATGGCCAATTCGGGACAAGAGGAATCGAGCTATTTTTTATCTAAGCAAGTGCGTCTGCGGGATTTAGCTTTTGATGCTACACCCATCGCTCAAATAGTCGTTGATACTGATAATAGATTAGTGATGTTCAACGAACAGTCCAAGATTTTATTCAATCTCTCAAATAAAGATTTAAATTGCCCTTTTCAAGATTTGGAAATATCTTACCGTCCCCTAGAATTGCGATCGCTGATTGAACAGGTTTATAACGAGCGCCATTTCGTATTCGTACCTAATGTAACGAGATATTTGTCTAATACTGAAATTCAATCTCTAGATGTGCGAGTTAAACCTTTATTAGATACTAATGATATAATTTTAGGTGTGAGTATAACCTTTGATGATGTTACTAGTTATATTCACCTTCAAGAAGAGCTACAACGTTCTAAACAAGAACAAGAGACAACAAACGAAGAACTCCAGTCTACTAATGAAGAATTAGAGACAACAAACGAAGAACTCCAGTCTACTAATGAAGAATTAGAGACAACAAATGAAGAACTCCAGTCTACTAATGAAGAATTGGAGACAATGAACGAAGAAGTCAATTCTACTAACGAAGAGTTACAGTCCATCAATGACGCATTAAACCAGAAGACTAGAGAACTAAACAAAACGAATGTTGTTTTAGTCAGCATCCTCAGAAGTCTACAAACAGGCATATTAGTTATTGATCAAAATTTCACTATTTTGGTTTGGAATCATTTTCTCGAAGATATGTGGGGGTTGCGAACCGATGAAGTATTGGGTCATTCCTTGTTTAGCCTTGATATTGGTTTACCAATCGAGCAATTGCGCTCTCCCATTCTTGATACTCTCTCCAACAAACAAGGATTTCAAGAAATGGTTTTAAATGCGCTCAACCGTCGGGGTAGACAAATCAGATGTTACGTTTCTATTACTCCTATGTTGGGTACAGATATGAAAGGAGCAGTTTTGATGATAGCAGATGTAGAAGCAGTTAACAGTATGATGTCGAGCGAAGATATTGAAGAACGAAGGCAGCAGAATCAGTAGGTCGGCGTATTTATCTTAGGATCAGGCAGGGGGTAGGGGGACGCGGGGATGGGGAGATGGGGAGATGGGGAGGAAGAGGACGCGGGGACACGGAGACGCGGAGACGCGGGGAGGCTCAAGATGGGGCAGAGAGGAGGGGGAAAGAGGATTTTAAGTAATTGGACAAAAATATTTACAGTCATTGCGAGCGAAGCGAAGCAATCCCAGCCCTTGCGATTGCGTCATTCCACTGCGTTCCATTCGCAATGACATTGTGTAATTAATTCTGTCCTAGTACTTAGCGTAGGTCATCTTTCTTCACATAGTTTGGTTTTTTTGCGCCAATCGACTTAAACCATAGAAGCATTTTGATCATGACACAACAAAATCTAGAACAACTGATGGCGATCGCGCAAACAAGACTAGATAACCTGTTAAAACGTGCCAATCAACCAGAAGAGCAACGTAGATCGCAAGATTCTCATGCAGTTCTATTAAGTGAAGCGATCACCGAAATTTCTATTTCTTTAGAAGAATTAAACGTCTTAGTAGAAGAACTACAACAACAAAATGAGGAATTAATCGCTACCCGTCAGCAAGTAGATGCTGAACGCCAACGATACCTAGATTTATTCAACTTTGCCCCCGATGCTTATTTAGTTACTGGTGTGGATGGTTTAATCCAAGAAGCGAACTATGTTGCCGCTCAGTTACTCAATGTCCGTCATTCTTATCTAATTGGCAAACCACTGACTGTGTTTGTGCATCCACAGGAACGGCAAAACTTTCGCAGCTTAAAGTTGCAGTTGCAACAGGAAGGTCAAATCCGCATCACCGAGTTACACATATTTCACAATGAAGGTAGCACAGACTTTCCGGCTGAAGTGACGGCAGTTATTGAACGCGATCGCACAGGCAAAGTAACTAGTTTACGCTGGCTGTTCCGAAATATTAGCGATCGCAAACAGGCGGAACGGAAAATCCGTGAACAAGCGGCTTTAATTGATGTTGCTACTGATGCTATTTTTGTCTGCGATTTGGAAAACCAGATTTTATTTTGGAGCCAAGGGGCTGAACGCTTATATGGTTGGACGACCGAAGAAAGCTTAAGTAAAACAACTCATCAACTTTTCTACAAAGAATCATTATTGCCACTGGAAGCAGGTCTAAAGGCTACTATCGAACAAGGTTCTTGGCAAGGTGAGTTAGAGCAAATCACCAAAACTGGTAGAGAAATTATCGTTGCTAGTCGTTTGACATTGGTACGCGATGAATCTGGAAAACCCCAATCCATTCTCGCAGTCAACACCGACATCACCGAGAAAAAACAAATAGAGCAACAATTTTACCGCTCTCAACGGTTGGAGAGTATAGGAACTCTAGCTAGTGGCATTGCTCACGATCTCAACAACGTCTTTGCTCCCATTCTGATGATTGCCCAATTTTTGCCTTCAAGATTCAAAAATGCTGATCGGCAGAATCTAGAACTTTTCAAAACTATAGAAACCAGTGCCGAGCGTGGTGCTGGCTTAGTTAAACAAATTCTCACCTTTGCTCATGGTACTGAAGGAAAACGCATCCTTTTAAACCCTGGATATTTGCTCCAAGAATTGCTGAAAGTCATCAACCAGACATTTCCTAAATCTATTGAAGTTCGTATTGATATTCCTATAAACACTTTGTGGATGGTGCGAACCAATCCTACCCAACTAGATCAGGTATTTATGAATTTGGTAGTTAATGCCCGTGACGCTATGCCCAATGGTGGTATTCTCACAATCACAGCCGAAAACCGCATAATTGACCAAACCTTTGCCCAAATGCACCTTGATGCCAAAACAGGAAGCTACATCGTTGTTACTATCTCAGATACAGGAACGGGAATTCCTCCAGAATTTTTAGAGCGCATATTTGATCCCTTTTTTACAACTAAAGAAATTGGCAAAGGTACAGGACTAGGGCTGTCAACGGTTTTAGGTATTATCAAGAATCACGACGGCTTTGTGCAAGTATCGAGTCAGGTAAGTAAAGGGACAAAATTTCAGGTGTTCTTACCCACAATAGAACAGTCAGTGACGTGAGGATAGATGTGGAAAAATTTAACTAGTTGAGAGAAATTTTTCAATGTTTATGGCCACAATAAAGCATTGTGTATCTCTATGTATATAATTACAATTATTTATGTTGAATCTCTAACCAGCATCTGAGAGTTTAAAATATACGGATAAATGCAATTTTGGTTAAGAACTATAGATAGAATGAACAGAGTTAGCCTTAATATCTAATCGCCAGAACCTATACAACTCATGGATTTTGCTAATATTGCATCCCAGTTAAATGCTGGAACGATTTTACCAGAGGGGATTGTAATTATCACCCTCTTGGGGGTTTTGATTGTGGATTTGATTTTGGGGCGTACATCTTCACGCTGGATTGGATATCTAGCGATCGCAGGTTTGCTAACTGCAATTGTCGCCCTATGCTTCCAATGGGATGCTACCAATCCTATCGGCTTTACTGGTAGCTTTAATGGAGATGACCTCAGTATTATCTTTCGCGGTATCATTGCTCTGTCTGCCGTTGTCACAATACTGATGTCAATTGGCTACATTGAGCAGAGTGGCACCGCGTTAGCAGAATTCATCGCCATTTTGATGACTGCGACTTTGGGAGGAATGTTTTTATCCGGTGCTAGTGAGTTGGTGATGATTTTCATCTCCCTAGAGACACTGAGTATTTCCTCTTATTTGTTGACAGGTTATACCAAGCGTGACCCTCGCTCTAATGAAGCAGCGCTGAAATATCTGTTAATTGGAGCTTCCAGTACAGCAGTATTTTTGTACGGTGTATCACTGCTGTATGGTTTATCCGGTGGACAAACAGAACTGAGTGCGATCGCTAATGGTATCGCTGCCGCTAACGTCAGTCAATCTTTAGGTTTTGTAATTGCCCTCGTTTTCGTGATTGCAGGTATTGGTTTCAAAATCTCCGCTGCCCCCTTCCACCAATGGACACCAGACGTTTATGAAGGCGCTCCCACCCCAGTAATCGCCTTTTTATCCGTTGGTTCCAAAGCAGCAGGTTTTGCTCTCGCTATCCGCTTATTGACGGTAGTTTTCCCCCTCGTCGCTGACGAATGGAGGTTTGTTTTCACTGCCCTTGCAGTGTTGAGTATGGTGTTGGGTAACGTCGTTGCTCTAGCCCAAACCAGCATGAAACGGATGTTAGCTTATTCATCCATTGCCCAAGCAGGTTTTGTGATGATTGGCTTAATTGCTGGGACTGATGCCGGATATTCCAGTATGATATTTTACCTACTGGTTTACCTGTTCATGAACCTGTGCGGCTTTACTTGCGTGATTCTGTTCTCTTTGCGGACAGGAACTGACCAAATAGCCGAATACTCAGGTTTGTATCAAAAAGACCCACTTCTCACTTTAGCATTAAGCATCTCTCTCTTATCCTTGGGTGGTATTCCCCCACTAGCAGGGTTTTTTGGGAAGATTTACCTATTCTGGGCAGGTTGGCAAGCCGGTCTTTACTGGTTAGTCTTGCTGGGCTTAGTTACCAGCGTTGTTTCCATCTACTACTACATTCGTGTAGTTAAGATGATGGTAGTCAAAGAACCCCAAGAAATGTCCGACGTGGTGAAAAATTATCCCGAAATCCGTTGGAATTTACCTGGGTTTAGACCTTTACAAGTGGGTTTGATAGCAACTTTAATCGCTACTACTGTAGCGGGAATTTTGTCAAATCCGTTGTTTACCTTAGCAAATAATTCTGTTGCGAATACTCCCATTTTGCAAGCTGAAAAAATTGCCAGTACTCAAGCAAGTGCAATTATCACTGAACAAGCAGAGTAATTCTCGGTAAGGTAATTGAAAATATCAATTACCTATTACAATACCTTGTCCATTTTCTGTAGGTTGGGTTAACCGATAGCGCAACCCAACAAATGGGTTGGGTTTCATCCTTCAACCCAACCTACAAATCAAGGCTTTTCCCAATTTGGACAGGGTATTGCTATTACCAAATTAATAGCTGCATAGAATACAGTATCAATAATAATTGAACGCAGATAAATGCAGATAAACGCAGATAAACGCAGATAAACACAGATAAAGATTAAGCAATTGAAAATCTAAAATCTAAAATCTAAACTTCATCCAAGTGTTCTGCTAAAGAACTATATAAATTAATAATGTGGCTGTCAGCCAAACTGTAATAAACATTTCGTCCTTCTCGACGATAGCTGACTAAACGCATGGCTTTTAATAATCTTAGTTGATGACAAACTGCTGATTCACTCATTTTCATCAACGCTGCTAAATCGCAAACACACAATTCTTGGTTTGCTAAAGCAGATAGTAAACGCAGACGGTTTGGATCTGCTAATACCCCAAAGATTTCTGCCATCAGCTGCGCTTTATTTGTAGGTAGGATTTGTGACTGAGTTAAGCGGACATTATCTAGATGTATCAAATGAGTTTCACAAGTGGGCGTGGCATCAGCACTTTGTAGTAACTCGTTTTCTGACTTTGAATTTCGCTTATTCATCACTTTTTGGTTCGCAGCAATGGTAATCAATATCAATATTCATATTAACTAAAAATGTACTGATTAAATAGTTGAACAGTTGTTCAATTGTTGTATTAGAATATTGACAGTTAACTTTGTAGCCTTTTTTGTAAAGCTGCTATGACTCAAACTCCCTCAATTAAAACTCAAGCTTTGCAGGTTGGTGGCATGGACTGCGGAAGTTGTGCTAAGACAATTGAAGTCAGCTTGCAGCAGTTAAGCGGCGTGACGGAAGTATCTGTGAGCTTTGGGACAGAAAAAGTTAAAGTATCCTACGACCCACAGATAGTCACTGAGAAAACAATTTTTGACCGCATCAAAGCTTTAGGTTACACAGTTGAGCAGAGTCATGAAGCGGCTACCCATAATCACAGTAATTCATGCTCTCACGACCACGATCATCATGTCGATGTGGCTTCAACTCAAAGCCTACAAACTATGATTGGCGGCATGGATTGCGGTAGTTGTGCTAAGACTGTTGAGGTTGGTTTGCAGGAGATAGCAGGTGTTTTGGAGGTATCGGTCAGCTTTGCCACCCAAAGAGCGGAAATATCCTATAACCCTCAGCAAATTAATGAAACGGCAATTTATAACCGGATTAAAGCTTTAGGTTACACAGTTGAGCAAAGTGATGAGGCTTCCACAAATCACAGCCATTCCCATTCTCATGACCACAAGCACGAACACCAACACCCTCATTCAGTTCGCCAGCAAACTCAGAATACAGACCCGACAAATTGGAAGTTCTGGATTCACAACCGCCGAGGATTAAGTGTAATTTTAGCAGGAGTGGGTTTAGTTCTGGGTTTGATAACTCAGTATTTGGCGCTACCGATTTGGATTGTACGAGCTTTTTATGGCGTTGGTATTATCGTAGCTGGATTTCCTATTGCACGAGCAGGTCTGATGGAGTTACGCTTGCGCCGTGCCGATATGAATTTGCTGATGACAATTTCGGTGATTGGTGCAGTAATTTTAGGAGACTGGTTTGAGGCGGCGTTGGTGATTTTTCTATTTTCCTTGGGGACAACGCTGCAAATTTTCACCTTCAGTCGTACCCGCAATGCTATTAGTAACTTGATGAATTTGACTCCACCGACTGCAACCCTGAAGCGGGGTTCTCAGGAAGTAAGTGTGCGGGTTGAAGAAATTCAAGTTGGGGAAATTCTGACAATTCGTCCAGGACAGCGAGTTGCTTTAGATGGAGTGGTAGTATCTGGAAATTCAGCAATTGACCAATCACCAATTACAGGAGAATCTATTCCTGAAGATAAAGAAATAGGCGATCGCGTTTTTGCGGGAACATTAAATCAAACTGGCTTTTTAGAAGTAAAAGTCACACATACTGCTGCTGACACAACAGTGGCGAAAATTGTTCATTTAGTCGAAGTTGCCCAATCAAGCCGCGCACCTTCCCAGCAATGGGTAGATAAGTTTGCCGAAGTTTACACACCCATTGTCATTGTCAGTGCGATCGCTCTGTCCTTAATTCCGCCCTTGGTATTTGGTCAATCCTTTAATGTTTGGCTTTATCGAGCGCTAGTTTTATTAGTAATTGCTTGTCCCTGTGCATTGGTGATTTCTACCCCCGTATCCATTGTCAGTGCTATTGGTGCAGCCACCCGTCAAGGCATATTATTCAAGGGTGGTAATAGCTTGGAAACTGCGGGAAAACTCACCAGTCTTGCTTTTGATAAAACGGGAACATTGACCCAAGGTGAACCCGTAGTACTTCAGGTTAAGGAATTGGGGGAAACGAGTGCAACGCAGATATTATTCATCGCCGCTGCTTTGGAACAACAATCTGAACATCCTTTAGCTAGGGCGATAGTTGCAAAAGCCAGAGAGCAAGGAATAGAGTTAGAGAATCCCCAGAATTTTACAGCTTATCCTGGTAGAGGTATTGCCGCAAATGTTGGCGAAAAGCAGTATTTTGTGGGCAATCGGCGGTTATTTGTGGATCAAGGCATCAGTTTATCACTAGCTGCGAAATCTCTTTTGGGTGAGATAGAAAATTTGGGACAAACTCCAGTTTTAGTCGGTAATAGTCAGGGTTTATTAGGAGTGATATCCCTAGCTGATGGTTTACGCTTGGAGGCTGGGGAAACTGTACGATTGTTGAAAAAGCAAGGATTACAACATTTAGTCATGTTAACAGGCGATCGCACTCAGGTTGCCCAGCAAATTGCTCAACAGCTGGATATTCAAGAGTATAAAGCAGAACTATTACCAGAAGATAAACTGCAAATAATTCAACAAATGCGCCGTTCTGGGATTGTGGGTATGGTAGGTGATGGTATAAATGATGCTCCAGCTTTGGCGGCTGCGGATATCAGCTTTGCGGTAGGTGGAATAGATATGGCGTTGGAAACAGCTGATGTTGTACTAGTTAGTGGTGATTTAAGAAAACTCGCTACAGCTGTTGATTTGAGTCGCCGTACCGTCAAGATAATTCAACAAAATATTGTCTTTTCGTTGGTAACAAAAGCACTATTTTTACTTTTAGCCACATTCGGGTTTGTCGGTTTAGCAGTTGCAGTTTTAGCTGATACCGGCAGTTCCTTGTTGGTAACGGCGAATGGGATGCGGCTGTTTAGAGCTAAACTACCTTAAAACTTTCCGGCGTTGCTAAGGGGATAATTGAGGCTGACGCGGTGATTATATACTCAACACGGCTTAATTATTTGATTCTGCGGGTAGGGGTTTAGCAGTGCTAAACCCTTACAAATCTGGTTTTTTCGTGATTTGACAAAAGTCCATATCCTAACGGTTTTGAGTATATTAGGACTTACGCAAGTGTCACACTAAAAATCTGTTGTAGGGTGCGTCAGACCGCATAAATCCAGCAAATAAACAGATTGTTGATATCTGACGCACCCTACCAATGTGCCAGTTGCGTAAGTCCTGTATATATTGATGTAGATTCTCCAATCATTCCGCAATGATACAACGCCACAAAAAAATATAGCAATCGCCAATTAAGCAATTCAAAATTCAAAATTCAAAATTTTAAATTTAAATAGGGCTTGCTAAATAAGGATGAAACCTTTTATTAATAAGGGTTTTGCGGATTTTTAAAACAAGAAAGTGCAAGATTTGGGCTTATGGTGTCTCAAAATTGGTGCATTTTCCTTGGTCGGATTTGGGAAATTGAGGATATCCAGATGGCTGAAACTGTTAAGAGTTCCCTGTTCCCTGTTCCCTACCCTCACAGACAACTTTTATGGCTTACGCTACGCTATCAGCAAGCCCTAAATAGCAACTACATTTTTAGGAAACTGACGCTTTAAAGCTGCAAATACAGGACAAGGGGCTGAAGCTTGTAAATTATGGGGTTTATTCCAAGTAAATGGTGCTTGTTGAGCCGCAGACATCCATAACAACTGCTTGGCTCTGGTCATGGCAACATAGAGTAAACGATATTCTTCTGCGGTTTTTAAGTGTTTGGCTTGTTCCCAAGCTTGGCTAATATCAGGTATATCTTCTGCTTTTTTATGGAGGGCGGCGCGAATTTGGGCGCGGGCAACTTCTGATAAAGTAAAATCACCTAGAAATTTGCTTTGGAGAGGAACCCATAATTTACCGGGAATGAGATTTTCGTGCAAAAAGGGCAAAAACACATAATCCCAATCTAGTCCTTTAGCTTTGTGCATGGTGATAATTGTCAATTGACCTTTTTTGGTGTATTGTTCTTCCAGATTTTCTGTGTCTACTGGTTCAAATCTTTCAGAACTGACAATTTCACTTAAAGCTGATAACATCGCTGCCATTGAGGTGTTACCAAATAGTTGCTGATTTACTCGTTCTGTCAGTTTGTCAGCGGTTGCTAATTCGGCTTGGTCATAATTTAGAGTTAAGGCTAAAAAGGAAATTATCTGATACAAAGGCAGTTCTAAACGGGCGCGGAGTAAACTACGACAAAGATGAGCTGCTTTTTGGACTATATCTGTTTGGGGTGCGGCTAAGGGGCTAGGATATAAAAATTCTTCTGGGAGACTAGCCAGGGTATTGATGTCTTGGGTAGGAATTAATTGACGTTGGACTAATACCTCAAGGGCGGCTTTGAGTTTTCCGGGGGAATGAGGGCGATCGCAAAATTGCAATAATGATAAAATTTCTTGGGGTACATGAGAACGTCGTTCTCTTTCTCCCACGTCGTAAAGTTGAATGTTATGCTCTTTACATATCGGTTCTAAGGCTTCAGCTAACCATCTTCCTTGGCGATTTTCTCGCACTAACACCGCCGCACAGGAATCAGATTTTTCTGTAAATAACTCAATTACTCTTTGGGAAAGTAATTCAACTGTTTGATAAATATCACGGGGAATATAAAGTTCTAATCCCCTTCCTACTGGTTGAGGATTTCCGTTTGTTTGATTAACTAGTTGAATTTTTTGGTTGATAAATGGTGTTTGTCCATATTTATTTTTTGCGAACTCTTGATTATTTACCCATTCCAAAGCAAAGTTAGCTGCATCAATAATGATTTGTGTACTTCGACCTGCTTGATCCATTGTTGCTAGTTTTTCTTGCTTGTGGCAATTTTCGCAAAAGTCCCGAAAATAAATTGGGTCAGCAGGTGTAAAAGTTGAATTAATCGCCTGATTAGGATCACCAACTCTGATTAAGTTCAGTGCTGATTTATTTAAATTCTCCCTATCTGCTTCACTCGCTAATATTTCTAATAACTGAGTTTGCAATGGGCTAGAATCTTGGGCTTCGTCTTCAAATACAGCGAAAACTTTATTCTGTTCAATGCGTCGGGCGCTATCATTTTCGAGAACTCGCAAAGCGGCTAAAATCATATCATCGTAGTCAATAAACTCTGGTGATATCTCCGACGATTTTCCGCTACGCATCAAATTTTCATACTGCTCATATAACCCTGCTGCTATTTGCAAAATTCCATATTTATCTGTGGTTTTTTGACTCCACATCTGCAACTTTTCTGGTAGAATTCCTGAACTTTTAGCTTCATGAATAACGGTATAAGCTAAATCTGGCAATACTTCTGTTCGCAGTACTGACTGACGACGTAATTTTTCTGTTTCTTCTCCATCAAATTGTTCCCCTTTGAGTAAACGCCCATAACTTTCGGGATGGTTAGCAATCCATTGTTCTACAGCGGTGCGAATGAAGCGGTGAGTTTGGTTTGGTGTAATTAATGTGATATTTTCTAACTGCAAACCTGATAAATCAGGATAACGAATCGCAATATCTAAAGCTAAACCATGTAAAGTATGCACAGCAAAGCCTGTTTGCGGTAAAAATAAATCATCTCGTAAATATTTACGGATTTTTAATTTAAGATTAGCAGCAGCAGAACGGGTAAAGGTAACAACTACCAACTGTCGTCGATAATTGCTGTTTGTGGAACGGGAACGCTCATACTGACGCGCAATGGCAATTGCTGCTGCTGCGGCCATCCCTGTAGATTTACCAGCACCAGGAACAGCAGATACAGCCAATGAACCAGATTCCCAGTCAGCCATTTGCTTTTGTCCGGGTCGCAGTGTGGCGCGAATTGCTACAATGTTATCTTGTAATTTAGTAACAGGTGATGACTGAAACACCTCTTCCATTTGAGGTTCTGGAGAAACTGTAACCGTAAAATTATCTTGAGACATATAAAATTTAGACTTTTATTTCAATTATTACAGCGCAGATATGAACAATATTGATTTATTATTTATGTGTATTTTTAGTTGCCAATCTTCAAGTCAGCAATGAGAAATCGCAGAATTTTTCTACATTATCTAGGTTTAGCTAGTGCGATCGCTCTGGGTGCTATCTTGCGTTTTTGGCATTTAGGCTCAAAACCCTTGTGGATGGATGAAATTATTACTGCTATTTTCAGTTTAGGTAAAAATTACTATAATTTACCTTTGGATGTCATCTTTCCTCTTAACCAGGTTCAGGACATTTTTACTTTTCAGCCAGGGGTTAGTTGCGCTCAAATTGCCGAAAATCTTGCTAATTATTCTACCCATCCACCGCTGTTTTTTTGCGGAATGTACAGTTGGTTAGGTTGGATCACTGTGGGTGCAGATTGGGTAACGAAATTGCGATCGCTTCCAGCTTTATTTGGTGTCGCTGCTATTATCGCTATTTATGGTCTGAATAGAGTTGCTTTTTCTCCCACATCTGGAATTATGGCAGCATTCTTCATGGCGTTATCTCCCTTTGCTGTTTACCTATCTCAAGAAGCAAGGCACTATAGTTTACCTATGTTTCTAATTATCTTATCATTATTCTTGCTCATCCAAATTCAAAAAGATATCTTCGAGAATAAACATCTAAGATTGTGGATTTGGTCATTATGGGCAATTGTTAATAGTATTGCTCTTTATGTTCACTACTTTTTCGTAATCGCATTTATCTCTGAACTGGCTACACTATTAGCATTAATTTATCGGGATAAAGCAAATATCCGAAAATTACCCCAAATCTGGTTGTATTTAATTACTTCTATCACCAGTGTTCTGATTAGCTTTATTCCTTGGTTAGTGGTTATATTTAGCCATTTTCGCAAATCAGAAACTAATTGGTTACCTTCTCCCCATCATATTGAACCCATTTATCAAATTCTCATGCATTGGGTATTGATGATCATTACTCTCCCAGTGGAAAATCAGCCTCTACCAATTGCAGTTATTTGTGGTTTTTTAATGGTAATGTTTACAATTTGGGTGGGTTTAAAAGTATTTCCTAATTTAAAGTTACTCTGGTCTAATAGTACAACTCATTTATCTACATTCACTCTTTTAAGTTTTACTTTTTTTGTATTATTACAATTTTTCTTTATTGCTTATTTATTAGGTAAAGACATTACTGTTGTTCCCCGTTATAGCTTTGTCTATTATCCTAGCTTTTGCTCTCTCTTAGCAGCCAGCTCGGTAAAAATGAAAAATTCCCAAAAAAATCCCAAATTTATCTTTTTACTAGTTGGTATCGTCAGTTGTATTTTTGTTGTTAATAATTTAGCATTTCAAAAACCATTTCAACCTGAAAAAGTTGCCCAAAATATGAATCTAGATCCTGCTATACCATTGATGTTGGTGGTAGGATATGAAAGTTATCAAGATGTAGCAGCAGGATTAAGTTTTGCTTTAGCA